>CAWGMC010000072.1:0-200744 GCA_963823545.1 uncultured Chloroflexia bacterium | reverse complement strand
AATGGTCGGAATGGCTGAATGGTAAATGGTCGAAGGTCGACATTAGCGAAATGGTCGCTGATATAATGGCGAGGAATCGGTAAGGTCGAAGGTCAAAAGTCAAGGTCGAAGGGCGGTGAAAGAGGACGCGGAGGGGAGAGAATGGGGGCGTCGGAGACTGAAGGAGCTGCCTGGATGCCAGCTCGGCTAAAAAACCTGCCGCGAGGAGTTCGCGGTTCAATTCGAGGTTCAATTATGTCCAGACAATCATTTTTGAGGGGAAAACTGCCATTTTTTGATAAAAAACAGGGTTTTAATAAGAGCCAAGAAGGGGGATGAAAAATTCAATGATCGATTTGAACCTCTTTTCAAATGCATTTTCCCTTTAGGCAGCGCGCGGTTTTTATGCAAAATTGCACGTTTTTTGAGGGGTTTTTAGGAGGATGTCTGGACGATTGGAATCATGGGGAATAGTGAATAGTGAATGGTGAATGGTCGAAGGTCAAAAGTCGAAGGTGGAAGGGCACGGAGAGGTGAATTATGCATCGGAGATGATGTCTCCACGTAGCCGATGCTGCCTGGATGCCAGCTCGGCTGAAAGATTGATGATATCCCCTCATTGCCGAAATAAATCCAAACGAATGGGCCTTTCTGGGCCTGGGTGATCAGGGGCGGGGTTTGGGACTGGTTATTTTTGTGGTCCATGAGCAATTCGTGTAGATTTTTAACCGTGAAATCCAAACGAATGCCCTTTTTCGCGTTATCTAAGGCGGAATCCGAGTAGTAGTTGAAGGTTACAGGTTCCATGCGACAGTGTCCTTTATTTAATAGTCCCGACTTCCTTAGGGGCGTCGGGACAGGGGTTATTTTAGTACAAATGTTCTAAGTTGTCAAGGAGGTGGAAAAGCTGAAAGTCGAAAGCAACGTCCCGAAGGTTCTTGAATGGCGCGAGTCCACTGACGCAAACCTTCGGGACACGGACCTGGCAGAACACTGATACCGGATAACAGGTAGCGGTATACTTATCACGTCGCTCATCCATACAAACAGTATACGGAAAACACCATGCCAAGCTTCTCGAGACTTCAGCAGCTTGTCAGGCGGTTCGAGGAGAACCTGGACACGAGATCAGTTTGACGGACCGGGAGATCGATGCGTTGGTGTATGGGTTGACGGAAGAAGGAGATAAGAATAGTGGAAGGGTAGATCTTGTGGTGAATGCTGAGACCTCCGGTCAAAACCCGGCGGGGTCAGGAGACCCTTGCCGAACAAGACTGGGGATTTAGAAATAGCATTATTCTCAAAAAAATAATTATTAAACCAAGATATTGAGGCAACAACATGTTAAAGCTGACAACCAATCTTTCAATAAAAGAACTAACAAATATGTATAAGACCGGTGAAATTGCCATTCCCGAAATTCAAAGAGACTTTGTGTGGGACGCTAAAAGAATAAGGCTGCTGTTGGATTCGATTCAAAAAGACTATCCATCAGGCGCGGTAATACTCTGGCGCCCTGAATTCAAGGAACGCAGTGAATTTGAGATGCTATTCGACCCGAACGGTTGCATCTTTACCAAAAACGTCTGCCTACCTATTTATTATTGGATGGGCAGCAGAGACTTACTGCACTCTGTTCCGTCATATTACCCACCGAACAAGTGATGAATTCGCTAGGAGAAGAAATCAACCTGCCAAAGTTGTTTATCAATCTGAAAACGCTGGCAATCGAAGCGCGTAGCGATTCCAGCTCACTTCCCCCAATGAGATAATACTTAATCGGGTCTTATCAGAGGAGACTGGTGAATTAGGTTTATCGTCCGTTTTAACAGATCTTGCATCAAGGAAGGACATTACATTAAAGCATAAAAACGGTCTCAAGGAGTTCAGAGAAAAAATTCTACAATACACCTACCCCGTCCAGATTCTAGAAAACCATGATTATGCAACTGTTGCCGATATATTTAAAAGAGTAAATTCACAAGGCAAGATCCTGGTACCGCAGAGCTTGAGTTAGCCACAATTGTGCCGCACTGGAAAGGGTTCTCAAAACATCTTCGGACTTTCATTCGGGAGATGAGAAGTGAAGGCTTTAATGCAGACATGTCCTTTTACATGAAATGTCTCGCGTTTATTGCAACCAACTGGCCGCCCATTGATAATTTTTCAAGATCAGTTGTGAAAGGGGAGTTCTCCAGAGCGCAGCTTGAAAGGCACTGGAAGTCAACAAAAAAATCAATCAAAAAACTCAACACACTTCTAAGACGGAATAATATCGATCGAACTGAATTGATTACCACTCGCAATGCAATGGTTCCCATGGTGTATGCAATAGCAAAAGATAAAAAGAATAAAATCACAGATGACCTTTTCATCAGATGGCTTGTATTCTCAATGGTTGGAGGGCATTATACGCGGCAAACCGAAAGCATTCTCCGAAGAGATCTATACTTCCTTACGAATTCATTACCCGCGATCGAGAATGGCTTTCATAAATTGTATCGAAACATGATAAAAAAGGATAAGATTCCATCCACCATCTTCTATCCTGAAGATTTCGAAGGCACCCCTGCTAAGATCCATATCTGTTGCTAGTGTATCTTGCTCTACGTAACAATTGGGCAAAGGATTTCTCAGGAAAAAATGCTACGGGAATCGAGGAATTAAAGAAATATCACATTCATCATCTATTCCCCATAGAGTTTATGCTGGCTGATGATGACGCGGAAAAATACCGAAAAAACAACAAACTCAGCAGGCAGGAATTCAGAGAGGAGATAAATGATGTGGCAAATTTGACTTTTATTTCAAATGAGGCCAACCAGGAAATCAAAAAAAGACCTCCATTTGATTATTTATCGAAATTAACAAACAACGCAAACCTCGAGGCGCATTGTATTCCTACTAATCCGGATCTTTGGAAACCGGAAAATTTTGACGAGTTTTGTGATGAACGACGACGTCTGCTTGCCAAAGCAATTAATTCTTATCTTCGGAATATAAAATAGGTTACATCCTTTTTCCTTACATCCATCGCATGTTCATTTTGCTGAGGTCCTGAAATAGAAGCCCTACCCCTAAGTCCCCTCCCCGAAAAAAAAATCCACGAAGGGGACCATGAATGTATGCTGGTGTAAGTGTTCATTGATACTCCAGGTTATGATACAGGCAATATGGAGGTAATTTCCGATGGCGGATGGTAAATTGACATCACGGATGGCAAAGCTAATCAGTACTATCTGGGAACCACGTGGATACGACGTTCTACGTCATCACAACTCCAACGGCGATAAGACCAATGTTGGGAAAATAGTGTCATGGTTTGGCGAGAAATACAGAACAGGGGCGAAGCTAAGTGAGGTAGATATTGCCGTTGTCAGGAAGGACTCTGATCGTATACTCGCGCTTATCGAAATCGAGGATGGTGAGGAAAAACCCAAAAAGCTAATAAGCGACATCTTCGGCACATTGATGGGGGACCATATTCACTCTGTTTATAGAAAATGCGAATTACTTATCGACGGACATACAGTATTTATTATCATTGGTAAAAGTAGGCATCCTCATCCTGAACGCATAAAATATCTTGAGGAACAGGCAAACAGGATTAAGCCTTCTTTATCCACGGGAAATTCGAATATTGGAAAGGTAATTGTTGATACGTTTGACGATGAAATACAGTTAGAGGAGTTGCTAAAATCCTATTTGAATAGGGCGTTTAAGAGAGAGTTGTGAGGAGAAAATAATATGGACCCAATAAAGGAATTTTTTGATGCGTTATGGAAATTGATTCTTGAGTTTTTCGCTCCGCTTGGGGGCTTGGCTTTCATTATAGCTGGCATATCAAGATTTCTTGCTAATCGAATATCTGAAAGAAAATTGGAGGAATTGAAAAATAAACACTTAAAGGAAATCGAACTTTATAGAACTCAGCTTGAAGTTGCGAAAACAAGCCTTGCACGATACAGTGAGGAGCAATTCGCTTCTTATAATAAGCTTTGGTCCAGTCTTTATGATTTGAAATCTAGGGGAGATCAACTTTGGAGAATCGCTGATGACGAAAATTTACATCAGTTTTTAAAACGGCTTAAAGACACGCAGGATATGATAGAGAAAAGTAGTTTGTTTATTGAAGATAATCATTATGAACAACTTCAACAGGTACTTGGTGTATTGTCTGAGTATAAACTTGGTAAACTTCGCTTAATAGAAGCGCGAAAACACGGTCCTTATAGTCAGTCCGATATTATCGCATTGATTCAACAGAATCAAAGTTTTTTAAACCAATATACACCTCTGATCGCTGCAATTAGGAAAAACTTTAAACAACAAATCAATGTAAGAATTGATGGATGATCTTTCGGCGCGGGTCTGCGCGCAGGAAGCCCTACCCCTTGGGACCTAACCCTCAACCCCCACGCTTGGTGAGGGTCCCCCCACCCCGCTGCCTTTAGCCGAGGCGGAATAGCGCCCTACCCCTAGCCCCTCCCCGGATGTAAAAGCGCATCCAGGGAGGGGAATTTTAAGCAGGATGGGATTTCCTTTGTGTACCTTCGTTCCTTTGTGGTAAAAATGAATTTGAATTCTCTCTCAATCGAAAATCGTAAATCGTAAATCGTAAATCCACCCTTCGACCTTTGACCTGCACTACTCTCTACTCTCTATTCTCTTCTCTCTTCTCCCCGAGGTACCCATGTCCATCGAATTTGAAGTCTCCGAATTGATCCCCGCCATCCCTGAAATGGTCTACGCCGCATGGCTCAATTCAAAAGAACACTCGCTCATGACCGGCAGCCCCGCCCGCGTCTCCGCCAAAGTGGGAGAACCATTCGAAGCCTGGGACGGATACATCCAGGGAAAAAATCTCGAATTGGATCCCCCCAACCGCATTCTTCAACTCTGGCGCACCAGTGAATTTGAGAGCTCTGAGGAGGATTCCCTCCTGGAGGTTTTATTCGTACCCGAGGGGCATGGCACCAGAGTGACCATCCGGCACTCCAACCTCCCCGCGCATGGCATGCAATATCAACAAGGCTGGATCGATTCATATTTTGTTCCCATGCTGGATTACTTCAAGGAGAGATCGGAATAGCCATACCCTGGTGACCTCACCCCTACCCCTCTCCAAATGGAGAGGGGAAATTTCTCCTCCCCGCTTTAGGGGGAGGCTGGGAGGGGGTCTGAAATCCCGCCCATCACTCGATCAAAATAATCGCAGAGACCTCACCCCTGAGAGCCCTACCCCCAGCCCCTCCCCAAATTGCTGAAGAGCGCAATTTAGGGAGGGGTGCCTTTTACTTGCACGGGGCCATATTCTTGCCCTCCCCGAATGTGTACTTCCATTCGGGGAGGGCGGGTATAACAGTGGCATCACCTGTCCCGGTGTTGGGTAGGGCATCCCCTGCAGCCCGCCACGCCTCCCCCCCGCCCTTCGACCTCAGGTCGTCCCCGCCTTCCTCGACCGGAGTGTCAGGTAGGTCCAGATCGCCCCAAGCAGATCGATCGCTCCAAACATCGCCAGCGTCAAAGGCGCCCACTTCAGCAGGACGAACAACATGAAAGCCAGGAATACCCCGATGCGCGCCTGGACGGTCAACATGTAGAATGGCTTGATATCCTTCCTCGCCACTTGCAAATAGTAATAGCCAATAGCGACCATCAACGTACCGACGATCCTGATCCAGGGCTCCTGGGTCGCAGGCATCCCAAACAAACCGAGGCTCACGTTCGGCATCAAAGCGAAACCAAGCCCACCCAGGATCAGGTAGATGGCAAAGACAAAAAGGCTGATCGCAGAACCACTCATGATTTTCTCCTTTCCAACCATCGCTTACATCTTGAACCGAAATAACGCGCGCTCGGGCGGCGCGGCACCCGCATGCTAAAGCCATTCCCCAACCTTCGACCTTCGACCTTTGACCTTTGACCTTCAACTTTCAACCTATGCCTACACGCATGCCGTTCCGACACGTTTTGTCCCCGCCTCCCTACTGCTCGTACGCCCCGATGTCCGGCGTCCCGTCCCGCGCCTGCCCCGCGAAATCATCCGCCGGCGCGCCCTCCGCCGTCCCCGCGTCGATCGCCGGGCTGCCCGCCGTCAGGTGCGCATCGAACGCCGTGATGGCGATGTTCGCCAGCCCCGTGAACACCTCGCACAGAACCCCCCGACCCGCGCAGGGCGTCACGTTCCCGAACCTCACCCCGTTGACCAGCGAATACTCCACCACGAACGGGTTGCGCGGCATGGGCGGCGACGACTCGTCGTCGTACCAGGCGAAGCACGTATCCTCGTCCGGATTGTAAAAAACCTTCTGCCCCTGGAAGATGACGTTGCGCATCAACGCCCGCTCGTCGCCGTTGCACTTCTTGTCCAGCGCGCACTCCGCCGTCACCAGGCACCCGCCCTGCCCCGTGATCGTGGAGTTGATCACCCGCGCCTCGCCGCCCGGGTTCAGCGCCAGCAGCAGCGCCGTCCCGCCCGCCCGGCAGTCGTCATCGTTGTTCCAGAACGGCATGTCATGGAAGAAGCCGCAGTTGCTGACGAGGATGCTGTTCTCGATCGTGACCGCACCTGTGACCTTCATCTGGTTCCCGTCGTTCCCCTCCGCGATCGTCCGCCGGATCTCCACCCGCGCGTCGGGCAGCCGCGTGTAGAGCATGTCCAGCCCGTCTGAGGTGTTGTGCAGGAACGCCGAATCCTCGATGATGTAATGCCCGCCGGTCGTCCCGCCGAACCCCGCGCCGTCGCCGTATCCGCCCGCCTCCTGCCCCCAGCAGCCGACATACTCCTCCTCGGGGTAGGTCTCGCCGCAGCCGTTCCACTCCACCGTCCAGTGGCGGAAAATCAGCGTGCCGTGGTTCTCCGACTGCGAGGAATCCCCGACCAGGTCGCCGTTCCAGCCTGCCAGACCGTTCCCCGCGATGCGCACGTTCTCGCACCGTCCAGTCGGTCAGGCGTCCGGCTTGAACGCCGGTGTTCGCCAGCCCGTGGATGTCCAGGTCCTTCAGGAGCACGTTGGCGGAATCCTCGGCATACAGACCGATCGCCGCCCAATCGCCGTACGGCGCCTTATCCCGCTCACAGGTGTACTTCGAGCCTCCCGTCGGGAAGAGGTGATCCTCGATGCAGCTCGAATGGTCGGTGATCTCCAGGCAGGCGACCTCGACGTTGCTGGCGTCCGTCAGGTTGACGATGAACCACGGGCGTCCGCTCCCCCACAACTCGGGCGGGCGCGGCGCAACCTGAATCCCAACCCTCGCCCAGGACGCGCGTCGGCTGGGAGGCGTCCGGTCCGGATGGCAGCGGCGACATGAGGCAGTCGTACGACCCTTCGTTTTCGCAATTCTCCGCGCCGGGTGCGCCGTAGCCCATCATGTAGGATCCTTCCCCGATGATGAGCGTATCCCCTCCGGCGATGCGCGCGGCACTGTCTGGCGGCAGCGCGCGGAACGGATGGTCCCACGCACACGGCTGGTCCGTCCCCGACCCCGGATAGGGCGCGTTCCTCAGTCCGGTGCATTCCGCGGCTGAACCGCCGTCCTCGCGAACGTAATACGTGCTGCCGCCGGGTCGCGCGACAAGCGTGGGAGCGACCTCCCCGGGAAGCTGTGTCTCCGGCGCTTCGCTTGTCTCGGGCAGGTTCAGGATCCCGCACGCGAGCAGGCTGAGCAGCATCAGCACAAAGAAAACGATGATCCGATCCGGTAGCCGTGTTTTCATTGTCGCCTCCTCACTGGATAAAATCAGTATAAGGATATTCCTGCAAAATACAAGCGGGGCAGGCTTCGGCACCTGCCCCGCGCTTATTCCACGCAGACCCTCCACCCTGTTCCTGATCAGGGCACATAATACATGACGATCAACATCGGGCGGTTGCCGACCGAGCCGATATCGCCGCTATAGAACTTGATGAAATCCGCGCCGCCATCGTTGTTGTCATCCACCTGGAACCGGAGCCGCAACTGGGTCACCCCCAGGGGATTGATGTTGGTGTAGGAGGTCGTCATCAACTTGGTCATATACCAGCCGTTGACGTCCGGTGGGCTCTCGATCGTCCCCACGTTGTTCCGGCTGGCAACCGCCTGGAAGTCCCCGATCTCCAGGGCATTCGCGCCGAACGCTCCATTACGAATATCCACCGGATGTTGCCGTGCGTGCTGAATGGATCGGTACCGGTCAGGCTGTGCTGGCGAATGGCGAATGCGACCCCGGTGACCACGGCTGTATCCGGCAGGATGGAGGTATTGAAGGACAGGATGGCGCGGTACTGGCGATCTGCAGCATCATCCCCAAGATTGAAGAGCACCGAGGCGGAGTTCATAGTCCCGCCCACACCCGTATCCTCGCCGGATTCGAGCACCCAGCCATCCAGGGTCCGGACCGAACGCAAGATAATGGTCGAGCTGTTGCCATAGGTCCATAATTCCGCCCCGGCGCCATCATTACCGTTCGCCTGGAAGTACAGGGATCCATTGAAGACAGCCGGGTATGCAGGCACTGAACCGGTGGCACCCGGGTAGATATCCGCCACCCGATCGGCGCCATTGACCGGGTCATACTTCCATAACTCGGTGCCGGCATTATCGTGCCCGGAAGCACTAAAATACAGCGCGCCGTTGTAGGCGATCAGGTGACTCGGGACTGGAACTGATCGCGCCGGGATAGATATCGGCTACCAATTGCGCACCATTGTCCGGATCGTACATCCACAATTCATGTCCCGCGCCCTCATCGCCTGAGGCATTGAAGTAAAGGGCACCAGAATAGACAGCCAGGTGGGTTGGGGTCGACCCTCCGCTGCTGTTTATATCCTCCACGCGCTGAGCACCGTTGACGGGGTCATACTTCCAGAGTTCCCAGCCCGCCCCATCCCCTCCATCAGCGGAAAAATACAGGGCATCATTATAGGAGGCCGGGAATAGCAAGACCCGAGTCAGCGATACCGCTGTTGATATCGGCGACACGTTGGGCGCCATGGGTGGTATCGTAACTCCACAACTCATTGCCTGCCCCATCCCCGCCATCTGCAGAGAAATATAAAATGCCGTCGTGTACTTCAAAGTGAGCCGGGTCGGAACCTGTGGCGCCCGGAAAGATATCAGCCACTCGCACGGCACCCCCGGCAACGGTGTACTTCCATAATTCCTTGCCGGTACCGTCATTCCCGTTCGCAGCAAAATACAAGGCAGTTCCATAGACGGTCAGGTAATATGGGTACGAGCTGCTGGCGCCAGCATAAATATCCGCTACGCGCTCTGCGCCTGTACCAGGGGATATCTCCATAACTCCCTGCCAAAGCCATCATTCCCGTTGGCACCGAAATACAGGGCGCCGGAAAATACCACCAGGTCCTCGGGAGCTGACCCAGTGGCGCCGGCATAGATGTCTGCCACACGGTAGAGGGTTGTGATGTCCTCTTGGGCGGAGGGTCATCCCGGGCATGACCCGGGATGACGGTGACAAAGAGCAATGCACAGGTGGCAATGATCGTGACCAGGACCAGGATGCGCTTGAACATGGGAACTCCTTTCCGGTGAACAAAGAACCCTATGACCAGCCGCGATGCCACTGCTCGATTGTTGGAAGGTTTATGAAGGGAATGACCTGTCTATTCCATTTATACTACCAAACTCAGGATTGTTGTCAATGGACATAAGAAAAGTCCCCCGGATGGAGTTTCTTCGACCAGTCAATTCGTCCCTCCGTACCTAATCACCCACCTTCGATACGGTATAATCGCCCCCATGCAACCAACCATTATCGGTGTACGTTTCTCAAAGATCGGAAAAGTCTATCATTTTGACGGAAGCGCCGTGCCTGACGTGCAGGTCGGTGATCATGTCATCGTGGATACATCCCGCGGGAAAAACCTGGGAGAGGTGGCAGTCCGCCTGAAGGAGACACCTCCCACCCCCGAAGACGGCGGATGGCGGCGCATTGATCGCCGCGCCACCCCGCGCGACCTGCTGCTCAAGCAAACCTGGCAGGCAAAACAGACGGAAGCGATGATCGAATGCCGCGCCCGTGCGGCAGAACTGCGCCTGCAGGGGGTCAAGATCGTCGCGGCGGAATATAACTATGACGGATCCCGCCTGGTCTTCCTGTTCAGCACGGAAACCGAGGAAAAGGTCGATCTGAAATCGCTGAAGCGGGACATGCAAAAACAATACCCGGGTCCGCAGATCGAACTGCGGCAGATCGGACCGCGGGATGTGGCGAAACTGCTCGGCGGGATGGGGGCTTGCGGACTTGAAACACGCTGCTGCTCCAAATTCCTGACCGATTTCAGCCCGATCTCGATCAAAATGGCAAAGGAGCAGGGCATCTCGCTGACGCCGAACGAGATCACCGGCATGTGCGGGCGCCTGCGCTGCTGCCTGGTGTACGAATACGAACAGTACGTGGCGGCACGCAAGGAACTGCCGAAGCGCAACAAGCGCGTGGTCACCGCACGCGGAGAAGGCAAGGTGGTGGACGTGCTGCCGATGAGCAACACCGTGCTGGTCCTGCTCGACAACGATGAGCGCCATTTCCCCGTCTCCTTCGACCGCGAAGAACTCCAACCGTGGGATGAACTGGAAGCACTGCGGCGAAAATCCGAAGCTCCCTGCGACCGCCATGAAGGCGGTGGTTGTACGTGCGGGAAGGCGAAGAAGGAAAAAAGCGGGAAATAGCCACCCAGTCAGAAATCCCTCTCGTGACATCCGAAACCTGGACCTCCCCACAGAATATCCTCGTCATCCTGGCTCATCCTGATGATCCGGAATTTTTTTGCGGCGCGACGCTGGCGATGTGGGCACGCGCCGGTCACAAGATCGACTACTGCCTGCTGACCTGCGGAGATAAGGGTTTCAACGACACCACCACCAGGGATATGACACCTGAGGTGCTCTGCAGCCTGAGACGGGATGAACAACGCGCGGCAGCAGACGTGATCGGCGCAGGAGCGATCCATTTCCTGGACCGGGAGGATGGATATCTCGTTCCGGACCTGGCACTTCGACGCGATGTTGTACGGATCATCCGGCGCGAAAAACCCGACATACTGGTCACCTGCGATCCCCAAAACCTGTTCGCGGGTTACGGTTTGAACCACCCCGACCACCGTGCGGCAGGGCAGGTCGTGCTGGATGCGGTATTTCCCGCTGCGAACAACAAGGCGTACTTCCCTGAACTTCTCGCTGAGGGACTGGAACCGCACATGCCACGCGAAGTCTGGTGTTCACTGACCAGCCAGCCAAACACAACCCTGGACGTGACCGATACCTGGGAGATCAAAATGGAGGCATTGCTCCACCACCAATCCCAGATCGGGGACGTGGAAAAATTCAAGGAACGGATGCACTCACGACGAACGGAAGACAGCACGGCGGAAAACCCGCGTTACGAGGAAAAATTCCGCGTTGTGAAATACGGGTAAGCCCCCAAACAGGGATCAAGAATGTCGAGAGCACCCTTCCAGGTTTTGATCTACCCGTACCGCAAGACCGAGGACGGAAGCATCGAGTACGCACTGCTCAAAAGGGTCGACGACGGGTTATGGCAGGCGATCACGGGCGGAGGAGAAGACCAGGAAGCTCCACTGGAGGCTGCCAGGCGGGAAATATATGAAGAGACTGGCATTCCGCGGACATCCCCCATCATTCAACTTGACACCATCGAATCAGTGCCTGTTACCGAGTTCCGAAACAGCGCCATCTGGGGCGAGGATGTTTTTGTCATCCCCCAGTACTGTTTTGGCGTTGAGGCGGGAGATGCCCGAATCGTCATCTCGCGGGAACACACAGAATTTAAATGGCTTTCTTTCAGGGAAGCACACGACCTGTTGAACTTCACAGGCGATATGACCGCGTTGTGGGAGTTGGACGCAAGGTTAAGGGGTAACGGTCCACGCGGTTCGGCAAGTCATGTTTACCGTAATCCAAATATTGCAAAAACACCCGGAATGGAGCGACCATGAACGATTTCCTCAAGCAAGCCAGCGAACTATTCCCTTATACCCAATCCATGCGGCGCGATTTCCACATGCACCCTGAACTGGGTTTCAACGAAATCCGCACTGGCGGCATCGTGGCGAAGGAACTTGAATCACTCGGCATCGAGGTCACAAAGGGAATCGGAAAAACAGGGGTGGTGGGCTTGCTCGAGGGAGGAAGACCCGGTCCGACCCTGCTGCTGCGTTTCGACATGGACGCCCTGCCCATCCAGGAGGAGACCGGTGCGGAGTACGCCTCCCAGACCGCGGGCTTGATGCATGCCTGTGGACATGACGGTCACACAGCGATCGGATTGACCGTGGCAAAAATGCTGCATTCCCAGCGTGATCAGCTGGCAGGCACGATCAAATTCTGTTTCCAGCCATCCGAGGAAGGACACAACGGCGAGGAGATCGGTGGGGCGGAAATGATGATAAAAGATGGTGTACTTGAATCTCCGAAGGTGGACATGGCACTCGGGATGCACCTGTGGAACGAAAGACCGCTGGGCTGGGTGCATGTGGCAAAAGGTCCGGTCATGGCAGGCGCAGAACAATTCAAGATCAAGATCACGGGGCGCGGTGGTCACGGGGCGACACCTCACCAGGCGATCGACCCCATCCTGGCGGCGTCGCAGGTGGTCAACGCAGTCCAGGGCATTGTGTCGCGTAATGTCAACCCGATGGAAACAGCGGTCGTTTCGGTCACCATGTTCCACAGTGGAACCACATTCAATGTCATCCCGAAAGAAGCCCTGCTGGAAGGGACGATCCGCAGCTTTGACCCCGGGGTCCGGAAATTGGTGCTGGAACGATTTGAACAAACCGTCCGTGGAGTTGCCTCTGCGATGGGATGCCAGGTCGAGATTACAATGAAACTACTTTCTCCAGCGTTGATCAACGCAGGGGATGTGACCGCCTCCGTCCAGGAGACCGCGCGTCGCATCCTGCCGGATGCAACTCACGACAACACGCCCTACCTGACGATGGGAGCGGAGGATATGGCTTTCCTGCAGGAGCGGGTCCCGGGTTGTTATTATTTCATCGGATCAGCGAACTACGAGCGCGGACTTGATCATGGGCATCACCATCCAAAATTTGACATCGATGAGGAAGCATTGGTGCGCGGCGCAGCATTGATGGCGGCAGCCGCCGCAGACCTGTTGAAATAGGGAACCATTCCTGATCATCCCTCGTCCTTTCAGTGTATAAGAGAGGTAAGAAATGCAAAACTCATCCACCCCGACTCCGCAGCTGGCAAGCAAAGGTCCCATCCTGGCAGTCGCCTTTGGCTGCCTGGGGATCATCCTCCTGGGAGTCCTGGTTCTGATCATAGTTGGGGGCATCGCGTATTTCCAGGGGTATACACCACCGACGATATTCAACTCACCAACACCTGGAAAAACAAACACCCCACTTGGCACCCTGACGGGTACGCCATCCCCAACCTACACTCCCAGCCCGACTTTTACCGCCACGCATACCCCGACCGTCACATCCACTCCCACGGCGACGATCATCTTCCATCCTCCGACGTTCGCTCCGACGATGCTCCGACGAAGACGAAGACGAAGACACCGATTCCCAAGCCGACCAAGACGCGCACGCCCATTCCCACCGCCACCCCTGTGACCACCGTAATCAACGACACCCAGTATGATTTTAATTTCAATACCTGGACCGGTGTTGACACAAGGCTGGCATATGGAAAAGGAATGCGGTGCTCCTCCACAAAGGATGAGATCCTCTCATTCGACATATCAGCCACTACCGCATCCCTGAGCCTGTATCTTTACAAAGGACCAGACCAGGGGAAGGCAAAAATCATGATCGATGGCACACCCGTGGAGACAATCGACCTTTACCGCGCATCCCCGCAGTACCGGTACGAGTGGACATATCAATTCTCCAGACCATTGAAGTCCCACCAGGTGAGAATCGTCGTACTGCATGAGAAGAGGAACGCCTCGACAGGGTATCAGGTATGTTTTGATGGTTTCAAGCCTGGCAGGGTATTTACCGATGACACGAACTACAGCATCCGCTTCGGCACCTGGGGTGGCGTCTGGAATGGAAAGGCATTGGGAGGCGGATACCGACTTGCCATGACAGCGGATGCATCCGTGACATTCACCACCCGGGGAAGATCGTTCCAATGGATCACAGCGCGTGGTCCGAACTACGGGCAGGCAGTTATCTACGTGGATGCGATACAGGTCGCAACCGTTGACCTTTACTTCCCCACACAATTGTGGCAGCAATCCATTTTGATCGACAACCTCGGTCGAGGAGTTCACACTGTTTCGATCGTTGTGCTGGGTCAAAACCAGGCTGCCTCAGGCGGGAGCGGAGTGGTCTTTGACGGGATCTTCATCCCCTGACCCGGGCATTGCTCCCAGAGGTTCCATAAATCAGGAACAGGTTTGCAATGTAATTCATGGGAGAACCCGTTAAAATAAACACATGAAACGGAATCCATCCTTTCTGCTGGCATTTACCCTGCTCCTGGCAGCCTGCAAGCCCGCATCACAGCCCACTACCAACAGAAGTGGAACCAGCCACCGAGCAATCCACCGCCACCACCGAGCTCGCCAAGCGCAACCCCTGTTCCAACAGTCACATTCACGCCAACACCCAGCCGGACTGGATCGATCACCGAGATGGAGAACACAGTCGAAGCGCGAGCATCCGCGGCGGATGAGTATGCGCCTGCAACGACCGGTCAGATATTGAATACTGGCGGTGCCGTGCGTACCGGTGAGGATGGACGCGCCCGCCTTGACCTGAAACCTGACGACACCATCATCCGGGTGGCTCACAATACCATTTTCAGCATCCCTGGATTGGAAGAACTGGAAAACGAGCCGCTCACACTCCTTGAACTATTCATTGGAAAACTCTACATCATCCTGACAGGGGGCGAATTGCAGGTAAAAACTCCCAGCGGTGTGGCTGCCGTGCGAGGCAGTATGCTGGGCGTCTCGTATGATCCCAAAACAGGCAAGATGACTGCCACCTGCCTTGAAGGGCATTGCAGTCTGAAAAGCAGAACGAGGCTGATCGACCTGATCGGAGGCCAGGCTGCTGATATCTTTGACGGAAAACTCTCCGATCAGCCGCGTTCAATCTCAGATGGTGAACTGTTCGACTGGCTGGATTATGCCCCCGAACTGAACGACCTGATCGATAAACTGCCCGACCTGCCCAATCTATTCAACCGCATCCCAAAATACCGAAGATACCACGCCTGCCCTGATATACGATCATGTTGAAAAAACAAATCCTGCTCCCCATCACACTGCTTGCCGCTGCCGGAATGGGAATCTTTGCGCTAACTCGCACAACGCCGGAGAAGGAACCGACTTCGAACAGCACGGAGGAACCAACCGCAGTGGAAGCCGCAGCGCCCGGGCAATGTGCCTATACCTGGGCGTATGAGGACCTGCCGGAGATCAGCAGGGAATTCCAGGCCAAAGTACAGGCAGCGATACCGGAGGCGGAAGCCCATGCCAGTGCATATGGTGAGAACTGCAACCATGAGGATGGAAGTTTCACCTTCATCCCGATGGAGACGGACTTCTACATCATCATTCCTGTGGATGATCTTGCCGATGACGCAACACTGGCGAGGTTGATCGAGCAGATACTGCCCATTGTGGACGGCTTTGCACCTCCGCGCGTTCCTGGTCCAAAAGATGGATTCGTGGAATTTACCTTTCGGAACGGGGAGGAACAGCGCATCCTGCGCGTTCCCATTCCGCTTGGAAAACAGGTACGGGAACAGGGATTGCATGGGGCGGAACTGATCCAGGCACTGGAAACTCCATAAGAGCGATAATCCTGAAGTTGTAAAACGACCAAACCGGTGGAACGGGATGTGTCCCGTTCTGCTTTTTTAACTTGACATCCACCGCCCTCTATCGTATATTTCGTTTAGTAATTACTAAACGCACTAAACTGAAGAGGAACAATGAAACCATCCCTTGTACAGATAAAATCCGATTTCGTCGAAGCTTTGAGCCACATTAGCCGCTTCTGGGGCTTTCCAAAAGGCATGGGAGCGATCTTCGCCGTACTTTACCTGTCCCCGAATGCGCTATCACTGGATGATATCGTCGGACAGACAGGCCTCACCAAGGGAGCGGTAAGCACTGAAGTGCGCGCACTGGCGCGGCTCGGGCTGGTGCATCGTTCCTCCAGACTGGCTGACCGCAGGGATTACTATGCAGCGGAGACGGATTTTTTCAAGTCCATCCGTTCGATCCTCAAGGAACGCCAGAACTCCGAGTTCGACCGTGCGGTCGCGTCGGTGCATGAGACACTTGGAAAGCTGGAGGCAAACACATCAAACGACGAGGAAAGGAAATTCCTGATCGAACGTGTGCGAGCTTTAAAATCCTTCTTCGATGCGATCGACCGTCTCGGTCGCGCCGTCATCAAACTGGACAAACTTGGCTTCGGCAATGTCGAAAAAATATTAGGAGTATTGAAATGAAGATCGCAGTCACCGGCGCGTTCTCTTATTCCGGAAAATACATCACGCGACGATTGCTGGGACGCGGTGCGGACGTGATCACGCTTACCAATCACCCCGATCGCCCTGATCCGTTTAATGGGCGTGTACGCGCCTTCCCTCTCGCATTCACGGACACCCCATCCCTGACCTCGAGCCTGCGCGGTGTTGAGATCCTGGTCAACACCTACTGGGTACGCTTCGACAAGGCAACCAACACACAACCTGCAGCGGTGGAGAATACACGACGCCTTGTGGCAGCCGCGGTCTCGGCGGGTGTAAAGCGGATCGTCCACATCAGTATCACCAATCCCTCACTGGACTCCCCCCTGCCCTACTTTTGGGGCAAGGCTGCCAATGAAAACACGGTGAAGGATTCCGGTCTCTCTTATGCCATCCTGCGTCCAACGGTCCTGTTCGGCGCGGAGGATATCCTCATCAACAATATCGCCTGGCTGTTACGGCGCTTCCCCGTTTTCGCCCTGCCCGGCGATGGCACTTACCGTCTTCAGCCTGTTTTCGTCGACGATCTCGCTGCATTGGCGGTGGAGGCAGTTTTCGAGCGTGGGGATTCCATCCGTGATGCAGTAGGTCCTGACATCTTTACTTTTCGAGAGATGGTGGAGTTGATCGGTTCGAAAGTGGGTGTGGCTCGGCGATTGCTCCAGACACCTCCACGCCTGGCATTGATCGCAGCACAGTTGATCGGTGTACTCGTTCGGGATGTTATGCTAACCCCCGAAGAAGTGGAGGGCTTGATGGCGAACTTGCTGGTCTCCAGGAACCCACCTTTATGCAAAACGAGACTGGGAGACTGGCTGGAGGAGAATCGGGCGATCGTCGGCATGAAATATGCGTCGGAGCTAAAACGGCATTTCGATTAATTAACCGCGCCCGCGGCACAGAAACATTAATTCCAACCTAATTTCAGGATATGATCAAGGACAGTGGAAATCATCCAAAACAAGAAACCCGGCGATCCTAAATCGCCGGGTTTGATCATTCAATCGAAACGATCCCCCTGCAGGTTGGGGAATCCATGCAACCATAATACTTCCTGCCCGCCTGGGGACCATCCCGATGGATACGCAGAACCATCATCTTTCCGCAGGAGGGACACAAAGGCACAGAATCTCCGAGCGAAGAATTGGGTTGACCAGGCGTTTGTTCTGCATCCTTCTTTTTTATCAGCGCGATCTTGAACAGATTGACAAGGGCGGGAACGTCATACTTCTCACCCAACAGGAGATGCACCACCGGGACCCCTTCCGAGAGGAACAAATCCTCAATGAACTGCTCGCTTGGGCGCGGGGCATGCTTTGCCGCGGATTTAATGATCTCCACGGCAATGGCGGGTTTCAAGGTCTTTGGTTCGCACAGAAGAAAATCAACGTGCTTGCGGAAAATCTTGTTGTAGAAATGCACGTTTTCATTCGGGCGGACAATGGTAAATATGTCTGACAGAGACACCTTCGGGCAGATGACATACCGGTCTCCCGCCATTTCGAGAAGAAGGCGGAAGATCGATATTTCAGAGGCGGATAGAAAGTGCTCGCGCAGGCGGTATGGTAAGTCTACATTGTTGGTGAGGTCGATGTTGTCTGTCACAGGTCAAGTCCCGGATAAATTCCTGTTGAAATTATAGAGGGGAATTCAATTTGACGCAACCATTATCAGCGCTCATTTCCCCGTAGAAATCGGTGCAACTGAGCGATATGAGCGGGAGTAGTTCCACAGCATCCACCCACAATCCCCGCCTGCCAGGTAACAGCATATCTTGAATATACCTCGGGGTCGACCGCATCGGTATTCACCCAGCCGACAGTCTTGTCGGCATAACCAATATTTCCATAAGCGATGAGAGGAAAACCTGGCGGGCAGGCGGACCGAAGTACAGATAACGGCGTCAACAAGTCGGGGGCAGCGACACAATTAACCCCAAGGACATTCACCCCCAACGGCAGCAATGCCCCTGCTGCGTCTGTAAGTGTCTCCCCGGATAGAAGCCTGCCATCCCGACCACACACAAAACTGACAATGACCGGTTTGCCAGTGTCCACTGCCAACCGGGCTATTACAAGCGCTTCGCGAATAGAGTTGATGGTCTCGATGAGAAAGACATCGACGCCGGATAGAAGCAGGTGTTGAACACGTTCAGCGTGTTCGGATTGCAACTGATCGTCCGGCGGGACAAGATCAGGACGGTAGCAATCTTCCAAAGTGGAGATCGAACCCGCCACAAAGCGCGGTCGGCTGGACGGGACAGAACTGATCGCTGCACGAGCAATGGACACAGCCCGGCGCGTCAATTCGAGTGCCCGGTCGGCGTTGCCACTGGGAGCGAGGGCGCGGCGATGTGTGCGAAAAGTATTCGTGGTGAGGATATCCGCACCGGCGCGCAGGTAATCCTCGTGGACCTGTTGGAGTATGCGCGAGCCATCCTCCGTAAGCAGCGCATTTGCTGACCAGAGTGGGAGTCCTGTGTCCACGCCTCGTCGATTTAGTTCGGTGCCTGTTGCACCATCAAGAATTAGCTGCGAGTCGAACTTCATAATATTTTCGACTTTCATGTCGTCAGAGTTATTATACGCACGTATCCATTTTATAGGAAAAATCGATGAAAACACATGTATTGGTATGGTTGGGTCTTTTCCTTCTCGCCAGTTGCGCACCCACCTCAGTCCCCCAGACACCTGGTGCAACCTCCGTCCCAACTGTTACCCGAACGTCCACACCCATTCCGCCCACTCTCACACCGACAACACCATTCACCCTCACGCCGACGCCCGCTCCTCATCCCATGTCCATCGTGGCTTTACGGGAGGCATCCTACCCGGGTAGTGAAATTGTCATTGAAAGAGAGCTGTTACGAGGCGGCAATTACAACCGTTACTATGCCTATTACCTCTCTGAAGGACTTAAGATCTACGCCTTGCTGACCATCCCCAACGGCGAGATGCCCACGGGCGGCTGGCCTGCGATCGTCTTCAATCATGGCTACATTCCACCGGATGTGTATGTCACAACCGAGCGGTATGTGAACTACGTAGACCGGCTTGCGAGCAGTGGCTATATCGTCTTTCGGATTGATTATCGCGGTCACGATCGATCCGAGGGCGAACCAACCGGAGCATATGGGCATCCCGGTTATCTCGTGGATGTATTAAACGCAGTGGCATCCATCAAACAATATCCGCAGGCGAATCCGGAAAAAATCGGCATGTGGGGACATTCGATGGGCGGCTATCTGACGCTGCGCGCCATGGTAATCTCATCTGACATCAAGGCAGGCGTCATCTGGGCGGGTGTGGTAGGGTCGTATTATGATCTGCTCTATAACTGGCGTCGGAGTGGATCTTTCACTCCCTCACCGAGTTCGCGGGGTGTCAGCTGGCGAACCGGGTGGATCGAAGAATATGGCACCCCCGAAGAAAATCCTGAATTCTGGGATTCCATCTCCGCCAATTCATTCCTGATCGATCTTTCCGGACCGATCCAACTTCATCATGGGACGGATGACGAGGATGTCCCCCTGGCTTTTTCTGAAAACCTGGCGATCCGGCTGCGAACATACGGTCTCCCCTATGAATTTTACATCTACGAAGGCGACGACCATAACATCTCGAAATACTTCACCACAGCAATGGACAGGACGATCGCGTTTTTCGATGCGTATCTGAAGGACTGAAAGTTATATCAGCATTACTTCCACGATCTCCCCAGCCGGCAATCCCGTCGCATCAGGCGGGATGCGCAACAAACCGTCCGCAGCAGCCAGAGTAAAGATGAGATTGGATTTTCCAAATATCGGTTCAGCCTGATAGCCCGCGTCCCCACCGGAAGGGAGACTTACCAGTCGTACCGGCCACCAATCTTCGCGCCCAGCCTGGGAGGGAAGGTTGACCGTGAGACGCGCAGAAACCATGGCACGCGGACGAGGCAGGGCGCCCAATAGTTTCTCAATAACCGGCACGACAAACAAGAAGCCATTCACCAATGCACTGACCGGGTTGCCCGGTAAGCCGATGACCGCCTTGCCATCCGCCACCCCCAGAATTGTGGGCTTGCCAGGACGGGTATTGATGCCATGCACCAGACACGCCCGGCGCGCCGAGCGTGCGAATCACATCCGCGGTCATGTCACGGGTGGAGGCTGAGGAACCCGCAGTGATGATGAGCGCGTCACATTCCGCAAGACCATTCGCGTGCCAATTCCTGCAGGGCGGAAAAATCATCCCGGACGATCCCATAGCGGATGGGTTCCCCTCCTGCATGCATGACCAGGGCAGCAAGGGTGTATGAATTTATATCCCGCACCTTGCCGGGGTCAACCACTGGACGATCCGGCTCGACCACCTCATCGCCGCTGGAGATCAGACCGATCCAGGGTTTCCTTGTCACCTTCACATGTGTAATCCCCAATGCCATCAACCCGCCGATCTCTGCTTCACGCAAACGCGTTCCGCGCGGCAGGACGACCTGTCCCTTGCGCACATCCTCTCCAATGGAGATGACATTCTCGCCCACCGCGACAGAACGGAAAACTTCAATTTCGTTTTTCCGCCCGACCTGGGTGTACTCCAACATGACAACAGCATCCGCGCCCAGCGGCAACATGCCGCCTGTGTGAATCAATGCACACTGCGCGGGTGCCAGGGTCAGAGCAGCGTCGGCGCCCATGGGAATCTCACCGATCAACGTGAGATAAGCAGGCAGCGATTCGCCCGCGCCAAATGTATCCGCGGCGCGAACTGCATACCCATCCACGGTGGAACGCGGAAATTCCGGAAGAGGATGGGGAGCAAATATATCCGAGGCAGTAACGCGCCCAAGAGCGCGCAGAGAGTTCGACCATCTCTGAATCCCCCAGGGGTCCGGCAAGATGAGAAAGGAGGAGAGAACGGGCTTCGTCAGGCGGGAGAAGGGTCAGGAATTCAGGCATGGTATTACCGGAGGAAAAAGGAAAAAGTCAGCAAATATGTTGTTAGAGCAAAAAGCGTGGCAGATGTCAGGGTCAACGGTTTCCAGAGCGGACGGGCACCGAGACCGATGCCACGCAAAAGAAGTATCTGCAGGATGGCAAAGGGGAGAGCGAGGAAGGCGGGTAACAACAAGGCATAGGGGATCCCCGCGATCGATGAAAAAAAAAGGAGGGAAAAAGCTGCCACCACAAGTCCATGATGAACCGGTATGGCTCGCTGCCACCCTAAACGCGTAAGGAGGGTCACGCGCTCGTATTTGAGGTCTTCGGCATAGGCAGGAAAATCAATCACCAGGAAATAAGAAAGAGCGAGCAAGGTGACAGGCAGCGCCAGGATGGGAACAAACCGGTGAAATTCTCCCGCTTGCAGAATATAACCGAGACTGGGGAATATATAACCGAGATGCACCGCCAGGAGAAGTTCGCCAAAACCGCGCCGCTGAAATTTGAACGGCGGTACGGCATAAACCAGCAGGATAAACAGGGAAAAACCGAGCAACATCAGCGCGGCGAACGTCACCCGACCGGAGAGAAAAAGCAAGTAAGCACAACCACCTGCGATCACCAGCATCCCGCCTGAAATGAAGAGCAGGCGATCACGCAGGAAGGCGCTCCCGGCATCCATTTGACCAGGCAGGATGGGTTCATTGGCGGGGCGGAAAACCTCCGCCAGAAGGTTCATACTGATCTGCAAAAGCCATGCCCAGGCAAGCCCCAGAATAAAAGTGGAGGCTGAAATAGTTCCGCCGAGGTAATCCGCGATGGCAGCACCCAGGCTGTATGTCAAGGCAGCAAAAAAAAGATGGATGGGGCGAGAGGAAGTTTGAGCTATCGTATCAGTTTCATCCGTGCATCGGATTGACCAGATTATTTTTCTCAAATCGCGATAATGGATCTGATTGTGGACATACACCATCTTGATCATTTCCCGCAGGGTGGTCTTTCCCTATATAAGGATGGCGTCCTGTAATTTCAAGTTCGGATTCTTTGAGTTCAGAAACCCACGCCACTGTATCGGCGCGGACGGACTTCATATTGTTCCAGCAATTCTGAAGGCTTCAATCCTTTTGTCTTACCTTGCTGGCTGGCATTGTACCGGTCAATTGAGAAGTCATCCGGAACCCCAGCCCCACCCAGGCGTATCTCCTGGAAAAGTTTTAACAGCCCACGTTCAGAGGTCACGAAATGGGATAACACGTCTCGGATCGTCCACACTTCTCCTTCGGTGTAAACCTCCAGGTCCCATTGCGCATCGGTCAATCCGCGGAAGATCGCGCTGAAACGCTCCCCTTCAGCATCCAGTTTTTCAGCAAGCTCGCCAGGTTCTGACATGGATCTCTCCTACAACCACCAAGCATACTTCGCGATCGGTTTGTATATACATGGCACTAGATCAACGAGTAACCGCCATCCACAACAATGGTCTGACCTGTGACATACTCGTTGCGAACCAGGAATTCCAGGGCGGAAGCGATCTCTTCAGGCTTCGCAGGACGTTTGAGCGGCAGCCGTCCAACCAACCTGTTCCACTCCTCGGGAGTGAGCGCCTCCGACTTCAAGACCAACCCGGGGGCTATGGCATTGACGCGGATCGAGGGGGCCAATGACTTCGCCAGCACACGGGTCAGGGTCTCAAGCCCGGACTTGCTGACCACGTAGGAGGGATATCCACTCCAGGACTTTTGGGCACCGATATCGCTGACGTTAACTATCAAGCCGCCGGTCGGTCATCAACTTCGCCGCCTGCTGCGCCATCAGGAATGGCGCCCTAAGGTTGAGATCGATCGCCGCATCCCAGTCTTCCAGGGGAAGATCGAGAGCGTTCCCGGCAGGCATCACTGCAGCAGAATTTACCAGGACCTTGAGCGGTTCATCGAACTCACATACAATCTCGAAGAGTTTATCGATCTTTTCAGGTTTGGTCAGGTCGGCGCGCAGGAGATAGGCAGGCACCCCCAGGGACTCGATCTCCTTCTTCAGCAGAAATGCCTCCTGCGCGGAATGACGATAGTGCAAACCGATGGCATAACCCATGCGAGCCAGGGACAGGCAAAAGACTTTTCCCAATCTCTGCGCGCCACCAGTAACCAGGGCAAGGTTGCGTTTCATGGGTCAATTAAACCATAGAAAAGAAAAACCCGTTTTCTCAGCGAAAACGGGTTCCCATCATCCAGGTTTACCCCCTGAAGAAATTCGATACAAAGAACCAGATATTGGCGGGACGTTCCGCCAGACGGCGCATGAAATATGGATACCAATGGGTGCCGAAAGGAACATAGATGCGCACCGGATATCCCTTGCTTCGCGAGTTTTTCCTGCAAGTCGCGGCGGATCCCGTACAGCATCTGGAATTCCAACAAATCCTTCGGCAGCCCAATTTTCGCGGTATATGACAGGGCAAACTCAATGCGCTTCTCATCGTGACTTGCAATGGCGGGTATGGGAGGGATGCGCCCGTCCTCGCTCAACTTTCTGACCTCCAGCGAGGGAGGCATCCATCATCAGTTTGGCCAACAAGTCGTAATTGGCATCCACATCCGCTTTTTTGGGGAAAGCCTTGTCGGCTGGTTCCAGATATGCACCCTTGACAAGGCGGATGGGGGTCTTATTCGCAAGCAGGAGTTTGGTATCCGCCTCAGCGCGGTAAAGATAAGATTGAACCGCCATGCCAAAATGCCTGCTGGTAAAGCCCCGTTCCAACATGGCTTGATATAAGGCAATGGTCGTGTCAGTATACGGAGTGTCCTCAATATCAATGCGGATAAAATTCCCGAGCTCTTTCGCCCGCTGGAGGAGGCGAGCCAGATTATCCCGGCAGACGGAT
Source organism: uncultured Chloroflexia bacterium (assembly GCA_963823545.1). Lineage (GTDB taxonomy): Bacteria > Chloroflexota > Anaerolineae > Anaerolineales > Villigracilaceae > Denitrolinea. Next base: position 176,472 of record CAWGMC010000072.1, on the reverse strand, counting down.
TCGTCCAGTCCCATGCCGATCTGGGTCAACTTGATGGAAACATTGGCGCGGACACCGGCACGGTCGATCTCGTCCAGGACGGAGAGAATCTGGCTGGTTGCCTGTGCCGCCTCGTCCACCGTGGAGGTGTGCTCTCCCAGGCAATCCAGGGTGGCATTGATGCCCTTCCCGTTCAATTCCCGGATGGCGCGGATGGCATCCTCCACTTTTTCGCCGGCGACAAAGCGGGAGGCTGCCTTCCATGCAAACGACCAGCCCGTAACCAGGTTCTTCGCCCAAGGCGCGGTGGAGAGATAGATGATAAAGGAACGCAGCATAAATTATCATCCTTCCATGTGAGTGTTGTGGGAATTCCCCCCTCAATTATTTGCGGTGCTATGATCTGGGAGGGAACTTGTGTTTATTCTAGCACAAGTGCCCCAAACGAATATGTTATACTTTTTGATGACATTTGTCATAACCTGGTGAGCATGAGAAACCGTTTTACATCCCTGATCCTGCGCGTAATTGCCGGCATTTTTCTTGGCGGCGCGGTTATTCTGACCATTCTTTCCCTTGTAAATTACAGCCGCCAGCGCAATAGTTACCCGAGCGGCATGACGATCGGGGGCGTTCCGGTGGGCGGAGTGGATCCCCAGACGGCCTCCGAGCGTGTCCTGCAGGTCTATTCGTCACCGATCGAGATCCAATATGCCGGCTCGAACATCCTTATCATCCCAAGCCAGGTGGGATTTGAAATTAACATCGACAGCATGCTGGCAGCGGCTGACCTGACCCGCACCGGATCCTCCTTCTGGGGTGGGTTTTGGAATTATCTGTGGAGCACTCCTCCCACCGCGGAGGATATCCCGCTGGTGGCTGAACTTTCCGAGGAACGCCTGCGCGCCTACCTGCAAAATGAGATCGCCACACGCTACGATACACCTGCCTCCCCTGCACAACCCATCCCGGGAACTGTGAATTTTACGCCCGGCACACCCGGTCAAACGCTGGATATCGATCGCGCAGTGACATTGATCGACGATGCGCTGCGATCGCCAACCAACCGCACTGTCGCCCTGACCACGGTGCGAACCTCCGCGGCACGTCCAACCTCCGACAACCTTGAGATCCTGCTCAAGCAGGTAATCCGGTTATCAGGATTTGACGGGGTGATCGGGCTATACATGCTTGACCTGCAAACCGGACAGGAAATCCATTTTGCCCAGAACGCCGGGCAGCAACTCAATGTCCAACCGGATGTGGCATTTACCGCCTCCAGTGTGGCGAAGATCCCCATCATGGTTTCCTATTTCAGCGAGTTCGGTCCGGCAGCACTGGATCAGCAGACCATCGATTCGATGATCGACATGATCCGCCGGTCCGAAAATCCGCCCGCAGATAAATTCATGAGCGCGCTGGATGAAAATAGCGGACCCCTGCTGGTCACAGATAAAATGAACGCCCTTGGACTTGAAAATACCTTCATGGCTGGTTATTTCTATGTGGGCGCGCCGCTCCTGAGAACCATCACCACGCCATCGAATTCCCGCACAGATGTGGTGACCAACCCCGATAACTACAACCAGACAACGCCTTCCGAAATCGGCATGCTTCTCGAAGACCTTTACCAATGCGCGGATTCAGGAGGAGGAGCGCTCGTGGCAGTCTTCCCGGGGAAGATCAACCAGCAGGTATGCCAGCAGATGATCGAGATCCTTGTCCAGGATAAACTGGGCGCCCTCCTGCAGGCTGGCGTACCAGAGGGTACACGCATCGCACACAAGCACGGCTGGATCACAAACCCTGCGACCGGTGTCATCGATAATGTCAGCGATGCGGCGATCGTCTATTCACCCGGAGGCAACTACATCATCGTGGTCTTCACCTACCATCCGGTGCAGATCATCTGGGACACGACCGCCAATCCGCTCTTCGCGCAGCTATCCCAGGCAGTTTACAATTACTTCAACGTACCGCTCCAGTAACACAATTGCAAGCCGGGTTTGGAAAAGGAAGATTTATAATCACACCATGAGCGCAGCCCTCGGACTGTACCGCCTGCAACTGATCGACAGCCAGATGGACCAGGCGCGTTCGCGCCTGGATGCGATCCGCAAGGTGCTTGAAAATGACCTGGAGCTGCGAACCGCAACCGAGCACTTCCTGGCAGCCGAATCCGCCCACAAGGAAGCAAAAGGGAACCAGCAGCAGGCGGAACTGGAAGTCAATACCCAAAGAATCAAGATCGAACAAACCGAATCCAGCCTGTATGGCGGGAGCGTCCGCAATCCGAAGGAATTACAGGATCTGCAAAATGATGTTGCTTCCCTGAAAAAACATCTTGCGACGCTGGAAGACCGCCTGCTTGAAAACATGCTGGCGCGGAAACCGCCACCGCACAGATGGTGGAGGCCCGGGCTGAATTGGACCGTGTCGAATCCAACCTGGGAGACCAAACCCGCAACCTGACCGCCGAAAACGAATCCCTGTCCCATAATCTCGAACGTCTCGAGGCTGAAAGAAAAGCCGCCACCGTACCCATCGACGGAAAGCTGCTTGAAAACTATGAGACCCTGCGCCGTGATAAACGCGGCATCGCTGTCACGACGGTCAGCGATGGAGCCTGTGCGGCGTGCGGGACGAACCTCACTCCCGGTCAGCAACAAACCGCCCGATCCAGCCGCGAGATCTCCCGCTGCCCCACCTGCGGGCGGATCCTATTTTCAGATTGAACAACATGCCATTTCCAATTGACCCCCGCTCATTCGGCATCGGCTTTATCATCGGCATCCTGTTTTGGATCCTGGTTGGACGCATACGCCCGGCTTTCAAGGAATGGCGCAAGGGCGTGGCTGTACGGCGCGAAGAAGCCCAGGCGCAGCGCGCAAGCGGGATCGAGGATGACCACCGCCAAATCACCCTGCGGAGGGCGCAGGGCATGCACCTGGCAGCACCTCTCTTTGCGCTGGATGAAATCCTCCAACCTCCACGCCTGATCGCCCCGCCGGTACACGTCGAACCCGGCAGCCCCGCGCTTGTCGAAGATATTGTTACATCGACATTGCCCTATCTACCCGCATGGCCTGAGCTCGCCACGGTCTACCGCGCACCCAGCCTGACATTATCACAAGCCCTTTCCGCCGGGAGCAACCTCGTGCTGATCGGGATGGACGGGATGGGAAAAACTGTTCGCGCTGGCTCACATCGCTTCACTGGTCGCCAACCGGGATCCGCAGCTGGGTGGATTGAGCGAAAGCGTTCCATTCCTTATCCATGCAGCCGATCTATCCCTGCCGGTCAACGATCCGAAGGACATCCTCAATCCGCTGATTGAGACCGCATCCGCGCAGGTCTCCTTCCTGGAATATGGACGGATCTCCACATTTGTACAATATTGCTTTAAGAACGGACGCGCCCTGCTGCTACTGGATGGTTACGATGAACTGGCACAAAACGGACAACAAGACATCACGGAGTTTCTCAGAACACTCCTAAAGTCATATCCCCGCACCCGGGTTGTCGCCACTGCCCTGCCTGAACAGATCGGTGGCTTGCTGAACCTGGGATTTTCACCACTGGCACTGATGGGGTGGGATGCGCTGGGGCAGAAGGAATTCATCCGGAAATGGGGCGAACAATGGGGACGCTTTATTACAACCGAAGCATGGGCGCAGAGAGAACACGAAGCCATCGATCCCATTCTGCTGGATGCCTGGCTGGAATCCGGCAACCAGAATATCACACCTCTCGAGCTTACCCTGAAAGTATGGGCCGGATTTGCCGGGGACAGCCTTGGACCGCGCCTGCCGGATGCCATTTCCAGCCACATCCGCCGACTGGCGCCTGCCAACACACCTATTGCAGCGCTGGAAACACTTGCCCTGCAGATCGTCCTCAACATGCAGCCTGTCTTTGATCCCCGCAAGGCACGCGCCTGGGTGAAATCATTCGAACCTGCAGAAGAAAATCCGGGTGAAGAACAGGCAAGCGAGGAATGGCGAACCGTCCAAGACAAGCCCACTTGGCAGGAAAAAAGGCACAGGCACTGTCCAGGCGCCATCCAGTGGCTTACTGGGAAAAATGGCCTCCACCGGACTCCTGGTGACATATCCCAATAACCGAATGCGGTTCCTGCATCCGGTATTTAGCGGTTACCTGGCTGGACATGCCATGGTTGCATATAAGGCTGAAGAGGAACTCATCAGCCAGCCAAATTGGGGCGGAAAACTGCTTTCGATGCGTTATTTTGCCGCCCAGGGAGACGCGACCCGCCTGGTCGACGGTTTGTTGAAAACTGAAGATCCCATACTTGAACGACCCATGTTGACCGCCGCGCGCTGGCTGCGTGAGGCACCTGAGACGCGGGTTGGCGGGGCAGAATTATGGCGGGATTGGCGGGCATTCTCCAGAACGAAAATAAACCGCGGGATTACGCGGACAGGCAATGGCGGCGCTGGCGATCTGCGGTGACCCCGGAGCCGCCAGTTTCTTCCGCCAAGCTTTGCAATCCATGTCCTTCGAACTCATCCCCCTGGCTGCACTTGGATGCGGCGTGATCCGGGATGTCAAAGCCGTGGAACTGCTCTCAACCAGCATGTCCGCTCCGAGCATATCCGCACGCCGGGCGGTCTGCCTGGCACTCGTAGCCATCGGATCCCCAACCGCCATGGAATCCGTGGCGCACACACTGCTCAGCGGTGATGACGATCTACGGCGGGCAGCCGCAGAAGCCCTTGCCAACGATCCAGGTGAGGGATATGCCATGCTCAAGGATGGGGCAACCCTCAAGGATATCCTCGTCCGCCGGGCGACGGTATATGGTCTCATGCGGGTGGATGAGCCCTGGGCGACCGAGATCCTGCAGAAGATGCAGGTGGAGGATGACCAGTGGATCGTCCGAACGGCGGCAACAGAAGTATTGGACAGCAAGGCTCCTGCAGTTGATCCGAGGCTGCCGCGCCCATTTACGGCACCATCCGAAACCCCCTGGCTGATCGAATTCGCCGGGAAGTATGGGATGGGGATCTCCCCCGGTGTACCAGCCACGGACCTGCTTCTCAAAGCGCTCAAGGATGGTAATACTGATGAGCGTCTCGGCGCATTGAATCGCCTGCGCCGGACGCCCTCCGAAGGCGTGATCAAGCACCTGTATGAGGCAATTCAGAACACCGACTCGGAATTGCGGGAGACAGCCTACCAGGTGATCTGGGAAATGGCATCCGGAGGGGTCCCGCTCCCTGATCCCGCACAGTACGGTCTTGCCTGATATTTCGATCGCGGAATTCGCAATTGCACGCGACCATCCTTAAAGTTATAACAACCTCATACCAATATATCAAACGGAGTTATCCATGACCGATCTACCCCTCTTACTGACCATCGCTGTACTTGGCGGAACAGGCAAGGAAGGCAAAGGACTTGCATATCGCTGGGCAAGGGCAGGCTACCATGTTCTCATCGGCTCACGCGATGAAAGCAAAGCCGGTTGCTGCGAGCGAAGTGATGGCGTTATTGGTGGGCGAAGCGTTCGTGGATGGGATGTGCAATCTTGAGGCGGCGCAAAAAGCGGATATCGTCGCACTGACCGTCCCGTATGCAGCACATCGGACGACGCTGGAATCCGTCAAGGAGGCACTAAAAGGCAAAATCCTTATCGACGTGACCGTCCCGCTTGTGCCGCCAAAAGTTGCCACTGTGCAGATGCCGCCGCTGGCTCCGCCGCACAGGAAGCAAGAGAGATCCTTGGCGATGAGATGCAGGTTTGCGCCGCATTTCAAAATATCTCATTCGAAAACCTGATGGGCAGCGTGGATTTTGAATGTGATGTACTTGTCACAGGCACAAGCAAGGAAGCCCGAGCCGAGACGATCAAACTGGTTGAAGCCGCGGGTTTGCGCGGCTGGGACGCTGGCCCGCTCGAAAACTCGGTCGTTGTTGAAGGTCTGACCAGTGTGCTGATCGGTATCAACAAGAAATATGGGAGCACGCATGCGGGGATCAAGAATCACCGGTGTTGAATAAATAGAGGCGGCGCCCATTTCTCCGATCTGGATGCTGATAATTTATGTCCCTTACCCTGACCCCCCTCATCGACATCCCCCTGATCCGCCAGGGCGATGACCTGGCGGAGTATCCTGATCGCGGGACTCAACTCTACGAAGTTGACATTGGAAGACAATGATATTCTTGTCCTTGCGCAGAAAATTGTCAGCAAAGCGGAAGGCAGGATGGTGAATCTAGCCGACGTAAGACCGGGGGAACGCGCAATCAGCCTGGCTGCCGAATCAGATAAGGATGCACGCGTAGTAGAATTGATGCTCCAGGAAAGCAGGGATGTCCTGCGCGTGCGCCCCGGGACGATCATTCTTGAGCACCGGCTGGGGTTTATTTGTGCCAATGCAGGCATAGATCACTCGAATGTCGGTTCTCCAAAAGGCACGCAGGGAGATGCGACTGAAGATTGGGTGCTGCTCCTGCCGCGGGATCCAGACGCCTCCTGCCGCGCGATCAGGGAGAAAATCCAATCCAGGACGGGAAAACACATCGGCGTCATGATCATCGACTCGCATGGGCGCGCATGGAGAATTGGCACAGTCGGTGTCTGCATCGGTTTGAGCGGCATGCCGGGCGTCGTGGATGAACGCGGCTGGAAAGATCTATTCGATTACACGTTGCGCGTCACCATGGTGGGCGTGGCTGACGAACTGGCTGCAGCGGCATCGCTTGTGATGGGACAGGCTGCGGAGGGCACGCCAGCCGTCCATGTACGCGGATTCCCATATCCCCTTCGGGAAGGATCGCTGCAGGAATTAATCCGCCCGAAAGAACAGGACCTGTTCAGATAGGATGGAGGCATGAGCAATTTCCTGGTTCGACCCAAAACAACCCCGCGTGGCGGGATCCTGGTCATTCATGCCTGGTGGGGTTTGAACGATTTCACCAAAGCCTTCTGCAAACGCCTTTCGAAAGAGGGATACCTCGTCCTTGCCCCTGATCTGTATGATGGCGGGATCGCAAAGGACATCCGTGAAGCGGAAAAGCTCAGGGGAAAGATGAAATCGCGAAGCAGCCTCCAGGCAGATCCTGGATGGATTGGACCAGTTGAAGCAGGCAACGGGTAAACCTGCCGGCTTGATCGGCTTTTCCCTGGGAGCATACTGGAGCCTTTGGCTGGTGGAAGAGAGACCCGGGGATATCGCCGCGACCGTGTTGTTCTACGGCACGCGCGGCGGAAAGTACGAAAAGACCAGATCGGCGTTCCTTGGACATTTTGCCGAGAACGATCCCTTCGAATCGGAATCGGGCAGGAAGAAACTGGAGAAGACCCTCTCGTCCGCGGGCAGGGAGACAACATTCCATGTATACCCCGAAACAAATCACTGGTTTTTTGAGAAAGATCGCCCGGAATACAGGGCAGAGGCTGCCAGGCTGGCATGGAAGAGAACCCTCGAATTTCCTAAGGACCTGGTCGGGATAAAGGGTCGCGCTTTCTGGGAGCAGATGGCGCACCTGGCAAAGACCCTTCCCATCGTGATCGACCGACCAAAAGGCAAACCACATCCCAGGTGGGGCGACTGGTCTATCCACTGGATTATGGTTATCTTCAAGGCACCTCCGCCGCGGATGGTTCCGGCATCGATGTATGGCTCGGTTCACTTGGTGACCGTTCTCTTACGGGGATCTTATGCACCTATGATAGATTTAAACGTGATGCCGAATTGAAACTCTTGATCGGCTGCACAACCGAAGATGTGCAAACCATCCTTGCATTCCAGGACGAAAATATGCGCACCCTCTTCATACCACGCCCCGAGGAAATAAAATGAACATTCCCGAAAAATATCTCGATCTCCTCAAAGATGAAACCCGAGCCTATCTCTATCTTGCGACCGTCATGCCGGATGGAACGCCGCAGGTCACGCCCATCTGGTTTAACAGCGATGGCACGCACATCCTCATCAATACCGCGAAAGGGACGGGTGAAAGACCGCAACATGCGCGCCCGCCCCCAGGTGGCTCTTGTCATCCAGGATCCGACCACTCCCTATCGCTACCTGCAGATCCGCGGTCGCGTCGTGGAAATCACCGAGAAGGGTGGTGATGAACATATCAACACCCTATCGCTGAAATACGATGGTAAACCCTGGAAGAAAACCCCGGGGCAGGTACGTGTCACTTACAAAATATTCCCCGAGCACGTGGATGCCCACTAACGCTGAAAAACTCCAAATCTTCCTCCGGAGCCGGCGTTCGATCCGGCGTTTCAAACCTGATCCCGTGCCTGCTGAAGTTGTCGAAAGAATCATCGAAACCGCGACCTATGCGCCTTCGGCACACAACCTGCAGCCCTGGCGATTTGTGGTTTTGGAGAGCCAAACATCAAAGCAACAATTGGGAGAAGCATTAACCAAAGCCATGCGGGCAGACATGCTCCTGGAAGGCGCAGTCGAATCCGATATTAATAAACGCGCCAATAACTCCCTCAAGCGCTTGAGTGAAGCGCCAGTCACCATCCTGCTCTGCCGTGACCTGACCGCCGTCCGGGAGCAAAAACCTGAAGATACGGTCATGGCGATCCAATCAGTGGCAAACGCGGGGCTGCAACTCCTGCTGGCCGCGCACGCGGAAGGATTGGGAGGCAATTGGATATGCTGGCCTCTCTATGCACAGGGCGAAACACGCCTGGTATTGGGGTTACCAGATAGTTGGGAACCACAGGCATTGTTTTTCATCGGATATCCAGCGATGAAACCGTCGATAAAAGAAATGCATACATCGCAAGTCATCATACATAAGTGAGCCAGGGAAGAATCTGTCATGAAATCCAGTAATCCATCGGGAACAAAATGAAAATTGTGGCTTTGGCAGGCGGAGTCGGTGGTGCAAAACTTGCACACGGACTCGCCCAAATCCTGCCTCCTGAAGATCTGACCATCATCGTCAATACTGGCGATGACTTTGAACATTGGGGCTTGTACATCAGTCCCGACCTGGATACGGTTTGTTACACACTGGCGGGACTGGCAAATCCCGAAACAGGCTGGGGAAGGGTCAACGAAACCTGGCAGACGATCACCAATATCGAAAAGCTTGGCGGACCAGGCTGGTTCCACCTGGGCGACCAGGATATGGCCACCCATCTTGAACGGACGCGGCGGTTGAAAGACGGGCAATCCCTTTCGCAGATCACGCGGGATTTCTGCAAGGCATGGGGAGTGAAACACACCGTCCTGCCGATGAGCGACCAACCAGTGCGGACGATTGTGGAAACAGATGAGGGAGACCTGCCTTTCCAGGAATATTTTGTCCACCGGGCATGCCAGCCGCAGGTAAGAGGTTTCCGCTTTGAGGGAGTCGAAACCGCAAGACCGGCAGATGGAGTGGAACAGGCGATCCAGTCCGCAGAGGCAGTCATCATCTGCCCATCGAATCCATGGGTCAGCATTGATCCCATCCTGCGAGTATTATCTCCCATCCTTTCGAATAAACTGCCAGTCGTTGCCGTCTCACCCATCATCGGCGGGAAAACCGTCAAAGGTCCGGCAGCAAAAATGTACGCGGAACTTGGCATCGAGCCTTCCGCGCTGGCAGTGGCGAAGCATTATCATGACCTATTACGCGGCTTTGTGCTGGACAAAGAGGATGCGCAACTGGCGGAGAGCTGCCAGTCCGAACATTAATTACAAATACGTTGATGAAAACCGATGAAGATCGCGCCCGATTGGCGCAAGATGTGCTACACTTTGCAGGGAACCTGACATGACACTTTGGGCAATCGTCCCTGTTAAACCATTACGACGCGGAAAATCCCGCCTGTCTGGTGCGTTATCGGAAGACGAGCGCACCCAACTCAACGAAAAACTTCTCAAGCATACGCTAAAAACACTTTCCGGTCTGAAGGAACTGGAGCAGGTGCTGGTGGTGAGCCGCGATCCGCACGCGCTGACCATTGCGCGCAATCATGGCGCGCGTACTGTGCGGGAAGATGGGCAACCGCAATTGAATACTGCATTGACGCGGGCGACCGTTGTGGCAAAATTGCACGCGACCCGCGGTGTTCTGATCCTGCCCGCTGACCTGCCCCTGCTCTCAGGTACAGATATCCATGGCACTCATCGAGCGCAGCGCGAACCCTCCGGTAGTGGTCATCGCCCCGGACCGGCATGAAAAAGGCACCAATGCCCTGTTGATGTCACCTGCAGGGTTGATCGAATATGATTTCGGGGAAAATTCTTTCGAACGGCATTGCGAGCTTGCCAGGAAGGCAGGCGCACGCCTGGAAATCGTGAAAATCCATTCACTAGGTTGGACCTGGACCTGCCGGAAGACCTTGCTCTCCTGGAAAATTACAAAGAACAGCCAATTCGGTGACAATTCCTGATTCCCAGGTTTCATTTGTCATTATCAGCCCCAATTCCGGGGTGCTATAATGACTTGAAGTTTGTTTAACATATCACAATCAGGCAAGCGAGGTGTTCCATGGAAAAGCAAGGATCTGTTGATGCCCTGTTCATGACAAAAAAGCAACTTGAGACCGAATTGCTCAGGTGCGAATACTGTGAGGAAAAACCCTGCAAGGAAGCCTGCCCAGCCAACTGCTCGCCATTTGACTTCATCATGGCGGCCCGGGTGGGAAATCCGTCCGATATCAAGCGCTCGGCTGGCGAGATCATGCACGCCAATCCACTGGGGGGCGTTTGCGGTCTGGTTTGCCCGGACCGCTTCTGCATGGCAGCCTGCTCGCGCAAGAAATTCGACGGTTCGATCAATATCCCACAGGTCCAGGCAACCCTCGTTGAAATGGCAAAGAGCTGGGGGGCATCCCAAAGTTCGAGTCCTGCCTCGAACGGAAAAAAGTCGCCGTCATCGGCGGCGGTCCCGCGGGACTTGGGTGCTGCCTCCGCGCTGGGGCAGCTGGGCTACAGCGTGGACATCTTCGAAAAGCAGGGAGAAACTGGGCGGGATGATGAACCTGATCCCGATCACCGCCTGGACAAAGACAGACTGGAAACGGATATCGAATTCCTGCTTTCGCTTGGGCAAATCACAGCCAAGACAGGGACGACGGTCGAAGATCCCAAAGTCACTTGCTCAAAAGGGATTTGATGCGGTTTGTGTCACAACCGGTCTCTGGAAACCGATCGAACTTGGCATCGAAAATGAAGACCTTGCCATCAAGATGGTTGATCTGCTCTCCAACCCGGAAAAGTATCAATTTGAAGGGCGCGTGGCCATCATTGGCGGCGGCGCAACCGCGGTGGACTGTGCGATCACAGCCAAAGATGCGCGGCGCGACGCATGTCGAGCTGTTCATGCTGGAGAAACTCTCCGAAATGCCTTTGACCGCACGCGAGCGCGCAGGAACTGGTGGACTATGACATCGAAGTCAATGGCCGCATCCGCGTCACCCGCATTCTGAAGGATGGGCAGGGACTCTGGGGAATCAAACTGATGAAGGTCCATCTGCCCGACGGGACAAACATTCAGCCCGGCCAATATCCGCGATGTGGATGGGACGGATGGCATGAGTGCTGATTTTGAGGCCGTCATTGTGGCGATCGGGATGCGCTCCTATCTGCCACGCGAAGAGGTACCCGGAATTTTCTATGCAGGTGACATGGCGAATGGTCCAAAGACGGTGGTCGAAGCCGTCGCCTCCGGCAAGAATGCAGCCCTCGAGATCGATGCCTATCTCAAGAAACAGGCAAAAGCCGGAATTCAAGAAAGCGACCAAATCCTATTACACATTGCCCGGTTATCAACCCCGTGCCTGTTTCCCTGGAAACAGATTTCTTCGGGCGAAAGATCAGCTCGCCCTACCTGCTCTCCGCCTCCCCCGTGACCGATGGCCTCGAACAGATGAACAAAGCCTATGAGCCTGGCTGGGCGGGCGGCATCATGAAGACCGCCTTTGATAATGTGCCGATCCATATCCCGGCTGAATACATGTTCACCTTCAATCCGCACACCTATGGCAACTCGGACAATGTCTCCGGGCATCCGCTGGACCGGGTCTGCCGCGAGGTCGAGCAGCTTGATCAAGAAGTGGCCTGACCGCCTGACCATGGCTCCACCGGCGGACCGGTCACGGGTCACGATGAGAACGACCAAAAAGGCTGGCAGTCCAACACAAGGAAACTTGAAGCTGCGGCGTGATGGGCATCGAATATTCCTTGTCCTGCCCGCAGGGCGGCGATGGGACCGAAGGCGACATCGTCTCACAGAACGCAGCGCTGACTGCCAAGATCATCGACTGGATCATGGAAGTCGGGTTCGCCGGATATCCCGAAGCTGTTCAAATTGACCGCGGCGGTCACCTCCATCGTCCCGATCCTGCGCGCCATCCGCCAGGTCTTGGACAAATATCCTGACAAGAAAGCCGGCATCACGCTGGCCAACTCCTTCCCCACCCTGGCGTTCCGCCCGGCGAGGCGGCAGGTGGGAAGAAGGTGTCGTCGTGGGCATGAGCGGTGAGGGCGTCACACCCATCTCGTACCTGACGCTGGCCAATGCCGTCCCGGAGGGGATCGAGATCTCCGGCAACGGCGGACCGATGAACTATAAAGCCGCCATGGATTTCCTGGCGCTGGGCGTCAAGACCGTCCAGTTCTGCACGATCGCCATGAAATACGGCTACGGCATCATTCGTGACCTCGAATCGGGCACGGCCTTCCTGATGCAGGAGCGCGGCATCAAGTCCGTGAAGGAACTGATCGGCATCGCCCAGCCGCATCCGATCACGGACTTCATGGCGCTCTCGCCGGTCAAGAAAATTTCCGAGCTTCAATTACGATCTGTGCGTCTCCTGCGGCAACTGCGCCCGCTGCCCGTACCTGGCGATCACGCTGGATGAGCAAGGTCCGCCCGCACACCGACCCGGCCCTGTGCATCGGCTGCTCGATCTGCGCCAAAAATGCTTTACCGGCGCGATCACCATGCGTACACGCACACCTGAAGAACTGGCAATGCTGATGGAAAATTAACACATGCAAACAGGAAAGGAGCATTTAACATGACAATCCAGATTTGAAAATGGAATTGTCGTGACCCTGGGCAGCGATAACCAGGTACTGTGGAACGGGTCGGTTGTCACCGAAGGCGAAAAGATCGTTGCGGTTGGGGACGCGGCTGAAATGAAGGCACGCTTCCCGAAGGCGGAGGCAGTGGACTGCGACGGCAAGATCGTTCTGCCCGGCTTTATCTGCACCCACCATCACTTCTATTCCACCATGGCGCGCGGCATGGGCATCCCGGGCGAACCCGCCTCCAATTTTGTGGAGATCCTCGAGCGCCTGTGGTGGAAAGTGGACAGGGCACTGAGCGAGGAGGACATCACCCTTTCCGCGCAGATGCCCTCTGATCGAGTGCATCCGCAACGGCACGACCACGGTCATCGACCACCATGCCTCGCCCGGCATGCGCGATGGCTCGCTTGACCTGATCGAAAGCGCCGTCCGCGAGGCAGGCATCCGCGCCTCGCTGTGCTATGAAGTCTCCGACCGCAACGTGATGGGCGGCGGCATCGCGGAGAACGAGCGCTTTATCAAGAAGATCGGCAAAGGCGACGGGCAGATCGCAGCCATGATGGGACTGCACGCCTCGTTCACCGTCTCCGATGAGACCCTGGAAAAATGTGTCGGCATCGCCAAGGACGCGGGCGTTGGCTGCCATGTCCATGTGGCGGAAGATGCTGCGGACCGGGAAGGATTCCCTCGAGAAGTACGGCATGCCGACCGTCAACCGCCTGGACAAGCTGGGCGTCACCGGCGAGAAATCCATCTTCGTCCACTGCGTCCATATCGACGAGGAAGAGATGGAGACGATCGCCGCCACCAAGACCGTCGTTGTCCACAACCCCGAATCGAACATGAACAACGCCGTCGGCGTGACCAAGCTGCTGACCTGCTCAAGAAGGGCATCCTGGTCGGCCTCGGCACCGACGGCATGTCCTCCGATATGCTCTCCCAGATGCGCTGCTGCCTATCTGCTGCACCGGCTTGCCAACCATGGATCCACGCGTTGCGTTCATGGAAGCGCCGCAGCTGCTGCTGCAGAACAATGCCGATATCGTGGAACGCCAGTTCGGCATCCGCGTGGGCGAGATCGCAGAAGGTCGCCCCGCCGACCTGGCGATCATGGATTACCAGCCGCCCACGCCGCTCAGCGAAGCAGAACTTCCTCGGGCATCTGATCTTCGGCCTGGTGGATGCGACGGTTGATACCACCGTCTGCAAGGGCAAGATCCTGATGCAGGGCAAAAAGATCCTGACCATGGATGAGGAACGCATCGCGGCCCGTTCACGCGAACTCGCCCCGCAGATGTGGAAGCGATTGCAAGCTCTCTAATACCCGGATCAGCGCGTCATCAACAGTCCCCGACTATTCCGGGGACTGTTTTTTTTACTAATTTGGATGAATCATGTCCGTCTTATGCTATACTGTGTCCGCTTCATCCCGGAACCACCCTTTAGATTTTTTTACACCGGTCGATGGAAGGAAACCGATCATGGAAAGAGTCGCACTCTATTTGCAAGATTCCCACGACCTGCGCGATGGGCTGGATTACGTCCGTTACGCGGAAGAACGCGGATTTGAAGCCGTCTGGCAGGCGGAAAGCCGCCTTGTGCGGGATGCCATCGTGCCGATGGCTGCCTATGCCGCCGTAACCGAGCGGATCAAGGTTGGCTCCGGAGTGATCAACAACTGGACACGAAACGTCGGTCTCCTGGCGGCGACACTCCTCACCCTGGACGACCTTGCCCCGAACCGCATCATCTGCGGAATAGGCGCCTGGTGGGATCCGCTGGCGAAGAATGTGGGAATCATAAGAAAAAAACCACTGCTTGCCATGCGCGAGACGGTGGAGGTGTTACACCGCCTGCTGAACATGGAACGGGTCACCTTCCAGGGGGAATTCATCCAGGTCACCGATATCGAATTGGATGTGGTGCATGGACGCCGCGAGCCGCGCAACGTACCGATCATGATCGGAGCGACCGGCGACCAGATGATGGAGATGACCGGCGAGATCGCGGATGGATGCGTGCTGAACTACTGCGTGGCACCCGAATATAATGACAGGGCATTGGAACTGCTCGACAAGGGCACGAAAAAGGCAGGACGCAAGCTGGAAGACCTTGACCGCCCGCAATTGATCGTCTGTTCGGTGGACCACGACCACGACAAAGCCATCGAGCAATCCAGGATGCTGCTGTGCCAGTACATGGCGCAGCAACCTCATATCGCCAAAGCCTCCGGGGTCTCCGACGAAGTGGTGCATGAGATCCAATCCATCCTCGGCTGGCCTGCCACCAGGGAGCAGATATTGAAAGCCAAGGACCTGGTGCCGGAAGAACTTGTCCTTAGAATCACCGCATCAGGCACACCTGATGAAGCGCGCACCAAGGTGGCGGAATACGTCAAGCGCGGGTGCACCTGCCCGATCCTCTATCCTGTTGGCGGTAATTTCAAGTTATTGATCGACACTTTTGCACAAAAATAGATACTTACAACCTTCGGAGTCGTTGCATGAAAATTCGCTACTCTGATCATCCTGCTTCGCGATACTACTCGCCGCATGTGCACCTGCCGGGACTGCGGTTCCGACAGAAGCACCTTCCCAAAATGTCGGGACGTTGAAAATCGCGGTCCTGCCCATCATTGACACACTGCCGATGTATGTTGCCGAGGCAGAAGGACTGTTCGCCAAGCACGGGGTTACAGTGGAATTCGTGCCGGTCGCGTCTGCGCCGGAGCGGGATCAACTGCTCGCGGCAGGACAGGCGGATGGGACCGTCAATGAAACCCTGGCGGTCATGCTCTTTAACAAGGACACCGTACAACTGCAGGTGGTCAGATACTCCCTGCGCCCAACGGAAGGACACGGACACTTCTTCATCCTTGCCTCCGGGCAAAGCGGCATCACCGATCCACAGGCACTCAAGGGGGTCGAGATCGGCGTTTCGCAGGGAACAGTCATCGAATATGTGACCGAGCGGTTATTGCAATCCGAAGGACTGAGCAAGGATGAGATCAAGACCATCGCTGTGCCCAAGATCTCGGACCGCATGTCTTTACTGGCATCGGGTGAACTCAAAGCGGGTGTGCTGCCCGATCCTCTGGCGTCGCTGGCGATCTCCCAGGGCGCGGTCAAAGTGCTGGACGACTCGCTTCATCCCGAATACGGCTTCAGCGTGATCACCTTCCGCAAGCAGGTGATCGACCAGAATCCCGGTGCGGTGAAAGCCTTCCTGGCTGCCATTGAAGAAGCCTGCGACCTGATCAACCTGGACTCATCCAAATACAATTCCCTCCTCAGCGATAAAGGGTTGGTGCCCCAACCATTGATCGGCACATTCGAAGTGCCCCTCTTCCCGGACCAGGGCGTGCCCACCGAAGCGGAATGGATCGACGCATTGAACTGGGCAAAGGAAAAGGGCATGCTGACCGTGGATGTGTCCTACGAAGACTCGGTCAATTCATCACTTCTTCCCTAATCTGTCGTCCCTGCCGTTATAATCCAGTGACAGTCATCTTCATGGTGGCTGTCACTTTTACTTTGATCATGATCCAACTCCACTCCCTCACTTTTGGTCATACCCCCACCCAGCCCATCTTCCAGGATTTCAACTGGCAGGTAGCGCGGGGTGACATGTGGGCGATCCTCGGCTCATCCGGCTGCGGGAAGACCACCCTGCTCTACCTGCTGGCAGGTTTGCTCGTCCCAAACCGGGGGAAAATCGAAATCGACGGCGAAGAACTCATTCGTCCTCGCCCACGCACGGGGCTCATCCTGCAGGATTACGGGTTGCTGCCCTGGATGACCGTCCGCCAGAATGCGGAACTGGGATTGCGCGTCCGCGGTTTTTACGGACCGGATGGCAAGCACACTCCGATGGATTTCAAAACCGGAAATGACATCAAGCATTGGCTTGACCGGCTCGGTTTGAACGAAGTAGCGGAAAAATTTCCAGCCCAGATATCCGGCGGACAGCGGCAGCGGACAGCCATCGCCCGTACACTGGCTCTCCTGCCCGACCTTCTGTTGATGGATGAACCTTTTTCGTCCCTCGATGCGATCACACGCGAAGACCTGCAAAACCTGACATTTTCCCTGTGCAAGGAACAAAACCTAACCTCCATCATCGTCACACATTCCATCGAGGAAGCCGCGGTACTGGGGCAAAGGATCCTTCTCCTGGGCTTACCCTCCCAACCGGTCCGCGCGAATTTTTGAAAATCCCATGGCAGGAGAACCCGGTTACCGCGGTACCCGGGCTTATCACGATCTCTGCGACCTGCTCTGGAAGGAAATGCAGCATGAAGCGGCGTGATGTGTTCCTGGCGCACTGGGGCTGGTCATCATCTGGCAGATCGCCGCGATGCTGATTCAACGCCCCATCCTGCCCTCGCCCTGGGAAGTGATCGTGGTCTTCTTCAGGGAATTGGGGAAGGAATTACCAATCCACTTCATGGTCAGCCTGTGGCGGGTCACGGCGGGGATGTTATTGTCCGTTCTGGCAGCAGCGCCAGCGGGACTGGCGATCGGCGGGTCAAAAAGACTCAACCGCATCTTCTCCCCCATCATCTACCTGCTATACCCGATCCCCAAAGTTGTATTCGTCCCGATCGTTTTCCTATTCCTGGGGATCGGCGATACTGCCAAGATCGCCATCATCTTCCTGATCCTCTTCTTCCAGATCGTGGTGCTGGTGCGTGACCAGGCAGCCGGACTGCCTCCGCAGTTGCTCCAGAGTCTGCGCAGCCTGGGCGCGGGACGGCGCGCGCTCTTCCGGTTCATCTACCTGCCCGCCAGCCTGCCTGCGATCCTGACCGCACTGCGCCAATCCATCGGCACGGCGGTGGCGGTGTTATATATCACCGAACTGTTCGCAACAAAATATGGATTGGGCTATTATATTTACTACACCGGAAGCACATTGTTCGATTATCCCGCCATGTATGCTGGCGTGATCGCCATGTCCCTGCTGGGTTTGGGGATGTATTTTGCAGTGGACTGGCTGGAACACAAATTATGCAGGTGGAAATTCGTGAGTTAGGATCCATGTGGTTCCCGATGGGCTAGAAAAATTTCGCCAGGAACAAGCCCACCCAAAAAAGAACGCTGAAAATAAAGACCGATTGACCAGTCAATGCAAGCGCCAGGTTGAGGGGACGACCACGCTGCGACAAAACCAATCGCGCAGCCCTGACCGCCCATGGCAAAGAACCCCAAGCCAACAACCCCATCCACGGGATCAATCCAACCAGAGCGAAAAACGGAAGCACCAGGTATGCGACACCCATGCACAGCATGTATTCCACACGGGTACCACGTTCCCCCAGGCGGACCGCGATGGTATGTTTACCAGCCCGGCGGTCACTTTCCAGGTCCCGCAGATTATTGACGACCAGGATGGCGACAATGATCAACCCGACAGGCAGGGACATCCACCATGCTGAAATGCTGACATTACCCGCCTGGACAAAATATGTTCCAGCCACAGCTGCCAGCCCGAAAAAGATGAAAACGAATATTTCACCCAGACCGTTATAACCAAGCGGAAATGGTCCACCTGTGTATGCGATCGCGGAGAGGATGGCTGCCAATCCAATGAGAATTACAATCCACCCCCGCAGGCTGGCAAGATACAGCCCGCATAAAGCGGCGAGACAAAAAATGACCCACATTCCGCGTTTTACCTGGGCAGGAGTCAACAAGCCTGCCTGCGTGACACGCAGAGGTCCCTGCCGTTCAGAGGTGTCCGTCCCTCGCTCAAAATCAAACACATCGTTTGCCACATTGCTTCCGATCTGAAGCAGGAGTGCCACCGCCACGGCTGCCAAAGCAGGCAGGAGCTGGAATGAACCATCCGCCCAGGCAAGCGCACTGCCCATCACCACCCCGGAGGCGGCAGCCGGCAGGGTCTTGGGACGGATCGCCAGCCACCAGATTTGAAATAAGGATGGATCTTCAGGAAGAGACATGTTGGATTCACCAGGCACAATTCAACGAATTCAAGAATCGCCAATATTTGAGCATCCGATGCTTCCGGAGCTAACTCCTGAATGCGCCGCCAGGTGTTGCATACCCCTCGCTGAACCTGTCCCTCCAGCGTAAGCGCCTTTTCGGTCAGCTGTTGTGCGGTTTTCACATCGCCTGTCAACGCATATGCCTCGATGAACACCAGCCATTCATTCCCTTCCCGAGGCGCATAACCCAGGGAAATGGCCTCGTTTCCGAGCGACACAACTTGCTGATAATCTCCCATTTGTTGAGCCAGCTCCGCTTTGGCATGGTAGTAACACCAGCCATGCTCAGGTTCCGGCAGGAATACAGGTTCAGCGGGTGCCGGCGGATCCGTAATGATGCGCGAGATGTCTGATAAAGGAATGGCGTCCCGTATGTGGGCTGGCAGGTTATCGTAAAGTTGGGCATCCCCGCGCGAAGGGTCCATCACATGCAGGCATCCTCGAGGAGTTTTATAGAACACTACCGCGCTGGAGGTATCGCTGAGAAAATCCACAGTGCGAAATGAATAGGATATTTCCGTGCCCGGCTTCAAATCCGGCATGGTTGGACCACCCAGCCGTTTTTCCGTATAAAGAAGAATATACGGGAGATTGGAACGTGAATAATTTGGAGCATACATCCAATTTATTATCGCTGTAAAGGATTGGTCCGTCTCCTGATCAATCGGTATTTCATTGGTCAGGAGGACGGTATTTGGCTCGAGAGCCGGGATGCGCCATGCCATTTCCCACATGATCTCCGCTTGCGTCTCCCAATCACGACGAAAGCCGTTGGCACTGAAAAATTGCTGTCCCACCCCGAAGGAGATCAGGATCGTAAACAGGATGGTCTGCGCACGGCGATTTTTTACCAGGGCTTCGATCAATCCCACAATAAGCAGGCTGCCTCCGATCGTCATGGAGATCATGAACCGGTCGGAGCTTGTCTGCAATTTCAGGGGAAGGTCGGCAACGAGGGACGGCAGCCTGCCCAGTAGAATCCCTGCCATACCAAGGACCAACAAAGGCACAAAAGCCGGTTTCTCATCCCGTCCTTCCGATCCATCAAGCCGAAGAAGATAAGGCGCCAGAAAGACAAACGATAAGACGATCAATACCAGCGACAGGAGAGAGGTTGGCGCAGTCAGGGAGGAAAATGTCAGGAAGATGATCTGCACCCAGCCATAAAATCCGGCTTTCCACCAGGCATCCAGGATCTGTCCCAAAACATATCCGATTGGAAATTGGGAGATGAGCACGTCATAGGATTGGTACGGACCAAATTTGTAATAGTAGTACAGCCATGCAGCATTAACAATCCAGACCAGGAAATAGGGCATCCAGGTCCGGAATGTCCTTGTAATGCGGTCTGCGTAACTCCCTTGATAGTGGAAAAACAGAAACAGGAAACGCAAACCTTCCAGACCGAAGAAATATTCAGTTGGAAAAATGCCGCATATTTGAAAAAGCAAGGCGAGGACATGGTAACCAGCCGGTTTCCGCGCATGCAATGCCTTGAATGTGAAACCAAGGGAAAGCAGGTAGAAAATGAAGGGGATCAATTCCTGGTTAATATGTGTCAAAGCCACCCAGTGCTGACTATACCCGGGGAAAACGAGCACAAGCAGCCCCAGGATAAATGTCAGCCGGTTCTGAGTGGGATAGATCTGTCTGAAACACCACCAGGCTGCCACCCCCAGGATGAACCGGATAACCAGGGCGAAGACCTGCCAATAGACAGGCACAGGAGGGATGAGGCTTGTGGTGGCATGGAATATCGGACCAAGGAAAGGACGAAACGGCAGGAAGGCGGGTATGAACTCAGCCGGACCAAGAAATTCCGCGATCCACGCAAATGCCCAGTCATCCCAATAAAAACCAGTCGACGGAAGCAGTAATCCGTAGGCGACCACGGTAACGAAAGCAAAGATGACCACCTGATGTTTCGTCGACAGCTCAAAACGCATTCCATTATTATACAGATAAATCATTAGAATACATGCGTTTATAATTGACACGATTAATCAGGAGCCCAATGACACAACTGACCGGTAATGAACGCGCCGCCTACGTACAATCCATGTTCACCCGCATTGCCGGTCGTTATGACTTGATGAACCGGCTGATGACCGGGTTTCAGGATGTGCGGTGGCGCCGGCATGTCATCCAGCTTGCCGGGCTTACCCCCGGTTCCGCACTGCTGGATATGGGTACAGGCACCGGCGACCTGGCGCGTGAGGCTGTGCGACAACAACCTGGAGCACGCGTCACCGCAGCAGACTTCACCCTTGAAATGATGCGCATCGGGCGGAGAAATGGAACAGGGCTTGCCTGGTCCGCGGCGGATGCGCTGAAGATCCCATTTGCAGATGCCTCGTTTGATGCGGTCGTGTCAGGTTTCCTGATGCGGAATGTGGCAGATCTGCACAAAGCCATCCAGGAACAATACCGTGTATTGAAAACCGGGGGCAGGATCGTCATCCTGGACACAACCCGCCCGAAGAAAAACATCCTTTCACCATTCATCTGGATCCATATGCATATCACCATCCCCGCACTCGGCAGGCTGCTTACCGGCGCGGGAGAAGCATATAAATACCTGCCCGATAGTTCCGAGAATTTTGTCACCGCAGAAAAAATGAGCGCACTTATGGCGGCAGTCGGTTTCAAGAGAATCGGTTTTGAGCGATTAATGTTCGGGACCATAGCCATCCATTGGGCGGAAAAATAGAGGAGCTCCCCATGAAGGTCAAGCAACCCAACTCCAGGTCCTGTTTCATCTGCGGTTTGGAAAATCCCATCGGTCTGCACATGCATTTTTACGAGACGGCTCCCGGCGAGGTGACCGCGGAATACACCGTGCCCGGGCACTACCAGAGTTATCCCGGCATGTTACATGGGGGTGTGGCGGCAGCCATGCTGGATGAGGCGGCAGGTCGTGCCTATATGGGCAGCGACCCCGAAAACTCAAATTTCATGTATACGGCGGAATTGAAAATAAAATACAAGAAACACATCCCCACCGGTCAACCCTTGAGGATCGTAGGGCGGCAGGTTAAACGCATCAGATGGACCGCCGAGGCGACCAGCGCCATTTATGACTGTGAAGGGACCCTGCTTGCCCAGGCAACTGCGATCCTGGTGGACATCCCTGACAAGCTGCCGGAAGCGGACAGGGATAAATTCGGATGGAAGGTCTATCCGGACGAGGAATGAACTTCCCACAGGCATCCTGTATAATTGGGATGCCTGATTTTTTCCCTGGAGATTGCATGATCACAACTTATCACCGCCCCAAAACCCTTGAAGAAGCCCTGACACTGCTCGCCCAACCCAACACTCTTCCGCTCGGCGGTGGGACACTTCTCTCCCACACAACGGCAGAGTCCATCTCAGTTGTGGACCTGCAAGCCCTGAGTCTGAACCACATCCACAAGAAGGGGAATAATCTGGAGATCGGCGCGACCGTCACGCTCCAGCAGTTGCTTGAATCCGAGCACTGTCCGGAGGCTCTGAAGAAGACCCTGAAACTTGAAGCACCACTTAACCTTCGAAATTCGGCATCCGTGGCAGGGACACTCGTATCCTGTGACGGGCGTTCCACTTTTGCGTGTGCAATGCTGGCGCTGGATGTGAAGATCGAAATTCAATCGTCCAACACCGAGCCGCGAATATTGAATATCGGAGAGTTTCTGCCGTTGCGACCTCCCGGGTTGATCACCCAGGTAATAATGCCGCTGAATGCCACAACTCGCTTTCGAAACCGTTGGGCGCACTCCTTCCGATAAACCCATCGTCTGCACCACGCTGGCTCAATGGGGCAAGGGACGCACCCGCCTGGCGGTTGGAGGTTGGGGCAGATCGCCGACACTGGCAATGGACGGCACCGAAGCCGACGGTCTTGAAACTGCCGCAAGGAATGCCTGCCATGAATCCTCAGATGAAAATGCCTCGGCAGAATACCGGATGGACGTCTCAGCGACGCTGGCAAGAAGGTGCCTGGAATCACTCCAATAAAAGGAGAACAGAATGACCGAACAAAAACAACCTCCCTCCACGGAAAAATCCCGGTCGAAATCAATGGCGCTATGGATCGCCCTCGGTACCGCAATTGGTGCTGGTGTCGGAGTTGCAACTGACAACATTCCAGTCGGCGTGGCGGTCGGGATCGCCCTGGGTGCAGCGATCGGTGCGGCGCAATTGAAGAAGAGCGGGAAACAACCATAACCGGGTATCAATGCTGAATTCCCTTCCGCTCAACCAGATCCTCCGGGGTGATTGCGCATCCATCCTTGGCACCCTGCCCGCAGACTCGGTGGACCTGGTCTTTGCCGACCCGCCCTATAACCTGCAACTTCGTAATGACCTGTTCCGCCCAAACCAGACAAAAGTTGAGGCGGTCAAAGACGACTGGGACAAGTTCGCGGATTTCCAGGCTTATGATGAATTTACGCGCCAATGGTTGACGAGCTGCCAGCGAGTGCTAAAGGACACTGGCACGATCTGGGTGATCGGTTCGTATCACAACATTTACCGCGTCGGAGCGATCATGCAGGATCTTGGGTTTTGGATCCTGAACGACATCGTATGGATCAAATCCAACCCCATGCCCAATTTCCGCGGTGTGCGCTTCACCAATGCCCATGAGACCCTGATCTGGGCACAGAAGCGAAAAAGGGCACGATACACATTCAACCATCAAGCCATGAAAGCATTGAACGATGACCTGCAGATGCGTTCCGATTGGAACCTGCCGCTGGCGACCGGCAGGGAGCGCTTGAAAACAAACGGCACAAAGGCACATTCCACTCAAAAGCCTGAGGCGTTGTTATATCGCGTCCTGCTTTCCAGCACCAATCCCGGGGATGTGGTTCTCGATCCTTTCTTTGGCAGCGGGACAACCGGGGCAATGGCAAAACTCCTCGGACGACATTTCATCGGCATCGAACGGGACGCGAAATATATCAAGATGGCGAATAAACGGATCGATGCCGTCCAGCGTTCAGATACCGAAACCCTGAAAGTTACACCGATCCGCCCCAAACGAATCCCTTTTGGAAACTTGATCGAGTGCGGATTGCTGGAGGTCGGTCAAACGATCTACTTCGCCAGGAAAGGCATCCAGGCGAAGGTGCTTGCAGATGGTCACATCAAATGCAAAGGTCAAGTTGGATCCATCCATGCCATTGCCAGGTTTTTAACCGGAGCCCCTGCCAATGGATGGGACTTATGGCTATACGAAAAGCAGGGCGTCAAAAAACCACTCGCTGAGCTGAGAGAAGAAATCCGAAAAAATTGCACCTGATCTCATATCCCCTCATAAGAGAAGAAGAATTTTTTGGAGCCTCATCTTGAAAAAATATCCGCCTGATCGTTTTCATCATTATTTCCCTGCTCATCGCCGGGCTTGCATACCTTTGGGGAACCGGGTTGATGAACTCGCTATATGCATACCGGTCACCCCTGCACGCTAATCCCCCACAACCCGGCAAACCACTCGGACAACCCCTGACACGACGTGTTGTTATCGTGCTGATCGATGCACTGCGAGCCGATACCGCAGAAAAGCCGGATGTCATGCCCTACCTGGAAGAACTCAGGGCGCGCGGCGCGTCGGCAACCATGCACAGCCAGCCGCCTTCCTATTCAGCACCCGGCTACTCCGTGATCTTCATCGGTGCCTGGCCGGACATATCCGATGGTCCTGCCATTAATAATAAATATGAAGATATGCCCACCTGGACCCAGGACAACCTCTTCAGCGCCGCCCATCGCCTGGGATTGAAGACCGCCGTTTCCGGCTACAATTTTTTTGAGAAACTCATCCCGCAGGAGGCGGTGAGCGATTCTTTCTACACCGCGGGCGAGGATGCGGCAGCCGATCGGGAAGTCCTGAATGCCGCCCTGCCCTGGCTGGAACAAGGAGAGCATCAACTGGTTCTCATCCACATCGACCAGGTGGATTATGCCGGGCATTATGAAGGCGGACCACCGTTGATCCCCGCTGGAACGAAGCCGCCACCCGCGCTGATGAACTCGTCAGGGAGATCGCGTCCCACCTAAACCTGGAAGAGGATACCCTCATCGTTTTCTCTGACCACGGGCAGATCGACAGAGGCGGTCATGGCGGTCACGATCCCATCACGCTCATTGAGCCGTTCATTGCCGCGGGTAAAGGCATCCGTCCCGGTGAATATGGCGATATCCAGATGGTCGATCTCGCTCCGACGATCGCAGCCCTGCTGGGTACAAACATCCCCGCTTCCGCACAGGGGCGGATATTAACCGACATGTTGGAGCTCCCACCCGGGCAAGATTCAGGCAATCATCGAGGCACAATCCTACCAGCAGGTACAGCTTGCCAACTCGTATACAGAAGCCATCGGGCGACCAATCATCCTGGAACCACTGGAAACAGATGTCGAAAGTGCACAGGCAGTCATGTCTGAAACAAGGACAGCCCGCCTGACCTCGGAACGGATACCGAGGTTCATCGCCATATTCCTCCTGTTGGGACTCGTCAGCTTTTTGCTTTGGAAGAATTGGAATCGAAACTTCCTGTGGATGTTCATTGGGGCGATCGTTTACGCACTTCTGTTCCACTTCCGCTACGCAGTCATCGCTGGTTGGACATATTCCATGAGCTCCATCACCGGAGTGGAAGACCTCATCAGCTTTATAGCCACCACTGCATTTATATCGCTGGCGATACCCTGGTGGGTCCTATTCACCTATCTCGGTGTCTTTAAAATGGAACCGAGGCGCGCAGCAGAGATCACCTTTGAGCTGACATTTGCAGTGATACTCCTGCTTGCCCTTCCGGTTGCGTGGAGCTTTGCCCTAAACGGCGCGCTGATCAAATGGACGCTGCCCGACATGTCCAGCATGTACCTCGGTTTTCTGTGTCTCCTGCAAATCCTTGTTATCGCTGCACTGGGAATCCCACTCAGCGGCTTAACCGCCCTGGTGGTATGGTTCCAGAAGTGGCTGCGACCCGCCCCCGTCACAGCAGTAAAAGAAAATAAACCATCTTCCACATTCGAAAGAGGAATCCCCATGTCAAAATCCTTCACCCTGATCAAAGAACAAGACATTCCCGAGTTGAATGCCACGGCAAGACTGTACCAGCACAAACGCACGGGCGCGCGCTTATTGTCGATCATCAACGAAGACGACAACAAAGTTTTCAGCATCAACTTCCGCACCACGCCCAAAGATTCGACCGGTGTGGCGCACATCCTCGAGCACAGTGTGTTGGGAGGCTCTGAAAAGTATCCCGTCAAGGAACCTTTCGTGGAATTGCTGAAGGGCTCGCTCGCCACCTTTATCAACGCCTTCACCTTCCCGGACAAGACCTGTTACCCCGTTGCCAGCCAGAACGTAAAAGATTTTTACAACCTGATCGATGTCTATATGGACGCGGTATTGCATCCACGCATCACACCGGAGACATTAATGCAGGAGGGCTGGCACTACGAGATCAACGATCCCGCGGAACCGCTGACCTATAAAGGTGTGGTCTTCAACGAGATGAAAGGCGCCTACTCCTCGCCTGATGGTATCCTGGAGACAAGGGTCTACAACTCCCTCTTCCCCCGGCATATCTACGGGGTGGATTCAGGCGGTGATCCGCGCGATATCCCCAACCTGACCTACGAGGCATTCAAAGCCTTCCACGAAACCTACTACCATCCCTCCAATGCGTTCATCTTCTTCTACGGGAATGACGATCCTGAAAGACGCCTTGCCATCATGGAAGGTTATCTCAAGCCTTATAAAAAGAAAAAGGTGAGATCGGTCATTCCGAATGTAAAACCTTTCAAGCGCCCCAAAAAGGTTGAATATACATACGATGCCGGCAGCGATCCTGATATTGAAAAGAAAAATTATCTGGTCATCAACTGGAAACTGCCGGATACATCCGACCCGGTTCTGAACTTCAGTTTCCGGATCCTCGGTCACATCCTGATCGGCACACCCGGCTCCCCGCTGAAGAAAGCCCTGCTTGACTCGGGTCTCGGGGAGGACCTGGCGGGCATCGGCATGGAAACCGAACTGCGCAACCTGATCTTCTCGACCGGGCTCAAGGGCACCAAAGCGCGCCATGCGAAAAAAATCGAAAAACTGATCCTCGATACGCTCGCCGTCTCTCGTCCGTGACGGTATCGACCCCGACATGGTCGCGGCTGCCATGAACACCACCGAATTCCGTTTACGCGAGAACAATACCGGCGCGTTCCCGGTGGGCATCGCCCTGATGCGCCGCGTGCTTACCACCTGGCTCTATGACGAAGATCCCTTCAAACTGCTGGCTTTTGAAGCGCCCCTGGAAACGATCAAAGACAGGCTGAAGAATGACAACCGGTATTTTGAGAAATTGATCCAGACCCATCTGCTGGATAATGTCCATCGCTCGATCCTGCGCCTCAAACCCGACCCGGAGCTGGGCAAACGGACCGCTGAGGAGGAACAGACCCGCCTGGCAAATCACCGCGCCACCCTGAACGAGGCACAGATCGCTGAACTGGTCAAAGCCACCCGGGACCTGAAACTTAAGCAGGAAACACCGGATACCAGGGAGGCGCTTGAGACCCTGCCCATATTGAAGCTCTCGGAACTTGACAAGGCGAACAGGATCATCCCCATCGAATCCATCAAGCTGATGGATGTCGAAACCCTGTATCACGACCTGTTCACTAATGGCATCTTCTACCTGGATCTCGGATTTGACCTGCATTCCCTGTCGAAGGAACAACTGCCACTGGCGGGCATCTTCGCCAGGGCACTGTTCGAGATGGGCACCTTGACCGAGGATTATGTCAAACTGTCGCAGCGAATTGGAAAAAGCACGGGTGGCATCCATGCATCTTCGGAAGCCGTTCTCCGTCGCGGCTCAAAGGAGAGCGTTGCCAGGTTCTTCATCCGGGGTAAGGCAACGGTCCATCACGTCCCGGACCTGCTGGGGATTCTCAAGGACATCCTCTTGACGGTGAGACTGGACAACCGCGCCCGCCTCAAACAAATTGTCATCGAGGAGAAAGCCGGTTTGGAGGCCTCGCTGATCCCAAGTGGACACGCCTATGCCCTTTCCCGCCTAGCCGGGCAGTTGAACGAAGCCGACTGGATCGCGGAGCAAACCGATGGTGTGGCACAACTCTTCCTCCTGCGGGAACTCGCGGATGACATCGACCACAAGTGGAAAAGTGTCCTGAAGAGATTCGAAGGAATCCGCGATGCTCTCATTAACCGCAATGCCTTGATCCTCAACGTGACCGTGGATGAGACCAATTGGAGGATGATCCGTCCCCAACTGGATGCCTTCCTGGGCGCATTGCCTGTCAAGCCGCTCAAACTGAACAACTTCGGCTTCACTCCCTCCCCGGAGAAGGAGGGGTTGACCATCCCATCCCAGGTCAATTACGTGGCGAAGGGCGCCGATCTTTACGACCAGGGGTATGCAGTTTGACGGTTCAGCCAATGTAGTGACGAATTACCTGAGCATGACCTATGTCTGGGAAAAACTGCGTGTGCAGGGCGGCGCTTATGGTGGTTACGCGGTATTCGATGACCGCTCGGGAGTGTTCACCTATTTCTCCTACCGGGACCCGAACCTGGCATCCTCGCTGGAACATTATGACAAAGCCCCCGCCTATCTGAAAGGGCTTGACCACACCCGCCTGACCGATACCGAGTTGACCAAAGCCATCATCCGCGCCATCGCCCGCATGGATGCCTACCAATTGCCGGACGCGAAGGGCTACTCTTCGATGATCCGTCATCTCGCAGGCGAGACCGATGAATTCCGCCAGCAGGTACGTGACCAGGTGCTCTCGACCAATGGCGAGGACTTCATCGCCTTCGGTGAGACCCTGGAGAAGGTCGCACAGTCCAACTCGGTCATCGTCATCGGTTCACAGACCGCCATTGAGAACGCAAATGCAGGATTGAAGGTTACCAAGGTGCTGTGACATGAATATCACATTGCACATCAACGGCATCGATCACGAGATCGAAGCACCGCCTCACACCTCCCTCCTTTCCGCCCTGCGCGGACTCGGATTCCACGGTGTGAAATTTGGCGACGAGCACGGCTTGTCCGGGTCGGATACGGTTCTGCTGGATGGAAAGCCTGTCAACGCGGGATCATTGCTTGCCGCCCAGGCTGAAGGTCACAAGATCGCCACCATCGAAGCACTGGGCGAACACCCTGAACAGGGATGGAAACACACGGAGGACTGCATCCCCTGCAGAAAGCCTTTGTGGTCACCGGTGCCATCCAGTGCGGATACTGCACTCCTGCGCAGATCCTCGCTGCACATGCCCTGCTTGAGAAAAATCCCGACCCGAGCGAAGCGGAAGTGCGGGAAGCTATCTCCGGTGTGCTTTGCCGCTGCACAGGCTATTTAAAGCCCGTACAGGCGGTTTTGAAGGCTGCTGCAGAGATGCGGGGAGAGGAACCGGTGACATGGGAGGCAGTGGATTGGGATTCCGGGGATGGGGGTACCAGACCCGGTACTGACGAATCTCAAAATGGTACAGGCGGTCAATATTCACAGGTTATGACACGACCCAGGGTGGTGGTCACTTCGGGCAGACAGAAATGGCAGACCGTCGGTAAACCCGAGATCAAATTGGATGCTGTCAAGCTGGTGCAGGGCAAGCCCGCCTTCACCGCCGACATTGAGATGCGCGGAATGCTGCATGCCAAGGTACTGCATTCACCGCATGCGCATGCCTGGATCAAAAAGATCGATGCCAGCAAGGCGCGCGCCCTGGAGGGCGTCGCGGCGGTGCTGACCTGGCAGGATATCCCACGGGTCGTCTACTCCACTGCCGGGCAGTCGGATCCCATCCCCGGACCGCTGGACACATTCTCGCTGGATAACAAGGTGCGGTTTGTGGGCGACCGGGTGGCATTCGTCGCCGCGGAAACTCCCGAGATCGCAGAAAAAGCCCTGTCGTTGATCGAAGTGGAATACGAGCTGCTGCCCGCCATCCTGGATTCGCGCGACTCCATGAAACCCGATGCGGTCCGGATCCATGATGAACCCGAGTATGTCAACTTTGCCGATTCGCAGCCCGGAGAAGAACCTGCCCGCGGAGATCCGCATCGACATCGGGAATGTTGAAAAAGGATTCTCCGAGGCTGACCAGATCTTTGAAGCCGAATATATTGTGCCGAAGGTTCAACAGGCACATATCGAGCCGCATGTGACTGTCACGTACTGGGATGAGGATGACCGGCTGGTGATTCGCACCTCGACGCAGGTCCCCTTCCACGCGCGCCGCATGCTGGCTCCCGTCCTGGGTCTGCCCATCAAGCGCATCCGCGTCATCAAGCCGCGCATCGGCGGGGGATTCGGCGGCAAGCAGGAAGTGTTGATCGAGGACGTGGCGGCACATCTGACCATCGCCACGAAGCGACCGGTCATGTATGAATACACCCGCGAGGAGGAATTCATCGCAGCCCGCTCCCGCCATCCCATGCGCGTCCGCATGAAGACCGGCGTAAAGAACGACGGGACGATCACCGCCAACGCGATGTACATCCTTTCGGATACCGGCGCCTATGGCTGCCACGCCCTGACCGTGACGGGCAACACGGGACACAAATCCATGGCGCTGTATGTGGGCGATGGCGAATACCGCAAATCACCAAACATCCGCTTCCATGCAGACATTGTTTACACCAACACCCCGCCTGCGGGTGCATACCGCGGCTATGGTGTCCCGCAGGGCTACTGGCCGCTGGACCGTCACATGGAAAAGATCGCCCGCGCCCTCGGCATGGACCCGATCGATTTCCGGTTGAAGAACGCCCTTCGTCCCGGCGAATACCATCCATTTTCAACAGCATGGAACGAAGGCCGCGAGCCGCGTCCCGAGATCATCCACACCGTGGGACTTGAGCAATGTGTTGCCCAGGGTCGCGCTGCCATCGGGTGGGATGACAAGTTTGGAAATGAAACCTGGCGCGCATCGGTCTCGAATGACCATGGAAAGCGGAAGGGCATCGGTGTTGCGCTGGTCATGCAGGGCACAGCCATCCCCTACCTGGACATGGGAGGCGCATCCATCAAAATGAATGATGATGGCTCCTTCAATCTCCTGGTCGGCGCGACCGACCTGGGCACTGGTTCCGATACCGTCCTTTCACAGATGGCGGCTGAGGTGCTGGGCGTGCCCGTGGAAGATATCATCTGCTACTCATCCGACACGGATTTCACTCCCTTTGATAAAGGCGCCTATGCATCCTCCACCACGTACATCTCGGGTTACGCTGCGACCAATGCCGCAAAAATGGCTGCCTGGAAGATCAAGCTGCGTGCGGCAAAAATGATGGAAGTGGAAAACCCCAACTTCATCGTCCTGCGCAACCGCAATGCTTACGCCCCGGACGGTCGCTCTGTACCGCTATCCGAGATCGCCCTGGACACCCTTCACAGGAACAGCCAGGAACAGATCATGGGCATCGCGTCCTACGTCTCGCCATCCTCCCCGCCTCCGTTCGCGGCGCAATTTGCCGAGGTGACCGTGGATCCCGCCACAGGTGCTGTCACCGTGGACAAACTTGTCATGGCAGTGGACTCGGGGGTGATCGTGAATCCACTCACCGCCTCCGGGCAAATTGAGGGCGGGATGACCCAAGCCCTGGGTTACGCGGTCTGCGAGGAGATGCGCTACGACGCAAAAGGGCGCTCCATCGAACGCGATTTCGACCGCTACCATATCTTCCGTGCGGACGAGATGCCTGCACTGGAGACCATCTTCGTGGAGACCTTCGAACCATCCCACCCGTTTGGGGTCAAGGCGGTGGCGGAGATCCCCATGGACGGGGTCGCGCCCGCAGTGGGCAACGCCGTCCTGGATGCGCTGGGCATCGACCTGGATGTTATTCCCATCACGCCCGAAAAGGTGTGGAGGGCAGTTGGATCCTCCCATGCCTGATCAGATCTACGTCATCGGGCATATCAACCCGGATACCGACACCGTGGCGGCTGCCATGGGCTACGCCTGGCTCTTGCGCGCAAGGGACGGTGTAAACACCGTTGCCGCCCGCGCCGGCGCGCTCAACCCACAGACCGCCTGGGTCTTGAAAACCCTCGGTCTGGATGCGCCCATGCTGCTCACGGACGCTTCACCCCGCTTCGAGACGATCATCCGCCGCCTTGACACCCTCACCCCGGACGCCCTGCTTTCCCAGGCATGGACCCTCGCCAGTAAAACGGGCGGTGTTGCACCCATCGTCAGTGAGGACGGCAAGCCCTATGGTCTGATCACCGGTCTGAGCTTTTTTAAATATTTCTCGGAGATCCTGGGGCCGCGCCCCGGCGATACCACCATCCGCGAGCTGATGACCGCGCCCTGCAGGGAAGCCGCGGATACCAACGCTCCCGTGTACCTTGCCAGCGCTCATATCCGGGACTCGTTGAACAGGATCCTGCGTGATGATTACGATGATTACTGGATCGTGGATGAGAACGGGCAGTATCTTGGCATCGCCCACCAACGCGAGACGCTCAACCCGCCGCGGCTCAAGATCATCCTTGTGGATCACAACGAGCCGCGCCAGGCGATCGCCGCGTTGGAGGAAGCCGAATTGCTTGAGATCCTTGATCACCATCGCCTCGGAAATCCGCACACCCACGCGCCGATTCGATTCACGGTGGATATCGTCGGCTCCACTTCAACGCTGGTGACCGAGCAAACCATCGAGGCGGGGCTCTCCATACCGCCTGCGCTGGCAGGCATGCTGCTCGCAGGATTGTTGGCGGATACGCTCATCCTGACCTCCCCCACCACCACCCCGCGCGACAAGACCGTCGCAGACAGGTTATCCCGTTGGGCTTTCGCCGCCGGGAGTCCCCTCAAAGGCGAGACGATCGATTCGTATGGACAAAAATTGCTCTCCGCCGGTGCGGGACTCTCCAATCGCAAACCCGGGGAAGTGGTCAGCAACGATGTCAAATCCTTCGAGGCGGGCGGCTTCAAGTTCGCGGTCGCGCAGGCTGAAGTGACCGACCTCCTGCAGCTTGACGAGCACCTGGCACCGCTCACCGATGCCCTCGACGCATTGAAGGATAAACGCGGCCTCGACTTTGCCATCCTGCTCATCACGGATGTTGTACGCGGCACCAGCCGGTTGATCCTGTCCTCCTCCGCCCCGCCCATCCTGAACGACCTGCCTTACCCGCCTCTCCCCGACGGCACGCGCGACGCCCAGGGCGTCGTATCGCGCAAGAAACAATTACTGCCGGTGGTTCTTGGATTGCTGGAAAGATAAATAAAACAGCCCTTGTGAAAATCACAAGGGCTGTTTCAACCTTCCTCCCGGTTACGGCGCTTTCATCAAACTCAGCCCATCAAAATAGATCGTCCCGGTTGCCTTGGCATACGTCAGCTTGATGATCACCTTGGTGTACGCACTCGCGGCGAAGTGAAGTTCAACATCTTCTGCGTGAATCCATATGTGCCGGTCGTGCAGTTCACCGTTTTTGTCAGCTTCAATGCTGCCCCGTTGTATAAGCAACACCTGTGCCCGGCAGATTCCTGTCACGGGGATGGAGACCCCTTTCGCCCAGAACGAGAAACCAAACTCATCGCCGCGCACTCCCGCTTAGATTCAATGTCTGGGTCAGTGTCTTGGTCTTGCCTGCAGCGCACTGCAATCTTCACGGAAGCCGTGCCCTCTTTCTTCACGGTCGTGTTCTTTCCATCCGTGGCGGCAAAGTTGACCGCCACCCAGTTCTGGGGGATCTTCGAAGTGCCCACGTAGGTGTTGAACCCGCCGTTCAATGCGATCTCATGCGGAGTGTAGACCGGCAGGGACAGACTGGCTGTGTTATTTGCATTGTTCGTATCCCTCCCCAACAGAATATGGAGCAAAGATCAGTGTCTGGCTCGGGATGGGATCCACCGTCGCCAGGATGGTCAGGGTGGCGCCCACTACCCATTCCGAGCGATCCCACATCTCCACGAGTTCGATGGATGGATTGTAGCTTCCATGCGTGGCAGCGTATGAAACGTATGTCAACCCGGCAGGGAAGCGCCACGTTCAGCAGGACAGTCGTTGCGGTTTGCGGTCCATATTCATGACGGAGGCGGTCAGCAGATACCGTGTCTCCCGGGTGGAGTGGTCCGCTTGTCCCGCGTACCGCCGAGACCGACAGGTCCGCATCTGTGCGGTAGCCTGGTAGAAATAGGCCGAGCCCTGATCGATCGTTCGCGCCCACATCGTCATCAGTTGCCCCCACCAGCGCCGTGTCGCCCGATAGCGCAACCGAATTGCCAAAATTATCATCCTGCCGCGCCGTCCGAGGCGGTCAGGTTGCGTCTGCTGTGTCCAGGTCGTCCCGCTGCGCACAAAGATGTAAGCTGAGCCCTGGTCACTGTTTGCACCCACATCGTCACTAGTCGCCCCCACCAGCGCCGTATCACCCGAAAGCGCAACCGAATTGCCAAAATAGTCATATCGCCGCGCCGTCCGAGGCGGTCAACTGTTGCCTGCTGTGTCCAGGTCGTCCCGCTGCGCACGAAGACGTAGGCCGAGCCCTGGTCGTAATGTTCGCGCCCACATCGTCATCAGCTGCCCCCACCAGCGCCGTGTCGCCCGAAAGCGCAACCGAATTGCCAAAATTATCACCCGCCGCGCCGTCCGAGGCGGTCAGCTGTGCCTGCTGGGTCCAGGTCGTCCCGCTGCGCACGAAGACGTAGGCCGAGCCCTGGTCAGCATTTGCGCCCACGTGGTCATATGTACTGCCCCCACCAGCGCCGTGTCACCCGAAAGCGCAACCGAACTGCCAAAATGATCATACGCCGCGCCGTCCGAGGCGGTCAACTGCGCCTGCTGCGTCCAGGTCGTTCCGCTGCGCACAAAGACATAGGCCGAGCCCTGATCAGTGTTCACGCCCACATCGTCACCAGCTGCCCCCACCAGCGCCGTGTCCCCCGAAAGCGCAACCGAACTGCCAAAATAGTCACCCGCCGCGCCGTCCGAGGCGGTCAGTTTGTGCCTGCTGTGTCCAGGTCGTCCCGCTGCGCACGAAGACATAGGCTGAGCCCTGTTGT
Organism: uncultured Chloroflexia bacterium; assembly: GCA_963823545.1. Classification (GTDB taxonomy): domain Bacteria; phylum Chloroflexota; class Anaerolineae; order Anaerolineales; family Villigracilaceae; genus Denitrolinea. The sequence goes on along the minus strand of CAWGMC010000072.1, from coordinate 141,411 downwards.
ATTCGCACCCACATCGTCATATGCTGCCCCCACCAGCGCCGTGTCACCCGATAGCGCAACCGAATTGCCAAAATAATCATCCGTCGCGCCGTCCGAGGCGGTCAGTTGTGCCTGCTGTGTCCAGGTCGTCCCGCTGCGCACAAAGACATAGGCTGAGCCTTGATCATTGTTCGCGCCCACATCATCACATATGCCCCCACCAGCGCCGTGTCACCCGATAGCGCAACCGAATAGCCAAAATAATCACCCGCCGCGCCGTCCGAGGCGATGGCTTTTTGTTCGAGATAGATCAACGGATCGATCGTGATCGGATATGCCGCGCCGCGGTCATTCACCAGGATCCGCACTCTTCCCGGCTCGTAGTTCATCCTTGCATCCAACTCAACCCCGTTCGCATCATATGCCTTCAGGTGGTCGTAGCGCAGTGTCTGTCCATCCGCTCCCGGGAACGAAAGTCCCCGTCCATCTTCATCCAGCACCCCTGCAGGTCTGTCGTGACATTGAGTTGAATGACAAGTTCATCTCCCCCATCGGCGATTCATAGATCGTGAATCCCTGCTCCAACCCCAGCGCTGTGTCCCGGTACCACTCCGTCAACACGCCCCGCTGGTATTCCAATCTCCCCCCAACCTGGTGACACCTTCGGCGCAGAGACAGCCATGATCTGTGTCCCGCGTCCGATATCCCTGTAGTGCAATGCCCCACTGCAACCCATCCCCCCCTGCTTGAAGTCCATTCACACTTAGCTCAACCTTCAACCCCCCCGTGGAAGCCACGTATTTCCCTCCACTTCCTGGAATGGTTTTGCCGTACTGGAGAGGATCGCCTCCTGCAGTCCTTCCGGCATGCCTGCCGGTCCTCCTCCACTTGTGCCAAGACCGGCGCGGGAGTCACGTCATCAGGGCTGTCAACATGCACACGATCATCATCGAACGAAGAAGCGCTTTCATTCCATTCTCCTTTCAATCATGTGCATCGATGAAGGCTACATTGAAGGATGCTATTCAATTTTTCAAATTCATTATCGCGCTTTTTTTCACATTTACAAGGGTTTTTGAAATGTCCTCAGCCATTGACGAATTAGAACATTTGTTCTATAATCATCTCCAGTCCCAACCTGTATCACTGAGTTCACCTCAACTCAGTCTTGATCCTGACCCGCCGCCTCGCACCAGTACCAGGTCGGGCTTGGTTGCGTAATCAAGGAGACACCATGAGCAAATCGCGCTTTTCCATCCTGCCAGTCGGAGCGATCAGCGATGACCGCATCACCGATGCACAGTTCCGCACGCTCGCCGCGCTCGGCTGTTACACCAACCGGGAAGGCTGGTGCTATCCATCCCTGCAAACCCTCGGGAAGAAGCGAAATAAATCCTTCCAGTCGGTCAGCAAGGACCTGCAACGCCTGGTCGAACTCGGATACCTTGAAAAGGTGATCCGGTTCGATGAGAATGGGAGTCGCACAAGCAACCTCTACCACCTGTCATATGATCCCCCTTCAACCTCTGAGATTGAAGCCCCCTCAACTCCAGAGGTTGAAGGCACACTAGTGTACCCGGTTGACTCCCCTTCATCTACTGAGGTTGAAGCCCCTTCAACTCCTGGGGTTGAGACCCCTTCATCTGCTGAGATTGAAGCCCCTTCAATTCCTGGGGTTGAACCCCTTTCATCTCCTGGGGTTGAGCCCCCTTCAACTTCTGAGGTTGAACAAACGTCTCATGTTAACGACCCAATTAACTTCCCAAAGAATAATGTGGAAAATCATCTCTCTCTCAACGTTAAGGTGCCGAGCCGACCAAATTTCCAAACCATGACCGAAGAAGAAGCAGAACAACTGCCCACGCTGAAGATGTACCATGCTGCAACCCAGACCTTCCCAAGCGTGGAATTCAGGTCGTACGTCCACGACATGATCACGCATGTTCCACCTGACCGCGGACCAGATCGGGACGGCATATTACGAATGGGTGGAGAGCGGATACGACCCCGGGGACTGCAAGGGCATCGTGAAGGTGGCTGCCAACGGCTGGGGAAAGAAGGAACGCAAGCATGTCGAACCAACACGCCCTGCCAGGGGAGGCGGGGATAAAAAGCAGGAAACCGCCGGCAATATCTCCAGGGAGATGCTGGGTACCCGGGACATGATCCAGCGGAACGGCAAGGCAAACTACAGGTACAATTCGTCCCATACCACCTGGAACGAAGGATCGATCGAGCATGAGCCTCCCCAATCTCGACGGCAAGTATGCTTCAGGAAAACGCCGGACGCGGCTCTTCCGCGATGCGCCCAAAAAAACGCGTGCTCATCCCTTTCAGCCTGGTCCTCGTCGGGTTGGTTTTTCTCCTCTTCTGGCTGGTCCCGTATACCGCGTGGACCCCATCCTGCCTCTCAAGCCGGAAGAGATCGCCACGACCACCCCCATTCCGACCAACACACCCCTGCCAACCCCCACCTCCGCTTTCACCAGTTTTGGCGGTCGGATCGTCTTCACCTGCACGCGCGGGGAGGTCAACCAGATCTGCGCGATCAACGCGGACGGCACCGGGTACACCCAGATCACGGACAGCTTCCGGAACAACTACTACCCCACATTCACACCCGATATGACCGGTGTGGTCTTCGCGCAAAATGAAGGCGATTACTTTGATCTGTACCTGCTGACATTCTCCGACTTGAAACAAACGCGTCTCACAAAATATGTCGGCAATGCCTTCTCTCCAAAGTATTCTCCGGATGGTACCCAGATCCTGTTCCTGAACCGCCCACATGACGGCATTACCTCGCTCTGGGTCATGGGACCGCTGGGAGAAGACACCCAACTGCTTTACGAAGGCGGCAAACCCATCGTCGGCGCGGATTGGTCGCCGGATGGAAAGACCATCGCATTCGCCATGCTGGCGGAGGGGTACAACAACTACGAGATCTACCTGCTCGACCTGCTGGATCTCAGCAAACCGCCACACCAGGTCACCCGCGTGGTCGAGGGCGTGACAGGCAGCCTGGATTGGACACCGGATGGAAAATCCCTGCTCCTGTGCATGGGACCTGCCGGGAACAAGAACCTGTTTCGGCTCGACCTGGCGACGGGCAACGCGACACAATTGACCTTTGGCGGGAACAACGCCTCCGCATCCTATTCCCCTGACGGGCAGTACATCGTTTTCAACTCCCTGCGGAACAACGGTCAAGCCGACCTGTTCATCATCCGCGCGGACGGTCACTCCACGCGCCTGCTGGTGGATAACCCTGAACCCGACTGGCAGCCAGTTTGGGGACCGTGATTCCCGTTGAAAATACGATAGAATCCAGTGATGAAGTCCATTTATCAAGCCCTCTCAGATATCGAAGCTAATAACGAATCCGCCGCGCTCTGCACCGTGGTGAAGAGCCAGGGCTCCACGCCCCGGCATACGGGGAGCAAGATGCTGGTCTATCCTGACGGAAGATTTGTCGGGTCGATCGGCGGTGGCGACCTGGAGCATCGCGTCCTCGACGAGGCGATGATGTCCATGGCGGATGGAGAGCCGCGCCATCTGCATTACAACATGTCCGACCCGTCGCGCGGCGACGTGGGTGTCTGCGGCGGACAAGTGGAGGTATTCGTGGAACCGATCCTGCCAGCCCCGATGGTGGTCGTCCTCGGCGCGGGACATGTGGGCAAAGCCGTGGCGCATCTTGCCAAATGGCTGGGCTTCCGTGTAGCTGCCAGCGACGACCGCGTTGAATTCTGCACGCCCGAATCCATCCCGGACGCAGACGCGTTCTATCCCGTGCCGATGGAGAAACTGCCGGAGCACATCAAGATCACCCGCCAGACCTACCTGGTACTGACCACGCGCGGCTCCAGCGTGGATGTGGCAGGACTGGGACCGTTGCTTGCATCCAGGGCAGCCTATATTGGTGTCATTGGGTCCAAGCGCAGGTGGACCGAGACGGTCAAGATGCTGAAAGCAAAAGGGGTAACGGACGAGATGATCGGACGCGTTCACTCGCCCATCGGGCTGGAACTGCAGGCTGAAACTCCCGAGGAGATCGCCGTCAGCATCATGGCGGAGATCCTCATGCTTCGCAACAAGGGAACCGGCAAACAAATGAAGGGATGACCCAATCGCCTGCAGACGAAACCTGCAAGTCTGTATTTCGTAGAATGAGGTGAAAATCGCTTCTTGTCCCTCGCACATGCATGGACTATAATAATAGCGTTCATCGAACAAAGGAGAGAAAACACATGGCAAGGATCTTTGATGTTATTGAATACCCGAATGAGATGGAGGATGAGATCGTTCATCGCTTCCCCGAACAGGGTATCGGTGATTTCCGCATCGGCTCACAGCTGATCGTCCGCGAGAGTCAGAGCGCGGTATTCTTCCGGGACGGGAACGCGCTGGATGTCTTCGGGCCCGGGCGCCATACCATCACCACCGCCAACATCCCGCTGTTGATCGACTGGATCGGGAAGTTGTTCAACGACCGCACCCCCTTCCCGGCGGAAGTGTATTTTGTCTCCCGCAAGGAATTCGCCAACAAGAAATGGGGCACTCCCCAGCCGATCATCGTCCGCAACCCGGGCATGGGACTGGGCGTGGCGCTCCTGCAGGGCTTCGGCACCTATTCCTTCCAGGTGAAGGACCCCCAGCAATTCGTGACCCAGATCGTCGGCACGCAGGGCGCGTATCGCACCACTGATATCGAAGAGCGGCTCCGCACCATGCTGCTTTCGAAATTGCAGGATGTGCTCGGCGAAACCGGTGCCAAGTACTCCGTGCCGGAGCTGATCGGCTTGACCGAGGAACTTGGCTCCAGCGTGCGCGCCAAGGCGCAGGATGACTTCGAAGCCATCGGTCTGACCCTGAAGACCTTCTACGTCGGCAACCTCAAGCCCTCCGACAAATCGGCGCAGGAACTGCGCGACATGGGAATGCTCGATATGGCAACCTACACCCAACTCCAGGCTGCGGATGCGATGCGCGATGCAGCCCAAAACCCGAGCGGCGGCGCGGGACTGACCGCCGGCATCGGCGCAGGCATGGGCATCGGCAACCTGATGCAGCAAGCCACCTCGGGCGCCATGCAACAGCAACAACCAGGTGGCGGAGGGGCAAAATCCTTCCCGGATGTGATGACCCCCGCCGAGGCTGCCGGCTACCTGAAGGTCAGCGAAGAGGATGTGATGGCTGCCATCAAGGATAAGAGCCTGAAAGCCAAGAAAGTTGGCAACGCCTACCGCATCAGCAAGGCTTCCCTGGACGAATTCCTGTCAAGCTGATAGATCAAACGACAAAAAAGACGCTCCTCGAAATCGAGGAGCGTCTTTTTCTTTTCCCAATTCACTTAATACTGCAACTCGCTCATCACATCATTGATGCAATCCAGGACGTCCCCCGCCAGGACGGATGCAGCACTTCCGACCTCCTCCAGGGCGGTCAAGCCTGCCTGGGCATGGATCCAGGCTCCAGCCGCGGCAGCCTCGAACGCCTGCATGCCCTGCGCCCGCAGACCGACAATGATCCCGGCAAGCACATCCCCGTCCCTGCCCGTGCCAGCGCCGCGGAAGCGATCGGGAGGACAGCGATCCTCCCATCCGGCGCGGCGATCACTGTGAACGCACCCTTCAGCACCACGACCTGCCCCCATTCCCTGGCATATTTTCCGGCGATCTCCTCGCGGTCTTTCTGAATCGTCTCTGTTGACAATCCGGTCAGCACGGACATCTCACCCGGATGCGGGGTCAGAACGGTCAGCCCGGGAAGTTTTTTATGCCAACCGGGGATCTGCGCCATGAGTTTTAACCCGTCTGCGTCCACCACCAGCGGGGGCAGACTTGCCTCGAACAGGTTTACAAGGAAATCCCTCGTGGTTTGCTCAAGCCCAAAACCGGGTCCCAGGAGCATGGCGGTTGCCCGACCGAGTTGTTGAGAAACGGCGGAAACAGCCTCCCTTGAAATAAAACCGTTCTCGTCAGCCAGGGGAATCCATGTCACTTCGGGTAAATGCCCCGCCAGGGTCATATGCAGCGGCGCGGGAACTGCCAGCGTGACCAGCCCCGCCCCGACGCGGTAGGCAGCCTTTGCAGAAAGATATGCCGCGCCAGTGTAGCTGATCGACCCCGCCGCGATCAATGCCGTGCCAAACGTGCCTTTATGAGATTCCGGAGGCTCGCGACGGCAGGAGTTCCGCCACCCACTCGTAGTCCGGGACAACACGGAGGATCCGATCCCACGCAGGAAGATCACCAGGTAAACCAATGTCCACAACTTCCAGGTCGCCGACCAGTTCGAACGCAGGCATGCGCAGGAGACCCTGCTTGATGGCAGCCATGGTCACGGTCAAGTCAGCTGCCAGGCACACGTCCGCGCTCGCTCCGCTGTCGCAGTCCACACCGGACGGACAGTCCACTGCGATGATAAATGGAGGCTCGTCCATCGCATCCAGCGTATTGCGCGCCGCGGACAGCACACTCGCAATTTCAGGTTTGAGAGGAAGCCTGGTGCCCGTCCCGAGCAAACCGTCCAGCAGAATATCCGCGCTTCCCAGGAACGCCGCGAGCGCAAGGAATTCATCATCGTCCTCGGAGGACAAAACCTCGCCTCCGCTTTTTTCCAGGCGTTCGATCAGTGGATCGTTCTTCGTCTTGCGTTTGACACAATACGCGCGTGCCCGCCAGCCCGCCCGCGCCAGGTAAGCCAGGGCAACCAGCGTATCCCCCCCGTTATTGCCCGATCCCACCAGCCCGATCACTTCCTCCAGGTCGTTGTCCGCTTTCAGATCATTGACCAGTTCAGCCAGCCCGCGGCCGGCATTTTCCATCATCTCGGCATAAGTAAGTCCGCTGGCATCAGCTTCCTGCTCGATGGCTTTCATTTCGGAGACGGAAACGAGTTTCATGGTTGCCTCTATTCTCCCCCATTATACAAGTGAACCGGTGCATCGATACGGAGTTTCTCCGCCCGGTAAATCAACTTATATTATGAGAATAAAAAACGCCTTCAGGAAATCGTCATCCAGAAGGCGTGAATGAACAGATGCCCGCGACCTAATCCCACAGATCGTGAGCGATGTCTTCCATTCCCAGCCCCATTAACTTCTCCCTGGCGGGCTTTCCTGTGACCTTGTCCCAATTGCGCGCCTCGTAATAAGCTTCCAGCATTTCGGCAAATGGAATGACATAGCCTGCCGCGCCGCCTTCCTTATACGGTTCCAGCAATCCCTTTGGCAGCTTGTCGTTCGCGCGCGTCAAACCCATGCGGTTGTTGATGGCGCGCTTGATCGTCCAGCCACGCTCACCGCATAACATCATGTCCGGGACCGTCAGATCGTATCCACAAGCCGAGTTGATCAGATCCACCTGCACCTGCGGCGGGACGCTGGCAAATGCGCACATGACCAGGGAATTGTAGACGGTCTTCAAATTCTGGTGGATGGCGACATTGCCCGCCTTTTCCGCGCCAGCATGCCGGTCGAACATTTGTAAGTCCAATGGATTCGTCCGTCTGCCCCCATTCGACAAAGAAGTAGTCCGACTGGTTGTGACATGCCCCGCGCGGGCTGGTGGCATATACCAGTGCCATGCCCGAAACGCCGCGCGGATCGTGGTAAGCCACTTCCATCCCGTTGACCTGGATGGCGTCCTCTTCGGCTCCGAAGTGTTTACCCAGCCGCCGCGAACCCTGCGCAAGTAATTTTCCAAAACCCTCGCACATTGCCATCTTATGGATCAATTTCGCAACGGTCTCCTCATCCCCCCATTTCAAGGTCAATCCATCCGTATCCTTCTCCGAGATGATCCCGCGTTCGAACAACGTCAAGGCGAAACCGATCGTGCCGCTGGTTGAGATGACGTCCATGCCGAAGCGGTCACACAGATCAGCCAGGCGTGTCACTGCACCCAGATCGGTGATCAGCAGGTTGGGACCGAAGCCCACCACCGTTTCGTATTCAGGACCTTTTTGCTTGCCGTTTCCCAGGTCCACCACCCGCCCGCAGGCGATGACACACCCATGACAGGCGCTTTTCCCCACCAGGATCGTCTCAGCCATGGTCGATCCGGAGACCCGGTCCACGTTCTCCAACACCCCCAGGGAATAATACTTCTTGGGCAGGGTGCCCAGGTAATCGTTGTAATCGGTCACGCCGGAGGTGCCGAGCTCGTTAAGCACACGCGAACTCATTCTCGGCTTTGAGGGCGCGGTTGGATGAAGACCGGACCCTGCCATAGGTCTCCACATCTGCCAGGGGGATCTGCCGGTTCCCCTGACCGCAATGGCTTTCAGATTTTTGGATGCCATCACTGCGCCCAAACCGGTCCTGCCCGCAGTGCGCCCGTGGTCACAGAAAATTCCCGCAAAGAGGACCCCGTGTTCAGCCGCAGGACCCACGCAGGCAACCCTCGTCCCCGGGATATTTAATTCCTGCTTGATGGTCGCCTGGGTTTGATAGGTATCCTGACCCAGGATGTGTTTCGCATCGCGAATTTCGAGCTTGCCGTTGTTTATCCAAAGATATACCGGTGCCTGGGAACGCCCCGTTATCCACAATCCATCGTACCCGGCAAAGCGAAGCTCAGGTCCCCAGAATCCACCACAATTGGATTCAGCCCACAGCCCGGTCAGCGGGGATTTTCCACATACCACAAAGCGCCCCACGGTCGGTCCAAGAGTCCCGGATAATGGACCATTCAAAAAGAGCAGCGGCGCCTCTTCAGAGAGAGGCTCCAGCCCGGCAGTCAGGGAGGGATACAGCAGGCGTGCCCCCAGCGAGGCGCCTCCCAGGTAATCCCGTTCAAAGTTCGCGGGAACCTGGTATGCATGGCTCTCTCCAGTGGAGAGATCGATCCTAAGAATAGGTTGCAGCATGGGAATCCCTATCAGGCAAAAGCCTTCTCCAATTCAAGATTGGTTCCCTTAAATTTTACCCCGCAGGAAAGAGTATTGACGACACAGCTTCGAGGTTCTCCATCCAGCCATTCTGACCAAACCGAAAACCAATATACCCATGATTGATTTTTTACCGTATAATTCATATGTTGACAAGAAAAACGGAATGATTTTGTATTGTATCCTCGAAGAAGACTGAAGGCAAGCAAGAAACTTAGAACATTATAAGCGGCAAGATGCATAATCCTGATCTTAACCTCGTGAAAGGAGGTGATGGGTACCGCAACTTCCCCGGCTCTGCTGTTTCAAGTTTGAAAACTTTCCAAAGAGGAGACAAGTCACCATGAAGAAAATGATCGTCCTGTTCAGCCTGGTTATAATTGCCTCGCTGGCATTATCCGCCTGTGGCGGAGGTTCCCAGGGTGGAGACCTGCTGAAAGCCATCAAGGAGCGCGGATATGTCATCGCCTCCACTGACCCGAACTATATGCCGCAATCCGGCATGAATCCCGATGGGAAACGCCCGAACGATACCAAATGCCCTGCTGACACATTCACTGCCGTAGAAATGCAAGGTTTTGATGTTGCTGTTGCGGCGGAGATCGGAAAACGGCTTGGAGTGGAAACATGCTTTGCCACCCCAGACTGGGATGTTGTCACTGGCGGCAGTTGGGCGGATAAATGGGACATGAGCGTTGGTTCCATGACCATTAAACCCCCGCGCCCCGACGTTTTTCACTTCACCACGCCTTATTACGCCCCGACCGGAGTGGTTGCGGTTCCCGCCGATTCCACCCTGACCTCCATTGACGAGCTTGCTGGGCAATCAGTGTGTGTTGCAACTGCCACCACCTACCTGGACTGGCTCAACAATGCCCTGGACCTGGATCCCAACGATATTTACGCCAAGGCGCCGGCAGGAATCCAGATCGTGGAACTGCCCACCGACCAGGAATGCCCGCAAGCCCTGGATGCCGGTCGCAAGGAATTCGTTGCCTACGCAACCTCCATCACGGTGGTTGAATCGAACATCGCCGCCGGCATGAAGGTAAAAATCCTCGGCGACCCGGTGTTCAAGGAACCGAACGCGGTGGCAATCGACAAATCTTCATCCTACGATACTGCCGCTTTCGTCAAGGCAGTGGATGATGCCATCAAGGCTATGCATGCGGACGGCACGCTGAGCGCGCTTTCCCTCCAATGGTTCGGCTCTGACCTGACCCTGGGTCTCGTCAAGTAACCTGAAGTGTTTGCTCACAGGGAAGCGGTATTGCACCGCTTCCCTGTCCTTCTTTACAAGGATTTACCATGAACCTATTCGGTAAAAAACAGGCAGACGAACCAAAAACCCAGGCGGAATTGCTGTACGACATGCAAGTACGCAAGGGGCGCACCTTCCAGGCAAATGTGATCGTATCCTGGATATTCATGATCTTGCTCCTTTACCTGGTATTCAGCGGGGACACGCTTGGACTTGACGCCATCAAGCTTGACACCCAGTTCATGAAGGATAATTTTGAATTCATTGGGAAAGGTCTGGGGGTCACGATCTACATTTCTGCATTATCCATTGTGCTTGCCATCGTCATGGCTTTACTTGCAGCACTGGGACGGCTTTCAAGATTTCCTCCTTTTTACGCGCTCAGCACCTTCTATGTTTCCCTGATGCGCGGCACCCCGCTATATTTGCAGATCTTCTTTTTCTTCCTGGCGTTGCCGCAGATCATCCCATGGTGGGCAAATGTACCGGGATTATGGGCGGGCGTACTGGCGCTCGGGCTTAACTATGGCGCCTACATGAGCGAGACCTTCCGGGCGGCGATCAGTTCCGTGGGCAGGGGGCAGCGCGAGGCTGCCATCGCCCTCGGCATGACCCAGGGACAGGTCATGCGCCGCATCGTCATGCCACAGGCATTAAGATTTGCCATCCCGCCCATGGGCAATGATTTCATCGCCATGACCAAGGACTCCGCCATGGTGGCGGCAACCGGTTTCGTCCACGAAGTCATGTGGCGGGCAACCCGCCAGGGGCGTTCCAACCTCCGCAACCTCGAGGCGCTCATCATTGCCGCCTTCTTCTACTGGATGATGACATTACTTCTAACTGCCGTCCAAAGCCGCATCGAAGCACGACTGGCAAAAGGAGACCGATGATATGAGCACGGCGATTGTAAAGATCACCAGCCTGCATAAATACTTCGGGCGGCTTGAGGTGCTAAAAGGCATCAACCTGGAGGTCCAACCCCGGGAAGTGGTTTGCCTCATCGGGCGCAGTGGTTCCGGAAAAAGCACCCTGCTTCGCTGCATCAATTTTCTTGAAGAACCCTCTGAAGGTGAGATCGAGATCCACGGTTTGAAAATACTTGCCGGCAGCAAGGGCAGGGAATCATCATAAACTGATCCACCAGGCAAGATTGTTAACCGGCATGGTGTTCCAGGATTTCAACCTGTTTCCGCATATGAGCATTCTTGAAAACGTGATGGAAGCCCCCGTGATCGTCAAGGGCATGGATCACGCCAAGGCAAAAGAGATCGCGGAAATGAATCTGCAGCGCGTCGGCATGCTGTTCAAAAAGGATGAATACCCGAACCGCATATCGGGCGGGCAGAAACAACGCGTTGCCATTGCGCGCGCGCTTGCCATGGAGCCCCTGGTCATGCTCTTTGATGAACCCACTTCCGCCCTCGATCCCGAACTGATCGGCGAGGTGCTCGACGTGATGAAAGGTCTGGCAAAGGAAGGCACGACCATGCTGGTGGTCACCCACGAGATGGGGTTCGCCCGCGACGTGGCAGACCGCATGATCGTGATGAATGAGGGTGAATTAATTGAAGAAGGGATCCCCGACAAGGTCCTCGACCACCCCAAACACAAACAGACACGCGCCCTGCTGGATCGCTATCGCCCATCCAACAAGTAACGTAAAAACGTCCAGCTCCTGCGCTGGACGTTTCTCTTCTTATGGGTATTGGAACACCAACGATCTACAAAAGCTCCGAGGTGACCTCCCGCGCGCAACGGACAAAATCCAGCACGATCGGCACCGAACGCATCATCACCGCCAGGTTTCCCTGGACAACCAGTTTGCGACTCAGCATGGCCTGCATCGGATCCAGTTTACCCGACATGATCCTTTTGATATTATCATAGCTGGATGTCAGGACAAATGCAGCCTTCTTTTCTGATATGTCCTTGAGTTCAGCAACACCGCGGCACTTGCCGTGCCAAAGGTCGATATAATAATTCTTCCGTTCCTTCAAATTCCCCTCCGGCTCGATGACGATGGTCATGTCACCTTCCCATTTTTTGGCAATTTCCGCATATCGCTCATCGGTGTTGAGTTTCGTCTCAAGTTCCTTTAGCCAATCCATCGAAGGAAAAACAGCGCTCATGGTTTTCTCCTTTTTTTATAATTCTACCACTCAGACCAAGGTGAACAATGAACGGATCAGTATATTTCAATCACGGCAAGGAAAGCGGTCCATGGGGGGATAAGATCACGCGCCTGGCGGAGGTGGCTCGCAGCCGGGGCTTTGGATGCGGAAAGCCTGGATTACACCGGCATGGATGTGGAGGCACGCATAACCAAACTGCTGGCATCCGATGCCCGAACCACCCGCCCACTCATCCTGGTTGGATCAAGCATGGGGTCCTATGTAGCTGCCGTGGCATCCGCATCCCTCCATCCAAAGGGACTCTTCCTGCTCGCCCCGGCTTTTTACATGCCGGACCTGGCGGTCCAGGAACCCGTTCCGAATGCGGATTTTGTGACCCTTGTCCATGGCTGGAAGGATGAATTGATCCCATACGAGAACAGCATCCGTTACGCAAAGAAATTTAAAGCCACGTTGCACCTGGTGGACAGCGATCATCGTCTGAGCAGTCAATTACCGCTGATCGCGGCTTTATTCGATGCGTTCCTTGTCCAATTAACTGAATAAAAAAATCCCCACGAAAGTGGGGATTCGAGTGCGCTGGGAGGGACTTGAACCCTCACGCCTTGCGGCACATGGCCCTCAACCATGCCTGTCTGCCAATTCCAGCACCAGCGCAAACAGGCCGTATTATAATCGGCTTACCTTGCTTGTCAAGCAAGCAATTCAGGAACCAGGTTTCCATTTGAAACCTGGTTTCCAAACAGGAGACATCATGATTCGAATTGTTGTAGATGCGATGGGTAGTGATGCTTTTCCCGACCCGGATGTGATCGGAGCGGTGCAGGCTGCGCGGGAATATGGAGTGGAGATCATCCTGGTTGGGGATGAAGCCAGGATCAAACCTGTGCTGGCTGCACAAAATCCGGGCACGCTCCCCATTCGTGTCGTCCACGCGCCTGAAATGCTGACCATGAATGACAAGGGCGAGGATCTTGCCTTCAAGGCCCGTCACAAGGATGCCAAAAATTCAATGGCAGTGGGTATTGACCTGGTCAAGCGCGGCGAAGCGGATGCCTTTGTCACTGCCGGCAATACGGGGGCGGCGATGGTCACGGCACTCTTCCGCCTCGGGCGGATCCGCGGCGTGGAACGACCTGCCCTGGCGCCCATCTTTCCCACTGCAACGGGCAGCTGCGTGGTGCTGGATATTGGCGCCAACCCGGATTGCGAACCTCTCTACCTGTACCAGTTTGGTCTGATGGGCAGCATCTACGCAGAGAAGGTGCGAGGCGTAAAAAATCCCAAGGTCGGATTGGTCTCCAACGGAGAGGAAGAGGGCAAAGGCAACCACCTTGTCAAGGAAGCCACCCAGCTGTTTAAAAACTCCAAATTGAACTACTACGGTAACGTGGAGGGCAAGGAAGTCATCGGCGGCAAAGTGGATGTGGCTGTGACGGACGGTTTTGTGGGCAACGTCATGCTTAAGACATCTGAAGCGGTCGCCAAATTGATCGTGGATAAGATCAAGGAAGCCATCAAAGGCGGAGGTCCGCTTGCCATGCTCGGAGGCATCCTCGTCAAACCTGCGCTTGGAAAAATTAAAAAGCTGCTGGATCCCAGCGATCAAGGGGCGGCAGTCCTGCTGGGAGTGAATGGGCTGGTCTTCATCGGGCATGGTCGCTCGGACGCGATCGCCATCCAGAACGCTGTGCGAGTGGCAAGGAACGCGGTCGAAGCAAAAGTGATCCCTGCCATAAAATCCGCCATCGAGGAAAGTGTAAAATGATCCCGGTGGACAGGATCAACATAATCTCCTAAAAGGCATTCATGAAAATCATCAAGAACGAAAAACTCATCAAACGCAACGCGAAGATCGGGCAATATGCAAACCTGGCTGGTTTGCTCGTCATCGTCGGCACCATGGTCTTTCTTATTCAATTCAGGCGCAACCCGGAATCCATCACCCAGACGAACACTTTCATCCTTTGGGGAGTTTTGTTTTTAGGCATCGTCCTCACACAGGTCAGCATGTATTTTGGTTCACGCTGGGGCAGGCGTCCGGATCATGCCATTGACAAGGCTCTGAAAGGTCTGCCGGGCGATTCCAATCTCTATCATTATTCCTCACCCGTCCCCCATCTCGTGGTCGGTTCACCGGGCATCTGGGTTCTCCTGCCTTATCAGTTACGCGGCACGGTCACATACAGGAAGAATCGCTGGCGGGCGGGAGGCGGCGGATTTATACAAGGCTACCTGCGTATTTTTGGTCAGGAGACCATCGGACGCCCGGATATCGAGTTTGGCAGTCACGTGACGGCTATCGAAAAACACCTTAAGAAGAACTTCGAGGAGGGTCAGGAGATCCCGCCCATCCGGGGTATTCTCGTATTTTTGGATGACAAAACCGAAATCGACGCGGAAGGCGCACCCATGCCCGCTGTGCAGGCGAAGAAATTAAAGGATTTTCTTCGCAAGGCTGCCAAAGAATCTCCCCTGCCACCAGCCGATGTTCAACGCGTGAAAGACTCGCTGCCTGCCGAATAAAACCAAAAGCGGAAGCCCAACAAGGCTCCCGCTATAGTGGAAAACAAGCCCACTCGCATGCAGTGGGCTATTTTTTTAGTTCAAAAACCGGTGGGAGGGGATGACACTGCCCACATCCGACATGTGGTTCAGTGACGATCCCCTGGCTCTTCTCGCAATATGCATCCACTCGAACCTGCTTGCGGAAGAACCCCAGGACCGGTCGGGTAATGTGCGGGGTCAGGCGAATGAACTGGCAGGCATTCGCGCGCCGGATGCCGGGAACAGGACAGTTTTGACACAATGATTGAGTCCAGGGCAATCCAGCGGCAGATAGCAGCCGGCACTCCTCACGATTTCTACCTCGAAGATAGTCACCGTAAAAGTATTCACATTCCGCGCCGTAAGGGGTTCGCATGCGGACCTGTTATTGATACCAGGCGTTAAACGCGGGTAACGTATCCACCAGTGCGGGTGTCCACGCGGATCTTGTCACCGACGTTGACAAAGTTCGGCACCTGGACGGTCAAGCCGGTCTCGGTGGTGACCTTCTTGGTCACACCCGTGGCGGTGTCGCCACGAATCGCCATTTCGGCATCCACCACCTCCATATCCACGGAGGTTGGCAGCTCGATATCAAGCGGTTTACCATCATAAATGGTCAGCTTGGCTTCCATGCCAGCCATCAGGTAAAGGGCGGTTTCGCCCAACATGTCCTTCTCCAAAGCCGGCTGTTCGAAGGTCTCGCTGTCCATAAAATGATACAACTCGCCATCCGTATAAAGGTATGAGACGTTGTGGAAATCCAGGCGCACATCCTGCACGCTTTGTCCCGAGCTGAAAGTGCGCTCGATATTTGAGCCGGTGATCATATTGCGCGCCTTGATGCGGATGGAGGCATTGCCTCGTCCGGACTTGTTGTGGCTGTAGTCCAGCACCTTATAGAGCGTACCGTCAAGTTCGAAGGTCACGCCTTTGCGAAGTTCATTGACATCAATCATTTCTTTATTACCTCTTTCAGAATTTCAAGCGGGCGGATTATACACCATCTACCTGCTTATTTACATGCCCTGCCTCGGCATTCCTGTCGCCCCGCAACAACTGGACGGCATGCTCCAATACCCCTGCCACCACCTGCAGACTTTCCACTGCACCCTTTGGGCTTCCGGGAAGATTGATGATCAGTGTCCGCCCCCGGATACCCGCCACCGCCCGTGACAGCATGGCATGCGGGGTGAACTTCAACGATTCAGCCCGAATCGCCTCCACCAATCCAGACGCATCGCGTTCGATCACTTCACGCGTCGCTTCGGGCGTGACATCCCGCGGGGCAAAACCGGTGCCGCCTGTGGTGAGAAGCACATCCAGTTCCCCACCTGCACACCATTCCAACAGCCTGGAAGTGATCATTTCCCTGGAATCAGGAAGGAGACCCATCGAGGTCACAACCCAGCCCTGCGCACGAATGAAATCCGCCAATGCCGGTCCACTCAGGTCAGGGCGTTCACCCCTTGATGAACGATCAGAAACAGTAAGGATTCCAAAACGCAGGGTCATGCCAGTTCCTTCCCAAATATTACCAGATCGTCCATCAGATCCCAATCGGTCTCCTTGTAGAACGTACGAGCTTCATCGTTATCTGCATGGACGAGCAAATAACATTTCAGGCATCCTTTCGCGATCAGCCGCCTTTCCACCTCGGTCATCAATTTCCCGGCGATCCCACGCCTGCGATATGAGGCAGCAACTGCCAGGTGATACAGCATACCGCGGCGTCCGTCAAATCCGCCCATGACG
Source organism: uncultured Chloroflexia bacterium (assembly GCA_963823545.1). Taxonomy (GTDB): domain Bacteria; phylum Chloroflexota; class Anaerolineae; order Anaerolineales; family Villigracilaceae; genus Denitrolinea. Next base: position 124,839 of record CAWGMC010000072.1, on the reverse strand, counting down.
GTCCCGACGATCGTGCCATTCGCCTCGGCAACCAGGAAAAGATCCGGATCGCGATCCAGCTTCTTCTTCAACTCTTCAGGTGCATCAGACCGATTGAAACGTACCCCTTTCTCCATTTCCCGCCAGAGTTCCACCACCTGCTCATAATCACCTGGATACTGAAATTCGCGAATCAGGATGGAGCGTCGAGTCACTATCCCAAACTCCGCAGGCAGTTGAACAACTCCTCCGGCATGAACGGCTTCAGGATGAAACCATTGGCGCCATTTTCCAGGCATTGTTCCTTAACATCCAGACCGGAGGTCATCAATACGCGCACCGCATCCCCCCCGGGAGACTTTCGGAGTCGCGCCAGTTCTTCAATGCCATTCCGATCCACCATGCGCACATCCATCAACAGGATGTCAGGTTTGGTCCTGAGAACTGATTCCACGATATCTGCATCCCCGCCCATCACGGTCACCTGGTACCCCTCCATTTTCAAAAGAGTGGTCAGCAGACCAACCATCGTCATGTCATCTTCGGCGAGGAAAACGGTTTTCATGCCTTTCCAGTCCTGGTTTTTGTTGTCTTCGCTTTTCCAGTCTTCTTCTTATTGGCGGCTTTGGTCGGCTTGGACGGTTGGACCGGTTTTTCCAGGGAGGCTTTCAAAACATCCTCCACGGTTTCAGCAAAGATGAATTTCATTGACTTCTTGATCTCATCCGGAACATCATCCAGATCCTGCTTGTTGCGTTTCGGCAGAATGATCGTCCGCAGACCATTGCGGTGCGCAGCCAGTATTTTTTCCTTGATCCCACCCACAGGCAGAACCTGCCCCCGCAAGGTGATCTCACCCGTCATGCCCACCTGGGGCAGGACTTTTCGCCCTGAAGCGAGAGAGACCAGGGAGGTTGCCATTGTCACCCCGGCTGAAGGTCCATCCTTGGGGGTGGCTCCTGCCGGCACATGCAGGTGGATGTCATAGTTGTTGAAGAAATCCGCTGACAGTTTTAGTTCATCCGATCTTGAACGGACATAGGAAAACGCCGCCCGTGCGGATTCCTGCATCACGTTCCCCAGGGAGCCCGTCACCTGGAAGCCCTTGTTGCCGGGCATCTTGGTGGATTCAATATACAGGATGTCGCCGCCAAACATGGTCCACGCCAGACCGGGGACCACACCGGGAATGGATGTGCGGCGGCTGACCTCCTCCTGTCCGAGGTAGATCGGATTATCCAGTAATTCCTCCACCACCTTTGGAGTGACCTTGACCGAGGTCCGTTTCCCTTCCGCGATGCGCGTCCCCACCTTTCGACAGGCTGCGCCGATCTTGCGTTCCAGATTGCGAACGCCAGCTTCACGCGTGTACTGGCGGATGATCTTTTGCAGCGACTCGTCGGTAAAGGTTACTTCCCTGGCGCGCAGTCCATTCTCACGCAACTGCCTGGGAATAAGATAGCCGCGTGCAATGGCGATCTTCTCACGATCGGTATAGCCTGACAGGTAAATGACCTCCATACGGTCAAGCAGCGGTCCTGGGACGGTTTCCAGGGTATTTGCCGTTGTGATGAACATGACCTGCGACAGATCGATCGGAACTTCCAGGTAGTTATCACGAAATTCGCTGTTCTGTTCGGGATCCAGAACTTCCAGGAGAGCCGAGGCGGGGTCACCGTGAAAATCGAACACCAGCTTATCGATCTCATCCAGCATAAAGACGGGGTTACGGCTTTCGATGCGACGCATGGCTTGCAAGATCCGTCCAGGCATGGCACCAATATAGGTCCGGCGATGACCGCGGATCTCCGCTTCATCACGCATCCCACCCAGGGACATGCGTGTAAATTTGCGTCCCATTGTGCGGGCGATGGACTGCCCCAGTGAGGTTTTACCCACTCCCGGGGGACCGACAAAACACAGGATCACACCCTCACGCTCGCGACGTATTTTATCCTCAGACTCAACCTTGAACTCCTCCTTGCGTTCCAGGCGAAGCTTCCTGATCGCAAGGAATTCAAGGATGCGATCTTTCACATCCTTCAGCCCATAATGATCCTTGTTCAATACTTCGCGGGCATGTTTGATATCGAGGTTGTCCTCGGTCTGTAATGACCAGGGCATGGATACCAGCCAGTCGAGATAGGTGCGAATAACCCCATATTCCGCCGCGGCAGTGGGCAGGCGCTCCAGCCGTTCCAGTTCACGGCGCGCCATTTTTTCAGCTTCCTCGGGCATGTGGGCATCATCGATCTTCTTGCGGAATTCCTCTGCTTCCGCCGCCTGCTCATCGCGCTCCCCCAGTTCCTTCTGGATCGCCTTCATCTGCTCGCGCAGGAAATAATCGCGTTGCACCTTTTCGATCTCGCCGCGCGCCTCATTTTGGATCCTCTGCCCAATGGATAGCACCTCGACTTCACGAACGAGCAATCCCAGTAATTTGCGTAATTTCTCCGAGACTGAATCAATATCGAGCAGCTTTTGGGCGTCTGCCAGGTCGATGCGCTGGAAATTGGCGATGGTATAGACCGTCTGGAGCGGTTCCTCGATTCCAAGGATGGATTGTGCCAGTTCCTCGGGGAAGGAGGGGATCATACCCACGATCTGCTGGAATTGGTCGCGTGCGTTGCGCGCCAGGGCGTCGATCTCCACCCCGCCCTCCACGATCTCAGGCGCGACCTGTATCTTTGCTTTCAGGTATGGCTCTTCTCCCACAAATTCCCCCAGGCGGAAGCGTTCCAAACCCTGTACCAGCAGTCGCACCGTGCCGTCCGGTGCCCGCAGCAGGCGATGCACAGTGGCGATCGTACCTGTCGTGTAGAGGTCATTCGGTCCGGGCTGTTCAAGGTCCGGATCGCGAGCCGCGACCAACCCCACCAGCTTGGATTCGCTGGCAGTTACATCATCCACCAACCGGATGGAGCGCGGTTGACCAACCGTCAACGGGACTGCAGTGGTCGGATAAACCACCACCCCGCGCAGGGGCAGGATGGGCAGGATTTCCGGATATTTCGCCTTCCCCGAATCCTGCCCGTTCTCAGATGCAGGATCGGAGCCGTCCTTCTTCCTGGGTTGAGGAAAGAGAGACGGCAGCAACGACTCCACTCCCGCGGGGTCGTTTTCCCACATCCAGTTCACAAATTCATTTGCAGCAGTGTTCCAGCGTGTAGCACCCATATTACTCTTTTACTTCAATGAAGTTTGGTTTTGCTTTCGGCAGGGTCACGGTCAGGAATCCGTCCTCATATTGAGCATGCGCGGAATCTATATCCACCGGTCCCGGCAGTCCAACCACGGTCGAGAACCTGCCAAACCGAATTTCCATTTGCTGATAGGCACGTCGTTCCGGGAAATCGGGGCGGCTTCCGCTGATTTGAAGGAAACCGTTCTCCACCGTGATCTCAAAATCGGATTCCCGCATGCCGGATAATTCCACACGGATCATGTAGGATTCGTCTGTTTCATACACATCCGTCGGCGGGCTCCAGGCACTTGATCGCACCGTCCAGCTCACTGCATGGACAAGGTCACGTCGTCTTTCTGATATGGAAAACGAGGCGTCAGATTTTCGGATGACTGCAGGCATGATACTTACTCCTTATGTAGTGGACGGTAATTGAACCCACCACACGTTAGCTTTCCAACGCATTCTTTGCGATCGCAAGAACTTCCTCATAATTTGGTTCTTCACTGAGCGCAGGCATGTAGGCAGCGTAAATAACCTTGTCACTCCGATCAACGACAAAAACTGCCCGACGCAGGATCCGGCGTTCCTTGATCAACACACCGTATTTTTCGCCGAATTCCGCGGCATATGATCTGACAGCACCATCACCTGGTCCACTCCCGCCGCACCGCACCAGCGTTTCTGCGCATACGGCAGATCCATACTGATGGTCTGAATGACGATATCCTTGCTCAGAGCGGCAGCTTCAACATTGAACCGCCGGGTTTCCCGATCGCAGACATCCGTATCCAGGGATGGGACGGAGGCGATAATTCTAACCTTGCCCCTGGTATCTGCCAGTCCTTGAACCAGGGACCAATCCAAACCCTGGACAGTAAACTCAGGCGCGGTCATGCCGACCTTGAGATCTTCACCGATCACCGTGGCATCCTTCCCGCCAACCTTGATCAACCCAAATCTTTCAGTTGTCATTTTGTTCAAAACTCCTTCCACCATTATAGTTAAAATGGATGGAGATGAGTGCGCCCCCGGCGGGATTCGAACCCACAACCTCCTGCTTAGAAGGCAGTTGCTCTATCCATTGAGCTACGGGGGCATTATTCTCATGGGCGGAATTATGCTTCGTTTTACTGGACCGGTCTTAATCCTTTATATACTCGTGGTCCAGCCAGTGTTGTAAGGATCGTATTTGCCGGACGACCAAGCCTTTTTGCCAGGTCTTCCGAACTCATCGGTTGGTTTCCATTCACCAGGAACAGGCGGAATACCGCCTCCACCAGGGCGGTTTGTTGGGTCAGAAAATCCGGCTGCTGTGCGCAGTGGTTCATCACTGCGTGCTGGATCCCATCGACTTCCCGTACTTCGGCGGTATTTTCATCAACCCAGTCGATCCTGTCGCCCTCCTCCACATCCTTCAGTGATTCCTGGTGAAGGGGGCACAATAAGGTGCGCAAATAGACATGCCAGTCGCGCTCGTTCTCCTTCCACCATTCAAAGTCGATCTGGAAGTTCGTGCGGACGTTCGGTTTTAACAGGGATCGCTTCACTTCAGCCATGGTTACTCGTCCAATCGATAATGCAGGTCGCCGACATGCGTGTACTCGGGATGAGTTGCCAGCAATGCCATTAATGGTGCGGGCGGGACGCGGCGCAGGATGTTGATGGCTGCATACAACTCCTGAACATGAACGTGTCCCTGCGGACTGAGCTTCGTCAATTCACGCATAAGGGTCCTGGTCATATCCGCAAAGGGCAGGCGGGATTTCGCAGTCTGCTCGCGGGCAGCATCCACTGCAACCGGGTCCGGCACAGCCAGCGCCATGCGGTCATTTAACTCCGCAGAGATCTGCTGCTTCAGCAGGGCAAACACCAAACCACCATCCGTGCCGACGATGACCGTTCGCACCCAATCACGTACAGAACGATGGGTCTGTGCCTCGATGCGGACCTCACCGGGTTGTTCTCCATTCCGAATGCGGATCAGCGCCCCGGGGATCAGGTCGTGTGATTTGAACCACTCTGCCAATCCATAAACATATCCGTGCTTGCGGACGACCCATGCGGGTATTTTCCTGCCCGTCTTGACATCCACGAGAGTAAAGCACACCCGCTCCGATTCATAAGCGGTCGGGAAAAGGCGTTTCACACGTGCGGATATGGGCAGAGTGCCCGCGCGCCAGTGCGGATAAAGCAGGCTGATGGTCACTTCATCCGCGGCTGGAACCGGAGCTTTGCTTAACTCATCATCCACCTGTGCTTCAAGAGCGAGCATCTGGTCATTAAGCACAGAGCGGTCATGTTCGATCTCCACATATTGCAATGGAGCGGGCACGATTCGAACCCCCTCGGGTTCAAGACGCTCAAGGCACCATAATACCTTTCCCGCAGGTCCAACCTCATCAAAGCGGGGATCTTCCTGCAGGGCGTAATTAAGGGAGAACTCTGCCAGGTTGGAATTGACTCCTGCGGGCAGTCCGATGTCCTTCATTAATGCTTCGGTGCGGAGAGGTTCACCTGCTGCCATGTCGAGCACCGCCTCTGCCAGGTTGAGATGACCGGTGTTCACATCCAGCAACAACGCCCGGGGGAACCAGCGCCCGGCAATGCGCACCAGGCTATCATCCGCTGTAAAGGCTGCATCCAGTTTCCGTTCAAGCTCAGCGCCAAAATCACGCGCCACAGATTCAGGATCCAACTCCGAGGCTGATTCGTTCTCGCCCGACGACTGGTTCAACTTATGTTCCTTCAGCCCGGCTGCAAAAAACTTCTCCTGTCCATCGACCATTGTTACAGCCAGGACTTCAAACTCACCCAGTTCCGGGTTGACGCCAGGGCGCACTGCGTTGACGCGTCCGCTGGATTTAATGGCAGGGAACCGGATCGTGTCTCCGACTGCATATTTCTCCAACGGCAGGTATGCCTTCATATTTACCTGCTGTTTCTCCGCAGATTCCTTTTCTGCGCGCAGCCGTTCTGCAACCAGAACGGTCACCAGCTCATGCGGTGTCAGCGGGGTTTCATGCTCGAACAGGTAGGTTTGAAGGAATTCAATGTCATTGGATGTGACATGAAGATTTTTCCAGTAATCAGGTGGAAGTGCGATGGATGGACTTGCCATAAAATGCCTTATGCAGTGATGATTTTTTTAGCGAAGTAATTATACCTTAGCAATTTGAGAAATTCAGACTTGCGCACCAGTGACAATCATCTTAAATAAAAAGAGGCTGACACGCGTGTGAATGTCAACCTCATGCACCTGAAAAGTTCAGGTTCATATCCCGGCGTTACTGAGAGCGTTTAGCATCTCCGAGAGCAGCGTGACCAATTTGGGATGCGTGATCTCAAAATGATCCATTCCGGACTGTAATCGTCCCAGGATGGATTCAGTGGAGGCGGGTCCTTCATCCCCGGAGCGTTCAAGCAAGTCCCGGATATCGCCATCCAGGTCCCGTAAAAGGGCGCGCCCTTTTTCATCCAGGCTTTCCACATGTTGGAGTTCGTCGTGCAATCCATCAGAAGATCACGCAGGCGATTATCGTTCATGGCAAACTCCTTTCGTAAGATATTCCCATTGTACTTCGGAACTGTCGATGAGGAAACCGGAACTGACGGACTTTTCTTTGGTAATTTCCTGAAGCGCGCGGCTGTGGAAAAAGCACTTGACATAAATAATCGATTGCAATATACTCAATTATCATATTCATCTGATTAATAGTAAAAATCATATGATACAAGATCGAAACATAAATCTCTCTGAGTTTCTGCAATATCTCGCCTCCCACGAACAAGGTGAGCAATCTCTGCCAGCGCTGACCACATTAGGGCAGGAACTTGGTATTTCGGTGGCATCCTTGCGTGAACAGCTTGAAGTTGCGCGCGCCCTGGGATTTGTCGAAGTCCGACCACGCATCGGCATCCGCCGACAACAGTATTCCTTCGCCCCCGCCGCCCGCCAGAGCCTGCAATACGCCCTTGCTCTTGATAAGAATAACTTCACAGCTTATGCAGATCTTCGCCGTCATATTGAAACTGCCTATTGGTATGAAGCCGTGAACATGATCCCGCCGGAAGATCATGCCGCGCTCAAAGCCCTGGTTGCGCGCGCCTGGAAAAAGCTGCGCGGCTCACCCATCGAGATCCCCCATCCTGAACATCGCGAATTACACCTCACCATCTACCGGCGTTTAAATAATCCTTTTGTAACCGGGCTTCTAACCACTTATTGGGATGCCTATGAAGCGGTCGGTCTCAACTTCTTTGCCGACTATGAATACCTGACGGAAGTCTGGAACTATCACCAGAAAATGGTGGAAGCCATCTGCACGAATGATGCAGAAGCAGGCTATATCGCCCTTACCGAACATTCCGATTTGATCAACCAGTTGATCTCTTCAACCAATAAATAAACCACGAAGAAAAAGAAGCCAGGCATTGCGACGAATTCACATCAAACTTCTTTACTCGTGGCTGATTACAACATCAATTCGAGGAGTTCCATGAACCAAAAAGTTGTGAACGATTTTTCCATCACCGTTGGGACTGTGAATGGCTCCGGCTCTTCCACCGCCAACACCACGATCCTGCGCGCCATTTTCAAGATGGGCATACCTGTCAGCGGCAAGAACCTCTTCCCTTCCAATATCCAGGGGCAGCCGACCTGGTATACCATCCGCGTGAACAAGGATGGTTTTCTCGGGCGCGATGACACAAGAGAGATAATGATCGCCATCAACCCCGCCTCGTTCGTTCGGGACCAGGCGGATGTTGCACCGGGCGGAGTGTTGTTTTATGCAGACGAGATCAAGCAGCCGATCACCCGGACAGACATCACCACCTATGCCATCCCCATTAAGCAGATCATCCGGGAACAAGCCGAGGTCCCATCACACCTGCGCGACCTGGTTGGCAACATGGTCTATGTGGGTGTCCTCGCCCAGATGATCGGCATTGATTTTGACAAGATCCATGCGGCGTTGGATTTTCACTTCAAGCATCGTGAAAAACCGACCATGATGAACTTCAATGCGATCAAGGCAGGTGCTGAATGGGCGAAAGCCAACCTGACAAAGAACGATCCATTCTTCCTGGAGCCAATGAATAAAACAGACGGCTTGATCATGGCGGACGGGAATACGGCTGCCGCATTGGGAGCCATCTATGGCGGCGTACAATTCGCCGGTTGGTATCCGATCACTCCTGCCACCAGTCTTGCCGAGTTGTTAAACGATTATCTTCCCACCTTGCGTAAACGCCCCGACGGAAAACGCACCTATGCGGTCGTGCAGGCGGAGGATGAACTGGCAGCCATCGGCATGTCCATTGGCGCCGGTTGGGGTGGCTTGCGCTCAATGACGTCCACATCCGGACCTGGTCTCTCACTGATGACCGAATTTGCCGGCTTGGCGTACTACGCCGAGATCCCGGTCGTAATTTGGGACGTCCAGCGCATAGGACCCTCCACCGGTCTGCCCACGCGTGTTTCCCAGGGCGATCTGACCTTTACCGCCCACATTGGACATGGCGATTCGCACTCGGTCATCCTTCTGCCGGGTGACATAAACGAATGCTTTGAGTTCGGTTGGAAAGCCTTCGACCTGGCAGAACGCTTGCAAACGCCCATTTTCGTGCTCTCCGACCTGGACATCGGCATGAATCAATGGATGGGTAAACCATTCGAATACCCTTCCGCCCCCATGGATCGCGGCAAGGTTCTCTCCGAGGAGGATATCGAGAAACTAAAGGGCGATTGGGGTCGCTATGAAGACAAGGATGGCGACGGCATCCCCTACCGCACCCTGCCCGGAAACAAGAACCCCGCAGCTGCCTACTTTACGCGCGGCACCGGACACGATGAACATGCCAGGTACACAGAGGATGCTCCCATTTTTTACCGCAACATGGAGCGCTTGAAACGCAAACACGATACTGCCAGGAAATATGTCCCGGCACCGGTCCTGCACGAAACGCGGGATGCGAAGATCGGCATAATTTCCTACGGCTCAACCGAGTTTGCTGTTGAAGAAGCATGTGTCCGGTTGTCAAAGGCGGGCATCAAGACCAGCCGGATGCGCGTGCGGGCACTGCCATTCACGAGCCAGGTGGACAGGTTCATCAAGAAATACGATCAGCTCATCGTTGTCGAAATGAACCGCGACGGGCAGATGTATCAATTACTGTGCGTGGAATATCCCGAGCTCGCAACCAAACTGCGCTCGGCAGCCTTCCAGGACGGTCTGCCTGCATCGGCAGGCTGGATACAAGACAGCATATTAAAGTTCGTGAAACCCGCCCTGAAAAATAAACCCGCTTCTCGTAAAAAAGCTCCTGCCAAAAAAGGCGGGAAAACTGTAGCACGGAAAGGAACAAGGAAATGACCCAAACACTTCCCACAGCTGCTCCAGCAGCCCAGGTGAATGCTGCCGGCTTGAGCCGGAAAGACTACATCGGCAGTCCCAGCACTCTTTGCCAGGGATGCGGACATAACTCCATTTCCAGCCAGATCATCGCTGCCTGTTACGAGTTGAACCTCATCCCGGAAAACGTGGTTAAGTTCAGCGGCATTGGCTGTTCAAGCAAATCGCCCGCCTATTTCCTTAACCGCTCCTTCGGATTTAATGGATTGCATGGTCGCATGCCCTCCGTCGCCACGGGTGCCCTCTTTTCTGACCGCAACCTGTTCGGCATTGGTATTTCAGGTGACGGCGATACAGCCAGCATCGGCATGGGTCAGTTCAAGCATGTTGTCCGCCGTAATGTGGACATGGTGTACATCGTTGAAAACAACGGGGTATACGGCTTGACCAAGGGACAGTTCTCCGCCACTGCCGAGGTCGGACTTGAACTCAAGAAACAGGGCATCAACCAATACATGCCGGTTGACATTTGCATGGAAGCCATTGCGTCGAATGCCACCTTTGTGGCGCGCTCCTTTGCAGGCGACCCCAAGCAGGTTAAGGAACTCATCAAAGCCGCATTGGTGCATAAGGGCATCGCCGTACTCGACATCATCAGTCCCTGTGTGACCTTCAACAACCAGGATAATGCCTATCACTCCTACGCCTGGGGCAAGGATCATGAAGCCCCCCTGCATGAGGTTTCCTTCATCCCGGCGCGCGACGAGATCATGATCGAAGATATCGAACCGGGCTCCGAACTGGATGTTGAACTGCACGATGGATCGATCATCAAGCTGAAAAAACTGGGGCAGGATTACAATCCCACACATCGCTGGGAAGCCTTGAAAATGCTGGAAGAGGCTCAACGCGAGAATCAATTGATGACCGGATTGATCTTCGTGGAACCGCAAAAACCAAGCTTCATCGAGACCTACAATCTGGTGGATACTCCTCTCAACCGCCTCACTGAAGCCGATCTTCGCCCGGCTCCCGACACGATCGCGGAAGTCAATGCGATGATGTTCTAGCCTGGGACAACGACCAGGTCGATCAGAGACCCGCTTTCGACAGGAAGCGGGTCTTTATTTACCCGGGAACCAGCTGCATGAAAGACCAGGTTCGGTATAATTCCCTGTATGGATCTCCTTGAAAATGAACTCGTTTTTGAATACATTCGCGCAAGTGGACCGGGTGGACAAAACGTAAACAAGGTTGCAACCGCGGTTCAGCTTAGATTTGATATTTCCCACTCACCTTCGCTGCGGGAAGACATCCGGACGCGGCTGATGCAATTGGCAGGCAAGCGCGTCAACGCCGATGGAGATCTTGATGATCGAAGCCAGGAGATACCGGTCCCAGGAGCAAAACCGGCAGGATGCCCTGGAACGCTTTCGGAAATTAATACGTCAAGCGCGGACGAGACCAACCCCGCGTAAAAAGACATCCCCATCCCGTGCATCTGTTGAAAAAAGATTGCAGGTAAAGAAAAGGCGTGGAGAGATCAAGAAATTACGGAAAATAAAAGGGGTAATGGAATAACGAGAGGTAAACAAGCGTCCATTTCAATTGACCCGATGATGGAGATAGCCTACGTTCCCACGGTATGCAACAGCGCCATATTTGGTGTTCGATATGCCCCGACAGGGAAACCGCAGACCAACACCACCTGCTGACCTGATTTCACCATCTCGTTCTGGATCATGGCGGTATCCACGTGATGAAGCATATCTTCCACTGTATCGACGAAGGCGACAAGCCTCGGCACAACCCCCCACAGGAATGCCAACCGCCGGCAGGTTTCCTGTACCGGGGTAAATGCCAGGATCGGTACATTGGGACGCGACTTTGATACCAATTGGGCTGTCCTTCCCTGCATGGTAAACACAGCGATCGCGGTCACATCCCGGTCACGCGCAATTTCATAAGCCGCGCGTGCCATCGCCGCGGCCTCACTATCGCCCAGCGATTCAAGAGAACCGGCATGTCCCCATTCCACGAAATGCGACTCCGCCTCCATCACTATGCGCGCCATCATGGCGACCGCCTCCACCGGGTACTGCCCCATTGCGGTTTCAGCCGGATAACATGACCGCATCTGTTCCGTCAAAAATGGCATTTGCCACATCCGATGCCTCTGCGCGTGTTGGCAGAGGATTGGCGATCATCGACTCGAGCATCTGTGTGGCTGTGATCACCAACCTGGAATGTGCATTTGCAGCCTGGATGATCTTCTTTTGCAGAACGGGTACCCGCTCGGGAGGCATTTCCACTCCCAGGTCACCGCGCGCGACCATCACGCCATCCACCACATCCAGGATGCGGTCAAGATCATCAAAGACTTCAGGTTTTTCAAGTTTGGCGATCACCAGCGGAGTTCGCTTCCCGTTTACGTCACAGCCGTGATCTTTCATCGCCGCCCGGACCTTGAGTACGTCCTCCACGGAGCGAACGAACGAGATCGCAACAGCATCCACCCCATGCTCCAAACCAAACGCCAGGTCCGCATCATCTTTTTCGGTGAAACCAGCTATCTGCAGGTGCACGCCGGGCAGGTTTATGCCCTTGTGGGAGGTGAGCACTCCTGCCCAATTCCACGCGTGCCTTGAGCGAACGCGGGGTCGTGGATTCAACCTTCAGCTTAAGCCGGCCATCATCAAGCAGAAGACCATCACCAACCTGGACCGATTTAAAAATTTCTTCAAAGGCGACAGGTATTTTCTGTTCTGTGCCTTCCGGGAGAGGGTCTTCCTCGGCGAATAATATGACCTGCTCGCCTTGCTTCAATGTTATTGGATTATCAAGTTTCCCGACACGAATTTTCGGTCCCTGCAGGTCCTGCAGAATGGCGACGGTTGTGTCCAGTTCCGCCGCCACTTTGCGGATCGTGGCAATATACGCGGCATGTTCCTCGTGAGTACCATGGGAAAAATTGAGCCGGGCAACGTTCAGTCCAGCCTGGAGGAGCTGCCTGATCACCGCCTCGCTTTTGCTGGCTGGACCAATGGTTCCGATTATTTTTGCTTTTCCTGGAGCGATCATGGTTATTGGAATACTCCTGCGGCTGACAGATCCACGATGGATGCCCCACAAACAATGCGGCAGGGACCTGCGATGGTCATTGCCGCATCGGATGGAGCAGGGATTACAGGTAAACCAGTTCCTTCGCCTGGCGGGTCAACTCCTCACGGAACTGTGGATGGGAGATCCCGATCAGCGCCTTCGCCCGCTGACGAATGGTCTTGCCATACAATTCAGCCACACCATATTCAGTGACCACATAGTGGACATGATTGCGCCTGGTAACCACGCCCGCTCCCTGCTTGAGCATGGGGACGATCTTGCTGATCACCGTTCCATCTTTCAAAGTAACCGTGCTGGGCAGGGCGATGATCGGCACGCCGCCTTTGGAACGGGATGCGCCATAGATGAAATCCAGCTGACCGCCCACGCCGCTGTACAATTTTGGACCGATGCTGTCTGCACAGACCTGACCGGTCAGATCCACTTCGATGGCAGAATTGATCGCCACCATGCGCTCATTCTGGGCGATCACAAATGGATCGTTGACATATTCCGTGCGGTGCATTTCGATCAGCGGGTTATCGTCCGCCCATTCGTACAGTTCTGCGTGCCCAGCATGAACCCGGCCACGATCTTGCCGGGGTGCAGGGTCTTGCGGGCGTTGGTCAATACACCTGCATTCACAAGGTCGATCACGCCATCCGAGAACAATTCGCTGTGGATGCCCAGGTCTTTCTTGTTGTACAGATATTTCAACACCGCATCCGGGATGGCGCCGATGCCCATCTGCATGGTCGCGCCATCCGGGATCAACTCGGCGATATGACCGGCGATCTTCTCGACGATCTCGGAATTGCCCTCCTCCGCCATGGGGCAATTCAGGGATGGGATAATTGACCGGAACAATATGGTTCAGGCGGCTGACATGGATGAAAGAATCGCCAAGGGTGCGCGGCATCTGCTCGTTGACTTCGGCGATGATGACCTTTGCCGATTCTGCAGGGTGTCTTGGTCAGTCCCACTTCCACGCCCAGGCTGCAGAAGCCATGCTCATCCGGCGGAGAGACATGGATGATGGCCACATCCAGCGGCAGGATGTCCGTTTTTGAAAAGCAGCGGAAATTCAGAAAGCAGCACGGGCGTGAAGTCTGCGCGCCCTTCCTGGACAGCCTTGCGAACATTGTGCCTGATGAACAGTGTGTTGACGCGCAAGTGTCCTTCCATTTCAGGCTTGACATAATCGGCCGGACCGATCGTCAGCGCCTGGCAGATCTCCACATTCGTTCAGATTCGGAGCATATTCCACCAGAGCAGCCAGCACCTTCTGAGGCACCGAGACGTTGCCGGTCAGAAAGATGCGGTTTCCGATTTGATAGCCCGCACGGCCTCCTGCGCAGTTGTGATGCGTGATTGTAAATGTTAGTCCAGTCCATCTGTTCCCTCCTTTTGGACAGTCAGGCGACAGATGGAGCAAGCTGCCCGTCATGGGTATTGACTGCCGTTTCGATGGCTGGATTTTCATCGATTGCTTTCTCAACGCCCTTGTTCGGCGATTTCCAGGATATAGGGCATGGCCGCATTGACAAAGGCATGCGTGGCAGTGCGCGCCACCACACCCGGCATATTCGGAACGCAATAATGGAGCACGCCTTCTTCAACATAAGTTGGCTGGTCGTGCGTGGTCGGGCGGGATGTTTCAACACAGCCGCCCTGATCGATGCTCACATCCATGATGACGAGAACGCGGCTTCATCGCTCGCACCATCTCGCGCGTGATCAAGTATCGGCGTGCGTTCGACCGGGATCAGCACCGCGCCGACCACCACATCGGCATAAGCTGCGACGCGTCTCGATATTGCGTGCGTGTGGAGATCATCGTGACGACACTGGGGAAGCGGTTCCAAGATTTGCTGCAATGCGCCCAGGTCGTTATCGATCACCGTCACATGCGCGCCCAGGCCCAAGAAAGACTGCGGTGGCATACGTTCCCACCACGCCGCGCCCAGGATCACCACCTCAGCCGGCGGAACGCCGGGCATGCCGCCCAGCAGGATTCCCTTGCCACCCCAGTTATTTTGCAGCAGGCGCGCCGCGATCGAGGCCGCCATCGTGCCGCCGATCTGGCTGAACGGGCGCAGGACAGGCAGCGAGCCATCTGGCAGTCTCGATCTGCTCATAGGCGATGGAGGTGATCTTCTTTTCGAGCAGGATCGCCAGCTTGTCCTGACGCGCCGAGGCAAGATGCAGCAAGCCGGCGATCGTCGTATCGGGCTGCAGCCAGTCCAGCTCTTCCTTGAGTCGGACGCGCCACTTTCAACAGCAGATCGGCACGACCAAAGACTTCCTCGGCGGAATAGACGAGTGCGCGCCCCAGCTTTTTCGATATTCCTGGTCGCTGAAACCCGCTCCCACACCTGCTTCGTGCTCGACGTACACCTGATGCCCATGCTGGGTCAAGTATTTCCACCCCGGCAGGGGAAAGACCCACACGGTATTCAAAGGGTCGTCTTTCTTTGGGAATTCCAATGTTCATGTGTGCCTCCATACAAAACCCTAAAGGTCTTCTGAGTAACCTTTAGGGTTTAAGAATTTATTTCATATTCAATACTTCACGAATGGACGGCAGCGCCCAATCAATGGTTTCTTTATCGATCACCAGCGGCGGCGCAAAGCGGATCACGTTCTCGTGCGTCTCCTTGGCAAGGATGCCCTTCGCCTGCAGCGCTTCACAGAAACGGCGTGCACGCCTTGGCTTCGGGTTTCAGTTCGACGCCGATCAACAGCCTTGCCGCGCACTTCCTTGACATGCGGGCTGGGGATCTCGGCCAACTGCTCCATAAAATATTCGCCCAGTTCGCGGGAACGCTCCGCCAGCTTCTCCTCCCGGATCACGCGCAGCGCGGCGCGGGCGACCGCCGCGGCAAGCGGATTCCCACCGAAAGTGGATCCATGCTCGCCCGGCTGTGAACAAGCCGAGCAGGGCTTATCTGCCAGCACCGCGAGACCGGATAAAAGCCGCCAGCCAGCGCCTTGCCGATGATCGTCACATCCGGGCGGACATCCTCATGTTGCGCGGCGAACAGTTTCCCGGTCCGGCCCAGACCCGTCTGGATTTCATCCGCCATGAACAGCACATTATTCTTCTTGCAAATTTCCGCAACCTGCTTCAAGATATCCAGCGGGCGGAATGATGACTCCGCCTTCGCCCTGGATCGGCTCGAGCATCACCGCGGCGGTGTTGGGTGTGATCGCTTTTTCGATGGCATCCGCATCGCCATACGGGACAGTCGACAAAGCCGGGCGTGAACGGACCAAAATCATCGCGATAGAGTGGCTCAGTGGAGAACGAGACGATGGTGATCGTGCGCCCGTGGAAGTTGCCGGCGCAGAGATGATCTCAGCCTGATGGCGCGGCACTCCCTTGACCCGATACGCCCACTTGCGCGCCAGTTTGACGGCGGTCTCGACAGCTTCCGCGCCCGAGTTCATCGGCAGGGACATTTCGTAGCCGGTCATCTCGGAGAGTTCCTTGTAAAGGAGCGGCAGCTGGTCGTTGCGGAAAGCGCGTGAAGTCAGCGTGACCTTCTTCGCCTGTTCGAGCAGCGCCTTCAAGATTTCGGGATGGACATGTCCCTGGTTGACAGCGGAATATGCGGTCAGACAATCGAGATATTTCTTGCCTTCCACATCGTAGACCCACACCCCTTCAGCCCGTTCGATCACCACATCCAGCGGATGATAATTATGCGCGCCGTACTGTTCTTCGATCTCGATAAATTCTTTTGTATTCATTTGATTATTCATAGAAGTAATTGGAGCCGTCTATCCCGGACGTGTTATTTATCCCACACCAAACAACCGCGCCAGGATCGCCTTTTGCGCATGCAGGCGGTTATGCGCCTGCGGGAAGATGACCGAATGCGGACCATCCGCCACATCATCGGTCAATTCGTGGTTGCGATGCGCAGGCAGGCAGTGCATGACGATCACATCCTTATCCGCTTCGCCGACCAGTTTGGCATTGACCTGATAGGGCGGGAAGACCTTCTCGCGCTTGGCGGTCTCCTCCTCCTGCCCCATCGAGGTCCAGGTATCGGTGTAGATCACATGCGCGCCCTTCACGGCTTCATGCGGGTCGCGCAGGAAGGTCAATTTGCTGCCCGGTCTCTTCGGCGATCTTCCTGGCGATCTCCACAGCCTTCGGGATTCATGTCATAGCCTTCGGGGCTGGCGATGGTAAAGTTCCAGCCCAGTTTGGCAGAGACATGCATCAGCGAAACCGCCACGTTGTTCCCGTCGCCCACGATAGGTGACGTTCAAGCCCTTTGACTTCGCCAAATTTCTCCATGATGGTCAGCGCATCCGCCATGCCCTGGCAGGGATGGTTGTAATCGCTCAAGCCATTGACCACGGGGATGCTCGACCATTTCGCCAGTTCCAGCACATGCTCATGCTCGAACACCCGCGCCATCAGCGCCTGCACATAACCCGAAAGCACGCGCGCCATATCCGCAATGGATTCGCGCTTGCCCAGACCGATCTCATTCGGCGAGAGATAGAGCGCGTCGCCGCCGCAGTGCCGCATCGCCATGTCGAACGAGACGCGTGTCCGCAGGCTGGGCTTCTGGAAGATCATGCCCAGCACCTTGCCTTTGAAGATGGGTTTGTTCCCCTTTTTGAAATATTCCTTCTTTAGCTTCACCGCCAGGTCAAGAATATCCCTCACTTCGGCGGAAGAATAGTCAGATATCGCGAGAAAATCCTTCATTTATCGGCTCCTGTATGAAAAATCGCCCTTATTTTGCCTTGTCAGGCTTTTCAGGGCAATGATTGCTGTCTCCTTGAGAGTATATCATGTGGATAGATTAGCCCATAGTGCCAAGACACATAAGGATGCATGACAATCGTAACGATGGATTGGAGGCTGCATCCCATCACCTGTTGCCCTGGGGGAAAGTTTATCAGGAGCCCCATCAAGTCTTCTCAAAAAACAAGCGCCAACCCGATAAAAGGGTTGGCGCCATGAAGCGGGTGGGAATTTACTTGATCAGCTTCTTCTCTTTTTTCAATTTCCTTTTTTCCTTCTGGGTCAACTTGGGCTTTTTCTTCTGTTCCTTACCGCCTTTATCTTTTTTTCCGGTTTCGTGCATGGTTTTTCTCCTTTCCTGATTGAACTGGCTGTGATTTTTGTCCGGGATGATTTATCCAGCCATTCGCGTCTTCTTCCAATACCTCGCAAGTCCATCCGCGGACATGCCAAGCGGGTTGGCAAGTTGATAAGATTTTACCACTTCCGGCGAGAGTCCCTGCTCCCTGCCTTCTGCTTCCATCCATTCGGTGAAACTTGCGCGCAGTTCTTCGTCCGATAGATTTTCAGGCATGGTCGCATCCATCCAGCGCTCAGCGGCATCCAACCCCTTTTCCACTTCACCCAGGTGCCAGGCGGGATCATCAAATATCCCAAAATGGGTCGGTGCTATGTGGTTGAACTTTAATTCCCGTATACGCGCCAGGGTTGTGCGCCATCGCCCGATATGCAAGTCGGGGGGCGGCATGGGCACGCGTAAATATGGATAGCCCGGAATGCGCACTCCACATACATCCCCTGTGAAACAGGTATCTTCATACAGATAAACACAATGATGTACCGCGTGCCCCGGTGTAAAGATGGCAACGATCCGCAGATTCCCCAGCTTGATCTCCTGCCCGTCCTCGAGCATGGAAAGTCGTTCAGGCAGGACCGGAAGGAACTCTCCCCACAGCTTATCCATTTGATCCCCGTAGATGCGCGATGCCGATGCCAGGAGTTTTTCAGGGTCAAGCAGATGTGTCGCGCCGAACGGATGCACGAAGATCTGCGCACCCTGGCGCGAGAACCAGCCTGCTGCCCCTGCATGATCGAGATGGATGTGAGTCAGGAAGACATGGGTGACATCACTCAAACTCAGCCCGTTCGCCTGTAAGGCGGTCTCCATACCTCCAAGGGAAGAACCCGGTCCGCTCTCGATCAGAACAACCGCATCTCCTTCCCGGATCAAATACGAGGCGATCGATTGAGGTCTCCCCTGGAAGTTCAAGTCAAGTGTGATAACGGAAGTCTTTGCCATGTGGAATAATTTCCCTGTGTTCCGGCAAAAGCCGAGAGTGTCTGGGTGAGATCGTTCTCGCAGCGCACCCGGCATACGGGCACATTGCGGCTTAGGAGGATTTTTTCCAGCTTGTCAGCCCCGGGAGGACCGCCAAAAGTATCCGGGTCGATCAGGACTACTATGGGATGCAGTCCGCGGCGCATGCAGGTCTTCTGTCGCCGATACAATATCAGGGCGCACCTCGGGCGTGATGAGGATGACGGTGGAGCCCGTTGTCAACTGGCGCGCCTGCATCGGAACCAGCGCTGCCAACGACAGGTCTCCATCGTCCTCAAAAAAAGCGAGCGTTTCAAGTATTTTCGACTCCTGCCGGTCACTGCGTTCGGCTGGAATGACGGTTGCACTGCGTCCCGCACCCACCAGACCCACCGCCCGCTTCTGCCCGATGAAATAATGCGATAGTGTCGCAGCAATACTGATCGCATATTCCAGCGAAGAAGGCGGCAGGATGAATTTGGACGGTTTGCCATACAATAATTGTGTGGCAAAAAATTTCGGGGGTGTATATGGTTTCGCGTAATGTACGCCATCCTGGAGATCCAGGAATATCCAGACCTCCGCCTGCGGATCCTGCTCGAATTCCTTCACCATTAACTTATCACGGCGTACGGTCGTCGGCCAGTGAATGCTTTTCAGCGGGTCACCCGGCGCATATTCGCGTACGCTTGCAGCGTGAGGGGTCACATCCGACGATTTTCGCCGGATCGTACGACCACCTGGCAGTATCCCGGGTGCGGCAGGAAACGCTGAGATCTCGTAAATGGTCGGTAAAACCACCAGTGATTCCTCAGCCGGGAAGTGACGGCTGATGCGGAAAAGATCAAATGGATCACTGCTCAAAATGGTGGTGGGTCCCAATGGAAAGCGTCCGCGCCGGGTGAGATAAGTTCGGGAAAGATAGGTGATCGCGCGATGCCCGCCGATCCGGGTGAGAAGACGCGACCCCGACGACCCCGGCATGAGGGACTCGTTGACGATCTCGGCATTGAAAGAAATAAACGGACTGTCGTTGCGAATTTCAAAATGCTCTTCAAATACATCCCCCGCTCCGGCTTTTTGCAGACGCGCATGCCTGTGGACCTTCAGCCCCACTACCGAGAGCCGCATCCAGAGATATGCAACCAGCACGATCAAAAGGCTCAGGTACAGCAGGCGCGTATAGATCGCCGCCCCGCTGATGAGTGAGCCAATCAAGCCAATGATGAATAGAAGGGCGACCAGGACGCGCCCGGCTTTCATTTTGTTTCCTTCCGGGCTTTCGTTGGTGCGCCAGACTTGAAATCGCCTCCGGGTGATGGCTGGGAATGCACGATCTCCTCGACCAGGCGGTCCGCGCTCAGATCCCGCAAGCGCGCCGCCGGACTGACAATGATTCGATGTCCAAGCACCGGCACCGCCATCGCTTTCACGTCATCAGGCAGGACAAAATCCCGCCCCAGCAGGGCAGCCCGCGCCTGTGCCGAACGGAAGAGTCCCAGTGAGCCGCGCGGGCTGGCGCCGAGGTATACATCCTCGCTTTCGCGCGTCCTGCGAGTCAGGTCCACTATGTAGCGTTTCACCTGCGGAGATACAAAGATCTTCCGAATGGTGGCTGCAGCATCCAGGATCTCGTCTGTTTTCACGACAGGCTTAAGCGTCTCGAGCGGGTGCCGGAGTTGCTGTTCTTCAAGGATCCGGACTTCATCCAGGATGGTAGGATACCCCAACCGAACGCGCAACAGGAAGCGATCCAATTGCGCTTCAGGCAGCGGAAAAGTACCTTCATATTCGATCGGGTTCTGAGTGGCGAGCACCATGAACGGTTGCTCCAGTTTGTGGGTTACACCGTCCACCGTCACCTGGCGTTCTTCCATCGCCTCCAGCAGGGCAGCCTGCGTCTTGGGCGTGGCACGGTTGATCTCGTCTGCCAGCACGATCTGCCCCATGATCGGACCGGGACGAAATTCAAACTTCTTTTTCGACTGGTTATAAATGGAAACCCCGGTCACATCACTCGGAAGCATGTCCGGGGTGAACTGGATCCGGCTGAAAGTACAATCCAGGGAACGGGCAAGCGTTCGCGCCAATACTGTTTTACCAACACCGGGCACATCTTCGATCAAGACATGTCCCTGGCACAGCAATCCAATAACAACCATTTCCACGGTATCGTGCTTCCCCACCATCACTTTTTCCAGATTGCCAACAACACGCTCGCCGAAGTTTTTTAAATCCTTCATGACATTTCCTTTTTTCAGCAGGATGCCATCCCAGCGTACGGGAGAATGCGGTAATTCTACGTGGGATTGGCACGTTAGGCAAGGAGATGAAACAACGGCAGGCTGGTATCCACGCTCCACCATCCCGGCAATCCCACCACTAATTTCAGGTTTCTTGGGTATAATCCCGCCCGTGCCCCCGTAGCTCAATGGATAGAGTGCCTGACTTCGAATCAGTAGGTTGTGGGTTCGAATCCCGCCGGGGGCGCCTAAATATCGGGTTTTTTATTGAAAATATCCCACATACGTATAAAAATGAGCCTCCGAAATTGGAGGCTCATTTTTACGACGGCTACCTTACAGCTACTGCAGCGTCTGCCTTTGTTGCTTCACCATCAGATTTTCAGTTCTCCCCGGAATTTATCTTGATAAGCAGTTTGCCCTTGGCGACCTGGGTTTTGGGCTGAACGTTGACCGACTCCACCACACCGGCGCATGCGGAGCGTAGTTCCATTTGCATTTTCATCGATTCCAGCACAGCCAGCAACTGTCCTGGGACAACAGTGTCGCCGGGGACAACATGTACGCTGATCACGATGCCCGAGATGGGTGCCGTCAGGTTTCCATTACTGGCTGTCCTGGTTTTACGCCTCCAACGGTTGCTGCTCTGCTCCACTTTTGCAATGACATGCCGCCAGCCTGCATTGAGTGAGTACTGGCTGTTACCCCGCGGCACGATATGGATTTCGGTCTTATGTTTAACACCATCCAACAGGTATTTGCCGGATTCCTTCAAAGAGACCAGGGCGGCTTGCACAAGTTCCCCATTTATCTTGTATTGTTTACCGTCGATCTCGACCCGGTATTCGGTTTTTCCAACCGTTACATAGTAGATGCTCATGATTATTCCGAATTTATCCTCACCACCAATTACAAGGGCAGGGAGAGTCCGTCCTTATGAGATGGTGTTCCATTTCTTTGGCGCATTTGCTCGCGCCAGGCTTGCATCCGCCATTCGTTGGAAGAAGTTTGCAGAGCTCTGACGGGTTGACTTGTGCGCGCCTGGTCTTCATGAAACGCCGCTGCGAGCGCCATATCCCGCTCCAGTTGTTCGTCGCTTTCGGAAATGACCGGGACAAATGTTTCCAGGTAAGTGGTATTGGCTCTCGCCTGGATAAAACTATCGGAGTCGATGATCTGGATCAGAAAGCCGATATCGGTACAAACTCCGCCGATCTCGAATTCACCCAACGCCCTGCGCAGCCGGCGGATGGCAGTTTGACGGTCTTCTCCCCAGCCGATCACTTTTGCGATCAACGAGTCGTAATCAGACGTGACCGGCATCCCCGTGTATAGGGCTGAATCAATACGGATCCCCGGTCCCCCGGCTTCTTTTAGAAAGGTTATCTCCCCGGTGGAGGGCATGAAGCCATTTTCGGGGTCTTCGGCAATGACGCGTGCTTCGATGGCAGAGCCGCGGATTTTAATGTCCTCCTGTGCGTATTTGAACGGTTGTCCTTCCGCCAGCCTGAGCTGGGTGCCCACCAGGTCGATCCCGGTGACCATTTCGGTGACCGGGTGTTCCACCTGGATGCGCGGGTTTACTTCTATAAAATAACAGGAGCCGTCTTCACCCAGCAGGAATTCGATCGTACCCAGGCTTCGATAATTCAGCGCCTTCCCCAGGTTGAGAGCCATTTCGTAAAGCTGATGACGCATGTCGGGACTGAGGCTGGGTGCGGGGGATTCCTCGATAATTTTTTGCCTCCGGCGCTGGATGGAACACTCGCGTTCTCCCAGGCACAGGATCCGCCCGAACCCGTCCCCGATGATCTGGATCTCGATATGCCTGGCCTGCGGCACCAGTGGTTCGAAATAAACGGTGCCATCACCAAAGGCAGCCTGAGCCTCGTGACTGGCAGCCGCCACCTTCTGCTCCAATTCGTCACGCCGGTGTGCCAGGCGGATGCCGCGCCCACCGCCGCCGGCAACAGCTTTGATCAGGATGGGATATTTGATCTTCTCGAGCAGGCTCTCCGGGATCTCGTCAGCCACCGGCTCGTCCGGTCCGGGCAGGATGGGCAAGCCCGCCTCGCGTGCCACGCGCCTGGCGAGCAGCTTATCCCCGGTCGATGAGATCGTGTCAGGGCTCGGTCCGATGAAGATCAAACCTTCATCCTCCACCGCCTGGGCAAAGGTTGCGTTCTCGGACAAGAATCCGTAGCCGGGATGGATCGCGTCAGCCCCGGATTTTTTAGCGGCAGCCAGCACGTTTTCAATATTAAGGTAACTCTCACTGGCTGGCGTGGAGCCGATGAATACGGACTCATCCGCATACCGGGTATGCAAAGCCTGCGCATCCGCTTCCGAAAAAACCGCCACGCTCGGAAAACTCAATTCACGGCAGGCGCGCAGGATACGCACAGCGATCTCACCCCGGTTGGCAACCAGTACCTTCATCGCTTTACCTCCTAGAGCGGGATGTTCCCATGTTTGCGCGCCGGGGTTTCCTGGCGTTTTTCGCGAAGGCTTTCCAGCGCCGCGATCAGCCGCAGGCGGGTTTCAGCCGGGGGAATAATATCGTCCAGGTAACCGCGCGAAGCAGCCAGGTATGGATTGGAAATTTCCGCACGGTACTTGCGCATATATTCGTCCATGATGACCAGCGGGTCGCTGGCGGCACTGATTTCTTTGCGGAATACAATTTTCACCGCGCCTTCCGGTCCCATGACCGCGATCTCAGCCTGCGGCCAGGCCAGGTTATAGTCGCAGCGCAGGTGCTTGGAACTCATCACGATATAAGCTCCGCCATAGGCTTTTCGCAGGATCACGGCAATTTTAGGAACGGTGGCCTCGGAATAGGCGTAGATCAGTTTTGCCCCATGCCGGATGAGACCGTCATGTTCCTGTTCGCTGCCGGGAAGGAATCCGGGAGTGTCCACCAGCGTGACCAGGGGAAAGTGGAAAGCGTCGCAGAAACGGATAAAGCGCGCCGCCTTGTCGGAAGCATTGATGTCCAGCACACCTGCCAGGTGCCCGGGTTGGTTGGCAACGATCCCTGTCGGATAACCGTCCAGGCGGACAAAACCAACCAGGATATTTTCGGCGTAATCTGGTTGTATCTCCAGGAATTCCCCCCCATCCGCGATCGCCTCAATAACCGCATGCATATCATAGGGGCGTAGTGGGTCGAGCGGGACGATTTGCTCCAGGTTCGGGATGAGACGGCGCGGGTCGTCCGAGGGAGCCTGTGCGAGGTGGCGGCGCCAGGTTATTGGACGGTAGATACGAAAGCAACCAACGCAGTTGTCCCAGCAAGGACTCCTCATCAGGGGCTGTGATATGCGCCACACCGCTTTTCTTTGCATGAACTTCCGCACCGCCGAGCGAGTCAAAGTCAACGTCTTCATGGGTCACTGCCTTAACCACCTCGGGACCGGTGATGAACATATAGGCATTCTGGTTGACCATCAGGATGAAATCGTTGATCCCCGGCGAATAAACCGCCCCACCCGCACAGGGACCCATGATCACGGAAATTTGCGGGATCACGCCGGAAGCGCGCGTATTGCGGTAAAAAATTTCACCGTAGGATGCCAGCGAGTCCACGCCCTCCTGGATGCGTGCCCCACCCGAGTCGTTCAGACCGATCAGCGGCGCACCGTTCTGGTAGGCAAGATCCATCAACTGGGCGATCTTCCGTCCGTGCGCCTCACCCAGGGAACCGCCCAAAATGGTGAAATCCTGGGCGAACACATAGACCAGCCGCCCGTCAACTTTGCCCCATCCGGTTATCACTCCATCGGTGGCTGGATGGCTTTTTTCCATGCCAAAACCAACGGCGCGGTGGGAGACAAACAAACCAGTTTCAGTGAACGTGCCGGGATCCAGGAGCATTTCGATCCGCTCACGCGCTGTCAGTTTTCCCCTGGCATGCTGTTTATCGATCTGGGAGGCACCGCCTCCCAATACCGCAGCAGAGTGCAGTTCATCCAGTTTCAAATCAAATTCATTCGTCATGTTTTTTCCTTGGATGGCGGTTACAAACAAGCCAACGCTCCCGTAAACCCTTGCGCGGGTTCGAGCAAAGTTAACCGCTTGTTCTTAATAAAGCCATTTTGCCGATCACCCTTCGGATTGGGTTGGCGAAATGTCGTCAAAATATTCCTCATGGGACCGGAAAGACCAACTCCATGCGCTTTCAAGAGGGCTTCCTTGCAGGTCCACAAGGTATAGAAGTGTTCCAGTTTTCTGTCGGCAGGCAAACCCTCGAGTTCAACACTCTCATCCGGCGAAAGGAAAATCGAGGCAGTGGCTGACAGGTCGCTGAGCGGGTGTATCTCTTCGATATCCACGCCAACGTTAAAACCATTTGCAACCGCGATGATCATCAAGCTTCCGGAATGAGAAACATTAAATGCTGGTATCCCGCCTGCCAACTCTGGTTTCCCATGCGGACCATAGTGGAAGACGAGTTTTTCCGGCTCGGAAACCAGGTAAGCACCCAAAAGGACACGCAGGATCCCGCGCCCGACAATAAACCGATCCGCGCTCTGTGGATTTCGCAAACGCCTGGCACGCAGACGTTCGTCCTCAGAGAGGAATCCCTGGAGGTCATCCTGGCGCTCTTCATCCAACCGGGCAAGCCAGAGATGGCATGCGCCGTGGGGCAGGATTGGTTTTTGGGGCAGTTCGCGCCAGCTTCTGATCATCATTTCAGGAGTGGCTCCATCGGGCGGTATTGTTCGAGGTCGGTTGGAATCCGCAAACCCTTGAGCTTCAAGGCTTGCAGGCGATATTGGCAGGCTGCCCCGGTCAGGATCTGGAGTGCCAGATCGACGACCCGACGATTTTCGGGTTCGGCAAGATATGTGCCGCGTACCCAGTCATTAAAACTGCCCATGCTGGGACCGCACCAGATCTGATAATCCATCTCGCGGCCTTTTTCACCGCTGTTGGACCAGCGTGAAGCCAGACCCAGGTACCAGCGGAAGATCAATGCCATCTTGCGCTTGGGATTATTCTGGGCGCGTTCGATCTGGGCAGGGTCACGCTCACTGAAGAACTTGACGGTATCCTGCCAGATGGATTCAAGCTCCCGTTTGAATACCTGCTTTTCCAGTTTCTCAACCTCGTCCGCCGGGATCTTTTCGATCGAGTCGTAACGCGAATAAAGATCATAGAGTTTCTGGGCGCGCATCGGGAAGAGTGTGCCGTGCTTCAGCACCTGTACTTTCACACCCATCTCGAACATGTCCGCGGCGGGAGCCATCGCCACGTCCGCCATGCCGGCTTGAGCCAGCAACTGTCGGGTGTGCTCGGATGTGCCGGCCTCAACGCAGGCTTGGTTGATCGAACCGGTGACGACGTATGCTGCACCCATCATGAACGCGGCCAGGGCTGAAGCCGGAGTGCTGATGCCGCCGGCTGCCCCAACCCGCACCGGAACAGCGTAGTTGTATTTTGCCTGGATTTCATCCCGCAAAGCCAGCATCGTGGGGAGCAGGCATACCAGCGGACGATTATCGGTGTGTCCGCCTGAATCGGCTTCGACGGTGATATCGTCTGCCATCGGAACCTGTTTGGCAAGTTCGGCCTGCTGTGGAGTGATGCGCCCTTCGCTTACCAGTTGTTGCAGGATTTTTTCCGGAGCTGGCTGCATGAATTTGGTGGCGATCTCGCGCCGGGACAATTTGGCAATGACATGGTTGCCGATCTGCACTCTGCCATCGCCGGACTGACTCAATCCTGCCACCCGGTAATACACGATACTGGGTGTCAGATCGATAAAGGCGGATGCCTCCACCACATGCACTCCGTGCTGGAGGTAAACATCCACTGCGTTCCTTTCGAGTGCGTCCTCGCTGGGGCTGTGGATCAGATTTGCCGCATATGGACCATCCGGCAGGGCAGCCTGGATTTTTTGGATGGCAAATTCCAGTTGAGGGCGACCCAGCCCGGCTGCACCGAAGGAGGCCAGCAAACCGGCTTTGCCCATTGCCACCACCAATTCGACAGAAGCGATCCCGTTTGCCATCGATCCGGCGTAATAAGCACAGCGCACCCGGTAGGTTTTCTTGAAACCATCATCTCCAAGGTCCTCGATGGGCAGGGCTGGGATGCCTGTGATGTAACGTGTACCGGCTTGCTTCTGAAAAGCCTGCTCGTCGCAATCGACTGATAGCAAGCCGATCCTGCCTTCCTGTTCGATCACATGGAGCGGAAGGTTGATGGCGCTCAAACATCTGCCAATTGCCTGGCGTTCAAATACTGCCTGGTTTAGATCCACTACGCCATCAAGCCTGGACCTGTTACGTTCAGCAGTGAACTGCATTGACAGCATTATTCGTTGAATTTTGGCTCATGATCGATCCTGTTATTCCTCAATGGCGAGCGCCAAATTCCGGACTTCATAGATCCTGAAATCGTCCGCCCAAAGACTGGCATCACCTGTAAATATTTTTGTCTTTCCAATAAGCTGCGTTTTATGGAAATGGACTTCCAACTGCATCTGCCGGTGGTGCTGTAATACTTGACCGCGATATCTCCACTCCATTCTTTGCCCGGTGACCAGGTCTGTGGTCGCGGATTCCTTTGAGTGCTGCAGGGCAAAAACCTTCATTGCCTGGAGGATGGCTTCTATTCCCAGTGAGCCGGGCATCACCGGGTCTTCATGGAAATGGCAGGCATAAAACCAATCCTGGGGGTTGTTACGCCGGTTGGCATATACGTATCCTTCCTCGTGGATGCCTGGGCTACTATTTGTAACCACCTCGTCCAGCAGGTGGAGTTTCCCTTTCGGCAGGACTGCATCCAAAGCCGTCCCTTGTATGGGGACGATCTGGTTTTCCTGCCCAGCCTGTCTTTGCCAGGGCAGGACGGTATTCCCGCCATCCAACCCAGCCTGACCTGCCATTGCCTCGGCTGGAGAAATATCCAAAGGATGATTTTCCCTCAAAGAATGTTTGCCCATCACACGTCAATTCGAAGGAAAAATGCTGGATGATGGTGGAGCCATAAAAGATGGTCTTGAGCAGCTCCGCCCGGGCGTGGATTGTCCTGCCGCGCGCATCCACCAGATGGTTGAAACACGACCTCGCCATCCAGATTACGGAAGTAATAATCAACCTCGGGAAAACGCAATGGCGTTCCCAGGTATGCGGAGAGAAAACCGCACGGCTGAAGTGCCACTTCGATGCAGATGGAATAGGGCAGCCTGCCGACCGGTTCGCCCTCAAAGTACCAGGCATCAACTGGAACGTCGTATTCTGCAACGATGCTGGATACCTGGTCGAACTCGCCCTTCTTCCCCTGGATGGATAGGATGCGGCTCATCAACAGAAGTTCGCTGTTCGGGATGCGCGGGCTGCGGCGCCCTGCATAAACAGCATATTCCTGTCCGAGGCATTTCACCACGGAGCCGGTGGCAAACTCATTCAGATCATCCAGGCTAAAGAGCAGTGCGTGCTATAACTCCGGGATCGGTCCGGCGGAAGGATTCCAACTGTTGTTCGATGCTGCCTGCCAAATGATGCAGTCCCGCCTGGCGCATTTCCAGGAAGCGGTTGTGGAGCTGCCCGGTCTGCCGGGCGTGTCCATCCCACCATTTAAGGTAATTCTCAACGATGTTTTCGGGAGTAAATATTTGCATGACACTAATCCTGGTACAGTACGCTTGGATTGACCGGGACATGCTGGGAGACCATCCGGGCTATGAGACGCAGGATGGAAGTGTGGTCATCCACTCCCTTGCGGTTGATCGAATAAGCGGCGTGCGGCTGACCCTGCAAAGTGTCGTTTATCCAGCGGGCGCAATTACTTCCCGCACCCAGTTCAATGAAGACCCGCGCTCCATCGTTATAGGCTGAATGGATCAGGCGGGGGAAATCAAGACAATTACATAATTCATGGGCGATCTGTTGAGCGATCTTTTGCCGGTCAATGGGCATCGGTTGATAAGTGGCGGCAGAGAAAAGGGTCATGCCAGGCTGGTTCACTACAGGGACGGAATGCAGTTCGGTCAGGGTTCCGTACTCAGAATGGATCGGCTCGCAATGGATGGCGTAATTGAATGGCGCCTGGATCGACTTGCTTTTCAGTTTGTTGATCACCCTTCGGCACACGGCAGGATCGCCGCCGATGACCACCTGGTTGGGTGTATTGATATGGGTCAAATAAACACGCGGTTCATCTGGCAGCACTTCTCTAACTTTTTCAGGACCTATCATCAGCAGGTAATTCATCCAAAGGGGCTCGTGCGGATCGCTTTCGTTCCGGGTGGGCAGGTTCCAAAATTCACGTACTGCGTTTTGAGGTCCGCTAAGACGTGTGCGGAAGAGTGGAGACTCCCTCAATGCTTTGCTGGTCTGGTCAGCCTCCATCCATACCCGGCTGGCAAACAGCATGCTGATTTCACCCAGGCTGTAACCGAACGCGCTTGCCGGATGGATCTCGAAAACGTTCCTAAGTACATCGGTATACAGAACTGCCAGGCAGCTTCCCGAAATGAGCATCGTGATCGGGTCTGTGGTCAACTGGGCTTCAATGTCTGCCAGGTCGGTGGAGGTCAGAGCGGTCATGCTCCTCGGGTACAACAGCCGTTCGTTAAGCAGATCGCCAATATCGCCGGTGAGCCCGGAGATATGGTTGTAAAGGTTCGGGAAAAGGTAGAAGAGGTCGCGCCCTGCGCCGGGGTAGGAATTGAACGCCCCGGGATAGACAAAGGACACCTTACCTTCTTTGCCAAGCGGTCGCGGCGTGAAGCAACTCCCCAGCGGGGTATGCCAGTCCAGCTGCTTCTCAAATGCGGTTGGGATGCCTTTCATGGCAAACCCAATTTCACGCAGAAGTTCGTCGGGGGTTGAACCGAGCAGGCAGGCTACATGCTCCGCGGAGGGTTTCTCCACCAGGTATTGTTGATATGCGCTCTGCGCGACCCCTGCCAGGTTCGCCCCGGCGGTTAATTTCGATTGCAGTACCGTCATCTTTTCGAGCAACTGACTGACCGAATTAGCCGCGAACGGGAATAGACGCAAGGTCTCCCGCCTCGGTGCTTCAGGGCGAAGGAGAGCAGGAGAGGCAGCGTCACAGAAAAGGATATGCGTAAAACGGTCTTTCGCCTCCAGGAGATTCAAACCCGCATGACGCTTGCTTTGGCTGGAAGGGGTAAACCAGGCACGCGATTCGGTCGGCACGTAAAACGGTGAATCTACCCAAATTTCGGGCTGACCTGGTCCAACCCAGCCAGGAACGCCAGGAATGACGCGCTGCGAAAGACACCAGGCAGTTTTCACAACCCCAAGCAAACCCGGATAAGCGCGGTCGAGTGCACACCTCAACGGCTGCTTCATGCCGAACGCGCCCAGCATTCCTCGCCGCCTCATCGGGACGGATTTCCGTGCTTGTTAAGGTTGCCGCCTCGATCAATCCAATTGCTTCCGGTGGGATCCCGGAGATTCCTGCGCCTCCTGGATGGTGGCGGAGATGGTTGCAGCATTTAGAATGCCGTCTGCTCTGGCAGCGCCCGTTATTAACGCGTAGATCGATCTGGCATTATCCAGGGCAGACTTGCTCTCCGTTACCAGGAGCGCACAAACTGCCTGTGGGTCATCCTGGACTTCGACCAGCAGTACAACATCGTCACCGCTGCTCTCACACCAGTCTGATGCCATCACCAGGGCATCCGACACACTTGAAACATCCTGAACCCGGCTCCCAATTCCATGCGCCTGCAGGATGGGAATTATCGACGGGGACAGGCTGATGACTGGCACCTGACCGGTCTTGGTATTTGCCTGCCCGCAAGCCTGTTGGATCGCCTCGACGATCGCGGCGTCGAGAGTTTGCCCATCCCCAAACTGACCGGTCACAGGCAAGCCGCGATACACAAGCCTGCCGAACTCGCCGATGCCTCCCCCATTCGGAACGAGGACCGAGATCCCGACAATTGCCAGGTTGGTGATTTGGTCAAGAGACCGGATCATCTTTCACCGGCGGGTACAGCCATATTTTCCTTGCCAATAAATCGTTTTAATGCCGGGCTGATCGTTCCCTGGAGACCGGTAAATTTGCAAAGAACCTCCCCCTGTGTATCGGTAACGATAATATCTGCAACGACGGATGTCTGATTATGGGAGACGATTTTCATATCCACGAGACTTAAAGCGCCGAATGGAATTGCCCGGAATTGTTCCAATTTGACGAGATGCGATGGCAGGCAGGGTGCCTGGTAATAACGTTGTGCCCAGATGAGCAACGATTGCACGATCGCATCATATATAAAAGGGTTGTAGGTCTGCAAAGGAAATTGTCCCTGCCGGTCAGGGGGAATCGGCTGGAGCAGGCATTCCAGGATCAACCGGTCTTCTCCCAGGCTGGTGACGCGTTGCACGCCCTGGAAGGAGGGTCCGTGGAAAAGTGTGCCATCCTCATAAAGGATTTTGCCCAGGACACCTTCGTTTGTCCCACCAGAGATCTGTCGATCCACTTGGTGAATTGTCGTTGGCGGCATTTCCCGCAGCAAAGTCACATTCAGGCTGTAATGGTATATCGGACGACCGGTTTTATTTTTGCTCCAGATGCGGGTGGCGAACTTCACCATTTCTCCCGGAACCTTCTCAATTTCCTTCAGTTCGAGGATGTGTTCCTGCGCCAGGTTTTTATCGAAAACGATCCCTTTCAACACTTTGAAATCCTCGATCAGGTGGAAAGTAAATCCGGGAAATAGCTGTTCGCAGACACTCGCAGTCCAGGATGCGGCACAGGTTGCAGGCAGTACCGGGTGTAATCCGATCTGGTGGTCGAGCAGAAATGGATTGGCGTCCAGGCTGAGGTGGCGGCGGATCTCAAATTTTTGCAGTTCGCCGGATATATCGCTGGGTTCGCGCGTTGGAAGTTTACCCACCACGATCTGTACGGGTTGGTCATCCACAGTGTGTTTGGAGGTGATCTCTTTTACCAACATTTCCGCCCCTGCGTCGGTCGGGATCACGCTCATAGCGCGTTCGGCAAAGGCGCGTTTGAGTTCGGGTGTGACCATCCCTGAGTCCCACGGACCCCAGTTAATGGATACAACATGACAGGTCGGGTTCTCCCGTTTGATCTTGTAGGCGGCTTTATTAAGCACTTCATTAGCCATGGCATAGTCCGCCTGCCCGATATTCCCGAAGAAGCCCACCACCGATGAAAACAGGACTAAAAAGTCGAGTTGGCTGGCTGGAGCGACCTCCAACAGGTTGCGCAAACCGACCACTTTTGGAGCAAAAACGGTCAGGAAATCCTGGATGGTCTTCTTCTCAATTCTGCGGTCCGAAAGTGTGCCAGCCCCGTGAATGATGCCGTTGATCTTTCCGAGCCGCTGGATCGGTCCGGTCAGTTCCTTTTGTAAGGTCTCCACGGGCGCGGTAACATCCAGGTTCAAATATTCCACGACTGCCCCGGCTTGACGTATCGCCAGGAGCGTGGCTTCAACCTCCTGCTGGGCGCGTATCTGGTGAAATATTTTCTCGACAGCCTGGGGGGTTGCCTTTTTTTCATCGGAGACAAGCCTGGTCATGGCACGGCGTTTGAGTTCGGCATCCTCCGGACAATCCAGTGCCCACTCCGGTAGAGGATCGTTGACTGGTGTGCGTCCCATCAGGATGAATTTGCAGGGGATATGCCGGGCTAATCTTATGACACACTGGGCAGTGATACCCCTGGCTCCACCGCTCACCAGGACGACCGTCTCAGGCGTGATCAACGTTTTTCCAACCATGATAACTAAATCTCCGATCCGGGTTGGTCCACCACCAGGGTAAAACGACCTTTGCTGCTATAACCAACCTCACTGATCAACCGGTTTGGGTCGTGAAGTTCAGCCATGATGTGTTCGACTGCTGTGGGTATATTGAATTCCGGGGATAGATCGATAGCACGGCAAAAGACTTTGTCCCATTCCAGGTTCAGGGTTTTCACCAGACCGAACAGGCTGCCGCTGACCGGTTCAAAATAGCCGGAAGTGTTCAGACCGAATTCCCCATCCATGTGCGTGACGGTGATAAATGCGGCGTAATTCAGCCGGGCAGCTTCGGTCAGGTTTTTCATGAGATGTTTCGCCACCAGGAAAGCGGTACGCGCGACCGTTTCTTCGTTCTCCGAGAAGACCTCGGCGGATGTCCCTTGCGGATCCAGATGGATATACATACCCGCCGGACCATATTCCTGTTGAAGGTTCTCGAGGGTGTTTTTAATACCGGTCTCGGTCAGGTCTTCCATCAGCACACGCTGGATGTTCCCGGGCATCGCTTTCTGGTTGCCGACCATCGCATTGTTCAACGCCATCACCACGACTTTCATGCCCTGCGCGGAGAGCGCATTTGCCAGTGCCGGGGTCAGGTCAGTGCCGCCGTCCATCAAAATGCAGGTTCGCTCTTTTGGAAAGACCATATCCAGGTGGTCTGGAGACGGAAGCAATTTCAACGCCACCACGCCGCGCGGCGGGAGGTCCATCTGGTTTGTCGATGCAGCCTGGTGTTCTTCTGCTGCCAGTTGAACCTGTGCTGCGGTCCCTGTCCCTGCCGGTGCGACCGAGGTCAAGTATCCCGTGATCTGGTCCAAAGTATGTAATTCAGCCAGCGCGGCCGTATCTGCCTTTGGCAATTCAGGGAAACGGACCTGCAGCGCGCCTAATATTTCCACCCGTTTGATGGAGTCGATCCCCAGGTCAGCTTCCATGTCCATTCCGGGGTCGAGCATTTCGGTGGGGTAGCCAGTCTTCTCACTGACAATTTCAAGCAGCGCCTGTTTAACAGTTTCCACGCTGACGCCTGCCGGGCTGGGGATGGCTGCCGTCACAACCGAAGCCTGCTCTTCCGCCGGAGTTGATTGTGGTGCGGAAACCTGCGCTGCAGGAGCGGAAACCACCATTTGATCAACGATCTGTCCCAGAGTGCGCATTTCGGAAAGAACGGCCGTATCCACCTTGGGTAATTCCGGGTAGCGCGTCTGCATTGCGCCGAGAATTTCGACCCGTTTGATCGAATCAATTCCCAGGTCGGCTTCCATATCCATGTTCAGCTCGAGCATTTCGGTGGGATATCCGGTCTTCTCGCTGACAATTTCAAGCAGGGATCGAGTTAAGGTTTCAGGGCTGATAGCCGGGAGGGTGGCAACTGGGGCAGCAGGAACTGGAACAGGGGTTGATTCCACGGGGGAATATTCGCTCCCACTGGAACGGTCATTTGCCGGTACCGGGAGAGGAGCGGGGCTGGGCGATACTTCGGTTAGCCTGCCGACGGGCAAAGACCCATTCATGACCCCAGGATTATTCTGCACCAGCATCAGGCTGTTAGCCAGTTCCGTCTGGTTGCGTAAATACTGCTCATGCACGCGCAGCGTCTCAGCTTGATGATTGTGGAACTGCGCCAGGCTGCGATCCAGTGTTTGCAGCGCAGTATTGATCTGCTCCAGTGTTTGTTGAGACGAATTGCCGGAGAGCAGGTCAAGTTCCTGTTTGGTGATTTGACCGAACAGGCGGATATATTCACCATCATTCGACAGGAATTGATTATGGGCTTTCAACAACTCATCCTGCAAGACCTGAAACTGATTTGCCATATTACCCACTCCATCCTGTGCGGTCCGGGAGGACCTGGTGGGTGGGTCCTGAACCTGAGGCTGTTCAACTGCTGGTGAGTACGACATCGGTTCCATGCGGGTTGCGACCAGGTCCAGGCTGTCCTTTTGTGCCACAGCGTTTTCAAAGGCACTGCGCGTCTTATCTGTCAGGTAAAGCCCGCCATTTAACATGACGCTAATGGGTGATTTCTTCGCTTCGGAAAATGGTTTGGACGGCAGAGCGTACGCATCATAAAATCGCAAATCCAGACCGAGAACGCACAATTGGGCAACAGCCTCGCGGAACTGGCGGTCGCTGTCTTTTTTTGCGTTTGGATTCAAAGCCACCGCAACATGGGGCTTGCCTTCCAGGATGCTTTTCACCAGGTTGGTCAATACATTCTTTGGACCAAACTCAACAAAGATGCTGCCGCCCTGGGAGTATATGGCTTCGATCTCGTCCTTGAAGCGTACCGGTTTCAGGATGTGCTCATTCAAGCTCCGGCGGATTTGTTCCGGATCGGATGAGTGCGCCTGCCCGGTGGTGTTTGAAAAAACAGGGATGCCCGGTTCGCTAAATTTCACTTTCTTGATCGCTTCAGCAAACGGCTCCTGGGCGTGGTTGACCAGCGCGGTATGGAAAGCAGCCGATACAGGCAGGACAGCTACCGAATATCCTTTTTAACCAGGGTTTCCTGGATGGCAGCCACATCGGGTTTGGTCCCAGCCAGCACCACCTGGTTGTTGGAATTCCAATTCGCCAGGGTGATCGCGGGGAAGGCTTTAATTCCTCTTGTATCAGGTTCACATCCCCCTTGACAGCCAGCATCGTTCCGGCGTCAAAATCAGGGTTGGCGGGCGGGGACATGGCTTTGCCACGCGCTTTCGCCAGGAAGAAAAAGGCATCTTCGTCGTACACACCGGCAGCCCATAAAGCGGTCAGCTCACCAAAGCTGTGACCTGCGGTAAAGTCGGCTCTGAAACCGGCTTGTTGTAATAATTTATACAGTCCGGCGCTCAATGTCCCGATCGCAGGCTGGGCATGCTCGGTGCGGGTTAGGAGATTGGACTGCGACTCCCTCTGGGCTTTGTCAAAGACCGGGAAAGGATAGACCACCTTTGAAAGTGGATCCGATCCATCCGCATCGAAGGTTGCATCCATATCGGCAAACGCCTGGCGCACCGGCGGAAAACTGACCGCGAGTTCCCGACCCATATCCACGTACTGCGAACCCTGACCGGGGAACAGGGCGACGAGCTTTCCTTGCGGGTCAAGTCCGGCACGGCGGTAATAAACTCCCTCGGGATGTTCGCCACTTTCATGGCTTGCCTTGGTTTTGATAAGTTCCCCCGCCACAGCAAGTTTCCTTGCAGCTTCACCTTCGTCCGCGGCGACAAATCCCAGGCGGGCATCGCTATGCGGGATCGTCCTGGCGGTCCAGGCTGACGCCAGGTTGATAAATTCCTGTCTCGCCTGCGGTCCTTGTAGTTTTTCAGACCATCCCTGGCAAACCGTCAGCAGTTCCTCCGGTGTCGGAGCGGAGACCAGGATCACTTTCGAAGCGGAATTCAGGCGATAGGGTCCGGCATGCTCACCATCGTTCTCTTCAAGAGCCACGTGGAAATTGGTCCCACCAAAGCCGAAGGAACTGACGCTCGCGCGGCGGGCATAGCCGGTCGGTTTTATCCAGGGACGGATCTCGGTATTCAGGTAGAACGGACTTTTCTCGATCTCCAGTTTTGGATTGGGGGTGTTGACGTGGATGGTGGCGGGTAACACCTTGTGATGCAAAGCCAGGGACACTTTGATCAAACTGGCAACCCCTGCCGCCGCCTTCGTATGGGCGATTTGAGACTTCACACTGCCCAGGGCGATCGTTTGGACATTGGGATTGTCCTCAGAGAAAACTTCATTCAACGCCTGGAATTCCGCGGGATCCCCTGCCATCGTACCGGTCCCATGCGCTTCAACCAACCCGACGGTGGATGGACTGAAACCGGCTTCGGCATAAGCACGCTGCATCGCCAGGGACTGTCCGGCCGGACGCGGCGCATAGATGGATTTGAAGCGCCCGTCGCTGGATGTGCCGATCCCCTTGATGACCGCGTAGATACGGTCATTGTCGCGCCGGGCGTCTGCCAGACGTTTTAACATCACCATGCCGATGCCTTCCCCCACCATCATGCCATCCGAATCTTTATCGAAGGGACTTGGGTTCTGGCTTTTGGAGAAGGCTGGCGTTTTACTGAAACACATGTATGCACCGATCGAGTTATCCAGGTCAACGCCACCAGCGATCATCATATCGGCTCGACCCTCGATGAGTTCACCAGCAGCCATATGGATGGCAGCCAGTGAACTGGCACAGGCTGCATCCACCACGCAGTTGGTGCCACCCAGGTTGAACCGGTTGGCGATCCGCCCGGAAACAACATTCCCGATGGTGCCTGGGAAGGTGTTTTCCTCCCAGCCTGGATAGGCTAATTTAATTTTTTCGATGATCTTCCGGGTATCTTCAGCGGAGATACCGTAGCTGCGTAAAACTTTCTCCCAGACCGGATATTGAAGACGTGCCATTAACGGAACTACCAACTTGCTGCCGATACCCACAAAACCGAGGATTACCCCCACGTTTTCCCGCGCGAATTCCCGTCCATCTCCGTACCCGGCATCTTCAAGGCATTCTTTGGCAACCACCAGCGACAACAACTGGGTGACATCGGTCACCTCCAGAATATTCGGCGGTAAGCCATATTCTGCCGGATCAAATTGAATATCGGGGATAAATGCCCCTCGTTTGCAGTATGTTTTATCGGGGGCAGCCGGATTTGGATCATAATAATCATCGATCTCCCAACGCGAAGCCGGGACATCCACGACTGCATCGACTTTGTTGAGGATGTTATCCCAATATTCCTGAAGGTTATGCGCTTTGGGAAAGATGGATGACATACCGATAATAGCCAGCGGGGTGGTGTGCACTTTTTGTTCCATTGTGTGTGTTTTATTTTCTAATGCAGTTCTCATGTTTATAAATCTCCAATGCAGATATGAATATCTGCTTTATTGAGTGATGCCGACTAAATTGATTGCTGGTTTACAGGTGGGGTTTATGTCTTTATAACTCCCTCCCATGGGTTTAGTTGCGGGACTATAATCCTGGCTTCAGAAAACAAAAAAGGACGGAACTGCAGCGGCTCAGCAGGTTGTGGGTTCGAATCCCGCCGGGGGCGCCTGAATAACATCCACCTTTGGAAAGCATCCAAAACCCACCAAACTCCGCAACCCCGCCTCATCCATAGGGTTAAGCCACATCCTCGCTCACAGACTCCCCCATAGGGGGTTTGTTTTTTCTCCGCGACCCATTTATCCTGTTTGCATGGAAAACAACCTCGCGCTCCGCAAAGCAGGTCTGGTCGTCGCCACGTTGAGCCCAGCCAAAAGGGAACAGATTGCCGTCCTCTCCGCGGAACTGGTCCGTCATGGACCCGTCACCGTGCTGGACGGCGGTAATTGCTTCCCCTTCTATCGCTTCGCACGGCTGTTGCGGGTGCATGCAAACGAAGGCACGCTTGCATCCAGGCGGCTCTTCATTCATCGCGCCTTCACGTGTTATCAAATGCTCGCCCTGTTGGAATCGACCCCTGCCCTTCACCAACCCTACCTGGTGCTGGAAATGCTGGGCACGTTTTACGATGAACAGGTTCCTGAGCGGGAGGTCAACCGCCTTCTGGATGCTTGCCTTAACCAGGTAAAAAGACTTTGCCTGCACGCCCCTGTGATCATCCTGCTCTCCCCGCCACTTCTGCCAGAGCGTTCTCACCTGCTCCAGCGCATCCATCAGCAAGCCGACCAGGTATTTGGACTTGCAGAACCTGCGCCGGAATTGATTCAACCCTCCCTCTTCTGAATCCCATGGGACGCACAATTCAATCCATCACACAGGCGTTTCTGGAGGAGGAGCAGGCATTTGCCCGCTTCCGTCGCGCCCTGCGGCGCAGCGACCAGTTGATATTGGACGACCTCTTTGCCTCTGCCCGTCAACACCTGGCAGCC
This sequence comes from uncultured Chloroflexia bacterium, assembly GCA_963823545.1. GTDB lineage: Bacteria > Chloroflexota > Anaerolineae > Anaerolineales > Villigracilaceae > Denitrolinea. The sequence goes on along the minus strand of CAWGMC010000072.1, from coordinate 86,257 downwards.
GCGGCGTACGCCTCTCACGCCCTGCCGTTTGAAATATTCCTGTTATCCATGCTGCTGGAGGAGCACAAGGATGTCATGCACTTGCGGCAGCAGATCGAGAAGCTGCAGTATGACTCGAACAAATGAGAGGCAGGGCTGGCTTCTTGACCTGTATCCAGACCAAACCGGGGGCATCACCCTCTGGTTGATGGATGAGGATGGCAGGCGTCATCAACTACACCAGGACTTTCCTGTTACTTTCTACGTGGCTGGGGAAAACGGACAACTGCGCGAAGCCTGGCGCCACCTGAGATCCCAACCAATTCCCATCTCACTGAGCCGCACCGAACGGCGCGACCTGTTCACCGGGATGGTGACGGTCATGGCTGTCGAGGTGAAAAATCCAGCTGATCAGCCCAGGCTCTTTGCCGCGCTTTCGCGTCAATACCCTGATCTGACCTATTACGATTCCGACCTGCATCTTTCACTGCGTCATGCCGCTGTGCATGGAACATTCCCGCTGGCACGTTGTATCATGACCATGGACGACGCCAATTGGATTCGCTCCATCAGTGTGCTCGAATTCACCCTGGGACACGGAACTGACCGCGCCTCCGCTCCGCGCAATCACACTCACACCGGATGTGGACCCATCCCACGCCGAGCCGAGGACGCTCAATGTACAGACACCGGGCGAAAGTTTCAGCGTGGATCTATCCACGCCGCCGCGCACATTGCTGATCGCCCTGCAGGCAGCACTAACGCGCCACGATCCCGATCTCCTGCTCACTGCCCATGGGGACACCTGGCTATTGCCCCGCCTCCTGGAATTGTCCAGGGAGACCAACCTGCCACTTTCCCTGAATCGGGACACAGGTCATCCCGTCCATCGCAAGGCAGCCCGCTCCTATTTTGCCTATGGACAGGTGATCTACCGCGGTGCGCAGGTGCACCTGTCCGGCAGGTGGCACATTGATATCTACAACGCGGTCATGTATCACGATTATGGATTGGAAGGCATTTGGGAGTTGGCGCGCGTCACCTCCCTGCCGGTACAGACCGTGGCGCGCGTATCCCCGGGCACCGGCATCTCGTCCATGCAGATCATCACCGCCCTGAAGCAGGGCATTCTGGTCCCGTGGCACAAACAACAGGCTGAAGCCCCCAAGACAGCCCCGGAACTGCTCCACGCCGATATGGGCGGTTTGGTTTATCAACCCATCGTCGGATTGCACAGCGATGTTGCAGAGATCGACTTCACTTCAATGTATCCCAGCATCATGGCACATTTCAACATCTCGCCCGAGACGATCCTGCCAGGGCGGTATGACGCCCAAACCGGGCTGCCGTTGGCAAGTTCAGAGGCTGGGCTGGTCCCGCAAACACTTCAACCCTTGCTGCAAAAACGGGTCGCACTCAAGGAGAAACTTCTTGTCATGCCAAAATGGGATGTCCGTCGCAAGCGATACAAGGCACTGGCATCCTCCCATAAATGGCTGCTCGTCACCTGCTTTGGGTATCTTGGATACAAGAATGCCCGTTTCGGGCGGATTGAAGCCCACGAGGCCGTTACCGCCTATGGCAGGGAAGCGCTGCTGCGCGCCAAGGAAGCCGCCGAGCATCTTGGATATGAAGTTTTGCATCTATATGTGGATGGCATGTGGGTAAAGAAAAGTAAGTGTTCAAAAGTCCAGGATTTTGAAATGCTGCTGACAGAAATACTCGATCGAACCGGGCTGCCCATTGCGCTGGATGGGATTTACAAATGGATTGCGTTCCTGCCTTCCCGTCAGAATAAAAGTGTGCCGGTTCCCAACCGATACTTTGGTGTCTTTCAAGGCGGGGAGATAAAAATGCGCGGCATCGAGACCAGGCGGCATGATACTCCGCCGTTCATTGCCCGCACACAGTTGGAAATTCTCCAGCGAATGGCGAATGTTCCCATCGGCGGGCAATTGTCAGATATATTGCCCGGTTTACGCGTGCTCTTGCGCGGGAGGATACGCGCTGTACGCGAACACAGGATTCCGCTTCACGAGTTCGTCATCCGCCATACCCTGAGCCGCGTCAGCGAGGAATATCGCGGTTTCTCCCCCGCAGCTGAGGCCGTCCGGCAATTGGAAAAGGCAGGCAAGTCATTACGTCCCGGTCAGGCGGTGCGTTTCATATACACGCTTGGGACAACCTGGTGTTTGCGCCTGGGATCTGCCATCTGTTCCCAACCAATCCAGCCTGGATACATCCCGCTATGTTGATCTCCTCCTGCGCGCCGTTGAGACCTTGTTGACCCCGCTTGGAATATCCCGCAAGGAATTGGATGAATGGGTATTTGAGAATGTCCGCTCTATTCCCTTCCAAGGGATGGGATTCTTACAGCCTTGCCAATTATTGCCGTCCATTTCCGATGGCGCAGTGGAATATAATCATTAAATCCGAATAGCCTGAGTAACTGAGAGTCAAAGTAATGGCCTCGCCCGTAGATGATCGTACCGCCGAACTGATACGCCTTCTGCTATCCCGCCTCGAGCGCGTCGCCGTGGACTCCCATTGGGCTCACCGCGCCAGCGGAATTCGCGGTGGGCTGATTCGCTCTCTTGAACAGATTGAGGCGGGAGGACCGGTGAATGCCCGGCGATTACACGATCTGATCGAGCGGGGCTTTGAGATCCTGGAACATGCCGTTCATGAAAAAACGGGAATCTGATGGACCAGGGAGGTTGGTAAAAAACCATTGTCTGCTTGCGCCCAATAAGTTTCACCGAAAGCCTCTTATACGATAACCCCATATCTCGTGCCAAAAACATATAATAAAAGCCGGCGGTCGCCTTTGTAAGGGCAATCGCCGGCTCTTCTGTTTCAGGTCCTGCTTTCGAGGTTTCCCTTTATTTTAGGAACGTATCTCCCGGTGACACCAGACAGGTGCTTGCAGTAGCCAACTCACCACCGTAACCCAGATATTTTATCGCCACGATCTCAGCCTGGCTCGGATTCGATCTATGTAGATATGCATTGGCCAGAATCTGATTGACCGTCATTCCATTTAGCGGGCTGTTCCCGGAGTAGTATAAACCGGTCCCAAATGTACCGCCAAGTGCCGGATTATTGATATTCCCATTCCAGGCTGCATTTAGCTGCGCTGCAAGCAGGAATTTGGGGAAGGAAGGGGTATTGGTACTCAAAATCTTTACTGCTTGCGCGGGTGTCATACCTTTGTAGCTGAGTGTCGCGTTCAAGATTAACTGGAATCTCGAGGCTGTCATGTGGGCGGAGTAGTTCTTCCAGAATCCCGGGGAAACAACGTATTTGCATAAATTCACTGCAGGCTTCAGACCACCATCAATCGTATTGTCGCTTTGTCCCGCGACCAGTGTAATCGCATCCGTAATGCCGGTGGTAATGTTCACGTTGCTGTCATTCACAACTGTCGATCCGGAGGCGTTCTTTGTTGTGAAAGTATAACCAGGGAGAGAGAACTGGACATAATATGTGCCGGCATTGAGATCCGTGAAACTGTAATATCCACTGGCATCGGTGGTCGTGCTGGCGAGTACTGTTGTGCCATCACTGCCAAGCAATTGAACTGTGACACCCGGAACAGCCGGTTCAAAACTGAGGCTTTGGATGCCGTTACTGTTCAGGTCGTTCCAGACAAAATTGCCGATGGATGCAGTACCACGATAACCAAAATCGTAGATGAATACATTGTCGGTCGTGATCTCGTTGGTCTGAAGCTCTCCACCGGTGGTGGAAACCATACCAGCCAGGGCACCTCCGGCATCAAAGTTGCTGGCATTCACCTGCACGCTGTACGTGCCTGCATCCACACCGAACTGATACTCTCCATTGGCATCCGTAACAGCCGTTCCATTCGGCATGGGTTGACCATTCAAATCCAGCAGTGTAACAGTCACACCCGGGATGCCCATCTCGCCGTTATCCTGAACGCCATTCCCATTCGCGTCATACCAGATCGTATCGCCGATCAAATAGGGATGCAGAACGGGATCGCAGGGAGTCCCATCCTCGTACACACACACCACTTTTCCGCTGATGAGGTGCCAGGCGTTCAAGTTGTGCATATCCAGACCGGTCATCTGAATATGATAGATTCCAGCCGGCAAAAACCCACTTACATGATAATCGGCGGTTACCCCGGAGTCAGATTCAATCAGGAACTGTTCCCATTCCTGGTTGCCGGAGGGATTGTCATTGAGATATTCATTCCCATTGGGATCAGTAACTTTATAACACCACCGACGGGGATCGCCGATAAATAATACTGTTCGAATCATCAGCCGGATTCCCGCTGGTAAAGGTTTGACCTCCGGGTCCGGTAATGATTCTTGTACGAAGCATCCACGCAATAGGAAGTTGTTGTTGCAACGCCTTCAAGCGCATCGGATATGCCTGACGCCCACGCCGGCAGGACGTCATCAGGCGTGTCCGCATCATTCGTGTCATACAAAGAACAATCTGTTGATCCATAATCCGTGTCACCATCCCAAATGCTAAACCTGGCTGATGATGTGGGTACGTTCAAGTACATATCCCATACACCATCATAGGTCGTCACCGTAAAGGGGTCGGAAGGATTGGTCTGATAACCCGGATAGATGATGTTGAACTCCGCCATCGTGTTCAACGGGATCACATATGCAAAGGATGCATCTGTCGCGAGCTCGATCGGGGAATTTGACCGGAGCTTGAAATTGCTGACGGCATTTACAGTTGCAGCATTCGGAAGCTCGATCTGAAGGAAATAGAAATAATCTCCACTGGGTGCCATGGCTTCAGGCACCTGATCGACCGTGACATCCCACCAGGCATTATCGACCATTTCCGTTCCTGTCCATTGAGCAACCTGGACGGTCGTATCGTGGTTTAGGTTGGGATTGGCATATAACGTGTACACCAAGGGTACAGTGCCATTGTCCCACATACCGCCTGTATCCCCGTCGAAAAATCCGAACGAGAAGCTGCTCAACGAGCCTGGAACAGCTATCTCGACCGAGATCGTCTGTCCAGCCAGGGTGATATAACCGACGCTTGCCACAGCCAGCATTCGCCCGTCCAGTTCACTACAAGTTGGGATGCATACACGTGGCGCAATGGGTTCCTGAGCACCGGCAGACTGGGTGGAGACAAAACCCACCGAGAAAGCCAGCAACGAGAAAAGAACTAGTAGCATTTACAATACGGAACAGATTTTTCATTTTTTTCCCTTCTCCATATAATGGTTGGCAGACCCTTCAATCTTGACAGTAGATTTGATCGGTTACAAGAAGCGGCTGTGTTGTATCTTCACACCCAAAGTGCATGTCCCCTGCGATGGACTGACGGAACGGACGATACTCCCATCCACAGCGATTAATGGCGCTTTCCCATTTCCCAATGGTCCAGTCGATGAACATCTGAAGAGCACAAATAGTTCGTTCCCAAGAGGTGCCATCGTCTTAAGTACCAAACACAAGCCATTTGCACTCAGATTGGTCAAGGTCGCGTCGGTACGAAATTTTCGTCCAGTAGCATCCCGACCCTGAATGATCGCCGGGTAGGAACAATTAATCCTCGGTTTCTTACGGCGCTCCATGGTGATGAATGAACTGGATGATGTTTGCATGGGCATGTCAGCTTGGCAATCGATTGCCCTCAACGAAGTTGTTTGGATTATAGTGATGAGGTCTCAAAACCAACAGATACATCTACATGGACGTCAAATCCTATTTTTACCAACGCATTTATCACCCATTAGTACTAGTACCAATGGCTCATTTGTGCCGTATATTAACCAACATTTGCTTATGAAATTGCTGGGAGATTAGTAACTATTTGTATACCTATGCGCAGCCAGTTTCCCCCATGAGGCTCTTTCTTATTAGCTAATTCTTGAATTCAAGTTGTCAAATTATTCAGGTAATTTTGCCAAGTCGTTTTGGTATGCATAGATTACCAATTCGAGACGATCTGTGACTCCAAGTTTCTTGAAAATGGATGTCAGGTGGTGGCGTACAGTAACCTCGCTGAGAAAAAGCTGATCGGCAATCTGTTGATTCTTTAATCCCTCGCCCACCAAAGCGATAACCTCCCGCTCTCTACCGCTGAGCGAGGCTTTCTTCTTGGTTTTTGGATCAACCCTTCTTCCGTATCTGAATATTTTGTGTGAGCAGATTTGCAATCAAAGACCGGTCAAGCCAGACTTCACCTGCATGGACTTTTTCAATCGCTTTGTAAATAACTTCGGGCTTTTGTGTCGCAAATACAATGCCCATGGCTCCCCCATTTACTGCCTGGATGATAAATTCCGAGTCGCTCTTTAGTGGAATTAATATAATCCGGGGTTGTCTGAGAACTGAGACAAGTTTCGGAATAATATCCAGGATCATGGATTTGTTTATACTTTCCCGCAACAGGACGATATCCGGCTGGATCTCCGATGCTAATTGTGATCCGATTTTCTTCAGTTCCCTCAGTTACGACAACTTTAAACTTCGATTGATCCTCCAGCAACAGCCTGAAACCGGCACGCACCAGGAGATCATTATCAAGTAATAATATCCTGATGGTTTCAGCCGATGGAGACGATACTTTCAAATTTCCCTCTCAGATTCCTGATAACAAACGACAATGATGAAGCTGGACATGGTATCTACCAGATTTCATAATAATTATACAGTAATTCGGTAATCTCACTGTCAGCCTTACCCATCTGACAACCTGCAAAAACGATATAAACCCGGAAGAGTTAGAATATATCGTTCTTGTCAGCCATTTCGCGATTTCTACCGTCTCGTATCAGGTTAAGGAATGCATCAACAACCGATCGGATCAAAATCCTGCCCGGCATCGTGATCGAATATATTCAGTGGCATCGCTCTCCGTCCATGCGGGGCGATATGGCTGGTCGTGTAACAGGCTGTCCCATACATCCACCACAGAGAATATTCTGGCAGCCAGGGGAATTTGTGCGCCAACCAATCCGAGTGGATATCCACTCCCGTTCCATTTTTCGTGATGCGCATAAGGGATAACGGCAGCACTCCGGAGATAATCTATGGAAATAAGCAGGTCCCGCGCCAACACGGGGTGCGAATGAATTACGGACCATTCAGGTTCAGATAAACTGCCTGCTTTTAGCAAAATGCTGTCAGGTATAGCCAACTTACCAATATCATGAAGTAATGCCCCGCGGTAGATATTCATCATATCCTGTTCAGGAACCCTCAGGATACCCGCCAATGCCACAGCCATCGCAGATACGGATTGACTATGCCCCTCTGGTTCAACTCTCCGCAATTCCAACAAGCGAGCCCAGCCTTGAATTGTACTGTTATATGCTACAGCCAGATCGGTATAGGATTGTTGTAACTGTTCAAATAGATGGGCATCGTCGATGGCTATTGCCGCCTGGTGAGCGAGTGTTTCCACAAAATCCTGCCACTCTTTATCCGCCGTAAATTGACTTCGGAAATACAATTCCAGGACCCCCTTCATCTTGCCTCTGGCGATCAAGGGAACGGCATAGACGCTATCAAATCCCTCGCCGGCGATCCGTTCAGGACGGGTTATCTGGGAATTATTATTTGTTATTCCAGATACACCAACCACCATTCGATCCAGGGCTGCCTTCCCAGCCGCATCTTCGCCAACACGCAGGCTGTGCCGGCGGATACCCATACCACGAAAACCACGTCCAGCCGCAAATTCCAACACCTGGAGGTGCGAATTCAATAATAATATATCTGTGGCATCAACTGATAGCTGGGAAGAAACCTGCTCAAGAAAAACCTTTAATGTTACTTGCAAGTCCAGGCTGGATGCAACGGCAATATCCACCGTATGCAAGGCGGACAGACGAAGCAAGCCTTGTTCGGTTTCTGCGGCCAGCCGGGCGTGTTCAAGCATCATACTGGCACGGGATGCAAACTGATTAAGCACCCTGACATCATCTTCCTGGAATGCAGAGAGCACATCACTTTGTAAATCCAAAACACCGATGACATCCTCGCCATTTTTTAACGGCAGGACAAGTTCAGAACGTGCCAAAGGCCAGCCAGCAAGATAATCCGGGTCGGATTGCACGTCGGGTACATTGATTATCTTCTTCTCACGCATGGCTTTCGGTATCAATCCAGTTCCATCCAGGGTCAAAGGTTTCAGAATAAAACCGGAGGATTTCATACCTGATATGGCTAACCGTTGCAGAGATGTGAAGGTCTTATCCAAAAGCCAGACGCTGCAATTGGCTTGCTGGAATTCCGAAACCACTATCTGGGCTATCTTTTCAGACAACTCACCCACATTAGAGGATACAGATTCAATCAGGGCGTTCGATGCACGATATAACCGATCCAGCTCCAGATTACTTCTTTGCATGGAATCGAAAAGTTGAGCATTATAGACGGCGCTTGCCGCCTGTGCCGCAAACAAGGAGAGCAGTTGCTCTTCCTGTTCAGAAAATACTCTCGGGTTATTGCCATTCTCGGCAACACCAAGCACCCCGATCAACCTTCCACGAAATAGCACAGGGACACCAAGAACCGCAGATAATGGGATATCTACCCGGGTTTGTAACTTCCCGTCCCAATTCTGATAATCAACTACTCCCACTGGCTTTCGGGTCGCAGCCACCCTTCCCGCCAAGCCTTCACCCATCTTAATCTACAATACCGGTTAAAGATTCCATCCCTTTTGATATGATCATTTTAAGGGTGTCATCCTTGTCATTGTATAGATAAATAAAGACATTGGGGACATGCATGATCTGGCTGATCGAATCGACAATTTGGGAGAGGATCGAGTGCAGATCCCGCTCGCCCGACAAGTTGGTCGAGACCTCATAGAGACCGGCAAATTCATCAGCGCGACGTTCAGCGTCGATGAGAAGGCGGACTTTCTCAATGGCAATTGATGCCTGACCAGCCAGGGTATTTAGTAGAACTCCTGTCATTATCAGTCCACATACGCAGGTCTTTATCCATGACCAACAGGACGCCATGCTTTACTGTTCCCACGATCAAGGTTTCTGCCAGTATGGATTGATAACCTTCCAGAGTTATTGTTTCAGGTATGATGCGAGATCCAGGCGAAACATTATTGATTGACAGACTGGTGGGGATTATTGTTTCTCCCCTGGCTGTTGTTTCCTTGAGTTCCCTGGAAAATTTCTCCGGAGATTTTATTCCATAGGTGGCATCCACGGACCATTTACCGTCATCCACGGACACAATGATCGCGGTGGGGGTTTTTAATAGTGAAGCCGCACTTTTACAAACCACATCCAAAATATCCCCCGTTTGCCTGGCTGCCATAATGTCCCTGTCAATCTCGGTTAGAGCCTGCAATGCCAGGATTTTTTCTTCCAATGTGGATGCTGAATGTTTTTGTTCAGAACCATCCTCACCCTGATTTCTTCCGTTAACAGGCGGTTCACTCTCCGGCTTTAGCCCTGGAAGATCTGATTATGATTTCGCGCCCATTCCACCGAGCACTGCGGATTGCACAACAAACGGTAATTTTTTTAGTCCTGCTTTTGATTGAACAACATAGTCCCTTATCAAGCCAGCGCTCAAGGCTTGATACGCCTGCTCCTGCCTGCCCATGGTTATTAATAGGACAAGGGGAAGTTTTTCGCCCATTTCCTTGAGTTGAGCAGATCTATCGTTCGACAGGGAGTTAAAATCCACGATCCCAACATCGAATACACCTTGTTTCGCCTTTTGTTGAAATTCAGATGGGGTAGCAGCTTGTTCCAGCTCGAATGATAAATCATCATGCCCATGTAACACATCCAAAACCAAGTTCCTGGTTTGGATGTCATTACACGAGCACAAGACCCTCATCCTGTGGTTTTTCACCCTAAGTTCTCCTTCCCCAATAATACAACAAATTCTATAAATCGTAACACTAATATCACATATTCGGGACCACCGCTACCCTCAAATAACCATCACCTCAATGTAATCAGAACCGCCTACTCCGATATCCCTGAATAGGGTATGACCGCGCTGATATTGTTCATCTTTTTGCCGGGAGAGTGAATATAAACCGGCTTCCTTTGCCCTCCCCCTTGCTTTCCGCCCAGATCCTGCCTCCGTGCGCCTCGACCAGCAGGCGGGCAATGGTTAATCCAATCCCGGATCCACCACCCGAGGCGCGTGAACGGGACTTATCCACACGGTAAAAGCGTGTGAAGATATCGGTCAAATGCTCCGGCGGAATACCGATACCGCTGTCGGACACTGCAACCTGAATATCGCCATTTTTCCTCTCCATGGAAATGACAACCTCACCTCCCTCAGGAGTATATTGAATGCCATTCGCTACGAGGTTGGTGAGGACCTGTCCAAGGCGATCTTCGTCACCCGGGATCAACGAAATTTCAGCTGCCTTCCTGGAAGTTAGGGAGACACCTCTCCGGCGTGCATTCGGAGTCAGCCGCTTGATTGTTGATAAGACCAGTGCTGACAAGTCCACGTCCTTGATCTCCAGCTGGTATGCACGGGCTTCAACACGACTCAGTTCCTGTAGATCATCCACAAGGCGGCTCAAGCGGTCCGCCTCAGAACTGATCTGCTGATATGTCTCTGCATCAGCAGGAAGTACGCCATCCATCAGACCTTCCATTGAGCCTTTGATGGCAGTCAGTGGGGTCCGCAGTTCATGACTGACATCCCCGATGAGCTGCCGGCGCATGCTCTCAACCTGTTCCAGCCTTTCAGCCATTTGATTAAAGCTCTCAGCCAGCTGCCCAAGTTCATCCACACCACCCACAGGAACCCGTTCATCATATTTCCCCTCTGCGATACGCTGGCTGGCGGCACTCAAGACCTGGAGCGGGGCGATGATGCGATGGCTAAGCGCCAGGCTTACGCCGACAGCCACAACAATTGCAGCAAGTGCAGCAATGCCCAATGCCTCATTTACTCCGCTGCGAAATTCATTGTATAGAACCTGCCCCCCGCCCTGACCTGCACCCTGTCCCATTCCCATACCCATGCTCATTTCCATCCCCCCCATGTGACGAAAAAACGCAGTGGGTGTAGTGAGCTGGATGGTGATCAAAAGCACAACTGCCCCAATAAGAATCACCGATAGAAAAGCGATAAATAATTTGAGACCAAGTTTTTGTCGGATCAATGCGATCATATCGGCTCATCCTCGAATCGATATCCCACACCGCGGACGGTAACGATGAACCGATCGCCGATCTTCTGCCGCACGTGTCCAAGGTGCACATCCACCACGCGGGATTCACCATAATATTCCCCACCCCAAATCTTTTCCAACAGTTGTCCACGTGTGAGCACACGTCCCCGGTTTTCAGCCAGAACACGCAGAATGTCGAACTCGAGGGCAGTCAGTTCGATGGGAGCGTCGTCGACAGTGACCTTTCGAGCGGCTGCATCAATGCGGACGTGGCGGAACGCCAGCACTTGCGTCTCTGCACCTGCGCCAGGTCCCACATGCAATCGTCTCAAAGCAGCCTTGACGCGAGCTGTCAACTCGCGCGGGCTGAAGGGCTTGGTCACGTAATCATCCGCGCCCACCGTAAGACCAACAACCTTGTCAGTTTCCTCGGTGCGCGCGGTGAGAAGGATCACATAGACATCCGATTCCCGCCTCAAAATGTGAGAGTAATTCGATACCGTCCATACCCGGCAGCATGACATCCAGGATAAGCAGGTCGGGCTTGAAGGCGCGCGCAGCTTTAAGACCAGCCGCGCCGTCTGAGGCTGTCAGGACCTCATACCCTTCGGGTTTGAGATAGGCTTCGACCAGTCTAATGATGCTGGGTTCGTCATCGATGACAAGGATTTTCGCTTTTGACATATCTCAAGGGTATCCGCACCAGGCAAAGAAGCTGCAAAGGATAAGTAAAGGATTTGTAAAGAAAGGATAAATGAAAGAGACCAGGCTTTTTGACAAAGCCTGGTCCCGTCAGCCTTATTCTTCCTTTTGGAAACGCTCACGCATATCCTTGACTTTTCCCCTCAAATCCTGGAAGAAGTCACTATCGACAATTTGCTGAACCTCCCGTTCACGTTTACCCTGATCGATCATGATCTCGAGTTGTTGGACACGAGCGCGCAGGTCTTTTTCACGGGTATAGACCTTGCCCACCATCAGCTCGAAAACTGAAGCCAGTTTGTCCACTTCATCATGGAAGCGATCCTTGTGCAGGTTGGTGAAATCCTGATCATAGTCGCCCACGCCGATGCGGTCCGCCACCTTGGTAAGGGCAAGGACCGGGCGTGTTACTCCATTCGCCAGCAACCAGACCACCGCGATCAGGATGACAAGAGATATTGCCAAAGCGATCATCACGCTTTTTCGGATGCTCTGCTGCAACAGGATCACATTCTGAGCACACATGTCCACGCCCACCGCACCGACCGGTTCTCCCTTGGAATTGTAGATGGGCGCATACCCGGAGAGCCATGTGCCCCAATCATCAGGCAACAGTTCGGTTTCGACGCTCTCGGCCTTTGTGCCCGCCAGCATGGCGGGTGAGATCCAGGTGTATTCCTCGCCCAACGCCGGTCGTGAGGAGGAAGGGATCTGGATACATTCGCTCAAATTCTCGGTGGCTTCCGCCTCCGCACCGGGCGGGAGCGCAGCACTAACGACCAGGCGCACCCGATCCGTTTCACCCGGCAACTGGATGTAGGTGTACATGCCGGAAGCCCTCGGGTTGGTCTTCTTGACCGACCGGAGAAAAGATGACATCTCGGTATAGGTGGGATCATCGATCTGACCACTCTCAAAGAGGGCAGTATGCGCATCGCCATCGATGCCTGCCGCCGCAGTTTTCGCAGTAGCGAGAATTTCGTTACGCACTGTGGTCATCGCCATCCCGGTGACAAAATTATCCAGCCAAATAAAAATAGCCGCAAAAGCGATCACGAACAGCAGCGCCAGTGCGAGGATCAACTTGGTTCGAAGGCTTACAAATGTGACCTTCGCATCACTTGGGGTGGGTAGCGGTTGGGAAGTTGCGGTCATGCATCACTCTCCAAGAAGATATGAAAGGGAATGCCGAACATACTCATGGTCTCTCGGTAGCAGGTACACATCCAAGTATATACCAAGAATAAAGCTGACAAGGTCCAGGTTTGGTATTTCCCTGCCGCGCCTGGAAGGATTGAACAACAGGTACATCGGACGCGGCAGTTCATCCTTAACGTCCTCAGGAGAAAGATAATTCACACCTTCGATCATCACAGATTCAATGAACGGGACCGGCAGAATGATAGCCCCGGCACGTCGATGGAACTGCAAACGTTTTTCGACTTCCTGTCTTTCTTCATCGGTCGTGCAGTCGATGGGTCTCTCCACCTCCCCGAGAAAGCCGATCGATCCCGCTTTCCCCATTGCCCGGGCATCCAGATCGAGCTGCTCATGCACTTTTTCAACGAGCCAGCTGCCCAACCCCTGCCCACGGGCTTTCGGCAGGAATCCGACATAAGCGCCATATCCAAAATCGCGGGTGATGATGGAACTGAATATTCTCAGCCCGACCCACTCCCCGCCCTGCTCCACCAGCCAGACATGATCCATCGTCCTGGGATGGGATGGATGCCTGCCCATGGCACAGGCACGGAGGTAGGGAACATGGCGAACATCCTCCGGGAAGATGGATGTGAACAGGTCACAGGCAACCTCCAGCAGCTGCGCGTCACCGGCATGGACCTCATGGAGCACGGCACCTTTCGGTCCATGGACATCAAGAGGCATCAGGGCTCTCCGCGGGCTCAGGCCAGCCCTTCCAGTGGTCGGCAAAATCATACAAGTCCCACCATGCCTGTGGAAGAAAAGGAATCAGATCCTGCCAGAAGTGCTTGACATTTGCCGCAACAACAGGGTTAAATCTTTCCCTGGAAGGACAGGTACTGCTCAACTCCCACTGCAACTCACGCCGGTAATCCAGATAAGGCAGAAGCGGGTAAGTTCGACAGTCGAGTGGATAGAATTCATAAATGCTGCATTGAAGATCCCCTGTGAGGAAGGGACAGGTTTTTCCCAGGTCGAACATGCCGATCTCGATGGTCACATCATGGGACCATGCCAAAGGCCAGCGCCGAAAGACCTTCTGCGAGGCACCTGTTCTCTCCATCAGATATTCCATTTCAAATGGCAGGAGGACAACAATGGAACTCGTGACCTCATGTGATGGCTTGTAGCGCAATTCTGTACGAGGACAGCAGCGCTGGTGGCAGAGCTCGATGCACTTGAGATCGCTGGATGGGAGTGTTTTACTGGTGGCAATGATCCGGTCCAGCCGTTCAAACCATTCAGACTTCAGTTGAGCAATGAACGCATCAGTCATGGTTTACCCAAATCCGGGTTGGCTTGGGGATCCGGCCAACCTGTCCAGGTATCGGCAAAGGCATACAGATCCCACCATTCCTTTGGGAATGAGCGGATACAGGTCGCGCCAGACACTTTTGACCGCCTCAACAAACCTGGGGCTTAGATAGGATAATGAAGGGCAATTCTCGCCCTGTCCCCAGGCAAGTCTGCCATTTTCATCCCGGAACGGGAGGAGAGGGAATGTCCGGCAATCCAGCGGATTATGAGAATGGATGCGGCAGAACAGGTTCCCGTCGAGGAACGGGCAGGGTTTTCCCAGGTCAAACATCCCGACCTCAATGGTCAGTTCAGGTGTGAGCTGCAAAGGCCAGCAGCGGAATTTATCCCGCGATACACCTGTTTTCTGGATGAGATATTCCATCTCAAACGGAAGGAGGACGACCACCGGGCTGGCAATTTCACCAGCGCTCATCTCACGCATGCCGACGCGTGGACAACAGCGAGCCTCGCAGAGTTCCAGGCACTTGAGATTGCTGGAGGGTATCGTTTTCCCGTTTTCAAGGATCTCGTCAAAACGTGCAAACCATTCCGCCTTGAGCCGAGCTGCAATGTCTTCCGTCACGTCCACTCCAGGGATCAGAATTCAATTCCCGTCAAGACACTCTTCCGGCGGGAACGAGCCAGGCGCCAGTCGAGCATGCTCTCATCATATTTGGCGCGGAGGCGGGAACCCGCCCAGATCGCGATGATGGATGCCACAATCGCCAGGCTCATGTAAATGTATACGATGGTCTGGGATAGCGCTTCATTCGATCCGAATAACAGCAACAATCCAAGAACAAGAGATGCAACAATGGTGGAAAGATCGTAGAAGTAGCGGTCGATCACAACAGACACCCGACCGCGGCGCTCATCCGGAATGAGGTTTTCCAGGGATTTTCGCGCAGGCTCATCCCAGGATTGCTGGACCAGCCGTACGATGTACCTCGCCCCGGCAGCCCCGTAAATGCCCGGTACCACGAAGGCAAGGACTGCCCCGATCGTGAGCGCGATCGGTTGAATGATGAAGGCACTCTTCAACCCGATGCGCTCCATGAGTTTGCCGGAGACCAGAGCCTGTATCAGCAGGGTGCTGATGATCAATATGATCTTGAAAATGCCATAGAAAGCCTGGAACTGGAGAGGATCCTGGGATACAGCCTGGTCCACCGAATACAGGAAGTGATATTCGATCACTGCGAAAGCCCACCCCGACAGCAGCATCGCCAGCGCGAGGTAAGTGAAGATCGGGACGTTCTTGATGTAGTCCACGCCAACGTTGATGGTCTGCTTGATATCAACCGTGTCGTCATGTGATTTTCGAGCATTGACCGTTCGTTTTGAGAACACCACTTCAAGCAGAACAAATCCCAGGAGCAGGATCAGGCTGCCCAACGGGAGCAGGGAGGTTGGATCATCCCCACTCTGCCGGAGAATCCACGCCGATAGTGCCGCCAGTCCATTGCCGAGAATGGAGCCGATCATCGTCCCCATCGTGATGATCGGAAAGAGCCGCTTGCCTTCCGCGGCAGTGTACTGGTCGTTCACCATTGCCCAGAAGGTCAGCGGAAAAACAGCATAGATCTGATCTGTAATGATATACAGGACCGGATAGGAGATCCAATCCGGAGTGCCCAGGGAAAAGATAAAACGCAGGACCAGGAAGATGATGGCAAACGCCAGCATGAGATACTTGGTCAGGCGAACGCGCTCCATCCGGTCCACTGCCATCGCATAAATGCTCACAGTGACCAGCGAGACCACCATATCCACGATCCACAACCAGAAGATATTCCGAGGACCCACCTTGCTGACAAATCCCCCGGTTGCGATCACATCCGATAATTCCAGCACAAGTGTTGTGATGGCAAGAATAAATACAAGGGAAAAGACAAGTTTTCGTTCACCTGGCCGGATATTAAGGAAGGAGGTCCTTTCCTCTGTCATATGTTTCCTCTATATTCTGAAATTTAACATCGTCATTATACTTAACTTTCAGAGCTGACCGCTTATCAATTTCATTAACTCTCCCTTGATCGATGGTTCTCCAGTAATTTTCCATATACCTGCGCCACCTGGTCCGCGATCCTCTCCCAGCGATATCCCTGGGCGTAGGTCCTGGCAGTGCTCCCCATTTTTTCCCGCAGGTCATGGTCACCCAGCAGAAGCGCCAACTTGTCGCACAAGGCGGACGGGTCACCCTCGGGTACATGGAAACCCGTCTCGCCATCCTTCACCAGGAAAGCCAACCCACCCACCTGGGATGCGATGACGGGCGTACCGCAAGCCATGGCTTCCAGTGCAACCATGCCAAAGGACTCATAGAAGGACGGCATCACCAGGACCTCCGCCGCGGAGTAATAATAAGGCAGGGTATCCTGGGCGCGTTTTCCCAGGAAGACCACCGTCTGCCCCATGGCGAGTTCGTCGCACAGGTTTTGCAGGCGCGTCATCTCGGCGGTCATCTCTTCAGGGTCGGCATCCGGTTCACCGCCGATGATCGCCAGATAGACCGGATGAGCCACCTTTGAAACTTCAGGGCAGACATGGCACGGATGAGCGTATCCACACCCTTGAGCGGTTCGATGCGCCCCACGAAAAGCACCATGCGGTCGTCACGCGAAAGTCCCATGAACTGCCGTGCCTCATCCTTGGGAATGGGATAAAAGTGGCTGACATCCAC
Organism: uncultured Chloroflexia bacterium; assembly: GCA_963823545.1. Taxonomy (GTDB): domain Bacteria; phylum Chloroflexota; class Anaerolineae; order Anaerolineales; family Villigracilaceae; genus Denitrolinea. The sequence continues at coordinate 69,246 of CAWGMC010000072.1, read as the reverse complement.
CCCCGGCGGGATGGTCACCATTTTGTGAAGGTCACCCTTATACAGCCACTGCAACTGCGCCTTCTCCGCTTCCGTGGCGACGATGATCCGGTCGGCACGCGCAAGCACCTGCTTCTCGCCCTTGATGCGGTACCCGCCCTCGCGTTCCTCGGGACTGCGGGCGATGCGGTTCTTCATCTCGCCCAGGGTGTGGAACATGTGCAGGATCGGAGTCCCGCCCCAGAGGTCGGAGAGGGAGACGGCGGCAATCCCGGACATCCAGTAATGGCTGTGGATCACATCGTAATGGATGCCTTTCTCACAGGCGAACCGGTCAACACCATCCACGAACTGCGGAATATAATCCGCCAGTTCCCGCTTGGGCAGGGGAATCTCCGGACCTGAGGGCACGTGGACCACGCGGTTGCCATAACCCAGGTCATGGAGAACATGCGGGACATGGTCATCCTGCGAACGCGTGAACACATCCACGTGGATGCCCATCGCGCCCAGGGCGCGCGTCAAGTCACGGACATAAACGTTCATTCCGCCGGTATCCTTGCCGCCCAGAGTTGCCAGCGGACAGGTGTGATAAGAAAGCATCGCGATGTTCATGTCAATCCCATTTTCTGGTTCCTTCTCCTAATAAATAAGGTGCCGCCAGGGGATAAAATCTTGCGGGATTACCCGTAATCCTTTATAATCCCGCCGCTCAAAACTGCCACCATAGCTCAGTTGGTAGAGCAGTCGATTCGTAATCGACCGGTCAAGAGTTCAACTCCCTTTGGTGGCTCAGAAAAATGTCCGCTTCGGCGGACTTTTTGGTTAACGGTCAAGGATAAGTAAAATATCCCATGACGAACCTGCCAGTATTCGGGATCTACCTCTCCTGAGTATAATGCCGACCGGGCGATTCACGCAGCAGGATTTTCCCTGGCTGAACCTCTTGACACCACCTTACAAAATTGTAAAATCAATGCTAGGGTTCAGCACCGAACCCATTACGCCAATCGGAGGAGGCTCATATGTGGAAAAGCAGATTGTTCGTATTTACCCTGGCACTCGCACTTGTGATCTCAGCCTTTGCAGGGGCTGGCGGTGTGGAAGCGGCTCCCGCCGGTTTGACCGTCAGTATCAGTGCCGGTCAAACCGCTTTCAGTGCAGGGGAGAGTGCGCTGATCAATGTGACCGTCAGCAATAACGGCAATCGCGTCGCCAAAGTGCTAAAATGGTTCACCGCCTTTGAAGATGTCGAAGAACCGCTCTTCTCGGTCACACGGGACGGACAGACGGTGGGCTACACCGGTGCACTATATAAACGTCCCGCTCCAGGCGCCAGCGACTATGTGGTCCTGAAGGCAGGTCAATCCTTCACCCGCACGCTTGATCTGGGGGCATATTACGACCTTTCGAAAACAGGGAATTATTCCATCCAGTACAACGTCGCCTCATGGAACCTGCTTTCGGAAAAAGGCAATCCTCTAAAGGGTGTGGCAAGTCTGTCCTCCAATAAACTGGAACTTTCGATCGAAGGTCGCACCGCATCGCCCGAGATCGTACCAGCTGCATGTGACCGGCACCACCACCTACACTAAATGCACAACCACCCAACAAGCCGCGCTTGTGACCGCCCGCCTGGAGGCCAGCAACTACTCCACCAACGCGCTTGACTATCTCAATGCCGGCACGCTGAGTGCGCGCTTCACAACATGGTTCGGCATTTTCAATGCAACCCGCTACGATACGGTCACCACCCATTATTCCGCCATCAGCAGCGCAATGGACACCGCGCCTGTCACCTTCAACTGCGGATGCAAGAAAAGATACTACGCCTACGTCTACCCCAACAGACCCTACGAAATCTTCCTGTGCAAAGTCTTCTGGACCGCGCCGATGACCGGCACCGATTCGAAGGCTGGTACGCTCATTCATGAAATGAGCCACTTCTATGTGGTTGCATCCACTGATGACTGGGTGTATGGTCAAACGGGCGCGAAGAGCCTGGCTATCACTGATCCCGAAAAGGCGATCACAAACGCCGATAACCATGAGTACTTCGCGGAGAACACGCCATACCAACCATAGTCTCATTCCTTCGCTCATAAGAAAAAATCCCCGTAATTGAGTTGCGGGGATTTTTTTCGGAAAGATACTCACCAATTGAAAATGCCATCCAGGTCTTCGTCCTTGACATCGAAGACGGAGCCGTTCTCGGGGAGCGCCTCGACGGTCATCCACTTCGGGATGCGGTCATCTTCCTTCGTGAAACCCGCCCGCCGGTTGAACTCCCTCTCCATCCGGATGGTCTGCTTACCCAGTTCCTGCAGGATGTTATCAGGCAGGTCATCCCAGCCATAGCGAGCTGCCAGCAGGCGTTTGACGACACCATCGGGGGTGGCGGCATAGCCGAACCCTGCAAAGATGCAGGCTCCCAGAGTATCGTAGCCCGCCATGTTGAATTGCGCGTTGCGCGAGACTTCGATCTGGACATTCGGGTCCAGGTGGTTGATCTGGGCACGGATGGTGAGCCCGCAGGTGTGGTCAGCACCCTGCGGTGAGGTGGCGTACGTGACGCCAGTACCCTTGATCGAACGCGGCTCATAGGCGGACATCGCCTGTCCCTTGACAGCCGGCACACGTTCGATGCCCAATTCTTTTCCAGTGGCGACCGCGCCATCTCCGAGGGTGCGCCCCAGACTCGGTGCCGCGGCGGATCTCATCCAGCAACTCCAGGGCGCGATCGCCGTCCCCCCAATTCATCAGACCGGCTTCGGCAGCGACGCCCAAGCGCGGCGCCAATCTCGATGGAATCGAGACCCAGGTCATTGACCTGCCAGTTCAGGCGCCCGATCACATCCAGCGAGTCGATCCCCAGGTTCGAGCCCATCAAGCCGATGGTCTCATACTCCAGCGGAGAGACGATGATCTTGCCGTCCTCGCCGCCGAAAACATTCGAGCACTTGATGGCACATCCCGCCATGCAGGCATGGGACGGGTCAGAGGGCTTGCCGCGCTTGAGGGTGAACTCGCGCAGAGCCTCGCCGCCGATCCGTTCCACTTCATCAAAGGTGCCGCGCGAGAAGTTACGCACCGGGATGGCCGCGAAACGCTGGGTCAATTGCGCCATGGCGGCTGTGCCATAATCACGGTAGGTGACGGATTGCGGATGGTCGATGACGGTCTTTGTGTAATCCTTCTGTGCGTCCTTGAACGCCTCGGGATCGGCGATGGGCGGTTTTACACCACCGGCATGGTCGAACACGATCGCCTTGATGCCCTTGGAGCCCATGACCGCACCCAGCCCGCCGCGGGCGGCGATGCGCGAGGGGACACGGTCCTTGTCGAGGTTCTGGATCCCCGCAGACCTTCATTTCCGTCTCGCCGCCGGGACCGATCAGAGCAATGGCGACCTTGTCGCCATACTTCTCCACCAGTTTGGCTGAAGCGGCATAGACGCCCAGCCCGGCAAGGTCATCCGCTTTTTCCCATGTCACGCCGTCCTTCAGCGAGAGATGCAAGACCCAAAAGCCAGTCTCTTCCGGCTGGTCCTCGATGATCAGCGCCTGGATGCCCATCATCGCCATGTGCAGCCCTGTCCGCCCGCCCGCGTTGGCTTCCTTGATGCCGCCCGTCAGCGGGGATTTCCCGCCAATGGAGATGCGGTCGGTGGAGGAAAGCATGTGCCCCACCAGCAAGCCGGGAGAAAAGATCAGTTTATTGCCGGCGCCGAGCGGATCGCATTTCGCGTCCACTTCATCCAGCAGGATGCGCGCCAGCAAGCCGCGCCCGCCAAGTCTTTCCCAGGTTGGCGGCACGGGTTCCTTCGTGAATTCATGCGTACGGGTATTTACGCGCCAGACATTCATATTCACTCCGACTCCCAATTACGCGGATATCTGCTATTTTGTCGCCGCTTTCAGCGCGCCTTCAAAGACGTTCAAGCCATCATTGATCTGCTCAGAGGTCACATTCAACGGCGGGATCCAGCGGATGGTATTGTCGTAGGTTCCGCAGGAGAGCAGGAGCAGGTCCCGCTCCTCGGCGGCGTGAATGATGTCCTTGACCAGCGGCTTGGCTTTTTGCGGGCGACCGTCCACGATGAACTCGGTGCCGATCATCAAGCCCTTGCCGCGCACATCGCCGATCTGCGGATATTCCTCCTGGAATTTGCGCAAGCCTGTCATCAATTGCATCCCGCGCTCGGTGGCATTCTCCAGCATCTTCTCCTCCCGCATCGCCCGGATGGTCGCCACGCCGGCGGCACAGGCCACGGCATTGCCGCCATAGGTTCCGCCGATGCGAACCGACATCCAGTTTTTCATCATGTCGGTGCGGCTGAACACACCGGAAAGCGGCATGCCGGAGGCCAATCCCTTGGCGGCGGTGATGATATCCGGCACGACGCCGAAATGTTCGAAGGCGAACCATTTGCCAGTGCGCCCAAACCCCGATTGGACTTCATCGAAGATGAGCATGATGCCGTGCTTGTCGCAGATCTCGCGCAAGCCCTTCATGAAGGAGACAGGCGGGACCACATAGCCGCCCTCGCCCAGAACGGATTCGATCAGGATGGCAGCAGTCTCCTTGGGAGCGGTCTGCGAGAGCAAGCAAATATTCCAGTTGTTCCAGCGCATACTCGGACGGCTTCTTCTTCGCTCATGCCCAGGCGGAAGGCATACGGGAAGGGCGTGACATAAATCCCGGAAGGCAGTGGACCAAAGCCCGAGCGGTAGACGGTCTTGGAGGTGGTCAACGCCATCGTGCCCATGCGTGCGCCCGTGGAAGGAACCGCTGAAGACGATGATGTTCTGTCTGCCTGTGGCGGCGCGCGCAATCTTGACCGCGTTCTCCACCGCTTCCGCGCCGGAGTTGGCGAAGAAGAAACCGTCAATGGAAGGCGGCACGATCGTGCGCAGTTCTTCGATCAGCTGCAGCATCGGCTTGTGGATGACGATGTTCGCCTGGGCGTGCAGGAAGAGCCCAGCCTGCTCGCGGATCGCTTCCACGACCTTCGGGTGGCAGTGACCGGTATTGGTCACGCCGATGCCGCAGGTGAAATCCAGCAGTTTCCTGCCATCCTCGGTGTAGATGTAGGAACCTTCGGCGCGCTCGGCAACAAAGTTGAAGATGCGCCCCAGACCGGGGACATGTGAGGGAAATTTTCTTGTAGAGTTGTTAGTTGTCATGGTTTCTTCTTATTTCTGAAAAACTGCTAAAACGATATGTCATCGAAGTGACAGTGCGAAAACGATTCCCGATCCGACTCATTCCCAATATCATATGAATATTTTATGCAGGCAGATATTCCGCCGCCCACTCGATATCGTGCTTCTTCAGCGTCTCGCGGGTCGGCACGCCGTCGGCGGTCCAGCCTGCCAGCTTGTAGTAATGATCGATGGCGGAATCCACTTCCTCGTGAGTCAGAGCGAAGCCCGCGGTGGGACCAGTGCCCTGCCAGTTGCTTGAAGAATTTCTTTGGCAGTTTATCGTCCTTGCGCCCGAAGCCTTCGCGGGCATTGAAAGTGCGGAAGAGGTTCAAGCGGCGGCGTCCGACCTCCATCAACTCTTCGACGGTCAAGTCCCAGCCTGTGACCGCTTGATCATCTTCGACGGTTTCGTTCGCCGTCGTAGAGCGTCCAGGTGGGACCGTAGACGAACTGGCAGAGTTCCGCGGAGTCCAGCATCGAGTAAAAGACCTCGGTCTCATACGCAAAGCGGACCTTTTCTTCGGTGAGGCTGTAGGCAGGCTGCGGCGAACCAAGACCGATCTGCTTGAGGCGGTCCAGGTTGAAATCGCCAATGCCTTCCTCGTAATAGGGATCGTGCTCGCTGGATTGATGATCCGCGCCGAAGGGATTGACCGCATAGATCAGCGCGAGACTGCGCTTGGCTTGCGGCATGTGCGCGGGAGACTCCGCACCCTTGACCGTGATGAGACACTCGTCCGCGCCCTTGCCCCAAACTTTGGCGGCGCGCTCCGAACCCTGCCCGAGCAATTTGCCCAAGTCGGCGTGCTGCCTTTGACGATCTGGTCCAGGACTTGACAGCATGGCATCGGCATCGCCGAATTTGAGTTCGAGCCCGCCGGTCTGCTCTTTGGTGATGATGCCCTTTTCGTAGCATTCCATGGCAAAGGCGATCGTCGCGCCGCAGGCAATGGTGTCCACGGCATATTCGTTGCAGATCTGATTTGCCAGCGAAACCGCCGCGAGATCATCAATGCCGCAATAGGAACCGAATGTGCCGAGTGTTTCGTATTCGGGACCGCCATATCTCGGATCGACCTTGTAGGGACCTTCTTTGATCTCCACCACGCGCTTGCAGCTCACCACGCAGGCATAACAGGTATCGCGTTCCTTCAAAATGGTCTCGGCCATCTTCTCGCCGCTGATCGGTTCACAACCTTCGAACTGACCTTCGTTATAGTTGCGGGTCGGGAGAGTGCCGATGGTGTTGTTGAACAGCACCACGACCGCCGTGCCGTATTTCGCCAGACCGTCCATGTCGCCGTTCTCGGGGATGGCTTTTGGACCGATGCGATTCAACGCAGTCAAGGCTTTCGGGTCCGCGAACTGCGACCTTCTTCGTGCCGCGCACCACGACCGCCTTGAGGTTCTTGGAAGCCATCACCAGTCCCATGCCCGTGCGCCCGTTGTGGCGGTTGGACATGGAGACCAGCGACGAGAACAGCACGCCCTTCTCCGCAGCCGGGACCATGCTGCAGAATCTCGGCTTTCGGGTCAACTTCCTTGTGAATGATATCGTCCACTTCCCCGGTGATCTTGCCCATCAAATGCGCGGCATCGCGCAGTTCGGCCTTGCCTTCCATGATCGCAAGATAAACAGGCTTGGGCGATTTGCCCTTGATGACGATCCCATCAAAGCCGGCAAACTTCAACTCGGCAGGGAAAAATCCGCCGCTCTGCGAATCGCCAATGCCGCCGCTGATCGGCGATTTGGCATTCGCATTCAAACGGCTCTGACCGGAGATGGCCGCGCCGGTCGTCACGCCAGCCATCAGCGTCAGCACATTTTCAGGGCCGAGCGGATCCGCGCCTTTCGGCATCTCGCGCAGGATGTAATGCATCCCCATGCGCTGCCGCCCAGATACTTGCGGTAAAAAGCTTCATTGCGGCTCTTCGACCGTCAGCTTCCCCTTTGTCAAATCCACGTGCAGGATCTTTCCGTTATATCCGTTGGGCATGTCATCCTCCGCGGTATTTTTGTTGATTATACGGAGTATCGGCAAAGAAGGCAATTCAGGATTGCCGAAAGCGACGGGGGCTGGGGAGGCAGCGGGATGGATGGACTGGTCACAGGTTTCAAATCCTATGTCCCACGGGGAGGCGGCAGGTCATAAAAATGACATGGGCGAGGCCGGTGAACGGAAAGGACCGGAGCGGATACCCCAAATTCGAGTCCATTTGTTAATTTAATTTCAAACGAATGCCCCGGAATACAGCGAAAATTGGCGGAAATAGCATCAACCGGAATGGCGGGCGAATCCGCGACCACAAGCGAGGCAGGAGAGGGCGATGAATTGGCTATAGGGGGGCTGGACCTTCGACGGGCAGGCTGGAAGACGGCGAGGATAAGAGGAATAACGCTGAGGATGGTCACGGATCTCGCGGAGATGCGCGAGGCGGTAATGGCGGGCACGTTGAAGAAAGAGGAGGGCAGTGAAGACCTGCCAGGTGAGAGGGCGACCCGGAGTGCGGTAGACGGCTTTGTCGCCGAGCTGGAAATACCCCTGATGAACAAGTTCCTGAATAGTCGTACCACCATCATCCAGGAGACTGCCGATACAGCCGTTTGTAAATGGTCTGCAGGTATCCAGAGTTATAAAGATTACGGTAAAGCAGGCGGCAATGCCGCAGGGGGAAGGAGGGAAGCTCGGGATGCAAGGTGCTGACAAGACCGGGAAGTTCCCTCCAGGGAAGCTTGAAGGCAAGCTTGAGGAGGATGGCTTCGAAGAGGAAGCGGACGGGAAAGGCGGGTTTCCTGCGCTTGTATTTCCGATCTTCATCCAGCTTTTCCTGGAGGGACTTGATGACGGGTTCGATCAACTGCCACTGTTGATCGGTCAGGAAGGGACCAGTGGAGGAAGCGGAATTGAGGGAGGAAGGCGGAGAGGTGATCTTGTGCAGGCGTAGACCGCGGTCATCGAATTCAGCCAGGGTAAGAGGGAGGGCAGCGCGCGCCAGGGTGCGCAGGTCGCAATCCGGGAACAGGAGGCTGGAGACGGCCCGATACAACCGGTTTTTCAAACGAACCAGGGTAACTGTCGCACTGAGGCAACGGGAGGCATCCAAGGGCGATGAAGGGCTCTTCGACCAGAGCAGATAAACCAGGAGGAGTTTGGAACATTCGTCCAGGAGGCGGAGGAAAACAGGGATGAGGGAATCTGAATCGATCTCGAAGCCCGGCGGATACACGGACACCCCGGAAGAGGGGTGCCGACTCAAAGGGCAAACTGCTGGCGGAACGCAAACCATGCTGGAGGGCGTTGGTGTTACCGGGTTGGGCACCACGCCAGCGCGCGGAACGGACCGGGGTATAGAAACCCGGAGGAGGGGAATGGAAGGAAGGACGAAAGATGTCAGAGAAGAGGATACCAGAGGGTGAACACATAATTTCCTCCCAGAGAAGTGCGAGGATAGATTTTAGCACATATGTTCTAGCGTGGTCAAGCAATGGTTGAAGGACGATTTACGATTTACGATTCGCAGAGTACCGATGGCAGGGAGGATTGACCGTAAGAATTGACTAGAAAGTAAGATAAAGCTTAGGATATAAGTGAACAACAAAACCTGACATGTCTCATGCGCGGCATGATGACTGTGGTTCGTCAATGAATCAGAGCTCGCAATTCACAAGGTTTCAATAAGACATGTCAGGTTGATATCGCGGCTCCACTGCGATGTCGGTTCCAATGACATGGTTTGAAGAATTATTCGGATTTCGCGCACATCACCAGATGAGGCTTCGCGAGAACTTGCGGACTGTGCGATGAGTGATCAATTGACATCTCTCGTGAACAAAAAAGTGTTCACCTGCGGTGACCTGGAAATCCCTTCGCCTGAGCAAGCTACGTCGAAGGTGTCCGCAACGTTCAACACACACCCGGCAGGCTTATTGTGCGCGAAGAAGTTGCAGATGTCGTGGAGCTGCACGCTGACCCGTCAAATGCCGGATGCCTATTTCAAGTGGCTTCCCAATTCAACCTGCTCGAAATGACAGAGGGTAGAGACGAGAGGAAATTATTTGTCATAGAAGAGTAGATTTTGCACAACAGAGGATGGAAAATAGTTTATGGAGGACGGGCGAAAGATGGCTGCACGGCGATAAATCGCCGTGCTATTGAGCTACGCCCCGTAAATGGGGCTTGGCGGCACTTGCGGACTGGGCGAGAGAGATGTGGAGACCTTCGGTCGGCTCAGCGGCGGGGTGAGGACACCCTGGAGAAGGTCAGGGAAAACGTCAACAGACAACTCGGCACACCGTTAAATGCCAAGCAAAGGAAACAGCCGGGTGTTTCTTACATCACTTGGCGGGGGAGCGTTTGGAAATCGGACCGAATGGATTACAGACAGCCTAAAACGGGCGCTGATACTTTATAAAGATCGGAGATTTGATGGAGCAATCGTAAGCTATCGCCGGTCAAATCCGCATATCCAAAAACTTGTAAAGCAATTCTCATCCGGCGAAAGTGGTTGATAAGACGCAACTTTTGGGAGGGGATAGAATAATCAAGCCACGCCAAGCAGCATGTTCGGTGACCATCCGTTGACATCGCTCAGGACAAGCCTGAGCAAGAGGGTGCACATCCGTGCGCACCTACATCCCATTAGAGAACAACAAAACCTGACATGTCTCGTGAGATCTTGTGATGATTGTAGCTCGTCAATGAATTAAGCCTCAGTATTTACAAGGTTTTATTAAGACATGTCAGGTTGATATCGTGTATTAGATCCCAAGAAGTGATTTTTTCCTGGCGGGTGATTTGGGACATTATTGTTGATATTTATTAAGGCTACACGCATTAATCTGTGAGACAGGGATTCCATGCGAGAAGGGAGTTCTTCCGGGATGCTCCACAGGAGGTAGACGTGCCTAATACCCAGGGAGGGGTACACTCTCAACTAATCACCGATTGACTCTGGTGCCGTTCATCCGTATAGTATTCAGGAAGGAGTCACCATGGCAACCAATCCCCCAAGTCTCCCGGATGTGGCTGAAACCGGGCTGCTGACATTCTACTGCCACGTGATAGAAAATCAATCCGCGCATCCCATCCTGCGGGATGAGAAGGCGGTCGAAGTATCCCGCCAACTCAACCCGCTGCTGGCGGAATCCTCCAACCCCTGGCTGAGGAAGCTGGCGAAGGGCAAGATCAAGGACGAACTGGTGGTACACATCACCCTGCGGGCGAAGAAGTATGACGAATACGCCACAGCATTTTTCAAGGAACACCCGGACGGCACCCTGGTCAATATCGGCTGCGGGATGGACTCGCGCTTTCAACGGATCGACAACGGCAGGCTGACCTGTTTTGACCTTGACCTGCCGGAGATGATCGAATTCAAGAAACGTTATTACCAGGAAACCGACCGCTACCATTTCATCCCCGCGTCGGTCTACGAGCATGCCTGGATGGACCAGGTTGCAAGAATCGGGAAGAGCCCGGTCCTTTTCATGGCGGAAGGCGTCTTCATGTACCTGGATGGGGCAAAGGTGAGGGAACTCGTCCTGAAATTGCAGTCGCGTTTCCCGGGCTCGGAACTGGTCTGCGAGGTGGTCACCGCGCTCTTTACCCGCAAACCGTGGAACCGGATGGTCGCCATGAAAATGAACCGACAACTGGGGGTGGGCAAGGGCGCCGCCTTTACCTTCGGCGTTCGGAACAGCCGCGAACTGGAGACCTGGCATCCCGGCATCGAATACCTGGACAGCTGGTCCTATTTTGACACACAGCATCCCCGCCTTGGGTGGATGGGGACGATGGGGAAAATGAAGTTCATGCGGGATGTCCAATATACCGTGCATTACCGCCTGAAATAAAACATTAAATATTAATAACGTCCCGAAGGTTTATAAACCTTCGGGACGTGTGTTTGGCGGAGGTCTCATTCTCAAAAAATCCGCCATGTGGCGGATGCGCTCCGGGGGAATCATCCTATACTTGACACAGCTTCATTTGAAGAAGGCGCACATCTGTGCGCCCCCTCATTAGTTCCCAAGAACAATTTGAGCGTTTTGGAAGATTCCTCCCTGATTGTTTTTGAGAAGGAAGGTTGACATGTCAAGATCCATTCCGCTCCCCCGTTTATTCCTGCTCGCCATGATGGTCGCCGTACTCGCAACCGCATCCGTCGTCCGATCCGGTGGTGCACAATTTGATGAAAGGGCAGGCGTCCTGTCGAACGCCCTCGCACCCAATGTCCCGACCCTGGTCTTCCCCATCTCGGCTGTCCCCATCCACCGGATCATCTACATCTGGACTGCCGTCAGCGGGGCAACCAAATACCAGGTCCAGGTTTATCGAGGCGCGACCCTGATCCTGAATAGAGGCTTAGCAAGCACGGTCTGCGTATCCGGAACCTGCTCCTTCCGGCATAACGTTGACCTGCCCAACGCGAGTTACACCTGGCGGGTACGCGCCATGGTCGGTGGCGTCTGGCAGGCATTCAGCACGTGGCGGGCTTTCAGCGTAGCACTCCCGATACAGGCTTTTACTCTCCATTCACAAGCGACGCCGTGGATTGGATGGTACATAAAGGGCTTTGGGCATTGGAGGGATCCAATTACATCACGACCGCGGGCGTGGCATCCAAAGCCTCCACGATCAGCCACACCAATAATTACTCCGCGCTGACCTATGAAGCTCGCATGAAGCGGACAGGCTGTACCGAATGTGCCAATGTGCTCATCATCCGCGGTAATCCGGTCATTGATACGGTCGGATGGTGGAATACCGAATATACGTTCAACTACACCAATAGCGGACTCTTCTCGGTCTGGCGGGATTCCTACGGCACCTATACCGCTTTGCAGGATTGGACCAGCACCACCGCCATCAACCAGAACGGCTGGAACCTCCTGGAAGTGACCGCCAACGGTTCCACCCTGCGCTTCTACATCAACAGCCAGTTGGTCTGGTCCGGTGTCGACTCCGCTTATCCGACCGGACGGGTGGGCATTGGCATGTACCGCGGTTCCACCAGCACCGGGGACAAGTTGTATGTGGATTATGCCCAATTGGATACATTTGTGGCGGACTCGGATGCCGACATGCCGCTGGCTGAGATCGGCGAAGTAGTGCCCGGCGGCGACAGGAACATGGCGCCGTAAGGCAGGCAGATTCACCTGTTCCCCACCAATTCAAATCTCCATTTTAAAACGGGGGACTTCAGCGAACCCCTCCCCAAATTCATAGATTTTGGGGAGGGCGTTGAATTCCCAGAGTGCAGCGCTGGAATTGATTGTGAACAATAAAACCTGACATGTCTCATGTGGATCGTGATGATTGTGGTTCGTCAATGAATCAGGACAACAATTCACAAGGTTTCGATAAGACATGTCAGGTTGATACCGCACGCTGAAGTGTTTTTGCCAGGGAGGGGTTTGGGGTATTAATATTGGTAGCGATTAAGGCTACACGCATTAATCCAAGACAGGAATTTCACAAGTAGTGAACAACAAAACCTAAGATGTCAGGATTACACAGAAACTTTTCCCTGCCCAATCGCCTGCGAAATGGTTATACTGATTACAGTAAGGAGTCAGAATGAAAACATATCGCTTCCTTCCGCTTGCCCTCGTCCTCATCCTCATCAGCCTCGCCTGCAACCTGTTCTCCGTTACAGACACTCCAACCAACCCGCCGTTGCAGCCCTCCACTCCCATCAGCATCCCCACCCAGGTCGCCCCGCTCCAGCCTGCGCTCAGCATGCCCGCCCCGTGGATGATCATCCGCGCGAGCGATGGGCTGTGGGCAGCCAATTCCGACGGCAGCGGCGTGGTTCAAGTGCTCGCCGGTGCCCAGTGGCAGAGCGACTTCACCCGTGCAGTCCAACCGAATGGGAACCTGGTCGTCATCCTCACCTTTGGAGCAGACCCCTACCATCAGCTTGCCCTCAACCTGCTCTCCCTGCCGGATGGGACTCTGCAGAAGATCACCGACCTCACCACTCCGCAGACCGAGCCTGCACCGGATGCGATGCCCGGCACGGATGCCATCGAAGCCATGCGCGCCGTCTCTGAACAGGTCAGCTATGCCTGGTCGCCAGACGGGACCAAACTGGCTTTCATCGCTGCGCTGGACGGTCCGAGCGCGGATGTCTATCTCTACAACCTGGACTCCCGCACCATCACCCGCGTCTCCTCCGACCCCTCCGCCAATTACTGGCCTTCCTGGTCGCCCGACGGGAATCACCTGATCTTCCTGGGTGCCGATACCTTCGGGACCGGCGCCGGTCTTTCCATGAACGGTGCCTGGTCTGCGAACGGGGACGGATCGAACGTCCAACTTCTTTTTAACCCCACCAGTTCCGGCGAGGAGATCCTCGGCTGGAGGGACGACACATCCGTCGTCCTGATGAGCTGGGATCCCGGCAGAGGTCCCAACGACCTGCGCATCTACAACATCCTGACGAAGGAGACCACCAGCCTGCCGGCTGACCCCGTGACTGCCGCGGTCTCCGACCCCGGCACGATCATCTCCTCGCTCGACAAGGGCGCCGTGCTCTTCAGCCAGGCCTCGGGCATTTCCATCCTGCCCTCCGGTCAAACCGTCCCCGTCAAGCTTTCGGATCAGCAGGCGGATGAGATCCGCTGGATCCGGGACAGTTCGATGTTCCAGGTGATCTTCCAGGACGGCAGCACGGGCACCTTCCAATCGGACGGCAGCAGTCCCGAGCTTGCACCGCCGGAGTTGTATGGTGTACGACTGGGGAACTCGAATGTCTCGATGTACGGTCTCATCTGGGGCTGGACCTCGACCAGCGACAGCGCGCCCGGCGTCTGGATCAGCGGTCCGGGATTGAGTTTCCCACAGATCTTCGCGGACCAGGCTGTCGCACCCCTCTGGGATCCTCATAACAACCTGACATTTTTCAGCGGCAACATCCTCTATCGTGCAACCTTCGACGCCCATTACTCGGACCTGGCTCCCATCGCCAACCTCGGCAGCGAGGTCACGGATGCCGCCTGGGTCGGCACCACGGGATTTGATATTTATTGATCCATTCCATGATTCCACCTGGCACCGAACCTTAGGAGAATCAAATGAAAAAATCCTTCCCCATCATCCTGCTCTTTGCCATCCTCTTCCTGTTCTTCATCCAAACGGCAGGCACGCTGGTCGAGTTCGATCTACATCATCGACCTGATGAACACCCGCCTGGATGCATACGCGCTGGGCGTGCTGTTCTTCTTTACGCCCGTCCTGCTCATCCCGTTCCATAAGAAATTTCCGCGCGGGCTGGTCTGGATATCCTTCGCGATCCTCTTCATTGCGCGCGGCATGCTCCCCTACCTGAAGACCGCGCCCCAGATGATCGCCGCCGGACTTGGCGTACTTAGCCTCGCTCACTCTCATCCTGCTCCTGCTCGCGCGCGAACCCAAAGGGAGAGACCCGGGCACAGACCGGTCTCCACGGTTCCGCCGGGCTGGCGCTGGCTATCGGTCTGTCCGTCCTGCTGCGCACCCTGGATTACGGCCTCGACTACTCCCTGACCCGCGCGGGTGGATGGGCTGGATGGGTTCTGGGTATCTGCCTGGGCTGGTGTTTATTGCAGCTTGATCCGGGGAGTGAATCCGCACCCGCTGAAAAGAAGCCCGCCGGCGTGACCTCTTCCATCATCGGTCTCCTGCTCATCCTGGCGCTGGTCTGGTTCTCGTTTTCCGCACCCTCCGTCATCGCCCGCTGGACCGAAGGGAACTATACCCTGATCGTGCTCACGATCAGCCTGCTCGCCCTCGCCTGGGTGGCGAATCACGTTTATCCGTCCGGGACTGGCTTGACCGCATCACCCCAACCGGTCTCCTGTTTTGGAACATCGCCTTCACCATCAGCATCACCTGGACCATCCTGGCGCAGCGTGTCGCCTTTCCTCCGACAGCCGATTCCGCGGCGGTCACTGTGTACGCTCCCCACTGGACCCAGCACATCCCGCTCGTGCTGATGCTGCTGCTCTTCCCGGTCATCTTCCTCGACCTGCGCCTCTTCCTGAACCGAATCAGGGCAGCCCGCCCCTCCCCGCGTCAATTCGTCCCCGGAATCCTGCTGGGAGGTCTGCTGCTCATCCTGCTCATCTTCTCTGCCATCTTCACCAACGTCTGGGGTTATGTGAAACCGGTCAGCCCGCTCTTCCGCAACCTGTACTGGCTTCCCTACCTGGTGATGGCGGGCATCGTCACCATCATCGCCTGGCGACTCAACCGATCCGAACCCGAGCCGGAGGGCGAACCTGCGGGAGGATTCCATTGGACCTGGGCACTCCTGCTGGCTGCCATCTTCACCGGCACCCTGCTGCGCGCCCTGCCCACCGAACGTGTCCAGGTCGCTGTCAACAGGGCGGACCTCCCTCATGGTGATGACCTTCAACACCCAACAATCCAACGATGACTTCGGCGAGAGGTCCTACGAAAGACAACTCGCCCTGATCCGCAGTGTCTCACCCGACATCCTTGCCCTGCAGGAATCCGACTCCACGCGCATCTCGCTCAACAACAACGACTACGTCCGCTACTTTGCCGAAAAACTCGGCTACCATTCCTACTACGGACCCTCCACGGTCACCGGCACCTACGGGACCGCGATCCTGTCGAAGTATCCCCTGCTGAACACGCGCACGGTCTTCACCTTCAGCGACAAGGACGAGATCGGCACCGCCGAGGCGGAGATCGAGGTCAACGGCATCCGCTTCACCATCTGTGATGTCCACCCCGACGGTTCGGATACCGCCATGATGGTCTTTGCAAAGGCGCTCCTGGAACGCACGCAGGGCAAATCACATGTCATCGCGCTGGGCGATTTCAACCTGCGGGATTATGAAGAGGCGTATATCCTGATCGACAGCGTTTTCATCAACAGCTGGACCAGCATCTACCCCAACGAGATCGGCGCGAACGGGGTGGACATGTCGGGCGATAACCGCATCGATCACATCTTCCTCTCCCCGGACCTGACCCCGCTCAACCCCTTCTACATCACTCCCCCGGAATCCACCACCGATCACGCCGTCCACTGGACGGAGATCACCTGGGGGGAGCAATAAAATAACCAGCGGCGCGGCTTTATAATCGACCAAGATATTCCACAGGAGCAGTTGATGCGCAAGTCCGTACTCACAGATAAACAATCCCAATTCCTGCGCGAAGAAAAAGAAGCGCTGGCAGGTATCCAGATCGCCCTCTCCAAGCTCGACCTGCCCAGGGAATCATTGGACAGCCTGCAGAAAGCCATCCTGCAACTGGATGAACTCTTCCTGATCGTCATCGCAGGCGAATTCAACGCGGGCAAGAGCGCGCTGATCAACGCCCTGCTCGGGCAGAAGATCCTGGCAGAAGGCGCCACTCCCACCACATCCCGCGTCACGCTGATCAGGTGGGGTGAAAGCACCTCCGAACAGGTCATGGACGAATCCTTTGCCATCTTCACCCATCCCCTGCCGCTGCTGAAAGAATTGAACATCGTGGACACCCCGGGCACGAATGCCATCATCCGGCGGCACGAACGCCTGACCGAGGAATTCATCCCGCGCAGCGACCTGGTGCTGTTCGTCACCTCCGCGGATCATCCCATGACCGAGAGCGAGCGCAACTTCCTTGATCGCATCCTCGCCTGGGGCAAGAAGATCGTATTTGTGCTCAACAAGGTTGACATCCTGGAGACCAATTCCGCGCTACAGGAGGTCAGCGATTTCATCCTGAACCACGCCACGAAGATCCTCGGCGAAACACCGCGCCTGGTCCCGATCTCCGCCAGAATTGCGCAGCACGCCATCACGGAACAAGACCCGAATGCCCGCGCAAAGTATCGCAGGGCAAGCCGCATCGACGACCTGGAGCACTTCATCGATGATGTGCTCGAAGACAAGACCCGCCTGCAGCTCAAGTTCAACAATCCGCTGGGAGTTGCCGAACATCTGCTTGAAGAGGCTGGACAGGGCATAACCGCCCAAGTCCGAACTCCTGAAGGAGGACAAGGTCACCGCCGGATCCCTGGAGACCGTCGTCAGAGAGTATGAGCGTGATCTGCAAAGCGAACTGCCCCCGCGCCTGGCAGAGGTGGAGAACATCCTGCACCGCCTGGAGCAGCGCGGGATCGATTTCTTCGACAGCACCCTGCGCCTGACCAACGTGCAGAACCTGATGCGCGGCGACAAGGTGCGGGCGGTCTTTGAAAAACAGGTCCTGGCGGATGTCCCCAAACAGATCGAGGAGCAGGTTCAGCGCCTGATCGACTGGCTGGTGCAGAAAGACCTGCACGAATGGCAGCAGGTGATGAGCTATATGCAACGCCGGCGCGCGCAGAGCATGGATCACCTGGTCGGGGAGGGCATCGGTCCGCGGGAGGCACGCCGCCGGGAATTGATCGACAGCGTCGGCAGAACCACACAGGATATCGTGAACAGCTACGACCGGAACCGGGAGGCCAGCGAACTTGCCGCGAGCGTTGAGGCGGCTGTCGCCCAGACCGCCCTGCTGGAAGCCGGCGCGGTCGGGCTGGGGACGATCATCTCGGTGGCAGTGCTGTCATCCAGCCTGGACATCACGGGCATCCTGGCCGCGAGCGCCATGGCAGTCCTGGGTTTCTTCGTGATCCCGTTCAAACGCAAAAAAGCCAAGGACAACTTCAGGGAGAAGATGCAAACGCTGCGCAGAAAACTGCTGGAGGCACTGACCACCCAGTTCAACAACGAGAAGGAGACTGCCATCGCCCGCCTGAAAAATGGAATTGCCCCCTATACACGGTATGTCCACAGCGAGATGGAGCGAATCGATGCGGCTGATGCCACGATTGCCGATATACGGAAAAGCCTGTCCGCATTGCGCGCACAGGCTGAGGTCGGTATTACAGAAATGAACCCAACCAGCGAACGGAACTACATATTGAGATATTTCAGCATTTCATAGACGAGCATGGCAGGCCAGACGATCGCCTTCAGGAATCCCAGCACGCCAATCCAGAACGAGTCCGCAAACTGGATGTAGTAAACCAATGCGCCGATGAAACCAAGCCCGTAGACGGGGGCGGAGGCGGCTGTCGAGTGAACAACTTTACGTTCAGGCTTCACATACGAGGTCGTGCCGGTCTCTGTGGTCATGTCATTCTCCTTTGGTGAATCAGTGAATTCATCCTTCAATAATACGGATAATCTTCTTCAGAGTTGTAAACCATCCATGCCCGAAGAATCCGTCAGCATCATCGGGGCAGGCGTCGCCGGACTACCGGCGTAATAAAACCTGTGAGGTGTTGAGTCTCACAGGTTTTTGTATCTGAGTACACGGGGGTTGGCGTTCAGCTACATCTCGATAATCCCATACGGGAAGCCATAATCCGCCATTTTCTCCATGAAAGGGTCAGGCGGGAAAGCTTCGGGACCAAGAACGCCCCTGCCCTTCCAAAGGCCATGCTCGAGCAAATCCATGGCAATCACCGCGCTGAAGGCAGTCTGCGCCACCACCGCCTGACAGCCCCACGCATCCATGCACTCCTTGTTATCCGCCACCTGATAGAGATACACCTGACGCGGCTTGCCATCCTTCTATCCCTTTACCCACGTCCCTGCGCAGGTCTTGCCAGACATCTTGTCGCCGAGATGAGCGGGATCGGGCAGGCAGGCAGCGACCACATCACGCGGGCAACCTGCACGCCCTTGACATTGATCTTCTCCTTGTTATCGAGCCCCAGCATGTGCAGGGTCTTGAGCACGCCGATGAATTGGTCGCCAAGACCATATTTGAAGGTGGCGCGCTTGGTCTTGACCCAGCGCGGCACGAGCAGGACTTCCTCATGCTCCACGTTGACCACTTCCACGGGACCGATCTCGGGGAAATCAAAGACCTCGGGCTCAGAGAATGGCTCGGTGGTGAACCAGCCCTTGCCCTTCTCCCAGATCACAGGCGGATTAAGACATTCCTCGATGGTGGTCCAGATGGAGAAGTTGGGGGCAAACTCATAACCTTCGATGATGATATTGGCGCCATCGCGGATGCCAATCTCTTCGATCTCATCGAAGAGATGATCCTGGGCATAACGCGGCGAACACATCCGCCATGCCGGGTTCCACGCCGATCCCCACCAGGGCAAGCAAACCTTTCTTCTCCCAATCCTCAGCCTTCTCAAACTGATAATCACCCAGTTTGATGCCGGTCTTGTGGAATGGATCGGTCGGGTGCGGCTCGGAAAGGTCATCGCCATATCCATATAGGTGACCCCGACATTGAAGGCTGCATCAAAGATCTGCTTGTTGAAGACAGGGTCGACCGCATTCATGATCAGGTCCACCTTATATTTCTTGGCCAGGTCTTCGATCATTTCCTGCTTGCTGGCATCGATGAATTCCACGGGAAAGCGTTTGGGATCGCCCAGTTTCTTCTGGACTTCCTCGGCGCGCTTGAGATTGTAATCAGCAAGACCATCTGCTCCATCCAGGCGCGCGGTTTTGCAATCGCCGCAATCGCCTCCCCCACCCCACCCACACCCACAAGTAATACTTTCATGATCTCTTCTCTCCGTTTGTTTTCCATCCTGCCAGGCAGGTAGTTGGAATGACCAGGAAATGTACCTGCTTGAGAATCTTCATGTGCGGGCAAGTTTCACATCCTCATACACCCTCGATGGAGAAGGGTGTATGAGGCCTGGAAATCCCGCCGACTGCGCCGTGCAGTCAGCGGGATCATGAAAGACAAGGAACCAATGCCCGGTTATTCGCCGCCTTTGACCTCGGTCCAAATCTGGTCGTAAAGCGGAAGCGCATCACCCACATCCTCAATGACGAACGTGTTGGCGATCACATCCGGCGGTGGATTGGTGATTATGGATTCCGTGAACGTTTTGTAGAGTTCAGGCTGGTTGACCCTGGCATACTCCAGAGCGGCTTTGTTCGGGTTGGTGTATGGGAAATCGCGCAGCATCATCCAGAAGATATCGCCCTGCATGGTGTAGTTCAGCCAGGCATAGGCGGCATCCAGGTGCGGAGCACCCTTCGGGCATTGCCCAGTTATCCTGCCAGAGGATCGCGCCTTCGGTTGGATAAACGTATTGGATGGCCGGGTTTTCCTGTTGAGCAAGGAAGGCCTCGCCGGTCCAGGCGATGCCGAGATCCACATCACCGGCGATGAGGGCGGTCTTGGGGCTGTCGCTGTCGAAGAGTTTGACATTCGGGATCAGTTCCGCCAGTTTCACCTTGGCTTCTCCAGTTGGGCAGGATCGGTGGTGTTGGGATCAAAGCCAAGCGTGAGCAGGGTCATGCCAATGACTGCACGCGAAGTCGTCGAGGAAGACCATGCGATCGGCATATTCCGGTTTCCACAGGTCAGCCCAGGAATTGGGGCGGGTTCGACCGTATCGCTATTGTCCACGATCGCATCGGTGCCGGCCAGATATGGAACGGTGTACTTGTTGCCCGGGTCAAAGGGCAGATCAAGATAGCCCTTGTCAATGTTGATAAGGTTGGGCAATTTACCCTTGTCCAATTCCTGAATCAGTCCCTGGCGGATCATCAGGGTGACGATGTAGTCGGTCGGCTGAACCAGATCATAATTCGTTCCGCCTGCAGAGAGCTTGGCATACATTTCCTCATTGGTGGAATACTCGTCACGGTTGACCTTGATCCCATAGACCATTTCAAAACATTCCATCATTTCAGGCGGGAAGTATTCCGTCCACACGAAGATGTTCAATTCCTTGGATGTCACTTCCATGCGCGGCTCAGGCTCCGGGCAGTCAAAGCCTGTTGATGTAACGATCTCAGCCATCAGCAGCGTTTTCCGCCTCCTCCACAGGCTGCCAGGGTAAGGCTGAACACCGCCACCAACGCCAGCACTTTGAACAACAGATTCTTACTCATCTCTTCCTCCTTTGGAATTTGGATGATTTACAAACATCATGGCACGCGCCATGGGTTTCACAAGATCACCTGGCCTCGCGCTTTTGGAGGCGCTGCGATAGAAAGACCACAGCCAGAACGATGGCTATCCAGACCGTGGACAGGGCATTGACCTGCGGAGTGATGATCCGCCGCAGCAGACCATAGACATAGATCGGCAGGTCGTCGAACCAGGACCGTTCGTGAAGAATGTGATCACGAAATCATCCAGTGAGAGGGTGAAAGCCAGCAAGCGCGCCGGAAAGCACGCCGGGCAGGATCATCGGGAATGTGACGCGCCGGAAAGTGGTCCATCGTTGGCGCCCAGATCCATGGCAGCTTCCTCAAAGGACTTGTCAAAGCCCTGCAAACGCGCCTGCACCACCAGGGTTACAAAGGGAACACTGAAGGCAATGTGAGATAACGATCACGGTCCCAGCCCAAGGAGAGGCGCGAATCGCCGTCCAGACCAAGAGCTCCGTTCGATGAATCCAAACAACTGGCTGAAGAAAGTCAGAATGCCAATGCCCATCACGATCTCAGGGATGACGATGGGGATATACAGCGAAAGCTGCGAAAACGGTTCCTAGTTGAAATCATAACGCTGAAGGGCAAGCGCAGCCATCGTGCCGATGATGGTGGAGATGATCGTGGATGTGAAGGCAATGGTCAGCGTGTTGCCGCGCCGCCTGACCACATCGCTGATTCTTGGAGAGCTCACAAAACCAGTGGAAGGGTCCGCAGGGACTCTGGGTTACCAGGCTGCCTTCCATCTGAACGCGTCCTGAACGCAGGGAATAAACCCTCGAAGGTAACATTGGTCCGCGAAGCATTGAAGGAATACAGGATCAAGCACGACGATCGGCGCATACAGGAAAAAGTAGACCAAGTAGCGTGGCAATGCGGATGAAGGAGTGTCGGCGATATGGATTCATATACGCAACGATCTCCTCGCCAAACCCAAATTTGCGCGTGTAGAAATACGTCACGATCAACGTCATGATCATCAGGATCAACGATGCGGCAGAGCCAAAGGTTGGGTCGCGCGCATCGAGGAACTGATCTCTGGATCAGGTTGCCGACCAGGATCACCTGCCGCCCGCCGAGAATATCCGAAACGATGAACGTTCCCATGACCGGGATGAAAACCAGGATCGTCCCTGCCACCACGCCCGGCATGGAAAGTGGAAGCGTCACACGCAGAAAGGTCTTGGAACGGATTTGCCCCCAGGTCCGCGGCGGCTTCATAAAGAGGATGTTTCGATCTTTTCAAGCGAAGTAAAGATCGGCAGGATCATGAACGGCAGGAATTCATAGACCATGCCCACCAGCACCGCGCCCGGTGTGTACAGCATTTCCAGCGGCTGGAACGGGATATCGAACAGAGTGGCAGCAACCCAGCCGATGATGCATTGATCGCGCCCTCCTTGCGCAGCAGCATCATCCAGGCATAGACACGGATGACGAAATTCGTCCACAACGGGATCAAGCACCATGAATCAAGAATGTATTGCGTCGCTTCGGGTGGGCGCGTGCAATAAAATACGCCAGCGGATATGCAAGCACGATCACCAATGACAGTTGTATTGAAGGCCAGTGACAGCGAACGCCAGAGGATTTGCACATACAGCGGGTCGAAACAGGACAGCCTGTCCGTCAGCACAATTCGTGACTATATCCAAGCAGGCGGATGTAATTATCCAGAGTGAAGGTGTAGATCACATCCGCCATCCGGGCTGCGCCTGCCGAAGAGATGATCAGGTCGTCAGCAGCAGAGGAATGATCAACAGGCCGAGCATCCACAACATGGTGGGAATGACGAGCAATGTTCCCTGCGCAGATTTGTTTTCACGCAATCGCTTGCAACATGCTTGCCTCATTCTTCAGCAGGACCAGCGTGTTTTCGGGCAGATGATCACAACGATAATCCCTGCCCACGGTATAATAAGCCTTCGGGTCGAGCCGGGAGATCTGGTTCTGTTCCAAGACCTTGATCGTTATCCCATTCACATCCACATACACATGCGTATCCGTGCCGATATAAACCGTGTTGATCACCTTGCCCTTGAATGAATTCTGGTCTTCAATCCGGGTTGTTCGGAGATGCGGATCTTTTCCGGGCGGATCGAAACGGTGACTTCCTCGCCCATTGACTCAGCCCTATCGAAACCGGTGACCATTGCACTTCAGCATTCAACTCCGGGATATAAACAGCACGCTTCATCCGCTCGATAACGATTTGATCGTGCCTTCGAGGAAATTCGACTCGCCGATGAAGTCTGCCACGAAGCGGTTGGTCGGGTCGTTCATAGATCTCCACCGGCGTTCCCATCTGCTGGACCTTGCCCTTGCTCATCACCGCGATGCGGTCGGACATGGTCAGGGCTTCCTCCTGGTCATGGGTCACATAGATAAATGTAATGCCAAGCTTGTTGCTGGAGCGCCTTGAGTTCCAGCTGCATTTCCTTGCGCAGTTTCAGATCCAGTGCGCCGAGCGGCTCATCGAGCAGCAGCACTTCGGGCACTTTGACCAATGCACGGGCCAGGCGACACGCTGCTGCTGCCCACCGGAGAGCTGCTTGGGATTGCGGCGTTCCATGCCCGTCAGCTGGACCATTTCAAGCATGCTTCCGACACGCTTCTTGATCTCGTTCTTGTCGGACACCTTCCATCTCCAGACCAAAGGCAATATTCTGGAAAACAGTCATGTGCTGGAAGAGGGCATATCTCTGAAAAACCGTATTGACCTTTCGCTGGAAGGGAGGCGTGTGTCCCATCGGCTTGCCTTCGATGTATACCTCCCCCTCCGTTGGCCATTCAAACCCTGCGATCATCCGCAGGGAAGTGGTCTTGCCGCAGCCCGAAGAACCCAGCATCGAAAAAAACTCGCCGTTCTTGATCTGCATGGTCACATGGTCGACGGCGTTCAACTGGTTGCCTTCGGGCGTGATGAATTGTTTTACAACATCGCGCATTTCAACAGCAAATTCATGCTCTGTCATCTGAGCTTCTATTTACACTGCTTCCTCATGAGGAATCAGGATTTGAATGGGTACATCTTTCGCAACGACCGTCATCGCAGCAATCAACATCCAATCTGTTCCATGCGTGAATGATCAACGGCGGCTCAATGCGGATGGTCTGCGCGCTGGTCAACGTTCCTGCCACCAGCACACCGCGCTTGAACAATTCCGCCGCCACCTTGTAACCAATCTCCGGCGTCTGAAATGCTGACCGATCAGCAAGTCCTTTGCCGGTTACTTTCTCATAGATCTGCGGATATTGCTCGGCGAATTTCTGCAACTTTGGCATGAGATAATCGCCTTTTTGCGGCAGCCTGCTCCCACAGCCGGTCGCGCAAGGTGACATTGATCGCGGCGATCGCGGCAGAGCAAGCCAGCGCGCCGCCGCCCGTGGTCGTGGTCTGCATGAACGGATTGGGATACATCATCGGCTTGAAGATTTCCTCGGTGGTGCAGACCGCACAGATCGGCATCACGCCGCCGCCCAGTGATTTGGCAACGGCGAGAATATCAGGGACGACATCCCAATGATCCACGCCCCACAACTTGCCGGTCCGGCCCAGACCCGGTCTGCACTTCATCCGCGATCAAGCAGCACGCCATATTTCTTCGTCGCTGCGCGGATGCGCGGCCAGAAATCATCCGGCGGGACAATCGCGCCCGCCTCGCCCTGGATTGGCTCAAACAGCACGCCCGCCACACCGATGCCAACCTTGTCGCAGATCTCGAGCTGCTTCTCAACCGCCTCCGCATCACCAAACGGGACGTGATAGACCTGCCCGCCATACAGCATGCCCATCGGCTGGCGATAATCCGCCTTGCCCATCATCGAGAGCGAGCCCATCGTCTTGCCATGGAAGGCTTTGACCGCAACGATAAAGGCGGGCTTCCTGTGTATAGACTTTGGCGATCTTGATGGCAGCTTCAATCGCTTCGGTGCCGCTGGCGGCAAACCAGGAATATTTCAGATCGCCGGGGGTGATCTCTGCCATCAATCTTGCCAGCACGCCGCGCAGCGGATCGATCAATTCCTGGCTGGGCATGGGCGTACGCTGCGAACTGTGCCTGCACCGCCTCGACCACTTCGGGATGACTCCAACCCAGATCCATCATGCCAAAGCCGCCGAGGCAATCAATGATACTCGCGGCCCAGCACATCCTGAAAGATCGCACCTGTCCCGTCCATTCGACGGCAGCCCAATCGCCGGCTTCGGTTACCGACTTGCGATACTCCAGCCAGCCGCGGTTGAAATGCTCGGCAAAATTATTCTTGGATTCTTCGATGATCCACTTGCCCTGCTTCTTCGGGGAACGTTCCTTCTTGATGATCTCCAGCCATTGATCGATGAATAATCATACGGCATTGTCTTAAATCCTGGTGTCATGGATGTCCTTATTCCTGTAGAGTGCGCACCGGCATGCATCGCTAATCTGCAGATACTCTAGAATTTTCTGCGTCCATTCCTTCGGCCAGCGCTCGACCACAACTCTTCTTCTGGGTGAAGAATTCCACCGCATCCATGCCCTGCCCGTGCATGTCGCCAAAGAACGATTCCTTCCAGCCGCTGAACGGGAAGAATGCCATCGGCGCGGCCACACCGATATTGATCCCGATTTGCCCGCCTCCGCTTCATATCGGAACTTGCGCGCCGCCGATCCGCTGGAGGTGAACAGGCTGGCCTGGTTGCCATACTGTCCGCTGTTGACCAGTTCAATCGCTTCATCCACCGTATTGACGTGCATCAGACTCAACACCGGTCCAAAGATCTCCGTCTTCGCAGATCTCACTGCCGCGGCTGGACATCTGCCAGGATGGTCGGGCGGACAAAGTATCCACCTTCATAGCCCTTGATCGACGTCCCGCGTCCATCCACGGGGACGGCTGGCTCCTTCCTGGACGCCGAGCCCGATCAACTGCTCGACGCGCGCCTTGCTCGCGGCGTTGATGACCGGTCCCATCTGGACGCCTGCATCCAGTCCATAGCCCACCACGCGGTTGACGGCCGCATCGCAGATCAGCTCGGTGAACTGTATTGCGCGCCTCCGCCACCGTCACCGCGAAGGAGACCGCCAGACAGCGCTGGCCCGCACAGCCAAAGGCAGAATCGGCGATGATCTTGGTTGCCATTTCCATATCCGCATCCGGCAGGATGATGACCGGATTCTTCGCTCCGCCCTGCGCCTGGACGCGTTTGCCATTGGCAGCAGCGTGGCGTAGATATATTTGGCAACATTCGGTCGAACCGACAAAAGTGATCGCACGGATGGCAGGATGCTCCAGAATGCCATCCACCGCATCCTTCGCGCCGTTGACCAGGTTGACCACACCCTTTGGGAAACCGACCTGCTCGATGAGCTTGAAAATGAACTGCATCGTCATCGGCACTTTTTCGGATGGCTTGACGATGTAGGTGTTGCCCGCTGCGAGGGCATATGGCAAATACCAGAATGGGATCATGCCGGGGAAGTTGAACGGCGCGATCGTGGCGCACACACCCACCGGCTGGCGGATCATGATCTCGTCGATGCCGGGCGCGATATCTTCGACCAATCTCGCCCTTCATCATCATGCGGCATGCCGCAGGCCACTTCCACATTCTCGATAGGCGCGCACCATTTCGGCTTTGGCTTCTTCGAAGGTCTTGCCGCATTCGTTGGTGATCAGTGCGGGCGATCTCATCGCCAGTTGCTCTGCAGCAGGTCGCGCAGTTTGAACAGATATTGCACACGGTCCTGGACAGGCGTCCGCCGCCAGGCAGGGAAGGCATCGCTGGCAGCCTTCGCCGCGGCATCCACATCCGTCTTTGCCGCACAGCGGAGTCTTGGCGATCACCTCCCCGGTGGCAGGGTTGATGACATCGAAATATTCTTTGACGTCTGGTTTGACCCATTCGCCGTTGATGTAGTTCAAGATTTCCATGATTCTCCAGATTCGTTCGAAGTTCAACGTTGAGTTCACATTGACTCTGCTTGATCCATCAATTCTGCCAAGCCCTTCATCGATCAAGTTCAAGCCTTCATCAATTGCTCTTCGGTGATCACCAGCGGCGGGACAACAAACAGAATATTCTTGAAATTGAAAACATAAACGCCATTGGCGAATCAGGAAATTCTTGAGCGGCGTCAGATCCATCGGCTCCTTTGTCTCGCGGTTCTTCACCAGCTCCAGCGCGGAGAACATGCCGATGTAGCGCACATCGCCAACAGAGGGATGTTTTGCTTTCAACTCTTCCAGACGCTCGCCGAGATATTTTCCCACTTTCTTGGCATTCTCGAAGATCTTGTCTTCTTCATAGGCTTCGATGGTTGCCAGCGCGGCAGCACAGGCCAGGGCGTGACCGTTATAGGTCAAGCCCGCATAAGAGTACTTTGTCATCAAAGAATTTGGCGATCTTCTCACGGACAATGACCGCGCCCAGCGGAACATAACCGGATGTGATGCCTTTGGCAGTCGTGATGATGTCCGGCACCACATTCCAGTTATCCACCGCGAACCATTCGCCCGTGCGGCCCCAGCCGCTCATCACTTCATCGGAGATGAGCAGGATGCCATACTTGTCGCAGATCTCGCGCATGCGCGGCCAGTAATCATCGGGCGGGACGATAGTCCATTCGTGCCAGTCACGCCTTCCATGAAGATCGCCGCGATCTGGTCTGGACCTTCGTACTGGATCACTTCTTCCACATGCTTGATGCACTCGCGATGACAGGTATCGCGTCGTCCAGCCGAACGGACAGCGATAGCAATACGGGTCAAGAAAATGCACAACGCCCGGGATGGCCGGCTCGACCGGCAAGCGGCGATAATCGCCGGTCAATGCCATCGCGCCATGTGTCGCGCCATGATAGGAGCGATAGCGCGCCAGGATCTTGTGCCGTCCCGTATAGAAGCGGGCGATCTTGATGGCGTTCTCGTTCGCTTCCGCGCCGCCCAGGTGAAGAATGTTTTCTTCAAATCACCGGGCGTGATCTCGGCCAGTTTCTTGCCCAGCAAGCCGCGCGGCTCGGTCGCCATGCCTGGGGCTGGCAAAGGTCAATTGCGCGGCCTGATCCTGAATTGCCTTCACCACCTTCGGATGCTGATGCCCAATATTGGTGTTCACCAACTGCGAGGCAAAATCGAGATAGCGCTTTCCGTCTGCATCCCAGAAATAAACTCCCTCCGCCTTCACCAGGGAATGGGATTCACCTGTCCCTGAGTTGGACCAGGAAAAGAATGTGTATTCCTTGTTGAGGTCAACGATTTCTTTTGCTGTGAGTTTGGGTCATGGTTGTCTCCGTATGATGAAAAAGTCAGGTACGACAGTCAGATCTGTACCTGTGTACCTGCTTGTGACTATTTCTTTACTTCCTTCACAATCTCTGCATAGACATTCAATGTCTCATCAATATCTGCATCGCTGTGTTCATAACACAGGAACCAGGGTTCGCGCGCATCATGGTCGGGCATCACGCCGCGTTCGATGGCTTTTTCAGCCAGCTTGAGATACAGGTCATGGTCGCTCTTCGCCCAGTCACGCTGACAGGTCACCGCGTCCACACCGAAGGAGAACGAGAACATGGCGGGATAACCGTAAACACGACAGGAATATCATTCTCTTCGAAGATTTCCTTCAAGCCATCCATGAGGCGTTGTCCGCGCTGTTCGATTGTTTTCAGAATCGGTTTTGATTTCAGCAAGCTTCAACGTGGCATACGCGCCTGCAACGCCGGGCTTGTTGTTGGTGTACGTTCCGCCCTGCGCCACGCCATGCCCGATAATGGACATGATCTCTCTTTTGCCGCCGAACGCCGCCACAGGGTAGCCATTGCCCAGGGCTTTGGCGTACGTCGCCAGGTCCGGTTTGATGCCGTAATATTCCTGCGCGCCGCCGTTCGCAATGCGGAAGCCGGTCTTCACTTCATCCAGGATAAAGACACATCCATATTCTTCGGTCTTCTTGCGGATCAGTTCCAGGAAACCCGGCCTGTGGATTGATCGCCGCACAATTGCCCTGGCACGGCTCGGTGATCACCGCCGCGATCTGTTCGCCATAGGAACGCATGACACGTTCGAATCCTTCAAAATCATTGAACGGCAGTGTGATGATGAATTCGCGCATGGACTTGGGGATGCCCGAGGAGGCCGGCACAGGGATTGGGCTGCGGCGGATTGCCATAGGCTTCCACGGGCGCATAGGTTGACCACAAAGTGTGATCATGGAAGCCATGATAATTGCCTTCAAATTTCAGGATCGATGTCGCGGCCGGTGTATGCGCGCGCCACACGGATGGCATGCATGGTCGCTTCTGTCCCTGAACAGGCCAGGCGCACCATTTCCACGGCGGGGCACATCTCGACGATCATTTCCGCCACCGCAACTTCAAGTTCGCCGGTCATGGCAAAGAGAATGCCCTTCTGGATCTCTTCAATTACTTTTTGATCCACTTCATCATAGGAATGCCCCAAGAATGATCGGGCCAAATGCCATGCGATAATCAATATATTTGCTTTCCATCCACATCCCACAGATATGCACCCTTCGCCTTTTCGACATAAGGTGTGATGCCCTCTCCCCAATAGCGAAAATTGGAATTTACACCCAAGCGGCATAATTTCCTGGGCGCGTTTTTGCAGCGCACTGGCTTTGAGGACCAAACATATAACCTCCATTATTGACTTGCCTATCCTTTTCGGAATTTTTATGAATACTTTCCGGAACCCGCCATTGATACACATCCTTGAGAATAAGCGGCACGATGGATGTGGTTGTCGCCTTACACCCGGAACTTTGCGGACCACTTCCGTTACAAAATGATATATCTCGGCTGTATCTTTTGCAACGATCTGAATGCTTACATCTTTCTCCCCAATGCCACAGGCAACATAACTGACATTCTCGAACTCAGCCATTTTCTTTGCGACTTCAAGAATGCGATCCAATTCCACTTCCAGCCAGACATCCGCTTTGATCAACAGACCAAACGCTTCCGGTCGGACGACCACGCCAATCTGAAGTATATTATCTTCCCGCATACGCTCAATGCGATAACGGACCGCGCGTTCCGAAATATCCCCCATCCGGCGCGAGATCTCCGAAGCAGACATCCGCCCATCTTCAAGTAGTAAATTGACAATTTTTATATCTGTTTTGTCGAATTCGTACATATTTTATCCTTATTATTTCCGAAATCTACAATACCAGCAACCGAACTATACTCATTTTTTGTATAAGAGTCAAGAAGGGAAAATTGCGGCCAAGTGAATGATGGACAGTAATTACGAAGTACTGGGTTGCGACAGGAGCATTGAGTAATCATGCTGAGGAAAATGGATGATCAAAATTGGATGTTGATCCCATGGCAAGAAAAAACGAATCCCAAAATAATAGCAGTCGGGGTAGAGGGAGTTAATGCCTGATCCTGTTCCACCCCATGACGGTTACTGATCCGGACCGCAGGCGCAGTCAAATCGCCGGAAGAAAAGAATGAAAAAACATGCACATCAATTACAATTGACCTTCGTGAATATGAGATTCGTTCCCGATTTCACATTGACGCCATTCCATACCATAGGTATAATCGGCGTTCGGCTAATTTATAAACAGGAGCGCAAGTATGACCGAGATCAACGAAACAACGCCAGCGACGACGTTGGGACCCAAAACAAAACTTTCCGGCACGATTTCCAAGATCACATTAGCGGGGGCGCTGGTGGACGTGGGGCAGGAACTGCCCGGCGTACTCCACATTTCGCAGATACAGAAGGACCCGATCAACAAAGTTGAGGACGTTCTTAAACCCGGTCAACGCGTGGAAACCTGGGTGCGAAGAGTCAAGAAGGATCGCATCGAACTGACCATGATCGAACCGCTTGGCATGGAATGGGGCGAGATCCAACCCGAGATGGTCGTTAAAGGTAAAGTGGTGCGCCTCGAGACCTACGGCGCCTTCGTGGATTTCGGCGCGGAACGCCCCGGCATGGTACACGTCAGCGAGCTGACGCGCGGTTATGTCAAAACCCCGGGCGAAGTGGTCAAGGAAGGCGATGAAATCGAAGCGGTCGTGCTGGAAGTCAACCGCAAAAAGAAACAGATCCGCCTTTCGATGAAGGCGCTCATGCCCGAGATCGTTGAAGAGGAAAAACCCGCCCGCGAAGCAAAGAAACCGCGCGGTGGAAAGCACGGCAAGAAGGAAGAAACACAGGAAGTTGCAGAAGAAGCCCCGAAGGAACCGGAAATGACCGCCATGCAGATCGCCTGGCAGATGGCAATGGACCGGGCAAAGGACAAGGGCGGCACCAAGAGCGTGAAGGTCAAGACCGTCAAGACCACATCCAGTGAGCAGGAGGATATCCTCAACCGCACACTGGAGAAGCGCCTCCCCACCGGTGGATAATCACCAAGAAAAAACCGCCCTCGAGTTTTCGAGGGCGGTTGCTTATTAATCCGCCTGGCTGGATTCCAGCTCCTTGATGAATTTTTCCTTGCTGGCGGTGCGGGCGACCTTCCCACTCGAAGTCTTGATTATCCATTTTGGACCCACCACGCGAACCTGACGCATGGCGATGGCAGAGTTCCTGGTGACTTGCTTCCGGATCTCATCCGCGATGCGCTCGTGCTCCGCCTCGTCATCCGTGTCCACCTCTGCGATGATGACGACCCCCTCCGTCCCCAAGGCATCATCGTAGAGACCGAAGGCAACCGTCCGTCCGGGATGGACACCCGGCACTTCGGAAGCCAGCGCCTCGAGATCCTGGGGATAGACATTCTTGCCCCCCACGATGATCAAGTCCTTCTTGCGACCTGCGATAAAAATCTCCCCATTAAACATGTATCCATAATCGCCCGACATGTACCAACCACCGGGCAGGAACGCTTGCTTTGTAATATCGGGGCGGTTGTAATATTCATTCAACATGCAATTGGATTTGAGGACAATCTCGCCAATATGCCGTTCGGGAAGATCCTGCCCCTTCTCATCCACCACGCGGATGAGGGTATTGGGGATGGGTTTTCCACAAGACATCATCTGGATGGAGGGACGATCATCAAACGCGGGACGCGCGATCTTATCGGTCGTGAAGGATTCGCGGTCGACATCCTCCACGTATGGCAATTTATCAAGATCGTTTTGCGAGGCGACGAGTACATTCTCCGCCATGCCATACATGGTCTGGATGGACTCGAACCGCAGACCGTAGGATTTGAAACGCTCGTAGAACATCTGGTGGCTCTTGAACCGGACCGGCTCGGAGGCATTGATGCAGACACGCCAGGAAGACAGGTCCACACCCTCCAGGTCGCGGTCGCGGATCTTCTGCGCGCAGAAGTTAAAGGCGAAATTCGGATTCCAGGTCAACGTACCACGGTAGGTTGAGACACTCTGCAACATGCGGTAAGGCGCACGGATCCAATCGAAGGGCGACATCTGCACCACATGCACACCGCGCAGGATGGGCATCAGAAAACAGGCGATCAAGCCCATGTCATGATACAGCGGCAGCCAGGAAACAATCACATCCTCCCGTGTCAGGCGGATGGATTCTCCATAAGCATCCAGAAGATTAAAGATGGCGAGGTGGGAAAGAGCGATACCCTTCTGCAAGCCTGTCGAACCGGAGGAGTGCTGAAGCAGAACGATGTCCGACTCCAGCCGCTTCATCCCAGGCAGGGAGGAGAAATCGACTTCTTCCTGGCGGGGAATACGGTCAGTGATAAAGACCTCACGAACCGCATTCTTACTTTCAGCCACCAACATCCTGACATCCGCCTCGAATTCGGGATAGGTGACAATACCGGTCGGACGACCATGCGAGAAGAGGGCGGTCAGGTCAGCACGGTAGCGATCCGGGGAAAGTTTTTCGGTGAGGAAGGGCATCAAGGAGGGAATGGCACCATGAAGGACCGCGCCCCAGAATGCATAGACCAGGTCCCTGCCATGCTGGAGAATCAAAATGACCACATCGCCCGGTTTTATCCCCGCGCGCGCATACTCAGCGGCGTAATCGTTCGAACGCTCGACGAGTTCCCGATAGGTGATATGGATGTCGGGCTGATTGGAATGTTGAAGCGTAACCGAAACACGGTCAGGCTCGTTGTCATAAAACCCCTTCAGTACATCCGGGAAAGTAGTCATCTCTTCTTCCTATCCAGCCTGACCGGCTTCCAGTTCCTTGATGAACTTTTCCTTGTTGGCGGTACGGGCGACCTTCCCACTGGAAGTCTTGAGAACCCACTTCGGTCCCACCACACGAACGTGACGCATGGCGATGGCGGAGTTCTTGGTCACATGTTTGCGAATCTCATCGGCGATGCGCTCGTGTTCCGCCTCGTCCTCCGTGTCCACCTCAGCAATGATGACAACCTCCTCCGTCCCCTGGGCTTCATCGAAGAGACCGAAGGCAACCGTCCGCCCGGGATGGACCCCCGGCACTTCACAAGCCAGCGCCTCGAGGTCCTGGGGATAGACATTCTTGCCACCCACAATGATCAAGTCCTTCTTGCGACCAGCCACAAAGATCTCACCGTTAACCATGTAACCATAGTCACCGGACATGTACCAACCGCCAGGCAGGAAGGCTTTCTTCGTAATGTCGGGGCGGTTGTAATATTCGTTGAGCATGCAATTGGATTTGAGGACGATCTCTCCGACATGACGCTCGGGGAGGTCGTGTCCATGACGGTCCACCACGCGAATGGTTGTATTGGGAATGGGCTTTCCGCAGGACATCATCTGGATGGAAGGACGACCGTCATAAGCAGGTCGTGCGATCTTATCCGCAGTGAAGGAATCGCGGTCGATATCCTCGACATAGGGCAGGGTGTTGATATCGTTTTGAGTTGCCGCGAAGACATTTTCCGCCATGCCGTAGGAGGTTTGCAGGGTTTCAAGCCGGAGACCAAGGGATCTGAATCGTTCATGGAACATCTGGTGGCTCTTGAACCGGACCGGCTCGGAGGTATTGATGCTGACGCGCCAGGAAGACAGGTCCACACCCTCCAGGTCGCGGTCGCGAATCTTCTGCGCACAAAAGTTGTAGGCGAAATTCGGAAGCCAGGTCAATGTGCCGCGATAAGCGGAAATGCTCTGCAACATGCGGTAGGGTGCGCGCACCCAATCGAAGGGCGACATCTGCACCACATGCACACCGCGCAGGATGGGCATCAGGAAACAGGCGATCAAGCCCATGTCATGATACAGCGGCAGCCAGGAGACGATCACATCCTCACGCGTCAACTGGATGGACGCGCCGTAGGCATCGAGATGGTTGAAAATGGCGCGATGGGATAACGCTACGCCCTTTTGCAGACCGGTCGATCCAGAGGAGTGCTGGAGCAGGGCGATGTCCGACTCCTGCCGCTTCATCCCGGGCAGGGAGGAGAAATCCACCTTTTCCTGGCGGGGAATCCGATCAGTAATGAAAACCTCACGAACGATGTTCCTGCCCTCTCCAACAAGCGTCTTAATATCGGACTCGAACTCGGGATAGGTCACAATACCCGGTCGGACGACCATGCGAGAAAAGCGCAGTCAGGTCGGCACGATATCTCTCCGGGGAGAGTTTTTCGGTGAGGAAGGGCATCATCGAGGGAATGGCACCATATAGAATCGCACCCCAGAACGAATAGACCAGGTCCCTGCCATGCTGGAGAATCAGGATGACCACATCGCCCGGCTGGATGCCTGCGCGCGCATACGCGACGGCGTAATCGTTCGACCGCTCAATGAGTTCCCGGTAGGTAATATGAAAGTCGGGCTGGTTCGGGTGCTGAAGCGTGACCGATACCCGGTCAGGCTCGCGCTCGTAGAATTCCCTCAATACATCCGTGAAAGTCGTCATTTCTTCTGTCGTGCCTGGATGAGATTCGCCAGTTGTTCGATCGAATCAAAGGTGGAAGCATTCAATTCTGAATCCGCGATGCGGACGCCAAAGGTATCCTCAACAAAGAGCGCGAGGTCAACCAGGCTGAATGAATCGATCAATCCACTCGATATCAACGCGTCCGCGGGTTGGATGACGCGCTTGGGTTGTTTGAGGATGGTCTTGACGATGAAATCGGAAATCGTCTGCTGCATTTCAGTGGACATGTAAATCTCCTTACAAGGTTATAAGATTGGTTGTGCATTATGCCATAACAACGTACATTATGGACAGGAAAATTGGAGAAGGATGGGCGCCAGAAGACCTGCCAGCTGAGCCTCGCCCTGTGGATCACGGTGAGCCATATCATTGGAAAACCTGGAGGCTGGCAGGGCATCCCAGAAGTCATAGAACGGGTATCCCCGGGATGCCATCCAATCCGTCAACGCCTGGCGATAGGCGTCGTATGCCCAGCGCGGGTACAGGTGGTTGTACCGCAGGTCGCTGTTCCGCCCTGAAACCCTGTAGATCGGTTCGTTGACAACGATCAACGGCGCATCACCCGAGATCTCCGTTCCGACGCGCAAGATATCGAACATCAGCGAACGGACGAGCGCAGGGGATTCCTCCGCCGAACGATAGTCGAAGTAGGAGATATCCGCTTCAGCATCCAGGGGCAGGGAAGGACGATTTGCCGGCAGACCGTTGGCGTTATCGATGCCCGTGGCAGCCCACATCAGCCCGAAGACCTGGTTCAGCAGGATATTCTTGAGCCTTTCCTTCTGTCCCACGATCGTCCTGTCCCAGAAGGTGAGCTGTACGGACTGTTCGGTATATACCTTGGGCAGGACAAGTTGATAATTCTCGATCACCTCCGTCATACGTTCGGCATGAGGGACGAGGAAATCCCGGTCAGCAGCCTTTTTCTCAAAGCTGTGAAGGGTGACCAGCCAGACCGCCATATCCGGCTGATAGCGTTGAGCATAATCCAGGATAAGGATATCCCGGAGGAGGGAAGGCCAGGGATAGCCGAGGTCGTATGCTTTGATCCTGCGACCATCACATGTGGTCAGATTCAAATCATTGACCTGTGAGGCGAGCATATCCTCCGGGATCACATGCCCGCCCCAGGTGGCTGAATCCCCAAGCAGGAGAACGCGGAATTCACCGGCTGGTTTGGCATCCGCAGAAATGACGTGCGCGCCGAAGAGGGCGTCAAAATCCTGGATAAGAGGATTGTTGTAATCCACAGAATAATACCTGGGGGATTCTGAATACGGGAAGCGAACACGCCCGGGAAACAGCCAGTTGTAGGCAGTGAGCCTGCCCAAGGGTGGATCCCACCAAGCGAAGAGCAGGTTGAGGAAGATAAAGATCAGGGCGGCTTTTAGAAGCACGCGCAAGGCGTTGATGGGTTTTCCCATGGTCATGAAATCCCAAATATCCTGCGGAAGGCTTCAAAGGAAAGTTGAGGCGTGGAGAGGGCAAAGAAGGCGGTACCCAGTGTGAAATAACTGAACGTTAACAGGATGCCTCCAACCTGAAAAATTCGGTTCGAAACCGGGGAGGTGCCGAGCTTGGGGAAGCGCAGGCGGAGGAACTCGCTCCAGCGGTTTTGCAGGAAGAGACCCACTCCATGCCAAAGACCCCAGAGGACATAGTTCCACGTGACGCCGTGCCATAAACCGATCAGGAGCATGGTGCCGAGCTGACCGAGAAGGATGATAAGCCAGGAGGGCATAGACCGGTTGGAGGATCGCAGGGCGCGGGTGAAAGGGAAGAAAAAATAAGAACGGAACCACTGCGTCAAAGTCATGTGCCAGGAGTTCCAGAGCTGGGTCAGGTTGGATTTGAGGAAGGGCGCGGCAAAATTCTCGGGCAGACGAATACCCATCAGGCGCGCCATGCCAATGGCGATATCCGTATAACCGCTGAAATCAAAATACACGCGGAAGGAATAGGCACACAGCGTTAACCACAACCACCCGCCATTAAGCGCCTGGTCAACCAGAACATCCCTGACCGAAACCAACGCCAGCAGGTCCGCCAGGAAAAACTTCTTGAACAATCCCAGGGCGAGGCGCTGCCCGGAAAAAAGCCAATCCGCATTCCTGAGCGGAAGAGGTTCGCGCAGTTCCACGACAAACCGTTCGAGGCGGTCGATGGGACCGGCAGTGAAGGCAGGAAAGAAGATCACATAGTTGATATATTCAGCCAGACCCACAGCGGGCAAGACTCCACTCTGACGATCACGGATGGTATGCAGGAGACGAAAGGCGATATAGGAGTATCCCAGCCAGGCAATGTTCACAGGAACGGCGGAATCAAGTGTCCGACCCCGCAGGCTGGCAAGCAGGGTGAAGGCGCGCTCCGAAACCCAGGGGGATTTTAGAAATACAAAAATGGCGATGAGCGCGAGCGCGGCAACCGGCAGAAGGAACCTTTCCCCTTTTTTGACCAGAAAAAGCCCGGCAACCAGGGCGGACATGACCACCAGGGCAATAGCAACCAGCCGGTAGGATCCTGGTTCCGGCAAGTCCAGCCCGGGCAGCCTGGAACCAAAGACAACAAAAACGATGACACAAAACAGGACAACCACAGCAGGCAGGTTTGCCCGCAGGCTGCGCGATCCGGGCGGCACCGTGATGACCCAGGCAAGCACCGTGATAAAGATGGTCAGCGTCGGCAGCCAGAATGACAGGCTTCCGAAAACTGAGCTTTCGGGCTGGAGCCAATATATCACCAGCGCGCTGAAGCCCATCAACAGCAGGGTGCGACCGCGGCGCAGCAGACCGAGGAGTACGGCAAGACCGGTCAGCACGAGAATCTGCGTGATGTCCATCTAGAATCCCTGGTAGATCCATTCCGGGGTGGTGTCCGCGGTGAACACCAACAGCGCGATGACAATCAGAGCCAGCAGCAGGGCGAGCAGATTCTCACGTGTGAAGATGGAATCGATGATCCTTCTGAACATTAATCCCTCGCGGAGGTTGAGCGCAACCAGGATTCCATGAAGTCTCCCAGGTCGCCATCGAGGACAGCCTGGGTATTGCCGGTTTCGTAATCGGTGCGGTGGTCCTTCACCATCTGGTAGGGATGCAGTACATACGAACGGATCTGACTCCCCCACTCCGCCTTGGTATATTCGCCGCGCAGGACGGCAACCTCCTCCTCCTTCTCCGCTTTCCTGATCTCAAGTAAACGCGCCGCCAGGATGCGCATGGCGAATTCACGGTTCTGGGTTTGGGAGCGCTCGTTCTGACAGGTGACCACGATGCCAGTCGGGAGATGCGTGAGGCGGATGGCGGTTGCGTTCTTCTGAACATTCTGCCCGCCCGCGCCGGAGGAACGGAAGACATCGATCTTCACGTCAGCCGGGTCGATCTCCACCTCGGGATCGTCCATCGCAACCTGGGGCAGGACCTCCACCAGGGCAAAGGAGGTATGACGCCGATGGGCGGCATCGAAGGGAGAAAGCGCACCAGGCGATGCACGCCCTTTTCGGAGCGCAGGTAACCAAAGGCATATTTGCCGCTGACCGATATCGTCACGGATTTGATGCCGGCTTCCTCACCTTCCGTGAGATCCAGAATCTCCGTGGTGAACCCGTTCTTCTCCGCCCAACGCAGGTACATGCGCTCGAGCATGGCTGCCCAGTCCTGCGAATCGGTCCCCCCGCCCCGGCATGGATGGCGAGGATGGCGTCATCATCATCATAGCGACCGGAGAACATGGCATTAAAGACACGCTGCTCCACTTCCTTCTCGATGGCAGCAACCTCCGTCTCCAGGTCAGCACCCAGGCTGGGATCGTCAAGCCGGCAAAGCTCCAGGGCGTCGTTCAGACGGCGCTGGAAGGCGCGCCAACTCTCCACCTCGTCGCGCAATTTGGCGGCGGATTTGCTCACCCGCTGGGCGGTGGTCGAGTCGTTCCAAAAATCGGGCGCAGCTATTTGTTTGTCAAGTTCAGCAAGCTGGGATTCCTTGGCGGCGAAGTCAAAGACGCTCCATGATCTGGGAGATGGCATCCTGGGCGGCGGTCAACCGGTTAATTAATCCTGCATGATTCCTCCAATAATTATCCCTGTAAGATCCCGTCGATGAATGCATCCGGGTTAAAAGGCGTCAGGTCTTCGGGCTTTTCACCCAGCCCGGCAAACAGAATCGGTATGCCAAGTTCGCGCTGGATGGCAAATGCCATGCCACCGCGGGCGGACGTATCCAGCTTGGCAAGGATGATGCCCGTCACACCCACCGCCTCATGGAACTTGCGCGCCTGTTCCAGGGCATTCTGCCCGGTGGTCGCATCCAGCACCAACCAGACCGCGTGCGGCGCGCCCGGCATGGCTTTTCCGACCACACGATGCACCTTGCGGAGCTCCTCCATCAGGTTGAAGCGGGTCTGCAAACGCCCGGCGGTGTCGATCAGCAGCACGTCCACCCCGCGAGACACGGCGGACTGAACGGCATTGAAGGCCACCGCGCCAGGATCAGAACCGGACTCGCCCGCCACCACCGGAATGTTGAGACGGTCCGCCCAAACCTGGAGCTGATCCACCGCCGCGGCACGAAAGGTGTCCGCCGCGCCGAAGAGGACTGTTTTTCCCTGGGCGAGGAACAGCCCGCCCAGTTTGGCGGCGCTGGTCGTCTTCCCGGATCCATTCACACCAACGAGCAGGATGATGGTGGGATGGGCAGGGAAGTCCAGCGCAGGAGGATCATCCAGACGGGAACGGAGTTCCGCCCTCAGGGCAGATCTCAATTCCTCCGAGCGCAACAGACCCGCTCGCGCGTGATGCTCTTCAGTGAATCAATGATGCTGGAGGTGGTCTCGATCCCCAAGTCCGCCTGGATGAGCAAGGCTTCCAATTCATCCCAGGTTTCGGCAGTGATCTCCGTCGCACCCAGCAGTGAAGCGACGCGTCCAAAAGCGGCTTTTCCAGTCCTGGAAAGACCCTCGCGCCAGCGTGATAGGACATCGGTCATAGGGGAGCGATTATAACATGGGGGCTTTTCTTTTTATGTTATACTGACACACTGGCAGTGGTAGTACCATCGTGTTTTATCGCGCCAAAACACCAAGTTCGAGGTAATTAATGATCGAAGAACCAATTCATGTCACTGATGATGCTTTTGAGAAGACCGTCCTTCAAGCGCAACTTCCCGTGGTGGTGGATTTCTGGGCACCATGGTGCGGACCATGCAAGATGGTCGCCCCGGTCCTGGACAAACTGGCAAAGGAATACAGCGGGAAGCTGCTGGTTGCAAAAGTAAACACCGATGAAAACCCGCAATGGGCATCCAAGTTTGGCGTCCAGGGCATCCCGACCATGTTGTTCGTTTCCGGGGGCAAGGTGGTCCACCGCCAGGTGGGCGCGCTCCCCGAACGCATGCTGCGGGATGTTGTCACTCAATTCATGGATGTGATCGCCAAACCTCAATAGACCCGGGAGGTTGATATGCGCCGGCACCTGATAATCCTTGGTTTGATCCTTGCCTTCGCGCTCAGCGCGTGCATGCCAGGCATTCCGCAGGTATCCCCGAACCAGTCACAGGCAACTACGATCGCGCTGGCTGGTACACAGGCAGCGTACACCCTGGCGGCACTGCCGACGCTGACACTTCCACCCTCCAACACGCCGCTGCCGACCTTTACACCGACGACCGCGCCGACCGGGACGACGGCACCGACAATAGAAGCGACAGCCGTACCGGCAACATCGACCACATCCGGAACACAAGCCGCCACTGGAACACCAGCGACCTCTGCAACGTTAACACAAGCAAGCGGCAGTGCAACGTCCACACCGACATCCACATGCACATCCGCGACACCGGCAGGCACCGCCACGATCACCCGCACTCCGACTCCCGGGGTGCTCCTGTGGGGAACCGTCCCCCCCGAAGTTCCCTATGGACGTGTGCACTTGATCAACGGAACCAGCGACATGGTGTACATCTCGTTCCACTGTACGCTCGAGAATGGCTTGACATCCTACCTGGAGTTTCCTGTTTATTCAAGGCTCACTGTTTCCATCCCTGCCACCTTCTGTCATTACGTCGCCTGGGTGAAAGGCAAGCAATTTACCGGTGATATCCGCATCAAGAAACTTCTGGAATACACCTTTACTTTCAAGAATCAGAAGATCCTAATACATCAACCATAAGAAAGAGCATAAGGAGCACAGAATGAAAAAAGTTTTACCACTAATCCTGGGACTTGCCGTTTTACTGGTGGCATGCGGTCCCAAGGCAACACCAACGATGGACGCAGCCAGTGTAAATGCCACGGCGCTCGCCATGGCATACACGATGTCTGCCCAAACACAGGCTGCAATTCCGACCGCCACAGCGACCACTCCCCCGACCGCGACATTCACCCCTCCGCCTCCCACCGCGACAATTCTGGCGTTCCCGACCCTGGCTGCCACGGCGACCAAACCTGTTGCCGGGGAAGGTCCCTGCTACCACGCCATGATGCCCGATCCCCCCGGAAGAAAGTTCACACTGCGCGGTCTGGAATACCAATAAAGCCCCTGTCAGCGGCAATGTCTGTCTCTACGATGACATCAGCAATAATGAAGTGACTGGCGTCATCGGCATCTCGCTTGGCAGAAACGCTGACGTCATCCTGACCGTCCCCCAGGGCTGCTACTCGGCATTCTTCTGGATCAACGATCCCAAGTCTCCCATCACAGGCATCCGGCAACGGTCTGTGCGCGAACAACCCGGACAAGTGGACGATCAAGATCGGTCCCAACA
The DNA here is from genome assembly GCA_963823545.1 of uncultured Chloroflexia bacterium. Classification (GTDB taxonomy): domain Bacteria; phylum Chloroflexota; class Anaerolineae; order Anaerolineales; family Villigracilaceae; genus Denitrolinea. The sequence goes on along the minus strand of CAWGMC010000072.1, from coordinate 27,541 downwards.
GCGTTATCATGCTAGCCCCGTAAAACCTTACCCAGCCTAAAAAAAAGCGGGCGCGATTAATATCGCGCCCGCTTTTTATATCATCACATATCGGTTATTCTGTCAGCCGTTCGATCTGCGCGCCCAGAGAGCGCAGTTTTTCATCCACGCGTTCGTAACCACGATCGATCTGGCTGATGTTCCGGATGGTGGAAGTCCCCTGCGCGGCAAGGGCTGCCAGGAGCATCGACATGCCGGCGCGGATATCGGGGCTCTCCAGTTTTTCGCCGAACAGCTGGCTCGGTCCCTGCACAAGACAGCGGTAGGGATCGCACAGGATGATGCGTGCGCCCATGCCAACCAGTTTATCGGTGAAGTACATGCGTCCGGAATACATCCAATCATGGAAAAGCACCGAGCCCGAAGCCTGGGTCGCGACCGTTATTGCGATGCTCATCAGGTCGGTTGGGAACGCCGGCCAGACGTTTGTCTTGATCTCCGGGATGACGCCTCCCAGGTCGGTCACGACCTCGAGGGGTTGTTCGGCTGGAACGATCAGGTCATCCCCCTCCGCCTGCCAGATGACGCCCAAACCTGCGGAACATCTGCGCGATCATCCCAAGATGACTCACCCCGGCATTGTGAATGCGAATCGCGCCATGTGTGACGACCGCCGCGCCGACCAGGCTGATGACCTCCAGGTAATCCGACCCGATGGTGAACTCCCCACCATGCAATCCATCCACCCCTTCGATGTGGAGCGTGTTCGAGCCGATGTTCTCAATGCGCGCTCCAAGAAGATTGAGGAAACGGCACAGTTCCTGGACATGCGGTTCGGAGGCCGCATTGCGAATGACCGTAGTGCCCTTTGCACGGACCGCAGCCATGATGGCATTTTCAGTGGCAGTCACACTGGCCTCATCCAGGAGGATATCGGCGCCCTTCAGACCATGGGCAACAAATTCAAACTTACGCCCATAGTTCACCTGCGCACCAAGCGCCTGCAAGGCGAGGATATGCGTATCCAGCCTGCGGCGTCCGATCACATCACCACCAGGCGGGAAAAGATTCAATTCCCCGGCACGGGCGGTCATCGGTCCGGCGAGCAGAATGGAGGCACGGATGCGCCGGCAAAGATCGGGATCCAGGTCAGCCGGGCGGACGGTGCGGGCGGTGATGCGCCAGGAATCGCTCCCCAGGTCCTCCACCTGCACACCCAGGCTTTCGATGAGATGCCGCATGTCGCTGACATCGCGGATGCGCGGCACATTGTGGAGGGTCACCGGCTGTTCCGTCAACAGGCAGGCAGCCAGCAGAGGCAGGGCGGCATTCTTGTTCCCGCCGGGTGTGATCTCCCCATGCAGGGGATGACCTCCTTCAATGACAAACTTTTCCATGATATCTCCTGTAGATTTCAGCCATTCTAAGGCAATTTGGGACATTCGCCAAGCACATTACAAATAACTTACACCCTTGCAAACTGCCCAAAATCGCATGGGGTTTGGAATATAATGAAACAGTGGAGGCTGCTCTGATCATCCCATTGATCGCCGGCTGGATCGGAGGCTGGGTGGTTAATTACCTGGCTGATGTCCTGCCAGTGACGCGGCGCTTCAGCCAGCCTGCCTGCCCCGGTTGCGGTACCAGTCATCGCTGGCAGGATTATCTCCTCTTCCGCGCCTGCCGATCATGCGGGAAAAGACGCAGCTATCGCACCTGGATCGTCCAGTTGTTCCTGGTCGCGGTCAGCGTTTACATCTGGATCTCCCCGCCCGCCCGCCTGGGATTTTCCCTGGGATTGATCGTGCTCCTGTACTTTACCATGGACTTCGTGATCGACCTGGAACACCGCCTGATCCTGCACCCGACCAGCATCTTCGGTGCGGTCCTTGGACTGGGAGCCGGCATCCTGCGCCAGGGACTGGTACCCACGCTGCTGGGCGGATTGGCGGGTTTCGCCATCATGTTCCTTTTCTACCTGCTGGGCGTGCTGTTTGCCAAAGTGCGCGCCCGGCGGATGCGGGCGGCTGGTCTGGAAGCGGATGATGAGGAGGCACTCGGTGCAGGCGATGTGATCCTCTCCACCATCCTGGGTCTCTTCCTCGGCTGGCCGTTGATCTGGTTTGGACTGCTGCTCGGCATCCTGATCGGAGGTGCCATCAGCCTGTTGCTCCTGCTGGGACTGTTCGTCACCCGGCAGTACAAGGAGAAAGCGTGGATGGTCTTCATCCCTTACGGACCTTACTTCCTGCTGAGCGCCTTCATGATCATCTACCTGCCGACCTGGATAAAGGTCATAGTACCGAAGTAGGATTGGTCGATAATTTACATGCCATCTTACACTGGAATAGGGAACCTTTTATTATGAAAAAGAAAACGACCCGCTCTCAGAAAAGCCCAGCCCAGGCGATGGTTGAATTTGCCCTGGTCCTGCCCGTCCTTCTGCTGCTGATCTACGGCATCCTCGAGGTGGGGCGTTTGCTGTTCATCTACAGCAGCGTGGTGTCCGCCGCAAGACAGGCAGCCCGGTATGGGTCCACCACCGGGGTGAACGCCTCAGGCACATTCCGTTATCGGGATTGCGACCGGTATGCGGGACGCAGCCCAGAAAGTGGCATTCATCGATCAGCATTGAAGATGCCGACATCGAGATCTGGCACGATGAAGGGGAAGGAGTCAACGAGGTAGCCTACTGCCCCGCAGGCACGGCCACCGACACGACATTTACGCCATCCGTCGGAAATATCAACCGCGTCCGGGTGCGCGTCACCACGCATGTTCACCCCCATCGTCCCGATCGTTCCCCTGGATCCTTTTGAGATCGAATCGATCAGCGCGCGCACCATCCTTGTGAACGTCCCGATCATCATCACGGCTGCACCGCAAGGCTGGGATCCCAGCGGCACATCCCTGCCAACGAACACACTGACGCCATCGCTCACATTCACTCCATCGAACACCCCGACCGCCTCCCAGACCGGCACCGCCACTTTAACGCCCACTGCCAGCAATACACCCACCATCACCGGCACGCCCACCAAGACGGGCACACCGACCAAGACCGGCACGCCGACGTATACCCCGACCAACACGTCCACCCCGATCCCCTGCGATGTCCGGCACAGCCTATTAAAGACCTCGCCATTCGGCATGACCATCTTCAACAATGCCGCAGTCGACCGTCCATGTCTCCCAGATCCAGATCTACTGGGGTCCGATCGTCAACCCGAACGAATCCATCATTGAACTATTCCTTGGAGGCGTGAGCATCTGGACCGGCAACGAGCCTGGCTCGCCGGCGATCTTCTCCGTTTTCACCGGGGATGTGTCCATCCCGTCAGGAGGCAACAAACTCCTGCAGGTGAGCTTCATCAAGAACTATATCGTGTATGGCACCGAACAAATCCTCGTGTCCTTCGTTGAGAACGGTTGCCCGCTCCTGGATTCCTCCAATTCAAGTCAATTGCCATGAAAAACAATAAATTCACTCACCCCGTTTGAAAAAGGTCAGAGCCTGGTGGAATTTGCCATCAGCCTGACGTTCATATTGATCCTCCTGGCAGGAGCGGTCTATTTTGGCATTGGGCTGTTCTATTACGTCGCCATGCGCGACGCGGCACAGGAAGGCGCGTTGTATGGCTCGATGAATCCCACCGACGCCGGCGGAATCCAAACCCGGGTGGCGGATGCCGCGGGTCCGGGTCTCATCCGGGATCTGTATGATGCGGGATTATTAAACGTAAGTGTCACCTATACCGGTGCTGCATGTGAAGGGAACGGTATTACCGTAACGCTCCAGCACGACTATTCATTGACCTGGCTTCCTCTTGGAGCATTTATTGAACCGTTTATCGGACACAACTACATCCGATTACGAGCGGCGGTAACCGATACCATTCTAACCCCTCCATGTGCTCCCTAGCACCGAAAGGACGTGAAGCATGAAAATCAAATCACCTTCAGAACGCGGGCAGGCGATCATCCTGATCGCATTATCGATCGTAGGCCTGCTCGGTCTGGTCGCGCTGGCAGTGGACGGAGGCAACGCCTACTCCGAACGCCGCCGCGCCCAGAACGCGGCGGATACGACCGTACTGGATGCGGCGCTTGCCAAACTGCGCGGGCAGAACCTGTACACCGAAGGTCTGGCGCGCGCGGCGAGTAACAAGTACGTGGACTCCGATGCAACCGCAGCCTCCAGCACTCCCGGATATTAATGTGGAGATCTACAACCCGCCCATCAGCGGACCATACTCCGGCAATGCCGAATACATTCAAACCTTCATCACTGCCACGATCCCAACCTACTTTGGCAGGGTGGTCGGCATTCCTACGATAACCAACAAGGTGGAGGCGGTGGCGCGCGCCAAGCCGCCGATCATCACCCCGCCGTTCAATGGAAATGCCATTGTCGGGCTGGCTCCTGAGGAGTGCCACGCAGTGGTGTACCAGGGAAATGCAACTACCACTGTCACCGGCGGAGGTATCTTTGTAAACTCCGAACTGTGCTTCTGCCGCCTTCTTTAACAACGCAGCAGCAGCCACAGTTGACAGCGCCCTGCCTGCAATCCGTGGGAGGTATCACATACAACCCCGGTGCGATCAATGTCCCATCCGGCTGCATCACTTCGGGTGTTCCTCCCATCCAGACACCTGTATATCCGAATCCCGCCTGCTGATGGACCTGCGACAAAGAACAGCAATGTTCTCAGCCCGGGCACCGTGGCGGGGAACTTCCCGCCTGCCGGGGTGACGCATCTGAATCCCGGCATTTACTGCGTGGGTGGAAATTTCCAGCATGAACGCGAATCGAAACCCTGATCGGTGACGGGGTGGTCATCCGGGTGGAGGGGGATGTCCGATTAACGGTGGCGCTCACCTTGAACTCAGTGCGCCAACCAGCGGACCTTTCACGGGTTTACTGCTATTCCTGCCTGAGGGCAACACAAACGATGTCGTTATCAATGGCAATTCCAGCTCCAAATTCACCGGCTCGATCATGGCGCCTTCCGCACCCATTTCCATTGAAGGCACCGGGGCATTGGGATTGAACGGTCAGGTTGTTGGTTGGACGGTTAACCTCTCCGGCACAAGCGCCTGTCTCGATCAATTACAACGCCGGTACAGGCTACAATCCACCTGAGCAACCGGCAGTCCAACTGGTGGAATGACATGAAAGCATCCAAAGGTAAATCCCCCTCCGAACGCGGCCAGGCGATGGTACTCATCGCCCTGGTCATCATCGGCTTGATCGCCATCACCGGTCTGGCAGTCGATGGAGGCATGGCTTATGCCAACCGGCGCCAGGCACAAAACGCGGCGGATGCCGCCGTCCTGGCAGCCTCGCTCGCAAAACTGCGCGGCGATAATTACATCTACGCTGCCGAGCAGCAAGTCCGGGAAAACGGATACGACGCGGCGAACGAGGGGACCAAGGTGGAGGTGAACAATCCACCAGTCAGCGGTCCTTACGCCGGTAATGCGCAATACATCCAGGTCATCCTGACCTCCCGCCAGCCAACCTACTTCGGGTCGGTGATCGGCATCCGCCATTTGACCAACACCGTGGAAGCGGTGGCACGCGCCAAACCGGCGGAGTGGGACCAGATCATGGATGGTTTCGCGGTCATCAGCCTGGGACCCACCAGCAACTGTGGAAAAAATGTCGCCTTCTGGGCGCATGGGGAAGGCACGCTTGAATTGCAGGGCGGAGGTGTGTGGATCAACTCGAACCACCCCACCTGCGCCTTCCTCCAGCAGGGTAACGGGAGCGTGGCTTTCAATGACAGCAGCCCATTCATCATCGTGGGCGGCGCCTCCATTCAAAAACCGGAGTTGATCAAACGACAGGTGGACGGTGTAGGTTACATGGTCAAAGCCGAGGGCGGAAGCATCCCGATGCAGCCCCTCGTCGGTGCGGTACCTGTACCTTATCCGCCTCCCTTCGTGCTCCCCAAGCCTGCCTGCGGGACAAAGGTCGCGAAGGTAAAGGACGATGGAAAGACCATGAGCCCCGGCAACTGGGACGAGGATTTCCCGCCTGAAGGCGTGACCATGCTCGACTCGGGTGTCTATTGCATCAATGGCGACGTTAAGGTCAACGGCGGAACTACACTCGAAGGAACGGGCGTCCTGCTCTACGTGGAGAATGGCGAAGTCCGCATCAACGGCAATGCAACCGTCGACCTGGCGGCTCCGGGCGGCGGACCGTTCCAGGGGCTGCTCATCTATCTCCCGATAGAGAACGACAGCATGGTGGTGTTGAACGGCAATGCGGAATCGAAATTCCGCGGCACCATCCTGGCGCCCGCCTCGCTGATCCGCATCACAGGCAACGATTCCTCCTATGGTTTCCACAGCCAGATCATCGGTTATTACATAGAAATTACGGGCGACTCCAACGTGCTGATCAAATACATCGACAGCCAGAACTACGACGCGGTCATCAGCCCGTCCGTGGAAATATCACAATAACACCAGAATGAACATGAACCAGCCGGGCGAAGGTCCGGCTGGTTCCAATTTAATCAGGTATAATGCCGACGCACACCCGAAAAACAAGGAGGCGACCGAACAATTCAACGGGAAAGAGCGCATGACCTTGCCGGTTCGAAGGGCAAGGTGACGAGGATGAGGGTTCTCCAGTGCAAGCTGGAGTTTACTGTCCAGGCTATTGGACAGGAAAATCGAAGGATCAGCGGATGCCCTCCGGGTCAGCCAGACCCGACACCTTTCCCTCCAGTAAACAGAATCTCCCCAACCAATGCCGCACGGGCGACCGCACGGACAATATGTGGAGAATGGCAAAAACAAGAGAATAGAGAACAGCGAAGTAGTGAGCAGTCCCGAATTCGTTTTTCGCTCTAACTCACTAATCTCCAATCATCTGACCCTTTAATCTGGAGGAATCCATATCATGTGTGGCATTGTCGGTTACATCGGCGGTCGCGACGCGACCCCGATCATCTATAACGGTCTAAAACGCCTGGAATACCGCGGCTACGACTCGGCAGGCATTGCCGTCCTGCAGCAAGGACAGATCGAAGTCCGCCGCGCGGCAGGCAAGCTTTCCGAGCTGGGTGAACTGCTCCAGCGATCCCCCATTGAAGGAATTCTCGGCATCGGGCATACCCGCTGGGCTACGCATGGTGCACCCAGTGCGCGCAACGCGCATCCCCATACCGGGCAGACCGGGCGGGTGGTGGTCGTTCAAAACGGCATCGTGGAGAACTTCCTGGAATTGCGCGAGGAATTATCGGCGGAGGGAGTGGAATTCAAATCCGAGACCGACACGGAAACGATCGTCCACCTCGTGGAACACTACCTGGCAAGCGGACTTGACCTGGTCGAAGCCGCACGTAAAACCTTTCAACACATCCAGGGCGCAAACGTGGTGGTGCTGATGTCGGCGGACGAACCGGACAAGATCATCACCGCGCGCATCGGCAATGCCGGGGGTGTGGTCATCGGTTTTGGTGAGGATGAAATGTTCGTCGCATCGGACGTGCCGGCCATCCTTGAACACACCCGCCGCGTCGTCTTCCTTGAATCACGACAGATGGCAATCGTCAGGCGCGATGGTGCGAGGATCGAGAGCCTGGACGGAAAATTGGAACAACCCGAGATGCATGTCGTCGCATGGGATCCGATCGCGGCGGAAAAAGGCGAATATCGCCACTTCATGCAAAAGGAGATCCATGAACAGGTGCGCGCCCTGACGGATACACTGGCAGGCCGCGTGGATTTTGAAGGCGGCAGGGTCCGCCTGCCGGAATTGAACCTGACCCCGGAACAGGCAAAACGCATCCAGAAGATCTACATCACCGCCTGCGGGACGGCAGCCTATGCAGGCATGGTCGGCAAGTACCTCATCGAAAAGATCGCACGTGTGCCCACGGAAGTGGTGATCGGGTCCGAGTTCCGCTACAGCGACCCAATCATCGACGACCGGACGGTCGTGCTGGCGATCTCCCAATCGGGCGAGACGGCGGACACGCTGGCAGCCATGGAGGAAGGCAGGCGCAAAGGTGCGACCATCTGGAGCATCGTGAATGCGATCGGTTCACAGGCAATGCGCATCGCGGATGGATATATCTCCATGCAAACCGGACCCGAGATCGGGGTGGCATCCACCAAGGCGTTCACCGCGCCGCTGGTGGACCAGTATATGCTGGCGATCCTGCTGGCAGACCTGCGCGGCACACTGGACGAAACCACCCGCCGCGGGCTGGTCTCCGACCTGCGCCTTGTTCCTGACCGTGCGGGGCGCACCCTGGAGCGTGAAGCAGATGTTGAAAAACTGGCATACGTTTTCAAGGATATCCGGGATTTCCTCTACCTCGGGCGCGGGATCAACATGCCCATCGCCTATGAAGGCGCGTTGAAATTAAAGGAACTTTCCTACATCCATGCCGAAGGGTATCCTGCCGGGGAGATGAAGCATGGACCGATCGCATTGATCGACGAGGAAATGCCCGTGCTGTGCCTGGCTCCCAAAGACCCCTGGCACGAGAAGATGATCTCGCAGATCCAGCAGGCAAAGGCGCGCGGGGGCATCGTGGCGGCGGTTGCCACCGATGGGGATGAACTGGTGGCTTCCATGGCAGACCATGTGCTTTGGGTTCCCGAAATGCCGTGGATGCTTTCCCCCGTCATCACCGTCCTGCCGCTGCAGTTGCTAGCCTATCACATCGCGGCGATCCGCGGACTGGATGTGGATCAACCCAGGAACCTGGCAAAATCTGTGACGGTGGAATAAAAAGATCTCCTGGACTTGCTCCCGGGAATTTTTGCGGGAAGTTGCATTTACCATAGTTTGACGCCGAATTACATATTTGGTTACTGTTCCTTTCAAAACTGTTTGTGAATCCAATGGGAATCTCGCTATAATGAAGATAATTGTTATCTAATTTTTTCTTTTTTCTCATTCGGAGGCAATCATGAAAGCACGCAAGACCGAAAAGGGTCAGGCGATCATTTTGATCGTCCTGGCCATTATGGGCATGCTTGGGCTGGTCGCCCTGGCTGTTGACGGGGGTTTGGCTTATTCCGACCGCCGCCAGGCACAGAACGCCGCGGATGCGTCCGCCCTGGATGCCGCGCTTGCCAAAATTCGCGGGGGAAACTGGCAAAGCGAAGGTCTTGTGCGCGCCGTCAGCAACGGGTTTGACAATAACGGGACAAGCAATACCGTGACTGTCAACAATCCCCCTCTCGCTGGATGCAATGGCGCAAACGGTCCTTATGCCGGCAACGCTCAATACGTGCAGGTGATCATTCGATCCACCACCGAAACCTATTTCGGTCCGGTCATCGGCATCAACGAGGTGAATAACTGCGTGGAGGCGGTCGCCGCGCCAAGCCTGCGACCACATCCCCGATGGTGTATGGCAATGCCATCGTAGCCTTGAAACCAACGGGTACATCCACCCACTGGATGCACGGTGGACCAGGCGTGAAAACCATCGGAGGCGGGATCTTTGTCAACTCATCCACCGACTGTGGCTTTACCAGCAACGGCACACCCGACCTGATCACCCCCAATGTCACCATGGTGGCTGGAGCCTCCTGCCCGATGCTGGCGGGCGCGGGTATCAGTTACGATGCACCGCAGCTGGTATATCCCCCCAACAACCTGCCCAACCCGGTCTGCACCGGGAATGCGGTTAAGGATGGCAACACGCTCAAACCGGGCACGGTCAATGGGAATTTCCCGCCAGGCGGCGTGACGGTCTTGAATCCTGGCATCTATTGTGTCAACGGCAATTTCGACCTGAACGGCAACGATACGCTGACTGGGGACGAAGTTCTCATTGTAATGAACTCGGGCGGCATTAAATGGAACGGCAACGGAGGACTGCACCTGACCGCGCCCACCAGCGGTCCGTTCGCGGGATTGCTCATCTTCCTGCCCATGAGCAACAACAGTGAAGTCCGCATCAACGGCACCAACGACCAGGTGCTCACCGGAACGATCCTCGCCCCCGCCTCCCCGATCGTCATGCTCGGGACAGCCGGCACCGAAGCCTTCCATTCCCAGATCATCGGTTACACGGTTGAATTCGGCGGTACCTTTGACGGTGTCGTCCAGTACGACGATGAGGATAATTTCGATGCACTGGTTCCGCCGCAAATAGAACTGACACAATAAGTCAACCTACCGGACCGAACAGGGATGACCTGATCACTCAGACTTCCACCGTTTCTCCATCATCAACACATTAATGTTTGATTAGAGGACGCCCAGTACACTTGACTTTGCATCTCAAATTTTGTATAGTACTTTCGTCGAACCCCACATATAACGGCACGGCCACAGAGTACATGGCGTGCCGTTTGTTTCGCTCAATTTACGGGGCGAGGAGTATCCATGATTCGTGTCAATGATTTAACCAAGGACTACGGCTCCCGACGGGCTCTTCACGGTCTCACCTTCGAAGCCCAACAGGGCGAGGTGGTGGGCTTTCTCGGTCCGAACGGCGCGGGGAAGACCACCACGATGCGCATCCTGACAGCCTACATGCCTCCCACATCGGGCGAGGCAATGGTGGCAGGCTATGACGTCGTGACCGAATCCCTGGAGGTGCGGAAACGCGTCGGCTACCTGCCTGAGACCGTGCCGCTGTACAGCGACATGGTCGTCTTCGATTACCTGAAGTTCATGGCAGACCTGCGCCATCTCCCGAATGCCGAGGAACGCGTCGGCGAAGTGCTCGAGATGGTCGGAATGGTCGATCGCGCCAATGGCTATATCGGCAGTCTTTCCAAGGGCATGCGCCAGCGCATCGGGCTGGCACAGGCGCTCCTGCACCGTCCGGAGGTGCTGATCCTGGACGAGCCGACCATCGGGCTGGATCCCGGGCAGGTGGTGGAAGTCCGCAACCTGATCCGCGAGATCGGCAAGGAACGGACCGTCCTGCTATCCACGCACGTCCTGTCCGAGGCACAGCAGATCTGCGACCGGGTGCTGATCATCAACAAGGGCGCCATCGTGGTCGAGGATACTCCCGAGAACCTGCAAGCCAGCCTGGTCGGCGCGGAACGCGTCATCCTGCGCGTGCGCGGCGAGACAGATGAACTCCCCGCCAAACTGAGCGGCATCAAAGGCGTCCAGAACGCAAAAGCCAATCCGGATGGAACCTTTGAATTCCAGTTCCTCCCCGCCCAGGATGTCCGTCCGGTCGTTGCCAGGACGATCATTCAATCCGGGCTCGACCTGCTCGAAATGCGACCGCTCGGCATGAGCCTGGAGGAAATCTTCCTTGAATTGACCAAGGAAGAGGCACCGGAAAAAACAAGTAAAAAGAAGAACGCGCCCGTGAGGTGTCCCATGCGTAACATCTGGACCATTGCAAAACGCGAATACGATCACTACTTCATCAGCCCGATCGCCTACGTGGTGGCATTCACCATCCTGCTGGTGCTGGGGATCATCTTCGCCCTCGTCATCTACTCCTCGGCACAAAATGTTTATTACGGTTACGTGCCGGATATCAGCCCGGTCACCGGTTCCTTCGCATTCCTGCTCGTGCTATCCGTCCCTGCGCTGACCATGCGCCTGATGGCGGATGAGAACCGCATGGGGACGATGGAACTCCTGCTGACCGCCCCGGTGCGCGACTCTGAGTTGATCCTTGGAAAATGGCTGGGCGGATTTCTCTTCATCCTGACCGTCATCGGCATCACCCTTGTTTATCCGATCGTCCTGAACAGCCTGATCGATCCGGGCATTGACCAGGGTGCGATGATCGCGTCCTATTTTGCCCTGATCCTGGTCGCGGCTGCATTCCTTGCCATTGGCGTGGGCGTCTCAGCCCTGTTCAACAACCAGGTGGCGGCTTTCTTCGTCACCATGGTCATCCTGGTTGCGCTCTGGTGGTTGATGGGTTTCCCCGGAAGTTATTTACAGGCGGGCGGAGAATTCTTCAACTACATGGATCTGCAAACCCACTTTTATTCCCTCAGCGGAGGGAAGATCGTGCTCTCAGACGTGATCTATTTCCTAAGCCTGACGGCAGTGGGCTTGTTCACCGGCACGATGGCAGTTGAAACCCGGAGATGGCGCTAATGAAAAACCAATCACAAAAATTTCCATACGAAAAGATCGCGCTGATCGTATCCCTGGTCGCCCTGCTCGCCACAGTTCTGCTGGCGCTGGTCAAGGGGACGATGGCGCTCAAGATGTTCACCCCGGAAAATCCGGACAGCTATACCATGGCGCTGACCATCAGCGCAGGCATCACCATTCTCGGTCTGGCTGTTTACGCGATGCTTGCCCCGGACAACGTTCGAAAATTCCTGACCGGACGCCAGGCACGCTATGGAAGCAATGCGCTCGTCCTGATCCTGGCTTTTGTTGGCATCATCATCGTAGCCAATTACCTGGGCTTCAAGAATCCGGTGGATCCCTGGGATCTCACCGAGGACAAGCAGAATACGCTCTCCCCGGAAATGATCAGCGTCCTGGAAAACCTCCCGGAGAAGATATCCGCCACCGCCTACTATTCGCAAGCCTCCACGGCAGGAGGCACAGAGCCTGCTCGACAACATGAAGGTCAACAGCAAGGGCAATTTTGATTACCGATTTGTCGACCCGGTTGCCAACCCGCTGGACGCGAAGAATGCAGGGGTCACCGGGGACGGCAAGATCGTGCTCACGCTGGGTGACCATAGCGAGATCGCCGATTACGCGGATGAAAGCGAGATGCTGCGAGCCATCAACAAGCTGCTGAACCCCGAGCAGCGCACCGTCTATTTTCTCGCCGGTCATGGTGAACGCGACATCAACGGTTCCGAACAGAACGCCATGAACCGCGCCCGTGAGACACTCGAAAACAAGAACTACACGGTAAAGATCCTGAACCTGCTGGCAGATAACCGCATCCCTGAGGATGCGCGGGCGATCATCATTGCCGGACCGACCAAACAACTCAGCGCGGTTGAAGTCGGCTTGTTAAACGAGTACACCCGGCAGGGCGGCGCTTTGGTCGTCATGGAGGATCCCGTACCTTTCACTGATTACGGGGATGAAGCGGACCCACTGGCAGAATCTCTTGAACGGGTGTGGGGCATTCGCCTGCGCAACGACTTCGTAGTGGATACCGCCAGCACCGTCAACCAGAACGCCATTGGTGCAAGCTACAACCCATCCCACCCGATCTCCAACGCAATGAACCTGTACACCATCTTCCCGATGGCACGCAGCATTGAACTCACCACCGAGAAGAAGGAAGGGCTTCCCACCCTGACATCGCTTGTGGAGACCAGTCCGGAGGCGCAGTCCTGGGGTGAAACCGATTTTTCGGTGCTTGACCAAAGCACCGCTTCGGTCGCGCTGGATCCCGAAAAGGATACCCCGGGTCCCCTCACGCTGGTTGCCTCAGGCGAGAACCTTGAGAACAAGGGACGCGTGGTGGTCTTCGGCAATTCCGTCTTTGCCACGGATGAAGGCTTTGACGCCTACGGCAACGGCGATCTCTTCATCAACGCGGTGGATTGGGCAGCCGGGGACGACACTCCCATCGATATCACTGTCCGACCCACCACCCAGCGCATCTTCAATCCACCTGCACAGGTCCAATGGGTGGCGATCCTGATCAGTTCTGTCTGCCTCCTGCCGGGAATCGTTCTTGGCGCAGGTATCTGGGCGTGGTACTCTCGCAAACGCCGGGGTTAAACATGGTAAAAAAGCAAACCTGGATCCTGCTGGCGCTGTTCCTGGCGCTGGCAGGGTTCGCCATCTATCAGAAGTACAACCCCAAGCCGGAGGCAGTCGATCCAGACGTGACACCCACTGCCACTGACAGACCGGTGGAATATCTCTTCCCACCCGAGGAGGGAACCATCACCAGCCTGGCAATCGAGGACAGTGACGGGCAGGTCATCGGCGTCGAATACAAGGATAACGCGTGGGTCATAATCCAGCCTTTTGAAGCCGTTGCAAGCCAGGCAACCGTGGAGGAAGCTGCCACACAGGCAGCCGCCTTGACGATCCTCACCCAGCTGGAGATCGATCCTGCCCAGGTTGGTTTGAAGGACCCTGCCTACACGATCACAGCCGGTTTCAAGGGTGGCAAGCAGCATGGTTGTGCAGGTTGGCGACATCACCCCCACCAACTCGGGCTACTATGTACGTAAGGAGGATGGCAGCATCCTCGTCATAAGCAAGTACGGGATGGAATCCCTGTTAAACCTGATCCTCTACCCACCCTACGAGGAAACCCCCACACCATCCCCGATGCCTTCCACGGAAACACCCACCCCGGAAGCGGTCACAGAGACCCCATCCGTAACGAAAACGCCATAATTGGGTATTGTATTTAGTGAAAAAAGTGTGTATTCTAATACTGAGACCAGCGAGCGGACAAACCTAAATGGATGTAGAGAAAATATTGATCGTTGACGAAGAGGAAGAATTCCCCGCCATTGCGCGGCTGATCGAACTGGGTCGCCAAAAATCCTATGTGACGCTTGACGACATTCTGCATTTCTTCCCTGAAGCCGAACAGGATGTGGAACAGCTGGAAGAGGCTTTTTCCGCGCTGCTCAGCGCGGGCATCCCCTTCATGGAAGATGTCTCCACCAGCGAGCCGACCGAAGACGAACTGGTCGCTGTGGAGGAAACCGAGACCGAGCTGGAAATCGACACCTCGCTGGATGACTACCTCGCCAATATCGATACCGACGACACGATTGGTCTGTACCTCAAAGAAGTCAGCCGTGTCCCGCTTCTGACCGCCGACGAGGAAGTGGAACTGGCCCAGCGCATCGAACGCGGACGCATGGCCCGCGAGGAACTGGCAAAAGGCAATTCGTCACCCCGCGCCGCCGCACGGAACTGCGCCGCCTGATCGAAGACGGCTGGGCAGCACGCGAACATCTCATCACCGCCAACTCGCGCCTGGTGATCTCGGTTGCCAAGAAATACATGGGACGCGGTGTGCCCTTCCTTGATCTGATCCAGGAAGGCAACATCGGCTTGATCCGCGCCACCAAGAAATTCGATTACCGCCGCGGACATAAATTCTCCACCTATGCCACCTGGTGGATCCGCCAGGCTGTGACGCGCGCCATCGCCGACCAGGGACGCACGATCCGCGTGCCCGTCCACATGGGCGACCAGATCAACAAACTCCTGCGCGTCCAGCACCAGTTGACCCAGCGGCTCGGCCGCGAACCCAGCGTGGAAGAACTGGCCGATGCCCTGGATGTGCCGCCCAAGAAAGTGGAGAACATGATCCAGGTGGCGCGCCGTCCGCTCTCGCTGGAAACCCCAACGGATGATGAAGAAGATTCGGTGCTGGGCGATTTCATCGAAGACGACGAGGCTCCGCCGCCCGATGATACCGCCACCTACAACCTGCTGCGCGAGCACCTGGGCGAAGTGCTGAACGGACTGCCGCCGCGCGAAGTCCGCATTTTGCAATTGCGCTACGGCTTGCTGGATGGGCAGGCCTACACCCTCGAAGAAGTGGGACGCAAGATGGGCGTGACCCGTGAGCGCGTCCGCCAGATCGAAGCACAGGCACTGAGCCGCCTGCGCCACCCGTCCATCCGCCGCAAACTGCGCGATTACCTGGGGGAATAGCGGTTCCCAAGTTCTTCGAATTTGTAACGCGTCTGAAAAGACGCGTTACTTTTTTTCGGGATAGAATATAAGTCATGAAGTTGCTAAACTTCGGCATGCTCATCGCCTTCGTCGTCATCAGCCTGATGTTCGCATGGCTGGCATTCTCCACCGGGGGTGTGGATTTTAATGTTTATTATGCGGCAGCGCGTGTCACACTGGCAGGCGGGAATCCTTATGACTATGGACAATTGACAGCCGAGATCATCTCGGTATCGGAGATCAACAATCCATATTACTACGCGCCCTGGTTCACCTGGGCTGTTCTACCGCTTGGGCTCCTTTCGTTCCCTGTTGCGCGCGGGCTCTGGTGGATCATCAATGTGCTGCTGTGGTTCCTGGGGTTGTTCAACCTGGGCAGATTGATCCCCTGGCCAGAGATCGGCTGGAAGCGATGGATCGCTTATACCTTTGTGACGATCCTGTTCGCCTGGACCACCTGGGGATTTGACCAGGTGGGGATATTAATATTCTTCCTGCTAACGATCGCCCTGGTTGCGATCGAGCAAAAAAAACCGGTCGCGGCGGGTATCTGCCTGGCTTTGCTGCTGTTCAAACCGAATATTACGATCATCCCAGTCGCTGCGATCCTTGCCTGGCTAATCCTGCGAAAAACATGGAAGCCGATCGTCGTCACCGTTATGACAACCATTGGCATGCTCGCCGTCTCATTGATCATCACTCCCGGCTGGTACCTATCCCTGTTCCAGGTCGATAAATTAACCGGTCTGTTCTATAAATTCGGCACATCCACATCCCCCGGGGTTGCCAGGTACAACACCACACTCCTGGATTGGCTGGCTGCATATAACATCAGCGGGACGACGGCAATCATCCTTTACATTCTGGTCATTCTCCTTTGCCTCGCTTTTCTTGCACGTTCGATCAGGCGTTCCAAATCCATCATCCCAATGACGGCTGTCGCACTACTGGTCAATTTTGCCATTGCCCCCTACACCTTATCCTATGATTACCCGGCATTGGCAATCACTCTTTTCCATGCAAACGACCTTTCAATCACCAGACCTTCCTTGAAATATGGAAGGGTGGCTCTAAATCTCCTTGTCATGGCTGGACTATTCGTTGGAGACACGATCTCCTACCGGTATTGGATCGTCATTGCCATCGCCGTGTTGATGGCTTTCAGGTATTATATTTCACGGGTGGAAAGACCCGACGGCACCAGTGAATGAGCCATCCATGTCCAAGTACCTGATTCCCCGCCTGCGCGATGTTCTTTTCATTGCCATACTGATCGGAGCGCTCGCACTCGGTCCGCGCATGCTGAACACGGATGGCGACCTCGGACGTCACCTGGCGTTGGGCAGATATATCCTGGAAGTACACCGGATTCCCACCCACGATCTCTTCTCCCACACACTGCCAGGGGATGTCCGACCCGCCTACGAATGGCTGACCCAGCTTGTCTTCGCTATCGCTGAAAAACTCGCCGGGCTAGACGGACCGTTATTCATCGCAGCACTTTGCATCGCCGCGGCATTCACCATCGTCCAAATGGACTCTGCCCGACGAAGCCAAATGCCCCTGGTTGCGTTGGCGATGACTGCCCTGGCAGCGGCTGCATCCAGCCTGCACTGGCTGCCCCGCCCGCATGTCGTCACCTTTCTGCTCCTGGCGGTCTGGCTTGAGCGACTGGAACGAGTCCGGGCAGGTGAGCCGGTCCCGCCCTGGCATTTTCCTGCATTGATGCTCGTATGGGCAAATGCGCATGGTGGATTCGTGTTTGGCATCCTTGCCTGGATCGCTTATTTCGCGGGTTGGGTATTTGAATCTGGAATAAGGAACGCCGCCATCGCTACAGGAAAGAGGCTGATGTTAATCGGTGCGCTTTCCCTTGCAGCTACGTTCATCACACCGGGGATCTGGGGAAACTGGCAGGCTGTCCTGAGCAATCACAGCCAGTTCATTTTGAGCCGCACTGTTGAGACGATGCCTCCGGATCTTACACAGCCGGGCACATGGCCATTTGTGGTAATGCTTGTTATCTCCATTCTTATTATATTCGACTACACGCAAGTCGCTCCCATTAAGTCACTACCTGTCTCCTGACGGGATTTGCCTTGTTGGGATTGATGATGGCGCGCAACATCCCACTCTTTGCAATTGCTGCGACGCCCATCCTATCCAGCGGCGCCCAAAAAACCCTGCACACAATGAAACGCTGGCAAACAATCGAAACAAATATTGCCACGCTGGAAAGCAACCTGCGTGGCGCATTCTGGGTGATCCTGGTTAGTGTTGGGATGGCAATCTTTTCCGGTTACCACTTCCAGGTGGAAAAGAAAGCCTTTGCTCATTTTGATGAACGAGTCTTCCCCGTCGCTGCTGTGGACTGGTTGTCAGATCACCCTCAGACAGGCAATGTGTTCAATGACTTTAATTGGGGTGGATACTTAATTTATCGCTTATGGCCTGGGCAAAAGGTCTTCCTGGACAGCCAGACCGATTTTTACGGTGAGGGGCTGGTAAAAGAATATGACCTGGCGATTTCTGCCCAGGAAGGATGGCAGGAAATATTCGATAAATACGAAGTGGAATGGGCGATCCTGCCTCCTTCCGCGCCGCTGACCACCGCATTGCGGCTCTCCAATTGGAAGATCATGTACGAGGATGCCACTGCGGTTATATTGAGGGAACCGTAATGGATTCGCCTGTATGCAAAGACCCATGAAAAAAATCCTTCTCACATCCTCCCTCGTCCTGCTTGTTTTTATTTTACTCATTGCTTTTGCGTATCTGCTGCCCGTTCCCATCCCGCCTTATCTTGATTTCCAGGTACTCTACCACGCAAATCTCGGTCTCCTGCAAGGGATTCCGTTATACGATCATGCCGGTCAGGCGGAGATGATCGCGGGTCTTGCCGGAGTCGCCCCCGACCAGGTATTCGTCCTGCCGTTTCCATATCCGCCCTGGTATGCGCTCGCGACCATATTCCTCGCCCTGCCTCCCATTGAGGTCGCTGCGCGCTTGTGGTTTGGGATGAATTTGATCATGCTGGCTGGTTCCATCTGGCTGGTAACAAACAGGGTAAAAGGTTCGCAGGACCGACCAGATAAACCTCGCATGCAGGCTGGTATTGCGATCATCAAATACCTGCTTGCCATTCTCTTCATTCCTGTGCTTGGAAGTCTTTATGTTGGACAGTACATTTTCCCGGTATTACTTGGCGCAGCGTTGATGATCTTTGCCTTACACCGGGAAAACGCAGGTTTGACCGCGCTTGCCGCCGCACTCCTGACCTTCAAACCGCACCTTGGCGGTCCATTATTGCTGGCGGTCTTGATTCACCTGCTTATTCAACGCACCGCTTTCACCCGGCGCGCATTGACAGCCACCCTGGCAACCGGCTTATTCCTTTTCGCAATCGGCTTCCTCGCGGATCCCAATTGGCCTGTGAACTACATCCACTCCCTGGTCAACTTCCGCGAAGTTCCCGGTGTGGACACCTGTGGACTATGCGCAAGCCTGCCGATAACACTTGGAGCTCTCATCAGTGGTCAAACGGACCTTGGTCTCGCCCTGCCGGTTGGAGGCATGTTATTCCTCCTGCTAACGGGCGGGCTGATCCTGCTGCGTCGTGATATTTTCCGCTCCCCCGAAGCTTTTATTCCCGCGGCAATACTGGTCACCCTGCTTGCAGACCCGTACCTGCTCAATTACGATTTCGCACTGCTGCTCGTTCCGTTGTTCATCACTGTCCTCCAAACTCCCGCGCGCGAACTGGATATGGCTGTTAATTACATATCTCCTGCCATTGATCCTGTTCGTTGTCTTCGGTCGCGCAGGAAATCCTTATCTCTCCCTTGCAGCAATTATTCTGTTTGGGGTCTGGATAGGCTCAGAATCGAAAAAGCGTGGATGACCGACCAGGTTATAACGCGCGGATGGCTTCCAGGACTTCAGCGCTGTGTTCAGCCGGTCGCACATTCTCGAATACGCGGGCAATGACACCCCTGGAATCGATCAGGTAGGTGGTGCGCAGAACCCCCTCATATTCACGCCCCATGAACTTCTTCAATCCCCAGGCAGCATAGAGTTCACTGACTTTATGCCCTTCGTCTGCGAGCAACGGGAAAGGCAGCTCGTGTTTCGATTTGAAGCGGGCATGGGAACTAGGGCTGTCCGGGCTGACGCCAAGGATGGTGACACCCGCCTTTTTATACGCGGAATAATCATCCCGGAAATTACAGGCTTCCTTGGTGCATCCGGGCGTATCATCCTTTGGGTAAAAATACAGGATGACAGGCTTGCCGCGGAACGAGGAAAGACGGCGTACTTTGTTGGTGTCGTCGAGCAGTTCAAAATCAGGTGCCTTGATTCCGGTGGCTAGTGGCATGGTTCATCTCCAAAAAACACGCCAGACAAGATGTCTTGTCCGGCGTGCGTTCGTTTGCGGGTTACTGGAACATGGGGAGCACCGCAACTATAGACGGATGTCCCTCTCTGATCGATCAAATCTCCAGGACACGTCTAGGACAGGATGCCCGCCTTTTTAAGTGCGGCTTCCAGTGAGTCCAAGTCCGCGGGTTTGATGATCATGGCGGTCGCGCCGCCCTGCATCACGCGCTGGCGTGTTTCAGGCTGGTCATCGGAAGTGACCACGATCACCGGCACGGGAGCCAGCCGCGGTTCACGCCTAAGGAATGCCAGGATCTCAGTCCCGTCCACCCCGGGCATGTTGATATCCAGCAGGACGAGTCGAGGGGTCAGGCTGCTTAATGCAGAAATGGCTGGACTGGCGCCATAAGCCACACGGGCTGGAACATCCAGCAAGATCCATCATTTGCTTGAGGGCGTCTGCCGTCTCGCGGTTGTCGTCAATGATGAGAGCATCGGTCATTTTCAATTCTCCAGTATCAACTTGCCCATCGCCTTGATATCATATCCGGGCAGGGCAGAAACAGCATTGTGAAATTTTACTCCATCGAGCACATCCCAGAGCGGGGTAAGCAGGGAACTTTCCGCGTACTCCCTGGGGACGACCAGATCATAACGCTCATAGAAAAGCGGGATAAAATCCAGGTCAAGTGCCCGGGCAGCGGCGGGAATCCCCAGCCCGCAGTCCGCGCGACCGGAAGCGACCGCAGCCGCAACGCCCAAGTGGGTATATTCCTCCTGATTGTAGCCGCGAATGTCGGGAGCGGCTATCCCCAGAAAGTCTAGTTGATAATCGAGCAAGACGCGCGTCCCGGCGCCACGCTGCCGGTTCATAAAGCGGACATCCGGACGTATCAGGTCAGCCAATCCTGTAATTTCCTTCGGGTTACCGTGTTTCACCATCAACCCCTGTTCACGATGGACAAGAGTTACCAGCCGGATGGGCACATCGGGCAGGTATTGCCGAAGCGCGGTAATGTTGTATTCCCCTGTTTTGGGATCGAGCAGATGCGAACCCGCCAGGTGAGCTTCCCCTCGTCCCAGAGCCACCAGCCCACCCTGTGAGCCGACATTGGAGGAAACAAAGCGCCGGTCATGTTCTGCCAGGAATTGCGCCAGCAGGTCAAGGATGACGTCATGCGACCCGATGCAAAAAATCGTCTTGTCCAGGTCGGAATGAGCCCGCAAAAGTTGAATGCGCACTTTTTGACCCGCATCCGCGCCCTGTTCTCCACGCGGCAGGATGAGCAGTCCGTCTGCGCGCACCAGCGAGGTGATCACTCCTGCACCCCGCGCCAGAGGCGCCGCTAATAGTTTTTCTCCCACGCGTACCCAGAGCGACACGGATGTAGTCATCATCCCCCGCCGGGGAGGTGATCTTGCGGGTCAGCGATGCCTCCACCTCAGGCAGTTCAAGCGGGCGGCGTCCCAGCCACTGCGAAAGAACCGGCTCTACGAAAATATCCACCGTCATCGCAGCAGAGACCGGGTAACCGGGAACTCCAATGATGGGGATCCTCTTTCCTCCGCCATCTGCCTGACGTTGGATGAGCCCAATGATGACAGGATGACCAGGGCGGACAGCCACTCCATGCACAAGAAGGGTCCCGAGTTTCTCAACCACCCTGGCGGAGAAATCCTCAGCGCCCGCAGAGGAACCAGCATTGAGCAGAACCAGGTCGCAATCCCGCGCGGCCTCCTGCACCCGGGCACAGATGGCATCAAAATCGTCGATCGTTATGGGGTAACGCACTGGCTCCGCACCCATCGCCTTGACCTGTGCCGCCATCACAAGTGAGTTGTACTCAAGAATATCCCCCCGTTTCAGCTCGGAACCGATGGGGACCAGTTCAGAGCCGGTGGGGAGAATCGCCACCCGCGGTTTGCGCGCCACCCGCAGTTCCGTGTGACCTGAGGCCGCGACAGCCCCCAGATCCGCCGGGCGGAGCGCGTGCCCCGCGGGGAGAACCAATTGCGTTGCGACGATATCCTCGCCCATCGGGCGGACATGCGTCCAGGGTGCCACAGCCGCCCGGATCCGGATGGCGTCCGGTTTACGGATGGTGGAGACCAATGCACCATTTTCATCCAGGGCTTCGGTATTCTCGATCGGGATGACCGCGTTCGCCCAATCCGGCAACGGGTCCCCTGTATCCACATAGACGGTCATCGGGGGTTCGGATGACCTGGAAGCGGTGGAAAGGGTGACCGGGGAACCAGGACCCGCCCCATCGGTATCCTCCGCGCGGACGGCAAAACCATCCATCGCAGAGGCATGATAGTTCGGTGAGGAGACCTTTGCCCAGACGGGTTCAGCAGTGATGCGCCCCAGGGCATTTTCATCCAGCGGGATGGTTTCCGTTTCGAGCGGCTGCCATAGACCGGCTTCCTGCAATGCAACCCTGAGCCGTTCCTGTGCGGTGGCAAGGGGTATATCGTGAAGGTAAACGGACATTGGAGGAAATATACCACAAGGGGGTTTTGGATGTAAAATTGGGGCATCACACCGCAAGGGAGAAAGGATATGAAGAAACTCGGAAAGGAAGAAACCCGGAACCTGCTGCGGGCAGTGGAAGATTCTTTTCCCCTGGATCAGTGCCCTTCCTGTGAATGCTTCCTGGCTTATCTTGCCCAGCTGCGGATCGACTCGAATCCGCGGGACAGGGATCTTTTTCTCCCCTTCAAAGTAAATCGCAAGGATATGCACGGATGTCTCGGCTGCGATCCCTGTCCACCCGGGGATCAATATGCGGATTACCTCAAGAAAAAAAAGGAACCCCTGCCGCCCTGGTGGACGGAACTCTACCAGAAAAAGGATGGTAACATGCTCCCCCGCAGAAATATGTTTGACCACCGAAAAGAAGCGCGCAAGAAACTGGTTGCATTCGTACCGGTCTATAACCAGGAACTGAATGTCCTGCTGGGATACCTGGTGGATCTGACTTCCCGCGGTGCAAAGGTGGAAGGTGAACATCCGGTCAGGGTCAATCAGCACATCACCCTGGCGATCGAATTCCCGGAGAAAATGCGGGAAGCACTGCCATCTCCCTTCAAGATCCCAGCCCGCGTGGTGCGCTGCAAGCAGGATGATGTGTCCCAGTATTACAACATCGGGGTTGAATTCACCGGGATCACCTCCAAAGAGACGAAAGCCATCGAAGCCATCATCCAACGATATGCCTTCCGCCCGGCTACCGAGGATTAGAGTCAACAATCCATTCAGATAATTATTCTGGAACTCACTGCATTTTCCCAAGATTGCAGGTTAGAGTATCCATACGCTCTGCAGTAAAACAAATCCCATTTCCGGAGAATTCATGCCCACTTATCCCCCTGAACCCTTTCGCATCAAAGTCACTGAATCGATCCGCCTCATCCCACCCAGGGAAAGGGAAGCCGCGTTAAAAGAAGCCGGCTACAACATCTTTTCCATCAAAGCCGAAGACATCTTCATTGACCTGCTGACCGACTCGGGCACGGGAGCCATGAGCTCCGAGCAGTGGGCTGCCATCATGCGGGGCGATGAATCCTATGCAGGGGCACGCTCCTACCTGCGCTTGAAGACTGCCGTGGAGGATATCTTCCGCTTCAATTATTTTGTCCCCACTCACCAGGGACGCGCGGCAGAGAACATACTTGCCGCAGTGCTGGTCAAGCCCGGCATGTATGTGCCGAGCAACATGCATTTCGACACGACCGACGCCAATATTCGCGCCCGCGGCGGGCGACCAACGAACCTGGTGATCGATGAGGCTTTCGACCCGGGCAACCAGCATCCCTTCAAGGGGAACATGGATATAGCCAAGCTCGAGGCATTCATCGAGAAAACAGGTGCGCAGAACATCCCCTTTGGCATGATGACCGTCACGAACAATGCCGGCGGCGGTCAGCCGATCTCGATGGAGAACCTCAAAGCTGTTGCGGCTGTCTATCACAAATACAAGATCCCCTTCTTTATCGATGCCGCCCGCTATGCCGAGAACTCCTACTTCATCAAACTCCGCGAAAAGGGCTATGAGAAGAAATCCACCCTCGAGATCGCGCGCGAGATGTTCTCCCTGGCGGACGGCATGTGCATGTCCGCCAAGAAGGACGCCATCGTCAACATTGGCGGTCTATTGTGCATGAACAACGAAGCGATCTTCCAAAATGTGAAGAACGAATTGATCCTCCGGGAGGGTTTCCCCACCTATGGCGGATTGGCTGGACGCGACCTGGACGCCATGGCAGTCGGACTTTACGAGGGGCTGGACGAAGCCTACCTGGAATATCGTCTCGGTCAGACGGCATACCTTGCCGGGCGCCTGAACGAGGCAGGCATCGCCACCATCCAGCCGGCAGGAGGTCATGCTGTCTACGTGGATGCACGCGCCGTCCTGCCGCACATTCCGCAATCGGAATTCCCCGGGCAGGCACTGAGCGTGGAACTGTACCGCGAGGGCGGCATCCGCGGCTGCGAGATCGGTTCGGTCATGTTCGCCCACCCCGACCCGGAAACGGGGAAGATCGTCCACCCCAAACTGGAACTTCTGCGGCTCGCCATCCCGCGCCGCACCTACACCCAGAGTCACATGGATTACGTGGTGGAGTCGTTCATCAGGATCAAAGCCCGCGCCTCCAGCATACGCGGTTACCAGTTCACTTACGCCCCTGAACTGCTCAGGCACTTTACGGCGCGCTTTAAGCCTTTGTAGTTTGGTTTCTTAAATGATAGGAGCCGGGATTTCGAATCCCGGCTCCATGTTGGTTATGGCACCCTGATGCAACGCAGGATGTTACGGCGCCATAAAGAGGCTTCCTCCTGGTTTTTCCACACCCGGAGCCACTAATTCAAGATCAAGGAAGGGATTTTCATCCGCGATGATGGGGGTGAGTTTTGCCCAATCCACGAGTAACGTGCCCGCGGTTACATCCCGATAAAAACCAAACCCAACCTGTCCGCTGAGGAGGGTGGGATCCGAGCCTGACCAGACCAGAATATCGTTGATGTAGAACTTCAAGGATGATCCATAGGCTCTCACCTTCAGTGTGTTCCAACCGTTTTTGACGATCGCGGTACTGCTTGTCCAGTCTTTGAGTGCAATTGCCGCACCTGTGCTGGTGATCTCAAAGACGGAGAAATAACCACTATTGCTGTATTGAAACACATAGGACGGTTTCCAACTAAAGACAGGATCAAAGGCTGGTAGGTCTGCCACGAATGATGAGGCAGTTGGCGCAACCGGTGCATCTGCCGGTTCGTTTCATCCTGACCTGGTATAGTAAAGTTACCATACGTCACCTGTGTGTTTGGCAGATGCAAATTTATTCGCCAATCCGGTGCTCCGATAATATGCTGAGTTGTAGACACTCCAGGCACCTTTCACAGCCGACCAGCCTGTCGAAGTGCCGTTGAACTGGGAGTTAAAACCGGCAGCAGGCGGCGTGTATCGCACCCAGGAAGTACCTTCGCCCACGCGCGATTTCGTGCCAGCAGGATCCCAGCGGATGCGCATGTAGCCTGACTCGCCCCATCCTGGACCCCAACTATTCCGCAGGATCCAGGTGGAGGTGGCGTCATCCCAGCCCACCAACACGATCTGGTGGTTGGTGGTTCCACCACACAGCGCAGTGCCGCAGGTGCGATGTAAACCCCGCCGCTATAACTGTACCAGCCATTATCCACGCACACACCCGCCGTCACCGGACCATAGGTGTAGATGGCAGTCTTGAGCTGGTCATTGGTCGGCATGGTCCACTCCGAGCCAGTGATGAACTGCCAGCCGGATGCCTTATATGGATGACTGTATGCAACCGTGCAGGTTCCGTTTGTCTGCAGTATATGGTTTGGCCGATTCGAGGACCGCCCCAGCCACGGTCTGGTTGTAACCTAAAACGTTGAAATGATATTTTGTCGCTGTCAATCCGCCGCTGCAGCTCCCAGCCATCTTTATTGCATGAGATAAGGAACTGTTCGGAGAGATCTGTCAAAGGTCCGCCCGCTTTCTTGACTGCCGACTCCATGACACCAACGGTCCCAAACGCCCAGCAGCTTCCGCAGCCTCCCTGGTCACGCACCGCAGGGACGATCCCCTGGGTTCGCCAGTCAAATGAGGCTGGCAGATCAGTCTTGAGTTCATCCAATGCCGCATAGGCATCATTGTTGCCACTTTCAGAGGATTCTTTCTCAATGAGGACAGCCGGTGTCGGATCGCTCAGGTCGATGGCGTTTACCGCGCCTGGCATCCAGATGCTTACCTGCGCATGGGGTTCTGCGGACGTCTCCCATATGCGGTGATAAAGCAAGCGGATGGAGGTATCCCCTGTGCGGGTCGCCGCCAGACGGATGGTCTGGATGGATGGCACACCCACCCCGCGATATCTCATCGTAAAGGTGGACTCACCCTCCTGCACATAATCCCCCGATAAAACCTCCCAGGTGTACCCGGTCGTGTTGCGTGCTTCCAGATTCAAAGTGACCGGTTTCCCTTCCGAGGGCAGGTAGATCGTCAGCTCAACCGCGCCGCCCAAAAAGTCCGTCCAGGTCGAGGAGGTGTCGAACAACGCCGTGCTGATCTGCGTCAGATCCTTCTGACCCTGCATCGAGAGCCAGCCGTCTTTCAATCCCGCGCTGATCCCCATCATGCGCATGGATTCGGTCCAGGCGCTTCGGTCAAGCAACGCCAGTTTTGCGGCTTCGGGCTGCAGTTTTACCGCGGCTTCCCAGCGGACTCCCGTGGAAGGGGCACTGCTGCGCCGGCAGCACTGCCCCCAGCATGGAGGCAAACATCACCGAAACCAGCAACGCGGTCAGCAGCAATGTGAATTTCTTTTTCATTTTTTCTCCTTCTCAAGTTCGCCAAAATCTGACTTGCAAGTATACCGGAGCGGATCAGATCTGGGATTGCGGGATCAAATCAGATTTTGGGATGACCTTCCTTTTATGAATATCAATGATCATTTTTGATGATATCTATTTCATCCAATCGTCTGGCACATGCTTAATTGACGGTTGCAGGCGTCCAGCAACGACTGTAAACCGGACAGGTCCAGCACCTTTCCCACAGTGTTCCCATTGGCATCAATGCATACCCCATACACCTGTGTGGACGAGCCGTCGCTCTCGGTCACGGCCTGGATCTCCATGCCGTTCAATGCACACCAGGAAAAATCCTGCCCGCATTTTCCTCGCAGGAATTCCCATGCGTCACAGCTGGATTGCCGTCCGGGAAAACACAAACACCGGCTTGCCCCCCGGCTGTTTCCATGATTCCTGATCTCGTAACCAAGCAGGGAACAGTAGGACGCAGCAGGATTGGCGATGGACACACCTTCGCAGGAAACGGATCCATCCGGTGTTGCTTCAACAACCGGAATCTTCACCTTTGGAAATACATGAAACCAATATTAATCCAAAAGTATTCCCCCTGCGCATAACCTGAGGAACCTGCCCCAACACATACCTGCCTCCGGTTTCAAGTAAATATCCTTCCTCAAATATCATTATAGGCGTAATAGATGAAATTACAAGAGAGATTCCACGTTACAGAAATGCAAAAC
>CAWGMC010000071.1:0-176403 GCA_963823545.1 uncultured Chloroflexia bacterium | reverse complement strand
AAACCAATTCTTCTAATGGCAAAGGCTACTCTTCTTATTTGCTCCATCGGATAAGGGTTAACCTCAATGACATTATCTAAAAACCTAACAGCTAAACGAACGCTTTTCTTTAATTCCTCCCAATTCATATCTGGAATTCTCAGTCATCAGTGACAGAATTGCTGTAAAAAAATACTCCCTAAGATTACAGGCGTCAAACGGATATAAGAGGTTGTTCGCCGCAAGGATTAGTCGCCTCAATCGGACCCAAAACAGGAACAGGATTAGCCTGACTATCATTAATACGGTCAATAAAAACCATACCCGGGATCGCCTGTTGCCCAAGCGTTTTGGGAAATTTCTTCAAAAACTTTTTTAGCTGAAATTCTACTAGCTACTTCTCCCGTATGCGGATCGATAATATCGTAATCTTGATCATTTTTTAAAGCCTCAATGAATTTATCGGTCATGGCCACGGAAATATTAAAATTGGTAATCCCTCCTTTTTCTTTACAATGAATAAATTCCAAAATATCAGGATGGTCAATTCTTAAAATTCCCATATTGGCGCCGCGTCTTTTTCCTCCCTGTTTAATTTGATCGGTTGAAGCATCAAAGATTTTCATAAAAGAAACCGGTCCGGAAGCCACGCCGTTGCTGGACCTCACTCTTGAACCTTTGGGTCTTAAGCGGCTAAAGGAAAAACCCGTTCCTCCTCCTGATTGGTGAATTAAAGCCTGATATTTTAATGCATCAAAAATTGAAACCAAAGAATCGTCAACCGGAAGAACAAAACAACCGGAATATTGAGCGTGATTTCCGGTTCCGGCATTCAGAAGCGTTGGCGAATTAGGTAAAAATTTACCTGAAGACATTAAAATATAAAAATTCTCTCGCCGTTTCTAAAACCTGTTTTTTATTCTGACCAAAAGAAACTTCGGCTCCGGCAATTTCCCAAGCCACCCGCCAGACTAATTCATCAGGAGTTTCCACAACTTGGTTATTTTCATCTTTTCTTAAATAGCGTTCCTCCAAAACCTTAACCGATTGTTCGCTCCAGTCACCTTTTGGCAAATCTGCCGGCAGTTGGGGCCGTTCCCCAACTTTCGCTTTAATTTTGGTAATGATTTTATCTAACGGTGGAAAAACATATTTATCCATGGAAAAATTCGTCTCGCCATTTTTCAATTTTTTTGAATTATTTTTTGTTTTTATTAATTTTTGTGTTTTCATCTTTATAATCCTCTTTCAATGGCTTTTTCAAAATCAGCCAAATCTTCAAATTCCAAATAAACGCTGGCAAATCTTAACCAGGCAACCCTATCAGCTTTTTTTAATTTTTTCAAAACCTCGTTGCCAATCATTTTTGAGGGAATTTCCGCCGAGTTTTTCTTTAATAATTCTTGCTCAACCTCATCAACGATCGAATCTATGTTTTCCGCCGAAACCGGTCTTTTGTGACAAGCCAAAAGAACGCCTTTTTTAATTTTTTCCCGGTCATAACTCTTCCCTCCTGCCATCCTTTTTAATGACCAATAAAGTTCTTTCTACTCTTTCGTAAGTCGTGAAACTTTTTTTGCATTTTAGACATTCTCTGCGGCGGCGAAAAAATGCCGTCATCGGAAATCCGTGACTCTAAAACCGCCGTTTCTTCGTGATTGCAATATGGACAATGCATTTTGCCTCCTTTTAAAAAACACTATCGCTAGTGCAGAAATTAATATAGAAGCCCTACCAGTAGTATGTCAACTATCAACTAAAATATCAAAAGAGATCACGCTACCTTTGACTCAAAGCAGAAAATGAAATTGAAAATTTTTACCAAATTCGAATGAGTAATTTTTGACTCTTTAGAAGTTAAATCTACAAATCGGTCTGAACTAAACCGTATGTTTGCTCTGAGTAATTTAAAATGTCTTCCAAAACTTGACGATCATTGTCGGTTGTTTTCTGAATAAGTTGCAAAATAATCTCGTGATGTTTTAAACTGGCCTTGTCCAATTTTCCTTTTAAACCGGTGGTGTCTTTCCCTTCTTTTTTAGCTCGTATTGCTTGATTAACCGCTTGAATTAAATATTTTTCGCCTTTTGTTGCCGTCGTTACGCCTAATTCGGTTTTTCCCCTTCAACTAAGGCTTTAGCGGCCCCAAGTCTTTTATCCGCAAACAAAAGCATCATTTCGGCTTTTTTAAGGGAATCCATGGTTAGAGTTAATACAATACGGTCTCTAATCATCTTGATAGGATACAAAATACTATCCGGCAAAATTCCGGGGTAGGCTAACTGATAAACATATTAGATTTGGTTGGCGTGATTGAGGCGTACAGGAGTTTACCGATCAACATTAATAGGGGTAACTTTAAAATTTAAATTGGCGCTTTGGGCGCTAACTTGCCAAAGAGAAGCCGAAAGAATGACTGCGACAAAGCAAAGGCAAGACGGTAAAAACAATTTTAGTCAATTTTAATCAGTTTCATTTCTTTTTTAATTATACACTTTTTACAAAATTGTCAAAAAACCTAAAGCTGAAATAATAGTCACGATAATCGCCAATCCTAAAAAACCACCGGCAAAAGTAATAACTCCAACTAAAATTAAGAAGAGAATACCGCTTCCCTTTGTTTTCCTGACCATTAAAAATGATTATATCATACCCTCTTTGATATAATATAGATAAATCATCATGAAACAAAAAATGAAATCGGCTTGCCGAAAATTTAAAGATGATTTTTCTCGCCATAAAAAAAATTCTTTATTCGTTTTTTCGTCAGTTTTCATTGGATCTCTTTGTTTTTGTTTTTTGGGACTTACCTTCCCCATTACGTTTAACCTCTTGGCCTTATGCCTGTTTCCACTCAAATTTTTGACCGCAACGGCAAATTGCTTTACGAAATTTACGCAGATCAAAACAGGACGCCAATTGTTATTAGGCGATCTGCCTGATTCTGTCAAATGGGCCACCATTTCGGCTGAAGATAAAGATTTTTACACCCACCACGGTTTTTCCATTACCGGCATGATACGCGCCAGTTTTAATATTTTATTTAAGCAAAAACTCCAAGGAGGTTCCACTATCAGCCAACAATTAGTTAAAACGGCTCTTTTAACTCCGGAAAGAACCATCAGAAGAAAAATCCGCGAATTTGTTTTAACCTTAGCCGTCGAAATTATGTATCCTAAAGATAAAATTTTAGAAATGTATTTAAACCAAATTCCTTATGGCGGGACAGCTTGGGGCATTGAATCAGCCGCTAATCTCTATTTTAGTAAACACGCTAAAGATTTAAATTTAGAGGAAAGCGCCCTTTTGGCCGGCTTCTTTCTTCACCAACCCGCTATTCCCCTTTTGGCGCTCATCCGGAATTGGCCAAAGAAAGACAAGATTTTGTTCTTAACCGCATGGTTGAAGATAAACATATTACCCAAGAAGAAGCCGATAACGCCAAAAATGCCGCCTTTAAACTTTGCCCCACAAACAGGTGAAATTAAAGCCCCTCATTTTGTCATGTATGTTAAAGATCAATTAACGGAAAAATATGGGCAAAGAATGGTTGAACAAGGCGGTTTAAGAGTTAAAACCACTCTTGATTTAGATCTTCAAAATGCAGCCCAAAAACATTGCCACCGAGGTTAAGCCAAACTTAAAACTGCTAAAGGTTTAAATGCCGGAGTCGTGGTCACTAAACCAGGAACCGGCGAAATTTTGGCCATGGTCGGATCAAAAGATTATTTTGCTACCGATATTCAAGGAAATTACAATGTCACAACCGCTCTGCGCCAACCCGGTTCTTCAATTAAACCCATTAATTACGCTCTTGGACTTTTAAACGAAACCGTAACTCCAGCCACTGTCTTAAATGATTTGCCAACCTGCTTTAAAGTCGCCGGGCAATCTCTTTATTGCCCTTCAAATTACGATCAATACTTTTCGCGGACCAATCCAACTTCGTTTTGCTCTTGGCAATTCCTTAAATATCCCCGCAGTGAAAATGCTTGCCTTAAATGGCCTTGAACAATTCGTCGATCTTTGCCAAAGAATGGGTCTTTCCACCATTAACGACCCTAAAAAATACGGTTTATCCCTAACCTTGGGCGGCGGTGAAGTTAAAATGATTGATATGGCCGTGGCTTTTGGGGTTTTTGCCAACGCAGGTGTTAAGCAGCCTCTTGTTTCCATTCTTGAAGTCACTGATTATACAGGGAAAAATATGGACAAAACCCAAATTTCGACCGGAGAAAAAGTCTTGCCCGAACAAATCACTTATTTAATTTCCCATATTCTTCTTGATAATAACGCCAGGTCTGGAGTTTTTGGAACTTCTTCGT
Source organism: uncultured Chloroflexia bacterium (assembly GCA_963823545.1). GTDB lineage: Bacteria > Chloroflexota > Anaerolineae > Anaerolineales > Villigracilaceae > Denitrolinea. The sequence continues at coordinate 172,099 of CAWGMC010000071.1, read as the reverse complement.
ATTTAGTTATTGGCGGTCATCCTGAAATTTCGGTCAAAACCGGAACTTCTAATGATAAAAGGGATAACTGGACCATTGGTTATAACCCCGATGTTCTCGTCGCTGTCTGGGCCGGCAATAACGAAAACAAACCCGTGCTGGCGTGTCTTCAGGTTCCGCCGGATCCTCACCAATTTGGAACAAAACGATTCGTTTTGCTTTGGACAAATTGATGCGGTAAATATAGCGAAAAATCAGGTAAAAGCCTTGAAGAAATTAAACTGCAAAAAAATCCTCCTCCGGCTTCTCCTAATTGGCCTCCTCAACCAGACAGGAATTGTCGGCGCTTCCGTCTGTAATGTTTCAGGGTTATTGCCGGATCCCACCAATCCCTTGTCAAACCAGATTTGAATATTTTCTTAGAAGGCACTGTGCCTACCCAGATGGAATCTTTAAGAAAAAGTATTCTTGTTAATAAAACTAATGGCCAACCAATACAACCCGGAGAAATTAATACTAACCAACCTCCGGATTGGGTTGAATCTCAAGACCACAATGTGATTATTGATCCCTTGAAGACGATCTTTTGTCTCGACTGCCCCCCTTACCGCCAGACCAAAAACCCGTAGCGGCGATTATCGATCCATTAAATTTTCTTACAGCCTCGCCAACTCCTTAACTATTTGGCTTTGCTTTGAAGCTAAAAAAGAGTATAATTAATTCATGATGGCAACATGGACAGTGCTGTTGGCCAAAATTGTCTCCTTCCTACAATTTATCGGCCGGCCTCTGTTTTATTTTTTAATTTATTGCGTTTACGCTTTTCTTTTTGCTTGCACCACAATTGGACATTTTCTTCTTAATATCTTTCTTTATTTATACCAAATATCGATTTTGGCCATCAAAAAAGTAACCAAAACCAAGATTACTTTTAAACGTCAAAAGGTCATCTTACCTTCAGTAACCCTCCCTAAAATCATCTTTCCTTCGTTTAAACCCACCATCAGAATTCCTTTTCTAAAACTGATCGTGATTATTTTTCTTCTTTTTTTCTTAAGTTTGTCCCTTTTTTACGCCTATCTTTTTGTGGCCGATCTTCCAGACCCCAACCAACTGGCTATCCGCAAACAAGCCTTAACGACCAAAATATATGACCGAAACGGAGAATTACTCTACAAAATTTACCGCAACCAAAATAGGACTCTGGTTAAACTTGAGGATATTCCCCTTCAACTGCAAGAAGCGGTTATCGCTATTGAAGATGCCGAATTTTATACTCATCACGGACTTTCTTTAAAAGGAATTTCTCGGGCAGCGGCAAAAATATTTCAAAACGGCAAACTTGAAGGAGCTCCTTTTGGACCTGGCGGGCTAACCCGGATGAACCGGTACGATCATCAAAGCTGGCGGGGGAGAAGTTCAAATCCTATTTTGCCATACCGTTAATCATCAAGGGGCAGGTCAAGGGAGTGCTGGAGATTATTTCACCGCTCGCTCCTAAATCCGGATAATGAGTGGATCATCTTTGCAGAAACGCTGGCGAACCAGGCTGCGATCACCATTGAAGGCACCCAGCTCTTTAATCAACTGCAACGTTCCAACCTGGAACTTGCCATGTCCTATGATGCCACCATCGAAGGCTGGTCGCGGGCGCTTGATCTGCGTGACAAGGAAACCGAGGGACACACCCAGCGCGTCACCCGAATGACCGTGGAACTTGCCGCTAATGGGCATGAGCGACGTTGAAATTGCCCATGTCCGCCGCGGCGCGCTCCTGCACGATATGGGGAAACTGGGCGTTCCTGATTCGATCCTGCTCAAACCCTCTTCGTTAACCGAGGAAGAGTGGGTGCATCATGCGCCGGCATCCACAATTTGCCTACGACCTGCTGTCACCCATCGAATTCCTGCGCCCCGCACTCGATATCCCTTATTGCCATCACGAAAAATGGGACGGCACAGGTTACCCGCGCGGATTGAAAGGTGACCAGATCCCACTGGCGGCGCGTCTCTTCGCCGTGGTGGATGTCTGGGACGCCCTGCGTTCCGACCGCCCATACCGCGCGCACTGGTCGAGAGAACAGAGCATGCAGTATATTACCGGGCAGTCAGGCAGACATTTTGATCCGAAGGTGGTCGATGTTTTTCTCTCCCTGATCGAAAAAGAACGCGCCGGTGACGAGGCATAAATCCCCTTTTTACGCCCGCCCCAGCGCCAGTAACAAATACGGTTGGGCGTTTTGATGACAGCATGGATATCGGGAAATCGACCTCTTGGAGGAATGACGATGCCTAAACATAGAATTTTCACAATGAAATTTGCAGGTATATATCCACTATACGTTCAGAAAGCAGAACGTAAAAATCGTACGAAAGCAGAAGTTGACCAGATCATCTGCTGGTTGACCGGCTATGATCAGGCGGGACTACAACAGCAAATCGCACAGGGAAATGATCTTGAAACTTTTTTTGCCCAGGCACCAGCCATAAATCCAAATCGTTCACTGATCAAAGGTGTGGTGTGCGGTGTTCGCGTGGAGGAGATCGAAGATCCGCTGATGCAAAAAATACGGTACCTGGACAAACTGATCGATGAACTCGCAAAAGGAAAAGCGATGGAAAAGATTTTACGCCAGTAAGAACCTTCCTCTTCGAGGACCTTCGGTCAATCCGGCGGCGGGTTCGGGAGGCATTGCGCCTCCCGAACTTTTTTGGATTAAAATCAGGCACCCAGGAGAGAATGTCATGTCCACTGAAAAAGAATACATCCCAAAACGCGCCATGTCCATCCATGCTCACCCGGATGACCAGGAGTTCACCGTTGCCGGAACCCTTGCCAGGTGGGCACAGGCGGGATGCGAGATCGTCTCGGTCATCATTACCGGCGGGGATGCCGGCTCGAACCTGCCCGAACACGGTGAGGAATACAAACCTGCGCTGGCAGGACTGCGCGAGAAGGAACAGAAAGCAGCGAACAAAACACTTGGCGTGAAGGAGACGGTCTGCCTGGGCTACCCCGACGGTGAACTGGAGCCGACGCTGGCACTGAGAAAGGACCTGACGCGCCTGATCCGCAGGTACAAACCCGAGGCAGTGGTCATCGGCGACCCCGAGGGGATGTATTACGGCAGTGACTACATCAACCACCCGGACCACCGGGCAGCCGCGCAAGCCGGGCTGTACGCGGCCTTCCCGTCCGCGGAGACGCGCCTGATCTTCACCGACCTGCTCAAGGAGGGGCTTGAGCCGCACAAGGTCAAACGGATCTACATTCACGGGGCGGAAAAAACCGACACCTGGGTGGACATCACATCCACGATCAGCCTGAAGATCAGGGCATTGAAAAAGCACAAGAGCCAGCTGGGGGACTGGGATCCCGGGAAAATGCTGCGCGAATGGGCTGCGGAGACAGGCAGGGAAAAGGGGCTGAAATATGCCGAGTCCTATAAAGTGATGTTCCATGAGGATGAGCAGCCTGAAAACTAAACACAATTAAAAATGATAAAATCGGGACGCTTGAACCTGCAGGTCGAGGAGTAGCAGCGCATGGTCTTCACCAGTTATGATTTCCTGATCTTCTTCATCATCGTGTTCAGCCTGTACTGGCTGGCGCGCCGCAGGCTGTGGCAGAACGTGCTCCTGCTGGCAGCCAGTTATGTTTTTTACGCGTGGGTGCACCCCTGGTACGCGCTGCTGCTGGGACTCTCGACCCTGGCGGACTATGGGCTGGCACTCGGCATCGCGCGCGACCGAAACCACACGCGCCGTTACGTGATCCTCAGCCTGCTGCTCAACCTGGGCGTGCTTGCCATCTTCAAGTATTACAACTTCTTCAGCGAGGGACTGGTCACCGCGCTGACCAACCTTGGCGTGCAGGCAGACATGCTGCTGGTGCGCGTGCTCCTGCCCGCGGGGCTGTCGTTCTACACCCTGAAAAAATTAGCCTACATCATCGATGTGGCGCGCGGGGACCTGGAACCGACGCGCGACCTGCTCAGCTTCAGCCTGTTCACCGCCTTCTTCCCGCAGATCAACGCCGGACCGATCGACCGGGCTCAAAAACTCCTGCCGCAGATCCAATCCGACCGGAGTTGGAAGGCGGAAAACTTCCTCTCCGCCTGGCAACTGATCGTGATGGGGTTCTTCAAGAAGGTGGTCATTTCCGACACCATCGGCGTGGTGGTGGACCGCGTCTTCAGCCTGAAGGAGCCGACCATCATGCTGCTGCTGGCTGCCTCGCTGGGCTTCACCCTGCAGATCCTGGCGGATTTCTCCGCCTACACCGACCTGGCACGCGCCATCGCCCGCCTGTTCGGTTACGACACCTCCGAGAATTTCCGCCAACCCTACCTGGCAATGACGCCCACGGACTTTTGGAACCGCTGGCACATCACGCTCTCCAACTGGCTGCGCGATTACATCTTCTTCCCCCTGCGCCGCGCGATCCTGCGCGCCCGCTGGCCGCGCTGGCTGGCAGACGTGCTGCCCCCGCTGGTGACCATGTTCGCCAGCGGTCTCTGGCACGGCGCGGGCTGGACCTATGTGATCTGGGGGCTTGCCTACGGCGTGCTGATCGTCATCTACCAGTTCATCGGGATGGGCGGCGCATGGAAGCCGCGCAGCAAGGTCACGCAATTCCTCGCCTGGCTGGTGATGTTCACCTTCATCTTCACCACTTTCGCCATCTTCCGCGCGCCCACGCTGGAATGGCTGGTCTCGATCCTGAGGAACAGCCCGCTGCTCGGCTCAACCGACTTCCAGGCTGTGACCGTTGTCACCCTTTCGATGACCGCCTTCTATGCCGCACCGCTGATCATCAAGATGGTGATGGACCGCCGCCTGCGCCCCGACTCCATCTGGCACGATCTCTACTACGTGGCAGCCACGGTCGCCATGCTGGCATACCTGAATTCGTCCTCGCCGGACTTCATCTACTTCCAGTTCTAGCATGCGTTCCTTCCTGCGATACTTCCTGCTGCTGCTCGCCGTCCTGGTTGCGCTGACCATTTACCTGCCGCGCGCCTTCGGAGCGCCATACCCCGCACAGGCTGGTCCGATATTCGATAACGCGGTGAGGAGCCGGTACACCAACATCCTCCAGGAATACAAGGTGAAGGTGGCACTGATGGGCGATTCCGTGCTGGAGCAGAGCGTGGATGGACAGGCACTCTCGGCTGCGTTGAACATGCCTTCCTATCCGATCGCCGTCCCGGGCTCCACCGCACCGTTCTGGTATCTCATCCTGAAAAACATCATCCTGGAGGCGGACCCGCAGCCGGAATATGTCATCCTGCTGTATCGCGATACCATCCTGACCCTGCCCGATTTCCACGTCAAGGGGGGCTACGTCAACGAGCTGGACCAGTTCGCCACCAAACACGAGGAAGTCCTGGTGGAACGCTCCTACCTGAATTTCATGAACCCGCTGGAAAAATTGGCGTTGACCTGGTTCCCGCTTTACAGTTCACGCCAGCAGGTCACGGACACGATCGACTATTATGCGCGCAACATGCTGCCTGCCCTCAGCCTGCCCTGCAAGGGGGAATGTCTCGACCGCGCCCACGCGGCGATCTTCCACATTGACAACGTGGTCCCTGAATTCCAGGAGGCAGCCCTGGTGGAGGACGAGGAGTTCCTCTTCACCAAGCGCGCCATGGACTTCAAGGGACAGGTGGAGAAATCCTTCCTGCCGGAGATGATCCGGCTGGCACGCGAGAACAACATCCGCCTGATCCTTGTCCACGAGCGCACCTTCCTCTTCCCTGCCGCGGCGGCTGAACCGAAAGCCCTGCAGGAATACAAACGGGATATGGCTGAATACCTGGAGGAACAGGGGGTCACCCTGATCGATTTTTCCTACGACCCGCGCCTGCCCCAGGAATACTTCGTGGACGTGCTGCACATGAACGACGCCGGGATGGCGGTATTCACCCGGCTGCTGGCTGAGGCATTGCTGCCGTTGATGCAGACAGGTCAATGATGTTGAGGTCATTCCTGCGCTACAGCCTGAGCCTGGTGCTGGTGCTCACCCTCCTGTCGGTGATCATCCCAGCCCGGTATGGCGTCCACTATCCGCGCCAGGTGGGTCCGCTGTTCGATGAATTCTTCAAGCGGGATGGATTGCAAGCCATCGCCACCGAAAAGCCGCAGATCGTGATGGTGGGCGATTTGGTTTTCATGCGCGGCGTGGACCGCAAAAAACTGGCAAGCGAGACGGGCAAGACCGTCTACGGGATCGGCGTGGCGGGATCCGCCTCCGCCCTCTGGTATGCGGTCATCAAGCACAACCTGCTCCCCTCGCCATATAAGCCTGAAGCGCTCATCATCGTCTTCCGCGACACCATGCTGACCACACCCGGTTACCGGGTGAACGGAAGTTACTTTACGCAACTGGATGAATACGCCACGCCCGACGACAAACTGATCATTGAACGGGCGTACGTCAACCTGATGAATCCGCTGGAGAAATTCGCGGATGGATCCTTCCCGCTCTACGGCTCACGCCTGCGCCTGCGTGAAGCCCTGGACCACTACATCCGCTACAGCGGGAACCGGGTGCTGGGATGTGACGCCGAATGCACGGACATCGCCATGGGCACGGTCTATGGCGCGGGCAACATGGAACAGAACATCCTGGGGGATGCGATCGGGACGGCAGAATCCTACCTCTACAACACGCAGGCTATGGACTTTGACCGGCAGCTGGAGCGCTCCTTCCTGCCGGAGATGGTGCGCATGACGCGCGAGAACGGCACGCAGCTCATCTTCATCCGCACCAAGACCATGTTCTATCCCGATGAGGATTCCGAGCCGCCCGAGTTGAAAACCTACATGAACAAACTGGCAGCCTACCTGGAGGCGAACGGGGTGATCCTGCTCGATTACGGACAGGATGAACGCCTGAAGGAGGAATTCTTCTACGACCCCCTGCACCTTAACGAGGAGGGACGGGAGGTCTTCACCGCCTTGATCGTGGATGCCCTGCGCGCCCTGCCTCTTTTCAGCCCGCGATGAAAAACTTCCGGCATTATCTCTCGCGCCTGCTGATCCTGATCGCCTGTCTCTGCGCCCTGGTCGTGGTACGCGGCTGGGTGCCTTTTCCAGCACAGGCTGGACCGGATTTCGACGCAGAGATCGACATGACCCACCGGGACCAGATCGATGCACAGAAACCGCAGGTCATCCTGCTGGGAGATTCGATGGTGGAGGAGAACGTGGACCTTCCGGCGCTGTCGGATGCGCTGGGACGCACGATCCACCGGGTCAGCTACCCCGGCGCGGCCTCCGCCATGTGGTACCTGTCCATCAAGAACAACATCCTGCTTTCAGAGCACAGACCGCAGGCGCTGGTCATCCTCTTCCGGGACAGCACCCTGACGACCCCCGATTACCGCGTCGGCGGAAGCTACGACCAGGCGATCGACACGCTGGCGGGAGCGGACGAGGAGCTGTTCATCCGGCTGGCGTATCTCAACCAGATGAACCCGCTGGAAAGGACAGCCCGCCAGTATTTCCCGTGGTACGTTTACGGCTTCCGGTTCCGGAACGGCGTGGATTTCATCAACCGGTACGCGCTGACGCGCGTCCTGCTCGGGTGCGGGAAGCGCTGCGTGGACACGGCTTATCTCAACGTCTTCAACTTCCGCACGACCGCCGCGCCCACTGCGAACGACACGATCGCGCAGTCTGAAAGCATGCTCTACACGGATGAGGCGCTCGACTTCAGCGCGCAGGTGGAGATTCCTTCCTGCCGGAGATCATGCGCCTGTGCCGGGAGAACGGCATCCCGTTGATCCTGGTGCGCGGCAAGACCATCAGTTTCGTGGAGATCCCCAAACCGTCCGGGCTGGATGGGTATATCCTTGAATTGAAGGATCACCTGATGAAGAACGGCGTCCGGTTTGCGGACCTGGAGGGGATGCGCGCCTGGGCGTGGAGGACTACATTGACCGGTTCCACGTGCAGCCCGAAGCGCGAGAGGTGTACACCCAGATGCTGGCAGAGGCGTTGATGCCGCTATTGCCATAGGGGGGTAACCCGATAACAATAGATTGCCACGCTTCGCTCGCAACCCTGGCACTGCCCGCCAGGGCAATGTGACACATTGGAAGAGAAGGGCGGGGAGACCCCGCCCCTACATGATGAACATTAAAAGAGAAGCAAGCCCAGAAGAACGACCGCCAGCGGGACGGTGAAGTTATCGATGTCGTGAAAGGGCAGGGACTCGACGGCGGCGGCGGTCAGGGAGAGCAGGGCGAGGGGCAGGAGGTATTGGCTGAAGGGAGCGGGGAAGACGCCGGCGGAGACATAGACCCACAGGATGAGGGCGGCGAGGACAAACCCGCCGACCAAAACACTGAGAGTACCCAGCCAGGATTTTTCGCGGCTCCATTGAAGTTTTGGAGAGGGGAAGCGCCTGCCGACGATGTCCGCGATGCCATCGCCGCCGCACATGATCATGAGGGCGATGATGCCGATGGGGGAATCCCGCCAGAAGAGCAGGGTGAGGGCGACGAAGACGATGCCGTAGATGAGGGGGCCGCGCAGGATCTCGCGGCGGTCGCCGGTGCGCGACATGGCTTTCACAGAGGCCTCATCCTTGAGGATGCCCAGACCGGTGAGCGCGAACTGGACGGTGATGAGGAAGGGGACAACGGCAGCCCACCAGCGCGCATCCGGGGATTCGCGGAAGAGGAACCAGCAGAGCACGAAGACCGGTCCGGTGGTGATGTGGATGACCTTGCGGCTGAGGCGGCTTTCGATCCAGCCGCGGCGGGCGGCGAAATCCATGATCCTGAGCCAGAGGATGCAGATGAGCAGGGTGACCAGGGCGGCGAGCCAGTTGGGCATGTGTCCTCCTATGGAGAAAAAGATGATGACGGGAAGTCATCTCAAAAAATTGTTTATGCTTTGCGAGGAGATTGCTTCGCTGCGCTCGCAATGACACCCGATTATTTAAGGCAGAACCCCGTTTTTCAAACGGGGTTCTGGTAGTTCAAGCAGGCAGGGTCTTAGGGGTAGATGCGGATGGTATCAACGGTGGCTTTGGTGTCCAGGGGGACGAACTGCACCACATGGTTGCCGGCGGCAAAGACCGGCGAGGTCCAGTTCCTGAATGTCTCGATGCCCCAGTACTGGTTGATGAAGGTGACCAGCGTGCCGTCCACGTAGACATTCACCCGTCCATAGCCGGGAGCCGCGTGGTAGCGCAGGATGAAATAGGTCCCGGTGAACCAGAAGGTGGCGGAGGAACCGGGGTAGAAGCTGTTGATCCTGTGGAAATGACCAGCCGTGGCACTGGCATTCAGGACGGTCGCCCAGCTGCCGTTGTAGGACCAGATGGGGTGGGCATCGTCGTACGGGAAGCCAGCCGGGGCGAAGAGACCCGTGTAGGTGACATCCGAAGGCGTGGTGTTGGAAAGGACATCGTAGTAGGCATCATCGGAGGCGCGCACCGCGAACCAGTAATGGGCAGCGGGGGTGAGACCGACGAGGGTCATGGCTTCGGCTGCACCTGCAGGCTGGGGCGCGGGGAAGACACCCGCAGCCGGCGTGGCGTAGTCCCATTCGACGGCGTCAAGTGATGGGGGTGGTGGAGTAGCGGATCTCGTAGCGGTCGGCTGTGCCAACACCGCCGGGGTCGTCGCCGGTGGCGGTCCAGGTCAGGTCGACCTCGCCGTCAGCAGCGCCGGGAACAGCCACCAGGTCGGTGATGGGATCGGGCGGTCCGAAATCGACCGGCACCGGCGTCCAGATGTAGATCTGGTCCACGGTGACCGTGACGGGGGTCATGTGTTCAAAGCGCACCGTGTGGGGTCCGGGGGCGAGGATGGGACTGGTGTAGTAGAAACTATTGGGATAGAAGGTGTACTGGTTGATGGTGGTCACAAAGACGCCGTCGATATAGACATCCATCAAACCGCTGCTGGGTCCGGTGAGATAGGTGAAGACGAACTGCGCACCGGTGAAGGAGAAGGACGGCGGTGTCGCCAACCTTGTTGGAGACATGCAGGGTGTTGTAGCGGGCGTCGGGGTTGTTCTCCAGCGTCCAGTTGCCGGTGTAGGTCCAGCCGGGGTGACGGTCATCATAGGTGCCGGTGCCATAGAGGGGAGCGGCAGTGGGGGTGGCGCCGACGCGGTTGGAGGGAATGCCCATGTTGCCGACATCATCCACCGCGGCGAGGCAGAAGTAATATTTCTGGTTTGGCACGAACCCGGAGAGGGTGACCTGCTGGGTGGAACCGGCGATGGTGGGGGTGGGAAGACCGGTGCTATAAGGTGTGCCGAGCCGCCCAGTGTCCAATACAGCTGATGGCAACGCCGGTATCGGGGAAGTAGCGGAGTTCGTACTTGGTGGCGGTGCCGACATTGCCATCATCCCCAACCGCCTTCCACTTGAGGGTGACCTTGCCGGTGGTGGCGCCGACGCTGGCTTCCAGCGTGAGGATGCGAGCGGGCGGGATGACATCCGGGAAGGAGTAGACCACGATGTGGTCGAAATTGACCTGGGTGCTGCCGACGGTGTGCCTGAGCGTGAGCTTGTGAACTCCGTCGGAATACGCGGGGCTGCTCCAGACCATACCGGTGGTGTAGGCGGCAGCGCCCTGACCGAGGTTGACCTGGAAGACGTTGTCCACATAGACGGAGAGGGTGCCCATGGTGGGACCGAGGGCGTAGTGGAGGTCAAAGCTGCCCCCGTCAAAGTAGGCGGTGGCGGTGCCGTTCACATTGTTGGAGATCTCGATGTTGTTCTTGTAAGCACCCGGCAGGGGGAAGGTAGTCCAACCACCGGTGTAGGTGAAGATGACTGCCATCCCTTGCATCCCATTTCTTGCCGAGGGGATCGCCCCAGGCAACCACCTTGGGGGCAAAGGAGTAACTGATGTTCAGGCGGTCGGGGGAGGAGACAGCCGTACCGGCTTTGCGGACGACCTCGATGTAATAGCGGATGCCGCCGCGCAGCGCCATGCTGATGGCGGAGGTGATGCTGGCGCCGGAGTTGTCATTGCAGCCCAGTTCGACCAGGGCACCGGGGACGAGGGGGTCATTATGGAAGATGGCAAGGATGGTATCGTACTGGCTGTTGAGGGTATTGACGCTGACCACACCCGAATTGAGGGGGGTGAAGGTGTACCAGACCGAGTCCCTGTCCCTGGGAGGCTCCGCAGGTGATGACGGGGTCCGCGGCGGAGGTGGTGGCAGGCACGACATCATCCACGATGCCGGTATAGTTGGCGGTGGTGATGGCGATGGCGGCGGCGATGAGGTTATTGGTCATGGGGGCGGCATAAGCCGTCAGGGTGCTGGCACCGGTGGCGATCACCAAACCGAGGATGACCATCGCATTCAGGATGGCACGGGCACGCGGGTAATGTCGATTGTTAGACATGGGACCTCCAATTTAGAAGACTGGCAGACCAGTATATTAACGAGCTAAAACTGCAGTTTTGTTCGTACATTGTACCCGTCAATAAGAGAGACTGCAACTGATAGGCAGAGAGATTTTAGTACTCCAGTACTATGCGGGGAGGGATACTCATCGAACGTTTAGGTGAGGGAAAATGGTCGAAGTGGTCTGAGTGGTCCCAATGGTCTGAGTGGTCGAAGGCAGAGAGAATGGATCATGGTGAATGGGGAATAGAGAGTAGAGAATAGAGAATAGAGAATAGTGAATAGTGAATGGTGAATAGTGAATAGGACGCGGAGGCTTCGTACACGGATTACACGGACCGAACGGAAAGATACAGAGGGAGAAATGCAAATTCGGGATAAACGCAAAGGAAATGCGGTTAATGGAGAATGGAGGATGGTTAATGGGGAGAGGTGATTGGAGGAGGATGGTGTCATAAGGGACTCGGGGTTTCAGGATGAATTGGCGCGGTTCTTCGCACGATAGTTATGGTAGCCGCGCTGGAGGAGGAGGAGGGCGGTGAAATTCTGCCAGGTGAGAGGCACGCCGGGGACAAGGAAAATTGACTTGTTATTCGCCTGAAAGCAACCTTGCTTTACCAGCTTTTCAAGGGAAGTGCCTGAATAGCGGGAAAAGTGCGAGTAAAGCTGTTTATACATGCCTTGAAGAAAACCGGAGTTATAGAGAGCACTGTAGAGAGACTGGCACTTTCTCCATGGGAATGAAGGGAGATTCGGGTGGATTATTTTGATAAAGCCCGGAAGATCCTTCCAGGGAAGCTTGAAGGCAAGTTTGACAAGAATGGCTTCCACCAACACACGGAGAGGGAAACCCAGCTTATTGCGCTTGTACTTGCGGGAGGAATTAATCACAGACAGGAGACGAGAGAGGGAATTTGCGATCAACAACCACTGCTGGTTGGTCAGAAAGGGGCTTGGAATAGAATTTTCCTGTGGAGTACGAGTAATTTGTGAAGATTTTTTAAAATAAATTTGAACAAACAAATCCAGCCCCCGAAGGAGGAACGATGGTGTTGTTACGAAAACAACAGGTGTTGGCGGGAGGATCGGCACAGTAAGAATCGAAACCAGGCAGGCGGGAGGATGGGAAATTCACGGAGGTCGCGGTCCTTGAACTCCAGGTTGACCCACTGGATGGGATCGTGGGAAAGAGTGAACAGGGCGCGGTCGTGATAGGAGCCCTGGAACATGGAACGGATGAGCCTCTGCCTGGCACGCAGCAGTTTGATCATGGGGCGCAAGCCACTGCATCAATTCCTCGCCAGTATCCGCGAGCAACATGTGGGGGGCAAAAAGAGCAAGAGTCTGGTTGATCTCTTTTACAAATTTGAGACCAGTAAGAAAGATGTATTTTGAAGCATAGGCGGGCGAGCCCAGGCGCGGGGAGGAAAGACGCCGGGCACTTTCGAAGAGGCTCGCGGTAGGGGCTTGGGATTGAGGACGGAATAGAAGCCGTGAACCAGGGCGTTGGCATTTCCACGCGGGGCGCCGTGATGGAGGGCATTGGTGTTGCCGGGCTGACCACCGCGTTTCCGTTTTTCGGGAGTAAGGGTTGGAGTTTCGAGGGTCATAGGGAAGAGAGTAGAGAGGAGAGAGCAGAGAGTAGTGAGGGGAGAGGAGAAAGGAGGGAAGAGGAAATAGGACACAGAAAACGTGGATTGAATTGGATTAACGTCGGAGAGGATGAAAGAGGAAAGAAGAAAGAAGAAGGGGGTAAGCATCAGGAAGCGATCCTCAAGCGGGAGTGAGGGGCGGGTCTATAGACCCGCCCCTACGGAACGGTTATTCTTCCGAGCGTCCCGAAGGTGGTGTGCCTGGAAGGGGACGGGTCTGAGACCCATCCCTACGCAATGGTTTGCGCTTGCCCTTTGGAACAGACTTGGTTTCATCGAAGGTCTCACCCGCCATGCGATAGACCAAGCGCATCAGTTCGGGGCTTTCGATCAGTTCACGGTCGAAGAGGTCTGCCATGACAGGATAAATGCGCGCAACCGCAAGAGAGAGCAGGGAGTTATCCCTTTCCGTGATATCGGGGCTGGTGATCTCGATATCCGCGTCGGGGTTTATCCGGCGGTCAAAGCGCCTGCGGTAAGCCGCGGCGATGCGAGCCAACTGAATGAGCATCTCCAGGAATTGCTTTTGCGTCCGTTCCATGCCCCGGAAAGCGGGAGTGCCAGCAGCCTCGGCGGTGGTGCGCGTGGAGCTTTCGGGTTCCGCCAGATAATGGAGGGGGATACCGGCGCCCGCGGCAATGGTCTTCTTCATGCTCAACCCGTCATGCGAGGCATCGGCGGAATCCAACTGCGCGGAAATCGTGCTCCATTTCTCAGAGTTCGCAACCACCAGAACGGAGCCGGATTTGGGTGGATGGGATTGAAGATGGTCCTCGCGGCGCTTGCGTTCCGCCTCGCTTTTGTAGGGTGCCTGCACCATATACATGAAAGCAGTGCGGAAAGTGTTCAGCCTGGCACGGTCCTCAAGCCATGACTTGTAGCGACCAAGCACATCCAGAAGGGGAGCAAGCATCGACTCGCCCCAAGAGCTACCCACAGGGCGATTGACAGCAAAGTGCAGGACGAAAGAGGGCTGGTTGTTGGTATGGTCATAAGCATCCCATGCCTGCGCATTGACATCCTCGGGCAGATATTGAATCTCCTGCCGGACATCATTTTCCGCACAGACGATCTCTTTGACCTTTTCGGCGGGGAGTGGGCGAACGTAGGTCATGCCGTCCATTGGATTTGCCGAGACGATGAAGAAGAGGTTTCCAGAGCGTGCCAGTTCATCGCACCAGTCGGGGATCTGTTCGTTGAAGTTATTGAGCGGGTGGTTCCACCAGTCCAGGAGGAATTTGTGCGTGGTCTTGTTCTCACACTTAATGCCGAGCCCCTCGCCGATGATGAAATCGGTCTGAAGACTGACGATGCGACGGGCGAGAGGATTGAGGCGCCAGCAACGGAGGCACTCAGCGAGGACGGTCTGGCGGTCGTAGTCGTAACGAGAACGGTAGAGGTCGGAGGTATGCTGACCAACAAATAGCTCGTTCTCCTGAGAATTGTTCCAGAGGGAGAGGGGAGATCCTCACCCCCAGCCCCTCTCCTAAAGGAGAGGGGATCCTTAAGGAGAGGGGAGTAATACTTGAAGCAATGGCACGAAAGAATTTGTTCATAGGGAAAGCTCCTTAATAACCCAAAACGGTTTGAATCAATACGATGGCTGAGAGGGCGCCGCCTCCGATGGAGAGCGCCATTAAAAAGTTAAACTTGGTAGCAACCTCCTCCAACGGACGGATGCGCTTTTCATGATCGGCGATGCTGGTTTCAAGCGCGGTAATACGCAACTCGGTCAGCTTGGCGAGGGCGATTTCCAGCTCATGTTCCAAGGATCTAATTTTTTCTGAATCGGTCATGTTACATCTGCTCCATCCCCCCGACTTTCCCCCCGGTTAAAGTCAACCCCCGACTATACCAGGATTTAAGTCGGGGGGTACCACTTAATATAGCACACATGTTCTAATTATGTCAAGAGGGGAGAAACCTTAATTTTTTCTGGGAATGATAGGAACACACGACGACGAATCGCCTGCCGATAAATCAAAGGCCGGTTGATAATTGGAGTGACACCAGGACACTGAAAATATGTGTAGTTAGCACAATATTTCTATTGACTAGGAAAGAAATCCTGCTACACTAAGAAATATCGTTCAAACTAGTGGAAGAGTGAGAAAGGCAGGAAATAAGATGGAAAACAACTATCGGATTTCTTTTCGCAATGGAGATAAGAGTTTTGAGGTTGAAAGCTCAGATAAAGTTTGGATTGATCAGAAAGAAAAAGAATATCTTTCTAGATTGGATTCACCAATGTCCAATCGATATTTAGAGAAAGATATTGACGAGGGTAAATCGTTAAGTGTTAATCGACAGGGTTAAACGATTAATGAGTTTTATAAAAAATTTGTAAAATCTAGCAATATCAACTCTCGCCCGGATTTAGCAGTATTCTTTGTGTATTATCTTGAGAAGGTTGCCAAAAGGAACTCGATTAAGTCATCGGATGTTATGGATTGCTTTGCATCGATAGCATATCCTAGCTATAACAAGATAAACATGGCGGATATTTTGAATAAGGCGAAAAGAAAGGCTTTCTTAAATTATGTCAATAACGCATGGTCAATTACGATTACTGGTCAAGATTTTGTCTTAAGTGCTCTGACGAACCATAAAGAATGACCAGGGAAACTAAAATCGAGGAACTTGGGGAGCTTCTTGATTACTTTCTCGCGGATACTGCTGATGTATTCATCCTCTTTGCTGATCTTTGTGATTCGACGGCCTTAAAGCAGCTCTTGATTGAGCAGGGGATCCCGGAAGTGTTTTGGATAACGAGACAACTACTCTTTTTACAGAGAGCTGCGGTAAATATTAGAGGATATGAAGGTATTATTGTCAAAACCATAGGGGATGAAGTAATGGCTATATTTCATGCCACAACGAAACCAGAGGAAGTTCTAAAATGCGCTATAGGAATTCTTCAAGGATTTGATAATCTTAAGCTATATAAAGATCAAATGAAAATAGATGCTAAGGTTTCCATTGACTTCGGCCAAACTTATAATGGTTCAATTATAAAGGACGTCTCTTTTGATCCTATTGGAACTCCAGTAGATAGATGTGCAAGGCTAAACTCGGTTACGAATAAGAGAGAGATTACATTTTCTCAGGCTTTCCTTGAAACCTTGCTTGTTGATTCGACTGATGAAAAATTGAGAGAAAAGTATGCGTATCAAACGCAGAAGTAGATCTTAAAGGATTTGGTCAAACTCCTGTACACAGCATAATTACATAATCGATCGACAGTATTTTATATAATTGGGTGAGGAAATGTTGAATAAAAACGAGGCAAGCCGTCAAGCCTCCTATACGTTGATGTTAAATTGAGAGGTAGGCAATAATTAGTAAGGTGGTGACAACGAGCAGCGGCTTCAAGTTTCTCAAGCATTATGTTGCATATGGCCTCAACAAAAGCGGGCTTTACTTCTGTTTAAACCCCAACCAAATACTACATTAACATAGTTTCTGTAAGCAAATGTAATCAAATACCAATAACGATTATTACTCTCCTTTTCATAAATCCTGGTCGCATCACCAATGGTTAAGTGCAAATCAACTTTAGTGTAGCCATCTTGCAACTTTCGATCAGCATATTTTTCGATATATAGTATTGCTCCTTCGGCGGTCTGATAAAGGACTATATTGTTATAGACTACTTGGGGCATTACTACACTACTTGCGCCTCTTCTATAGTCCACCCACCATCCATCAATTCTCCCCGTCTCGTTTATATACCTTTTTCCATCTTCAACTCCCCACTCTTTGATTAATTCTGAGTTCCTATACGTGCTAGTCCAATTGCTGCCAGGAAGATAATACAAACCTTCGGGTGGCAAATCATTTTTGTCTAGTAATAGTTTTTCCGGATCTACTTTTTAATAACGCGTAGATCTGGAGTAGCTGTGGGCAAGGGCGTGTCAGTTGGGGTTGGCACAGGTGTTGAGGTATTAGTGGGTATGATAGTTGCAGTAAAGGTAGGCGCTGCAGTTTGTGTTTGGGCAATTGCTGTTTGTATATCATATTCAGAGGGTTGACAACTAGAAACCCCCATCAGGGTAAATGTAATCATAAAGAAGGCAATTTGCTTTTTCATTTGGCCTCCTGCTCTTGTTTCAATTGTATCTCACTCTGCCCGGCGCGGATTTCCGCGATGAGCTAACCCCCAGACCCTTCCAAAATCTTACAGAATATTTTACTAGGGAGGGGAAACCCTTGACGTATTAGAACATCTGTGCTAATTTATAAGATATCCCAATCCGCCTCCCATAATGCTTGAGGGAGCGTTCGTCCATAGGAGGGGCGGGTTGGGGACGGGATGAAAATGGATTATATAAAGTTAATCAATGACCCAATCGAATACACACAGACGGCGTCGGGGATACGGCTGAGACCGTGGCAACGCGAGCCGATTGCGCGCATCCTGGATTCCATACAAAAGACGCTCGGGGACACCATCATCATCGTCTTTCCAAGACAATCCGGGAAGGATGAACTGCTGATCCATTTGATCGTGTACCTGATGGACATGTTCTCGCACCTGCCGGTGGGAATCGTGGAGGCAAACCCGACCTATAACCTGCAAACGACGAACGTGATACAACGCTTCGAACGGGCGCTCAACCGGAACAAACTGACCTGCTCCCGATGGACAAAAAGGGGGCAGTTCATGCGGATGCTCGACCAGGCAAAGGTCACCTTCCTTTCAGGGGACAGGGCCTCGAACGTGGTGGGCGCAACAGCATCCCTGCTGCTGATCGTGAACGAAGCACAGGACATCCAACCAGCGGACTACTACAAGAAGTTCGTGCCGATGACAGCATCCACGAACGCGACGCGGGTACTGGCTGGCACGGTGTGGAGCAGTTCGTCCCTGCTGGCAGAGGAGATGCGTGTTGCAAGGCAGATGCAGGAAATAGACGGAAGACAAAGATTATTCATGGCAGACGCGAATGTCGTAAGAGCGTTCCTGCCGAAATACGGGGAGCATGTGGACGCGGAGATCGCAAGAAACGGAAGAGACCACCCGCTAATCAAGACACAGTATTTCAACGAAGAAATCGACGCGCAATCAGTCGTATTCACCCCGCTGCGACTGGCGCTCATCCAGGGAGACCGACCAGCGCAAGATGAACCACTTGAACACGGCATGTACGCCTTCACAATCGATGTGGGAGGTCAGGACGAGGCAGTAATGAGCGACCCCTACGCGGCGCCATCCAACCCGGGAAGAGACCACACGACGCTCTCGATCATCGAAGTGGACAACTCCAGCGTGGAAGAACTTGAATTTCCAACCTACCGGGTGGTCAAGCGCCTGTCCTGGACGGGAGAAAGCCAATTGACGATATTCGCACAACTAAAGTCGCTTGCCCATACCTGGTATCCACAGCAATTCGTGATAGATGCCACCGGAGTCGGGGAGGGACTGTGGGCGATGCTGAACGGAGCATTCCCGGAGAAGGTGACACCGGTGCACTACACGGCACAGGTGAAAAGCAAAATCTACTATGATTTCCTGGCGATGATCAACACAGGCAGATTCAAGGACTGCGCATCCGCGCCGGAAGTGGAACTGCAATACCAGGAACTGCCAGGCGGAAGCGCTTGATCGGTCCTTCGCAAACCATCCGATGGGGCGTGCCGGACAGCAAAAGAGGACC
This sequence comes from uncultured Chloroflexia bacterium, assembly GCA_963823545.1. Taxonomy (GTDB): domain Bacteria; phylum Chloroflexota; class Anaerolineae; order Anaerolineales; family Villigracilaceae; genus Denitrolinea. Next base: position 153,420 of record CAWGMC010000071.1, on the reverse strand, counting down.
AGACGGGAACCTGATCCATGACGACCACCTGATGGCGGATTCGCTGGCAACACTGCTGGACCAATTCGACTGGAGCCCATTCCTGCCCACGACGATCATCAACTACGAGGACCCGATCATACGGATGAACAAGAATTTTTAGGGTAGAAAGAAGGGAAAAATGGAAGAGGAAAAAAACGACCACGAAAAGAGCATTTACTGGCGGTATTACACAGAGAAGCAGAGGGAAAAACTGAGGAACCTGAAGAACAACGACCTGAACGGGGAAATCAACATCCTGCGAGTCCTGATGATGCGCTTCATCAAACGGGAAGCGGCAGGCTCACCGGAAGAAGAAGCGAAAAACCAAAGCGGCTTGCGGTTGAAGGGAATCGCATCCATGACGCTGGGCGCGCTGCAAAAGATACAGACGGAGGAATCCGTCACGAACCCGGAATGGAAACCGATGCTGGATGAAGCCTACCGACAGGCAAGGGAGGAAATGGGCATCCTGAATTACCTCGACCAATTTGAACCCAAGGAAGAGGATGAAAAATGAACAACCCAGAGGAAGGTAAGAAGAAGAATTTCGGGTTCTATGAGGATATCATGCTGCCCGAAGAGAAAAATGAACTGGGGGAGAACCTGGGCACCAATATCCAGGCAGACATCGACATGATGACCGTGTCGATGGAAAACTATTTGAAAAAGATGACAGATGACCAGGATCGAAGCTGGGACCAGGCGCAGGCACAGTTACGGGCGATCACCGTGGCGGCAATCGCAAAGGCGACCCTGATCCGGTCAAGGGCGAGCATGGCAGAGAAGATAAAGAACATCGCAGAGATGGAGAAGTGGCTGAGGGAGATAGAGGAGAGAGAGGAGAGAATAGAGAATAGAGAATAGTGAATGGGGAATAGACATCGACAGGCTAATGCGATACACGGATGAACGGACGAACGTGGAGGGAGAAATGCAAATTTGGTTTAAACACGAAGTACACGAAGGAACACAAAGGAAAAACGATGAATGGAGGAGGGGACGCGGACGAGCGCGGAGGATTATCCTTAAGATATGAGGAGATGGCGGGGGGAGGGAGTTTTTACTCCCCGTTCGAAAAGAGCACGGTCAGGCTTTGACCTGCGGGTCCTTCATGCGGGTGATCAAGAGAACGCTGACCAGCATCAGGAGGATGGCGAGAATCATGGCAGGGGTGAAGGCGCCATCCTTCGTCTTGAGCGCTTCCATGATGTAAACGAAGACCACCGAAGCCTGACCGAACAACTGGATGAGACCGTTGGAGGTGCCCTCCGGAGTGGGATGGGTGATCTCAGCCGCGTACTGCATGCCGACGGGGTTGGCGCTGATGAGGAAGAAGCCCATGGCAAAGGCTGAGACGAACAGCAACCAGAGCGAGGTGGCAAAGGTCAGCCCGACGAGACCGGGGATGGCGAGGACAAAACCCAGCAGGATGTAGCGCTGGCGCTTGTGCTGCCTGTCCGAGAAGGGCGGGATGATGACCGCACCCAGTATGCCGCCGACCAGCATCAACGCGCCGAGGATGCCGGCATCCGCAGGGGTGAAACCGCGCGGGCGGATGATGGCCTCGACCCAGGTGGTGATGCCATTGAAGATCGACAAGCCGATGAACGAGACGAACAGGTAAAGCCAGAACTCCTTGACCTTGAGGGCATGCTTCAAGCCGTCGAGCATGAGGGCGCGGACCTCCTGCCCGGACTCGCAGGGCGGAGTGGCGGGTTTCTCGCGGGCAAGCAGGACGAACAGGACAGCCGAGAAGGCGGCGACGGCACCGTAGATCAACTGCACGGTGGGGATGGGCAGAGTTCTCGACCAGGATGGGCGTGAGCACCATGCCGAGCGCGGTCCCGACCAGGCTGGCAAGGGTCACGAGCCCGACCGCGGTGGCACGTTCCTCGATGGCAAACCACATGGCGGGGACCTTTGTCCAGGCGTTGAGCAGGAAGGGCTGGGCGACCGCGATGCCGATGGTGCTGACCAACACCAGGGTGTAGTTCGCGCCGGACAGTCCGCGCAGGACGCCGAAGACACCCATCAGCACGGCGCCGATCCCAACCGCCAGGCGGAAACCCCAGGTATCGATCGCCCAGGAGACAGGGATGGAAAGCGGAATGTAGACGAGCATGAAGGTCATCGACAGGAGACCGATCTGGAGGTCGGTGACCCCATGGAAATCAGCGGCGGGACCGGTGATGGGGGCATAGGAGATCCACAGGACCTGGATGGTGAGGTTGATGAACATGAAAACAGCCAGCACGACCCAGCGATAGGGATACAGGCGGTAGGATTTTCCAGTCATGGATGGCTCCTGTCCTTTGGCGGGAAGACCGGCACCTGCTCATCCGGGGGCTTCCAAAAAGAGGTCTCTATGAATTCATCCGTTTATAAACGCTTTTCATCTGTTTGTACACCTGCTTAAAGACATCAAAGCGCTCGTCATACACCGCCCGATTCGCATCATCCGGCAGGTAATTCCTCTTAAATTGCACCAGGCGTGGAACGTCTGCGTAGGAGATCTCGCCCAGCCCGACCGCGCCGATCCAGTAAAAAGCAGATTTATATCGCGCTGCCCTACAGCCCTTCCACGCTGGAAAGGACGGATTCAAAACGCGTGAGCGCCTCGTCGATCACCTCATCGGTATCCGCCATGCTGGTGTACATGCGGCTGCCAGCCAGGGTGATGAGACCATTTGCCATGTACGCCGCGCCCATCTCCTCCATCATGTGCTTGCGAGGCTTGAGTCCCTTTGCAAGGCGCAGGGGATGGCGCAGGTCGAGCAGCATGACGCCGGAGGTCTCGAGGTGGCAGATGGAACCCTGGTTGAAGGCTACGAACGGCAGACTGTATTTGTCGATGAGCGCCTGCAGACCTTTTGTCAGACGGTCGCCCGCCTTCCCGGCAATGACCGGGGCATTGGTGCGCTCCATCTCAAGCAGGGCATGGTACCCGGCGACACAGGAAAGCGGATTGGCAGAGAGCGTCCCGCCAATGTAGGCACGTTCACCGGTGCCCCCGAGCCCCGCGGCAAAACAGCGAATCACATCCGCACGACCGCCGACACCGCCCGCCATCGGGTAACCGCCGGTGATGCATTTGCCAAAGACGGTCAGGTCCGGCTTGACCCCAAAGTAGCCCTGCGCGCCGCCCAAGCCGAGGCGGAAGCCGGTCACCACTTCATCGAAGATGAGCAGGGCGCCGAACTCGTCGCATAGTTCGCGGAGCTTTCCGGTTGAAATCAAAGGGAACCGGGCGCGTGCCGGACTCGGGTCCGAGCGGCTCAACGATGACCGCGGCAGTCCCACCGAGCAGGCGGTTGGCGATGAGTTTTGCCTTCAGAATGCCGAGGGCGTTCGGGTAGAACTCCTGCGTATTGGCGCTGGCACCGCGCGGGATGCCCTTTGCCTCCAGCCTGCCCGTGCCGGGGATATGCAGACCGTAGACCATCGAGTCGGACCAGCCGTGGTATGCGCCGCCGACCTTGATGACCTTCCTCCTTTTGGTGAACGTGCGCGCGGCGCGGATGGCAGCCATCACACCCTCGGTGCCGGTGCCGAGCATGCGGAACATCTCAATGGAGGGCATGAGGCGGTTGATGAGCTGCGCCAGTTTCAATTCATATTCGTGGAAGAGACCGGTGACCGGTCCGCAGGTCTGGAGCAGTTCAATGACCCGGTCGCGCACCGGCGCATAATTGGAACCGAGCACGGTGGGTCCGCCCGCCTGGAGGAAATCGATATACTGGTTGCCGTCGGCATCCCACAAGTAGGCTCCGTCCGTTTTTTCGATGGCGATCGGGAAGGGATAATTGAAAGCCAGGTTGTGCTGGACACCGCCGGGGATCAGTTTCCTTGCCTCCTCGATCATCCCCTTCGAGCGGACACACTTTTTATCGAAGTAATCCAGGTAGTCCTGCATCCGGTCGCGGCGCACAGGGCGCAGAGGCTGGGAGACGAGGGCATCCAACCGGCGGTAGACATCCTGCACGTCGGGGTATTCGGATATGGCGTAGGCTTGGTTTTCTGTCATGGCATGTTCCAATTAAATATGTATAGCTACGTTTGATGAGGAGATTGCTTCGTCAGGAGACACCTCCTCGCAATGACATAGCAAAATTATCTATTCTCCGCCGGTCTTGAAATCACCGGAGGCGATCCTTTCCTGGTCCTTGCGCAGTTTGGCGAAAGCGATCTCACGCACTGCCAGGGGAATCCGGCTGACCCTGCGCTCGCTGGTGAGCGCGAGCAGGTATGCCAGGGCGCACTTCTCCAGCACCTCCACGTTGTGGACGGCGCGTTCCATGTCGTGACCGAAGACCAGCGCCCCGTGGTTCTGCATCATGTAGGCGTTGTTGTGATTGCGGACGTGCTTCGCGATGGTCTTTGCCAGCATGCCTGTGCCGGAAGGGGCATAGGGGATGATCTCGACGGTGCGCCCAAGGAAGCGCGCCTGCTCATCGAACAGGGCGGGAATGGGGGCTTTGATGAGGGTCAGCGCGCTGGCAATACACCTGGTGGGTGTGGACAATGGCATTCACATCCCCCCGGACGCGGTAGATGCCGGCGTGCATGGCGGACTCGACCGAGGGCTCGAGCGTGCCCTCGATGCGTGACAGGTCGAGCTTCAGCACGCAGACGTCCGCGGGCGTCATCTTCATGTAATCGTAGTTGGAGGGGGTGATGGCGAAAGCATCCTGCCCGGCGATGCGGACCGAGACGTTGCCGCCGGTCGCCATGAGGTAGCCCCTGGCAACCAGCGTCCGGGCAGTCTCCACGATGAGAGCCTTTGCGGAATCGTATTGTCCCATAGTCACCTCGCAGTCAATCTTTACAGTGTAAAGATTATAGGATATTATCTTGACGTTGTCAAGATTTGACTGTAGGATTGCCGCATGCCCAGGAAAACATACCATCACGGTGACCTGAAGAACGCGCTGATCAAGGCAGGGGTGGACATCCTTGCGAAGGAAGGTGTCGCAGGGTTGAGCCTGAGAAAGGTGGCGCAAAAAGCCGGGGTCAGCCATACCGCGCCCTACGCGCACTTCACGGACAAGCAGGCGCTGATCGCCGCCATCTCCACCGAGGGATTCCGCATGCTTTACGAGCAGCTGACCGCCGTCCGCATGAAATACCAGGACGACCCCCGGCGCCAACTGGTGGAAGCCGCGTGGGCATACGTGCAGTTCGCGCAGAACGAACCCGCCCATTTCCGGGTGGCGTTCTCGAGCGCGGTGGAACACGAAAAGGATTACCCTGCCCTGCTGGAGATGATCCGGAAAAGTTACGGGGAAGTGGTCGGAGATCACGCAGGCGTGCCAGGTCTCCGGTTTACTGCGTCCCGGACCGGCGGATGTGCTGGCGGTGAGCGTGTGGAGCATCGTTCACGGGTTCGCCTCGCTGTTGATCGAGGGACAGATCTCGCACACCGTATTTGAACGAATGACGGTGCGCGAGATGCTGATCTTCACGCTCAACCAGGTAACGCTCGTGGAACTTGATCCCGGGGAATTTTCCGCTCCCTGACGAACCTTCCTTTTCCCAATCCCGGGATCGGGTGAGACAGGCGGATGGATAGAGTTCAATAAAAAAACAAATCCCTTGAGGGGATTTGTTTTTATTTGTACACGTTTTTTATGTTTTCAAGTTGGCGGATTGTACCAGATGGAGGATCGCACCGGTTGTGGCATACGCATTGTTTTATGGACCAGTTCCCATGGATACCAAACTATACATATCATTTTCCTTTTTCACGCTGATAAACAGAAGTTTATTTCTTACCCAAACGCCGTCAGTAGAAGTGCCATTACCTGCTATCCAGGATGACATTCTAACCGGCTTAACAGAGAACTTGACCATGGCAACAAAATCATCAGGCAACTGCTTTTCATATATAACTACACTGAGTAACTCAAAGTCTTCAAGTCTGTGATCCAAGTCTGCTTCTTCTGTTTTGAAATGATTTAGCCATTGTGTAAATAAGAGGCTGGCGATCTCTTCCTGGGTGGAATTGCTTACTGATGCAACTGGCACTGTAGCAATGTATTCGTAACTCCAGCCACTTTCCGCAGGTGTGGAAGTCTTTGTTGGAACAGCCGTTTGAGTTTTAGAAACTTCAGTCCAAACTAATGAAATGGCTGTTCCCAGAACTTGTGTTGAGCTCGCTTGTTCTGTCGGTGCGTTGCCATTGCAGGATGTCACTGTGATTACAGCCAACAATATGGTGAGTACTGCCTTAATAGTTTTCACTTTTTCCTTATCTTTCAATTCAATGCTTTGCAAGGAACCGCCCAACGGTTTGCGTTAGCGGGCGGGTGGGCGGGGTGATATTTAAACCAGCAGGTTCGATCATCCCGAATGGCTTCATTACCAACAAAAGGAATTTTTTGCTCAGTGGACACGGATGTAGTCGAATTAACGACCAAGGTATATGAGGTGAAAAGGTGGGCCCGGTTGGAGTCGAATACCATCCCCAACGGGGACCACGACCAAGGCGTATGAGGTGAAAAGGTGGGCCCGGTTGGAGTCGAACCAACGACCAAGCGATTATGAGTCGCCTGCGCTAACCACTGCGCCACGGGCCCGTTTTTAAGCGGGATGTGCCAGGCGAGGAGAGGAACAACCCTGCCTGACACCCTGCCGAGAGCGGGAGACGGGATTCGAACCCGCGGATATCAGCTTGGAAGGCTGATGCCTTACCACTTGGCGACTCCCGCAAAATACGCGCCCGGAATTATAGTGGGGATTCATTATTTGGGCAAGTCGGTACCATCGCAGGTCGAAGGACCACCCTTGCAATGACATCTCCACGTACTACCCGGCGAAATCCTGCATGTCCTGGCGGTAGGCACATACACCGCAAGTTTCCGAAGGGGGAGGCGGAGCGGGCAGATCCAGGACCGCCAGGACCTCGCCCAGGAAGGACAGGAAGACCCGGTCGTCACGCGGCACGTCCACCCAGGTGGTGCGGTTGACGAAGATCATCTCATCCGCAGGAGTGCGCTCAAAGCTGGAGGGAGTGATGATGAAAAGACCCATGCGGCTGACAGGCGACAATCTCAGTGCATTCGGCGCGGGGTTCTCCAGGGCATAGGCATAAGCGGTCAACTGGCGGCTGTAGAAGGCGGCGTGTTCCTCGCGTGGATCAGAGGTCTTGTAATCCACGATGCCGTAGGTGCCGTCCTCAAACTCGATGACCGCATCGAAGCGACCGTTGATATAGCATTGGGAAACAGCGCCGGGAATCGTGATCGGCGCGGATTTGACGAACTTCTCCTTGTATTTCACAACTCCGGCGGGCAAGGATGGGGAAATCTCCTGCGATGGACGATCCTGGTAGAACTCACTGGTCAGGTTCGCCATCTTTCCGAAGATGCCGGGAAAGGGGGAGCGCACGACAAGGTTGTGCCTGACCTTCATGTAGAAACAATATTTGCATTCATCCCAACTGAAGGTCAGGTCCGAGGGGCTGAGTTTATAGATGGTCATGGGGCACCTTTTTTATTTCCGCAATTGATAAGGGACATCGATCACCACGCGCTGCAGACCCTGCCGGCGGCGGCGGTTATAGAGCAGGGCGGCTTTCAACAGCCAGCCGGTCTGGTTGTGCAGCAAACTCTGCCACCATTTGGCGGGGACAAATTCAGGCAGGATGACCGTCGCAAGCTGACCATCCTGGTGTTCGAGATCCGTCGCATCGAGGTAATCCAGCAGGGGTTGGATAATGGAACGATACGGGGAGGGCACGACCACAAGCCGGATATCCGGCCACCAGCGCTCCCATTTCTCGCGGACCGCCTCCGCCTGACCCGGTTCAAGCTCAATATAGAGGGCGGTCACATCGCTGGAGATGGAGCGCGCATAATCCATCGCATCCACGATGCCGCGGTGCACCCCGGAGATGGGAATGACCACGCGCGGCACAGGCAGGGGCTTGAGCGAGGGCGGAAGTCCCTGCAGGGAGAGTTCACTTGCCACTTCAACATAATGCGCCCGAATGCGCAGGAAGACGAACACGATCATGGGAATGAGGAGGACAGTGATCCAGGCGCCCTCCAGAAACTTGCTATAGCCGACCACGAACAGGGTCACAACGGTTGCCATCGCACCAAGCCCGTTGATGACCTGCCTTAACCAGCCAGTTCCGCCGTGCTCGCGCCACCAATGGACAACCATCCCGGCCTGTGAAAGGCTGAACGCCAGAAAAACTCCCACTGCAAAAAGAGGGATGAGCGAATGGCTGTCGCCCGCAAAGAATATGATCAAAAAAGCCGTCGCGATGGAAAGGGCAACAATCCCATTGGCAAATACCAGCCGGTCTCCCAGACCGGTCAACTGGCGCGGCAAAAACCCATCCTGTGCGAGGATGGCAGCCAGGCGCGGGAACCCGGCGAAACTGGTATTGGCGGCAACCGCCAGGATCAACATGGTGCTGATCTGGATGAAAAAGTAAGCCACGCCATTTCCCAACAAGCGCCGCGCCAGTGCGGAAAGGATGGTCTCCTGCGGACCGGCGGTCACACCCAGGAATTGGGTCAAGCCGATGCTGCCCACAAAAAGCACCGCCATCAGGACAGCCATGACGATCAGGGTGCGCCCGGCGTTTTTGGATTCCGGACTCTGAAAAGATGGAACGCCATTACTGATGGCTTCGATGCCGGTCAGGGCAGTACAGCCGGTGGCAAATGTGTGAAGTATAAGAAACGTGGTGACCGGTGCGGCAGCCAGCGGTGCAGTTTCCGCGAGGGAATTCACCCCGCCCTGCAGAAGGACGAACAATCCATACAACAACATCGGCAAATAAGTGAACAGGAACAGGTAGACCGGAATGGACATGAAGGTGCCGGTCTCGCGCAAGCCGCGCAGATTGGCAAGTGTGATGATGGAAAGCAAAACCAGTGCAATCATCACACGATACGGCCAGAGGGAGGGGAAGGCAGAAGCCAGCGCCTCCACTCCCGCAGTCAAACTAACCGCCGCAGTGAGCAAATAGTCGATCAACAAGGCGGCTCCTGCAACCAGCCCGGGGAAGTTGCCCAGATTCTCGCGCGCCACCACATAGGATCCGCCCCCGGAGGGATAACCCTGGATGGTCTGGTAATAGGAAAGCGCCACGATCACCAGCAAACCGGTGATGGCAAGCCCGATCGGCCAGGCCAGCCCCAATCCCGCACTGCCCGCCACCACCAATCCAAGATAGATCTCCTGGTTGGCATACGCGATGGAGGAAAGAGCGTCCGGCGAGAAGGCTGCCAGGGCGCGTATCTTATTCAGTTTCTTATCTTGAAGTTGTTGGGTGGGGAGAGGCGGACCGATCAGAATGTCTTTTAATCGGGGTAACATGGGTCAAAGTATACACCGCGTGCAGGAAACTATTCAATCGCATCTTTTAACCTGCGCGCCAGTTTACCGAAGCCGGCGGTATAGCGCACATCGTCCGCGCGGGGACGGGGCAGGTCCACCTTGAGATCCAGCTTGACGCGTCCCGGGCGCGCGGTCAGCACGAGGACGCGGTCTGCAAGGAAAAGCGCCTCGCCGATGGAGTGGGTCACCATCAGGACGGTCTTCCGCCTGACCTGCCAGATGCGCGAGAGTTCAGCCCACATGCGCTCGCGGGTCAGGGCGTCGAGGGAACCGAACGGCTCATCCAGCAGGAGCAGGTCGGGGTCGTGGATGAGGGCGCGCGCGATCGCGACGCGCTGCGCCATGCCGCCTGAAAGCTCGCGCGGCCAGTTTGATTCAAAGCCCTGCAAGCCCACCAGCTCGATCAACTCCTGGGCGCGCGAGGCGGCATCCTCCCCGCCCGAGAGTTCCAGCGGGAGCATGATGTTCTCCAGCACCGTGCGCCACGGCATCAGGTTGGCATGCTGGAAGACCATGCCGATGCGCGGCTGCTGGTGATGCCCAAAGATGACCTCACCCCCGGTCGGCTGGAGGATGCCCGCCAGGATGCGCAGCAGGGTGGTCTTGCCACTCCCCGAGGGACCGATGACCGCCACGAACTCGCGCGGGCAGACCTCGAACGAGACGCGTTCGAGGGCATGCAGTCCGCCGTTGTTATCGGGGAAGACCGCGCTCAGGTCGCGGATGGTGAGGATGGGAGGGGAGGAGGTCATATCTCAGGGGACAAATTCGTTGGTGAACGCCTTGCTTAAGTCCAGTGGCGCGGCGAGCAGCCCCATCTGGAGCAGGGTCGTTTGCATGTTCTCCCAGGCTTTCAGGTCGGATAACCCGATGTGGTCCGCCTTCCATAATTCCATGGAGCGCGCCAGCACTTCCTTCTGCACGGTCGCATCCGCCTGGGCGAGATTCTCCACATGCAGCTTGCTCAATTCGTACGCCTCGTCCGGGTTGGCGATGGTGTACTTCAACGCCTTGACCAGGACGGACACCATGCGGCGCACAAGGTCCGGTTTTTCAGCCAGGTCGTCTTTTCATTGGTGATCAAGCCGTTGGATGCAAGCTGCACGTAATCCGCGACGAGCAGTTCGTTGATCTCATATCCCTGGGCGCGCAACTGGACCGGCTCATTGGCGGCATACACCGAGACCGCCTGGTCCCGATCCGTTGCGAGCGATTCCACCTGCGTGAAGCCGATCGAATCGAGGGTCACATCCGACTCGGCCAGCCCCGCGGAAAAGAGCAGCGCGTCCAGACCGATGTAGTTCGCGCCGAACGTGCCGGGCAGACCGATCGTTTTCCCCTTCAGGTCGGCGGGAGAGGCGATGCCCTGTTCGGCTTTCGAGACGACCGCCACCGGATACTGCTGGTACCAGGCAGCGACATACACGACCGGCAGTCCCTGGGCGCGCGCCAGCAGGACCTGCTCTCCGGACACAATGGCGAACTGCAGCTCATCCGCGCCCACCAGCGCCATGGCATCCGTCTCATACGAATAATCGAACTCGATCTCGATGCCCGCCTCTGTAAAGTATCCCTTTTCGACGGCGACATACAGCGGAGCGAACTGCACATTCGGGATGTACCCCAACGGCAGCCTGACATGGACCAGACTCCCCGCATCATTCCCGGAACCCGGGGTGCCACAGGCTGAGAGGGCAAGCACAAGGGTGAGCGATAATAAAATGATCCTGCGAAACATAAACTCTCCTTTCAAGATGGCGATCCCTGCCAGACCAGCAATCTCTTCTCCGCCCATGCCACCAAGCCATACAATGCCAGGGCAAGGAAGATGAGCGTGAAGACCGCCACGAAGACCAGGGCTGTATCGTACTGACCGCGCCCCACATTGACCAGGAATCCCAGTCCGCTGTCCGAACCGACAAACTCACCCACCACCGCGCCGATGACGGACAGGGTGGCACCGACGCGCAAACCGCCGAGGAAGACCGGCAAGGCAGCAGGAATTTCCAGCTTCATCAGGATCTGCCCGCGCGAGGCGCGCAGGGAGCGCATCAGGTCATGGAGCACGGCGGGCACGGCACGCACGCCCACCACGGTGTTCACCAGGATGGGGAAGAACACGATCAGCGCACAGATGAGGAACTTGGAGAACATGCCCGGTCCGAACCAGATGACCAGCAGGGGCGCGATCGCCACCAGCGGGACCGCCTGGCTCGCGACCAGGTACGGCGAGAGCATGTTCTCCAACAGGCGCGACCTGGCGACGAAATAACCGATGAGAGTGGCAAAGAAGGCGCCTGCCAGCAGACCCACCAGCACCTCGGTCAGCGTGACAAAGGTATGCGTCAGCAGGCTGCCATCCGAGAGGGTGCGCAGGAAACGCGCCCACACGTCCGCAGGGGCGGGCAGGATGAAGGCAGGCAGGTCCCCCAGGCGCGCGGTCAAATGCCAGGCGAGCAGGAATGCGGCAATGGAGAGCAGTCCCAGCCAGGGACGCAGGGAAGCCAGGCGCCTGGTGAGTTTGGTCATGGGTCCTTTCGGCAGGGTTGCATGAATAAAAAAAGCCTCGCAGAGAACAAACCGCGGGGCGTGGAGGCAGGCATCCTGGGCGCGGGAGCTGGAAACAAATCCCCGAAAACAACGAACGTTTCCGGGGCATAAATCCAACCAGACCCGCGCGGGCCTGATATCGATTCACCTTCTTCCATCCAGACTGTAACTGTCGGCTCCGGAATTGCGCCGGATCCTGTGCCTCAACTTGCCAGGCACTCGTGGGCTTTACCACCGATCGGGAATTTCACCCTGCCCCGAAGGTTTTATTCTGTTGTGAAAATTATACAACAAAACCAACAGAAACCAGGTTTCTCAGAGAAACCTGGTTTCTAATGACTACTCAGCCTTGACGATGCACTCGACCGGGCAGACCGACACGCACTGGGGCGAATCATGATGACCCACGCATTCCACGCAGGTGTTGGCGTCGATGACGTAAATGTCACCTTCCGAGATGGAATTGGTGGGACATTCGGGCAGGCATGCGCCGCAGGCGATGCAGTCTTCCTTGATTTTCATTGCCATGATAAATACTCCATTTTGGGTGATGTCTACCTAGATTAACCCATTGGGAAATGAGCGTCAATTGACAAATGTCGTGAGTTTGCGTGATTTTGTCACTGTAAACGAACCTTACAACATCAATTGATATATCCGGTAGCGCCGGTAAATATATGCGCCGGCACGGGAAAGCAGCTTGTTGGTCTGGGGATTATCGTCGCCGGTCAGGGATGCATCCACCCAGGTGTAGCGCTTGCGGATGATGGCTTTTGCCATTTCATGGAAAAGGACCGACTCGAGACCGTAACCCCAATAAGCAGGGTCCATCGCCAGGATCTTAAAGCTGGCACTCCGGATGCGCTTCATCGCGACCGCCAGGCGCAGATAATCCCAGGGGTATTGCAGACCGTTGGCATGCTTCAATGCCTCGGCAACGTTCGGCAGACCGAGGGCAAAACCGGCGGGCTTGCCATCCACTTCCGCGATGAAGACCAGTTCGGGATCGATGATCTGTTTCAGACCTGCCGCCTGCTCGCGGAAGGAGGAAGTTCCATGGGAGAGAACTCCGGCAGGACGGCGAGCGAGGTGTTGTAAATGCGCCAGAGAATCTCCACCTCGGCGTCCCAATTTTCCATCCTGGGAACACGGATGGAGTTCCCATGTCGCTGGCGGGCGCGCTCCGCGATGCGCACGACCGGCGCCGGGAGTTTCTGCATGTCCGTTTCATCCCCCTGCAGGTCAACGCGGTAAGCCACGCTTTCGGAAAGCCTTTTGAATCCATAGCGGTCGGCGAATTCCGCATAATATGCAGGGGTATGTCCCATCATGACGGAGGGGGCGGTATCACAACCCTGCACCAGGAAACCATAATCGTCCTCCCCCGCGAAGGAGTAGGGACCCTGCAGCTGGTCCATGCCGCGCTGGCGTGCCCAGTCACAGGCAAAGTCCCACATGGCTTTGGCAGCCTCGTAGCAGCCGGGCAGGACCTCGAAGAAGCCGAAGATGGCAGCCTTCCAGTTCATGCCGCGGTTGCGGGCATGGTCGATGGCGGTGCCGAAGGTGCCGAGGATCTCCCCATCGCTTTTCGCCAGCCAGAAATCGCCCTCGCCGTAATCGAAGAAGGCGGCTTTTTTATCGAGATAGGCTTTTTTTCCAGACCAGAGATGCGGAACCCAGTTGGGGTCGGAACGGTAGACGCGAAACGCGAACTTGTAGAACTGTTTCTTATCGGCTTCCGTGCGGACCGGCTGGATGGTGATGGGCATGGGCTGAAAATGAAAGAGGCGGACGTTCGTCCGCCTCCGTCCATTAGAGGGTATACAGCTCGCCGTACTTGGTCTTGAGGTAATTGATATACGGCTGGATGGTCAGGTCGCCGCCGGTGACCTTCCTGACCAGCTCGGGCGCGGTGTACTTGCGCCCATGCCGGTAGATGTTCTGGATGAGCCAGTCATGCAGGGTGTTGAACCTGCCGTGCCGGATCTCATCCGGGATCTCGGGATGCGCCTTGAGCGCCTCTGCATAAAACAGCGCGCCCATCACGTTGCCGAGGGTATATCCCTGGAATGAACCACCGATGACCCCGCCGTACCAGTGGACATCCTGCAGGACACCGTCGCGGTCATCGGGCGCGACCACGCCAAAGTCCTGCTTGAAGCGCGCGTGCCAGGCTTCGGGCAGGTCGCGGATGGAGAGCTTCCCCTCGAGCATCTGGAGTTCAAAGTCGAAGCGCAGCATGACGTGCAGGTTGTAGGTCACCTCGTCGGCATCGGTGCGGATCAGGGATTTCTCCACCTTGTTGACGGCACGGTAGAACTCATCGACCGGGACTTTCCCGAGCTGTTCGGGGAAGATCGCCTGCGCCTTCGGCAGGAAATATTCCCAGAAGCCGCGGCTGCGCCCGACCACGTTCTCCCACAGGCGGGACTGGCTCTCATGCACGCCGGAGCTCGTCCCACCCGCCAGCACCGTGCCCTCGTAGGCGGGATCGCAGCCCTGTTCGTACATGCCATGCCCCGCTTCGTGGATGTTGCTGAACAGCAGTTCGCCGAGGAAATCCTCCTTGACGCGCGTGGTGATGCGGACATCGCCGATCGAGAAGGAGGTCGTGAAGGGATGGGGGGTCTTGTCCAGGCGGCCGCGCTCAAAATCGAAGCCCATCTGCTTGACGGTCTCCGCGCCGAATTTGAGCTGACCATCCTCGGGGAAGTGTTTGCGCAGGCAGGAATTGTCAGCGGGCGGCTGGGAGGTGATGGCTTTGACGATGGGCACCAGGTTCTCGCGCAGTTCCGCGAACAGGGCGCGCACGCTGGAGGCTTTCATGCCGTAATCGGCAAAATCGATCAGCGGGTCGGCGATGTGCTCGTAACCCGGGAAGAAATCCGCCAGCTGCCGCGAGAAGTCCAGGGTCTTTTCCAGGTACGGGCGGACGCGTGCAAAGTCGTTGGCGGGACGCGCCTCGGTCCAAGCCTGGTAGGTCTCCGCGGAATGCACATTAAATTTTTCCAGAAAAGCCGGGGGAATCTTGAGGGCGCGTTCGTAATCGCGGCGCGCCACGCGAACCAGGCTGGCATCGTCCGAATCAAAGGGCAGGCTTTCCTCGTATTTGCTTAATTGTTCAAGGAGCTTGCCTATTTTCTTGTCGATAAATTTTTCCTGCGCCACCTTGGCGAGGGTTGCCATCTGGCGTCCGCGGGCAGGCGCGCCGCCCGGGGGCATGTAGGCAGACTGGTCCCAACTGAGAACGGCTGCTGCATTGTTCAGGTCGTTGACCTCCGCCAGGAGGGTTTTTAGTTCAGTCAGTTTCTTTTGGTAGTCCATTGAACCTCTGTGTGGTAGTGATGTGAGCGCGCTTATTGTATCCTAATCCTTCAACTGGCTTTTCAACTTCCCGGCGGTCTCCTTGAAGGCAGCCAGTTTCTCGCGCTCCTTCGCCACCACGGGTGCGGGAGCCTTATTGGCAAAATCGCTGGACAGGAGTTTCTCCAGGCGTGCGACCTGGCTCTCCGCCTCCGCCAGTTCACGGCTCAGGCGCTCGCGGTCCGCGGTTTCGTCCACCATGCCCGCCAGGGGGATGTGGATCTCCACCGCGCCGACCACCAGCGTGGTGACTCCCTCCGGTTTGGCAGAGAGCGACTTGACGATCTTCAACTGCGAGGGGTCCAGCGCGGCGAGCGCAGCGATCACATTGGACTGATCCCTGAGCAGGTCGGTCTTCGCGCCGCCAACGATGGTCGCGGCGAGTTTCTTCGACAGGGGCGAGTTCTTTTCGGCGCGCAGGTTGCGAATCGAACGGACGATCTCCTGCACCAGGGCAAAGTCCGCGACCTTGCCAGCCTCCCAACCCTCGGGGTCGCGCGGTGCCGGCCAGCTGGCGATGATGAGCGCCTCGGACCAGTCCGCCGCCAGCTCCGCCAGGGGGGAGTCCTTTACGGCGCGGCGCAGGTGACCCCACAGTTCCTCGGTGACAAAGGGGGTGAAGGGATGCAGGAGGCGCATGGAGACATCCAGGACGCGCACCAGGGTCTTCACGGTCTGCAGGCGGGTCTCGTCCTTCTGCAATTGTCCCTTGGCGATCTCCACGTACCAATCCGCGAAATCGGACCAGAAGAATTCATAGACCTGGCGCCCTGCCTCGCCGTACTGGAAGGTCTGGAAGAGCCGTTCCGCATCACGGACCAGGGCTTGCAGGCGCGCCCAGATCCAGGAGTCGGCGAGGGTGTAGACCTCGACCCAGGCAGGCTCGGCTTGCGGTGCGCGTGTCACCGATCGAATCGATGGCGTTGATCACGAAACGACCGGCATTCCAGAGCTTGTTGGCAAAGTTGCGGTTGCCCTCCACCTTCTTGAGATCGATGCTGGTGTCATTGCCGGGCGTGGAGCCCACCAGCAGGGTGAAGCGCAGCGCGTCCGTGCCAAGCTCATCCATGACAGGCAGGGGGTCGATCACGTTGCCGTAGGACTTGCTCATCTTCCTGCCGTGCTCGTCGCGGATCAAGCCGTGCAGGTACACCGTGTGGAACGGAACCTGCCCGGTGTATTCCAGTCCGCTCATGATCATGCGCGCCACCCAGAAGAACAGGATGTCGTAAGCCGTCTCCATGTAGGAGGTGGGATAGAAATATTTGTAGATCAGGTGTCTCATCCGGCCAGCCGAGCGTGGAGAAGGGCCACAAGCCGGAGGAGAACCAGGTATCGAGCACGTCCTCGTCCTGGCGGAGTTCCGTCGAGCCGCAGGTCGTGCACTTTGTCGGGTCTTCACGGGTCACGGTCATGTGCCCGTCGGGGCAGTACCAGACCGGGATGCGGTGCCCCCACCACAACTGGCGGCTGATGCACCAGTCCTTGATGTTGTCCAGCCAGTTGTAATAGACCTTCTCGAAGCGTTCCGGCACAATTTTGATGCGCCCATCCTTCACCGCATCGAGTGCTGCTTTGGCGAGCGGTTCGATCTTTACGAACCACTGTGTGGAGATCATCGGCTCGACGATCTCGCCGCCGCGCTGGGAACGCGGGATGGTGGTGCGGTATGGCTGGGTCTTGATGACCAGACCGGCGGTCTCGCATGTCCGCCCACAGGTTCTTGCGCGCATCGAAGCGATCCTGACCCTGGTATGGACCGCCGTTCTCATTGACCTTCGCCGCCGTGTCGAGCATCGAGATGACCGGCAGGTTGTGGCGCTGGGCGATGGCATAGTCGTTCGGGTCGTGACCGGGTGTGATCTTGAGCGCGCCGGTGCCGAACTCCATGCTGACGTAGTCATCCGCGATGACGGGGATCTCGCGCCCGAGGATCGGGACGATGGCTTTGCGCCCGATGAATTTCTTATAGCGCTCATCATCGGGATGGACCGCCACCGCGGTATCGCCGAGGATGGTCTCCGGGCGGATGGTGGCGACCGGGATGTATTCATCCGAGCCCGCCAGCATGTACTTGAAGTAATACAGCGTTGCCTCCTCCTCGAAGTATTCCACCTCCAGGTCCGAGACAGCGGTCTTGAGACCCGGCGACCAGTTGATCAGGCGCGGTCCGTGGTAGATCAGCCCCTTCTCGTAGAGATGCACGAACGCCTCGCGCACGGCGCGGCTCAATCCCTCGTCGAGGGTGAAGCGCTCGCGCGACCAGTCGCAGGAGGCGCCCAGGCGTCGGATCTGGTTGGTGATGATGCTGCCGTACTTTTTCTTCCAGTCCCAGGTGTGCTGTACGAACTCCTCGCGCCCGATCTCCTCGCGCGTGCGTTCCTCGGTGCGCAGGAGCATCTTCTCCACCTGCAGCTGCGTGGCGATGCCGGCGTGGTCCGTGCCCGGCACCCAGAGCGTCGGGATGCCTTTCATGCGGTGGTAGCGAATCATCAGGTCCTCGACCGCCACGAACATGGCATGACCGATGTGCAGTTCCCCCGTCACGTTCGGAGGCGGGATGGAAATGACAAAGGGCTTGATGTCCGGATCGAAACCGGGCAGGTTCGGGTCGTTCCAGGGCTTGAAGTAGCCCCCGTCCTCCCACATCTTGTAGATGCGCGGCTCGGTGGACTTGAAGTCATAAGCCTTGGGCAGTTCGTGTTTGGTCATTTCTTTTTCTCCTTATATTTCACCGACACCCAGGGAAGTTTCACCTTGCGGGTGCGTAATCGTTCATAGAGTTCGCCGGCGTGCTGCTGGATGTGGCGGATATTGTCGAGTTGCAACTCCAGTTTATTCGTGGGTATCCAGGCATAGCCTGATTCTCCGTCGAGATCCATGGCGGGGATTTGATGGATAACATCCTGCTCAACGAGCGCCAGTTTCTCAAGGATCTCCTCCTTTGAAAACGGCGTTCCCGGTCTTGAATATTGACGTCCTTCCCAACCGCGATACCCTTTTGCCTGTGCCTTCAGGTAAAGGTGGGCATAACGGAGCGTGTGATACGCGACAAACCAGAATTTATCCTTGTCCTGCGGATCATCCCAAACATCCGGCGGACACTTCACCACCGCCTGCTTCAGCATGGCAAGCGCCGCGAGATATTGGGATTGGAGGATGGGTTTGACCTTCATCATTCTTCCTTTGAAAAAACAAAAACACGCTCCGTCCAACATGAGGACGACAAGCGTGTCGCGGTACCACCTCAATTCAGTCTTCCGACTGCACTCTGCGGCTGACCATCATCAGCCTGCGCAGTAACGGGCGCTCCCGTGATGTTCTAGTTGCCAGTGATCGTTTTCAGTGACCAGTGGCGTTCTTCATCAGGTTATCAAGCGACGTTCGGCGGTCGTTTTCTGCGAAGGCTTCCAGCCATTGACCTTCTTCTCTATCAGTCCGCGCACCGCTTACTCTTCTTGATGGCGGGGATTATACGCAGGAGGGAGAGGAGAGTCAAGAAGCATGAACTAATACTCATCCCTTTGTCTCGTAATTTCCTGCTTCTTCCTGCACCTGTTTCAATTTCATTACCAATTTCAATGCCTCATTGACAGCCTTTTCATTGGGGAATGCCTTTGCAACTTCCGGTTCCAATAACACAAGGTTTGTACCTGCGCGGTAGCGCGCTGCATATTTACCCCGCACCCCGCCTTTCAACAGGGATTTAATGTCATATTCAGAACGCAATTCATCTTTAAGTTCAGTCTGTTTCTTCATATTCTTTTTGCTCCGTTTTTGTCAACTCACGAGCGCTGATAGTTCTCAACTCTATTACCGCGATCTGTGTGAAACAAGGTAACGATCGCATTGACCATTAACATAAACCCGAAAATCCATCCAGGCAGGCTGATGATCAATACCATCCAGATACCGGTATTTCCCGCAAGAATTTCGAGAATTCCCAGGACGACAGGCAAGAAATAAATCGCTCCAACAATGAACATGCCAATCAGAAAAATTGGATTGCGGGTAATAACCTTCCTCTCGAGCAGCATACGGAATATTCGTCCCTGCATTTGCGCCCATTCCGCTTGTGTCTCTACATACCCCAATCCCGACCTGTTGCGCGCATTTCGATAGCCTGGCCAGCCAATCAGGTATTTATTTTGAAGGACGGCAAGGTCCTCAGATTCGGATTTTTGCGCTGGATGAGTTCGTTGTGGTTTCATATTTTCCATCCGGTCCAAGAGTTCTTCTATTATAGTTGTTCCATTCAGAAACCAAGTCAAATTAATCAATGCTATACTTTCTCCACCAAACCAAAAAGGAATCTCCATGCCCACACTCCTCCAATTCCTCCTTGCCGCGCTGGCTGCCATGGCTGCGGGCGCGATCAATGCCCTGGCGGGCGGCGGTACGCTCATCACCTTCCCGGCGCTGGTCGCACTGGGCGTGCCGGCGGTTGCCGCCAACGTCACCAATACCGTCGCGCTCTCACCCGGTTACCTGGGCGGGACGCTGGCACAGAAGAAGGACCTGCAGGGACAGGGCAAGCGCTTATGGCTGGTGCTGCCCGCGGCGATCATTGGCGGGGTGGTCGGCGGAATTTCTGCTGTTGCAAACCGGGGAAAAACTGTTCACCGAACTGGTGCCATACCTGATCCTGCTGGCATCCTGCCTGCTGGCGATCCAGGACCCGGTGCGCGCCTGGCTGAACCGCCGCGCAGGGACCAACCAGGGGGGCGGGCTGGAAAAAATCTCCTGGCTGCCGGTCGGGCTGGC
The DNA here is from genome assembly GCA_963823545.1 of uncultured Chloroflexia bacterium. GTDB lineage: Bacteria > Chloroflexota > Anaerolineae > Anaerolineales > Villigracilaceae > Denitrolinea. Next base: position 133,368 of record CAWGMC010000071.1, on the reverse strand, counting down.
ATCCATCTACGGCGGTTACTTCGGCGCGGGTCTGAGCGTGATCGTGCTCTCGGCATTGGGTCTGACGGTGGAAGACAACATGACGCGCCTGAACGCCCTCAAACAGGCGATCGCCTTCGCGGTCAACGTGGCGGCGGCGGTCTTCTTCGTCTTTTCGGGACAGGTGGTCTGGTCGCTGGCAGCTGTGATGGCAGTCGGCGCATTGATCGGCGGGACGCTGGGCGGGAAACTGGCGGGGAAAATCAAACCGTCCACGCTGAGGTGGACGGTGGTCGTGATCGGGGTGGTGATCTCGATCATCTATTTTGATACAGGTCAGGGAATTAATCCCGGCAGGACCAGCGGCTCTCCGCTGAAGGGATGCTGGATGACGTGCACCGGCAGACAGTAGGCATTGGATATCAATTCGGGGGTTAATACTTCATGCGGAGTTCCGAGTGCCTGTATCCTGCCCGCCACCATCAGCGCCACGCGGTCGGCATAACGGGCGGCGAGATTTAGATCATGCATGGCGATCAGCACGGCGAGGTTGTCCTCGCGTACCAATTTACGAACCAGTTCCAACAGGCTCACCTGGTACTGCAGATCAAGATGCGCGGTCGGTTCATCCAGCAGCAGGATGGGCGTGGACTGGCAGATGGCGCGCGCCAGCAGGATGCGCTGGCATTCCCCGCCGGAGAGCTCACCCACGCGGCGATCAGATAATTCCTCCGCGTGGACTCGCTGCAGGGCGCGGCGCGCCAGTTCCTCGTCCGCGCGGGAGGTCTGCCCGAGAAAGCCGAGGTGCGGCGTGCGTCCCATCAAGACGGTCTCCCAGACAGTGAAGGCGGGCGGAAGGGTGATCGCCTGGGGGACGACCGCCAGGTAGCGGGCGCGCTGGATGGGAGTCAATGACTGAAAGGTGTCGCCGTTCGTGCAGACTTGCCCGCTGAACGGGATGACCCCGCTGACCGCGCGGATCAACGTGGACTTGCCCGCACCGTTCGGACCGATCAGCGCGAGGATCTCGCCGCTCTGCACCGAGAGGGAAACCTCATGCAGCACCTGGTGCGCACCGTAGGAAACAGACAGGGATTCGATCTTCAGCATGAAATCATCCGATATCAAAACAACAGGTACCAGTACAGGGCGATTTCATGATCACCTACCAGTAGCCCTGGTTCTTGGACCGGCGCAGGACCCACAGGAAGAACGGCGCGCCCACCAGCGCGGTGATGATGCCAACAGGGATCTCCTGCGGGGCAAGCACCACGCGCGCGATCACGTCCGAGATGAGCAGCGCGGAGGCGCCCCCGATCAATGACAGCGGGATGAGGCGCCGGTAGTCCGCGCCGAACCACAGGCGGATGATATGCGGCACGATCAGCCCGATGAACCCGATGATGCCCGCGAACGCCACCGCCGCGGCAGTGGTGAGCGAGGCCGCGCCCAGGATGAGGGTGCGTGCGCGCGTGACGTTGAGTCCCATCTGCTGCGCCTGGTCATCGCCGAACTGCATCAGGTTAAGGGCGTGCCCGCTGAGCAGCAACCCGCCAAACCCGATCACAAGATAGGGTAGCAGGCTGAGCACCGAGTTCCCAGCCCGTCAGGCTGATGCCGCCCAGCAGCCAGCCGAGGGCGCGGCGCACCTCCCCCGTTGAACGCAGCATCAGGAACGAGGTCAGGGAGGTGGCGAAGGAGGAGAAAGCCACGCCCGCCAGGATCAGGTTGGTGGTCGGGACGGTATGACCGACGCGCGCCAGCTGGTAGACGATGATGACCGTCAGCAGCGCGGCGAGGAAGGCGGCGAAGGGAATCGCCATCAGCCCCCAGAACGAATACGGCCACTGGATGCTCATGGCGATGACCGCGCCCAGCCCCGCGCCGGATGCGACGCCGATCAGGTACGGGTCAGCCAGCGGGTTGCGGAAGAGTCCCTGGTAGGCCGCGCCGCTGCTCCCCAGCGCCGCGCCCGCCAGCGCGATCAGCACCGTGCGCGGCAGGCGGATCTGCCAGACGATGAAGGCAAAGGTCTCCTCGCCCGCGCCGCGCACCACCGCCCAGAGTTCATCCAGGGGAATGAACACCGAACCCACCGCCAGGCTGAGCAGCACTGTCGCCAGGAACAATAGCGGGAGGAGCAGGAATGGGCGTTTCATGATGAGACGGGGCGACCCGGAGGTCGCCCCAACGGGATGCTTATTTGAATGAGTCCGGGTGCAGTAATTTCGCCAGCGCTTCCAGACCATCCACCAGGCGCGGACCGGGGCGGCTGACCAGGTTGTCGTCAAAGGGATACACGTGACCATCAACTACCGCGGTCAATGTACCCCAGCCCGGGCGCCCGGCGACGACCTCGGGGCTGGTGCCCCACATCGAATCGCCCAGGATGATGAAGTCGGGCGGCGTGACCACCAGTTGTTCCAGGCTGACCTGCGGGTACGGGTCGGTGATGCCAGCCAGCCCGGTGAAGTTGATCCCACCCGCGCGCTGGATGATCAAATTGATGAAGGTGTCCACCCCGGCGGTGTAAGGCTTGGATGGGTCGGTGGCATCGATCTCGTAGAACACGACCGGCGCATAACTGAGGATGGCGATCTTTTCATCCACGGCAGTGACGCGCGCCTTGAGCGAGTTGGTCAGCTTCGTGGCATCCCGCCCGGTCAGCGTGGCAACGGTCTCGAGGTTGGTGTACAGCTCCTCGAACGATTTCGGGTTGGGCAGGTAATAAACCGTCAGCCCGAGTTTTTCCAGCGAGGAGACCAGTTCCGGCGAGTTGAGTTCCGAGGCCAGCACCAGGTCCGGCTTGAGCGCGACGATCGCCTCCAGGCTGTATTCGCCCATCGAGCCGCCCACCGAGGCGATGGCTTTGGCTTCCACGGGATAATCCGAGAATTCATCGCGCCCGACCACCTTGTCCCCCGCGCCGAGCGCGAACAGGATCTCGGTATTGGAAGGCGCCAGGGAGACGACCCGCTGGGCAGCGGATCCCAATTTAACTTCGCGCCCAAGCCCGTCTGTAAGCGTAAGCCCTGCAACATTCGACGAGGCAGCTGGCGCGCAGGCTGCAAGGGTCAGCGCAAGGACGACGGCAACAAAAAGGATTTTTCGAAACATGATCATTCTCCAAATGTAAAATGTCTGATCCCAGAACCTGGAATCAAAATCCCCTGTGTGTCACAGGGGAGGGGAGAGGCAATCCGGTCAAGGCCTGTCCTCCACCTCCTTTCCACGAGAGTGTGGCAGAACCGACCAGGGCGGGCGACCTGACTTGCTAGCTTTTGGCTAACTCACAGTTGCGGGACAGCACCGGATTTGCACCGGCTTCGCCGCTTCTGGTCGTATTGTATTGTGTAGATATTGTATGCCGCGTGTGAATTGCGGTCAAGTGATTTATGTCAGCAAGTGACCTGGAATTTACAGCAGATCGAACTTTATTCTTCTGCATGGGTGATTTCTCCAACAGGAAAGGCTGTGCGCTCAGCACACCATGCAGTTCATTCTCGTATGTTGATATACGGAACAGGTTCCTGTGATCGCTCTAACGGGTAATATTCTTGAGCATGCCCCGCAGGTGAATAACATGGAATGGAAACCGCAGGTACCAGTACAGGAACCCGCCCAGTCCACGCGGGGCAAAGAAGTTGGTCAAATTGGCAATTTGACCAACAGTGCATTCCAACCATTCCTCGCCGAAGGAACGATGACGGTGAAACAAAATCCGCCGGGGTTCGCGAGATTTCCACCAGCCATCCTTTTTTAATCGCCCTCTGTGAGAGCGATGCAAACACATTTTCAGGCGGGGCGTGCATTTGCGGCTTTATGATGAAGGATGAAGAATCCCTCATGCTTGAGGCTCTCCCTCCGTCCGCTGTCCGTCATCCCAGACCCGTTCCACCTTATCCGGGTGGAGTTGGATGAGTGCGTCACGGGTGGCGGAGTCAAAGTCGATCAGTTTCACCTCCGGGAAAACGCGCAAGGCATCATGATGGATCACCAGGCTGTCGCTGGAAAGCCCACCCACCAGCGCGGCTGCAATGGGTCGCGGAACGGGGGTGAACAGGCTGATGCCAAACGCCATGAACCAGACGGGAATCCCGGGCAGTAATAGCAGGCTGCGTTTATGCCCGCGCAGCCGTGCATAGCGCAGCATCAGGTCGCCATAGGTGGTGACCTGCGGACCGCCGATCTCGAAGACCTGCCCGTGACCGTCCCGGTTATCCAGCGCTGCGACCAGGTAGTCGATCACATTCTGCGCAGCGATCGGCTGGGACTTGTTCTTCAACCAGAGCGGTCCGGGAATGACCGGGCACAACTCGGTAATGAAACGAATCATCTCAAAGGAAATACTGCCCGAGCCGGCGATGACCCCCGTGCGGAATTCCGTGACGGGGACGCTTCCCTGTCTAAGGCTGGCGCCGGTCTCGATGCGCGAGCGCATGTGGGGGGCAAGATGCTGTTCCTGGTCCGCCAGCCCGCCGAGATAAATGATATGCTGCACCCCCGCAGCCTCAGCCGCGCCAGGCAAAATTCCGTGCGCCATCCAGTTCGCGCTCGGTGTAGCCGCGCCCGCTGGTCATGTTGTGGATGAGGTAATACGCGCTGTGAACGCCCTGCAGCGCCGGAACCAGGCTGGGTGCGTCCATCACATCACCGGAGAATACTTCCACGTCCCTGGACCAGCCGCGCCCGCTGAGCTGCCCCGGACGCCGCGCCAGCACGCGCACGCGATATCCCCTTTCGAGCAGGCGGGGAATCAGGCGGCTGGCAATATACCCCGTGGCTCCGGTGACGAGGATGATGCGGGATTTTTCCATGTGTGTTATCGGGAACGTGCCAGCAGGCGTGCGCGTGAGGCGATGCCGCGCGTCATCCCATCGAAGATGAATTTGTGGAACGGCCACATGGCATACCAGTAGGCAAAACCCGGGAGACCGTGTGGTGCAAAATACGCGGTGACGGTCAGCAGGGTTTTTCCTGCCTGCCCATCCGGCGCGGGGATGGAATCAAATTGAAGCCAGGCTTTGCCCGGCACTTTCATCTCCGCCCGCAGACGCATGCGCCTGTCCTGCACCACCTCTTCCACCCGCCAGAAGTCCAAAGACTCGCCCGCGCGGATCTCATCCGGATGGCGGCGGCCTCGCCGCAGCCCCACGCCGCCCACCAATTTATCGAGCCAGCCGCGCATCTCCCACAGCCGGTCCATGTAGAACCAGCCGCGTTCCCCGCCAATGCCGGTGTAGGATCGGAAGATCGTTTCGGGAGGCAGATCCACAAGCAGCTGGCGGGTTTCAATGTACATGCCCTGCTCAACTTTAAATTCGTACGGCTTCACGTCCCCCATCACGGTCACCAGCGAATCAGACCAGGAAGTCTCCACGTCATCACGCTGGATGCGCCCCAGCGCAAGGTGGACGGCGGTCTGGAAATCGATCGGTTTGATCTGCGGAAACAGTTTCCTCGCCGAATCATCGCGAACGATCAGGTTGGCGCGCAGACCCTCGATCAGCGGCAGCACGATGCGCCAGTGGATGGGGGTGACCATGTGCACCCAGTAGGCGGATAGCCGCGGGAGATTGAAGGGGGTACGTATCAAGGCGCGTTTCAACCCACGTTCACGGGCATATCCCCTGAGCATGTCCGCATAGGTCAGGCGGGTGGGACCACCGATCTCGATGACACGTCCGATTGATCTCGGGCTGTCCAGCGCGGCGATCAGGTACGAAAGCACATCGCGGATCGCAATCGGTTGTGCCTGCGAAAAGAACCAGGCGGGGCAGACCAGCACCGGCTCGCGCTCGGCGAGGTATCGCACCATCTCGAACAACGCGCTCCCCGAACCGACGATCATGCCGGAACGAAATTCTGTCACAGGCACGTGTGAGTAGCGCAACTGGGAACCGGTCTCGTGGCGCGAACGCAGGTAAGGAGACAGCCTGGCGGTCGGGTCCACCAGCTCGCCAAAGTAAATGATGCGCTCGATGTTCGCCTGTTCTGCTGCGAAGGCAAAGTTGCGAGCCACCAGCAGGTCCTGCTCCGCATTCACCTTGCCCCCCTGCTGTCCATGGATGAGATAATAGGCAGCCGAAACGCCGCGCATCAACTCCGCGACTTGCTGCGGGTCGCCCAGGTCACTGGTGACGATCTCCACGCGTTTTGCCCAGGGGAATCCCTCCAGCCGCGCTGGGTCGCGCACCAGGCAGCGCACGCGGTAACCCGCCTCAAGCAGGCGCGGCACAAGACGTCCGCCCACATATCCGGTCGCACCGGTGACGAGGATGAGTTTTTCTGCCATAACCGGCTTCATTATAAACGGAACATGCGGAGCGGGTTTTGAAGAGAGCACCGGTTCCGAGCCGTTCTGTTGTAAAATCGTCCTGAATGCGCCCCCTTCTCTGGATCTCGCTAGCCTTCCTGATCGGAATCGCCACAGCCCAGGCAGCCTCCCTGCCGGTTTCACTCTGGATCATGCTGGCTGTCATCACGCTGGTGCTCGGAATCCTCTGGCGCTTCCTGACCAATTCCCTTGAACTCACCTCGCTTGCCAGGGGCGTTACCTCCGCCACGCTTTTCCTCATCTTCCTGTTCCTCGGCGCGGTCCGTTACCAGGCAGCGGTCCCGGTCTTTGATGCGTCCGATCTTGGCTGGTACAACGACCGCGGTCATGACAGCCTGGTCACCGGCTGGGTGTCCGAACCGCCCGACCGCCGGGACAAATTTTCCAACCTGCGCGTGCAGGTCACAAGCATCGATGCCGGCGATGGGACCGACATTGAAGTGGACGGTACCCTGCTTGCACGGGTGGGCGCCAACGAGGAAGTTCAATACGGCGAGGTCGTCCGCGTGCGAGGGGAGTTGCAAACACCCATCTGAGACCGAGGAATTCTCCTACCGCGATTACCTTGCCCGGCAGGGCGTTTATTCCATCATGCCCAGTGCGGAAGTCACCCTCCTGCCAGGCAGGGAAGGAGGCTTCCTGAGAAGGGGGTTATACGCTCTCAAGAATCACGCGCTCAATACCATCTATCGCCTCTTCCCGGATCCCGAAGCCTCCCTGCTGGCAGGCATCCTGCTCGGTGTGGACAAGGGTCTGCCGGAAGACCTGCAGCAGGCTTTCAAGGATACCGGGACCTCGCACATCATCGCCATCTCAGGTTTTAACATCTCCCTCATCGCCGGATTCCTGCTTGCCATTTTCGGACGCCTCTTTGGGCGCACCCGCGGGGCGATCTTTGCGGGGATCGGGATCGTCCTCTATACCATGCTGGTCGGTGCAGACCCGGCAGTGTTTCGCGCCGCGATGATGGGCATAGCCGCCCTGGTTGCCCATCACATTGGACGCAGGCAGGACGGTCTTAACATTCTCTTCCTGGTCGCGGCAGGTATGAACCTGTACAACCCGCTCTACATCCAGGATGCCGGCTTCCAGCTTTCCTTCTTTGCCACCCTCGGCTTGATTCTCTACGCCGAGCCTCTTTCCAAATTCTCGGAACAACTGCTCGCCAGGTTCCATCTTCAGCCCGATACCATTCAAAAAGTCTCCCCTGTCATCTCGGACTTCTTCCTGCTCACCCTTGCCGCGCAGGTCACCACCCTGCCCATCATGGCGTATCATTTCAACCGGTTATCGCTCATCTCGTTCGTCGCCAATCCGTTCATCCTGCCCGCCCAACCGGCGGTGATGATGCTCGGCGGCGCGGCTACCATCGTGGGTATGCTCATCCAGCCGCTCGGGCAGCTGCTGGCATATATCGCCTGGCCGTTCGTGAGTTACACCATCCGGGTGGTGGAGCTTTTCGGAAACATGCCGGGCGCGGCGGTTTCGGTGGACTTCCCGTTCTGGGGAGTGATCGCATGGTATGCAGTGCTTCTCGCCCTGACCTATGGACGGGAACCGCTCAAGGAGTTCTACCAGACATTGAAAAAACAAAACTCAAAGATCCCCTCCTGGGCAGTCATCGGCACCCTGGCGATCCTGGCTGTCCTGGTCTGGCGCGCGGTAATGTCCCTGCCCGATGGAAAACTGCACATCACCTTCCTCGACACCGGCACCTCGGATGCCATCCTGATCCAGACACCCTCCGGAGACAACCTGCTGATCAACGGCGGCGAGAGTCTTTCCGATCTTTCGAGCCAGGTCGGGCAGCGCCTGCCTCTATTCAACCGCAAACTGGACTGGTTGATCATCGCCTCCACGCTGGAAAACCAGGTGGCAGCCCTGCCGCGCCTGGTGGAGCGCTATTCACCCGAACAGGCACTCTGGGCAGGCAACACGGAAGCCTCATACGAGGCGCGCATACTTAACCAATGGCTGACCAGCCACCAGGTGCGCATTACCAGGGCGGAAAAGGACCAGGTGCTCGCCCTTGGGGATGGCGCGACCCTGACCGTCCTCTCCGCGGATGAACGCGGCGCCGTCCTGCTGGTTGAATATGGCGGATTTCAGCCTCCTTTTGCCCATTGGCATGAGTTTCGATTCGCTGGCAGAACTTCAAGCGGACGAAACTCTTCCCCCGCTGACCGCGCTTCTGCTGGCTGATTCCGGGTATGCCCTCCTCAATACAGCGGGGTGGATCGATTTCCTGGACCCGCAACTGGTGATCCTCAGTGTCGCGGCGGATAACTACAACGGTCTGCCGGACCAGGAGACACTGGAGGCGGTGGGTGAACGGACCCTCCTGAGGACCGACATCAACGGCTGGATCGACATCGCCAGCGATGGAAAGTCCTTCTCGGTGGAGGTGGAGCGTGTCACACCGCAGGTGCCCACGCCCTCAACCCCGTCCGGGACCCTGGAACCTGAACCAACCGAACCTCCCTTCCCAACAGATGAACCTTTGGGGACCGAACCTCCTGTACCATTCCCGACCCTGGAGCCTTATGTAACCGAACCACCCGTTCCATTTCCATCCGAGGAGCCTACTGAGCCTCCGATACCGGTGAATCCACCCTAGGATGGGGAGAGAGCACTTAACAAATTTGAAAGCCGGCACTGAAGCAGGGAGTTTTCCTACAATTGCCTTTAGGTACCAAATGGAGTATAGTAATTCCTAGCTGGTAAGGCAATATGCAACTTTCGGTGGGCTAATGCACTTGCAACTCCACCCATATTCGATCCCACTCATCGCATCCGCGCTGATCGCATCCGGGATTGCATTGGTCGTCTGGCGTCGGAGATCGGCACCGGGCGCTATCTTGTTGTTCGCGTATATGCTGTGGGTGGCTCTCTGGTCGGGGTCCTCAGCCGCCATGTGGCTCAGCACGAGCCACTTCGGACAGGTCTTCTGGTTGAATACCTCCACGTTGGGCATTCTCCTTGTCCCGCCCACTTTCCTGCTTTTCAGCCTGCAGGTTTCCCACAATGAACGCCTGGTCACCCGCAAGTTAATATCCCTCCTGGCAATCGAACCACTCGCGGGGCTTGTCCTGGTTTGGACGAACGATCTCCACCACCTGGTCTATAGCCCAACACAGTTGTGGCATTCAAATGGGTTGGCTGAACTGCACTGGTCGCCCGGGTTCTACACCCTGGTGGATGCTGTTTATTCCTTTATCCTGATAGGTACCGGCATCTGGTTCCTCGCCCGTTCCTTGAAGGAAGGCGGGACACTGCACAAAGCACAGCTGAAACTGGTCATACTCGGGGCGAGCCTGGCATTATGCGCAGATATTATTTTCATGCTGCCCATCTTTTTTTCCAGGATCAGCCTGGATGCATCCCCTCTCATACATACCCTGGCGGGCGGCATTTATGTATACGCCATCTACCGTACGAAATTATTGGATATCGTACCCGTGGTGCACAGCACCCTGGTCAACAGCATGACTGACGGTGTGATCGTGCTGGATGAACAGGACCGCATCGTGGAGATGAATCCCGCCGCCGGGCAATTCCTGAACATGACACCCAAACTGGCAACCGGGAGGAACGCAAGGGATATCCTCTCCTCCTGGAGCGAATCCAGCCAGCCATTCTGGGATCAGAATGAAGCTCACACAGAGGTCCATGTAGCGTGGGAGACACCTCGCACCTTCGACCTGGTCGTCACTCCATTACTGGACGGGAAAAAACAAAGCAGCGGTCGGATGCTCGTCTTCCGCGACATCACCTCGCAGAAAAACCAGGCAACCAGCCTGAGCAACACCAACAGGCTGCTGAACGAACAATTGGATGAGATCCGCACCCTGCGCGACCAGCTGCACGAACAAGCCATACGCGACCCGCTCACCAACCTGTTCAACCGCCGCTACCTGGAGGAAACCCTGCGCCAGGAACTGGCACGCGCCTTGCGCGAGAACTATCCCGTCTGCGTGATCATGATGGACATCGACCGGTTCAAACGGGTGAACGACACCTGCGGGCACAAGGTGGGAGACGATGTCTTGCAGTCCCTGGCAGCGCTCATCACGCAGCATATCCGCCGCTTCGACACCCCCTGCCGATATGGAGGCGAGGAGTTCGTGATCGTTTTCCCCAAGCTGTCCAACGAGACCGCCCGCGAGCGCGCGGAATTCCTGCGCAGGGAATTTGCGAACATGCCCCTGCCCTGTTCGAACATGAAGACCAGCCCCACGCTTTCCATTGGACTGGCATCCTATCCGTCGGACGGGTTCGAAAGCGAGGAATTGCTCGACGCTGCCGATCGGGCAATGTATACCGCCAAGAGTTCAGGGCGCAACCGGGTGGTAGCCTATTCAGAACTGGACAGGGATGAAGCAGTCGGGATAACCCCCTCCAGGAAAACCATTCAGATCGATCCCTCCACGCGCAGAAGACGCTGATCACTCAGCAAACTCTCAGTTCCGGGCAGGGAAGATTCGGTGAAATCATCCCTTCTATTGAGCATTCCACTTAATGGTTGAGGTGAATAATGATCTACCGTTCCAATATCCCTGCCTCCGAGATCACCCCAAAAGAAACCTATCTTTCACGCCGCGATTTCATGAAGGCGGCAGGCATCGCCGGGGCAGGCGCACTGCTGGCGGCTTGCACTCCAGCGGTGGAGAGCGAGGCAACACCCAACACACCGCTTCCGGATGTACCCAACTCTCTTGAAGAGATCACCAACTACAATAACTATTACGAATTCAGCACCAGCAAGGAGGCAGTTGCACCGCTTTCGAAGGACTTCCAAACCCGCCCGTGGGATGTGGAAGTAAGCGGGCTGGTGAACAACCCAAAAACCTACGCCATCGAAGACCTGTTGCAGAAATTCCCGCAGGAGGAACGCGTCTACCGCCTGCGCTGCGTGGAAGCCTGGAGCATGGTCATCCCGTGGATGGGATTCCCCCTCTCAAAATTACTTGCGGAAGTCGAGCCGACATCGGACGCGAAGTTCGTACGCTTCGAGGCGGTCCACCGCCCGGAGGAAATGCCCGGTCTGGCAAGCCCGTTCTATGACTGGCCCTACCAGGAGGGCTTGCGCATCGATGAGGCGATGAACGACCTGACCCTGCTCGCCACCGGGCTGTACGGGGAACTGCTTCCCAACCAGAACGGAGCTCCGCTGCGGCTGGTGGTGCCGTGGAAGTACGGGTTCAAATCCATCAAGGGCATCGTTAAGATCGAACTGACCGACACACAACCAGCCACGCTCTGGTCCACCGCCGCGCCCAACGAATATGGGTTCTACTCGAACGTCAACCCGAATGTCTCGCACCCGCGCTGGTCACAGGCGACTGAACGCCGCATCGGTGAACTGGCGCGCAGACCGACGCTGATGTTCAATGGTTACGAGGCGGAAGTGGCACATCTTTACGAAGGTATGGACCTGGCAAAGTACTATTAGTTAATGGCAGGGGCATGGCGGGGTTATACGACAACCCGATTTGCCCTCATACGCAGACAACATGAAGAAGTCCCGCTACACCCCTCTCCAGATCCTGGTCCACATCGCAGCGTGGTTTCCGCTGGCGCGCCTGGTCGTGGAGGCGATCACGGGTGACCTGACCGTCAACCCCATCCAGCACATCGAACAACGCACGGGGCGGGCAGCCATTACCCTGCTCTTCCTCTCGCTGGCTGCCACGCCGCTGAACAGCCTCTTCCGATGGCAGGAAGTCATCCGGCACAGGCGCACGCTTGGGCTGTATGCCTTCATGTACGCGACCATGCATGTCCTCATCTTTGCCGACCTGGATTACGGGCTGGCATGGAGTTACATACTGGAGACGGTCCTGCAGAAACCGTACATCCTGGTCGGCGCGCTCGCCTTCCTCCTGCTGATCCCGCTGGCAGTCACCTCGTTTGATATCTGGAAAGTGCGCCTTGGGAAAAACTGGAAGCGGCTGCATCGAGTGGTGTACATCATCGCGCCGCTGGTGGTCCTGCATTACGCCTGGGGGAAAAAGGGGACCTTCTTCGCTTTGCAGGGTGATATCCTTCTTCCCCTCATCTACGGGCTGATCCTTGTGCTGTTGATGGTATTGCGTATTCCCGGCGTGCGCAGAATCCATCGCTTCCATGCCGAACCGTCCGGGGGTGTCACCGGTAAAGCCGGACGCCTCCGCGCAGGGCAGCCCGCGTGAAGGTTAGAACAGCCCGCGCAGGACGAGCAGGAATCCCAGGATGGCAAGCGGGATGCCCACGATGGCGCCAACCACCGTCAGGCTGACGAGGATGCCCACCAGCAGCAGCACGAATCCCAGGATGACAGCCACCAGCCGTCCCGTGAACTCGACGATGCCCGTGATCAACTTCCACAGGGCAATGAACGGCAGGGCATACCAGGGATGTTGTTTTTTCTCAGTCATTGTTTCTCCTTTTGCATGAAGATATACGTTCATCCCCCTGAAAGGACGCGCCAACAGCGCGTGTTATAATGCCGCGCATGGAAAATACACCTCTTGTTCCCGACATGATCACTTTTAAACGTAGTCGATTCTTTTCGGTACTGGCAGTGCTTGGACTGGTGGTCGGAGTCCTGGTCGGCCTCCTGCTTGGTTACGTTTTCTGGGGACGCGACCCGGGGACGGCTCCCGCAGCCGCGGCAGAGTCCGGAGACCCGGTCACGCGCCGCTACGACATACCGACCAAGGGCTTTCCGAGCATCGGTCCCGAGGATGCAGAGATCACCATCGTTGAGTTCAGCGATTTCGAGTGCCCCTACTGCAAAAAATGGCACGACGAGGTATACAAGCAGTTGATGACCGCCTATCCCAACAAGGTGCGCCTGGTCTATCGCAACCTGCCCCTGACACAGATACACCCGCAGTCGATGAATGCCGCGGAGGCCTCGCTGTGCGCCGGCGACCAGAACGCCTATTGGAAGTTCCACGACAAGTTGTTCGAGAATTCCAGCAACCTGGGCGATGACCTGTATGCCTCGATCGCGGCGGACCTCAGGCTGAACACCACCACCTTCGAGAAATGCATGAACGATCACAAGTACCAGTCCGCGGTTGAAGAGGACATGCAGTTCGCCATCGACCTGGGTGTGCAGTCCACGCCGACCTTTTTCATCAATGGGCTGGCGGTTGTCGGGGCGCAGCCGCTGAGCGTGTTCCAGCAGGTCATCGATGAGGAACTGGCTGGGAACATTCCCTGATGCACCAGAGGGCGACCATCCGGTCGCCCTTGTTTGTTGAACCGAGGGAGCCGGGAGGAATATGAAAAAATTCGTTGCGGTGGCTGGAAACATCGGGGTGGGAAAATCCACGCTGGTGGGCATGCTGTGCGCCAGGTTGGGCTGGGAACCGTTTTACGAACCGGTCACCCAGAACCCCTACCTGGCGGATTTCTACCGGGACATGACCACCTGGTCGTTCCATTCCCAGGTATTCTTTTTGACACACCGCTTGAAAGCGCACCACGATCTGTCCAGGCGCCCATCCTCGGTGATCCAGGACCGCAGCGTTTATGAGGATGCCGAGATCTTTGCACACAACCTTTTCCTGCAGGGACACATCCGGCCACGCGATTACCAGACGTACCGCGAACTTTACGAGACGGTGCTGTGCTTCCTGCCGCCGCCGGACCTGGTCATTTATCTGCGGGCGTCCATCCCCACGCTGCAGAATCGCATCTCGCACCGGGGCCGCGACTATGAGCGGGAGATCTCGCCGGAATACCTGGACAGCCTGAACCAACTGTACGAGAACTGGCTGGCTGGATTCACCCTCTGCCCGGTGCTGACCGTCCCGGCGGACGACCTGGACTTCGTTGCACACCCGGGGCACCTGAGCCTGGTGATCGAGAAGATGCAGGAGAAGTTGACCGGGAAGGATGAGGTGGACTTTAAGGCGGAGGAAGTGGCGAAAGCCGCGGAGGATTAGAAGATGAGATCGGGATTCTGAACAAGGAGAGAAGAACGAGATTGGGCTAGAGATAAGATCGGGCTTCCTGAACGAAGCCCGATCCTGTTTTTATTGGTAAATGACCAGCCACTTGTCGTGCGGGTCGACCTGCCAGATCTGGGTGCCTTCGCCGGGGAAGGAGTTCCAGTAGCCGTAGTTCCAGATGCCGGGACCTGCCTCTCCGCATTCGGCGAGGACGAACTCATCGGGGACGGTGTCGGGGAGGAAGCAGATGGGGATGAGGACGCCGCCGGAGGTGGAGGGGGTGCGGTTGCCGGCGAGGGCGTTGGGGCGACCGGGGGTGGGGAAGCAGTTGGTGAGCCAGGAGCCGTAGGCGTCGGTGTAGCGGCAGACGGAGATGTCGACGGCTTTGGCGATGGGGTAGGTGACGGAGTCGACGAGGGTGTTGTTGGAGGCCGCGCAGGAGGCGGACGGTGTCGCCGGAGTCTTCGAGGCGGATGCCGGTCTGGGAGGCGTAGAAGACGGCTATTTCGCCGGGTTTGAGGGTCTGGCTGGGGAAGGTGAAGGGGGGGAGGAACCGGCGGCGGCGGAGTCGTCGAGCTTGAAGTTGGAGAGGTTGACGTTGACGGAGCCGGAGTTGACGACTTCGATGAATTCGTCATAGACATCGACCTTGCCGTCGTTGTTCCAGTCGGAGCCGGCGCGGGGGAGGACTTCGTTGAGGACGAGGAGGGGGACGGCGGTGTTGGGGGCGCGGGTGGGGGTGCGGGTGGAGGTGGCGGTGGGGGCGGGGGTGGCGGTTACGTTGAAAGCCCAGTTGCGGTGCTTGGGGGTGCCGTTGATGATGTTCTGGTTGGCGGTGATCTCGTTCCAGTTGCGGTCGTGACCGTAGCGGGGGGGGTTGGCGGTGTGGGTGAACCAGGCCCAATCTTCGTCGCTGATGAGGTTCTTGCGTTCCATGGTGCCGTAGAGGGTGGAGCCTTTGCCGGCGGGCCAGGGGTTGTTGGAGCCGAGCCGGTCCAACTGGCGTTGACGTAATCGACGAGCTGGTTTTTGTTGCTGACTTCGCAGACGCCGGCTGCCATGTTCTGCTTGGAGCAGAGGAGCATGACTTCGCCGGAGTCGGACATGAGGTAGTTGGTGTAGATCTTGTCGGCGTCGATGCCTTTGACGGCGTTGTCGTCGGTGGAGTTGAAGCCGCGTTCGAGGAGGAAGTAGCCGCTGGGGGATTTGGGGTCGTCGATGGTGCGGGGCTGGATGATATCGGTGGCATTGAAGGCGATGTCGAGGTTGAGGACCCACTGCCCGTTGGTGGCGGTGCCGGACCAGCGGAAGGTGCGGAGGTGCCAGCCTTCGAGGCTGATGGCGTTGTTGGTGGTGTTGTAGAGTTCGATCCATTCGTCGGAGCTGGAGGCGGCGGAGCCCATCCAGGCTATTTCGCTGATGACGACGGATTTGAAGGGGACCTGGGGAGGGGTGGCGGTGGGGGTGGGGGTGCGGGTGGCGGGGAGTTCGAATGTAGGTGACGCTGTTATCGAGTGCTGGTGACTGGCGGGATTGGGATTTCCACAGATATCTGTGACCCTGTTGGCGTCGATGGAGGGTATGTAGGTGCCATAGCTGGTCCAGGAAATGGCGGTGAGGGTGAAGACCTGATGTTATCGGAGGAGGCGATGCCCCAGGTGATGCCTGTGGCAGTGCCAGTTCTGGATGATATCGGCGGCGGTGAAGGATGGCGGGATTGATGGGTTCGACTGAAGGTGACAGTGAAGCTGATGGGAAGGGTATCGGTGGGGTCGGCCTGGCCTGGAAGCCTGCTCGATGGTGACCGTTGGACCGGTGAGTGTCGCTGAAGGTGACAGAATTATCCGTACCAGCTTGACAAGGTATTGCCATTACCAACCATGTCTATTACACGCCCGGCTACAATGATGGGAATGATGGTGCCATTGCCCGACAATGAGGTAACATTCAAAGTAAATAGTCTTGTGATCGCCGGAGTCAGAGATAGTCCAGACCGGGGAAGGAGCAGTCCCCGCCTGAGTGATATCGCTGGTGGTGAAGGTGGAGACGTTAATCGCTTCGGCAAATTCAACCGTGAACTTAACCGGAAATACAGCGGTTGGAAATATGTGGTCGGGTCAGGCTGGGTTGGTGCTTGCTTAATTGTCACAGCGGGACCTGTGACATCAGCTAAGTGTGACACAGTGATCGGGATGAAGACAGTCGCAACCTTCAATGAATGGAATATTGCCATTTCCAGCAAGATCCTAGACACGCCCGCTGCAACAATGTGGAATGATGGAGCCGTTCGCTGATGTCGCTGCAGAAAGTTCAAAGGTTTGTGGTCGTTACCCGCATCAGTGATGGTCCAGGTTGGGGAAGGAGCATCACCGCCCTGGGTTATATCACTTCCTGTGAACGTAGATGGTCGATCTACTTCAGAGAAAACAACCGCGAAGAAGAACGGCTGCGTTGGTGCCGGATCAGCTGACCATTCGCCTGCTGATTATGCACAGTCGGGTTGGAATTATCTACAAGATAAGTCTCATCATTTATAGCGGGTGTTTCGGGTGTGAGTATCTGAGTATCGTGCCTAATCATCAATAACGGCACCCGCGCTAAAATCCAGACCCACAATGCCTTCGTAATTTGCAAGTCCGCTCCCATAGATCAAAACATCATAAACGGTGGTACTGACCTGGGTAACAGTCGGTGCGGGGATGGGGACCGCAGGTGGAGGGTTAAAATTTGGGACAAAATCTGCGGCATCGACACCAGTGACAGGCTCGCTAAAGGTGGCACGGAAGGTGAGTTGATCCGCATTGGTGGGGGATGTGGTTGGGTTTCTTAATGTGAAGGATAAGGGAGTGGCTACCGCGTGGACATCCCAACTTGTTCCAAGAGCGTTCACCAGCGTCTGACCGAACGCTCCAGATAACAGACCGACAACAAGCAAAAGTGTCAAAAACAGATGGAGGGTGGGTGCAGTTCGTCGCATGAAATTATTTTACCTTAGAAAGGCAAAAGAGCGGGCGGCAGGGGGGCGGTCCGGGGTGAGAGGGAGGCGGGGGGAGGGGCGGAATCAGGCCTCGGGGATGGGAGGCGGGATGGGAGGCGGGAGATGGGAGGGCGGGGATCGACGACGAGCTTGATGGCGGTGCGGACCTTGCCATCGATATCGACGTCGACGAATTCGGGGACGCAGACGACGTCGATGCCGTCGCCTTTGAGGTAGCCGGTGGCGAGGACGAGGGCTTTGACGGCTTGGTTGACGGCGCCGGCGCCGATGGCTTGGACCTCGGCATGCTTGTGTTCGCGCATGACCCCGGCGATGGCGCCAGCCACGGCAGATGTACGGGAGGTCGCAGAAACCTTGATCATATCCATGGCAGTCTCCCAGCATCGAAGAATGGTGCGATGCTCTCCATCCTTATTGTACAGAGATTCGGATGAATATACAAGCAGTATATATATATAGATACCTGTTATTAGCCGCAGTAGTAGGGGGTGTGGATAGTGTGGATAAAAGGGAGGGGCACCCAGATGTGGGTGGTGTCTGGGAGGGGAACCCTAGATGCAAGGCTGGGAGGGAGGGGAAAGGAAGTCACAGGGAGAATGTGGATAGAAGTTGAAGAAGGTGGATGGAATTTGGGGAAGCTTTGGGGATATTCCATATTTTGGGGGTTAAATGAGTTAACGCCAGATATGGGGGTGGGGGAAAATGGCGCTTTTGGGAATCAATGGTCTGGATGGGGTAGTTTGTCCACAAGTGAGGGGGTTATCCACAGATTAAGTGGCAGTTATCCACAATTCGGGTATGCCCTATCTGGTTTTAGAACCCTAGATGTGGCGTGTAGTCTTATGGGTTGGGGGGTGGAAGGGGGAAGATTTACGATTTACGATTGAAGATTTACGATTGGGGATTGGTTAATGGAGAATAGTTAATAGGGAATGGACGGGAGGGAGGACTGCTGCGAAAGATCCCGCGCGAAGCGAGGGCGAGGAGATTGCTTCGATCGGCTGCGGCGTTGCAGTCGCATCCGCGCGGAAATCACCTGCACTGCACTCAACCACCAACGCTAGTGCGGTGCAAGTGTGACAAATCTAGATTGTTGTTGAGGTTTCGAGTCCGTTGGCTTTGGCGATCTCGTCGAGGCGGATCTCGACTTCGTCGAGGAAGAGGTCGAGGTTGTGAACCTTTTCGGTGAAGGCTTCGCCGGTGAGTCCGAGGATGACAAGGGCGGACTGCCAGTCCTTGAGCTGGTCGGGGGGAGGACGAGGGCGGAGAGGGTCCAGGTGTGGAGGAGGGGCCAGAGGGCGGTGATGCCGGGGAGGGCTTCGAAGGCTTTGCGGTAGTAGTTGAGGCGGACGGGCTGGATGCGGATGTCGGCGCGACCGGTGTCGGCGGCGGCGGTGAAGGCTGCCTGCCAGGCGTCGATCATTCCGGAGGGGATGCCTTCATCGAGGCGGGAGGCGCCCAGGAGGTCCGCGAGGGCGCCGGCTAGTTGGGGACGCTCCGCTTTTTCGGCGAGGGCGGGGAAGTCGAGCAGGAAGCGGCGCTCGGCGAGGGGATTGCCGTTCAGACCGGCGATGGCGCAGGCGGCGTGGTAGACGGCTTTGAGGTAATGGGCGAGGATCTCAGGGGTGACCTGGTCGCCGGCATCGAGCAGGTCGGTCCAGATGCCGCGCCCATGGGTGAGGACGGAACGGCAGCGCTGGAGGGTGAGGGCGGGGGCGTGGAACTCGAAACCGGCGCGGACGGCAGCCTGGACGAAATCGAAGAAGCGCTCGCGTTCGTAGAGCAGCATGGGGGCGTAGACCTCGGGTCCGAGCCAGGGGTTGACGCGCAGCTCGCGGGCGGGGTTGTAATCGGCGCGGGCGTGGTAGGTGATGTCGAGGTGGAAGTCGCCGGTGAGGCGGACGATCTCGCGCGTGCGGGGGGGCTTGCCGGAGGTGACGAGGACGAGGTCGATATCGGTGAGCCCGCCGATGAAGGGGTCTTCATTGAGGAGGGAGCCGATGAGGTAGGCGGCGAGGATGTCCTTGTTATCGAAGGCGCGGGTTTTGGCGTTCTCTTTGGCAAGGCGGATGAGGGTTTCGCGGGTGACGCGCATGAGGGCTCCAGGTTCAATCCATTATAGACGATTAATGAAATTATGAGGGGATTGCAAATCCCGCGGTGTGCGGGGAAGGTTCGCAGGCGGGAAGTACGCGACGTGTGCAAGGTGCCGACACTGCCTGGCGGGCGATCGCCGCGACGGGCAATGACACTGGTATCAATCATTCCCAAGCGGGAGACCGGGCTGGAAGGGGGCGATGCCCGAGGGCTTGGCGGATGCGGTTCTCGACCTGCTTGAGGTGCTGGGGGTTCTGCACGATGTTGATGTTATCCGTGTCGATGACGAGGACGGGTGCCTGACCGGCGGGCGCGGAGAAGAACTCGTCATAGGCATTGCCGAGTTCCTCGATGTAGCCGCGTTCCATGTTGCGCTCGTAGTGGCGGTCGCGCAGGGCGATGCGCTGCATGAGGACATCCGTGTCGGCGCGCAGGTAGACGAGCAGGTCGGGGAGGGGGATCTTTTCGGCGAGGGCTTCGTGGACGCGGTGGTACATCTCGAGTTCATCGCCCTTGAGGTTGATGCGGGCGAAGAGGGAATCCTTGGCGAAGGTGTAATCGGAGATGAGGTTTTTGCCAGCCTGGACGACCTGGGTGACGCCGCGGCGCTGCTGGTGATAGCGGGAGAGCAGGAAGAAGATCTGGGTCTGGAAGGCGTAGCGGGCGCGGTCACCGTAGAAATCGGAGAGGAAGGGATTCTCTTCGAAGACTTCGAGCAGGACCTCGGCATCGAACGAGGATTGCAGGAGGCGGGCAAGGGTGGTCTTGCCGACACCGATGACTCCTTCAATGGCTATGTACATGCAGTCACTCCGCGGGTGATGGGATGGAGCAAGGATACCATAAAGATTTTAGATTTACGATTTTGGATTTTAAATGGTAATGGAATGGTTAATGGAGAATGGTGATAGGGCAAGTGTGAAAGTATGGAGGGATTGCCAATCCTTGAGCAGGGATTGGCGGGATGCTGCGCGAGAGCGTACGTGGGAGAACGCCCTCCTCGCAATGACACCCGATGTGGGTACACCCTCGCAAGGACAGGCGCAATGCTACAGGTATAATCATGCCATGACACGAATCTGCATTTATCCGCGGGTGGAGGGGGTGGGAGGCATCGCGAGTTTCCGTTTGAAGTTCGAGGCGGGGCTGGCGAGGCGCGGGTTCGAGACGACGAACAACCTTAACGAATCGTTCGATGCGCTGCTGGTGCTGGCGGGCAGGCGGGAGATGAACGCGCTGTGGAAGGTGAAGGGGCGCGGGATACGCATCGTGCAGAGGCTGGACGGCATCAACTGGGTGCAACGCGTGCGCTGGGCGGGGGTACGCTATACGCTGCGGGCGGAGTACGGCAACGCGGTGCTGGCATTTATCCGCAGGCGGATCGCGGACCGGGTGGTGTACCAGAGCGAGTTCATCCGCAGTTGGTGGGAGAGCTGGTACGGCGTGGCGAAGGCGCCGGCAACCACCATCCTCAACGGCGTGGACCTGGATACCTATACGCCCGAGGGCGCGCATGAACGACCCGGGGAAAGGGTGCGCATGCTGGTGCTGGAGGGGAATTTGAAGGGCGGGCTGGACACGGGTCTGTTCCATGCGGTCGCGCTGGCGGAGAAGCTGGCGGAAAAATATCCAATGGAAGTGGCGGTGGCGGGAGGCGTGGACGAAGGCACGAAGGACAGGCTGAAGAGCAGCCTGCCCATCCGGTTCCTGGGCGTCCTGCCGCGCGAGCAGATCCCCCAGCTGATCCGCTCGTCGCACTTCATGTTCTCCGCGGAGGTCAACCCGCCCTGCCCGAACTCGGTGATCGAGGCGCTGGCGTGCGGTCTGCCCGTGGCGGGATTTGACAGCGGGGCGCTGCGCGAGCTGGTGGGCGAGGAGGCGGGGAGGATCGTGCCGTACGGCGGGGACCCGTGGAAGCTGGATCCGCCGGACATCAATGCGCTGGCGGAGGCGGTGAGGGAGATCATTGATGATCAGCCGCGCTACCGGAAGGCGGCGCGGGCGCGGGCTGAATCCGCGCTGGGTGCCGACAGGATGGTGGATGAGTATTTGAAGGTGCTGGTGGGGGAATAGGACGCGGATGAATTCTTTAAGGTCTATGAGATGAAGAAGCAGAGTGAATTGAGGTTTCACGGGAGGCTGGGGGTGCAGCAGCGCGTGCTGCCGGTGTACCGCGTCCCGTTCTTTGATCTACTGGCGGAGTCATGCGATGCGATGAGCCTGATCGCGGGAGAGCCGCGCAGCGATGAGGGGGTGACGCTGGCAGACGGGCTGAGCAATGCCAGATATGTAAAAGCGAACAACATCCATATTTTCCGCGATGAAATATATCTTTGTTACCAGCAGGGATTGATCTCCTGGCTGGAGGATTGGAACCCGGATGCGCTGGTCATGGAGGCAAATCCGCGCTACCTCGCCACATCCGCGGCGGTCAGGTGGATGCATGCAAGAGGCAGGAAGGTGATCGGCTGGGGGCTGGGCGCGCCGCGGCTGGATGGAATGGCGAGCGGGTTCCGCAAAATGAGGCGCGAGCAGTTCCTGAGTCAGTTCGACGCGCTGATCGCCTACAGTCAAAGGGGCGCGGATGAATACGCCGCGCTGGGATTCCCGCAGGAGAGGATATTCGTCGCGTACAACTCGGTCGCGCCCGCGCCGGAAGTCCGCCCGGCGCGACCCGACGCTCCGCATGAAGCCTCCATCATTTTTGTCGGGCGCCTGCAGGCACGCAAACGCGTGGACCGGCTGCTGCGCGCCTGTGCGGAGATGGAGATCAAACCGCGGCTCGTGATCGTGGGCGATGGACCGGAGCGCGCAAGAGTGGAAGCGCTGGCGAAGGAGGTTTATCCCTCCGCGCAGTTCATCGGGACGAAGCACGGCAGCGAGCTGGATCCCTGGTTCGCGCAGGCGGACCTGTTCGTCCTGCCCGGGACCGGCGGGCTGGCGGTGCAGGAGGCGATGAGCCACGGGCTGCCGGTCATCGTCGCGAAGGGCGACGGCACACAGGATGACCTGGTGCGCGCGGGGAACGGCTGGCAGATCCCGCCCGAGGATTACGGCGCGCTGGTCAGCACGATGCGGGAGGCGCTGTCGGACATGCCGCGCCTGCGCAGGATGGGGGAGGAGTCGTTCCGCATCGTCTCGGAGGAGATCAACATCGGGAGGATGGTCGGGACATTCATCGAGGCATTGAACAGGACCACGAAGCCATGAGCGACATCTACTCCACGGGCAAATACCTTGAGGACAACCCCGGCTGGCATGCCGGCGATTCCCCCTGGAAAGCCGCGCAGATATTGAAGATGATGCGAAAACACGACCTGCAGCCGGAGACGGTCTGCGAGGTGGGATGCGGGGCTGGGGAGATCCTCAGCCAACTGCATGCAGAATTGCCGGGTGCCCTGTTCCACGGGTATGAGGTCTCACCGCAGGCGTATGAACTGTGTTTGACGCGAGAGAAGGAAGGTCTGCAGTTCACGCGCGGCGACCTGCTCGAGACGAAGGAGAAATTCGACCTGCTGCTGTGCATCGATGTGTTTGAGCATGTCCCGGATTACCTCGGCTTCCTGCAAAGACTGCGCAGGCACGCGGAGACGTTCATTTTTCACATCCCGCTCGACCTGTCGCTGCTGAGCATCCTGCGCCCGGCGCGGCTGGAACAGGTGCGCTACGGCGTGGGTCACCTGCACACCTTCACTTATGAAAGCGCGCTGGCTGTCCTGAAGGACACCGGTTACCAGGTCGAGGATTCATTTTTCACGGCGGGGGGCATGGAACTGGCGAAGAACAGGAGGCGGGTCAGGACGGTACTGGCGAACCTGCCGCGGCGGGTGATCGGGGCATTCAGTCAAGGAATGTCCGCGAGGTTATTGGGGGGATATTCGTTGATGGTGATGGCGAAGGCGCGATAGGGAATATTACTGACTTGTAGAACGGGAGATTGCTACGTCGGGCGGTCCTTCGACTTCGCTGCGCTCCGCTCAGGACAGCGCCCTGCCTCGCAATGACAGATGCGGAAGGAACAATATGGGCGGGGACTGCGAATCCCCGCAGTGCGAGAGGCGGCGGAAGCAACATGGGCGGGGTGAACCCCGCCCCTACATTTTCGTAACCAATGTTGAGGGGATGTATTTGAGGAACTCGTCCACGTTCCTGGGGGTCAGCAGGATCTCGCCATCGAGCAACCTGGTGAAGCCCTTTGGGGAACGCGGCACCAGCAGCACCCCGCTGGGGGCGGTGCGCAGGCGGGAGAGGACCGTCCACTTCTCACCGATCTTTTCGATATGGTCCAGCCGCCCGACCTCGCGCCATCTCCTTGAAACTGAAGAAAAGGCGATAGTCCGTGTGCGAGGGGACGATAATAGATGGCGATGCCGCCGCCGGTGACGATGTAGATGGTCACCGGCCAAAAGAAACGAGCATCCAGGTAACAGATGGCAAACCCGAATACCAGGATGAAGGTCTGCCAGAAGCCAAGGTGGAAGATCCCGTTCAAGAACCATGCCAGGAGGGCACTGATCACCAGCAGGATGGCAATATTGCGGACCGCACGCTCGATGGGAACGGGCAGGCGCTCGATGTAAAAGGTCTCCCCATGGGGGGCGTGCTGCCGGCGCATCTCCGAGATCCAGGCGGCCTCCCGCCAGTGCAGGGAAAGGATCCCGATCAGGACGATCAAAAAAAATACTGCTGATATATTTGGCGGCCAGCTCCACAGCGCAACCCCCGCGATCCAGGCGTAGGGGTATTGCTTGATGAAGAGCACGGGGAAGTAGAGGATGAACCTGTCCAGGAATTGTTTCATGATGGTCTCTTTCCCTCGATGTGACTCACCCGCGAAGGCTGCACACGCACACCCGCCGGTTGGACGGCATTCACCGTCTGCTCCTCCTTGATCATGCGCGCCAGGTGCTTGACCATGATCACCTGGCGGGGACCTGCCAGCGCGCCCAGTTCCTCGAGCACCGGTTCAAGCCAGACCTGGTAGGAACGCACGCACAGGTACACGGGACGCGACCCGTGCCCGGGCAGCCCGCTCACCAGCGCGGAGAGGTTCATGCCCACCTCCAGCATATCGGGGTGGATGAGCGGCACCAGCACGATGCCCGCCGGTCCGCTCGAATACTTGACGTGGCACCTGGCTCCCTGGTTGCAGATGAAGCCCGAGGCGCGGCGCGGCATCGGTTCGACCGGCTGAAGAAGCGGGGGGACGATCTGGTGATAGATGCTCTGGATGGCGGGCAGGTCCACGGACTGGGCACGCTTCCAGGCGGAACCCTGCCCGTTCCCCGTGATGGAGGATATGTCCCACAGTCTCTGGCGGGCATAGACCGCGAAACCCGAGTTCCGCAGCGGGCTGATACGCCTCGCTGGTCTCATCCAGCTCGGCGATGACGTGGAACGCACCCCAGTTCCCCGCCTCGCGGCAGAGGTCCTCCAGCAGGAGGGGCAGACCGGGATGCGCGAGGTTCTCCGTGGGCGCAAGGTAAAGCAGGCGGGCAAAGGTCTCGCCCGGTGCTTGATTTATGCAGCCCACCAGGGTATCCCCATTCTCCTTGACGACGGCTGTGTAGATATGACGACCGGGATTGTAGTGGGAGAGCAAGTGCGCCGCGCCGATGGGATTGCCGCGCGTGAGCGCCTGCGTGGAATCCAGCAGCAGGGCGCTGTTCCGGTAGCGGCTGAGGGCGGGCAGGTCGATCAGTTCGAGGGAGCGGATGTTCATGTCAACTGGGTGGGGCACAGCAAGGGCTTGATGACTTTATTTCTTCCAGGATGGCTGTGCCCCTACGGTATCAGGGAGAGGAAATACTCATGGAAGCGCGCGTCCTCCGTGAGTTCGGGGTGGAAGGAGGTCGCCAGCAGGTGACCTTCCTGCGCGGCAACGATGCGCCCGTCCGGCAGCGCCGAGAGCACCCGCGCCTCCCCGCTGACCAACTCGATGATCGGCGCGCGGATGAAGACCGCGTGGTAGGGATGCGAGGTGTGCGTGGCTTTGGCAAGCTCGGGGATGTCGAGGTCCGCCTCGAACGAATCCACCTGCGCGCCAAAGGCGTTGCGCTGGACGGTGATATCCATTAACTTGAGCAGGGGTTGAGCGCGGCGCGCATCCCGCGAGAGGAAGATGGCTCCGGCGCAGGTGCCCCAGACGGCGTGATCCGCCGCAAAGGCGCGCAGGGGTTCCATCAAGCCATACGCCACGGATAGTTTTCCAATGGTCGTGGATTCGCCGCCGGGGATGATCAGTCCATCCAGCCCGTCCAGATGCTGGGGCAGGCGCACCTCCACGCCCTCCGCCCCCAGGCGCTTGAGCATGTGGATATGTTCCGCAAAGTCGCCCTGCAGGGCAAGGACGCCGATCTTCATAATTGTGATTATTGTTGGGGCATAGCGGGAGTCGAACGATCGTGACCGTTATCGTTCCGCTTGCCCCTACTGTTATTATTTACCAGCCGCGCCCGGCGATCTTTTCCGCTTCGGGCATCTGGGAGACGTTGCGTCCGACCATCGGTTCCCCGAGGTTCTTGCTGACCTCCGCCAGGATGTTCGCATCGCGGAAGTGGGTGGTCGCCTTGACGATGGCAGCCGCGCGTTTGGCGGGGTCGCCGCTCTTGAAGATGCCCGAGCCGACGAAGACACCGTCCACGCCGAGCTGCATCATCAACGCCGCGTCGGCGGGGGTGGCGATGCCACCGGCTGCAAAGTTGACCACCGGCATGCGCCCGAGTTCGGCGGTCTCCAGCACCAGTTCGTAGGGTGCGCCGATGTTCTTGGCAAACGCCATCAATTGCTCTTTGGGCATGTTCTGGATCTGGCGGATCTCGCCCAGCACCGTGCGCGCGTGGCGGACCGCCTCCACCACGTCACCGGTGCCCGCCTCGCCCTTGGTGCGCATCATGGCCGCGCCTTCGCCGATGCGGCGCAGCGCCTCGCCCAGGTTGCGGCATCCGCACACGAAGGGAACGGTAAAGTTGTGCTTGAGGATGTGGTGCTCTTCATCGGCGGGGGTCAGCACCTCGGATTCGTCGATGTAATCGACCTTGAGGGCTTCCAATATCTGCGCTTCCACAAAATGCCCGATGCGGCATTTTGCCATTACGGGGATGCTGACGGATTCCTTGATCTTGAGGATCAATTCGGGGTCGCTCATGCGCGCCACGCCGCCCTGGGCGCGGATGTCGGCGGGGACGCGCTCGAGTGCCATCACCGCGCAGGCGCCGGCGTCTTCGGCGATCTTCGCGTGTTCGGCGGTCACCACGTCCATGATGACGCCGCCCTTGAGCATCTGCGCCAAGCCTTTTTTAACTGCAAACGTACCGGTCTGTTGTTCCATACTTTTACTACTCCTTAAAGTTAGTGCAGGTGGATTTTACCACGCAGGCAGAGACCTGCTGCCGCGCAGGCGTACATGAGGCTGGAGGGCTGGCAGCGCTTCGGTCAGCACCTCTTCACAAAAATCTATATTTCTACTGCTGGGAATCCAAAACTCAAGGAGTAATAGTTGCTGTTGGCATTGCTGAAAGTATGATCAGTGGTGGCACATCTGGATGTGTCAGCCGATATAGAAGATGTATTCTCAATTCCTCTGCTCTTCCAGAATACATAGGATAAAAATATTCATCAATTTTTTTTTGCACATCTGTCGGAAACAGCTTTTGAATGGTAGATTCCCATGTCGAATCATGAAATGGAACTTCCACTTTTTCAATAGTTCCATCCAGCTTGAGATGAATCACAGCAGGTCTACTATCCACTGCATGAGGGGCTAAACACTCAGCCCAAACATACAATTCCTGATTGGAGCGCCCCAAAATATCCCATTCGCATAAGGCACTTTCATAATCGGGGAAAATATCTCCCGCCTGAGAAAGAACAAGTTTTGCCAGTTCCGTCTGATATTCCTTCCATCTTTCCACTTGAATTGCGTCAGGTGTAATAACAGGAATGATTGGCTGTGTTGGCGTTGCCGAAAGGACAACCAAGGGCGGCTGGGGGATTTCTCGTCTTGCATTAATATGGACTTCCATTTTGTTGGTATCCACTATGTGTTTGAAAATGATTTCTTGCACATCCGGCGGAAATAGCACGCGAATATCACGATCATAAGCCGTGCCACTTCCAGGAATCTCAACGCTTTGGACAGCCCCGTCTGCCCCAAGATGAACTACGGCAGGTATACTGGCAATAGAAGGATGTTGTAACCCTTCAATATCATAAGGCGGGGCTTGACAAAAAGCCCATACGTATACTTCCTGATCAGAGCGTCCTAAAATTTCCCATTCACACAAAACCTCGCCAGGAGTTCGTGCAAGGCCGCTTGGCGGGAGTAACTTCATAGCCAAGGCAATTTCATACTCCTTCCATCTTTCCACCTGAATTGCGTCAGGTGTGATCGAGATGACAGGCTGAGTGGGCGTTGGAGACGGGGCTATGATAATGGGGATTTCCACCGTTGCCGTCAAAGTTGGCAGGACCGTGGTTTGGATGGGTGTCTCTTTTGGGGCGGGCGTCAGCGCAGGCGCGCAAGCGGTCAGAAAGAAAAATAGCAATGCAAGGGAAGTTTTAATTTTCATGGTGTTGGTGTTGCCGAAAGGACAACCAAGGGCGGCTCCTCCGGATGGCCTTTTCTATATTCAAGATGCGATAGAAATACCCCTTCCCTTCGTAAATCTAAGGAGGGAATATAAGCAGAGGTTATTTTATGGCATTGAGGAACAAAGCCATAAAAATAGTACAAGCATAGTTTTTCTTGAACATCCATCGGGAGTAGATGAAGATCATAGGTTACATTTGGTCATGAAAATTGACGTCTACACTGGGTACATTCACTTCTCGAATCGAACCATCTGGTTCAAGATAGATCACAGTAGGATTCGTTCTGAGCGAAAGGCCGTCAGCAGAGACGCACGCCGCCCATAAGTACACTTCCTGACCAGACCGTCCCAAAATATCCCATTCGCATATAGCGTCCTTGTATACAGCAGGACCATAGTGCTGTTGTGGGAAATTTGGGTTGTAAACAAAGAGAGCTTGTGCCAGTTCCGTCTGATATTCCTTCCATCTTTCCACTTGAAACGCGTCAGGTGTGAGAATGGGAGGAGGGTGCTGTGTAGGGTAAAGTGAGGGAGCAGGATATATAATGTTTGCCGTTGGCGTAAAAGTTGGTGGAACCACGCTTGGGACTGGTGTCCCTGTTGGGGCGGGCGTCAGCGCAGGCGCACAAGCAGTCAGAAAGAAAAATAGCAATGCAAGGGAAGTTTTAATTTTCATGGTGTTGGTGTTGCACTAAGAACAACGAGTGGTGGTTCTTCCGGGTGTTCTCGTCTCCAGTGCAAGTGATCTCTCAGTTCTTGAAAGTTTATTAATCCACTGAAATACCTTTCGTACACATCTGGCGGAAACATTCGCCGAATATCAGAAGCATAGTCTGTTCCTCCGCCAGGAAATTCCACACTTTGAATAGACCCGTCTGTCCCGACATGGATTACGGCGGGAATCTCCCCCTCAAGATGATCTCAAACCCAACTAAAAAGATGCTCGTGCATTCCACCCACACATATTCTTCCTGCCCGGCTTGACCTAAAATCTCCCATTCGCACAGAAATTTGCCGGGAATAAAGTTTGAAGGAAACATTTTTTTTGCCAGCGCTAATTCATACTCCTTCCATCTTTCCACCTGAATGGCATTGGGTGTGATCATAGGAGGGATGACAGGCTGAGTGGGCGTTGGAGTCGGGGCTATGATGGTGGGGATTTCCACCGTTGCCGTCAAAGTTGGCAGTACCGTGGTTTGGATGGGTGTCTCTTTTGGGGAAGAGGTTATTGCAGGCGCGCAAGCGGTCAAGATGGCAATTAGAAGCACCAGGGATGTTTGAATTTTCATATTTTCTGCCCGGGGGGTATTGTTCATTACCCCTGCCGGGTTTCCAATATCATTATTGACAAATTCGCTTCCACGTTCAAGTGACAAATGTCATGTATCTTCGAAAACCCTTGACAAAACGAGCAATATGTATACAATTATGACAATGATACAATTAGTACAATATAACAAGGCAAAAGTTATGGCGGAAAAGAAACTCGATTTTCAACTGGATTTTCATTCCGGGCTGCCGATCTACACCCAGATCGCCAACCAGGTCCAGGAACGGGTCGCGAACGGGAGATTGAAACCCGGCGACCAGCTTCCCACGGTGCGTGCGCTGGCGCTGGACCTGCGGGTGAATTTCAATACGGTGGCGCGTGCCTATCACCTGCTGGATGAGGCGCGCATCATCTCCACGCAGCAGGGACGCGGCACGTACATCACCGAGAAACCGCCGCCCACCACCGAACGACTGCGCCGCGAGTCGCTGGAAGTTTTGACCCGGCAGTATATCAGCGAGGCAATGCGGCTGGATTTCTCCCTGAAGGAGATCCAGCAGATCGTCAGTGAACAACTCAAATCCTGGAAGGCATCCCAGGAAACCGAAAACAAGTAAAGGAGAAATGCAATGGCTACCAAGCAACAGAAGGAACAGAACAAGGTCAGGAAGATCGATCCGCGCATCTCCGCGATCGCCGGGACGATCTTTGGCATCATCCTGATCGTCGCCGTGCTCGGCGCGATCCTGATGGATGGGAAGGTCGCGGACGGGGTGATCGGCGGCTTTGTAGTCGTAATGGCGCTGATCGGCACCTACATCCTGTATGCACTGCGGGTCGCTTCGCAGTGGGAGAAGGCGGTCATCCTGCGGCTGGGAAAGTTCCACAAGCTGGCGGGACCGGGACCGTTCTGGATCATCCCGATCGTCGACGCGATCTCCTCCTGGATCGACCACCGCGTGATGGTCACGCCGTTCACGGCTGAGAAGACCCTGACCAAGGATACCGTGCCGGTGGACGTGGACGCGGTGCTGTTCTGGATGGTGTGGGATGCGGAGAAGGCTGCGCTGGAAGTGGAAAACTATATGTCCGCCATTTCCTGGGCAGCCCAGACCGCCCTGCGCGAGATCATCGGGCAGATGACCCTGGCGGACATCCTGGTCGGTCGTTCCAGGATGGACCAGGACCTGCAGAAGATCATCGACGAGCGCACCACCCCCTGGGGCGTCACCGTGCAATCGGTGGAGATCCGCGACGTGATCATCCCGCCCGACCTGGAGGATGCCATGTCCAGCCAGGCGCAGGCGGAACGCGAACGCCAGGCGCGCGTCATCCTGGGCGAATCCGAAATGCAGATCGCGGCCTCCTTTGCCGAAGCCTCGAAGGCTTACATCAACAACCCGACCGCCCTGCACCTGCGCGCCATGAACATGCTGTTCGAAGGCTTGAAGGAAAAAGGCGCGCTGGTGATCGTGCCCTCCTCGGCAGTCGAATCCATGAACCTGGGCGCCTTGAGCGGCATGATCGCCATGGCGCAGAACAATGTGCCTGAAAAGAAGTAAGTTTCACGTGAAACATGCGGGGCGGGAGCTGCTTCCGCCTCCGCATGCAAGGAGAAAAAATGTCCAATCGAACTTCCATTATCCTTTCGTTCATCCTGATCGCGCTGGCCGTGCTGGCGGGCGTCATCCTGTATGCCCGCCTGCCCGATCCCATGCCCTCGCACTGGAACGCAGCCGGGCAGGTGGATGACTACATGCCCAAATTCTGGGGCATCTTCCTGGTGCCGCTCATGACGATCGTGCTGGTGCCGCTCTTCCTGGTCATCCCGAGCATCGACCCGCTCAAGGCAAATATCGCCAAGTTCCGCGGCATCTATAACTGGTTCATCGTGCTCTTCGTGGTCTTCATGCTCTTTGTGTACGGCTTGACCCTGGCAGCCGGGCTCGGGTACCAGTTCAACATGACGCTCCTGCTGCTGCCCGTGGTCGGACTGCTGTTCATCGGCGTGGGCTACATGATGACCAGGGCCAAAGCGCAACTTCTTCATCGGCATCCGCACCCCGTGGACGCTTTCCAGCGAAACGGTCTGGGACGAGACCCACAAGCTCGGCTCGAAACTGTTCATGCTGAGCGGGCTGGTCACCATCCTGAGTGCCTTCCTGGGGGAGAACGGCATCTGGTTGATGATGGCAGTCCTGCTCGTGGCGGCTTTGGTGCCCATCATCTATTCCTACATCCTGTGGCGCCGGGAGAACAAGTGAACACGATCATTGAAGTCAACGGGCTGGAGCGCAGCTTCGGTCCCAACCTTGCCGTGGACGGCATGACGTTTCACGTGAAACAGGGGGAGGTCTTCGGGCT
This sequence comes from uncultured Chloroflexia bacterium, assembly GCA_963823545.1. GTDB lineage: Bacteria > Chloroflexota > Anaerolineae > Anaerolineales > Villigracilaceae > Denitrolinea. The sequence goes on along the minus strand of CAWGMC010000071.1, from coordinate 101,789 downwards.
GCTGGGTCCCAACGGCGCCGGCAAGACCACCACGGTGCGCCTGCTGAACGGCATCCTGCCGCCTTCGGGTGGAACGGCGCGGGTCTTTGGGCTGGATCCCGCCACGGACGGTCAGAGATCCGCCAGCAGACCGGCGTGCTGACCGAAACGCCCGCCCTGTACGAACGGCTCTCCGCCAGCGAGAACCTGGAGTTCTTCGGCACGCTGACCGGCATCCCCAAAGAGGCGCTCAAGGGGCGCGTGATGGAGATGCTGACGTTCTTCGGCTTGCAGGAGCGCGCAAATGACAAGGTGGAGACCTACAGCAAGGGCATGAAGCAGAGACTCGCCCTGGCACGCGCGCTGGTGCATCAGCCTCCGCTGCTGTTCCTGGATGAACCGACCTCCGGGCTGGACCCGGAAGCCGCCCAGCACGTCAACGAGCTGATCGCAGACCTGAGCCGCGACGACGGGCGCACCATCCTGCTGGCAACGCATAACCTGCCCGAGGCACAGCGCCTGTGTGACCGGGTGGCGATCATGAACAAGGGGCGCATCCTGGCAATGGGCAGCCTGAAGGAACTCTCGCGCAAGCTTTGGCCCGCCACCTGGGTGGATATCACCCTGTGGGAGGCGTCCGCCGAAAGCGCGCTGGAGGGCATCCGCTCCCTGACCGGCGTCCTGCAGGTGACGGGTCAGGGGCAGGCTTTGCAGGTGCAGGTGCAGGCTGAGCAGGTCATCCCGCAGGTGATCCACCACCTGGTGACGCAGGGACTCTCGCTATTAAAGGTAAATCCCCGGGATTACACCCTGGAGGACATCTATTTCTCGTTACAGGCAGGTGAAAAATGAACTGGCGTTCGATTTGGGCGATCGCCCTCAAAGATCTGAAGGAAGTCCGCCAAAACAAGGCGGTCTGGGCGCCTGCCATGGTGGTGCCGGTGGTATTCGCCATTGCCATGCCGCTGCTCTTCATCATCCTCCCGCAAGCCCTGCCGGTTGAGGATATCGAGCGGGAACTGGGCGACATGGATGCCATGCTCAGGAACATGCCGCCCATCCCTGCTGGCATTGTTCGACGGAAAGAGCCTGGAGCAGATGTTCGTCCTCTACATGGCAGGCTTCATGCTCGCCCCGCTCTTCCAGGTCATGCCGCTCATGTTCTCCACCGTGATCGGGTCGGATTCCTTCGCAGGCGAACGGGAGCGCAAGACCATGGAAGCCCTGCTGTATGCGCCCACCAGCGACCTGGAACTCTTCCTGGGCAAGGTGCTGGCGGCGGTCCTGCCTGCCATCGGGTTGTCGTGGCTGACCTACATCGTCTACATCATCGTGGTGAACATCGCCAGCTATCCGCTATTTGGAAGGATCTGGTTCCCGCTGCCCACCTGGTGGCCCCTGATGTTGTGGTTGACCCCCGCGCTGGCGGTTTTGGGCATCTCGGCGACCGTTTTGGTCTCCTCGCGCGTCAAAACCTTCATGGAGGCATATCAAATGAGCGCTTCCCTGGTGGTTTTGGTGCTGGGATTGGTCATCGGGCAGATCAGCGGCGTGCTCTTCCTGGGCGTCGGGACGGTGCTGGTGATCGGGACGCTCATCTGGCTGGTGGATGCCCTGTTGATCCACCTGAGTGTGAAGAATTTCAAGCGCAGCGCGTTGATCGCGAAGTTATAGGAGGCAGGAATGACCGAAGAAATGCAGAAATGGGAGTACCGCGTGGAGCAGGTCGGTGGATTCTTCAAGGGTGTCCCTGCGGACGAACTGGAGGAACTGCTCAACGCATGGGGCGTGGAGGGCTGGGAGGTGGTCTCGACGCACATCCTGGAGAACGCCAACAAGATCAACGTCATCGCCAAGCGCCCGTTGACACAATCCGCGCGCCGGGCACGTTCCATGCCGACCTATCCGTAGATGGACAGGTAAGATGGAAAAAATGATCAAAACAGGGGTCGCGGGTATCCCGACGGGGCTTCCAGCGAATACCGATTCAGCACTGGTGATATCATTTTGAGCCATACTGCCGGTCCTGGGAACGGTCTGCCCCTGTGTTGACAGGCTCAAGGCTGAAAAGAAACTGCCTTGATCGATCAGGAATGGTTCGAATAAAAACACTCAACAAAAGGATTCTTCATGATACTCATTACCTCCAGCATCGCTATGCTCGGCATGATCATTCTGCCGGTCCTGCTTGGTTTCTGGCTGACGCGCAAATTCAAACTCTCATGGAAATTGTTCCTGGCAGGCGCGCTGACCTTCATTGCCTCGCAGGTTCTCCATATCCCGTTCCTGTACGGGCTGACAGCCCTGTTCGCGAACGGGACTCTTCCGTCTCCGCCCGCGGCATGGAATGCCATCTTTAATGCGGTCCTGCTGGGACTGATGGCAGGCATCTTCGAGGAGACCGCTCGCTTCATCCTGTACAAGTTCTTCCTTAAGAAAGCGGTGACCTGGCAGGAAGGTGTACTGGTCGGTGCAGGACATGGCGGCGTGGAAGCCATCATTCTCGGCGTTATGGGCATATTCTCGATCATCAACATGGTGGTCATGCAGAACATGGATCTGTCAGCCCTGGGGATTCCCGCCGACCAGTTGGAACTGGCGAAACAACAGGTCGCCGCGTTCTGGGATTCTCCCGCGTACATGGGATTGCTTGGTCTGCTGGAACGCTTCGGCGCGCTCAGCCTGCACATATCGCTTTCTGTGATAGTGCTGTACAGCGTGGTCTATAAAAAGGCAGGCTGGTTCTGGTTTGCGATCCTCTGGCATGCATTCGTGGACGCTGCCGCGGTCTACCTGATGCCGGTCATCGGCGCGCTGGCTGTGGAGGGTGTGGTGGCTGTGACCGCCATCCTCAGCCTGGTGATCCTGTTTTGGTTGAGACCAAAATTTATAAAACCGGATGAACCTCGATCCCCGGCAGAGGTACAGGTCGAGCAGCAGAAAATAACTCAATAGAACATTAGTTCCAGTTGAAATTGGATCCTGTTCCCGTTACATCGGAGGAAGAATGATCGATAAAAAAGCCCTGACCTGGTTCCTGGTGATCACTTTTGCGATATCCTGGTCGCTCTTCCTGGCACCGCTTCTGATGCAAATCCCCGGACCCGTGACCGCATTAGCCTCCGTGCAGGGAATGTGGGCAGTGGCGATGTGGGGTACCTGGCATCGCCGCCATCCTGACGACCCTCTTCGTCCAGAAGAAACCCTTCCGTTCCCTGAACTTGAACCGCCTGGGTCCGAAGCGCTATTACCTCTGGGCGCTGTTCCTGCCTGCCTTGTTAACCATCCTGGGCGGTCTGTTCACGATCCTGTTCGGCATTGCCAAATTTGATCCGGAACTCAGCATGATGAGCAGCGCCCTGGCTGCCACCGGCAGCAGCACGCCTGTCTGGTTCGTAATTACGCTCCAGCTTGCCTTTGCTCTGTTACTGGCTCCGTTCTTCAACATGATCTTTGCGCTTGGGTGAGGAATTGGGTTGCGCGCGGATTCCTGCTCTCGAACCTGATGCCCCTCGGTCAATGGAAAGCGATCCTGATCAGCGGGGTCATCTGGGGATTTCTGGCACGCGCCCGCCGTCGCGCAGGGACTCAATTACCCGGGCTACCCGGTGCTGGGCATCTTCATGATGATCGTGTTCTGCGTGCTGTTGGGGATCATCTTTTCGTGGCTGGTGCTGAACACCAAAAGCCCGTGGGTTGCCGCGCTGGCACATGGAGCCGTCAACGCCATTGCGGGGTTGCCCGTGATGTTCCTCAAGCCGGGATTTAACATGGCTTTTGGCGGATCACTTGCCACGCTGCCTGCCTGGCTGGGGATGGCGTTATTCATCGGCTGGTTGATCCTGACAAAACGGCTGCCTGTTAAAGTTGCGGAGGAGATGAAGCCCGAGGGACAGATAGTTGTCTGAGAACAATTGTTCTATTAGAGGTTAATAGAATAAAGTCCCCGCTGTCAAGGCGGGGACTTGTTTTTAAGTGATTAAGTCTTATCCCAGGTGCATCGGCATGATGACGTGCAGGAAATCCTCGTCACCCACCGGGCGGACGACCCCCGGCGCGTTGGCGGCGGATGTTTCCAGCGCCACGTTGGGGGTCTTGATGACCTCCAGCACCTCGCGCAGGAACTTGACGTTGAAGGCGATCAGCACGCCGCTGCCGTCCACGGTCGCTTCGACGATGGTCTCGTTCTTGCCGGTCTCCTCGGAGGTGGCGGAGATTTCCACCTCGCCGGCTGCATCGCCGTTGGCGGACTTGATATCCAGGCGCGCCACGTTCGAGCCTTCGCGGGCGAAGATCTCAGCCTGGCTTGCAGGCTTTCAGCAGGGAGGCGGTCGAGACCAGCGTGCGCGATTTGTAACTGCGCGGGATGATCTGCTGGTAATCGGGGAAGGTGCCGTCGATCAACTGCGAGACCAGTTCCACATCCTTGACGCGGAAGACCACCTGACCGCGGCCTTTGGGCAGCGACCATCTGGATCATGTCCTCGCCGTCGGCGGCGATGCGCGCCAGTTCGTTCAGGGCACGGGCGGGGATGATGGCGTTCAGCGGGTGCGGCGCGGGCGAGGAGAGATTCGCCTTGCGCACCGAGAGGCGGAACCCGTCCGCGGCGGCCATGGTGACCTTGTCCTTGTCCACCTGCACCAGCACGCCCATCAGCACCGGGCGGGCTTCATCGGTGGAGGCCGCGAACGCCACCTGGTGGATCATCTCCTTGAAGTCCACCACGTTCATCTGGATGGCGCCTGCCATATCCGGCACGGGCAGGGGCGGGAACTCCTGGGCGTCGATGCACTTGATGTCGTTGTTGGAGGCGCCGCCCTGCACATTCAGGCTCTGCGTCGCCGTGTCGAGCAGCAGCTGCACCTGGTCGCCGGGCAGGGTGTTGACCAGGTCCGCGAAGGTGCGCGAGGGCACGGTGGTGGAACCTTCCTGCTCGATGCGCGCCGGGATCCAGCAGGTGATGCCCATCTCCAGGTTGGTGGCGGAGAGACGCAGGCGCCCTTCATCGGTCGCGATCAACACATTGGCAAGCACGGGCAGGGTGCTGCGCGGCGAGACCGCGCGGGAGACCGTGCTCAGTCCGCGGGCGAGATTTTCTTGCAGTACGGTTACTTTCATGGGCGTGCCCTCTTTGTGTAAGGTGATTTCTCAAAAGTATATCACGTGAATGTCGACTGCATCCGTTCTGCGACGTTCAGGCAGGTGTTGCGAGCGCAACAGCCTCTAATTCAAGATCAACTGGATGCCGAGCGAGAGCAGCATCATCAACAACTCCAACCCGGCGATGGCTGCCAGGATGTACACCACCACCATCCAGGCGGATGTGCCGCCTGTGGATGTGCGCACCTCCTGCCCCTCGCTCAACTGGCGCAGGATCTGCGCGGCGGAGTCGGCGGGCTTGTGCCCCGTGCCCGTCCACAGGATGCGCGGGCTTTCCACGGGGGAGAGGATGACCCGTCCTTGATACGCGGGGAGGAATTTTGCCAGCGTCTTCGAAGGATTGCACAGCCAGGTCGGAGGGCAGCACCACTGCCCGCGCGGAGGCGGCATCCGCGGGGATCTCCGCGTCCTGCGGCGAGCACGGTCAGGCTCAAGCCCGGGGCATGTTTCTGCACAGCCAGGCGCAGTGACTCGCCAAAGCCGCTCCCGGCGCGTTCGAAGACCAGCGCCTGGAACTCCCCGCGGCGTTCCAGCAGTGCGCGCGTCGTTTCCGTTCCGTCGGCGCGCAGGCATTTCAGGTGATAGACCAGCAGGATGGCGAACAGGACCAGCAGTCCGAGCGCATTCAGCATGGCGACCAGGTCGAGAGGCTGCGATCCCAGCGCGGCTTGCAGCAGGCGGAAGACGACCGTCACCGCGAAGACCATCCCGCCGATGACCGAGGCAAATAAGACAAGGTAAAGATAGGTCTTGCGCACCACCGAGCGGCGGGCGGATTCGCCCATGGCATCCTGGGACTGCGACTGAGCCTGCATGCGCGGCCAGGTCTTGAGCCAGAGCGGCAGACCGATGAGCAGCGCGGCGAGCGCGGCGGAGATGCGCAGGCGCAGGTCCGCACCCCAGAGCTGGCGACCCACCAGGGTGTCCAGGATGAAGGTGACGAGCATCGCCATGCCGGTGAAGGCGGTGACCAGTCCCGCGAGCGAGAGGATGTAGTAGTACAGGCGCTGCAGCCCGGCGCGGCGGGATTCGTCGCGGACGCTGCCGATCTCGCGATCCAGCCAGTGACCGTAGTATGCCCAGACGATGCCGAGGGGCAGGGCGATGGAGATCGGGCTGGCGATGCGCGAGAGGAACTCGGGGGCGGCGATGGACTCGCCCAGGATGCGGCGCAGGATCAAGCCCAGCACCACGCCGGTCATCGAGAGCACGACCGCCACGCCCGCCAGCGCCAGCAGGTAGAGCACGCCCAGGCGCAGGAGCGAATCGCTCTCGCCTTTTTGTGCGACTGCCTCCTGGCAGGTCTTCCACGAGAAGAACCAGATGGGGACGCCCACCAGCAGCAGGGACAGCCCGTTGATGAACAGGTCGCGGCTGACCTGACCGAGCAGGTTCGAGGGGACGTACAGCAGGAAGCGCAGCACCTGCTGCACCCCGAAGATGACCATCAAGCAGGCTGTAGAGCAGCCAGATGTAGCGGTACAGGCGGCGGATGTCGGCGAAGTTCTCCGTCTCGGGGAGGCTCGCCCAATCCTTGCGGAGCACAGAGATGAAGTAGGCGGCGGCGATGGCGTTCATCAGGATGGCGATCAGGTTATCCACCCAACTCTGCGACCCGCCCAGGATGGCGCGGAAGGGATCCAATCCCACCAGCGAGATGAGCGTGCGGTCGATGAGCGCCAGCGCGTTCTGCGTGATGGGGATCAGGGTGGCGAGCAGGGCGCCATACAGGAAGACCGCGCGCAGGCTGGAGGCATGCTCCTCCTGGTCCGCGGCGGAGGCGCGCTGCGCCCAGGTCCAGTGCAGGGCGAAGATGGGCACGCCGACGAGGATGAGAGACGAGGGCTTGTGCCAGCTCATCCCCGCCCGCCCCCACCCAGGAGGGTGACAGGATGCTGCGCAGGAGTTTGATCAAGCCCCACAGGACGACCTCGAAGGTGATGAAGGCGACGGCGTAAAAGTACAAGCGGCGGATGGTTCGCATGGGAGCCTCGGCTTAGGGTGCGATCTTTTGGGTGGGTGCGGGCGGGTACCAGTCCCAACCCCAGAAGTTGCCGGGCATCTGGGTCAGTTTCCAGGCGCCATCCTGTTTCAGCAGGACGGCGCGTTCCTCGTTGCGGTTGCCCGAGGAGAACGGATCGCTGGTCCCGTACTGGACATAGACCGTGACGAACGCCTGGTTTCCGCTGATCTCGGACTCGCCGATCTCCACACCCATGTTATCGGGATTGACATAATTTTGCAGGAAGGTATTGCGGAACTGTTCGAGCGTGGGCTTATCCTTTTTATCGGCGAGGTAGCCGTAGGCTTTTTCATAATCCCTTTGCAGGATGGCGACGACGTAGTTATGGACCACGCCTTCGGGCGAGTCCTCCGCACCGTAGGTCAGCGTGTCATCCCTGCGGATGAAGAAGAGGGCGAGCGCCAGGACCACCAGGGCGCCGATGCCGATCAGGATTCCCGTAAGGAAGCGATCTTGTTTCATGAGTGCCACCTTTCTAAAATTGGATGGAGTTGGTCTGATTGTATAGGGTTTTGAGGGAAAAGGGTAGTCTGAATGGTCTGAGTAGTCGAAGGCTTGCCCTGAGCCGCTGCCCTGAGCGTAGTCGAAGGGGGTGTTGATGTAGACAACACATGACATGTCTCCGGCGCGTCTTGACGATCACATAGCATTCATGAATCAAGACCACAATGGTCAGGGTTTCAGTAAGACATGTCATGTTTTTTTCTTCCCAGATGTCCAGGTTATCAAGCGACGCGAAGTGAAGTTTGATTGTAGTATGATGGGTGTAGGGTATATCAGGGTATAACGCGGAGACCTTCCCTCTACGAGGACCTTCGGCGGTCAGCATGGCCCCTAATTGGAGGCAAAGATGAAAAAACTAAAAACACTTTTAAAAGCATTGCTGGTTATCGTGTTTATAAGTCTTGTCTTTGGTTCGTATTTACAGGTAAGAGCTCAACAAGAAATTGTTAACTATCTGACCGAGCGATTGAAGCAACAAAATGTGCCTGTTGTTGAGGTGGATATTCCTCAAAGATTCCCTTTACACATTCAAATTTCCATCCAGAGCGCTGGCGACGAGGAAAAAGCTGCGCCAAATGACCCGATCAACATTGGGTTGGCTAGTCGGGAGGTAAGATTAGCAGGACGACAAGGTTATCTAATTGAAAGATTTACAATTACTCTACTGAATAGTCAAGGAAAGCCAAAGGGTAAGATGGATTTTTGGTGGCTCTTAAAGATATTTTCATTGATACATCCCCGTCAAAACTTGATGATGGCACAACAATTAGCCTGGTGGCAAACAAAATGAACTTTTACGGGATGTCAGCGAAAAATATGGAGATCACCTCGTCAGAAGGAGCGCAGGTTGTAACAATACAACTTTCTACAGCATCCGTGGAAGAGGCTAATCAGGCGCTTCCTCGCTTCATGCCTTCGCTGCGACCAATATTGGAGGAGATCAATGGGGAAGGAGCGCATATTGTGATGGTCAAAGTGGAATTGAAAGACACTTCAGGAAATATTCTTCTCAATTACATGCTTGATTTGCAATTGCGATCTGAACATTGGTGGATGGTTGATGATCTCACAACAAATTGGTTTCCACATCCTGCGCCATAGTATTATCTAACCCGCTCGGCGGAGCATTAATCCGCACATAGGAGGAACTTATGAAGAAAGTAATAGGCATCAGCATATTACTGGCAGGTCTCGCCGCAATGCTGATTTACTTTGGATGGCTGCAGAATGACAAAAATCCCAATGTCTCGATCATGAGGACAGTGGCAACAAACACTACAAAAAGTCCCGGCAGCGCAGATTGGGCCTCCAGTGCAATGACAATAGATGAACTTATGTCGGAATCCGATCTTGTAGTGCGGGTGCGCGTTATTAGCGCGCCGGTTTACTCGCGTAGTTCCTATTTATCCGTTGGATCAGCAAGGAAATAAAATTAAATTGGCAGTGTTTCCTGTACTCTTTTCTGATACTGTTTTCGAAGTGATAAAGACCTATGTAGGAGCATCATTACTAACTGTTGCTGTTATGCAAACCGGCGGATACGATCCCACAGTATCCAAAGGGGTTGAGGAGATGGCAGATGATCCGCTTTATAAAATTGGCGAGGAATATATCTTGTTCCTGGTGAATATCTCTGGTGATCCCATTCATGCGCCAGATCGCGAGCTTTATATCATAGTAAATCCCTTTGGCCGTTACCGGCTTACTGGCGGACACGTTTTTACATATGGACAAAACCCTTTGAGGGAGGTCCAACTACCTGCGAGACTTCTTGACCCTCGAAACTCAAATAGAGCAGGCTAAAGACAACTTCTTTAAATAGATTGAAGATTCACAACAATAACAACACGCGGCTGGGGAGGCCCGCGTGTTTTCTTTCTTCTCATATGGGCTTGGCACGTTGTGTATTAAAATCACGGATGCCCGATTATGTGACGCTTCAGGTTTTGTGTTGGCGTAAGGAATCAAAATGTTCAAGAAAAGCTATATATTGGTGACAATTGTTTCAATAACGATTGCGCTTGTAAGTATCGTGCTTTTGCAACCGTATCAAGCCAAAGAATCGTCTGGAGTTTCCAATTCACCTGATGCAAAACAAATTATGGCTGTAATGAATCGAGCATATTTATTGATTGGGCACGCCTCCCAGTCTTTTGATGTGTCAGAATTTCTTGCGGTTTTTGTTGACACTGCTGACTATCAAATCACTGATGAGCAACGCGCAGCCATAGCCGCAACACTTGGAGTGCCTGTTTCGGAAGTGGGAAACGTGGGCTATCTGACAGCCATGCAATTACAGTATGTATCAATGGGAAAGGGAGCTGATCTATTGCGTGAAGCAATGGAAAAAGCCAGGTCAGAAAATAGACAACTTTCATCAACGGAGTTGCAGGAATTGATTAAGGCTAATCATGGTCAACTCCCTTCGCTGGGTAGTCCTGTGACGAAAAAGACCATTCTCGCTTTTAGTTTATCGAAATCAATGGAGATCGGGCAATTGTTCGATATGATGATGGCGCTGCTTTGCAGGAGGCGATACTGGTAAAGATTAACGGAAGCTGGCTTATTGCCTCAATAATCCCCATCTGGATACATTTTTAGTGAACTCGCTCGGCGAGGGTGTGAGCGTGGAAACATGACATGTCTTATAAGATGCCTTGTCATCATTAATCCCGAGTCAGAGGCGAGTCACATTCCTCATGGCGCGCCGGAGACATGTCATGTTTTGTCCTCCCTCGATCTAAAATCCCCAACTCCCCCTTGACAACTTAGAACATTTGTACTATAATAACCCTGTCCCGACGCCCCTAAGGAAGTCGGGACTATTTAATAAAGGACACTGCTGCATGGAACCTGTAACCTTCAACCACTACTCGGATTCAGCCTTTAATCACCCCGAAAAAGGGTATTCGTTTGGATTTAAATTTACAAATGTACACAAATTACTCGTAGACCACAAAAATAACCAGCCCCAAACCCCGCCACCTGATACCCCCAGCCAGGGTCATTCGTTTGGATTTATTTTAAAAAAATGAGGGGATATCATGTTTCTTCGTTCGAGGTGTCACACTTGCAACGCACGCAGTGGTTGCAGTGCAGGTGTCAAGCCCCCATCGCACATATCGGAGACGTGAGTCTCCGATGCATAATTCAACCGCCTGGTCATGGAACTTGAAACTTGGACCTGGAACTCTCCCCCGCCCTTCGACCTTTGACTTTTGACTTTCGACCATTCACCATGATCCAATCCAAAAATGGGCAAAAACCCTATTCGTACCTCGGTTCGAATGGTTTTTCATGAAGGGAAAATATTCGAACCGCGGTTCGAATGCCCGATTCAAGAGAGAAAACCATTCGAACCTCTTTTCCCCGCGCGCACTCCTCGCGGCAGGCTCCAAGGCTTCCCCGAAGCACGTAAACGAAAGCCACCTCTGACTTCTTTCTTCTTTACCACTTTCATCCCCTCCGCGTCCTTTTCTCCATACACCATTCACTACTCTCTACTCTCTGTTCTCTTCTCTCTCCTTTGATATACTTACCCCATCTCACACAAGGAGTCATCCATGACCACCCCTCCCCATTGGGATCTGACCAACATTTACCCCTCGCTCGAATCGAAGGAATTCAAGTCCGCCCTCACCAAACTGAAGAAAAGGATCAAGGAACTGGCGAATACTTCGACAAGGTCGCCGCCAAAGCCAACGCCAAGACCCCGCCCAAGAAACTGGGCAAGATCGCCGGTGAACTGGTCGATTCGTTCAACGACATCTACACCCTCTCGTTCACGCTCGGCTCTACATCGCCTTCCACGTGGACACCAACTCGCACGACAAGGCCGCCAAGAAGATCGAGTCGGAATACGAACAGGCGGTCGTCCCCCTGCGCAAGCTGAGCGTGCGCTTCACCGCCTGGCTCGGACGCGTCCGCCCGGCGCTCAAGAAAGCCATCCCGCAGCATCCCTCCGCCAAAGCGCATGCCTTCAACTTGATGGAAGCCGCCGAGCAGAGCAAGTACCTGATGCCCGAGGAACTGGAAGGGCTCGCCGCCGAACTGACCCTGAGCGGGGGCAACGCCTGGGGCAAGCTGGAAGGCACCGTCACCTCGCAGATCACCGTCGACTTTGAGCTGGACGGCAAGCTCCAGAAACTGCCCATGACCGCGCTGATCAACCTGCGCTCGCATCCCGATGGCGACGTGCGCCGCCGCGCCTACGAGGCGGAGAACAAAGCCTGGGAGTCGGTCAAGGAGGTTCTCGCCGCCACGCTGAACGGCGTCAAGGGCGAGGTCGTCACCTTGAACAAGCGCCGCGGCCGCGAGGATGCGCTCCACTCCGCGCTCGACTCGGCACGCATCGACCGCCCCACCCTGAACGCCATGCTGGGCGCCATGAAGGATTCCTTCCCGCTCTTCCGCCGCTACTTCCAGCACAAAGCCAAACTGCTCGGCAAGGAAAAGCTCGCCTGGTACGACCTGTACGCGCCCGTCGGCAAGAGCGGCGGCAGCATCTCCTACGAGGAGGCGCGCGACTTCATCATCAAGAACTTCGCCAACTTCTCGCCCGAACTCGCCGCCTTCGCCCAGCGCGCCTTCAAAGGCAACTGGATGGACGCCGAAATGCGCGACGGCAAGCGCGGCGGCGGCTATTGCTCCGGCGTGGAGACCGTCAAGGAAAGCCGCATCTTCCTCAACTTCGACGGCTCCCCCGACCAGATCTCGACCATCGCGCACGAACTCGGTCACGCCTTCCATAACGAGTGCGCCTACCAGCAGAAGAAGACCGTGCTCCAGCAGGACACGCCCATGACGCTGGCGGAGACCGCCTCCACCTTCTGCGAGACCATCATGACCGAGGCGCGCCTCGCCAAGGTCAAGGACCCGCAGGAGGAACTCGCCATCCTGGAGGGCGACCTGAACGGCGCCTCGCAGGTGATCGTGGACATCTACTCGCGCTTCCTGTTCGAGAAGGAGGTCTTCGAGCGCCGCGCGCAGGCCGAACTCTCCGCGGACGATTTCAACGACATCATGGAACGCGCCCAGAAAGCCACCTACGGCGACGGGCTCGACCCGAACCTGCTGCAGAAGTTCATGTGGACCTGGAAGCCGCACTACTACTCCACCGGTCTCTCGTTCTACAATTTCCCCTACGCCTTCGGTCTGCTCTTCGGCACCGGGCTGTATGCCATCTTCCAGAAGCGCGGCGCGGCGTTCGTGGAGGACTACAAGAACCTGCTCGCCTCCACCGGCGAAGCCTCCGCCGCCGACCTGGCTGCCCGCTTTGGCATCGACATCCGCAAGAAGAAATTCTGGGCGGACAGCATCGCCATCATCGCCAAGCACGTCGACCGGTATTGTGAACTGTAGAGTCTGTCATTGCAGCACTGCAGTGCACTTCGCGACGAAGCAATCTGAGCGCAGTCGAGTGCATTGCGAGGAGCGTTCTTCGCGACGAAGCAATCTGCACGTTAACGAGGAGATTGCCACGTCGGGAAGCTACGCCTCCTCGCAATGACAATGGGAAACAAAATGATTAATGGAAAATGGTTCGTTTTATTGGTAATCCTTGCGCTGACGGTCTCCGCATGTTCCACCGCGCCGACAGCCGCGCCGACCGTGACGCTGGAACCGACAGTCGCCCGCCGAGTCTCCCGCAGACCGAGGCAGATGTCCCGCGCGTGACGGCGGAGGAAGCCAAAGCCGCGCTCGATAGCGGCACGGCGGTCATCGTGGATGTGCGCATCCTCGAATCCTTCGCCGCCCAGCACATCCAGGGTGCCCTCTCCATCCCCCTGGCGGGCATCGAGGCGGACCCCGCCGGTGTTAAACTGGATAAGGACAAATGGATCATCACCTACTGCACCTGACCCAACGAACATACCAGCGCCCGTGCGGCGTTTCTCCTGTTGCATAACGGCTTTCCCCACGTGGGCACCCTGCTTGGCGGGATGGTTGCGTGGATCCAGGCAGGTTTCCCTGTCGAACCATGACTTTGATGCTCAAAAGGAGGCATCCATGAAAAAATCAGCTCTGATCTTTGCCCTGGTCGCGTTCGTATTGACCCTTGGCGTGTCGCTCATCACCCCGCTCTGCACGCCCTGCATGGCGATCCTGGTCGGCGGCGTGGCGGGATACCTGGCGGGGGTGTTCGACAAGCCCATTACCAAACCCGCGGCGGTCAAGGGAGGCGCGCTGGCTGGTCTGCTGGCTGGCATCGGCGCGGTCCTCGGTCAGATCGCGGGATCGATCATCAACAGTGCGACCGTGGGACCGGAAGGCGCCGCGGATCTGTTGCGGCAGTTGGGCTTAAGCACCGGCGGCACCGATATGACCCTCACCTATTGGACGACGATGGTTGTCAGCACGCTCTGCTTCGGACTGTTGAACCTCGGCATCATGGCAGGCATGGGTGCGCTGGGCGGCATGCTCTGGAACTCGTTCAACAACAAGACGGTCACTCCGCCCCCTCCGCCTGTGATCATTAATCAGTGATCAGTTTGCAGGGAATCAAAAAGGACGCGACCATTTCGGTCGCGTCCTTTTCAATAAGCAGGAGTTATTTCGTGGAGGGGTTCAGCCAGCCGCGCAGTTCCATGGCTTTGACCACGCGTGAGATCGCAACCATGTAGGCCGCGTCGCGCATGTAGACCTTCTTCTGTTTGCTCATCTCGAGCACGCCGTGGAAGGCGGAGGTCATCTTCTCGTCGAGCTTCTGGAGCACTTCGTCCTTCGGCCAGTAGAAGTTCATGTCGTTCTGGACCTGTTCGAAGTACGAGCAGGTGACGCCGCCCGCGTTGCACAGGAAGTCGGGGATGTCGAAGATCTTGTTCTTCTTGAAGTACTCATCCGCCTCGGGCGTGCAGGGACCGTTGGCGCCTTCCGCGACGATCTTGACGCTGCTTGGACATCTTCTTGACGGTCTCGCCGTTGACGTGACCTTCGATGGCGGCGGGGATCAAGACGTCAGCTTCCTTCTCGATCCACTTGTCGCCGTCTTCCACCATGTAACCTTTGGCTTCAGCCTTCTTGCTGGTCGATGGTGCCGTACTGGTCCACGATGGTGAGCAGGAAGCGGGGATCGACGCCGTCCTTGTGGCTGTAGGTGAAGGATTTCTTCTCATGACGGTCATAGCAGGAAACGCAGGCGACCTTGCCGCCGAGCATTTCGATGAAGCCGATGGCCGCGTACTGCGCCACGTTGCCGAAGCCTTCGATGGCCGCGACACATTTCTTCGGGTCCATGCTTGAGATACTTCATGGCTTCGCGCACGGTGTAGATGACGCCGTAGCCGGTGGCTTCGGTGCGACCGAGGGAACCGCCGCCGCCCACGGGCTTGCCGGTGAACACGCCGGGTGTGTACTCACCGACCAGGCGGGAATACTCATCCATCATCCAGCCCATCATCTGAGCGGTGGTGCCCATATCGGGAGCGGGCACGTCCTGGCGCGGACCGATGTTCTTCCACATGTTGCGCACCCAGCCGCGGCAGAGTTCCTCTTTTTCGCGGACGGACAGCGTGGAGGGGTCGACGATGATGCCGCCCTTGCCGCCGCCCAGCGGGATGTCGGCGACGGCGCACTTCCAGGTCATCCATGTGGCGAGGGCGCGCACGGTGTCCATGGTCTCGTCCGCGGCGAAGCGGATGCCGCCCTTGTTGGGGCCGCGGGCGTCGTTGTGCTGGACGCGGTATCCCTGGAAGACCCTCAGCGAGCCGTTATCCATGCGGACGGGGATGCGGAAGGAGAATTCGCGCATCGGCCAGCGCAGGGTCTCAGCCACCTGGGGATCCAGCTTGAGTTGTTTGGCGACAGCATCGAACTGTTTCTGCGCCATTTCGAAAGCATTGAGTTTTTCGGACATGTTCTCTCCTGAATGGTAATTAGGCAAAATATAAGCGGGCACCCCGGACGGGAGCCCGCTCATAAAACACTATGTCAAAACCTGTTCCATACTGTATCAAGGTTACACGAGATTCAAAATCCCGTCAATGTGACGAAATTCATCACCTTTTGTGACCGTGCTCACAATCCTGATTAACCTGGAAAAGGTCAAAATCATGCCTTGTAACCTGTATTGCCGGATTTTTGGTGTGTCAATATAGCCTGCCGCAAGAATATTGCCGCTCCGAGGACAACGCAAATTAACCCGATCCCAAGCGTGGGTCCGCCTATCGCGCCACCGTACTCGTATATATGGAATAACCACCTTGCGATAAAGAACAGAGATGAAGCCATTAAGAGTGCTGAAATAATCAAATTTAACAAAATCAGGATCTTTAATAAATTTTGGGTGGTTTGTGGACAAGAATCAAGATTACCGAGGTTAAGAGTATGACAAGCACACCACCGTAATCATAGACTGGAAAAACATGAATACCCGTTGCCCAGTATTTGAAGTTGGCAATGTCGACCCGGATGCCATGGGTAGCGAGTATGTAAATAAAGTCACTTTCCGCAACGCTGCGAGCCAGGGTAAAAAAATCCCACGATAGCCAGTATTGAGACCGACAAATCCCCCAAACACAGGTGCTACTGCCAAAGCGATTTCGAACTACCTGCAGTGTTCCCACATACTCAGATCTTCCCGCCATCCAGGAGAGCATAGTAGACTTGCGCCCCATAATCCGGACCACTGCAACACTACATGGGCACATTCAATGACATTCCCCGGAGCTTTTCGGACCCCATCTCCAAGCGTGCATGAATCGCCAATTACGAGCCTCTCCTGTGGGTCATCAATAGCTTCGGGAATTTCCTTCACTTCGACCCACTGGTTACAATTTTCGCGAATGCAGTTGGTATCCCAGGAATACACTTTTCCGTCTGAAGCTCGAGCCCACACTGTCTGAGTATCGGCGCGGATTATTTTCTCAAATTGCTGGTTGCCGTTCAATAATTCCCATGAGGAGAACAAGCCGTTTGAATCCAGGATCAATACCCCATATCCAAGACCGATCCCAACAATAATTCCAAGGATGCAGAAGAGAACGAAGAAGAAAAGCGTGAGGAGAACAACTTTTCAGTTTCTGCATCGCAAATCTCCTTCTTCCAACCCGGGATGATTTTCCATTATGCCTAAAATTTCGACTTGCGTTTTCCGAGAAACATTTCCACAGCCTTTCGATGTTCCTCCGACCTGCCCGCCTCCTCCTGCAAATCCGCCTCGGTGGCGAGGACCTCCTCGAGATGGGGGTAGATGGCTTTGTTGAAGGCTTGCTTGGTTTTGCCATACGCGTCGACCGGACCCTGTGCAAGCTGAGCGGCGGTCTTCTGCACCTCATCCATCAGGTTGAAGGGGACGACGCGGTTGACCAGCCCCCACTTGAGGGCTTGCTCGGCGGAGATGGGTTCGTTGCTGAGGTAGAACTCCATGGCGCGCCCCAGCCCGATCAGCGCGGGAGGAAGAGCGAGACGCCGCTGTCGGGGACCAGCCCGATGCCGCCGAAGCCGACCACGAACTTCGCCTCGTCCGCGGCGATGCGCAGGTCACAGGCGAGCGCGATGCCGAGACTGGCGCCGGCGCACATGCCGTTGACCGCGGCGATGACCGGTTTGCCGATGCGGCGAATCATCAGGACGAGCGGGTTGTAGGAGTTCTGCAGGTGCTCGCGGTAGGAGATCCTGCCTGCACCCGCCAGCATCTCGGTGATGTCATGACCCGTGCTGAAGGTGGTGCCGGTCCCGGTCAACACGATGACGCGCGTCTTCGGATCACTGGAGGCGGCCTCAAAGGCGCGCTGGAGAGCGCTGCTCAACTCAGTGCTGATGGCGTTGGCGCGCTCGGGGCGGTTGAGGGTCAGGGTGCGGACACCGGCTTGAAGGTCAGAGAGAAGCGAGGTCATTTATATGTCAAGATCCCTTTGGCTCGCCCTTCGACTGCGGGTCTCCACTTGCATTCGACCCTCCGCTCAGGGCAGTGGTTGAAGAGAAAAGACCGGGCGCGAGGCCCGGTCACCTTATTCCAGTCCATCCTCGGCGGAGTCTTCATCGCCGTTGTCGAATTCCAGCTCCACCTTGTCGCTTTCCAGGTAGACCCAGAGCAGGAGCATGTGACCGTCCCCGGTCTCGACGTTGCGGGCGGCAAAGATGGGGGCGGTCTGTTCGAGCCCGAGTTCGTTGCGGTAGTGGAGGTGGATATCGGCGTTGTTGTGCCAGGCGCGGTAACAGCGCTCGACCAGCGAGGGACCGTTGAACGTGCGCAGGCGCGTCATCAAGGGGATGGAGAAGTGGGGGCCTTCATTGAGACCCATTGCCCAACCGTCATTGACGGCTTCAAAGATGGGAGGGGGACCTTCGATAATTGTAATTTTGTCATCCATTTTATTTACCTGTAGTGGGAAAATCATACCATAAAGATATAATACACACATGTCAAAAATGGTTCCCAAGATCATCCTTGAAGGCACGCGGCTGACGTTCAAGACCGAGATCGCGTTCGAGCTCAATGAGCATCCGCGCATCGTGGGACCGCGCAAGTACCGCTATCACTCGCCGCTGATCTCCGCCGAGTGGTGCGCCTTCACCAACTTCCCCTGGGGGCGCGGGCTGATCAACTTCGAGCCGCAGGAGGAGGCGCTGGCGATGGAGACCTACGCCACGTGGGTGAGGCTCTTTGAACTGCAGAAGTATTACTCCTGGATCGTGGACCGCTTCCACCTGTCCACGCGGGCATACCAGCTAAAAACCTACAACAAGGATCTATGACTTCCGCTGGCTGGAGGAACGCCTGGTTCCGCTCGGGTTCCGGCTGGTGCTGTTGACGCGCTCGCCGGAATCCTTTGAGGCCGCGCGGGCGGAACGCTTGAAGGTCTCGGGCAACCCCTCCCAATATGACAACCTGCAGATGTTCATCGAGGAACAGGAGTTGATGCGCAGGCTGGCGGGCGAATCGATCCTGCCGCGCCTGGAACTGGACATCTCGGACAACGACATCCCCGGCGCGGTCGGGCGCATCGCGGATTGGATGGAATCCACGGGCGGGCTGTGGATGGAGGATTGAACATGCACAAGCTCATCATCCTTTTCGGTCAGCCGCGCGACCCGCTGGATTTCGCCATGGGCTGGCAGGCATTCCTCAAGATGGCGGAACAGATGCCCGGTCTGCGGCGCAAATCGGTCAGCCTGGTGGAGGAAGCGCTCTACGGTGAAACCCGACCGTTCAAGATCCACGAATTCATTTTTGACGACCGGGCCGCGCTGGATGCCGCGCTGGCATCCGACGCGGGTCAGCAGGCGGGCGAATGGCTGCACCAGTTCACAGGCGGGAATTTCAGCCTGCTCATCGCGCCGCACCAGGAAGCCGATGCAAAGGATTTTATTAAGAAGGGGAAAGTGCGGAGACGATCTGTTTGACCAGCGAGGGTCCGCGGTAGACGAGACCTGTATATAACTGGATCAACGTCGCGCCCATCTCCAGGCGGCGCCTGGCGTCCTCGGAATCCATGATGCCCCCGGCGCTGATGATGGGAATCCGCCCGTCCACGCGCTTTGCCACCTGGCTTAAGACCGCCTCACTGCGCAGCCTGAGAGGGGTTCCGCTCAATCCGCCGGTCTCAGCTTGAAGTGAAGAACGCAGTCCCTCGCGCGCCAGTGTCGTGTTCGTGACGATCACGCCGTCCATGTGCGTTCCCAGGATCGCATCCAGGGCGTCGTTCAATTCACTATCGGTGAGGTCGGGAGCCAGTTTGACCAGGAGGGGAATCCGCTTTCCCAACCGTGTCTCCTCAACCTGCCTTTGCGCGTGAAGTTGGGAGAACAATCCCTCCAGCGCGGCGCGTCCCTGCAGGGCGCGCAGTCCAATGGTATTGGGGGAACTGACGTTGATAGCCAGGTAGTCTGCAAGGGGGGCGAAATCCTGCAGCAGGCTGAGATAATCCTGTGCAGCCTCTTCGTTGGGCGTGGACTTGTTCCTGCCGATGTTGACCCCCAGCACGACATCCAATTTTTTACGGTCAATGGACTTGAGCCTGCCCTGGACGTAATGTGAACCGCGGCTGGGAAAGCCCATGCGGTTGATGACCGCCTGATCCTCGACGAGACGAAAGACGCGCGGCTTTGGATTTCCAGCCTGCGGTTCCGGCGTCACCGTGCCCAGCTCGATGTGACCGAAGCCCAGCGATGCCAGCCCGCGCACAGCAACGGCGTCCTTGTCATATCCCGCGGCAAGACCGGCGGGATTCTTGAACGTCAGACCGAAGGCATGCACGGGTCTCTGCGGGGTGGTATAGATGCCTTCCAGCCAGCGGAGCATGAAGGGGAAAAGTCCTGCGGCGCGTAATGCGTCCAGGGTGAGAGCGTGCGCACGCTCTGGATCGAGTCGGAAAAGGAGCGGGCGGAGCAGACGGTACATTATGGAACGGTGAAGATCCAGAAATTGTGCTGCAGAACCGCGGATTCGTAGGGGCTCATTTGCCCCAGCGGGTAAAGTGCCTGGAGGAGGACAATCGTCTCCGCATCCTCCCAGTTGATCATGAACAGCTTCGCTCCCGCGACGTTCAGCGTGGTGGGAAGGTTTTCGCGGTAGATGGCAATGTCCCGACCGGGCACGCCCGCCCAGATGGGTGGCAGGCGCGTGTCGACCCAGTGGGTATAGGGGATGATCCAGACGTTATCCACGGGCACGCCATTCTGGATGGCTTCCTTCATCACCCTGCCCATCTCGGAGGTGTTCCAGGCAGCATGGGTGTATTGGTCATTGTATTGACGGAAGATGAGATCGTAGTTCTGGACTGCGGAAAGGGCGAAGAGGATGCCTGCCAGGCTCCATGCCAGGATGGTGCGCCTCTTCTTTGACCCCAGGCTGGTCATCAGGCTGTCCAGCCCGACGCCCACCAGCAGGAAGGCTGGGACGATGGCGCCCGCGGTGCGGTTCAGCGACGGGTTCTCATCGGGGAAGGCAAGCGAAAGGATGGATGGCATCTGCGTCAGCGGGATGGCGAGCAGCAGGACCAGGTCAGCCCAGTTCCGCGAGCGCAGGTAACGGAACAGCACCAATACCAAGCCCAGCAGGAACAGCGCGCCGCTGACAATATCCAGCGCGGGGCGGCTGGGAATTGAATGCACCCAGATGGTGCCGTTGTTCCAGTTGAATTCCTTTGCGGCGTTCCACAGGTTGCCGAGGAAGATCTCCCAGGCGGGACCGGGCAGGGGTCGTTCGACCGAGCCGAGGCGCGTAAAGGCGCGGTAGCCGAAGATCTCCGGGTTCTCGGTGGCGTAGCGCGCCAGCGGCAGGAAGATCATGAAGGAGGTCAGCGCGAGCAACCCCAGCCAGAGCAGGGTCTGCCTGCGGACCGCCCGGTCGCGGACATGCAGGAGGTAAATGCCCACGATGATGACGACCGCAAAAGGCATGATGCGGAAGGGCATGTAACCGTTCAACCCCAGCCCGAGCGCCAGACCTGCCAGGATGAAATCATTGCGGCGCTGGCGGCGCAACCCGCGGATGAGGTAATACAGCGTGGGCGCGACAAAGAGCGGATAGAACGAGATGCGCAGGGCAAAATGTTCGATCACGCCGGGCCAGTAGGCGATCGCCGCGAAGGCAACCGCCAGGAGACCGATGCGCTCACTTCCCAGTTCCCTGCCGAGCAGGTAGAGGTAGGGCAGCATGAGCAATCCGCCGATGACCGCCGCGATCTTGATGGTCAGGAACGTAATGCCGGTGAAGCCCGCGATCAGCGCGGACAGGTAAATGTAAAGCGGTTCGCGCCCGGTGTTGCGCTGGAAGTAGATGGAGTATTTTCCTTCCCGGATGTCGAACACGTCCATCAGTTTTTCGGCATGGTCGCTGGTCATCTCCGGCGGGACCTCGGCGAGGCGGTGGATGCGGAAAGCCACTGCCAGCGCGAAGACCGCCAGCACGAGCAGACCCCAGCGGGTGATGCGGATGTGGGAAAGGGAATCAGCGAACCTTTGCCAGGCGGAACGGGATTCCTTCAACCAGAAGGCGCGGAGGAAGAGGGCGATGGACAGCAGCCACACGACCAGGTTCAGGATGGTGAACTTGTTGCCTGAGAGCAGGACAAAAGCCAGACCGGTCGCAACAATGGAAAATACCAGCGGGATGCCGCGCACGGTGAGCGGGTCGGTGTTAGCCTGGGAGGCGGGCAGGGGGGCGGGAGTCCACTCGCCGCGCAGGAATGCCCAAAGCACCAGGGCAAAGGCGGCAAGATAAAGAAATACGCCCAGGGGCGCGCTCTGGGTGGGCGGCTCGCCCAGTGGTTCAAAATACCGCTGACCCGCAAGAGCGAGGAATAAGGCAAGCAGGGAACGCCAGGGGAAGATCGAGGGGTGGGGAGCAGCGGATGGAGAAACGACGGGCGGGACGGTCTCCACGCCGGGAGCGGAAACCTCCACCATTTGCGTGGTGTCGGAACGGCTCGCCCAGGCACGCAGGAAGGCAGTGAAGGATCTCCAATCCTTGAAGATGGATTTGACGTAGTCGAGGATGGTGGGTTCGTTCATCGCGGATGAATGCTCGGTAATGAATTAATGTTTGCGTGCGATCACAATGATACTCTCTCCCCAGCGCATTGGAAGGAAGACCAAGCCGGTCATTGCCTGGATTCCGCCCAGGGAGCCGAAGAATAATTTTTGCAGTCCTTTTGGAATGACCGGGATATATGGCACATCCCAGAAGCCATCTGCAAAGACGCGGCGCAGGCTGAAACCGGCACTGCGAATCAGATCCAGCCATTCTTCAGGTGACTTGAGCGAGATATGGGTCGGGTCCTGGTAACCGATCCAGCGTTCGCCCTTCCAGGGCTTCAGGAGCGAGGCGAGATTGGGCGTGGCGAGGATGAGGGTCCCGCCGGGTTCGGTCACACGCCCGATCTCGGCGATCGCCCGGGATGGATCCGGCAGATGCTCCACGATGTGCTTGATGATGACCACGTTGAAGGAGGCGTCCTTGAAAGGAAGTTCCTGCGCGGAGGCGGTCCCCAATGAGGATGCCTTCACGACGGACCTGGACTGACTGACCGCCCAGTGGTTCAGGTCCATGCCGAAGGTCTGGAAGGAGTCTTCAAGCTGCGCGACGAGGTGCCCCAACCCGGAACCGATCTCCAGCAAACGCGCGCCGCGCTTTCCATGCCTGCGAGCCAGCATGGCATAAAAACGGTTCGACCACCAATACTGGCTGTATTTGGCGAAAGACACATCCGCGTAAGTGTGGGAGGAGAAATACTTCTCGTCGAAGGGCATGGGAGGTAGTTTGGTAGTTGGGTAGTTGAGGGTCAGATGGTTTTTCTTGCGATGTAGAACGTGAAAGTGCCCCGGGGGTGTTCCGGTGATTCCACATACTTGCGGAGGAAGCGTTCGGTGAAGAATAGATTCCAGCGCGTGGGGGAGATGATCCAGCGGTTGAAGAGTTTATGCGGAAGGAGGGTCGGCGCGCCAAGGTAGTGACCCCATTCCAGCACACGCATCGCTTCAGGGGAAAAATAGTGCCACCAGCGTTCGAGGGTGAAACCCGCCGATACCAGCCAGCTCAGCCATGTATCCGGTTCAACGGCGTGCTCCACGCGCGACATCCTGCGGAACCATTCGGTGTAACCTTCGCCAAGGAGGCGCGAGAGGGATAACTCGGAGAGATAACGCGGGTTGGGCACGCAAAAATAGAAGGGCGCGCCGGGTTTGAGGGAGCGTCCCACATCCTTCAACACCTGCTGGACATGCGGGATGTGTTCCAGCACCGAGTTGGAGATGGCGCTGGAAAAATACGCATCCGGGAAGGGGGCATGACCGGCATCCGCCTCGACCAGCAGGCGGTATTTTCCATACTGCTTCGCCTCGTGGATGGGTCCGTGCCAGGGATCGAGTCCCACGTCAATTTGATGGTCAAAGGTGAGCGCGGCAAAGTTACCGTCACCGCAGCCCACATCCAGGATGGGAGCGGGCAGGTCAAAGTCCTGGTAATAGCGCGATTCGATGGCGCGCAGGAAGCCGCGAAAATAGGGCAGGGCGCGAATATGCAGGAAGAGGAAGTCTTTTTTTGACGGGCTCTCCAGCATCAGGATTTCCCCATCAACTTCGCAAACAGTTTTTCATATTCCGCGGCGACAAAGTCGGGATCGTAAATGCGCGCCAGTTCCGCGGTGTCACATTGATACGCCTTGCGATCCGCCAGGACCTTCAGCAGGGCCTCCGCCAGCGCAGGCGCATCACCGATGGGCACCACCTCGCCCATGTTGTGCATCTGCACCGGGCGGCGCACGCCGGGCAGGGCGGAGGCGATGCACGGAACCCCGTTCAGCATGGCTTCGATCTGCACGAGACCAAAAGCCTCGGTGGAGTTCAGCGAAGGCACGACCAGCACATCCAGGTTGGGGTAATAGGCGGCGATCTGCGCCGGGTCGAGCAAGCCCACGAATTTCCAGTGACCGCTGGATTCGTATTCATGGATGCGCGGTCTGAGCCGCTCGAAATATTCCGTCTCGCCCATCACGTTTTGGTATTGCCCCGCGAACAGCACCTGCGCTTCGGGATATTTTTCCAGCACCGCGGGCAGGGCATCCAGCAGGACCTCGACCCCCTTTTCGGAGGCAAAGCGGGTCGCCATGCCGATGACAGGGCGCCGGTGCGCGGTCTCGTTGGCGCCGGCAAAGGCTTCGACCGCGCCGGGGAGCGGGACCGGCAGTTCCACCGGGGGCAGGATGGGGGTCAGCTTGTGGCGGTAGCGTGAGAGGAAGGGGGAGTGGTCGGCGTAATCCTGGGTGTAGGTCACGATGTGATTCGACAGGATGCCCGCCATGTTGTTCTGGAAATTAACGACCATGTTGACGATGCGGTTGAAGAGACCGGAAGGGAGATCAAGGTCGCAATGATAGGTGAGGACGGCGGGCTTGCCGAGCAGGCGGGCGCGGAATGCCACGCCGGGCGCGTCGAACTGCGGCAGGTGGAGCTGCACCACATCGTGCTCGGCGACCAGCCGGGTGGCGACCCAGCCGAAGGTCGGGGCGAGCACACCCTTGCTGACGCGGATGGCGACCGGGACGCGGAGGATGTTCACACCGTCGAGGGTCTCCTTGAGCGGCAGTGACTTGTCGTATTGGGTGGTCATCACGGTGACCTGGTGCCCGCGGTGCGCAAAGGCACGCGCCAGGCGCTCGGCGTAGATGGTGAGCCCCGAGGTGTGCGGACGGTAATAGGTGAGAACAGTTAGTATTTTCATGCGGCGCAAATTATAACGCAGGCAAGCGAGGGTATAATTTTACCAATGGAGAAATTAATCCGCGACGCGGGAGCGCTCTTCAATGTCCACCTGACCGGGCGGGCAATGCTGGCGCTCTCCATCTATGAAAAAGAACTGATGTCGTGGAACCAGAAATTCAATTTAACCGCCATCCGGGATGTGGAGAGCATCCGCGTCAAGCATTTCCTGGACTCTTTCTCCTGCGTGATGGCTTGGAAGGCGAACCCGCCCTCCCGCCTCATAGACGTTGGGACAGGCGCGGGGTTCCCGGGCATCCCCCTCAAGATCCTTTATCCATCCATGCAGGTCTCCCTGGTGGAGTCGGTCGGCAAGAAAGCCGCCTTCTGCCAGCACATCATCGAGGTGCTCCGGCTGGAGGGCGTGGAGATCCTGAATGCGCGTGCCGAGGACGTGGGACGCGACCCTGCTCACCGGGAGAAATATGACTGGGCGGTGGCGCGCGCGGTCGCCAAGCTGAACGTGCTGAGCGAATATCTTCTGCCGCTGGTCAGGGTCGGCGGGATGATGCTGGCGCAGAAGGGTGAGAGCGGGCTGGCGGAAGCGCAGTCCGCGGAACATGCCATCAAAATGCTGGGGGGCAAGCTGCAGCAGGTGATCCCCCTCAACCTGCCGGGCGTGGTGGAGGACCGCTACCTGGTGCTGGTGAACAAGATGCACACCACGCCGCCGAAGTATCCGAGAAAAGCGGGGACACCGTATAAAGATCCGTTGTGAAAACGATCAAAAACCAGGTTTCTCCGAAGAAACCTGGTTTTGTGTTTTTCTCAGCACCCTTCGCCCACGACCTTGATCTCGTCCGGTTTGTTGGGGATGACGCAGAGGAATTCAAACGGCTCAGCGCCGATATTTTCATAATAGTGGACCACGCCGGCAGGGATGAAGACCACATCGCCGGCGGTGACCTCATGCGTCTCGTCGCCGATCCCGATGCGGGCATGACCGCGCAGGACGTACTGCTCATGTTCCACCGTGTTGGTGTGCAAGGGCATGCCGCCGCCCGCCTGCATGCTGAATTTCCGCAGGGCAAAGTTGGGACCTTCCTGGGCGGAGACCAGGACCTGGATGGTCGTATCACGACCTGCGGCAACGTTCTTCTTTTCCACGTCTTCGGTATGTTTGACTGTCATAACATCTCCTTTGCAGGACAAATTCCTATTTAATGTCATCTCGTGATGCCAAACGCGGCATCAAAGAATGCGGTCATACGCGC
Organism: uncultured Chloroflexia bacterium; assembly: GCA_963823545.1. GTDB lineage: Bacteria > Chloroflexota > Anaerolineae > Anaerolineales > Villigracilaceae > Denitrolinea. Next base: position 75,706 of record CAWGMC010000071.1, on the reverse strand, counting down.
TGCATATTCATCAGGTCTCACCTTCGGTCCGCCGCAATGACGGGCTTCATCGATGATCCACAACTCTGCATTGTCACCTGCGTATTCCTGATAGCGACCAAGCAGCACCCCTTCATTTCCGATGAATGCCATTGACCGCCCACTGCCCACCAGCATGATCGGGCGCGGGGAAATATTTCCAATGATCTCGATCATCGGCGGTGGGGCTTCGATCCCCAGTTTGATCTCGTAGGACCAATCCAGCATGTAATTGCCGGCTTTGATCAACGCAGAAATGGGATTGGTGGGTGTGGGAAGATCCCGGGCGCGCAGGCTCGAGGCGCCGTCCGCCCAGACCGCCCCAATTTCAGGGAAATGGGCTGCGCTCTGCAGAGCGATCTGCCCGCCGATGGAACAGCCCACGATCCCGATGCGTGGCTGCCCTTCACCTGTCCGCGCCTCGATGAAACGGATCGCCCCCTCGACGTCGCGGGAATCCTCCCAGCCGTAGGAACGATACGTCCCCCCGCTTTCCCCCGAGCCGCGTTCATCGTACATCAGCACACCGTAACCCGCGGGGACAAGTTGCCGCGCATGCCATAGAGTCCCCGTGCGGTTGCCGCCAAAACCGTGCAGGAGGATGATCGTCGCGTTGTTCTGTGCCGGGACGTACCAGCCCGCGAGCTTCAACCCGTCACTGCTTTCGAAGGCAACTTCTTCCACTGTAAACTCGAGGTTGGATGGTGTCGTCACCTCACTGGGCGCAGGCGCGGTTTCGGTAATGAGGGAGTAAATGGTGCGCTCGATTATGACCACCAGTGCGATCGCCAAAAAGACCCCTGTAAAAAACACAACCAGACGGAGAACATGGAGAATCCCCGCTCCAATGCGACCTGTCCATGTCGCCGGACGCGGAGCAGGTTTTGGGGCGCGGGTTTTTATCCTCCGCCGCAGCCAAAAGAGGATGCCGGCAAGCACCACAAAAATGAGGCAGAGCCTCCAGGATCGACCAATACTGAATTATGCTCATGAGTTTTCGAATTGAACATGACCGGAGTTTACCCGCCAGACTTTCGCGCTCTCCACGAAGGCGGGGGTGAACATGTTCAGGTCGGTGGCGGTGAGCAGGGATTGCTCCACCTCGCCGAGATATTTCAGCAGGTCGGCGCGGCGCCCCAGGTCGAGTTCCGCCATCACTTCGTCCAGCAGGATCACAGGCCATTGACCCGTGCGCGCTCTTCATCCACGAGACCTCCGCCAGTTTCAGCGAGAGCAGGGCGGTGCGGATCTGCCCGCGCGAGCCGTAGTCGCCGAGATCGATCTGGTTGGCGAGGAAACGCAGTTCATCGCGGTGCGGACCGATGGTGGTGACGCCGCGCGCGATTTCCTCCGGGCGCAGCCCGCGCAGGCGGTCCAGGAAGCCGCGCTCGATATCCTTCAGTTCAATGCCGGACCGGTCCACGGGCGCGTCCAGTTTGAGGGCGATCTTCGGCGAGGGATCGTAGGCGGGTTCATAAGAGAGGCGCAGGATCTCGTTCCCATGGGTCAATTCCATGTGGACGCGGGCGGCTTGTTTTTCCAGTTCCTGGACAGCCGCGATGCGCCACTGGATGAGCTGTGCACCCAGGCGTGCCAGGGTCTCATCCCAGACTTCCAACTGGTCCGGGTTCCCGCCGCGTTCGTTCAGCGATTTCAGCAGCGCATTGCGTTGTTCGAGCGCCTTTGTGTAATCGGAGAGGACACCCGCATAGGCAGGGACCGCCTGTGCGAGGGCGAGGTTGAGATAACGGCGGCGCTCGTCCGGTCCGCCCTCGATGACCTGGGACATCTGCGGGACGAAGACCACGGCGTTGAATTTTCCGACCGCGTCACTGGCTTGCTTCTTCACGCCGTCCAGCAGGATCTCCCTGCGGAGCCTCTGACCGTTGATGCCGCTGGGTTCAAGGATGAGGCGCACTTCCAGTTTGTGGCTGCGGGTGCCGCGCATATATTCCCCCACGATCCTGCCCACGGCGGGAGTTTTTCGCGCCTCCAGGAAGTTGACCATCTGCCTGTCGGCGTTGGTCTGGAAGGAGGTCAGCGCGGCGAGGAAGTAGACGGCTTCCAGGATGCTGGTCTTGCCCTGGGCATTATCGCCCACCAATAAAACAGACCGCCGTGGAATGTCGATGTCCAGGCGGGTGAAATTTCGGAAATTGGTGAGGGAGAGATGTTTCAGGTGCATGTGCTGACTGCAGCCATCCAGGATCCCGGGTGAATCCTATAGGATCATTTCGAGGTCGATCTCGTCCCGGATGGGGATGCCGTTCTCACCGGTGAGCGGGATGTCCGGTTTCAGTTTGCGGGTTTCGTCCAGCGCGCCCGGGCGCAGGGCGGATAATCTAAATCCGTGTTTCTGGTAAAAGCCCAGGGCGCGCAGGTTATCGTTGGTGGTGGTCAGGTGGACGCTCCGGCACTGGTTCGCCCGGGCTTCCTCCACCACTTTATCCACCAGGGAGGTGCCGATGCCCTGGTTCTCGCGCAGGCTGTCGAGGGAGACGATCTCGCAATCGGTTTCCAGGAAGGTGTAGGTGATCAGACCGATCCAGTCATTGTCGTCCAGGGCAATGAAGCCGCTCACGTTCTCGGGGTGATAGGTGGTTCCGTGGGCGACCACGAAGTCGCCAGCCCACTGTTTCTCCCAGAACTGACGCAGGCGGGGAAGGTCCGCGGCGGTGATGCGATGAATGGAGATCACTAGACCAGGTCTTCCTTTTCTTCCTCGGTTTGAGGCAGCCAGACGTTGGTTGCCAGGTCGGTAAAGACCACCCCGTTCAGGTGGTCGATCTCGTGCTGAAAGATGCGTGCCAGCCAGCCTTTTGCCTTGACGCGCATCGGCTGCCCGTGACGGTTCAGCCCCTTGATCTGGATGGACTCGTGGCGCTCCACCTCGCCGACCAGGTCCGGGACGGAGAGGCAGCCCTCGATGCCCATGACCTTCTCCTGCGAGGTCTTCACGATCTCGGGGTTGAGCAGCACCCAGACCTTCTTCTTCGCCTCTTCCTCCGCCTCCTCAGCCTGCTCATTCTCATAATATTCAACAACAATAAGGCGGCTCGAGATGCCCACCTGCGGCGCGGCAAGACCCACCCCGGGCGCGGCGCGCATGGTCTCGATCATATCGTCGATCAAGGTCTGCAGTTTTTTGTCAAAGGTGGTCACGGTCCGGGCTTTGCGGCGAAGCACAGGCTCCGGGAGTGTGACGATGGTGCGTAAGGTCATGCCTGCCTCTAAAAGAAATCATCACGATGAAGAAGAGGGAATGGAGGTCCAGTTCCATCCCCATTCGTCTGATCAGATGTGCGCCCCGATTTTACTCTGGATTGGGCGGGAGCGGTCCCTGCTCGCGGCGGAGTTCCTCTGAATTCATGTGGTAGGTCGCCAGCCATTCCGCCATGCGCTCGCGATCGATGGCGGCGGAGGCGGCACTTTTGGCTGCCGCGCGCGCCATGCGGCGGCGGTCGATATCCGATTGGACCGTGGCGGGATCGTAGACATCCTGGAACTCCAGCTTCGATCCGCCGACCGAGATGTAGACCGTGCCAAAGTTGAAAATATTACCCAGCAGCCCGATGCGCTCATATTCGGTGCTGAGGATGTTCTCCAGCGAGGCCGCGCGGCGCTCCGCGGTACCCAGGGGTTTCTTGTCGATGTCAATGATCTGGTCGGTGGTCACCTGGAAGATGTCATTGGTCCAGTCCCAGTATTGATAGATCCACCAGAGCAGGAAGGGGACGGAAATGACCGGGAGCGCCAGGACCAGCGAATCCACCACCAAACCCACGCCCGCCTGCCAGGTGGCAAGCACCTGCTGCGGGTGATCGGCAAGATAGATGATGCGTCCCAGCCAGAATGCGAACAACACGATCAGCACCAGGGAGGGCAGCCAGATCTGCTGCAGGAGGACAAATGCATGCTTGCGGTAGGTGATCGTCTCACCGTCCTCCAGGCGCAGGCGGAAAAAGTTGGAAAGGAACAGTTTCAGCGCGCTGGGATGCCTCAACCTGGAATAGGTCTGCGGTTCCTGCGGGGGAACCGGCTTTTCGGGGACCGGCAGGTTCAAGCGTTTGCGGATGGCGTCCTTCATGAGCTCCTTCTCGCTGCTCAGGTTGCGCTCCTTGACGCGTCCCCAGTATTCCTCCACCAGGTGCGAGGCGTGATGGGGATGACTGACATGGTTGAAGGGGATCTTGCCCACGAAGGTGCGGACGATCACATGCCCGTAATCCAGGAACCTGCCGAGCATGTCCGTCTCCACGCCCACCGAAAGGATCGTGCCGAGCGGCGCCTCCTGGCGGCTGTCGAAGAGACCGATCACCTTCTCCATCCAGACCACGCGCTGGTTGGTCACCACGTAGTAGTCGTTCCCCCAATCGATCACCTGCCAGACCACCCAGAGCGCGATCAGGAAGAGCAGCACCAGGGCGATCGCGAACATCCAGTTGGTGCCTGCCAGCAGTCCCCAGGCACCCGCCGCGGCGGGGATGAAGAGCGCGAAGAAGGGAAGCACGAGCGATTGAAACAGCTTGATGGGGTGCTTGCGGGCGAGGAAATACACCACCTCATCCGGGCGCACCCATTTGAAACGCAAACGCCGCCAGAGCTGGTGCGTGGAGATGACCACCTGGAAATTGGGTTTCAACTTCGGGGTCTGCTTGATCAACTCGCTGATCTTCGCATGCTGCAGCACCAGCATGCTGCCGTCACTGGTCGCAATGATGGAGGCTGTGCGCGTGCTTTTGGTGAACAGTTCCTCTTCACCAAAAAAATCCTGCGGTACCAGGTTTGCCAGGGTCCATTCGAACTTTCCCTGCTGGCGCACCACCTTCACATAGCCTCGATTAATGATATGGAAGGTATCGCCGCGCGTCCCCTGCTTGATCAGCACGTCGCCTGCATTGAACGGCACGTCCGTCAATGCCTCTGCCACGCTGTTCAGTTCGTCATCAGACAAGCCGCTGAACAGGTGTATCTTCTTTAATAATGGCAATGCGGTCCGGGATGGTGGTCACAAATTTATTCTAGCATGATTCATGGTTCACGGATGGAAGTCGACGATGACAATGCAGCCGCTCTTCATGAAGAAATTATATCGCAGGGGGCGGGTGATGCGGCATGATAAAATCGCCCGCATGAAAAAGTGGCATTTCTGGCTCGGGCTGGTCATCAGCCTTGTTTTTGTGTATTGGGCTGTACGCGGGTTGGACTGGGCTTCATTCTGGGAGGCGGTCAAATCCGCCGAGTACTGGTGGCTGATCCCCGGCGTGGCGGTCTACCTGGTGGGGCTGTGGGCGCGGGCATGGCGCTGGCATTACCTGCTGCGCCCGATCAAGCCGATCTCCACAAAAAAGATGTTCCCCATCGTGTGCATCGGGTACATGGGCAACAACATCTATCCCGCCCGCGCCGGGGAAGTGCTGCGGGCGGTCATCCTGAAACGCAGGGAAGGCGTGCCTGTATCGGCATCGCTGGCAACCGTCATCGTGGAACGCATCTTCGACGGCGTGGTGATGCTGGCATTCGTGTTCCTCAACCTGCCCGAGCTGGCGCGCATCAACAGCGACTCCGGTTTTGTCGGGGACATCCAGACGCTCTCGATCTGGGGGGCGGCTGCCTTTGCCGGCGCGCTGGTGGTCTTCCTGCTGGCGGCGATGTTCCCAACCATCACCGCGCGGTTCGGTTCCTGGTTCATCCAACACCTGCTGCCCAAACGGCTGCACGAAAAAAGCACCGGCATCATGAGCAAGTTCCTGGATGGGCTGGCTTCCCTGCGCTCCCCTCTCAACGTGTTGATGGTCTTCCTGACCTCGGTGGTCATCTGGCTGCTGGAGACCGGAAAATACTGGTTCGTGATGCATGCCTTTGATTTCAGCGTCTCATTCTTCGCGCTGATGCTGATGAACGGCATTGTCAACCTGGCGACCACCATCCCATCCGCACCGGGCTATGTGGGGACGTTCGACACGCCGGGCATTGCAGTGCTGACTGCCTATGGGGTGGACAAGGCGACCGCCACCGGTTACACCCTGGTGCTGCACATTGCCCTGTGGCTCGCGCCGACGATCCTGGGCGCATACTTCCTGGCGCGCGAGGGCATCAAGTGGAGTGATTCGCTGCGCGCCGAAACGGAGAACTAGGCATGCCCACCATCGAACAAGCCCGTGCCTGGTACACGGACTCTGATCCCGTGCATGATTTTGAGCATGTGCTGCGCGTCTACCGCATGGCGGAGCGACTCGCAGGGGCGGAGGGGGCGGACCTGGAGATCGTGCGCGCTGCCGCGCTCTTGCATGACGCCGAGGGGGCAACGCCCGGGCACGAATCCCGCGTGGACCACCACCATGCCTCCGCCGGGTTTGCCGCGCAGGTGCTGGCGGAGGAGGGCTGGGATGCGGAACGCATCGCAGCGGTACAGCACTGCATCCGCGCGCACCGCTACCGCGGCACGGAAACACCCCAGACGCTCGAGGCAAGGATCCTGTTCGATGCGGACAAGCTGGATGTGCTGGGGGCGATCGGCGTGGCGCGCGTGATCGGATATGCCACGCTGGCAAAAACGCCCTGGTACGTGCCGCCCTCGCAGCAGTTCCTGGAAACAGGCAGGGAGGTCGAGGGCGAGGCGCACAGCGCGTATCACGAGCATCTGTTCAAACTTCGCAAGGTGCGCGATCGCATGTTCACCGCCACGGCGCGCGCCATTGCGGAGGAACGCCTGCAGTATCTTGATGATTATTTTGAGCGCCTGATCGATGAATGGAATGGCAGGAGATGAGTATGCAGATGGATTTTAATAATCGCGCGTGGACCGGAACCGGCGCATGAAACATCCTGATATCAAGGAGATCGAAGCCCTGGCGCGCGCAGCGGGAAAAATCCTGCGGGATGGGTATGACAAGGAACACGATGTGCAGCTTCAAGGGTGTGATCGACCTGGTGACCGAGATCGACCACCAATCCGAGCAATTCCTGCTGGGTGAGATCAGGAAGCGCTGGGCGGAGAGCCGGTTCATCGCGGAGGAAAGCGGCGAAAGCGGGGGCGGCGACCTGACCTGGTATATCGATCCGCTGGACGGGACGGTGAATTATGCCCACGCTGTGCCGATCTTCTGTGTCTCCATGGCTTGTGCCTGGGAGGGACAGACCCGCCTGGCGGTTGTCTACGACCCCATGCGCGATGAGATGTTCAGCGCGGAGAGGGGAGGCGGCGCGCACTTGAACGGTCGTCCGCTCCAGGTCTCGAACACTGCGGAACTCCAGCAGTCACTGCTGGTCACAGGTTTCCCCTACAACACGTGGACGGCAAAGGTCAACAACCTGGAATACTTCGGGCGGTTCGCGCGCATCACGCAGGGAGTCCGGCGCCTTGGGTCCGCCGCGCTGGACCTGTGTTATGTGGCGGCAGGGCGCTTTGACGGGTATTGGGAACTCTCGCTCCAGCCATGGGACGTGGCGGGGGGCGGTCTGATCGCCGAGGAAGCCGGGGCGCGCGTCACCGACCTGCAGGGCGGGAGTGATTATTTATTACCCCCGCAGTCCGTCCTGGCAGCCGGTCCCGCCATCCATGACAAGATGCTTGAGGTTTTGAAACAGCCGTAATTTGAGCGGGGAAGACGGTTTTCTCGCGGAAACTAAAAATCCTCCGGTGAGGGAGGATTTGAGTGAGCGCGGAGAGATTCGAACTCTCAACCAATGGCTTAAAAGGCCACTGCTCTGCCATTGAGCTACGCGCCCGAAAAACAGGCGGGTTGCATTCTAACATGTGAAATCAGGTGCGTCAACGTAATAGAAGTGCGCCTGCCGTCGTCCAAGCCTCGGAGGAAACATGAGCGAATTGAAATATGTAACACAGGATACCTTTGACGCGGATGTGATCCATTCCGCTGAACCCGTGCTGGTGGATGTCACCGCTGTCTGGTGCGCCCCGTGCCGCATGCTGGAGCCCATTGTGAAGGAAGTTGCTGAGACCTGGCAGGATAAGATGAAGGTTGTGAAACTGGACGCCGATCAGAATCCCGGCGCTGTTGAACCAGTATGGCATCCTGGGCATCCCGACCCTGATGTTCTTCAAGGATGGAAAACTGCAGGAGCGCATGACGGGTTTCCAGTCGAAGGAGAAACTGGTGGCGAAGATATCGCCGCATCTGTAAACAAAAACAGGCTGCAAAGCCTGTTTTTTATTTGCGCATGAATTGTTCCAGGTCAACCAGGTCCACGCGCGAGGTCAGGTCCAGGCTGATGGGGGTGACCGCGATATGACCTTTTTTTCGCATCACGTAGGCGTCTGTATCCTCGGGTTCACCTTCCACACGGGCAGCCTCCCGGTAACCGACCTTGGTCGCGACATCCCAGGAATCACGTTCGGGCTTGAGCGGTTCGTAATATCGCTGGCGTGCAAGGCGGCAGAGCTCCCAGGGCGTTTCAAAGGTCGCCTCGGAGGGAACTTCCACCTTCAATAATTGGACATCCTCGGGAAATTGTTTTTCGAGCAGCATGCGCCCGAAGTAGGCGGTGAATTGGGCGGCGGCGGTGAAATCCATATCGCGTGAATAGGAAAGATGATATTTCTGGTCCGTCTGCAGGGAGACCGCCAGCGCCTTGTGCCCCAGGGCGGCTGCTTCCATGGCTGCCCCCACCGTCCCTGAGACGGTGATGCCGGTCCCGATGTTCTCCCCATAGTTGATCCCCGAAACGACCAGGTCCGGCTTTTGGGGCATGATCTCGAGGATGGCATGCAGGACCGCCTGCGCCGGGCTGCCGCCCACCGCGTAGACCGTCCACGGCTGTCCATGTACCACCAGCGTCTCCGGCTTGATGATCCCATCCGAGGTGCCGGGCAGGCTGCGACCCATCCCGGAGGACTGGTCGCGCGGGGCTGCCACCGTCACATACCCAAGCGCGGACAAAGCCTCCGCCGCAGCCCAGAGACCGGGGGATTGGATGCCGTCATCGTTGGTCAGGAGGATCTGATATTTGTCCATGGAATAAAACAGGAGCGGTTACTCCGCTCCTCGTAATGGCGCCTCTGGCGCGACTCGAACACGCGACCTTTTGGTCCGCAACCAAACGCTCTAATCCACTGAGCTACAGAGGCAAGGCGGACGCTATTTTAATGCACATTGTGAACAGGGTCAAGTGACCTCCGGCGGGGAATGGCGAAATGCAACCCCCTCCGCCATCGGGTCGTCATTCGTCGCAAAGTGATTATTGGCTGTAGTATGATGGGTCTATGGGTGTGCCAGGGTTTAACGCGGAGACCTTCGGTCAATCCAGCGGCGGGGTGAGGACACCCTCGCCGAGCGAGAGAAATGATTTCTACTGCGGCAACAATGACAGATCAGCTATTATTCCACAGTGTCAAATCCAAATGGATATTGGATTGAACTTCGTTGATGCGAGGGTGTACATAATGGAGAACTTGAGCAAAATAAATGCAAGAGAAAGACTATGGTTAATCAGTAATTAACAAATATGAAGTATTAACGATACCGGAAAAATGTGGAAAACATAATCGCAGTGACTTCTTGCTTGTAATTGCTTTGATAGGCAAGTACAACCATCCCCCTTTGTTATTTTATATCAGTGGATATTTCCTCTACTTGATTTTTCAAGCTATTCTTCTTCAAGGTGCATAAAGTAGTGAGCAATGAACTGTAAAAGCTCAATTTAAAGCATTGCAGTATTTCCTTAATAACCTTGGCACAATTTCTGCTTACATTCGTTCCGCAATTTGGATACGGAGGCTATTACTTCAATTGTCAATGGACAAGATAGTTATGATCTTATGCAGATTATTGGTTGTGTTGCTTTTGGTAAATATTAGGTTAGCATTAGTATACTTGCCGTTTGTGCTGCGGGACCAGATTAATCCGGAATAGAAAAGCGATGAGTATCATACCGGTATTTCGTTTTATCTTTGAACTGATAGTTATTTTGGTCTTATTCAACCGTATATCTTGCTCAAAGGCCATTGCGACAATCGTTTTTTTTTACTTCTTATTTTGTCACCACAATATTATGCTATGTTAACGATTTAGGAATTAATAAAAGTTTCTGTTATTAAACTTGGAAAATGGCCATATTTTCTTACTGTCACTACTTCGTCTAGAATATGACCGCGGGTTCCCTGGAGCTTTTATCGGCGGCTATTATGAATTCAATTATCACGAGAGACGAAGTAACGAAGTATTACTCGCTCGGCGTGGGTCTCCCGACCCCGCCGCTCCCATGACCGCAGGTCTCCTGTTTCGCATTTCACTTGTGCCCCTTCGCTTCCCCATCCGATCTGTAAAATCCCTCCTTGACAAATAAGAACAATTGTTCTAAAATAACCCTGTCCCGACGCCCCTAAGGAAGTCGGGACTATTTGAATATTATGGACACTGCTCGCATGGAACCAGTAACCTTCTACAACCAAACTACACACCCCCCTGACTACTTAGCCGGAAGAAGGTTCGTTCCTCTTCGTTCCTCAATATCGAATGCCCCTACTCTTACCACACCCACCAGAAGGGATTCGTTTGTTCAAATTTAGATTTTAAAAAAATCGGACCGCAATATCATCTTTCTCAATAGTTATCCACCCGCTACTGTCATCGCCGAGGGTGCACTCCTTTGAAGCAATCTTCTGAGCATTACCCGATATCAGCTCATCTTGCAGGTCATCCCCATCGTCCACATCGATCACTCTTGAACACGTCATCACCTATTTCACCATTGATTCCGCTTGTCCATACATCCTCCCAAACTACCCCTCAAAAATGTGCAATTTTGCATAAAAACCGCGCACTGCCTTAAAGGGAAAATGGAATTGATAAGAGGTTCAAATCGATCATTGAATTTTTCGTCCCCCTTCTTGGCTCCCCTCAAAACTCCTCGATTTTTGTCAAAAAATTACCGTTTTCCCCTCGAAAATGATTGTCTGGACATAATTAAATCGCTTTTTGAATCGCGAACTCCTCGCGGCAGGTTTTTTGGCTTCCCCCAAACGAGTTTGCTCCCTCATCCCTCCTTCTTCCTCCGTTCACTGAACACTGATCACCGCAAACTGAACACTATTCACCATTCACTATTCACTCCTCTCTACTCTCTATCACCCATGATCCATTCTCCATTAACCATTAACCGCCCTTTGCCCTTCGACCATCTCGACCACTCTTCGGACGAGGCATTAATCTTTTCGGCTCACCGGGCGCCTGGGGTTTGCCGGGAACCAGCCTTTCCGGACGCGCTCCTCCTGTTCAAAGATCTCCTGGATGCTCCACAGGCAGGAAAAGCCGAAGACCCCCGTCACTGCCGCCAGGAGAACGTTATCGATAAAGAGCGTCCCGATGATGCTGATCACCCCCACCACCAGGAAGACCGGCCAGATTCCTTTGCCCAGGTAATATTCGCCCTTGATCACGATGGGATGAAAAATGCCGATGATGAGAAAAGCGGAAATACCGATGATGATTCCCTGCCAGTTCATGCCACTCCTTTATTATTCCAGCCCAGCAACAACACTTCCGCCAGCAGGCGCGTATTCACGTTCTGCTCCACCTGGCGGATGGCGCGTTCCGCCTCGCCCACGCGGGCGCGGGCGGTGGCGAGATCCAGCCTGTTCGCCAGCCCGTCGATCTCCGCCATCCGGTCCACGTTCTCAAGCGGGGCATCTGCATTGGCAACCCGCAGCAGCACATCCCGCCAGAGTGACAGCCAGTGCACCAGGGTCTGCCGCATCACATCCTTGTCCTTTGCCAGTTTCGCGGCGTATGTGAATTTATCCACGCGCGAGGCGGAAAGGAGCCTCTGCAGATCATCCAGGTATTGTTTGCGGGACTCCAGCAGGGACTTGTCTTCCAGGAGGCGGATGGCATGACCGGGACGCCCTGCACTGAGATGGGAGATCAGGCGCGCATGCTCATCCTCCGCGCCCCTGCGTTTCAACTCTGCTTCCACCAGTTCGATGGGCAGCGGTCTGAGCCTGAGCACCTCGCAGCGCGAGACGACCGTCGGCAGGAGCGATTCGGGGTTGTCGGCTGTCAGCAGCAGGATGGCGTGTGGGGGAGGCTCCTCCAGGGTCTTCAGGAAGGCATTCGAAGATTCGGCATTGGCTTGATTGAATCTCAGGCAGACGATCGGACGATACCGGGCTTGATATGGTTTCAGATTGATCACCCGCTGCAGTTCGCGGATCTGCTGGATGCGGATCTCTCCGTAGGTATCGGGAATCAGCTCTTTTGGATCATCCGGGTTCTTGATGGTGGGTTCAATGATGTACAGGTCGGGATGCCCCAGGCGGGAGACCTGGCTGCAGTCGCGGCATTGCCCGCAGAAATCCCCGGGTGCGGGCGGGTTCGTGCAGTTCAGGGCGCGGGCGAAAGCCAGTGCCAGCGAACGGCGCCCCACCCCGACGGGTCCCGTGAAGAGATAGGCATGGCGCGTCTCGCCTGTGGCAATGTGGCGGCGCAGCATGTCCACTGCCCAGTTATGACCAAGGAGATTCCAGTTGTCAGTCATCGTCAGTGATTCGGGTAAATTGTACCCAGCATTCTTATTCCTGCCCGGCTCTCAACCTTAAATATGAGTCATATCTTTCCGGGTGGATCCTTCCTGCTTTCAACGCCGCCAGCACGGCGCAGCCCGGTTCGTGGGTGTGTGAGCAGTCGCTGAACTGGCAGTCCATGACCAGCGGTGCGAGTTCGGGGAAATACGCGTCCATCTCCTCGGGCTCGGTATCCCAGAGCGCCAGTGATTTCCAACCCGGGGTATCCGCCATATACCCACCGTCCACGAGCGGGATGAGCTGCCGCGCCACGGTGGTGTGTTTGCCCTTGTTGACCGCCTCGCTGACATCGTTCACTCTCAGACCCAGTCCCGGTTGCAGTGCGTTGAGCAGCGAGGATTTTCCCGCGCCGCTCGGTCCAGCCAGGGCGCTGATCTTCCCTGCCAGTGCCCCGCGCAGTTCATCCACGCCTGCACCGGTCTCGGCGGAGGTGTAGATCACATGGTATCCCAGCGGTTCGTACAGCCCGAATATTTTTCCCGGGTCCTCCACCAGGTCGATTTTGTTGGCGACGATGATGGCGGGGATCTTTTGTTTTTCCGCGATCACGAGGAACCGGTCAAGCATCCGGAGCTTTGGGTCCGGATGCGCGCAGGCGAAGACGAAGACCGCCTGGTCGCAATTTGCCAGCAATATTTGTTGATAGAAACCCCTGGGTCTGGGGTCAAGGCGCACGATGGACCGTTTCCGTTCCTCCACCGTCTCGATCATCCCGGACCCGTCGCTCCAAGCGCGTGATCTGGACGCGGTCACCGACCGCCGCCAGGTCGCCGTCATGGCGTCCCTGCTTGAGTTTCCCGCGCAGCTGGCAGACGACCGCGCCCTCCCCGGTCTCCACGGTAAAGAAACCGGATTGGGCGCGGACGATCAGACCGGGGAGTTGTATTTCAGGCATGGGGTGGCTGCCTCATTTGGGTTTGGGGGTCCTGGTCGGGATCCCGCCAAAGGGGGTTGGGGTATTAAGTGGACCGCCGATCGGACCGAACCAGGGTTCGCTGCGCGGGCTGCCGAAGTAGTAACTTTCGAGGATCGCAGCAAAAATTGGTGCTGCGTAATCGGAGCCTTCGCCAACATATTCCACGATGACCGCCACGGCGATATCCGGCATGCCATTGTAATTATTGTAGGTGTATCCCGCAAACCAGGCGTGCGGCGACCCGGGGATATTCGATTCGGCGGTGCCGGTCTTGCCTGCCGCGGGGAAGGAGAAGTTTGCCCGTTGCACCAACCTGAAATAGGCTGTACCGCGCGAGTTGAAGATGACATTTTTCATGGCTTCCTGCAGCGCTTTAAGACGATCGGGTTGGATGGGAAGTGTGCCGACGATCTCGGGTTCAAACGGGTCGCTGATCGTGCCGTCCGCGTTGACGATCTTTTCGATCAATTGCGGGCGGTACAATGTCCCGCCGTTGCCGATGGCTGCCATGAAACGTGCCACCTGCAGGGGGGTGACCAGCACGTCGCCCTGACCGATGGCTTGATTGGTGGCCTCGATCTCGCCAGCCGCGTCGAGGATCTGACCGCCCTCCTCCTCCACACCCACGATGCCGGTGGGAGACCCGAGCCCAAAGCCGCGCGCCATTTTGGCAATATCCGAGCCGCGATCGTTGCGGTAAAGGTCCAGCCCGATATGACAGAAATATGGGTTGCAGGAGCGCATCAATCCATCCGACAGGGTCAACAGACCGGAGGGTTGGCTGTCGCTCGTGTTGCAAAAAAGTCCGTTGCGGATCCTGGTCTGGCAGTGATCCCAGGTCCAGTCATGCAGGGTGCGGTCCTGGATAGTTCGTTAAAATCGTACTGGCAATCGTAGGTGGTCTCGGGAAGATAGAGACCACTTTCCAGCCCGGCGGAAAACGTGATGACCTTGAAGACCGAACCAAGTGGATACTGTCCCTGCGTGGCGCGGTTGTACATCGGGCGCTCGGCATCATTAAGCAGTTCGGGGAGCAGGTCCGCGTTGTTGCGATTAAGGGCGTCGAACAGGTTGGGGTCAAAGCCGGGCGAGGAGGCCATGGCAAGCACGCGACCGGTGTCGCGCTCGATGACCACCGCCGCGCCCGTGAATCCAGCCAGCGCCATTTCTGCGTAGTTTTGCAGGTCCTTGTCCAGCGTCAGGTAGACATTGCTGGAGGGTTTTTCCTCCTTCTGCGCGAGGTTGGAGACGATCTGACCCTGCGGGTTGACGATGTAAAGCGTGCCGCCGTGTTCACCGGACAGGACAGTCTCCTCCTCCTTTTCCACGCCCGCCCAGCCGACGCGTTCATTGCCGCAGTATCCCTGCCGCTTATAGGAATCGATGTTCTCGGGGGAGATGCTCAGGGTGTAGCCCAGGGTCTGGGAGGCGGAACCACTGTTGTGATAGTAACGCGAGGTGTAGGGATTGATGACCAGACCGCTGAACGACATGCTCAACAGGCGCGCACCTTCCTCCCGGGAAGTTGTGCCAACTGGAATATACCAGCCCGGTCCGGATGCGATTATTCTATTGTTCAGAGTTTCATAGTTGACGCCTGTCAGGCGCCAGAGTTCACGGGTGAGATCGAACAACCTGTCAAAGTTGACCGTGCCTGTATCCACGCCCAGGGCAACCGCCTCGGTGGTGGTCACCAGTGGTTCCCCGGCGCGGTCATAGATCTCGCCACGGGCGGGGGCGATGCAGTCCAGCATGATGCGGTTGCCTCCCGCCAGTTCCGGCAGGATCAGGCTTTCATCCCACTGGATGCGCCAGGTGCCGTCTTCCAGGTTTATCCGGGCGGTCATGTCGCGGCTGATGTCGCCTGCCAGCGTGGAGTGATACGTGATGCGGAAGGGGATCTGGGCGGCGTAGGGTGTGACGGTTGCGTCGAAGACCTCATAGTCCAGGCTGATCGCGCTCAGCGTGTTGAGCGCCTCCCGGTAGCGCGTCGAAAATCCCTCCTGGTCAATGCTCTCCTGCGTCTGCTTGTTAAGCAGGGCATACATCGAAGGGTAATCTTCATTCTTCAAGTGCCTCCAGGAAGGCTTTCATGACCGGCGTCACGTCCGGGACGCTGGTGATGCCAACCTGTATGGTGGGCAGGGGGGTGGGGGTGGGGAAGAACGAACGAATGGGACCGTTCCCTGTGGCACAGCCCGTGAGGAGCACCAGTACGATGGCGGGGGAAAGCCAGCGGAGTATTTTCATTCATTTCCTTTCAACGATCAAATTGCTGCCCAGGATGCCGGCATAGACAGGGCACTCGTAATCCAAAAAGGATTGACAGTTGCCGGGCACATTGCTGCCCGGCTGCATGTCCATTTGTGCCAGCAGGCGGGTGACGTGACACAGCGGCAAGCCCATCACGCTGGCATAACAACCCTGCATGTTTTCCACGGGTTGAAAGTCCGGGTGCTGGATGGCGTAGGCACCGGCTTTATCAAGCGGATCGCCGGTTGCCACGTATGCCTTGATCTCATCGTCCGAATAAGGGCGCATCGGTACATCTGTAACGCACACATCGGTCAACAGGTTCCCATCCCTGGCGCGCAGAAGGGCGATGCCGGTGTAAACCTGGTGCACGCGGCCGCGCAGCTGGCGGAGCATGCGTTCTGCCTCCGCAGGGTCGGCGGGTTTGCCCAGCATCGAATCCCCAGCCACCACGGTGGTATCCGCGGCAAGGATCAGTTGGGATGCATCCGCCCTGGCTGAGCAGGCTTTCGCCTTCTCGATCGCCAGCCGGCGGACATAATCACGCGGCAATTCACCCGGCAGAAGGCTCTCGTCGGTGTCCGAGACGATGATCTCGAACTGCCATCCGCCCAGCGCAAGCAGGTCTTTCCGCCGCGGGGAATTGGATGCCAGCACGAGTTTCGGTCGTTCATTCATGGTGGGAAATTCTAACACACGCTGCACGAGGCGGGTATTATCATCCGCCTCTGGCAGGTTTGGGTTCATGGTTGTACAATGCGAAGAAAATTGTCTGGACGAGGAGGAACAGGTGAAGGAACTCAAGGAGCGCATTCTGCGGGATGGAAGAATCTTGGCAACGGCATTCTAAAGGTGGATAGTTTTGTCAACCACCAGGTGGATCCGCTTTTGATGGATGCCTGCGGCAGGGAATTTGCGCGCCGGTTCGCCCGGCTCGGCGCAACCAAGATCCTGACCGCGGAGATCTCGGGCATTGCACCTGCGTTGACGACCGCCATCCACCTCGGACTGCCGGTGGTCTACGCGCGCAAGCACAAACCCATCACGATGCCGGACCAGGTCTATCTCACGCTGGCGCCCTCGCACACGAAGGGACGCATGGTGGAGTTGATCGTCTCGCCGGAATACATGGCGAACGGCGAAAAGATCCTGATCATCGATGACTTCCTTGCCACCGGTGCGACCATCCTTGGACTTGTCCGCCTGGCGGAAGCCTCCGGCTCAAGCGTGGTGGGCATCGGTGCATTGATCGAAAAGATCTTTGAAGGCGGGCGCGCCGCGCTGGAACCGCTGGGCGTGCCGATCGAGTCACTGGCATGCATCACGAAGATGGAAGATGGGAAGATCGAGTTCAGGGATGAGTGAGTAGTGACTGGTACGATGGTTAATCGATCCTCGTATGCCCCTACGGTAATTTTATGAATTCCATCGCCATCCTCGATTTCGGTTCCCAATATGCCCAGTTCATCGCCCGCCGCGTGCGCGAGGCGCAGGTCTACTGTGAGTTGTTCCCCTGGGACGCGCCGCAGGAAAAGATCCTTTCCATTCAGCCAAAGGGGTTCATCCTCTCCGGCGGACCCAAGTCCGTTTATGAAGAGGGCGCGCCATACATCCAGGATTTCATCCTGAAGTCGGGTCTGCCCATCCTCGGCATCTGCTACGGGATGCAGGCGCTGACCCACGCGCTGGGCGGCAGGGTGGATCCATCCGCGCAGCGCGAGTATGGTCACGGCGGAGATCCAGCCGCTCATTCCCAGCACCGTGCTCGATGGGTCTGCCAAGGGTCTGGATGTCGCACGGTGACCGCATCACGCGAACTGCCCGCAGGATTTCGTGGCGCTGGCGCGGAGCCGGGAACAGTCCCTATGCGGCGATGGGCGATCTGTCAGCGCAAAGTATTTTGGCGTGCAGTTCCATCCCGAAGTGCATCACACCCCGAATGGCGATGAAACTGCTCAAGCATTTTGCGGTCGATATTTGCGGGGTCAAGCCCGATTGGACGCCTGCCTCGATCATCGAGGATTCGCGTGGCGCGGATCCGCGCACAGGTGGGCGAGTGAACGCGTGCTGGCAGCTGTCTCGGGCGGCGTGGATTCTTCCGTGGCAGCGGCGCTGGTGCATAAGGCGATCGGTGACCAGCTGGTGGCGGTCTTTGTGGATACCGGGCTTGCTGCGCAAGAACGAAGGGGAGCAGGTCGCTTCGGCTTTTCGCGAGCAGCCTGCATGCCGAACTGATCACGGTGGATGCGGCGGATGAATTTCTGTCCGCCTTGAAGGGAGTCACGGAACCGGAGCAGAAGCGAAATATTGTCGGCGAGAAGTTCATCCGCATCTTTGAAGCGCAGGCAAGGCAACTTGGGCAGCCGCGGTTTCTGGTGCAGGGGACGATCTACCCGGATGTGGTCGAGTCGTCCGCGCCGGACCGGAACAAGGCGGAGAAGATCAAGACCCATCACAACGTCGGCGGGCTGCCGGAGGATATGCAGTTCGAACTGGTCGAGCCGTTGCGATATCTGTTCAAGGATGAAGTGCGTGCGGTGGGCGAAGCGCTTGGGCTGCCTGAGTCGCTGGTTTGGCGGCAGCCGTTCCCGGGTCCGGGCTTGACCGTGCGCTGTCTCGGGGAGGTGACGCGCGAGACGCGTGTCCCGTCTGCGGGCGGCGGATGCGATCCTGATCGAGGAATTGTCCAGCGGCGGGATTTTTGGGAAAGGGTGCGCGAGACACCTCGCCAGGCTTTTCGTGGTGCTGCTGCCCGTGCGCTCGGTGGGCGTGATGGGCGACCAGCGCACCTACCAGGAAGCGGCGGCGATCCGGGCCGTGACGACCGAGGATTTCATGACCGCCGATTGGGCGCGCCTGCCGCATGACCTGCTGGCGAGGGTGTCCAACCGCATCGTCAACGAAGTGGACGGAATTAATCGGGTGGTGTATGATATTACGAGCAAGCCGCCCGCAACCATTGAATGGGAATAACGTAATTGATATTGCATGGCAAATTTCCGCCATGCAATTCAACGAAGGAGTTACCTATGAATTTCAACTTTGGCGAAGTACTGACCCGTGCCTGGAAGATCACCTGGAAATTTCACGCGCTGTGGCTGTTCGGCATGCTAGCCAGTTGTGCTCAGGGGGGGAGTAACTCGAACAATGTACGGAACTCCTACGATTCGGCAAATAATCAAATTCCGTCTGAGATGATGCGCCAGATTGATGAGCTGGGTCAGCGCATGGGGGACTGGTTCAGCGACAATCCATGGTTTATTTACACGTTAGTGTTTATTGTCCTATTATCGATAATAATTCAAATCTTTATTACCACTGTGGGACAAATTGGGTTGGTTCGCGGTGCGTATCACGCGGATGGTGGAGTGGAGACTTTAAGGTTACCTCGTTATTCACCGAAAGCCTGCGTTATTTTTGGAGGATGATTGGTCTGGCACTGGTGATCTGGTTGCCGTTTTTCATTCTTTTTGTGGGCGTAACGTTGGCACTTATCGTCGGATTGGTTGGCTTGGGGGGTGGAAACCCGGATGGTGTCGGTGCTGGGATGATTTTGTTTTTTATTGGGTTCTGCTGTTGTCTTATACCTTTTATTATTGCATTAAGCTTGTATTTCGCACAAGCCGTACGTGCATTGTTGATCGAAGAGCTTGGAATTTTCGCGTCCATCCGGCATGGCTGGCGGGTGTTTACCGGCAACCTGGTGACGCTTTTGGGGGTGGGGTTTATTCTCTTTTTGGCGGGCTTGGTAGTCGAAGTCGGGATCGCGCTGCCGTATTTTTTCATCGTCGGACCCCTGATGATCGATTTCATGAATGGGAACATCCAGTCATGGCAGCCGTTCATCAATGCAGGTATATTTGCGCTTATCTACTATCCCATCTACTGGTTCCTGAGCGGCGTTGTCCGCACGTATATGGAAACGGCTTGGACACTGACTTACCTGGAAATCAGCCCGCGTCCCGCCCAGCCGGTCGTACTTCCCGATACCAGCGCATAGGCTTTCCTGGGGGTTTGAAACTGCGCGCTGAAAGGCGGTAAACCGCATTCCGGCCAAGTGGACGGAATTAATCGGGTGGTGTATGATATTACGAGCAAACCGCCCGCAACCATTGAATGGGAATAACGTAATTGATATTGCAAGGCAGATTTCCGCCATGCAATTCAACGAAGGAGTTACCTATGAGTTTCAACTTTGGCGAAGTACTGACCCGTGCCTGGAAGATCACCTGGAAGTACAAGATCCTGTGGATATTTGGCATCCTTGCCAGTTGTTCGCGCGGGGGTGCGGGCGGTGATGGTGGCGGAGGCAGTCGAATTTGGGAAGAGGATGCGAACGGTTATTCACCTTTTAATACGGGCGAGGTGGAGCGTTTCTTTGGCGGGATCGGCGATTGGCTGACCGCCAACTGGTGGGCGATCATCCTCATCGTCCTGGGCGTTCTCCTGCTGATCGCGATCTGCATCTTCCTGGGCACCGTCGGGCGCATCGGGTTGATCCGCGGCACGCTCCAGGCGGAGGAAGGCGCCGAAAAGCTCTCGTTTGGCGAGCTCTTCCGCGGTTCCATGCCGTACTTCTGGCGCGTCTTTGGATTAACCTTCCTGATCGCCTTGATCTCCTGGTTGCTCTTCATGCCGTTCATCCTGTTCGGGGTATTGACCGCCGGGATCGGCTTCCTGTGCATCCTTCCGTTGATCTGCCTGCTCATCCCGGTCTCGATCGCCATTTACCTGATCGTTGAACTGGCGAATGTAGCCATCGTCAAGGAGAACGCCGGGTTGTGGGACGGCTTCCGGCGCGGCTGGGCACTCACCCGGGACAACGCCGGAACGGTCATCCTCATGGGCTTGATCCTGCTGATCATTTCCATCGTGGTCGGCGTGGTCTTCGTCCTCCCCATCCTCGCGATCTTCCTGCCCACCGGTCTGGCGTTCGCGGCTGGTGATGGAGGGAGCATGACACCCCTGATCATCGGCGGGCTGTGCTTTACCCTCCTGCTGCCGCTTATGATCCTTGCCAGCGGCATACTCAACACCTTCATGGGTGCCTCCTGGACCCTGACCTACCTGCGGCTGACGCCCCCCAAACCCGAAGAGGCTCCCACCCTGATCGAGGCAAATGTGTAGGCTTCTCCCAAAGAGCAAATCATTACAGACACACGCGGAATTACCCTCCGCGTGTGTCTGCATTCCTGCTCCTATGCTCTTCCTTGTCCTTTTCCTATCCCCTCCGCAAGAACTCCTGGAGCGCATGGCAAACCACATCGTCACCGAAGTGGACGGAATAAATCGGGCGGTGTATGATAGTATGAGCAAGCCGCCCGGGACGATTGAATGCCAGGGCATCAACATCCGCCTGATGATTTTTTGGCGACGACGAAGGAGCCATCATGAATTTTCCCCTCAGCGAAGTTCTGAGCCCGCGCCTGGCAGATCACGTGGAAGCACAAGGCTTTATGGGGAGCTGCTTTTGTGCTGTCCTTTGCAATGTATCTGATCCTCCCGCTGATGTTTATACCGTGGTTCATGATACTGGCGGAGGGGGATCCAAACCGCTGGTTTGATAATCCGCTTCCCTGGATTCTCGTCGGCGCCGGCTTTATCGTGTTCATGTTGGTTTCCTACGGCGTCGCGCCCCTCATCCGTTCCGCATTGATCGTGGGCGCACTAAAAGCGGAGCGCGGCGCGGGGAAGGTATCCTTCCGCGAAATATTCAGTGATGGGCGCGCGTTCTACTTGCGCCTGCTTGGCTTGATGCTCCTGTATGCGCTGATCACGATGCTGGTCATGTCCCTGGTTTTCGCCATTCAAACCATTGGAAACATCCTGACCATGGGATTGGCGAGTTTGTGTCTGATGCCGCTGACATTCCTGATGTATCCCTTGATGTTTGCAACCCTGGCTTGGATGGAACTGGCTGAATCCGCGATCGTCGTGGATGGGCTGGGTGTAATGGATGCCGTCCGCCGTGCCTGGGAGATATTACGCTCCAACAAAATGAACATCTTCATCATCGCGCTGATCATTTATTTGGGGGTTGGGATGGTGACCAGCCTGGTCATTATGCCTTTTTTTCCTGCCCATGTTCTTTGCGCCCTCCATCCTGCTATGGGAGCAAGGGGAAATTTCAAACGGGCTTCTTTGGGCTGCGGGCATTGGCATTGCGCTTTTTATCCCTATCCTGACCTTTATTCAAGGGATCGGCATGGTGTTTATGAAAACCAGCTGGTTGTTAACCTACCTGCGCCTGGCGCATAAGCCCGAAGAGACCGCCGTTGTTCCCGATGCGAATGCGTAGGTTTTTCAGGCTGAAAATGGGATGTGGATTAACGCGGAGAATTTCTCCGGGTTCTTCCGCGTCCCGTTTCCTTTCTTTCCTTTTCTTCTTTCTTCCTTCATCCTTCAGCCTGCCTCCTTCGGATCCGCCCAGAGCTCCGCCTATGCGGAGATCACCCCCCCGGACGCCTCCGCCTTCCCGAAGATATCCGTCCTGCTGAATGTGTACGATGCCTCCGGGCAGTTCGTGGGGGATCTAAAACCCTCCTCGCTGGCTGCGCTGGAGGACGGCAGGCCGCGGCAGGTGCAGGAATTGACCGAAGACCCCATCGGCGTGCAGATCGTGGTGGGGGTCAATCCCGGTACCGCCCTGGATGTGCGCGATGCGGAGGGCGTCACACGCTACCAGCGTGTCCAGCAGGTGCTGGGCACATGGGCGGTGGCACTGCAGGCGCGCCAGGCGGAGGAGACCGCCACAGCCGATGACCTGAGCCTCGTCACCATTGCCGGTCCGCTCATCGCGCATACCACTCCCGAAGCCTGGCTTGCCAGCTTCGCAGCCTTCCAGCCCCAGTTCCGCGCCACGACGCCGAACATCCAGTCCCTCGCGCTTTCCCTGGACGCGGCGCTTGCCTCCACGCCGCAGCCGGGCATGAAGCGCGCCATCCTCTTCATTACGCCCCACATGGAGGATTCCCAGCTGGAGGCTGCGCTATCCACCATTGGGAAACGGGCGGTGGAAACGCACACGCGCATCCACATCTGGATGGTGGACGGCGAGCAATATTTCTCACATCCCAGCGCGCTGCTCTTCCAGTCCCTCGCCGCGCAGACGGGCGGCGGGTACCTGGCATTCTCGGGGCGTGAGACCCTGCCGGATCCTGAAGCGTACTTTACACCCCTCCGGCGTGTCTACCGCCTGACCTATAACTCGGCGCTGACCACCAGCGGTGAGCATGAATTGAGCGTGGATGTCTCGCTGGGGGACGCATCCGTTTCATCCGCTCCGCAGAAGTTCACACTTAACGTCCAGCCCCCCAATCCCATCCTGGTCGCGCTCCCGGCGCAGTTGACGCGTTCCGCGCCGGCCGACGACCCCTACAATCCCGGGATCCTGCTGCCCGAGGAACTGCCGCTCGAGATCGTCTTTGATTTTCCGGATGGTCATCCCCGTCCCATCAAGCGCACCGCGCTCTATGTGGATGGGGTCCTTGCAGCCGAGAACACCTCCGCGCCTTTCGAGAATTTCACCTGGGATCTGAGCGGCTACACCACCAGCGGGCAGCATGAATTGAAGGTGGAGGCGACCGACAGTCTCGGCATGACCGGTTCCAGCTTCAGCCTGCCGGTCACCGTCACCGTCATCAAGCCTCCCTCCGGTCTGTCCGCCATCCTGGCGCGCTATCGTTCCATCCTCGTCTGGGTCATCGTGCTGCTTGCCGCCTTGATCCTCCTGTTCATCCTGTTCGGCAGCCGGCTCCGCCACGCACGTCTCCAGCGGAAAACCACCCGGCAGAAATTTGAAGACCCCCTCACCCAGCCTGTTACCGCCGTCGTTGAACCTCCGACCGGCAAAAAGAAGGCACAGCGGCTGGTGAAGGTGGACAAGGGCAGGGATGCCGTCGCCTGGCTGATCCGCCTGAGCCCGGATGGCACACCCGCGCCGGTTCCCCGCCTGCCCGTCACCGCCCCGGAGTTGACCCTCGGCACGGACCCGGTCCAGTCGGAGTGCATTCTCGATGACCCTGCCCTGTCCCCCCTGCATGCGCGCATCCGTCAGTCTGGCGAGGGATTCGTGATCTATGACCAAAACTCCGTGGCTGGGACATGGGTGAACTACGAAACAGTCACCCAGGAGGGCTATCCCTTAAAACACGGGGATAGAGTACACTTTGGGCATCTTTCCTACCGTTTCGAGTTGAAGGATCCGCCGGCTGCCCCCGAACCGGCGATCACACCTGTCGACACATGATCCGCAACCAGCGCGCCCACCTGCATGTTGCCGCCCTCAGTCATGCCGGCATGTCCGGCAAGAACAATGAGGACCGCTTTGCGGTGCTTTCACATCATCTCGGCGCGGATGACCCCACCCCCTCGCTCTTCGCCGTGCTTTCCGACGGGATCGGCGGGCATCGCGCCGGGGAGGTTGCCGCCGAACTGGCGGTGGATCACATCAGCCAGGTGATCTCCGGCAGCAACGGGCGCGACCCGCTCAGGATCATGGAGGAGGCCATCCAATCCGCGAGCGAAGCCATTGCCCACCATTCCGCCTCCGACAATGAACAGCATGGGATGGGCGCCACCTGTGCCTGTGCATGGGTGATCGCCGACAGGCTCTACATCTCCTATGTGGGGGATTCTGCGGATCTACCTGTCAAGGGAAGGGCGGATTCACCAGTTGACCGTCGACCACACCTGGGTGCAGGAGGCTCTCGAGAAAAAGGTCATCAAGCCGGAGGATGCGCGTGAACATCCGAACGTGCATGTCATCCGCCGGTACCTGGGTTCGCTGAACCTGCCCGAAGTGGACTTCCGCCTCAAGTTGAGCGATTTAGACAACAGCGTCCAGGCGCAGAAGAACCAGGGCATGACCCTCCAGGTGGCTGACACCCTGCTGTTATGCTCCGATGGCTTGACCGACATGGTCTGGGCGGATGAGATCCAGAAGATGCTGTTTGAATTGGAAAGCCCGAAGGTGGCGGTGCAAAAACTGGTGGCGAAGGCAAATGAGCGCGGCGGCAATGACAACATCACCGTCATCGTCATGACCGTGCCCAAGCCTCCTCCACCCGAGGAAAAGAAGAAGGGACTCTGGGGCTGGTTGATGGGGGAGTAGCAGGCTGAATTGAAAAAAGGACCCGGCAGGTTTCAACCTGCCGGGTTTTTTGTTTGGTCAGCCTCCGCGTTCGCGCTGGAAGGGCGTTTCATCGGGGTTGACCTGCTCATCAAATTCACGCGCCGCCAGGTGACCGCTGAAGACAGCCTGGGCAATGATGTTGGGAGCCTCCGCGTCGCCGATCAGGCGGAGGGAGTCCAGCCTGCCGTCCGCCAGCGCGGGCAGGAGTTCCCGGTGCAGGCTGTCGTT
Organism: uncultured Chloroflexia bacterium; assembly: GCA_963823545.1. Taxonomy (GTDB): domain Bacteria; phylum Chloroflexota; class Anaerolineae; order Anaerolineales; family Villigracilaceae; genus Denitrolinea. The sequence goes on along the minus strand of CAWGMC010000071.1, from coordinate 50,614 downwards.
GGGAAGCCTCTCCGTGACGAGCACGACCGCCTCTGCGGGGAGGCTGGTCGGGGACGAAGTGATGGCGTGCCTCAAGCCGACCGCCCCGTCCTGGAGTGAGGCGAGCACCTGCTGGGGCAGCAGGCTCACGCCCAGTCGCAGGAGGCGTTCATTAATGCGTTCTTGTTCAAGGGTGAACTGCGTCCAATAGGAGATGACCGGCGCGGGGGTGACAAGCGTCACGCTGCATCCCTTTTCCACCAGCAGTTCAGCCAGCACGCCGCCCAGGTAGTAGTGGTCATCATCGTAGATGACCACGCGCCCCTGCGGGAGCCTGCCCGCCATCAGGTCATCCGGGGTGAGGATCAACGGCGTGCTGTGTTCCCCGCTGAGCTTGATGCTCGAGGAACGCCCGATCCCATCGCGCCGCCAGGTGGAACCCGTGGCGAGCAGCACGTCCCGCGGACCTGCCTCCAGCACCTCCGCCGCGGACATGGGGCTGCCGAGGTAGGCGAAGACGTTCGGGAGCTTTTCGATCTGCGTCAGGCGCCAGTCCACGACGCGGCGCCACTCGCTGAGTCCCGGCAGCTGGCTCTCGCGGTGCACCCGCCCGCCGAACTCGCGGGCAGCCTCGGTCAGGATGACGCGGTAGCCGCGTTGACCCAGGGCGCGCGCAGCTTCCAGTCCCGCCGGTCCGCCGCCCACGACCAGCAGCTCCTTGTCGGACTTTTTCGGCGCGATCACGCTCGGGATGCCAGCCGCGCCGCCACTCCTCGCCCATGCTGGGGTTTTGCGTGCAGCGGATCGGCACGAAACGCGTATCGCCCGTGATGCAGACGTTGCAGCCGATGCACTCGCGGATGTCTTCGAAGCGCTCCTCTTTGATCTTCGTCGGCAGGAACGGGTCCGCGATGGAGGGGCGCGCCGCGCCGATCAGGTCCAGGATGCCGCGCTGGACCGCGGAGAGCATGGACTCGGGCGAGGTGTAGCGTCCCACGCCCACCACGGGCTTGGTCGTCAGTCCCTTGACGAATGAAACATATTTTTCCTGGAAGCCTTCCTTTTCAAAACGCGAGGTGGCTGAATCGTTGCTCCATTCGGCGATGTTGACATCCCACAGGTCGGGCAGTTCCGCCAGCATGGATACGACCTGGCGCGCTTCGCCGTCGTGCTGCATGCCCTCGCTCGCCGAGCAGTTCATCCACCGCGAAGCGCAGCGCCACCGCGCAGGTGTCGCCGACCGCCTCGTGGGTTTCCTCCAGCAGTTCGCGCAGGAAGCGGGCGCGGTTCTCCAGTGACCCGCCGTATTCATCCGTCGCGGTCATTGTCCTTCGAGAGCAGGTGGAAGGCGAGCGAGAGCCCGTGTGCCGCGTAAACGTAGATGATGTTGAAACCCGCCTTCCGGGCGCGCAGCGCGGCTGCCCGATGCCACCTGCGAATATTCCTGAGGTCATCCTTCGTCGCGGCGCGCGTCTGCCCGGGTTCATAGCCCGACCCGCCCGTGATGCTCATTGACCTTGGACCAAAGGGAGCGTAACGGGAATATAGATTGGAGGCCGACCGTCCGTTGTAGGTCAGCTCGATGCCTGCCAGGGCGCCGTGCTTGTGGATCGAGTCGGCGATCAGCGCATAGGCGGGGATGTCGGAGTCGTCCCACAGGCGCCCTTCGAAGAACGGCGAGGCGTCGGTGGTGTGGTGGATCTCCACCTCCTCGGTGCAGACCACCCCCCAGCCGCCCTCGGCTTTCACGGCGCGCATGGCGGCATGCCCGCGCGGCATGCGGTGACCGAAGCCGTTGCAGTGCGGCACCTGGTAGAAGCGGTTGGGCGCGGTGACCGGACCGATGCGGATGGGTTCGAAAAGGATGGAGAAGGGGGATGTCATGAGATCTATTTAATCCTCTAAAAACCTGGTTTCTTCAAGGAACCAGGTTTTTTTATTTATCCTGTTTCTTTTTCTTTGACTCTTGATATGCCTGCCACGAACGAGCCAATCTGTACAGGATGGGTCCCAGCAGGAAGACGATCAGCACCAGCAGGATGATCAGTTCGCTCCAGCCGATGGCGAAAACGGGGCGGCAAGCCAGCAGGCTGAGCATCAGCATCGCCATGCCGGCGCGGAGGGGGAATGGATGGTGATGCATCAGGTCACCACTTCCTTGACGCGTCCCACCTGCCCGTCCATCAACCGCACCTTGATCCCGTGCGGATGCGTGGCAGACTTGGTCAGGATGTCCTTGACGATGCCTTTGGTCAATTTCCCGGTGCCCTGGTCCTGTTTGAGGACGATCAGCACGGTGAGACCGGGCTTGATGTTCGAGCGGGTCTGTCCGTTCATCAATTCAGCAAGCCTTTCGCGAACTTCAGCATGGTCTGGATGTCCTCGAAGTTGCTGACCATGCCGACGGAGATGCGCACCGCGCCGCTGGACTTGCCGTCGATGCAGACGCGGAAATCGTCCACGCTCAGGCGCTCCTCGTGACCCTGCTGGTGGAAGCATACATCCAGTTCCACGCGTGAGATGCCCAACGCCACCTCGCCCGCGCCGGGGTTGCAGAAGCAGCCTGTCCGCAGGGAGATGTTGGACTTGTTCGCCTCGCTCTCGATGAAGCGGTGGTCGATGGCATTCCCATGCCTGTCAAAGAAATTGAGCGTGACCGCGCCGCCCCTGCCCGTCCATGCTGACCGGTCCGTAGATGCGCACCAGCGGCTGTCCCGTGGAGTGTTTCATCGCGGACAGGTTGGTCGAGCAGCCAGTCCGTCAATGCAGCCACGCGCTGGTGGATCGCCGGGTAGCCGATCGAGTTCGAGGTGCTTGAGCCCGATCTCCACGGCGGGGATGTTGAGGTAGTCGAGCGTGCCGTCCTCGAATGCCGCCGGTCCATCCGCCAGGTAGTACTTGTCGCCCTGCACGGAGGCGACCGTGATCGTCCCGCCCGCGAACCAGGGACGGTGCAGTTTGCGCGAGGGCCTCGCGGCGCGCGATCAACGCGCCGATGCCGGTCGGGTAACCGAACATCTTGTAAAAGGAGACCGGCACGAAGTCGGGCTGGACCGAGGACAGGTCGAGCGGATTGGTCGGGACAAAAGCCGCCGCGTCCAGCAGCACATCCCAGCCGTGCGCCTGGGCTTTCTCGATCCACTCCAGCGGGTGCTGCACGCCCGAGAAGTTGGACTGCGCCGGGAAGGCGAACAGGTTGTGCCCGTTTTTGGAAGGCCGCGATAATTCCAGGTCGAGCTGCGCCTCGTCCACGCGCATGTCCGGCAGGGCGACCGGGATGTAGGTCACCTGCGCGCCGCGGGCGTGCGCGAATTCGCGGATGCCGTTGACCGAGTTGTGGTTGTCAAAGGTCAGCAGGTAACGGCTGTCCGGGTCGAAGGGATAGGACTCGCCCACGATCTTGAGCGCGCCGCTGGCGTTGGCGGTAAAGATGGCGGTGTATTCCGCCGGGTCGGCATGGAAGAACTGCAGGATGTAGGCACGCGTGCGTTCCACCAGTTCGGTGGAGGCCAGCGAGGAGGGGTTGCTGGAATGCGGGTTGCCGAATACATGTTCGCTGAGCATTTGATGATGGCGGAGGATCTGCGATTTCGGCATACAAGCCTGCGCCCGTGTAATCGAGATAGACCTGTGAGCTGCATCCAGGCGGGTGTATTCCGTTTGGCGCAGTGAGTCGAGCGCCGCGGTGGCGGAATATTCGGGATGGGTCTTAAGAAAGTCTGCCAGTTCGGGGTCGTGGGTCATGAGGAGGCTCCTGCGGGTAATTTACCACAGATGATGGTAAAACTCATTTGACCTCTGTGATGATCGTGCGTTTCGCACCGGCAGCCAGCAGCGACTTGGCGACCTGCGCAGCCTTCCCTGGTTCCACCAGGGCGATCAGGTTGCCGCCGCGCCCGCCGCCGCTGAGTTTTGCCCCGCCCGCCCCGGCTCTGCGGGCGACCTCTGTCAGGTGATCCAGTTCGGTCGAGGAGACGGTCAGTTCCTGCAGGAGCGCCTGGTTGGCATCCATCAGCCTGCCCAGTTCCTGCGGTCTCCCCTCTTTCAATGGCATCTCGCGCCTGCTCGGCGATCTCCCCCGATCTCATCGAAGACCTTCTCCCAGCGTGGCCTTGTCCGCCTCCCACAGTTTCCGGACGTCGCCCACGGATTCCTTCGTCGGTGCGGGGATGCCCGTGTCCGCGATGACGAGGGTGAACGGCGCGCCGACGCTGGAATATCTCCACCGGCTGTCCGCGCATGAAATAGACCGGCTGCGCGTACGTGACGACCGTGTTGTCGATGCCCGAGGGTGTGCCGTGGTGAAGTTTTTCGATCTCGTAGGCGAATTGGTTCACCTGTTCATCGGAGAGGGGATGATCGAGATGAGCAGAAAGCGCGCGGAGGATGGCAACGGTCACCGCCGCGCCCGAGCCGAGACCGGACGCCACGGGGATCGTGGAGGTGATCCTGATCTCGAGCGGGGGGAAGGGGGAAATGCCGAAGCTGAATAACAGGTTATGGATGACGGCAGCGAGCGGATGGTCGGAGGGCAGCGCGTTCGAGCGTCGAGAGCAGGGAAATATCGGGGGCGTCGATCCAGAGTCTGCCATCCGCGCGAGGGCAGCGATCTCCGCCTCCGCCTGCACCTGGGTGACAGGCACCGCCAGCGCGGGGCGTCCATACACCACCGCGTGTTCGCCGAACAGGATGATCTTGCCGGGCGCGGAGGCTTTCACGACCAGGGCCAATAGAAAACAGCCACCACAGCCAGCCCGAGCAGCAGCAGGGCGATCTGCATCGGACGGTCGGAGAGCAGGACCTCCTCCGGCGCGCCCGGCGTGGTGTGTGACGTGGATGATGTACAGGTAGCGGAAGATGATGTAGGCCATGAAGGGGATGGTCAGCATCATGCTGTGGTTCTCGGGCAGGTTGGGCGCGGAGAAGGTGTAGAGCGAATACGCCAGGATGGTGGCGGCTGAGACGATGGTGATGTACTGGTCGAGCAGCGGCAGGGTGTAGCCCTCCAGCACCTTGCGGTGCGAGCCCGCGCCCTGGGCGAGCAGCGCCAGTTCGGAGCGGCGTTTGCCAAAGCCCAGATAGAGCGCGCCCAGCGTGGTGACCACGTACAGCCAGGGCGAGAAGCGTTCCACCTCGATCAGCGTGGTGCCGGCGTGCACGCGCAGCACGAAGCCCGCCGCCACGATCATCACGTCCAGGATCGGGATGTGCTTCAGCCAGCGGGAGTATGCCAGGTTGAGCAGGAAGTAGATGGCAAGCACGACCGCGAAAGCCGGGGAGAGCATCCAGCCCGCGGGGAGCGTGAGCAGCACCAGCAGGATGCCCGCCGTCCACGCCGCGCCCTTTGAAAGTTGCCCGGAAGGCAGGGGGCGGTTCTTCTTTTCGGGATGCTGGCGGTCGGACTTCGATGTCCGCCAGGTCGTTGAAGATGTAGACCGAGCTGGAGATCAGGCAGAACAGCAGGAAACCGGCAATGGTGCGCAGCAAGCGGCAGCGGTTGGAGCAGCTGCTTGTCGAAGACCAGCGCGAAGAACACGAAACCGTTCTTGGTCCACTGGCGCGGACGCATGGTTTTTAGCAGGGCGGTGAGCATGGGAGTATTTTACCCGTGTTTCCCAAAGAAATGCCCCCCGCTGCGCGGCGTATAATGGATGCATGGCAAAAGTTCGTCTGGATGTGCTCCTGGCGGAACGCGGGCTGGCGGAATCGCGCGCCCGGGCACAGGCATTGATCATGGCGGGGCAGGTGCGGATCAACGGGCAGGTCGCGCTCAAGGCGGCTCAGATGGTCGCGCCGGATGCGGAGCTGACCGTGGATGCGGGTCCGCGCTTCGTCTCGCGGGGCGGCGAAAAACTGGATGCCGCCCTGGCAATTCTTGCGATCGATGTGCAGGGTCTCACCTGCGCGGATGTGGGCGCCTCCACGGGCGGATTTGTCGACTGCCTTCTGCAGCGCGGCGCCGCCAGGGTGTACGCCATCGATGTGGGCAAGGGCATCCTGCACTGGAAGCTGCGCAACGACCCGCGCGTGGTGGTGATGGAGAGTACCAATGCCCGCCTGGTGGAATCGCTGCCGGAGAGGATCGACCTGGTGACGATCGATGCCTCCTTCATCTCGTTGAAGATCCTGCTGCCGGTGGTGAAGAGCTGGCTCAAGCCCGCGCAGCGGATGCCTCGTCGCCCTGATCAAGCCCCAGTTCGAGGCGGGCAAAAAGGATGTGGCGCGCGGCGAGGGGGTGATCCGCGACCCCGCCATCCACCGCCAGGTGCTGCTGGATGTGCTGGGTTATGCACAGCTCGAGGGCTGGGGAGTTGCGGGGCTTGATCCGCAGTCCCCTGCTGGGACCGAAGGGCAACGTCGAGTTCCTGGCGTGGCTGGACCTCACCGGAAGCGCGGCGGATATCCCTGCGCTGGTGGAAGCCGTCCTCAATTAACTCGACCCCATCATTCACCTCTTTCCTTTGACTCTTCGACCTTCCACTACCCGACCACTACCTTCGTAATACTTGTATCCTGTCCAGAAATCTGTATAATGAAATTGCCGGGGTAATGAGAAAGAATCGTGACTAAGCGCACGTGTCCATTCGGGAGGAACCCATGAAAAGTCTTCTGAACCGGGGCTGGAAGATCGGGGTGATCGTCTGGATTTTGGTCATGGCATGTAATATACCGATGGCTGCGACGCCAGTCGCGACGCAACCCGGCTTGTCGGCGGAGGACTTGGCTGGCACTGCGGTGGAGCTGACCCTGGCTGCCATGCAGGGGCAGGTGAGGCAACCGCCACCTCTGTGCCTCCTTTGCCCGAGGTGACATTCACGCCCAGCGCGACCGCCACCGCCACCACCACCACCATATTCACCGTGACGCCCTGCGTTGCCATCACCACTGCCAATAGTGTGGATGTCAACGTCCGTTCCGGACCGGGCACAGTCTATGATATTGTCGGCGGGCTGCCCAGCGGCAGTTCCGCCCGGGTGTACGGTCAGAACGACGCGCGCACCTGGTGGTACATCGAATTTCCAGCCAGTTCGGGCAAATACGCCTGGATCTCGGCGAGCGTGACCACCGCCTCCTGCATCCCGGACAACCTGCAATACGTTGCCGCGCCGCCGACGCCGACCGTATCCCCGACGCCTACCCTCTCTGTTGCGCTGCTGCCCGACCTGTACGTCAGCGAATATGCATGGCTGCCCATACCGCCGCATATGGGCGTCCCATTCAATGTCCGGGTGGGTGTCTATAACCAGGGCAATGCACGCGGCGGGTGCCTTTATCGTGAAATGGTGGCTGAGCACCTCGGCACCTTCTGCAGCCTGTACCTGGAACGTGCCTTCGCTCGTGGCGCATGGAGGCAAGATCCTGCAGTGCAGCTACACCCCGGGAGGCTGGAACAACGCCTATCCCTCGAAGGTGGTGGTCGATGCTGGTCAATCACGTTGATGAGAGCAATGAGGGCGAACAACACACAGCCTCCGCACCGCTGCAGGTGGCACCGTAGGGGCGGGTCACAGACCCGCCCTATGCCGATTTTGATCTTGGGAATCCGGACTCCCCACCCAGAGAACCAAGTTCCCCTCCTTGATTTGCACTTTGAATCCGGGGAGGGGCTAGGGGTAGGGCTTTTCAGGGGTGAGGTCTCATCCATTCATGGCTCGTAGCCCGCCGATTTATCGGCGGGCATTTTCATCATCACCCGCCCGGGATAAATCCCGGGGCTACAAACAACGCCCAATAAATTGGGCTTCCCCTCCTTGGATTTGTTCCAATCCGGGAGGGGCTAGGGGTAGGGCAATGTGGGGTGAGGCCACCCTTGTCTCGCGGGGAATTGAACATTAACCCCTAGAGATAATCCGATAACTTATGCTATGATAATTTTGATACTACCAAATTTGTTGTGGACACTTTTAAGGAAACCTCCATCGAGCAAGCCGCTTGACGAAGACACCCCAATAAATAGTATTATCAGTTTGATAAGTCTTGATATGGAGACCTTCGGCTGAAACCTCAGTAAGGGTTTACTGACCCCATCGAGTTTAGGGCTTACTTTGATTAAAAACGGAATGTGAGTGGAAATGAGCGACAAAAAAACTAACGCCAAGAAACGTGCGCTCCACGATATCGAACTTGAAGGTGGTTTAGGTCATCACCCTTCAGAATTCATGCGAGCGCGGCATCCCAATTTATTCTCAGACTTCGACAGTTCTCACCACCCCCCAACTTTCGCTAGAGGTCTCCCAGTATCCACCTAACGCTTACTCGTCGTAAGCAAGAAATAGAATTCGAGCATTTTGCGAGGAGACTGGCCGAAAAAGAGATCTGTCCCAATCTCATTCCTCAAACCGGCCCGGTGGGTGGTGGGGATAGTAAAGTTGATACTGAAACATATCCTGTTGCCGATTTAATTGCAATGTTGTGGTATGAGGGAATTGGAACGGAAGCAAACAAGGAACGGTGGGCGTTTGCTTTCAGCGCGAAAAAGGACTGGCGACCAAAAATCCGATCAGATGTTTAGAAAATAATTGACACAAATCGTAAATACAAACGTATCATCTTTATAACCAATCAATTTGTTGAAGACCGAACAAGAGCCGAAGTTGAAGATGAATTAGCAAACGAACATAAGATAAGCGTCCGTATTCTTGATCGATCATGGATTTTAAAATGTGTCTTTGAAAATAACCGGATACACCTTGCAGTAGAAACGCTTAATATCACTGGTTACGATGAGGCCGACTACAAAGGAAGCGGGGCCTCACGATGTTAGACGATACGCGGAACTAAAAGAACTTGATGAACTCATTAATGACCCCAACAGATACAAGAATGTAGAGTATCAACTTGCAGAAGACTGTTTACAGGTAGCTCTTCTTGCTCGTGGCTTAAACTTCCACGGGTAATGTAGATGGGAGGTTCATCCGGGCGAAACGAATTGCCGAAAAGGATTAATCATCGTCAACAGAAACTAAGGATCGCCTACAATAGAGCTTTAACCGTGTACTGGTGGTATGAAGACTTTGGTGAACTTAATAACCTGTACGACAGCGTTGAAAAATCGGCAGTTGGGAGCATTCAGGCGTCGGATGTAGAGCTTCTGTCCAATGTATGGCAACTTCTCCATACTGCCGTAACCAGGAGCGCTATTGGGGTAGAAAAAGCCAAGTTGGTTGAAAGAACAACAACACTGAAAGCCGAACTTAATCGACTTGCCAAAAATACTCAGCGTCTAAACAATGCGCATCATGCAAAAACGATTTTCCTTCTTGTTGAGTTGAGCGAGTCCTTTGTAAAAGGCACAAATGTGGATGCTATTCTTGTAAGCCTAAAGAATTTCTTGAACAAAATGTAGGTTTAACAGAATACCCAGTTACCACTGTCACACACATCATACAAGAGCTTGGTAATGTTCTACCAGACAATCCTAAGTACGACGAACTGCTTGACGTGGTTGTAAAAATCACCCAACAGAGAACTAGTGATGGAAAAGCCGGCAAGAGTACCTTAACTCGTGGTTCTCAGAAACTTCTTGCTGGCAATAGATACGATGCTATAAAGCTACTCGGTAGAGCACAGCAAAAACTTGCTTTGGAAGAATATAAGTCGGAATGGGTTAGAGCGGCTGTTGCGTGTGGATTGGGCTACGAAGGAATTGGACTGCTTTGGGCGGCTCGATCAAACATCCTTATGGCGACAAACATTTCGTTTTCTGAATACAACGAACAAGGCGCATTCCCGCCACACTCGCTTTTACTGGCACAGAAACTTGTTTGGATCGAGTTACAACTTGGGCGAATCCCGCACGTTCTAGCCTGGGACTTGAGTTGGCCTCTGGTTATTGCAGACCAGTTACTCTTGGATAGTAGTCAAAAAGAAGAATACCTGAGTGAAAAGAAACATCCAGGATGCTATCTTGGGAATATTGTTTTTTAAAAACGGAAATGTCAAATTTAAAATGGCTTGATGTCTTGCCTCCGGTACTAGAAAAAGCCAATTTGATAAACTCGTGGATGGCTCTCCTATATGCATTAGGGTATGAGGATTATTTACGCGCTGAAAAAGTGATCCCTGAGAATGATCCTATTGAGGCGACATGAGACTTCTTTTACCGATGGCTAAATCAACCTGCCAGTAAAGATTTGCCCGATCAGCCAGAATTATATTTAGAAAATAAGGTTACTCTGCACTCATATGTACTCGGGTGCGACGTTGTGATTGATGCAGCTAATAATCTTGTGTCAATCTACCTTGCTGAAACTGTCTTAGGAGCACTTGCAGGCGTTTTTAGCTACAAGCTTTGACAGTGAAATAATGCCTTATCGTTCAGAGTTGCGTATCGTTGTTCAACCATCAGATTTTCTTTCCGGGTTACCAGAATATAGCGACAACGATGTGCCAGGCGAACAAACCATAACTATCAGACATCCTAAGGCCTTCATTCAAAAAACTCGGGAAGGAGAGGGACGCTTTCCTTTCATGGTTGCAGAATTTTATTATCCATCTGTCTCTTCAAATTGTAGCTGTTTTTGACATTAAGTCTTTTGAGGATCGCCTCATAAAAGGCGAGGAGGGTATAGGACGAGCGTTGATTTTTGCGCATGTTGATTTAGCTTTAGGGAATATCTTTGGCGAAACCCCAAAATTCCAACTTTCTGACTGGAAACTTCAGGGGAATACAAGTAGTTTCCCCTGTAAAATAAAACACCCCCTGGAATTTTGGCTGCAGAAAAATACCAAGGAGGAAGAAGAACCTAGACCTGTGCAGTATGGTGAAGGAGGAACCTCCCAGTGATCTTTTCGACATGGACAACTTGAAACACAAAGACCGTAAGGTGATCTCTCTTGTCAACATACCTTTGTGGAACAAGGCTAAGTGGCAAGCCGCGGCCTATATTTGTGTTCCCGGTCAAGTGCCGATATTAGCTCTTGTCTTCAGAGACATAGAAGCAGCTAAATTGATCTTCCAAGAATGGCGTAACAAACTTGGTGAGGTTGACGAAAAAGAGCAACTGCGAATATCTTTCATAACTGGGGTTAATAAAACTCAAACCAGCAAGTTACAAAGTGATTGTGTCAGAAAATCCCAACATCATAGAGGATAACACAAAACCACTTTATATTTGTTTCCCGAATACAAACGATGGATCCTCCCGACTTAGTGAATTTAAACAACTTTCTTCTAGAGTATGAGAAGGCCGAAAGATATATACTCATTCCAGCACACATTGTTTCTGATGGACAAGTTTCCTGAGCCGTTGTGGGATTACCGAATTGGGAAATGACGAGTTAAAAATTTGTCCAGCTTGGCAAGTCGGTAGAAACGATATTGATATTATTGCTTTACATGAAGACGAAACATCTATTATTCCAAAACCAGCTGACGATTTACCAGGGCGAGCAATGAAAAGGGGTCAAAAAGCAAAAAGCGGAAAAGACACTGAAAATTCGCTCGGCGAGGGTGTCCTCACCCCGCCGCCTACCCTGACCGAGGTCCTCGCTCGGCGAGGGTCTCCCGACCCTGCCGTCCACCCGACCGCAGGTCTCACGCGTGCTCGGTGAGGGTGTCCTCACCCCGCCGCCTGGCATGACCGCAGGTCTCCACCTTCATCCCCCTGTCCAACAGAAAAGCCCCATTCTCCTGCTCGGTGCGGGTCTTATGGAGAATTAACCGTTTAGTTCCTTGATAACGTTTCCAACGAAGACACCAGCGACCTTTGCTATTGTTTCAAATGTTTGTGGAATTTGTTTCGTTTCAATTTCAGTTTTTGTTTTATCCCATACATTATTGCTTCAATTAACTCTAAATATTCATAACCGCTTGATGATATATTTCCAACCGCAAAAGCCGAATTGTGTTATCACCATATGTTGCGTTGTACGATTTGATAAATCCTTGTTGATAGAGTAGATCGCAATGTTCCGCAACTGTACGCATATCATAACCGTCAAATTTTAATACCCAAAATAGATCCTTCTCCGGGCTTATATTGTTCTTCAATTGCAAAAAGGATTTTTCTCATCAACTCCATGTCGCGTTTCATATTTTTCTCCTTTCTCGTGCATTCCCAGTTTCCCCATCAATGCCAGAACCGCTGCCTGCCCGATCTCCCAGCGTTGACTATGCCCACAGCCCTCAAACCCGCATCGGATATTCCTCGCATCCCCGATGATATTCATCATCGTCTCCGGTCTGTTCTTTGGCACGCGATCTGTCGCCGTCGGCTTCATATAGATTGCCAGTGCCGTCACCTTCCGACCTTCGTCTGCCACCGTACGTAATTCGCCGATCACATGCGAATTCGGATACTTAAACAAATCCTTATATACGATTACCTTCCCCGTGCACAAAAAGAATTGCCGATTGCTTTTTTCTGACATCTTCATCCTCGCATTCACGCGGACTCTCGCTGAACACTGATCTCTTCAATTTATCCCAAGTCAGTAATTCTGGAGAGGCGTTTTCAGCCCCTCCAGAATTTTGGGAAAACCTATCTGCTTGCTTTATTTAGGTTTCCGTGTGGATTCTGACCTTATCGGTTTCCCTGACAGTGGTCTTCGGATGCTTCTTTGCATACGTTGTTGTGGTGTACTTACCAGTGTCAGCACGCCGATAACGGGTCTGCGTTTTGCTTTTTGCCATATCTGCAATCCTCCTTTCTCTCACCAAAATTTTGAATTCTCCTCTCCTCCTAGAGTCGAGCTTTCATTAACATCACTTTGCTGGAGTGATGGGTGATGCTAATATCTTTCTTGACAGCGGATTCTCGCTCTGCTATACTCAAAAACAGGTAGCAAAAGAGAGAGAATAATCTAGCTCCTCAAAATGCTTCCGCTGTCCGCCAAAGCCCTGTCCTGCCCGACAGGGTTTTGTGTTTAATCGTCTGGTCAACCGCGCGGTATTATAGCACACGTGTTCGTAGAATCAAGTGCCTTGTATCTTAAAAATTGCGAGTTGTATGACAACCAAAACCTAATGCTTTTTTCGCATGTCTCAAAAAATATCAAGGTTCCCCTCCCCTTGACAAAATAGAACTTATGTTCTAAAATTACCCTCGACCTCCCGACTGATTCCCTCCATGGTTGGGACGCGTGTATTAACCGGGAGGCTCGGTCGGGGAAAAGGATAAGGAACCCTATGGAAAACGAACTGATTGAAGTTGACATCGCCCCCATCACCCTCGAAAAACGCAAACGCGGTGGTCAGCCCGGCAACACCAATGCCCTTCATCACGGCGCCCCGCGTGGCAATTCCAACGCCCTGGTTCACGGCTTCTATTCCGTCCTCAATCGAAACCCCTATAGCGAGACTCTCCAAAGCGCGCGGCGTCTTTCCTCCCCGCGCTGGGCTCGCCAGCCTATGCTTCGGAATATATCTTTCTTACCGGTCTCAAATTTGTAAAAGAGATCAACCAGACTCTTGCTCTTTTCGCCCCCCACATGTTGCTCGCCGCTACCGGCGAGGAATTGATGCAGTGGCTTCGCCCCATGATCAAACTGATACGTGCCAGGCAGAGGCTCTGGAATTCCATGTTCCTCGGCTCCTATCACGACCGCGCCTTGTTCACCCTTTCCCATGATCCCATCCAGTGGGTCAACCTGGAGTTCAAGGACCGTGACCTCCGTGAGTTCCCCGTCATTCCTCCTCCTGATTTTGACAAACAGTGCCGTGCATGTCCTGCCGACCGCAAAGTCGTCTGGGACTGCCGAGTAATCCTCCTCCGAAAAAGGATCTACAACCATTTTTGAGACGGATTTAATGACAACACCATTATTCCTCCTTCAGGCCCGGATTTGTTTGTTCAAATTTATTTTAAAATCGAGGGATATCATGATTTCTTCAGGCAGATCTCGTCAGTAATTCCAGCATCGCACATATGGGAACGAGTCCCATAGCTGCCATCGCCCATCGCCGAGGGCTCAGCTCCTATGCAGAGCAAGTCTGCTTCCAGGGACGTGAGTCCAACCCACTTCCCAGTCCCTTTCTGACCGACCAGCAGTGGTACTTGCTTCGAGAGCCTCTTTCCTCCAGTATTCAGAAACTGATCTACTCGGCCTCGCAGGAGAACAGCGAAAGACCGAACGCCTTTCCTGCCCGCCGTCTCCTGAAGCCATGTTCATCAAACTCGCCTTCAATTTCCGTTGGAAGATCTCTCCGGGTTTGTAAATTCATCCATCCGGATCTTCCGGAAATTCCCCCATCTCCGACCTGCCGGGTTTTCTATCGTGACCTCTATAACTCCGGTTTCCTTCAAGGCATGTACAAGCACCTTTACTCGCACTTTTCCCTTTATAGCGGCACCTCCCTTGCAGATTTGGTGAAACAGGGCTGCTTCCAGGCGAATGACAAGTCGGTTTTCCTTGCCCCCGGCGTGCCTCTCACCTGGCAGACCTTCACCGCCCTCCTCCTTCTCCAGCGCGGCTACCATAACTTCCGGGCTGTTCGCCCCGCCAATTCATCCTGAAACCCCGAATCCCAGGTGACGCCATGTCCCTCCCCCGCAATTTCCTCTTTTTCAAATAAGACTGCACCCGTCGTCCGCCTCGTCCATTCTTTGCTTTTCCTTTGTGCTACTTCGTGTCCGTTGTGTTCAACCGAATTTGCATTTCTCCCTCCAGCAGTCGTAAATCGTCTTCCGTGTACTATCCCGTCACATTCACTATTATCCGCCTCACATTCGACTTTCGACCTTCGATCTCGACTTCGACCACTTCGACCATTCACCACCAACTTCAGACCATATCCAGAATCGGTTATACTTTCCGCGCTTATGACCTCGCACATCCGCAACTTCTGCATCATCGCACATATTGACCACGGCAAATCCACGCTCGCCGACCGGCTGCTGCAACTGACGGGCACCATCTCGGACCGCGATATGACCGCGCAGGTGCTCGACACCATGGACCTCGAACGGGAAAAAGGCGTCACCATCAAGGCTTCCGCCGTCCGCATGAACTACACGGCGGAGGACGGCAGCGAGTACGAGATCAACCTGATCGATACGCCCGGTCACGTGGACTTCGGCTACGAGGTCAGCCGCGCGCTGAATGCCTGCGAGGGCGCGGTGCTGGTGGTGGATGCCACCCAGGGCATCGAAGCCCAGACGCTCGCCAACCTCTACCAGGCGCTCGACGCCGACCTGGTGATCGTCCCGGTCATCAACAAGATCGACCTGCCCTCCGCGCGTCCCGATGAAGTGGCTGAGGATGTGGGCAGCCTGCTGGGGATCGACGCGCTGAAACGATCATCCAGATCTCCGCCAAGGAGGGCATGAATATCGAGGCAGGTGCTGGAAGCCATTGTTGCCCGGGTCCCGCCGCCAAAAGACGCGGATCGAGAAGCCCCTGCGGGCGCTCATCTTTGATTCGCATTACGACGCCTACAAAGGCGTGATCGCCTACGTGCGCGTGATCGAGGGCTGGATCAAGTCCACCGATATCCTGCGCATGATGGCCACCAAAATTGACATCCGCCCGGTGGAGATCGGCATCTTTGCGCCTGGCATGAAACCGGTCAAGGAGCTGAAGGCCGGGCGAAGTGGGCTACATCGCCACCGGGTCTCAAGACCGTCCATGAGTGCCGCGTCGGCGATACCATCACGCAAACCGCAGGAGCCCGCGGCGGAGCCTCTGCCCGGTTACCGCATCCCAAGCCGATGGTCTTCGCCGGGCATCTATCCCGTGGACGCCGATCAATATCCGCGACCTGCGCGAGGCGCTGGACAAGCTCCAGCTCAACGACGCTTCCTTGACCTTCGAGCCGGAAACCTCCCAGGCGCTGGGCTTCGGTTTCCGCGCCGGGTTCCTGGGTCTCTTCCACATGGAGATCATCCAGGAACGGATCGAGCGCGAGTATCGACCTGGATGTGCTCTTCACCGCCCCCTCGGTGGAATACGAAGTGCTGCTGCATGACGGCGACGACCTGGCGCGTGGACTCGCCGGCCGAACTGCCCGATGAAGGTCTGGTCGCCGAAGTCCGCGAGCCGTGGATGAACATCGAGATCATCACGCCCACCGATTACTACGGTCCCATCATGGAACTGGTGACCAAGCGGCGCGGCATCTATCAAACAGCAGGAATATCCCGCGCCGCACCGCGTCCAGCTCGATTTCCAGATCCCGCTCTCCGAAATCATCGTGGATTTCTTCGACGATCTGAAATCGCGCACCAAGGGCTATGCCTCGCTCGATTACCAGTTCGCCGAGTACCGCCCCGATGAGCTGCAGAAACTGGAGATCCTGGTCAACGGCGAACCGGTGGACGCGCTGGCAGCCATCGTGCACGAGAAGGATGCCTACCACAAGGGACAGCGGCTGATCACCAAGCTGAAGGAGATCATCCCGCGCCAGTTGTTCGATGTTGCCATCCAGGCGGCGGCAGGCGGGCGCGTCATCTCGCGCGCCAACGTCAAAGCCACGCGCAAGGATGTGCTCGCAAAATGCTATGGCGGCGACATCACCCGCAAGAAGAAACTGCTCGAGAAACAAAAGAAGGGCAAGAGGCGTCTGAAGATGGTCGGGAATGTGGAAATCCCGCAGGAGGCGTTCATGGCTGTCCTGCGGTTGGAAGAGGAATAATGATTAGGTAGGAGCGGATCGATGATCTACTGCCGCTACCCTGAGATGAACTGTTAGACTGGCAGGCTGAGGCGAATCACCCTCAGCTGTGCCCCTACAGAAACAAAATGATGAAAAGAATCCCCGCTGGCTGCCCGGCGCGCTGGTCAGCATCCTGCTGATCGCCGTCATCCTGTATTTTGTCGACCTGGGCGCGATGGTGGAAGCCATCCGCAAGGCGAATTATCCCATCCTGGCGGTGGCACTGGTGCTTTCCATCGTGTGGATGTTCGGGCGCGCCAAGGTCTGGCAGACGCTGCTGCGGGAGCGCGCCACCTACGTTGATACGCTTTTCACGGATGCGGAAGGCTACCTGCTGAACGCATTTCTTCCGTTCCGGCTCGGCGAACTGGGGCGCGCCTTTTTGATCGCCCGCAAGGCGAACCTGCAATTCGGCGAAGTGCTGCCCACCATCGTCATCGAGCGCGTCGTGGACCTGGGCATCTCCGCCCTGATCTTCATCGCCGCGCTGCCGCTCATGATCGGCACGGATGTCTCGCAGAATACCGGGTACATCGCGATCGCCGCGGTGGTCGTCGGGCTGGTGGCGCTTTATTTGCTGGCGCATTACAACCGCTGGGCGCTGGACCTCTTCCATAAATTAAGCACCCGCTGGTCCTCGCTGCAAAGGTTCGGCGGCGGATTCCTCGAGTCGTTCTTCGAGGGGCTGGGCGTGCTGAAGGATGGCTGGCTCTTCGTCCGCTTCCTGTTCTGGATGGCGCTCAACTGGGGTGTCGCGCTGGCGGCCTACTACCTGATGATGCTGGCGTTCTTCCCCCAGGCGCAATTCAACTGGACGCTGCTGCTGCTCGCCGCGGCTGCCTTCGGCGGGGCACTGCCTGCCGCGCCCGGCGGAGTCGGCACGGTGGACGGTGCCATCGTCTGGGCGATGACCCTGCTGACCGGGGATGGATCCACTGCGCTGGCATTAGCCCTGACCGTGCGCTTATATAACTACCTGAACAGCGGCGTCATCGGCGGCATCGGTCTGGCGCGCGAAGGCGAGACGCTGGGCAGCCTCTACCGGGAACTGAAGAATCTGCGTGCCTCTCCGGGAACGGATTCCGCAGGCACCGAAAAAAGGGAATAAAGGGAATGATATGAAAAGAAATTACCTGGTCACCGGGGGCGCGGGCTTTATCGGCTCGAACTACGTGGAGCGCCTGCTGTCGCGCCGCGAACAGGTCACCCTGCTCGACAACTTCTCGCGGGCGGGCGCGCCGCGCAACCTCGAGTGGCTCGAGCAGACCTTCGGCAGGGATGCCTTCCGCCTGGTGCGCGGGGATGTGCGCGATGCGCCGCTGGTGGCGGAGGCTGCCCGGGATGCGGATGTGATCGTCCATCTCGCCGGGCAGGTGGCGGTGACCACCTCCGTCACAGACCCGCGCGATGATTTTGAGAACAACGCCCTCGGCACCTTCAACGTGGTCGAGGCGGCGCGCCTTTCGGGGCGCAACCCCATCCTGATCTACGCCTCCACCAACAAGGTCTACGGCGGCATGGAGGATGTGAAGGTCGTTGAACGCGGCGCGCGCTGGGAATACGAGGACCTGCCTTTCGGCGCGCCCGAGACCCAGCCGCTGGATTTCCATTCGCCCTACGGCTGTTCCAAGGGCACCGGCGACCAGTACGTGCGCGACTATCACCGCATCTACGGTCTGCCGACGGTCGTCTTCCGCCAATCCTGCATTTATGGTCCCCGCCAGTTCGGCATCGAAGACCAGGGCTGGGTGGCATGGATGGTGATCGCGGCGGTGACGGGCAAGACCATCACCATCTACGGCGACGGCAAACAGATCCGCGACCTGCTGCACGTCAGCGACCTGATCCAGGCTTATGACCTGGCCGTGGAAAGGATCGATGTGGCAGCCGGTCAGGTCTACAACCTGGGGGGCGGTGCCTCCAACACGCTCTCCATCTGGACCGAGTTCGGACCGCATGCTGGAGAAGCTGGTCGGGCATCCCATCCCGGTCGAGCGCGGCGACTGGCGCCCCGGCGACCAGAAGGTCTTCGTGGCGGACATCCGCAAGGCGCAACGCGAACTGGGCTGGACTCCCAAGGTCGGTGTGGAGGCGGGCGTCCGGAAATTATTTGACTGGGTGAGCGGGAACAGGAATTTGTTTGGATAAAGGTTCACAGACCTTGCATATTTATTTGTCAGAAATTCCCCTCAAATCCATTGACTCATTCCAGACACCATGATATAGTCATCGCCTAACGGATACCAGTAAGTTCGCTTTGGAAGTAAGAAAGCAAGGTCGGCTCATGGGTACGTCCTGTGAGCCGTTTTGTTTTGACTGTTCCACGCAACACATTGTGTACCCGATCCATCTTTCTATTGCCTAAGGAGGCAAAAACAATGTCCGAACGTATCACCGGCACAGTCAAATGGTTCAACGGAAGCAAGGGCTACGGCTTTCTCGCTCGCGAAGGCGGCGCGGATGTCTTTGTCCATTTCTCCGCCATCCAAGGCGAAGGCTTCAAAAACCTGGAAGAAGGCCAGAAGGTCGAGTTCGAGGTCGAGCAGGGCCCCAAGGGTCCTCAGGCCAGCAACGTGACCGTGGTCCGCTAATCCAAGTTTAGTGTACCAAATGAAAATCCCCGGGACAACCGTCCCGGGGATTTTTTTATTCGTTCCAGTTGCTTCCTACCCGTACTTCTGCATGAACTTTTCCATGCGGATGCAGGGCTTCTTCGATCTTGCTGTATTCGGTGGCGTAGCAGGCGCGCACGAACCCCTCGCCGCCCGGACCGAAGGCAGTTGCCCGGGACGACCGCGACGTGCTGCTCCTCCAGCAGTTTCTGGCAGAAGGTCTCATCGTCCATGCCGGAGGCGCGGATGTTGGGAAAGGCGTAGAACGCGCCGCGCGGCTCAAAGGTCCGCAAGCCGAGGCGGTTGAGCCCATCCACCAGCAGTCGGCGGCGGCGGTCGTATTCCGCCAGCATCTCCTGCACGAACGGTTCCCCGCTTTTCAGCGCTTCGATGGCGGCATCCTGGGCGGTGGTCGGCGCGGACATGATGGTGTACTGGTGGATGCGCACCAGTCCCTTGATCATGTCTGCCGGTCCGGCAGCGTAACCGATGCGCCAGCCGGTCATGGCGTAATCCTTTGAGAAGACCGCCCAGCAGGATGGTGCGGCGCTTGATGCTTTCACCCAGGGCGGGGACGCAGACATGCTCGAAGATCGTAGACCAGGCGGTCGTAGATCTCATCCGAGATCAGGAGCAGGTCGTGCTGCTTCGGCGATCTTCGCGATCTCCAGCATCACCTCACGCGTGGCCACCGCGCCGGTGGGGTTGCGAGGGATAACCGATGAAGATCGCCTTGGTGCGCGGGGTGATGGCCGCTGCGATGTGCGCCGGGTCGACCTGGAAATTGTCTTCGACGCGGGCGGGGATCTCGACCGGCACGCCGCCCGCCAGGATGACCTCCGCCTGGTAGGAAACAAAACAGGGGGTCGGGATGATGACCTCATCGCCCGGGTCAAGGACGGCGGTCATCGTCAGGTAGAGCGCCTCCGAGACGCCGACCGTTGCAATGATCTCGTTGACCGGGTCGTACTTCACGCCGTACAGCCTTTCCAGGTTGGCGGCGATGGCGTGTCGCAGTTCCAGTTTGCCCGAGTTGGAAGTGTAATGTGTCTCGCCTTTTTGCAGCGAACGGATGCCCGCCTCCAGGATCGGCTTGGGCGTGGTGAAATCGGGTTCGCCGATGCCGAGCGAGATCACATCCTTCATCGTCGCGGCAATATCAAAAAATTTGCGGATGCCGCTGGGCTTGAGCCCCGCCACCCGCTTTGCGAGGTACTGCGTGTTTCCTATTTCGGACATTGAGTCTCCTTGGAACTAGAGTGTGACGATGGAATCATCGCCGATATTGAGGACAATATTTTCCGCCCGGTTTTGACCGCTGACCTTTGCCCGCTTCCCGAGCATGGAATGAGCCAGTCGCGCGGACCGGATCTCACATCCATCCTCGAGGATGCTGTCTTCTATCCGGCAGCCCTCGATCCGGCAGTCCGCGCCGATGGAGGCGAATGGACCGATGATCGAGTTCGTGATGGTTGCCGTGGGGTGGATGAAGGAGGGCGCGATGATCTCAACGCCTTCGTTCTTCCCGCCGGTCTTCCAGTTGGCGCTCCCGCGTTCCAGCAGCACCCGGTTGGTTTCCAGCGTGGCATCGATGGTGCCGGTATCCAGCCAGGTCTTGAAGGTCTGCGTGCGCACCTTTGCGCCCTGCTCGATCATGATCGAGATGGCATCGGTGAGGAAATACTCATTTTTCAGTGTGACCTTGCGGCGCATCTGCTCGTCAATGGCAGCCAGCAGCGCCTCGCCGCTTTTGAAATAGTAGCAGCCCACCACCACCAGGTTGTTCTCCATGGAAGTGGGTTTTTCAATGAAGCGCGTCACCCAGCCGTCCCTGCCCACTTCCGCCACGCCGAAGCGCCGCGGGTCGGGGACGGGCATGACCCAGGCAACCACATCCGCCGCCTCATCCCTGACCAGGGAGAAGTCGGCGTCCATCAACGTATCGGCAAAACAGGAGATCATCGGACCGTGAAGATATTCACGCGCCAGCGTAAGGGCGTGGGATTGACCCTTCATTTCGTCTTGAACAACGAAATGAGCCTGCATGTCCGGATAATTTTCATTTATAAAGGCGGGGATCTGCTGCTCACCGAGATGTGGACCAACGATAAAAATGTACTCCACTTTCTCCGGATCGGGTACACCGGCGAACATATTTAACAGATGTTCAAGTGTGGTCATGCCAGCCACGCTGATGAGGGGTTTGGGTTTGCTGTATGTATGCGGCCTCATGCGGGTCCCCCACCCAGCCATGGGTATGACGATCTTCAATGATTCTGCCAAGAGTTACTCCAAAGTGGATTTCTCTCCTATTTTACCAAAGGAACCCCTGTTTATCTGGTGGAGGGTGGAAGATCATGGTTTTTAAGGAGGAGACGTAAAAAGAGCGGGGAAAACCCGCTCTTTCAACCTCTGCTTCATTAGTAATTGGAGTTCCTACCGCGTGCTCACGACAGCAGGGCTTCCTGCTCTTCGATCACTTCCTCCAGCAGGTCCATCACCTCTTTCAGGGTGGCTGCGTCAAAGGCGAACCTGGCGCCCGCGGCGGAGAACAACTCCGGCAGGGAGACGGTGGAACCCAGCGAGAGCGCCCGGCGGTAATCCGCGACCGCCTTCTCCTGGTTCCTGCGCGCATTCCCGAAGACCTGCACCGCGCCCAACTGCGCCAGCCCATATTCCACGTAGTAGAACGGCGTGGTGTGGATGTGTCCCTGCCTGTGCCAGTACACTTTTTTATATTGCTCGAATCCGCGGTAATCAATGTCCGGCATGAAGCGGTCCACCAATTTCCCCCATTCCTCCTCGCAGTTCAGCCCGTCTGATGCCCGGGCGGGATTTTCATAGATCCAATGCTGGAAGGCGTCCACCAATGCCATATAAGGAAGGAAGGTTATGATCTCCTCGATGTGACTGATGCGCGCCCGGGCAGATTCCTCTTCCGAGAAATAGCCGCCGCGGTCCCGGGTCAGGTAGGGCGAGGCAAGCAGTTCCATCCCCATGGAGGCCACCTCTGCAAACTCGGCCGGGGAATATGTTTCAGCCTTCTGGTGGAAACGCAGATGCGCCGCCTCAAAGGTATGGAAGGCATGCCCGCCCTCATGCAGGATGGTCTCCACATCCACGATGGTATTGGTCTGACTCATGAAAATGAACGGCAGGTTCGCCACGTTGTAGCCGACGCTGTATGCGCCGCTGGCTTTGTTCTTGCGGCTGTCCAGATCCAGCAGGTCATGGTCCAGCATGGTTTGATAGTATGCGCGGAATTTCGGGTTCACCTGCTCGAAGACCTTGAGAGTCCTTTCATTCAATTCTGCAACGGTTTCGGCAGGGCGGAGCGCGGGACGCCCGAACTGGTCCACTGACTTGTCCCAGGGACGCATTGTATCCAACCCCAAGCGCTGTGCGCGGCGTGCACGGACGCGCTGCGCGGCGGGGACAGCCACCTGTTCGATGGCTTTGTGGAAGGATTTGCAGTCATCGGGTGTGTAATCGAAGCGGAATTTTTGTTTCCATTTATAGGAACGGTAATCGGGGAAGCCCGCGTTCGCGGCGATCTTCATGCGCAGTGCCATGAATTTTCCCCACAGTTCATTGATGGCAGCGCGGTTCTGGTACATGCGGGCTTCCAGCGTTTTCCAGGCGCGCTCACGCACGGCTCGATCGGGATCGTAGGCAGAGAGCATGGTCATCTGCCAGAAGGTCTTCTCTTCACCCTCCCAGATGACGGTGGTCGCGCCCATGATCCTGTCATACTCGTTGCAGAGTTTTTGTTCCTCCGACAGCAGGGGCAGGTTCTCTTCACGGAAGATGTCCGCCTCGGTCTGCATCATCCTCCGGGCGTTTTCGAATCCGCGGGGATGCAATCCGCTTGCCAGCAGTTTTTGCTTGAGCTTCTGGTCGGCGGTTTTGGCGGGAGGCTGGACCTCATCCAGGAACAGGTCGAACTGCTTCTGCAATCCTTCGTCTGCGGTGTGTTGGGATGTCATCACCTGCAGGCGGGTAAATTGCTCATCCAGGCAGGAGGCAAGCGCGGACCAGTCATCCAGCCACGCCTCCACGCTGGATGCGTTCAATGTCCGGGTTTCAAGATCATTAAAGTAGGGTGCATAGTCCTTCCAGGTCATCGCCAGGATGGCTTGGACAGTGGTGGGGAGGGATGAGAAGTTCATGGGGAACCTGCCTTATGTTATGTGGATTATATGATCTTTAGATTTGCCAGGCTGGCTGCCAGGCGTTTGATGCCGACCGACTCGAAGACGATATCCACCAACTCATCGTCACCGTCGATGCGCGTGTTGAGCACGATGCCCTCGCCCCAGGTGGGATGCCTGACGCGCGTCCCGGCGCGGAAGCGCGGCTCGAGGATGGGGGCGGATCGAGGTTCGGAAGGACGCGGCCAGGTGGTCTGGGAGGAGGCGCGGCTTCTCAGGTTCCTCCCGGTGCGCGAGCGTCCCTGCAGCAATTCCGCGGGCAGGTCTTCCAGGTAACGTGAGGGCAAAGTCTCCTCCGCGAGACCCCGCCCGCCGCGCTGTACGGAGCGGATGAGGTACAGGCGGTCCTTGGCGCGGGTGATGCCGACATAAAAGAGGCGGCGTTCCTCCTCCATCGCTTCGGGATCGTCGAATGAACGGCTGTGCGGCAGGATGCCGTCGTCCAGACCGACGATGAAGACCGCGCCGAACTCCAGTCCCTTGGCGGCATGCAGCGTGAGCAGGGTGGGCGCGTTGGCATCGGTGATGGTGTCCTGGTCGGCGACCAGCGCGACGTTCTCGAGGAATTCATCCAGCGTGCGCGTGGAGTATTCCATCGCCAGGCGCCTCAGTTCCTGCACGTTCTCCCAGCGGTCCTCGCCTTCCTCGCTATTCATCGTCGATGTATGCTTTGTAGTTGAGGTCGTTCAGGATGCGGTCGAAGAGTTCGGGGACGGTCAGGTGAGGGGCGGCTGCCTGCCAGTTGGCGAGCATCCCGCCGAAATCTGCCAGGGGCAGGGCGGCGCGTCCGGTGAAGGTGCCCAGAAGGGGGAGTCGGCACCGCGCGCAAGGTCGAGCAGCACCGCGGCCGGCGCCAGGTTGTTCTGGCGTGCGACCAGGTGCAGTGTGGCAAGCGTTTTTTCGCCGATGCCGCGTGGCGGGACGTTGATGATGCGGTCCAGGCTGGCTTCGTCGGCGGGGTTGTGGACCAGGCGCAGGAAGGCGATGACATCCTTGACTTCGCGGCGTCCGTAGAACCTTCTGCGCGCCCACCAGCCGGTAGGGCAGCCGCGCCTGCAGAAATGCTTCTTCCAGCAAACGCGACATGGCGTTGGTGCGGTACATGACCGCGCATTCGCCCGGTTCGAATCTGGCGGCTGCCACCAGTTGGGCGATGGTATCCACCACGAAGGAGGCTTCGGCATAATCGTCAGGCGCTTCATAGAAGAAGATCTTCTCGCCCGCGCCGCGCTCAGTGAAGAGTTTTTTCTTGCGGCGGTTGCTGGGCGCGGTCAATGACCGCCATGGCAGCATCGAGGATGTTTTGCCGCGAACGATAATTCTGTTCGAGCAGGATCACCTGTGCATCGGGAAATCCTGCTCGAAGCGCTGCACGTTGCGCCAGTCCGCGCCCCGCCAGCGGTAAACGGATTGGTCGGGATCACCCACGCAAAACATATTTTTGTGGACGGAAGCCAGGTGCTTGACCAGGAGCGTATTGCGCCAGGTTGGTATCCTGGAATTCATCCACCAGCACGTGGCGGAAGCGCTGGGCGTATTTATCGCGCACGCCGGGTTATCCTCCAGCAGGCGCGCCGTGTACACGAGCAGGTCGTCAAAGTCCACGGCGTTGCTGGCGATCAGTCGCTTTTGATATTCGACATAGACGCGCTTGACGACTTCGTCGCGATAAGTTGGTGATCGGGTAATCGTCCGGGCCGATCAGTTCGTTCTTGGCTCGCGAGATGGCGGCATGCACGCTGGCGGGGCGGTATAGTTTGTCGTTCAGGTTCAATTCGCGGATGACGCTCTTGACGATCCGTTCCTGGTCATCAGTATCGAAGATGACAAAGTTCGATTTCCACCGGCAGATGCTCCGCTTCCCGCCGCAGCATGCGCGCGCAGATGGAGTGGAACGTGCCGAGCATCATCCCTTCGGTGGCCTGCTCGCTCAGCAGGCCTTGACGCGGTGCTCCATTTCCCGGGCGGCTTTGTTGGTGAAGGTGACTGCCAGGATCTGCCAGGGACGCACTCCTTCCGCTGCGATCAGATAGGCGATGCGCTGGGTCAGCACCCGCGTCTTTCCGGAGCCGGGACCGGCCACCACCAGAACGGGGCCGTCTGCCCGGCTGTGACAGCCTGTCGTTGTTGTGGGTTGAGTTTGTCGAGGAAATCCATGAGAAGGGTGATGAAAAGAGAATAGAGAGGTTATGCCATCAACCTCTCTATTCGCAGTTCAAGCATGCGCTAGAGTTGCGATGTGCAGTTCGGGCAGCGTGTGGCTTTGATGTTGATGGTCGAGAAGCAGTGCGGGCATTCCTTGGTGGTCGGGGCTGCGGGCGGTGCGGGTTTCTTCATGCGGTTGGCAGCCTTGACGATCAGGAAGATGACCGATGCGACGATGAGGAAGTCAATGATGGTTTGAATGAAGGCTCCCCATTTGACGACAGCCGTCTCCGATGATTAGGCCAGTTCGCGGAAGTTGACCCGTCCCATCAGCAGTCCGATCAGCGGCATGAGCATGTCATTGACCAGCGAGGTGACGATCTTGCCAAATGCGCCGCCGATGATGACGGCGACGGCCAGGTCCAGCACGTTGCCGCGCATGACAAAGTCCTTGAATTCCTTTAACATTGCATTCTCCTTGGGATTGTATATGGATGTATTCTACTGTTCAGCAAGGGGGTCTGTCAACGAAATGGCAGTATGATATAATTGTCTTTACATCTTGGGGATGATGACTAGAACAGTGTCTAAAATACTGATACAAACCATTACTTTAGAACTGTTTTTTCTCCACGTTAGTCCTACGAGTGCCCTACGCTTGTGATTACTGTTGACGCCCTTGTAGAATTAGGTATAATTTGCGCCTGCTTGTTGACACTAGGTCTCTTGGTATCAAATTTCAATGCAGTATAGAAAAGGAATACGCGGATGCCTGATTCATTCTTGATGTGCAAGGGCTTGGAACCACATTTAAAACCCCGGATGGGGTCGTTCATGCAGTCAATGGTGTTTCGTTCGGTTTGAAAGAAGGTGAAACACTGGGGGTGGTGGGTGAAAGTGGTTGTGGTAAGAGTGTGACCATGCTTTCGGTGCTGCGGCTGATCCCAACCCCTCCTGGAAAAATAGAAGCGGGGAAAGCATTCTTTTTCGGGCAGGATCTGCTCAAGATGTCGAATGAAGAAATTCGGCATGTGCGCGGCGCACAGATCAGCATGATCTTCCAGGATCCGATGACCTCGCTCAATCCGGTGTTGACCATTGGCAAGCAACTGGAAGAGCCGCTCATGCTTCATCTGGGCATGACCAAGAAGCAGGCGCAGGACCGCGCGGCTGAATTGCTTGCCATGGTGGGCATTCCGAATGCCAAGGATCGTCTGAATGATTATCCTCATCAATTTTCCGGCGGCATGCGCCAGCGTGTGATGATCGCCATGGCGCTTTCCTGCAGCCCGCAGATCCTGATTGCAGATGAACCGACCACCGCTCTGGATGTGACCATCCAGGCGCAGATCATGGACCTGGTCAAACGCCTGCGCGATGAACTGGGCATGGCGATCATCTGGATCACGCATGATCTGGGTGTGGTGGCCGGTCTGGCCCAGCGGGTGATGGTGATGTACGGCGGTTATATTATCGAAGAAGTCGCCATGTCAAGGATCTGTATGCCAATCCTTCGCATCCCTATACGCTTGGTTTGTTGGGCAGCCTGCCGCGCGTGGATGAGAAGGAACGTCACACGCCTGTATTCCATTGAAGGTCAGCCGCCGGTCCTGTATCAGAAACCGAATGCCTGTCCGTTTGCGCCGCGCTGCAAGTGGGCAATGGAACATTGCTGGAAGGAAAATCCCACCGCTTGCAGCCGGTTGCCTCCAGAACATCGTGTCGCCTGCTGGGTGGATATCAAAACCGGGAGACCTCGCTAATGAGCAACGACAACGCAGAAATCCTCCTGCAAGGTTGAGGATCTTGAAGATGCATTTCCCGATCTACCGCGGCGTGTTCCAGCGCCAGGTGGGTGCGGTCCATGCGGTGGATGGGGTCTCGTTTCGATGTCATGCGCGGTGAAACGCTTGGGCTGGTGGGCGAATCGGGTTGCGGTAAATCCACCACCGGGCGCACCATTCTTCAACTGTATAAGCCCACTGCCGGGCAGGTGCATTTTGAAGGCGTGGATCTGGTCACCTTGAAAGGCGAGGAGATGCGCCAGATGCGCCGCAAGATGCAGATGATCTTCCAGGATCCCTATGCCAGCCTGAATCCGCGCATGACCGTGGAGCAGATCGTCGGCGAACCGCTGATGGTTCACAGTGTGGCGACCGGCAAGGAGATTCAGGAACGGGTGGAACATCTGCTGGAACTGGTTGGATCTGAACCCGGCTTTTGCCACCCGCTATCCGCATGAGTTTTCCGGCGGGCAGCGCCAGCGCATTGGCGTGGCGCGCGCCCTGGCTCTGCAGCCCTCCTTCATTATTTGTGATGAGCCCATCTCCGCGCTGGATGTTTCCATCCAGGCGCAGGTGGTGAACCTGCTGGAGGAATCTGCAGGAGCAATTCAACCTGACCTATCTGTTCATTGCCCACGACCTTTCCATGGTGCGTCATATCAGCAACCGCGTGGCGGTGATGTACCTGGGCGTGATCGTGGAACTGGCCACGCCGCGATGAACTGTATCTAAACCCCCTGCATCCCTATACCCAGGCTCTGCTTTCGGCGGTTCCCATCCCGGACCCGGTGGCGGATGCGCAGACGCAAACGCATCATCCTGAAGGGGATGTGCCCTCCCCGGCCAACCCGCCTTCGGGCTGCCGTTTCCGCACACGCTGCCCCATTGCGGAAGCGATGTGCGCCGAATCCCGCCCTGAATTCCGCGAGATCAAACCAGGTCACTTTGTGGCCTGTCATTTGGTGAAGTGATTTTTGGAATCCCTTGAAAAGGAGGTGATGCCTGGAAGGTGCATCTGAACTTGCCGAAATGAGAGTACTGTTAACAATGTCAAGCCCTATTCAATCTATCGTGAGGAGAAGAAAATGCGTAAACTGTTTGTTTTGCTAAGCCTGCTGGTCATCGCCAGCATGGTGCTTGCAGCCTGCGGTGCCCACTGCTACCGAGACCCAGGCTCCTGCTGGCTGAGCAGCCCACCGATGCCCCCGTTGTTGAGGAACCCACCGAGGCTCCTGCCGGCGGTATTCGAAGTCCGCTGACACGACGACCTTCGTCATTGCCGAGTCCGAAGTCGGCATCGACACCCTTGATCCCGCCCTCGCCTATGATACCGCTTCCGGTGAGATCATCCAGAACGTCTACGATACCCTGGTCTTCTATGATGGCGAAGCCACCGACAAATTCGTCCCGATGCTTGCCGAATCCTGGGAAATCTCCGAGGACGGCACCGTCTGGACCTTCAAGATCCGCTCCGGTGTGAAGTTCCACGATGGCGGCGACCTGACCCCGTCGGATGTCGCTTACTCCTTCCAGCGCGGCCTCCTGCAGGGTGGTTATTCCTCCCCGCAGTGGCTGCTGGCTGAGCCGTTCTTCGGCGTCGGCATGGATGACATCTCCATGCTCGTTGACGAAGGCGCCTCCGCTGACGACCGCGATGCCCTGATCGCCAATGATCCCGCTGCCCTCGTGGCTGCCTGCGAAAAGGTCCAGGCCGCGATCGTGGCTGACGATGCCGCCGGCACCGTCACCATGACCCTTGCCCAGCCCTGGGGTCCCTTCCTGGCCACCATTGCCCAGTCCTGGGGCTCCGTCATGGACAAGGAATGGGTCATTGAGAACGGTGGTTGGGATGGCACCTGCGATACCTGGCAGAACTTCTATGGCATGGCCTCCGCTGACGATCCCTTCAGCACCATTGTCAACGGTACCGGCCCCTTCATCCTCGAGAAATTCGCCAACGGCGAAGAGATCATCCTCGCCCGCAACGATGCCTACTGGCGCGATCCTGCCAAGCTCGAGCGTGTCATCCTCAAGCAGGTCCCCGAGTGGGGCACCCGCTTTCCATGATGCAGGCTGGTGATGCCGATCTGGCCACCGTGCCTGCCGCCAACCGCTCCCAGATGGACGAACTGGTCGGCGCGTTCCAGGTCTACGATCCTGAGACCAACACCTACGATCCCATCCAGGAAGTCTGCGCATACGATGCTGCCGCTTGGCGCTGCCAAGTTCACCGCCTGCGCTGAAGGCGAAGCCGGCAACGGTCGTCCGTTCCTGGCCCGCCTCGGCCGCCCCGGCATCAGCATGGACGTGCTGCTCTACAACTGGAACATTGCCACCTCCGAGGAAAGCCCGAACCCCTACATCGGCTCCGGCAAGCTCGATGGCAATGGCATCCCGGCTGACTTCTTCAGCGATGTTCACATCCGCAAGGCGTTTGCCTACTGCTTCGATTTCGAGACCTTGATCAACGACGTGTTCACCGGTGAAGCCATCCAGTCCATCCAGCTGACCCTGCCCGGCATGCCCGGCTTCTTCCTGGATACCCCGCACTACACCTTCGACCTTGCCAAGTGCGAAGAGGAATTCAAGCTCGCCGACCTCGACAAGGACGGCATCGCTGCTGGTGACGATCCCGAAGGCGATGTTTGGACCACCGGTTTCCGCGTCCAGATGTCCTACAACCAGGGCAACGCCACCCGCCAGACCATCGCCGAAATCCTGGCTGGCAACCTGTCCACCGTCAACGAACTGTTCGTGGTCGAGACCCTCGGTCTGCCGTGGCCTGCCTACCTGCGCGCCCAGCGCGCCAAGCAGCTCCCGATCATGACCGGTGGCTGGCTCGAAGACATCCATGACCCGCACAACTGGTACCAGCCCTACACCACCGGTACCTATGGTGGCCGCCAGTCCCTGCCCGAGGATGTCAAGGCCCAGTTCAAGGATATCCTTGACCGCGGCGTTGCCGAGCTCGATCCCGTCAAGCGCGGTGAGATCTACAAGGAAGCCAACCAGCTCTACTACGATCTGGCTGTTGCTCTGCCCTTGATGGTCGCCACCAGCCACGGCTTCCAGCAGCGTTGGGTCGAGGGCGTCATCCTGAACCCGATCTTCCCCGGCCTCTACTACTACACCATCTACAAGAACTAGCCGGTCGTAAGATTTCACTTTCCGGGGGCCTGGAAACAGGCCCCCGGAATTCCCCGGATTTTGGTTTGCAGAGTGACAATGAACCTGGTTCCTTGTTGCTCCGGAAAACAAAATTTGAACTCTTCAGGAAAAGAGGTAGCTTAAATGGTCAACTATATCATCCGCCGTCTGTTGCTGGTGCCAGTCCTGTTGATTGGCGTCACCATGCTCATCTTTGTCATGATCAGTTTCCTCCAGCCCACCGAGCGCCTGGCTCTGTATATTCGCGATTTTCCGAAGAACGAGAATGCCATTCCCGCCCTGATCAATAAGTATGACCTGGATAAACCGATCTACGTGCAGTATTGGAACTGGCTGGTGGGGAAAGTGGATAAAGCCACCGGAGTCCGCGCGGGCGGCATCCTCTACGGAGATTTTGGATATTCCCGCTCCAGTCCCAGCCGGTCGTGGAATTGATCAAGCGCCGTTTCCCTGCCACGCTCGATCTGACCATCTGGGCGGTGGCACCGGTGATCCTGGTGGGCATCTGGCTGGGCGTGCAGGCGGCTGTGCATCATAACGGGTTCATTGACCAGGCTGCGCGCGTTTTCGCATCGTCGGCACCTCCTTCCCGACCTTTGTGTTCGGCCTGTTGATGCTGATGATCTTTTATGCCAACCTGCGCTGGTTCCCGCCTGGGCGCATTTCGGATGAATTTTCCTCAATTATTGAGTCGGATGCTTTCCGCAGTTACACCTCCCTGCTGACCTTTGACTCGCTTCTGAATGGGCGCTTCGACATCTTCCTGGATGCCATGCGGCATCATGATCATGCCCATCCTGACCCTCTCCTACATCAGCTGGGCGACCTTCCTGCGCGTCACCCGCGGTTCCATGCTGGAAACCCTGCGCATGGAATACGTGACCACCGCGCGTGCCAAGGGTCTGCCCGAACATGATGTCATCCATAAACATGCCAAACCCAATGCCATGCTCCCGGTGGTGACCCTGGCAGGCTTCAGTGTGGTCGGGTTGCTGGCTGGCGTGGTCATCACCGAGACCGTCTTCAACTATCCCGGCATCGGTTCCGCGGCGGCGCGCGCCGCCACCAGCCTGGATGTGGTGGCCATGCTTGGGTTTGCCCTCTTCGATGGCTTCATCCTGATCGTGGCCACCCTGGTCGTGGATATCCTCTACGCCCTGGTGGACCCGCGCGTCCGGCTTTCATAAGGAGTATTCCATGGCTCAAACCGTTCCCTCCGGTGATAACACCCTGCTTGAAAGATGCCATCTCCGTAAGGAAGATCGGACGACTGGAGCGTTTCCTCGGTCCGGAAAATTATCGCATCATGCAGGGCATGATGAAGACCCCGGCCTCCATCACCGGGTTCGTCGCTCGTATTGTTTTTCGTCCTGATCGCCGTCTTTGCCCCGCAGATCATTCCCTCGGTGGCGCAGGGATCCTTTCACCATCCCGCGCGACGGCTTTAAGTCGGATCCCCGCCCGATGGGCTCGGCATGGACCCGCAATGTGCCCGATATCCCCTTCTGGTACAAGGCAGTCACCGGGAAAGAGGAATGGGTGCATATCCTCGGCACCTCGGAAGGTCAATATGACATCTTCTACGGCATCATCTGGGGAACCCGCACAGCCTTCTATGCCAGCCTGATCGTGACCGTGTCCACCTTCCTGATCGGTGTCATCTATGGCTCGATCTCGGCTTATTATGGCGGGATTGTGGATATGATCTTCATGCGTATCGTGGATGTGCTTTCCGATCCTGCCCGGCATCCTGGCGGCGCTCATCCTGGCAGCCATTCTGACGCCACTGATAGGAAAAAGTACTCTCCCGGTCATGATCGCCCTGATCGCTTTTGGCTGGATGGGTTACTCGCGCATCATCCGCGCCGATATCCTCTCTGTGCGCGAGCGTGACTACGTGCTGGCTGCGCGCGTGGTCGGTGTAAAGGACAGCCGCATCCTCTTCACGCATATCCTGCCCAACGCCATCTTCCCGACCCTGATCCTGGCCTCCATGGCGATCGGTGATGTGGTGCTCAGCTTTGCGGCGCTTTCCTTCCTGGGCATTGGCGTGGAGATCGGGTATGCCGACTGGGGACAGCTGCTCTCCTTTGCCCGCAACTGGATCACCAGCCTCAACACCTACTGGTACATCATCGTCTGGCCGGGTCTTACCCTGGTGCTCTTCGTCATGGGCTGGAACCTGATCGGCGATGCCCTGCGTGACGTGCTCGACCCTCGCATGCGCGGCAAGATCTAGGTCGCGACAGTCAAGACTCCTGTCCGGCTTGTCCCGGTCTCTCTCGGAATAGCCCTGCGAGAAGCAGGGCTGTTCTTTAACAACAGGTCCTTGATCTCTGAGCGGTGCTTCATTTCCGGGACAGGGATGCTTGGAAATGTGAATTTCTTGACGTTACCCTCTGCTTATGCTACCATGCCCGCATTATTGACACGCCGGTGAGCAAGAGTCCATTCTGGGAGAAGCCAGTGGAAAATAAAAACAAAGCACCCCTCTTGGAAGTCAAAAATCTCAAAACCTATTTCTACACGGAAGATGGTGTCGTCAAAGCCGTGGATGGAGTGGATTTTCATGTTGCCCCCGGCGAGGTGCTGGGTCTCGTGGGAGAGTCGGGCTGCGGAAAGAGCGTCACCTCCCTTTCCATCATGCGGCTGATCGGCGTGCCGGGAAAGATCATTGACGGCGAGATCCTCTTCGATGGGAAGGACCTGGTCAAGGCTTCCGAGAAGGAGATGAGGAAGGTGCGCGGCAACCGCATCTCGATGATCTTCCAGCAGCCCCAATCCGCGCTCAACCCGGTCTTCCGGGCGGGGGACCAGATCTCGGAAGTGCTGAGCATCCACCAGAATTACAGGAAGGCGGCGGGCAGGCTGCGCGCCATCGAGATGTTGAAAATGGTCGGCATCCCCGAACCGGAACGCCGCGCCGATTCCTATCCTCATGAACTTTCGGGCGGCATGGCGCAGCGCGTGATGATCGCCATGGCGCTGGCTTGTGCGCCCGCCCTGTTGATCGCCGATGAGCCCACCACCGCGCTGGATGTCACCATCCAGGCGCAGATCCTCGACCTGATGCGCGACCTGCGCAGCAAGACCGGTTCGGCGGTCATATTGATCACCCACGACCTGGGTGTCATCGCCGAGATGGCGGATCGCGTGGCGGTCATGTACGCGGGCGAGATCGTGGAAGAGTCGCCGGTGGCGAACCTGTTCGATAACCCGCACCATCCCTACACCATCGGGCTGATCGGTTCGGTGCCGGTGCTGGGGGAGGTGCGCGAGAACCTGGATGTCATTCCCGGTTCGGTGCCCAACCTGGTCAACCTGCCGCCGGGCTGCCGCTTTGCCCCGCGCTGCCAGGCGCGCCTGGAACATAATCTTTCGGTCTGCACGGAGCACCGCCCTCCGACTGCAGGACCTTGTCCCCGGTCACAAGGTGCGCTGCTGGTTGTACACGGATTCCGACCAGCACACCGCCCCGCTAAAGAATAAAAAGCCCTTGGCGAAGGCAACAGGGGTGATGCTATGAACAGCATGACACAGCCCAGGCAAAAATCGGACCTGTTGATCGTCAAGGACCTGGTCAAGTATTTCCCGGTGCGCGGCGGCATCCTGCAGAGGACCGTGGCACAGGTGCAGGCGGTGGACAAGGTGAGCTTCACCGTCAAGAACGGCGAGACGCTCGGGTTGGTGGGCGAATCGGGCTGCGGCAAGACCACCGTCGGGCGCTCGATCCTGCGCCTGATCGAGCCGACCTCCGGGCAGGTGACCTTCAACGGCGAGGATGTGCTGGCTTTGCGCTCCGGTTCCTCAAGGCACTGCGCCGCGACATGCAGATCATCTTCCAGGACCCGTATGCCTCGCTCGAACCCGCGCATGCCCATCGGCGAATCGGTGATGGAGGGGCTGAACATCCACAAGATCGGTCGATCGAAGGACCGCTGGGATGTGGCGGTTGCGATGCTCAAGAAGGTGGGGCTGGAGGAATACCACGCCCGCCGCTACCCGCATGAATTCTCCGGCGGTCAGCGCCAGCGCATCGGCATCGCCCGCGCCCTGGCGTTGCAGCCCAAGTTCATCGTCTGCGATGAACCCGTCTCCGCGCTGGATGTCTCCATCCAGTCGCAGGTGCTCAACATCCTGAAGGACCTGCAGCGCGAGTTCGGTCTGACCTACCTTTTCATTGCCCACAACCTGAGCGTGGTGGAGCATATCTCCGACCGCGTGGCGTGTGATGTACCTGGGCAAGATGGTGGAACTTGCCAACCGCGATGACCTGTTCCGCGAACCCCTGCATCCCTACACCAAGGCGCTGATGTCCGCCATCCCCATCCCGCACCCGAACCTGAAGCGCGACCGCACCATCCTGAAGGGCGATGTGCCCAGCCCGCTCAACCCGCCCAAGGGCTGCCGCTTCCATACGCGCTGCCCGATCGCGGTGGAGAAATGCTCGCACGACGAGCCCGAATTCCGCGAAGCCCGCCCCGGTCACTGGACTGCCTGCTGGTTGGTGGATTGAATTAAAGCGCTTGTTGGAAAGATGATATTGGGATAGGATTCGGGTTGCAAACCCGAGTCCTGTTCTTTTTAGGAGACGCCCATGACCGCGATGAAGAACCTGTCGCAAAAAATCCTCGTGCTGGTGCTTTTATTTGCATTTGTTCTCTCCGCCTGCCAGCCGGGTAACGGACAGGAGACCCAGGCACCCACGCCCTTTTCCACCCTCACGCCTGGACCTGCCAGCACGCCCACGCCCCTGCCCCAGCGCGTCCTGAACATCTGCCTGGGAGGCACTCCCAACACCCTGTATCCCCTCGGGGTTCCCAATGGCCGCCGGGCGCAGCGTCCTCTCCGCCATCTATGATGGTCCCTTTGACGTGGTCAAGTACGAGTACCAGCCGGTCATCCTTGAAAAGATGCCCAACCGCGCGGACGGCGACGCGCAGGTGAACACCATCTCCGTTTCCGCGGGGGATGAGGTCATCGACGCGGACGGCAATCCCGCGGTGGTCGAGCTGGGGACGCGCCTCCGCCCGGCAGGCTGCCGGAGCGGCGACTGCGCGGTCATCTTCGACGGCAAGACCCCGGTCACCATGGACCAGATGTTCGTCGAGTTCAAGATGAAGCCCGGTCTGCTCTGGTCGGATGGGACCGCCGTCACGGCGGAGGATTCCGTTTACGCCTTCCAGCTTGCCACGGATGAGGACACGCCCGGCTCGAAATACATTTTTGACCGCACCCTGTCCTACGAGGCGGGCGACGAGGTCACCATCCAGTGGTGGGGCAAACCCGGGTTCCTTGATCCCACCTATTACACCAACTTCTGGATGCCCCTGCCGAAGCGCCTGTGGGACCAGTTCACCGCCGTCGAATTGCAGACCGTGGATATCGCCGCGCGCCTGCCCATGGGCTACGGTCCCTACGTGATCAAGGAATGGAACGGCGACACGCTGCACCTGGTGAAGAACACCTATTACTTCCGCTCCCTGGAGGGGCTGCCCAAGTTCGACGAGTTGAACTTCGTGATCGTCGGCACCTCGGATGCCGCCATGAGCGCCCTGATCGAGGGGCGCTGCGACCTGGTCGATTCCACCATCCCGCTGGACCAGCACGTCAGCCTGCTGCGCGAGATGGACCAGAAGGGACAGCTGCAGAGCTACTTTGGCGAGACCCCCACCGTGGAATGGCTGACCTTTGGGATCACCCCCGCCTCCTATGACAACGGCTACACCCCCGGCGTGGACCGCCCCAACCTGTTCGGCGATGCGCGCACGCGCCAGGCGCTGGCTTACTGCCTTGACCGTCAAAAGGTCGTCGATACGGTGCTGTACGACCTTGTGCCCGTGCCGGACACCTATGTCTCCTCCGTGAATCCCCTGCATTCGGCATCGCTTGCCGCCTACCCCTATGACCCTGCCGCGGGCATGCGGCTGCTGGATACCATCGGCTGGCGCGACCATGACAACGACCCGTCCACCCCGCGGCATGCCCTGGGCGTGGACCGCGTCCAGAACGGCACCGAGCTCGCCTTCACCTACCTGACCAGCTCCGCCACCCAGCGCCGCCAGGTGGCTGATATCCTCTCCGAGTCGCTGCGCGGCTGCGGGATCGGCGTCAACGTGGTGCACATCTCGCAGTTGGAGCTGTATGCCGAAGGTCCCGCCGGACCGCTCTTCGGGCGCGCCTTTGATGTGGCCGTGTATGCCATGGCGACCCTGACCGCCCAGCCTGCCTGCGCCCGCTTCACCGCCGAACAGATCCCCGGCGCCGGCAACAACTGGGTCGGCAGCAACGTCGGCGGTTACAGCAATCCCGCCTTCGATGCCGCCTGCCTGCTGGCGCGTTTCTCCCTGCCGGATGAGAACACCTACACGGAGAATTACCACCTGACCCAGTCCATCTTTGCCACGGACCTGCCTGCCATCCCGCTCTATAACCGCATCGAGACCGCCGCCAGCCGCTTCGATTTCTGCAACTTCAGCCTGGATCCCACCACCTCCAGCGACCTGTATGGCATTGAACTGTTCGACTATGGGACATCCTGCCTGCCCTGAGCCTGCCGCGGCTCCATAACTCACATCCGCCTCCCCGCGCCTTTTAGTCTTGTAAGGGGCGCGGGGAGCATTGTTTGCTATAATCAAAACATGGCTTCCCCGCGTATCCTCATCGTGGACGACCAGCGCGACATCATGCGCATGCTGCATGCCACGCTGGACACCCTCGGTCACAAACTCGAGATGTCTACGAGGCGCCCTCCGGCGAGGAGGCGCTGCTGGAGGTGACGCGCCGCCGCTTCGACCTGCTCATCTCCGATTACAA
Organism: uncultured Chloroflexia bacterium; assembly: GCA_963823545.1. GTDB lineage: Bacteria > Chloroflexota > Anaerolineae > Anaerolineales > Villigracilaceae > Denitrolinea. The sequence continues at coordinate 13,305 of CAWGMC010000071.1, read as the reverse complement.
GCTGCCCGGCATCACCGGCGTGGAACTGATGCGCAAGGTGCGTGCCAGGAACCCCGATGTAAAGACCATCCTGATCACCGCCATGAACGACCGCAAGACCCGCGACGAGATGCGGGAGGCGGGCGCCACGGCGATGTTCGACAAGCCCATCCCGCTCGCGGATTTCCTGGACGTGGTGGAGCGCAGCCTGGGGCTGAAGCGCACCATCCTGCCCCCGGAGGATGAGAAGGTGGAAGCCAACCGCGACAACATCGCGGACCTGCTGGCGAAATTGCGCAAGCAGGTCAAGGCGGAGGCGGTCTTCCTGCTCAGCGACCGCGGCAGGATCCTGGAACGTGCCGGGGACCTGTATGACAACAGCATGGAGGTCTCCCTGCTCTCCGCCAGTCATGGCGATCTTCTCCGCCGGGCAGAAGGTCTCGCGCTTCATCCACCAGGAGATGCCGAACCATTACCATGTCTTCAGCGGGGGCGACACCGACCTGGTGCTGGTGCCCGTGGATGAACTGTACTGCCTGCTCGTGGCGGGCAAGAACTTTGCCGGGAGCGACCGCATCCTGAAGGTGATGGAGGCAATGACCTCCCTGCGCGCGGCGATGGAGAAATCCATCCGCCTGATGGGCATGCCCACCGTCCACCCCGAAAGCGAAGCCCCCGCCGAGCCCGCCCCCAAATCCGCCCCCATATCCGCCCCCGCGGCTGCCGAAGCCGCGGACCTGCCCGGGGAGATCGAGGAGCTGTTCTCGAACGGGAAGAACAAAAAGATCAAGGCTGGCGATGCGGATGCGTTCTGGGACGACGCCGTGGAGAAGCACGGCAACCCGCCGCTCAAGCCGGACATGCTTTCCTACGAACAGGCAAAACAGCTCGGTCTGACGCCGAAGGGCACCACCAAACCGTTCAAATCCAAAACGTGACATTGTCCCGCCGCAACCCCTGTGATACAATTTCGCCCGCACTGGGGCATGGTGCAACGGCAGCACACCGGCCTTTGGAGCCGTGGATCTTGGTTCGAATCCAGGTGCCCCAGCCATTTTCAAATCCCGCGCAGGCGGGGCTTTTTCTCCTAAAGGCTGCCCCGCCACGGCGGACGCAGTCTTTTTGATTAACGGGAGACATCCATGAAAGTTACCGCCATCCTCCTCGCCGCCGGGCAGGGGACCCGCATGAAATCCGACCTGCCCAAGGTCCTGCATCCCGTGCTGGGCAGAGCGATGATCTGGCACGCGCTGGAAGCCGTGAAAGCTGCCTCCAGCGAGACGCCGGTCGTGGTGGTCGGGCACGGCGCGGGGAAGGTGACGGAATACCTCGGCGATGCGGCGCGGACCGTCCTGCAGGACCCGCAACTGGGGACGGCGCACGCCGTCATGCAGGCGGAAGAATTGCTGCGCGGGACCTGCGACCTGGTACTGGTCTGTTATGCGGACATGCCCCTGCTGCGCGGCGAGACCCTGCAGCGGCTGGTGGAGAAACAGAAGGCGAACCCCGGTCCCTTCTCCATGCTGACCGTCTTCAACGATGACCCGCACGGCTTTGGCAGGATCGTCCGTTCCGCGGAGGGCACGGTGCAGGCGATCGTCGAGGAAGCTGGTTGCCACGCCGGAGCAGTTGTCGATCAAGGAGCTCAACGTGGGGGCGTACTGCTTCCGGGCGGACTGGTTGTGGGAGGCATTGTCCCGCATCCAGAAGAACCCGCGCAAGGGTGAGTATTATTTGACGGACGCGGTCGAGGTGGCGGTCGCTTCCGGGCTGGCGGTGCAGGCAGAGGTCATGGGGGACGCGCAGGAGGCGATCGGCATCAATACGCGCGTCCACCTGGCGGAGGTCGAAGCGGCGCTGCGCAGACGGGTCAACGAGATGCACATGCTGAACGGCGTCACGCTGATCGACCCTGCCTCCACTTATATCGAGCCGGGCGTGACCATCGGGCGCGATACGGTCATCTACCCGAATACTTATCTGCACGGGAAGACGGAGATGGGCATGGGCAACGTCATCGGTCCGAACACCATCATCCGGGATTCGAAGATCGGGGACCGGTGCAAGGTGCTGGCTTCCGTGCTGGAGGGAGCCTGGCTGGAGGATGAGGTGGACATGGGTCCCGTTCGCCCGCCTGCGCAAGGGCGCGCACCTGGGCAGTCACGTCCACATGGGGAACTTCGGCGAGGTCAAGGATTCGCACCTGCACGCGGGGGTCAAGATGGGACACTTCTCCTATATCGGCAACGCGGACATCGGTTCCGGGACGAACATCGGGGCGGGGACGATCACCTGCAATTATGACGGCGAGAAAAAGCATCCCACCGTGATCGGCGAGGATGTCTTCATCGGTTCGGATACGATGCTGGTGGCACCCCTGAACATCGGCGACGGGGCGCGCACCGGCGCGGGCGCGGTGGTGACCAAGGACGTCCCGCCGGATACGCTGGTGGTGGGCATGCCCGCCCGTGCGATCAAAAAACTGGGAAAGAAGACGAAGTAATCCAAGGATGATGCCATGAAGCTCAACAAGGAAGAAAAACGATCCCTGATCAGCCTGGCGAACGAAGCCCGCCGGCGCGCCTATGCTCCATACTCCAACTACCGGTGGGCGCCGCCCTGCGCACGAAAAGCGGGCGCATCTTCACCGGTGTGAACGTGGAGAGCGCAGCCTACCCGACCACCATGTGCGCCGAGCGGGTGGCGGTCTTCAAGGCGGTCTCGGAGGGGGAACTGGACTTCGATGTGATCGCGGTCGTCACGGAGAACGGCGGCTCGCCCTGCGGTTCCTGCCGCCAGGTGCTGGCGGAATTCGGTCTGAAGACGCTGGTCCTGCTGGCGGACGGCAAAGAGAACCTGGTGAAGGAAATGACGGTTGCCGAGCTGCTGCCCGAAGCCTTCACGCCCGAGAAGATGAACAAGTAGGCGGGTGGACGGCTTTGCAGCACTCCCCATGGCTGATCTTCGCTCCCTGCGTGCCGAGGCGGTCGTCCTCCAGCACAGTGACTTTGGGGAGGCGGACCGCCTGCTGACGCTCTACACGCGCGAGCACGGGAAGGTGCGCGCCATCGTCAAGGGCGCGCGCAAGATCGCCTCGCGCAAGGCGGGGCACCTGGAACCGTTCACGCGCGTCCGGCTGCAGCTTGCCAGGGGGCGGGACCTGATGATCGTCACGCAGGCGGAGACGGTCGAGGCGTATCCAGCCCTGCGCGAAGACCTGACCCTCACCGGTTACGCCGCGTACGTGCTCGAACTGCTGGACCGCTTTGTGCCGGACGAGCAGATCGCCGTCCCCTCGCTCTACCGCCTGCTGACCGAAACGCTCTCGCGGCTGGCAACCGAATCCATCCCCTGGCTGACGGTGCGTTCGTACGAGATGCGCCTGCTGGACCTGCTGGGGTTCCGCCCGCAGCTCTTTGAGTGCGCCAACTGCGGGAAGGAGATCGTCGCCGAGGCGCAGTTCTTTTCCGCCGCGCTCGGCGGGGCGGTCTGCCCGAACTGCGGCAGGGGACTGCCGGGCTTGTGGTCACATCTCGGTGGAGGCGCTGAAGTACCTGCGCCACTTCCAGCGCAGCGAGTACCGGGATGCGGTGCGTGCCCGTCCCGAAGAGGAGGTCCGGGTGGAGATCGAGACGGTCATGCAGGGATATTTCCAGTACCTGCTGGAGAGGAAACTGAACACGCCGGGGTTTATGAAGAGGGTGAAGGAAGAGTGAGGGGAATTTAGATTTTAGATTTTCGATTGACGATTTTCGATTGGGGGAGAAATGCAAATTCAGTTTCACCACAAAAGAACGAAGGAACACAAAGGAAATGCAAAAAATATCCTGCCAAAAGTTCCCCTCCCCATCTTGTGCGCAGCACCAGATGGGGAGGGGCTGGGGTGGGCTCTTCTTCCATCCCAAAACATTTGGGATTGATAGTTACTCTTCAACCTCGATGCGGTCCACCTGGATCTGCGAGCCGTTGTAGTCAGGCACATTACTAAATAATGTGCCATAAAGATGAACGATCTTGCCGCTGTCGCGCAGTGCCTCGATCTGTGCTTGAACCGCCGGGTCCATTAAATCGATGCCAAAGTAGATGATCTGCCCGTTGGTCCACAACTCAAAGTAGTCATCATACTGTGCACCGGGCGCGTACTCTTGATGACGCCCCGCCAGTCTGCTATTTCTTCTGAAGTACCTGGCGGCATGAAACTGCCTGCGTCTTGTTCTTCAACCTCGATGCGGTTCACCTGGATCTGCGAGCCGTTGAAGTCAGGCACATTGCTAAATAATGTGCCATACAGATGAACGATCTTGCCGCTGTCGCGCAGCGCCTCGATCTGTGCTTGAACCGCCGGGTCCATTGAATCGATGCCAAAGTAGATGATCTGCCCGTTGGTCCACAACTCAAAGTAGTCATCATACTGTGCACCGGGTGCCGTACTCTTGATGACGCCCCGCCAGTCTGCTATCTCTTCTGAAGTACCTGGTGGCATGTAACCACCACTACCCTCCGTGGTTGCCTCAACAGTCATGGCAGGTGTAGGGTTTTGGGTGGCTGCGGGACAAAGCGCGGGGGATAGGCAGGGATCGCTGTAACTCCGGCATACAGACAGCCGAAGAAGGCGGCAATATAATCCAGGCCGGCCGGGTAAAGAAGCAGGGCACGCTCTCCGCGAGCGTTCTGGCTTTCGAGCCATGCCCCAATTGCGCGTGCCTGGCGGTCCAGCTCACCGAGCGTGATTGTGCTTTCCTCGGACTCGCCATCTTGCAGGAACCGATAAATGAATGCATCGGGTTGTTGCTCCGCCCTCCACCGCAACAGGTCGACAAGTGTGTGCGGTGTGAAGGAGGCAGGAAACGCCGGACGATAAAATCTCTTCATAAGAACCTGTGCCTATAAAATGAAGTAGGTCGATTTATATCATAGGAGCGGCCGTTCCAAGAAGTCCCGCGTACCATGAGGAGGGATGGAGTTGAAAGTGGGGGAGAGCCCCAGCATGGACGAGTAAGGATATTGGTGGAATACGTTTGGGGCTAAAAAACCTGATGGCCGATAAGCAGGCAGACAAGCGGAACGACCAGGTTGGCTATTCCCCTGAGGGGAAGTGCTGCTACGAATGTCCCACCCAGGGCGATCCATGTTACAGGTAAAAGAAACCGGCTGAATGGGCCGCTAAGGCGCCGATCCCCAGGTAGATCGCAAACACGATCAATGTCAATAGCCAGCCAGCTATGAAAGTGATTACGGAACCGGCAACACTGTGCCGAGATGACCACGGCCAGGGCATTGATTTGATTTGTGGAGCGAGCACGCCGGCGATCCAGGAGCCGCATAGCATCATCAGAGCGGGAATGCCGATAGGAGAATCTCTCCAATAGAACAAGGTAAGAGCGATGAACATGAGACTGTAGAACAATGGGCCGAGCAACATCTCGCGATGGTCACCGCTATCCGTCAGCGCATTGATCGTTTTCTGGTCTGTAGCGATTCCCAATCCCAGCAATGCAAATTGAAGTGCTGCGAGCAAGGGCACCAGGGATGCCAACCAGGGCCCAAGCGGCCCGTCCGGATAAAGCAGCCAGCAGACGACGAATATCGGGCCTCCCCCGATATGGGCGATTTGATGGCTTAATTTACTTTCAACCCATCCGCGCTGGGCAAGGAAACCCATTAGGCCCCGGAAGGCGAAGATAATGATGAAGGTTACGAGGGTGGCAATATATGCATTCATTTCTTCTCCGTATTTCGGATATAGAACACCCAGGATGCCATAAAGCAACACCTGTGCCTGCGGCCCAGTGGGAGTATCCTATCACCCATGGGATCTATTTTTATAGGCTTTTTCCAGCGCCACCGCCGCGAAGGGAATAGGAGTCGCTCGAAATCGGGTCCGCTTTCGACTTTGAGTCGCATACGATTATGGATCTAAAGCCTCCAACTTGACATACGCGTTAATGAAAGGTATAATCGGCCGGATTAGTCTCAATAATGCGATCTGTCACGAGCTGGATTTGGCCATAATGATGGTTGGTAATCTGGCTGATACACCTTAGAGAATAGGACTAAACTCGTGATTCAATCAGGGACTTATAAACTTGTTCTAAATGAGGGGGTAAACGCTCCAAAGGAATTCGAGCTCACGCAGCCGGAGATCATCATCGGCCGGGATCCAAGCGTCGATATAACAATTCCTTCCGAAGCCGTATCCCGCCGTCATGCAAAGTTAACGCGTAGTGGCGAAGCCTTCTTCCTGGAAGACCTGGGCAGCAGCAACGGCACGTATCTAAATGGTACCCGGCTCGTGGCTCGTGCAGCCTTTCATGTCCGGCGACAAGATCCGGCTGGGTAAATCTGTGAATATCACCTACATGGCCCCGGCATCGATTCAGGCCGCTGCGCCGGCGGTAGCCAGCCTCGAAGCTGATGCGACGATCGCACGAAGTGCGGGCGCTATGCAGACCATGATCGGGGAGGAACCCAGGCTTGCGGCCTGGCAGGCGCTGCGCCGGAACTGAGCGTAGCCATTGCGGGGGGAAGTTCAAAAATCTACACCTTAACACGGCAACTTCTGACAATCGGCCGCGTGGAAGACAACGATATTGTCGTTCCTTCGCAGATCGTTTCGAGCCAGCATGCGCGCTTGGAGCGAACCGACGGTGGTTATCATTTGGTTGTCGCGCCGGAAGCCAAGAACCCCATCCTGTTCGAGGGACGGCCACTGGAGGGCGGTTCACGCATTCTGCATCATGGGGACATCCTCCGGATCGGCAGCCTCGACCCGGGCATGATGGTCACCATGACCTATAAAGCTCCCGCGGAAGCGTCACAGGGAGTCGAGCAGGATATTGTCTTCGGCGAGAAGACCCTCATCCAGATCGGGCGTGACCCAGGCAATGATGTCGTGCTGCCCTCACCGAGTGTGTCGCGCTTCCATGCACAGGTGGAAAGGGTCGGTCAACGCTATCGCGTAGAGGATCTGCGCAGTTCCAACGGGACCTTCGTCAATGGAGAGCGCATCGATGGCTCAGTCTGGCTCAAGCCCGAAGATACGATCCGGATCGGGCAGATTCCGTTTTGTGATGGGCAAGGATCAACTTGCCAAATATGACGATAGCAATGGGCTGAGAGTCGATGTCATCCAGTTGAATAAGTGGGTGCGCAAAGACCTGAATATCCTTCAGGATATCTCTGTCTCTTTCCAACCCCGAGAGTTTATCGTTGTCGTCGGGCAGAGCGGCGGCGGGAAGTCCACCTTTGTGGATGCAGTGGCGGGCTATCGTCCGGCCACGCCGCCTTCACGCGTGTTTGTCAATGACATCGATATTTACAGCCATTTCGATGCCATCCGCAATGACATTGGCTTTGTCCCCCAAAAAGATATCATCCACATGGAGTTGACGGTCTATCAGGCATTGGATTATGCCGCCCAATTGCGCATGCCTGCCGATACATCCACAGAAGAACGACACAAGCGGGTGATGGAAGTGCTTCAGGACCTGGACCTGCACCATCGCCAGGATGTGCAGATCAGCGGACTGAGCGGCGGACAGCAGAAACGCGTCTCCATCGGCGTGGAGCTGCTGACCAAGCCCGGTCTGTTCTTCCTTGATGAGCCGACCTCCGGTCTGGACCCCGGGACGGAGACGGCGCTGATGCAATTGATGCGGCGTCTGGCAGATCAGGGGCGCACGATCATCCTGATCACCCATGCCACGAAAAACGTGATGCTGGCCGATAAGGTCATCTTCCTGGCCCGCGGCGGATACCTGGCCTGGTTTGGTCCGCCCGAAGAAGCGCTGGAATATTTTGATCAATATCCGCTCGGAGCGCGAACGCCGCGCCGGCAAGATCGAGTTCGACGAGATCTATGCCATCCTGGATAATCCGGCCATGGCAAAGCCGAAGATTGGGCAAAGCGTTATCGCGAGAGCCAGGCGTATCAAAATTACGTTGCCAAGCCGCTTGCGGAGAAATTATCTGCTGGGCCAGGCAGTGACGGTTCCACAGCCTGAAAGATCGTCCGGAAGCCACCGGCCAGCTGCCAAACGCAGTCTCCGCCTTAAGCCAGTTCCTCATCCTCTCCGCGCGCAACATCAAGATATTAACGCGTGATCGGTTTGCCCTGGGCCTGATGCTGGCCACGGCTCCGATCGTCAGCCTGCTGGATGTGATCCTGGCCCTGGTGATGGGACGAACTCCGTTTGATTTCAACGAGGGCGACATGGCGAACGTGATCATCACGCTTTTCCTGTTTACGATCTATGGCGTGATGGTGGGCGGCATCTCCCAGATGCGCGAGATCGTCAAAGAGCAGGATATCTATAAGCGTGAACGGCTGGTCAATCTACAGATCCTGCCTTATGTCCTTTCCAAGATATGGATGGCGGCGTTCCTGGCGCTGTATCAGGCAGTCGTTTACACCGTCGTGCATTATCTGGCATTCGAAATGCCCGGGGGAGTCTTCGAATTCGTCCTGATCTATATCACGATGATGCTGGCAACCCTGGCCGGCATGATGCTGGGATTGTTTGCCTCCGCACTCGCGCCGAATGCCAGTTCCGCGCCCTGCTGGTCATCATGTTGATGCTGCCGCAGATCGTGCTGGGTGGCGCGCTGGTTCCCTCCCAACTTTTTAGCGCACCGACCGCGACGCGCTGGGCATTCGAGGCACTGATGAGTATCACCGGGTCCGGCTCGGACCTGGCCGCGGATGTCTGTTGGAAATTACCTCCGGATGTGCGCAAGGCCATGACGCTCGAAGATAAGAAGACATGGCTGCAACTGCATGGGCTTGAACATGCTCAAGCAGAAGTTCTGCAATTTCCGGGCTTGGCAAAATTCTATGATCCGGCGGTCGATCAAACTCCGCCGGTGGAACCTGCGGGATTCGGTGATCCGCCTCCCGAACCCGTCATTCCGGAGCGCCCGGCCACCCGCGACAATCTGACAATGTGGCTATGGCTGATTATTTTCCAAGAAGGAATGGGAGGCGCAGGCAACAGCCATGCAAGATGACTATAAAAAGCAGATCCGACTACCAGGCACAATCTGAGGTGTATAAGAGCGAGGCAGTAACCTACCAGGAAGAGCTGGTCAAATGGCAGATCGGCCAGGCTTCGGCCGTAACCCCGGCGGAGGCCGTGGTGGACACATTCTATACCGGTGTTGGCTGGTCGTTTGTCGACAAGCAGAATGTCCTGGCATATTGGACAAAGATCATTAAGACCTGGCTGGTGCAATTTGGGATCATCCTGATCCTGTTCGTGGCGATCTTGTATCTGCAGAAGAGAAAGGATGTCATGTAAGTATGAGATCCAATGTGAGGCTTGCAGTATCGGTGCTCATCCTGGGCAGTGTCGCCTGCGGCGCAGCAGGCGCGACTAGCCCAAGGGAAGCCACACTGGAAGCCATGAGCGCAGCGGTCCGGGAGAGCGCCACGGCTGCGGCCTCGGGCGCGCTCAACCCGGAAGCCTCTGTGGCAACCGCCCAGGCGCAAGCGACCGCTTTCTCCCAATCCGATCTGGCGACTCAAGGCGTGCTGGGTGCACTGGACGATCAGGCCAAGGCGGCCACGCAGCAAGCCTTCGCCCCGATTCTGGCAGAATTGCCTAAATACGATGTTGATCCGAATTCCGGCCACCCAGGCTGGATCCATCCGCCCGCGACGCTTGAAGTCCATGGGTACATGAAATACGACTATATCAACCGGTTCATCGTGACCGTAGCAAAGGACTTTGTGGTATCGAGCGATATTTACTGGGATACCCAGTACGGAACGTCCGGTTGCGGCTTCGTGTTGCGGTCGGATGGCAACAAGAATGCACTGAATCAATACATGGCCATCCTGACACGTGGCGCCAGCGGGCATTTGGCCTTCGGGATCATGTCCAAGGGGCAGCTGGTATCTGGCCGGGATATCTACGCCTATGGTCGTGACCCCAATTTTGTCTGGGGAAACAAGGTCACGAACCGCCTGACGGTGGTCGGTCGCGGGAACATCTTCACCATATATACCAACGGCACGAAGATCGGGCAGGTGGATGTGGGCTCGCCGCCGCCGCTCCCATCACTCCCGGATGCGCCCAAGAAACCGAATAACCCGTTGGACATCCAGGCGAACAATGATTACCAGGTAAAGATGGGTGAATATAACCAGGTGACGGATCAAATACAAAAGGATTATCAAGCCCGCCAGCGCTCCGCCGCGAATGCCAACAAGATATTCGAGCGCGGCTTTGTTGCCCTAGTTGTCCTGAGCAAATCGGGAACCTCAAAATGTGAATTCAATAATACATGGTTGTTCCTGATCGACTAGACTGACCAGGCGAATTCGATAGATCTGGATACATAACAGGCATGCCTGTGAAGGTGAACTTTCCAGGGTTGATGGAGTAGAGATGACAGAATCCAAATGGATCGGAAGAAATCTTAGCAATCGGTACCATATCGATGAATTACTGGGCCAGGGTGGCATGTCAGCAGTATATAAAGCCACGGATCCCAATCTGAAGCGAGTGGTGGCGATCAAGATCATTCATCCGCACCTATCGAATGATTCCGATTTCGTGAAACGATTCGAAGAGGAGGCCGCGGCCGTTGCACAGCTAAGGAACCCGGGTATCATCCAGGTCTTCGACTTCAACCGGGATGAAGATGTTTATTATATGGTGCTGGAATTCGTTCCGGGAGAGACGCTCCAGGAACATCTACGCAGGCTTCACGACAGCGGGCGTAAGTTATCAGTCCGGAGTGCCATTGAATACGTGGCAGAAGTGTGCGATGCGTTGGATTATGCTCACCAACGCGGGATGATCCATCGGGATATCAAGCCGGCCAACCTGATGCTCAATGTCACAGGGCAGGTGATCCTGATGGACTTCGGGATCGCCAAGATCGTCGGTGGCCAGCGGCATACAGCTACGGGAGCGGTGGTCGGGACGGCAATGTATATGTCACCCGAACAGATCCGGGGCACGCACGTGGATGGCCGCACGGACATCTACTCCCTGGGGGTGACCCTTTTTGAGATGGTCAGCGGCCGCCCGCCTTTTGAGGCCAATTCTGCGATGACGTTGATGATGATGCATATCAACGATCCCTTGCCGGACCCTAAGGAACTCAATCCGAATGTGCCGGATGACCTGGTCGCGGTGATCAGAAAGGCACTTGCAAAGGACTCCAACGCACGGTATCAGACCGCAGCCCAAATGGCGGCTGCGCTTCGGAACGTCCTGGGACGCATCAAGTCAGGTGCTCCTATTGGCGCCTCTGCCCCAGCCGGGACAATGCTGGAGGAAGGGTTGGCACCATCTCCTAAAGCCGGAGCGACCGTTCTTGAGCCGCCTCCGAGCGAGGTCCTGCACCCGATGGGCACCATGGTGGAAAATGCGGCTTTCCCTGCCACGCCTTCAGCCGGCAGCGGTAGATGGCAGGCTCCTGGAACATCTAGCGGCTATCAAGCCGGGAATGCGGCGCCCCCTCAGTATGCTCCGCCTTCCAATACCGGTCCCCGGAAAGTGCTCGGGATGTCTCTGCCGATCCTGATCGGTGGGCTCGTGGTTTTGGCGTGCGTAGGTGCTGGCGGTATTTTCCTGGCGAGCCAGATCTTTGGCAGTGTATTTGCAAAAGCCACGGAAGTACCTGTCGTAGCCGTTGCAGATACGCCGACCGCGGCTGCAGTGGCGGTTGAGGCGGGCACCGATGCCAACGCCACAATCGAGGCAACGGCTACGACGGATGTCACGCCCACGGCAACCGACCCGGCGGGTCCGTATGCCAGGATCAACTCGATCACGATCGACGATCAGAACCACTACGTGGTGACCTACGAAACCTTCGGATATACCGAGGCCTTGCCCGGAATGCACGTTCACTTCTTCTTCAATACGGTTTCGCCGGAAAATGCCGGCGTTCCCGGATCAGGTCCATGGATCCTGTATGGCGGGCCGCGGCCCTTTACGAAATACAGCGTATCAGATCGTCCAGCGGCGGCAACTCAAATGTGCGCACTGGCAGCCAATTCCAATCATTCGGTTGTGGCTGGCAGCGGGAACTGCGTAGATCTTCCGTAAGAGCTAGATGGGCAGGGGTTGCTTGATAAGGATGAAGTGGACAACCTGACCGATATTGTCCTTCAGCAGGTTGGTGGCCGTGACGACCAGCCCGTACAACTGAGCCACAGCCGGATGTTTCCGAGCGGCTATGCATCCACTGACGCCGTGTATGTGCATCCGGCGGGCAACTCACTTCCACTGGAAGAGCAGCGCGCGTTAGCCTGGGAGATCACCCGGGCTTATGGCCGAACTTCGCTTGCCCGCTATGCCTTGCTCAATGATAAGAATTTCTTTTTCACCACCGGCGGTTCGGTGGTCTCGCATGTTGTCAAAAATCACGTGGCACTGGCATTGGGCGACCCCATCGGACCCAGGCAGGATGCAGCCGGCTCGATCTCCGAATTCAAGCAGTATTGCTCCGAAAATCATTGGTTGCCAGCTTTTTACCAAGTCTCCGGTTCGTTGATCGAGACCTACGATGGCTTCGGTTTCCGCTCCCTTCAAATTGGTAACGAAGCCATCGTGGATCTTTCCGAATTCTCACTGGCTGGCACCAGGAACGCAACTGTCCGGCACCGTTACAACAAGATGAGTTGCCTGGGTTATGAGTGTTGTTTGGTCCAACCTCCGCACTCGGAAGGCCTGCTGCGTGAACTCTCTGCGATCAGCTCAGAGTGGCTTGTTAGCCACGGTGCGTCCGAATTGCGATTGCTCGGCTGGTTCGACGAAGACTACCTGAACACGTGTCCCATCCTGGTCGTCCGCGATCGGGAAGGTCTTATCGAAGCATTCGCTAACGTGGTGACCGAATTTCAGGCGAACGAAATGCATGTCGACTTGATGCGTCAGCGCAGACAGGTCGAATCGGGTTTAATGGACTTCCTGTTCGTTTCGCTTTTTCAATGGGCGAAGGAGGCTGGTTGCGCGTCATTCAACCTGGGGTTGAGTTCGCTTCCCGTATTGGCGAACATGCCAACGCATCCATCCTCGAGCGAGCCTTCCATAATATTTTCTGCCATGCGGACTTCTATAATTTCCGCGGCTTGTATTCTTTCAAGGATAAATTTCATCCAGCCTGGTCACCCCGTTACCTGGTTTATCCTGGTCCGGCCAGCCTTCCCGCCGTGGGCCTGGCCGCTTTGAGGGCCTTGAATGCCAATTTGCGTGAGACACTCTGGGGGATAGTCTCGCTCCGAAACAAGCATGCTGGGAAACAGTAGTCGACTTCAGGTTTTCGGGGGTTCACCTGGTTCCTGATCCCAACAATTCCAATGTTCAAGTT
>CAWGMC010000070.1:0-3811 GCA_963823545.1 uncultured Chloroflexia bacterium | reverse complement strand
TAATGCCAAATGAGGAACACCAAAATTGAGACCGTAAAAAAAGATACAGCGGAACAAATCCGTTTCGGGTGGGAAAGTTCCAGGCTCCAAGTTTCAAGTTCCAAGTGGGGGAATTATCGCAAATCATGATATCCCCTCCAGTTTTAAAATAAATCCAAACGAATCGATCCTGGCTGCGGGTTGATCAGGGGCGGGGTTTGTGACTGGTTATTTTTGTGGTCGATGAGCAATTCGTGTACATTTGTAAATACGAAATCCAAACGAATACCCTTTTTCTGGGTGATTAAAGGCGAAATCCGAGTGGTGGTTGGAGGTTACCAGGTTCCATGAGAGCAGTGTCCTATTATTAAATAGTTCCGACTTCCTTAGGGGCGTCGGGACAGGATTATTATAGAACAATTGTTCTTATTTGTCAAGAGGAAGATTGGAACGTCCCGAAGGTTCGAGGAGGTCTGCCTGGTGCCTGAGGAAACCTTCGGGACGATTTATTACATGGTTTTTATGATGGTATGGCATGAGGCTGTCTTGAACTGTGATTTTTATGATTGAATGATTGGCATGATTGCCCGCCAGTGGATGCGGAACGCGGAGACCTGCGGTCAGAGAATAACGGCGGGGTCAGGAGACCCTCGCCGAGCGAGTTCATCAGCAGCCGCTTTTCGGATGTCAAAATCTGAACATATAAGTTGTCTTTCAGGGCGGGAATTGCGACCACTGCTGCCTCCCCATACTTTTCAAGTGCATATATTGACGTAAGCCTAACCGCCATATCATCACTGCCTAAATTCTTTACAAGATCAGGAAGCGATGATGCGGCAGTAGGCAATGTCGGAGGTTTTTGCCCTCCGGAGACGGCGTTGGCATTACCGAAATCTGATTGCAACTAGCAAGAATTACTAGTAACATAAATATCAGTCGGTTAATATTTGGTTTGAAATTCATCCCATTCACACTCTAAGAGAATCGAAGGCTCATTTCAATAAATTGAAAGCGAACAATTGTGAACTATCGCCTAAATATACAAACAAAAAGTTTGAGCGCGTATCGACGGCTATGTAATAAGGGTACTCAAAGCCCCTATCCTCACCACTGTAGATGAAGAAAGGTGATGGAATAAATCTTATAAAGTTCTCTGCAAAACCAGCCATGGGGTTGAGCTTTTGCAAATTACCGTCTCGACTTAATATATAAACAGATGATGATGTAGTTGCCAGATTGCTTATTCCATTCGCGTGATTTCTCCATAACTCTTCACCATTTGACCGGTCCTTAGCGACTACATCTCCTTCACCTGTTGTTTTATACACAATATTTCCCAGTATAAATTCTTGCGAGGCAGGATAATCCCCTCCAATTTCACTTAGAATATCCCCATTAACTGCATCCAATACATAATAATGACTAGATGCGGCTCCAACAACATAAAGCAGATTATCTTCAACAACAATTGTAGTTACATTTGCCTGAACACCAGTTTCCCAAAGGATTTTCCCGCTAGCACCATCTAAAGCCATAACTTTTCCTACCCCTCCCACAATTATATTCGTTCCTGTCGATGTAATAACCATACCATCATAAGCCACTCGCCAGAGTATGTGTCCAGTATTTGCGTCAAATGCTATTACGCTAGATTTCTGTTGATGAATGTCATCACTACCCAACACAATCAATTTGCTATCCAATGCGAGGATTAATGGCTGAAGATTATAGTCAATGTATATGCCTGAAAGTGTCCATATCTCGCGTATAGATAATTCATGACTAGTTAGTGGCGAAGGCCAAGTGAAGCCTCCGCCAGGGGACGAGATCAATACTCCCACAAGCCCAATTGCTAGCAATATCAGAATGGACGCCAGCATTTTGATTCTAGTTTTGTTTTGAGTTGATATATATTTCATCGTGAACAACTCGCTCGGCGAAGGTGGTCACTCGCCATCAGCGAGGCGTCTCATCGCCATGGCTAGCCGCGACATCATGACGCTTGACCGAAGGTCTCCGCGTAAAATCCTGACACACCCATAGACCCATCATACTACAACCATTTACACTCTCTGGTGAAGGTATTTCTCTCATCCATTCCCCCTCTCAATCCGATCCGCGTGGATGTGTCCCGTCACTTCTGCACCGCCAGTACGCATCTCAGTCGTAAGTTATAAAAAAGAAGGAATAGTAAATCAAGAAAAGATACAAAAGGTATAATCCGAAACCGATACCACCTGTCAGCAGCTTTCTTGTTCTTGTGGTCGCGAGCCTAACCAGAAAATATATGTTAAATAGAGGTGATACAAAAATAACAACGCCCATCAGCCATTCCGTAAACTGTTCCATTGTGATCACGTGGATCTCCTCTCGCTTGGCGAGGGTGTCTAGAGTCCTACCACTAGCCCCTCCCCAAATTCTCCGCTCTTGGGAGGGGAAATGATGTCTGGACTATGACTGGGGGAACCGGCCACGAATGGCGCACGAACACCTGCACTGCACCGTACGCAGTGCAGTGCAAGTGTGCTCGAATTTTCCACACACGTGAAGATGGATGGAAATTCGAAGCAGAGCTTCCAGATTCCCGGTCATCCCTAATCATCAATTGTCAATCGTAAATCGTAAATCCCCTTATTCGTTCCTCTTCGTTTCCTCCAAGGCGTGTCCGTGCCTGTCTACTACCCTCCCTTTCTCGCCATCACGAACGGGATCCGGGTATGGTCGCCTGGATTGACGAGGACGCGCACCTGGATATCGGTGAACCCGAGACCGGAGAGTGACCTGGCGAGGTGCTCCATCGGGAAGACCAGGATGCGCATGAGCGAGCGCTGGATGCCCATGCGGATGAGCAGGCGGTTCAACCCGATCCGCAGGCTGTACAGCCACTCTGTGAAACGGAAGACCAACCGGGACAGGGCAGGCGTGCGCGGGTGCCATTCGAAGACCGGCAGGTGGATCATCAACGTGCCGCCCGGCTTGAGGCTGCGGCTGATCTCGGCAAAATACAGGTCGGCGTATTCCAGAGAGTCGAAGTGCTGGAATACATGCGTGGAAAAGACCGCGCTCATGGAATTGTCCTTGCACGGCAGGCTGGTGCCATTGATGACCTGAAACTCCACATTCTTTGCAGTCACCCGCTGGCGGGCATAGGCGATCATGTCCTCCGAGACGTCCACCGCGACCACCTTCCGGAAGGAGCGCGCCAGTTGCATGGTCATGCGACCCGCGCCGCACCCGATCTCAAGGCAGGCATCCGTGTCGAGCCCGTATGATCTCCATTCCCTTTCGAAGACAGCCCAATCCGCCCTGCCCAGTTCATAGAATTCAGCATCCGTCCAGGGAGCACTCCCACCTTTTTGTTTTCCCTGCCAGGCTGCGACGCCGAAGAGGGGATCGTGCTTCCCCCATTCCTTCCATTCGATGTTGGATTTGGGCTCGTTTCCAGCCATCTTTAACCAGCGGTGGTCATCACCCTGACTTCGCGTTCCAGCCGGTTCCCGAGATGATCGAGAGCAATATCAAGATCATAATCGGCTTGCAGTCCCAGCCAGAATTGGGGGGATGTACCGAAATGAGCGCGCAAGTCGAAGCGCTGTATCGGCGGTGATACTTCGCTTGCCAAGCACGATTTCATTTACCCGGCAGCGCGTGAACCCCAATATTCAATGCCAGGCGGTTCTGACTAAGTCCCATTGGGGTAAGGAATTCTTCCAGTAAAACTTCGCCAGGGTGAACAGGGTTGAGTTTATTGGTCATTTTTACCACTATTGATAATCAATAATTTCCACATCATGATTCTTTCATACGTGCAGCAATACCTGGAATTCAACAC
>CAWGMC010000069.1:0-16919 GCA_963823545.1 uncultured Chloroflexia bacterium | reverse complement strand
GTCGGTTCTCGCGGAGAGATTTCCAGGCTGCATGACCAAGTACCACGGCTCGCGCGACCATCTTCACCAGTGGTAGGTGTGGGTTTATTATCACGGACGCACTCGACGAATTGGCGCACTTCCTCCACATAGCAGGGCGCATAGCGCTGCATGAAGAAGTACGGTGGTTTGGCGGAAAAAATCCGTTCCGGTTCCCTTCACGGCCGTCGTCTCGGTTTCGTTTTCCGCCATGGCTGTGCCGTTCGAGCAGAATACTTCCAGGCGCTGGTCGTAGCCGTAGACCGCCTTGCGGCTGTTGTCGATCGTGCCCACCGCGCCGTTGGCAAACTTGAGGATGACCACATCCGTATCAATGTCGCCGAATTCGTTTAGCTTTGGCTCGATCAGCACGCCGCCGGCGGCATAAACCTCCACCACCTCGCCGAGTTGGAAGCGGACCATGTCAAAGTCGTGGATGGCCAGGTCGAGGAAGATCCCGCCCGAAACACGCAGGAATTCCATGGAGGGAAAATCGGGATCGCGGTTGTGATGCGCAGGATGCACGGACGGCCGATCTCGCCCGAAGCTGACGATCTCGTGCACGCGCTGGAAGCTTTTGTCAAAACGGCGGTTGAACCCCACCTGCAGCTTGACCCCCGCTTTTCGACCGCGGCCAGGGCCTCGTCGATCTTGTCCAGTTCAAGGGCCAGCGGCTTCTCGCAAAAGATGTGCTTGCCGGCGGCGGCCACATCCTTCATGATGAAAGCGTGCGTGTCGGTGCTGGTGGCGATCAGGATGGCTTCGATCTCCGGGTCGGCCAGCAGTTCATGGTAATCCTTCACCACGCGCTGGATGCCGAGTTCGTCCGCCACAGCCTGGGCAACTTCCAGGCGGATGTCGCAGACCGCCACCAGGTCTGCTTCGGGGATCTGCCGGACGATGTTGCGCACATGGACGCTGCCCATGCGCCCGGTGCCAATTACGGCGAGCTTAACTTTTTTTGTCATTTCAGCCTCTTTGCTATGAAGATAATATATCTGCCATGCTTTATTCGATTTGAAAATGCGGCAACAGCACTTTGAGCGCAGCCTCATGGGCTTTGTTCGCCAATTCCTGGGGATCCCAACTCCAATATTCGGGCCGGAACAGTTCCACGGAGCAAGGTCCGGTATAACCGATGCTCTTTAGCCGCGCGCAGATATCGTCGAGCGGTACAACACCCAGACCGGGTAAGAGCCGTGTGCTGTCACGGACGGCTTCCTTTGGTGTATCCTCAAGATCGTCCAGATGAAATGCGAAGATGCGTCTCGGATCCAGTTGATCAAGTTCACTCATCAAGCCGCCGCCGGCATACAAATGAGCTGCGTCAATTGTCAGGCCGATATTGTCACGTTCCGCTTTACGAATGATCTCGAATGCTGCGCGCGGAGTGCGCACGCTGCACCACCCAAAACCCAGGAATTCGAACGACAGGTTTATGCCGTAAAGGTTGTGCAATTTCACTCAAGTCGCGCAACACATTGACATACTCGGTGACTACGTCGGTCCACGGCAAATCACGATCCGGCAAAGGGCTGGGCACGACAACAACAGTTGGGCAGCCGATAGTCTGTGCAATCCTGCCAAGTTCATGCAGACGTGCTTGAACTTGGGAGTACTCGCTCCCGCGGAACGCGATGAACTCAATCGAGTTGAGTGCGAGTGGCACGACTCCTGATCCAATAACAACGCATTAAGGTCGGCCAGCGAGTGAGACTCAAGTAGCGATCCATTTTTGTCGCCCAGATCTCAAGTGCCTTAAATCCCGCGCGTGCAGTGATGGCAATATCG
Organism: uncultured Chloroflexia bacterium; assembly: GCA_963823545.1. Taxonomy (GTDB): domain Bacteria; phylum Chloroflexota; class Anaerolineae; order Anaerolineales; family Villigracilaceae; genus Denitrolinea. The sequence goes on along the minus strand of CAWGMC010000069.1, from coordinate 15,110 downwards.
GTCTCGAGATCGCTGGTCATTGTCGTTGCGCCGTGGAAAGCCAGTTTCATCAGTTTCCTTTCTACCCTGTGGACCGGGTTTGCCGATTTAACGCACCCGGGGGTAAAAGGTATTGGAAATTACATCTTCATCACGATCTTCATTGCGCTCTTGGGTTGGTGCTGGAGGGTCTTCATATCCAGACCGAGCATATCGAATGCACCCAAGCCTTCATCGAACGGGATGACCTTGGTAAAGAACGGTCCCATGTTCAGGCGGTTTTCCTGGAACAGGCGGATGGATGGAACCATGGTATTCTGACCCAGGTACAGACCGAGGATCTTGGTAGCCCAGCGGGTTATCTCATTTGGAACGATGTTAAGGTTGATGGACGAGTCCATGCCGAAGGGCAGGACCTTGCCGCCGGGGGTGACGCACTGGAGTGCCTGACCGAGTGCATTTCCGGTCGCTTCGATAACGATGTCCGCTTTTCGCCCATAGGTGAACTCGGTGATCTTTTCGACTACATCCACTTCGTTCGGATTCCAGACGGTCAGGCCGCATTCCCTGGCAACGTTGATGCGGAACGGGTCAATCTCGGTCACGGCAACTTTAGCGGCGATGTTCCTGGCGAACTGACCGAACAGGTAGCCGATGGGACCGAAGCCGAGGATCATCACGTAGTCGTAGGGCAGCATGAGCAGGGTGTTCATGCCATTGACCACGGTCGCAAGGGTTTCCACCTGGGTACCAAGCACATCGTCAATAACATCAGGAAGCACGAAGCACTGTTTTTCGGGAACAAGGCAATACTCGGCATACCCGCCGTCGCGCATGACGCCCAGAGCGCTGGTCTTGATGTCCACGCATTGGCTGGTGAGTCCCATGCGACAGAATGAGCAGAACCCACAGCGAATATTGTTATCAATAGCCACCCGGTCACCGATCTTGACGTGGTGGACGTGTGAGCCAACCTCAACCACCTCGCCACAGAACTCATGCCCGAGAATTGTATTGGGCTTGAAGTGGTGCTTGCCCTCGATAATCTTCAAATCCGAGCCACAGATGCCAACAGCCTTAACCTTGAGCAATACATCATCCGGTTCCTTTACGTGCGGGATGGGCTTTTCTTCGTAAACGAGATTGCCGATATCCTTGAAAACATAAGCCTTCATCTTGTCCATGGTTTTCTCCTTCAAATATTCGAATGATCAGTTAGAAATAGCGCACATGTGTGCACAGATCGCCGTAAATTTATGGGAGTGGGTCGACCGACAAGTACCTGAAAAAGCCCACCCTCGCCAGATCGTTATCGTTGGATGCGTGCCGAGCCCCCTTGCGCGAAGGCGTGTACCTGTTCCAGGGTCGCCATGGTGGTATCACCGGGAAAGGTGGTCAAGAGTGCGCCGTGCGCCCAACCCAGGTTGACGGCTTCCTGTTCGGGTTCACCGCTCAACAGGCCGTAGAAAAATCCCGATGCAAACCCATCCCCGCCGCCGACGCGGTCATACACATCCAATTCGGTGGTGGGAGAGATGTAGGTTTTACCGTTAATCCACGCCACTGCGCCCCAACCGTGCCGGTTCGTGGATTTGACTTCCCGCAAGGTGGTGGCGACAATTTTAACCATGGGATATTTACTCACAACCTGATCGATCATCCCAAAGAAAGCGCTTGGATCCAGTTTGGATCTCGAGCCTGCTTCCGGTCCTGGGATTCCAAGTCCAAGCTGGAGGTCTTCCTCATTTCCCACCAGAACATCCACATTTTCCACGATGCGATGGATGATCGTTTGGGCACGTTCATGACCGCCCCAGATGTTCCACAGTTTGGCGCGATAGTTCAGGTCAAAGGAGGTTACAGCTCCGGCAGCCTTGGCGGCTTTCATACCTTCGATGATGACTTCACCCGTTGTTTCAGATAACGCTGCAAAGATGCCTCCGCTGTGGAACCAGCGCACGCCATCCGAGAAGATCGAGTTCCAATCAAAATCACCGGGTTTTAGTTGGGCACCGGCTTCATTCGATCGGTTATAGAAAACGACCGGGGCACGTACGCCAAAACCATGGTCACTGTAAACAGTAGCCATATTGGGACCGTTCACGCCGTTATGCTTGAAGTGTTTGTAGAAGGGCTTGACACCCATTGCCCGCACACGCTCAGCGATCAGATCCCCAATGGGATAATCCACCATGGCGGTGGCGATTCCAGTGTTGAGGCGGAAACAATCAGACAGATTGGCGGCGCAATTAAATTCCCCACCCGAGACGTGGATCTGACACTCGGTTGCCTTGCGAAAGGGGATGATACCCGGGTCGAGACGATGAACCAGCGCGCCAAGCGAGAGAAAGTCGAGTGAGCCGTTGGGTTGAATATTGAGACCGTATTTCATAAACGCTCCTTTTTATGATGACTCGTCCATCCTGTATGATACGAACCCTCGCGGTCGATGCGACGGTAAGTATGCGCACCGAAGTAGTCACGTTGAGCCTGGGTCAGGTTGGCGGGCAGGCGTTCACTGCGATACGCATCGAAGTATGCCAGTGATGCACTCAAGGCAAGAACAGGAATGCCCATGCCTATCGCAGCCTGAACGACAGTGCGCCAGGCTTCCTGACGACTCTCAACCGCCTCGCGGAAGGCATCATCCAACAGCAGGTTGACCAGATCTGGATCGCGCCGATAGGCATGCATAATGTCACTGAGCAGGTCTGCGCGGATGATGCAGCCCGCCCGCCAGATCTTTGCTATCCCGCCCATATTTAACTCATATTTGTATTCGGCTGATGCAATCCTGAGCAATCCCATCCCCTGGGCATAGGAAATGATCTTACTGGCATAAAGCGCCTGCCTGACCGAGTTGATGAGAAGTGTCCGGTCGCCTTTATATTCCAGCTTCGGTCCATGTATAAGGCGGCTGGCTGTCCCACGCTGAGTTTTCAGACTGGAGAGAATGCGGCTTTCCACGGCAGCATTAATGGTCGGGATGGGTGCGCCAATATCCAGAGCGTTCTGCGAGGTCCATTTGCCAGTGCCTTTCTGGGCAGCCTCGTCCAGAATCAGATCCAGGATGGGCAAGCCAGTCTCTTCATCCATTTTCTTGAAGATATCCGCTGTGATCTCAATTAGATAGGATTTTAGTTCGCCTTTATTCCATTCGGTAAATATCTCATGAAGTTCCAGCGCCGACAAACCCAGCCCGCGGTGCAGGATGTCATAGATTTCTGCAATCAGCTGCATGTCGCCGTATTCGATTCCGTTGTGCACCATCTTGACATAGTGACCCGCGCCACGCGGTCCCATGTAATCCACGCACGGCTGGCCGTCTTCCGCCTTTGCAGCAATGGCACGGAAGATGGGAGCGGTCGCCTCCCATGCCTCCTTCTGCCCGCCGGGCATGATTGCCGGACCCCACAGCGCGCCTTCCTCTCCGCCGGATACACCAGTACCAATGAAGTTGAAACCCTCAGCCTCCAGCGTCTTGTTGCGCCGTTCGGTATCAAGGAAGAAGGAGTTGCCGCCATCCATCAGGATGTCGCCAGTTTCGAGATGCGGCTTGAGATGAGCAATGGCACTATCCACCGGCATGCCCGCAGGGACCATGAGGAGAATGCGGCGCGGCTTTTCCAATACCTCCATCAACTCAGCGGGAGTGTTTACGCCAATGATTTGCTTCCCGGAGCCTGGTCCTTCAAGGAAGGCTTTGGTTTTGACAGCATCCAGATCATAGCCTGCCACAGGGAATCCATTACGTTCCATATTCAGGGCGAGGTTATGTCCCATCACGCCCAATCCAACAATTCCGATTTTAAATTTCATCGATCCAACTCCTTCGGGCTATTCTTTCACTCGGTATAGCATTTCGCCTGCTCTGGGGACGTAGAGGATCCCCTCATCCTCCCGGTTCATCCAATCCTGGATTTTGATTTTGGCAGGGTCAAGATAACCCAGGTTAAGTTTTGCGCAGTCTTTGGCAGATATTTTGCTTGCAAGGGTGACTTGGACATTGGGCTTTTCAACATTTCCATTCATCAAACCGGAGCCGCGCAGATGAGTGCTGTGCGCCAGAACACCAAGCGGAATATGTTTGAAACGATCCCAATCATTTAAAAAATAGGGCAGGATGTGGTAACCGATCTCGTATATGTATTTTCCATGCACGTGACTGACCACATCCAAATGCGGGGCATAGATGATCACTTCTCCACCGACGGCGACCGCGGGTTCAAGTTTATACATGGCTTTTGCACCCGTCCACAATTCATCATACATGGCGGGGGCGCAGGAGAGCACGCGCTGATACGGTTTTTCACACCATTGAATGTGACGCCGGGCTGAAAAATCTGCTGCCTCGCTCCAGGCTTCCAGCATATTCCCGATGAATATCCCAGCCACATCGCAGCCATCTACGGTCAACGCGATCAACGTGACCGGGGTCCTGAGTTTTTGCACCGCGGTGTTGATCATGTCACGTACAGGGGTATCCTTCACACCAATGGTCTGTACCACACCTGCCAGCGCGCCCAGCCAATGCGTGGCATTTATCATTTCCGCGCCCGAGATACCAGGGAAGAGATATTTGGCTCCGCCTGAGAACCCGACAACTTCGTGCGGGAAGGTCGGTCCCAGGATGAGGATGTGGTCGTATTCCAGGGCGGCTTTATTGATTCGGATGGGAACCCGGTGTGGTAATGACGGGTGCCAGCGATCGCCCGCAATCGCGCGGACTTCATCCTGTTCCATGATCCCAAGCGTTGCCAACGCGGCGGGGTCATCCCACGCGTGATTGAGCAGACCAATATGTTTATATTTCCTACTGCGTTCCTCAGTCGATATTCCCACCAGCCTGTTCAAACTTTCATCACTCAAAGGCGGATGTGTCCCCAATGCCACCATGAAATCCAGTTGTTTTGTATTGTGGAGAATTTCCACCAGCACGCGAAATAAATATGGCAATGGCAGGGAACGCGTATGGTCGGGAATCAGCACAAGGATCCTAAGACCCGTAAATTTACCCGCAAGTCCTTCTTCAAGAGTCCCGCGGATGGTTTCGTTGGAAAGCAGCCCAGAGCCTGCAATTACTTGAGCATCGAGCATGAGATTAGTTAGACTCCACTGTATGCTGAAAAACCACCGTCGATGGGGAGAACAATGCCGGTCACAAAGGCTGATGCCGGGGAGAGCAACCACATTGATGCGCCAAGCAGGTCGTCAGGAGTCCCAAAGCGGTTCATCGGGGTGTGGTCAAGGATGGATTGCCCACGCGGTGTCAGGGAACCATCTTCGTTTAGAAGCAAACTGCGGTTTTGTTCGCCTACAAAAAAACCCGGCGCGATCGCGTTGACCCGGATGCTGGGAGAGTAGTTTTGCGCCATATGGACAGCCAGCCATTGAGTGAAATTACTGACGCCAGCCTTGGCTGCGGAATAGGCTGCAATGCGTGTGAGAGGGCGGAAGGCGTTCATCGAGGAGATGTTCAGGATAACGCCACTCTTTTGTTCTGCCATGATCTTTCCAAAGACCTGGGATGGCAAAATAGTGCCCATCAAATTCAGATCCATAACCCAGCGCAGGGCATCAGCAGGCAGATCAAAGAAGGATTGATCCGGTTTGGTGGTGGCTTGTGGCTTATTGCCGCCGGCGCCGTTGATGAGGATGTCGATGTGACCATATGCTTGCAAGAATTTCCCGGGCTGCTGATTCGATGCTGACCTTGTCCATTACATCACAGGCAATGGGAAGGGCTTCCCCGCCGGTTGTGCGGATCTCCCGAGCCAGATTTTCCGCAGCATCAGGATTCAGGTCAAGGATGACAACCCTTGCTCCCAAACTTGCCAGCATCCGACATATGCTGGCACACAATACACCTGCGCCACCAGTGACGACCGCCACTTTTCCAGAGAAATCATATAGTTTGTGAAATATTTGATTGTCCATGAATCATTCCGTTCTCATGAATGGTTGCAGGTGCCGTCCAAAGTGCTTTTCAAGATTGACAGCATAGGCTTCGGAATTGGCTTTCAGGATATGCATGAAATGGTCGTAAAAATGCCAGGCTCCACTTGATGTTTTATCTGTCAAAACCGAGCCAAAGGTAACATGCAGGATCTCACGTGCGTCAAACTGATCAAGCAGGGCAGGCCAGTCTTGAACTTCCTCTGGCAGGGGGGCGCGCTCCAGATCCGCTGAGACGTGATAACTGGCTTTGTCGGTATCAAATCGCTCGCGGGCGAAGGTGTATATCTCGCGGAAAAAATCCACATCGACTGTGGCAATCGTTCGCAGGGCTTCAAGGTAACTTGTACCAGCAGTTTTGAGATGGATCAATCCGCGTGTCTGGCGCATGGCGGCGGGATAGATACTGAATTTGTCGGAACCGGAATGAAGACTGAGTTTATATGGTCCAAAATGTCGGGCGATCGCAGCGTGACCAGCGATGTCCGATTCAAATGCCTTCACATTACCAATATAATCCACGCCTTTTTCAAAGCGACCAATGTAGCGCGGAGCCAGGCTGACCCACTGGACACCCAGTCTCTTCAATTCACTGGCGATATAGACGTGCTCAGCATGGGATGTTGGCTGATCGGTTTCGTCCACTGAGACCTCAAACTCAAAGGGGCGCGACCCGGCGGTCTGAGAAAGATGGTTGATACATGGCAGAAACATGGGCAACAGCCCTGCCATATTTAACTGCTGCCTTAAGCAGGGTTGCCTCGTCAAATGTCAGCGACAACTCTTCGATGTTAATGGTTTTTCCTTGCAATCCGCTAACACCTGGCTGAACATCGCCGGGGAGTTTTTCGGCGAGTGTGAGCAGTTCGTTCAAGCCGGCTGTCTCTGCACGATTGTCCACGTATTCGCCGGGATCAATTGTGAAAAATGTATACCCAAATGGCAGACAGGCATCAATATCTGCAAAGGTCTTAAGATGGTCCGCATCTGCGCCGAAACCAGCCTGCCAGCCCTCTTCAAAGATACCCCAAGTCGCATCATCCATGACCTGTTGCGGTGTCCGACCGGTGCGAGTCATCTCACGGATGGATTGCTGGGTGAAGATGGGGGCAACTTTTCCATCCGTGGCGCGGATGGCGCGAACATGTCCAGGTGTGGCGAGACCGATACGATCACCCAGACCGGCAGAAGTTTTCAGTCCAAGTGGTTGTGGGCGCAGCCAGGGCAATTGCGCACGCAAAGCAAGGGCATTGGTTCTGTTGAGTGGGCAGAGCATCAAAGTTTGTCCCGCCAATTTTGAGCGTTCTCCCACAAAGTCCCGGATTAAATCAGAAGCATTCGGGGCAAGTACAGCCAGCAAGTTTTCGTTGCCCTTGCGAGTCAGTGCGTATTCCACGTCCGATTGAAATACCAGGGAACGAGGCAGTATTGAAGAGTGGATGTTTGAAGTTGAAATATGTGGGACATGTGAGTTTCAGATTATTATGAAACGGGTGGGGTGGTGGAGCCACGCACAAGCAGCTTACCCTTGAGAATGCTTACATTTGGCGTTTCTGGATTTTCTTCCGTTGCCGGTGTATTAAGGAGGTCAAGTAACAGGCGGGCGGCTTCCGTGCCAATAAAATGTTTGGGTTGGTCAAATGTGGTCAGCGGGGGATTGGTATAGGCAGAGAACACAATATTGTCAAACCCGGTGACAGATATTTCTTCAGGCACGCGAACGCCAAGCTGCTGTAAACCTTTTAGCAGGCCAATGGCCAGCATGTCGTTGTAACCGATGATGGCTGTGGGACGCTGAGGTAAATTGAGAAAATACCGTGAAGCCTTTATGCCATTTTCAGGTTCGCTTCCCTGTACTTCATGGATATATTCTGACGGAATGGACAATCCTTTTGATTCCATCTCATGACGGAACCCGGTAAGACGATCCAGCGTGGTGCGCCCGGAGAGGGAATTGCCGAGATAGGCTATCCTGCGATGACCCAATTCAATCAGGTGACGGGCAACCTGCCGGCTTCCATCGATATCATCATGATAGATGGAGTACCGGAAATCCTCTGCCGCCTGGTTGTTGATCACTACAATGGGAACGCCATATTGGAGGAGCTGCCCGCTTTGATCTTCACTGAAGGAGGTGGAACAGATGATGACGCCCCCTGCGCGATGTTCCGCCATCGCCTTGACGATCTCGTGTTCACGCGCAGAATCCCGGTGTGCTGCTGCAATGAAAAGGCTGTAACCTGTTTTCCGGATACCGTCCTCGATACCTTGCAGGATCTCGCTGAAGAATGGATCATCAATATTGCTAAGAACGACCCCCAACACCCGGGAGCGATTTGTTTTTAAGGCACGCGCGGCAGCGCTGGGGGAGTATCCCATTTCCTCCGCCACTTTTTGAATCCGCTGAATGGTTTCATTGGATATTACCCGTTTGCCATTTAAGGCGCGGGAAACAGTCGAGTGTGATACCCCGGCTTTTTGGGCAATATCTTTGAGAGTAACTGGCATTTCCGTCTCCAATGCACACGTGTGCAAGGCGAGTATAGTTTACCAAGGGAAACAGTCTGTGTCAATATATTGAAAGATTACTTGCAAATTAGTAAAAAATGTTGTATTATTTGCAAAAGCAAGGAATAGTCCTCTTTCGAAGTTATGGCAATTATGGTTCTTATCACCTTCAACTCCCTGCATGGAAAAGGAAAACAATGAAAAACAATATTGAAGCAATCTTTTTAGATGTAGGCAATACACTGCGAATTGTGGTTCCGGATCCCGCCTTTATAACGGATGCGAAGCGCCAGATGGTGGAATTGACCGGTACCCAAATGTCTCCCGATGATTTCTTTGATACTGTTGGAGGAACGCTATAAAGTACTGCGGAAGCGGGCAAAGGAACAATTGATCGAGGCGACCGAACAGGAAATGTGGACACAATGGATGCTGCCGGATTTTCCGGCGGAGAAGATCAGGTCCCATTCGGCGAAACTGACGCGTCTATGGCGGGACAGTGATGGTCGCCGGATCCCCCGCCCGGATGTTAAGGATACTGTGATCGAACTCCACCGGCGTGGTTATAAGCTCGGGCTCATCGCCAATACGATTACTGAAACAGAGATCCCCGACTGGCTGGAAACTGACAACCTGACACAATACTTTGAAACGGTTGTGCTTTCATCGAAACTCGGAATCCGGAAACCCAATCCCGAGATCTACTGGGAGGCAGCCCGCCGGGTTGGTGTTGCCCCGGAAAAATGTGTCTATGTAGGTGACAACCCGCGCCGCGATGCGGAAGGGACCCGCCTGGCTGGTTACGGGATGTTTATTCTATTTTTTGAACCAGCCACACTTGCCAAGGAACCACCCATCGAGGATGTCAAGCCCGATTTCACTATTAAAGCGATCAAGGATTTGCTTGATATTTTCCCGCCGCGTAAATAACCGGGATCATCGCAATGCACATAAAGGCGGATACCATGGAACAGAACATCCAGGCTATTTTTTTGGATCTGGGCAATACCCTGCGCATCCTGTTGAAGGATGAAGAACACATGGCGCGCGCCAGGCAGGAGATAACGCGCCTGCTTGGCACGGATGAAGCTCCTGTGGCATTTTGTGAAAAGCTAAATCTCCGCTATAAATCCTATCGCAAGTGGGCTTTTGAAAACCTGAGGGAAGCGCCTGAAGCGGAAATGTGGACGCGCTGGCTGGTGCCTGAATTTCCAGCTGAAAAAGTTGCACCACTTGGAGCGGAGTTAACCTATCAATATCGCCAGTCCATGGGGCGGCGCGTGGTGGTTGACGGCGGCAGGGAAGTCGTTGAGGAACTTCAAAAGCGCGGCTATATTCTCGGCATCATCAGCAACCTGATCGGTACACGCGAGATCCCGGAGTGGCTGGAAGCGGAGGACTATAAGAAATATTTCAAGTCAGTGGTTTTGTCCTCGATACTGGGCATCCGCAAACCTGATCCAGCCATCTATCTCGAGGCGGCGCGGCGGGCTGGGGTGAAGCCAGGCGAATGCGTTTATGTGGGTGATAACCTGAACCGTGATGTGACAGGCACCCGTGCCGCCGGGTTCGGCAAGGTTGTGATAATGATTTCGCCCGAAGAATTGGCAGAGGTGGAAATCTCTGATGAGAATCGCCCTGACATCATCATCCACCAGTTTCGCCAGCTGCTGGATATATTTCCCGGTCCACGTGCAGATCACGCCTAGTGTTGGGATCTTGATGGTGAACAAATGACAGCTCGTCATCCTCCGCGTGGCGCACTATCACTGGCTGAAGGTGTGAGAGCCCTGTATGCCGAAGGACAGACGGATTATTCCTTGTCTCCGCTCGTCCTTGTTGATGAAGCGAACAAGCCGCTTGGGAGGGTAAAGGATGGGGATGCGGTCATTTTTTGCTGCCGGCGTGGTGAACGCGAAGTTGAGTTGACCGAAGCTTTCACCGAGGCCGGGTTCAGCCATTTTCCCCGCCCGGATCTCCACAATCTTAATTTTGTCATTCTTACCCTGTATCACGAAAAATTCAAAGATCTACCTGTCGCCTTTGCCCCGTCGAAGATCAAAGATACCCTCGCCGAGGTGGTCAGCCGCGCTGGTTTACGCCAGTTGCACACCTCCGAATCTGAAAAATTTGCCCATGTCACTTTCTTCTTCAACGGCGGCAACAACCAGCCATTCGCCGGGGAAGACGATGTGCGCATCCCTTCACCTAAAGGTGTGCCTTTTGACCAAGTTCCCGAGCTCAGCCTGCCGCAGGTTACCGAGCAGGTGTTGCAGGGTATCGAAAAAAAATATGACTTCATTGTGACCAATTTTGCCAACGGCGATGTCATCGGTCATACCTCCAACAAGGATGCCAAAATCCAGTGCGCGGCACTTGTGGATCACTGGCTGGGATATGTTCTGGACGCGGCGCGTGACGCCGGGTATGTGACCATCGTAACTGCCGACCACGGCAACCTGGAACTGATGACCACACCCGAAGGCGCGCCACATGTAGCCCATACCACCAATCCTGTCAAATTCCTTCTGATCGATCCCAACACTACATCAACTGTGAGCCTGCGCGATGGCAAACTGGCTGATGTGGCACCGACGATCCTTTCCGCCCTTGGGCTTGAGCAGCCAGTTGCCATGGATGGTGCGACGCTTGCTCCCGGTTAGGATTGGGGCGGCAAGCGTCGCGTTCTGCTGATCATCCTCGACGGCTGGGGCATCGGCAAAGATGACGCCACTAATCCGATCTTCCTTGCCCAGACCCCGGTCTGGGATGAACTGACCCGGTGCCATACCACCAGCAATTTGCAAGCTTCAGGGGAAGCGGTTGGGTTGCAGGTTGGGAAAGCAGGCAACTCGGAAGCCGGTCATATCAACATCGGCTCCGGTCGTGTCATCCTGCAGGACGATGTACGCCTGGATGCGGCGATGAAGGATGGCTCATTTTTTACCAACGAAGTATTACTGCATACCATTGACGATGTCAAACAGCGGGGCACAAATCTGCACCTGTTGGGACTGCTGACCGAGAAAAGTTCGCATGGCTCGATCGATTACCCGCTTGCTGTTTTGAAGATGGCAAAGGAACGCGGCTTGGAGAACGTTTACATCCACATCATTTTCGACGGTCGCAGCACCGAACCGGGCAGCGCCCCGGCTTTGCTCGCCAAACTCGAAACGCAGGTTAATGAGATAGGTACCGGGCAGGTTGTCACCGGGGTAGGGCGTGGGATTGCCCTCGACCGGGATGGCAACTACGGCAAGATCAAGCGCGCCTTCGACGCACTTGTAAATGGGTCAGGAAAGCCCTGCAAATTGGAGTAAGGAGGCGAGCATGGACTTCAACTTCTTGCAAAAACTCATCACCCCTGCCCACACCAGGATCGTCATGCTGGTCATGGATGGACTGGGCGGTCTGCCTCTCGAACCGGGTGGCAAGACCGAACTGGAAACTGCCCGCACGCCAAACCTGGATACGCTGGCTGCGTTATCCGAGCTTGGTCTTTCCATACCGCTCGAGCCGGGCATCACTGTCGAGAGCGGGCCAGGCCATCTGGCTTTGTTCGGATATGATCCGCTCAAGTACCGCATTGGGCGCGGTGTGTTGGAAGCTGTTGGAATTGGCTTTGACCTGGAACCCAATGACATTGCGGTGCGCGGTAATTACTGCAGCGTGGATACAGCCGGTGTGGTGACCGATCGGCGCGCCGGGCGCATCCCAACTGATATCAGCAAGGAACTCTCAAAGTTACTGACCACCCGCATTGAAGATGTCGATTTCTTCGTCGAGACCGTCCGGGAACACCGCCTGGCGATCATCCTGCGCGGACCGGGACTGAATGCCAACGTCAGCGATACTGACCCACTAAAGAACGGTTATCCCCCACTGCCAGTCCGTGCCCTGGACCCGGAGGCTGAGAAAACTGTACGGGTGATGAACCTATTCATTGAACGGTCCCGCCAGGTGATGGAAGCTTACAAGCCAAAACCACCCGCCAATATGCTGCTCATTCGCGGTATCGACCAATATCCGCATTTCCCGGCTTTTCCGGAACTGTACGGCTTGCGTGCCGCTGCCATTGCGGTGTATCCCACCTATCGCGGCATCGCCAAACTTGTCGGCATGCAAGCGCTGTCCGTGGAAGGAGGCACGGCTGCTGATGAATTCACCACTCTCGAAAAACACTGGAATGATTTCGATTTCTTCTACCTGCATGTTAAAGAAACGGACCTGGCTGGCGAGGATGGGGATTTTTCCCGCAAGGTTAACATCATCGAAGAAGTTGATAGCCTGATCCCGCGCCTGATGGCACTCCAACCGGATGTGGTCATTGTATGCGGGGATCATTCCACGCCGGCGGCGCTTAAGGGGCATTCCTGGCATCCGGTGCCAGTCATTGATCTACAGCAAATACGTCCGCCCCGATGGGATCCCAGAGTTCGGTGAACGCGCCTGTGGGCGTGGCAGCCTGGGGGTCCTGCCTGCCAAACACATTATGCCGATCGCCCTTGCCAATGCCGGGCGCATCATGAAATGGAGCGCTTGATGTCTTCGAACCTGATTTTGTCTGACCCGCGCTTATTCTCGGAAACCCTGTTCGAAAAAATGAAATCGGTTTTCCCCGGCATCCAGGAACTTGAACTCTACGAATTTCGCTACGGGCTGACCGAACTGCTCCCCCAAAATGGCTGGGACACTGTCCGGCTGGATAGCCGGGAACAGATCGAAGCCCGCATCAACAGCCGCGCCTTCTACGATAGCATCCAGATCAAGCCCCGTGTGGATGACCGCATCGTCCTGAATGCGGAAATCGTCCGCCTGGCACAGATGTTGTTCGTAGGTCTCGTCACGGGCGAATATCCTCCTGATTGGGTGAATGCACACTTTTATTTCGATATCCGCGGCTTTTTCTTCCTGCACCGCACAACATATTTCACGGATAAGGTCCTGGCGCATTTTGGCGGGCAGCCCTACCGGCAATTCGAGAAGAAACAGAAGCAGTTCGAGCTTCTGCAGGATGTTGGCTACAAGGCTTTCCGGGAAGCCAACGCAGAAGTGGATCAATTTTTCATCCAGAGTGTGATGAAACTCATCGCGAAACGCGGGACACCGATCCTGCTCGCGATCGCCGGGGCAACCGCCGCCGGGAAGACGGAGATCGTTGAACGCCTGGGCGCGGCCTTTAAACAGGCAGGTCAGAATACCACCTCCATCGAATTGGATAACTTCTTTACCGATCGTGATGACCGGGAAGCCCGAGGCATCGACTCGCAGGGCAAAGAAGCCCTCCACTTCGACTTGTTTAAGCAGGCACTGGAAGACATCACTCGTGGTAAAACGATCAGCACCCCGCGTCTACAATTTCATTGATGGCACCTCCAGCCACGACCTGGATGGCAGGTTGAAACCCGGTCGTCTCCCGGTCGAGGTCGAGCCCGCCGATATCATCTTCATCGAAGGTAATTTTCCCTTCCTGATCGAGGAGATCGTCCATCTGATCGGCATCAAGGTCGTCTACCTGACCGATGACCCCGTTCGAATGAAGCGTAAATGGAAACGAGATATGGACTATCGCAAGAAATATGATCTGTCCTATTTCCGCAACCGCTATTTCAAAGATCAATTCATCATGGCTGAGATCGCTTACCTGCCTCAAATGGAAGTTTGCGATATGTGTGTGGATACCACCGGTGCCGCCCTCTGGACCACACCTGAAATTGCAACAATTCTCAATCAAAGCTGAAAGGATATCCTATGATAGGGCGAGTAGATTGCGGTCCCCGCTGGCATTTTCCGAGATCCTGTTTGAACGAATGATCCCAATAAATGCTGTTATCAAGAAGCTGGCATTGTATGAATTCCGCTACGCCCTTGAGAACCTGTATCCGGAGGCTGGTGGGATTCGATTGAACTGGATAAGCAAGAAGAAATTGAAAGAGCGATAAGTCAACGGAATTTTTATGAAGCCATCCAGGCCAAGCCCCGGAGAAAGACCGCATCGTACTGGACGAAAGTATCGTGCGCCTGAACCGCATGCTTTTTGCGGGTCTGGTACGGGGGGATTACAACCAGGCATGGGTGAACAAGCTGTTCTATTTTGATGTGCGTGGGTTCTACTTTCTACCCAGGGCAATCTATTTCACAAAAGCCCGGCTGGCTCATTTTGGCGGGAAACCATTCCGCTGTTTTGGGCCCGCGCCAAAAGATATTTGAAAATGTTCAGGACATCGGTTATTTGGATTTCCAGGAAGCCAATGCTGAGATCGATCAGGCCTTGATTGAAAGCATTCAGAAGCTGATCGAAGTCCGGGGAACTCCCATTCTCATCACCCTGGCCGGGCCAACGGCGGCAGGCAAGACCGAGATCACCGAACGCCTGCTCGACACTTTTGAAAAGATGGGCAAGAAAACCACCACCATCGAGATGGATAATTTCCTGCTCGATCGGGATTTCCGGGACAACAAGGCCATGGGGAAGGAAACGACCCACTTCAAGCTTTTCAAGCACAGCCTGCTGGAGATCCTGCAGGGAAGGAAGATCACCATCCCACGCTACGACTTTCTCAACGCCACCTCCAGCCATGACCTGGAAGGCAACCTGAGACCGGGCTGTCTCCCGCTCGAGATCGAGCCGGCTGATATCATTTTCCTGGAGGGCAATTTTCCCTTCC
>CAWGMC010000068.1:0-3215 GCA_963823545.1 uncultured Chloroflexia bacterium | reverse complement strand
AGGAAAATAAAAAGGTCTACGCCGAAACCCGCGATTGGAGGCTGGTCTACAAGGGCGTCACCGCCCTGGCGGGCGCCTCGCACTGGCAGTTCACCGCCTTCAAATCCACGCTTCAGGGATTCCTGCCCTTCGACATGGAAAAACCCATGGGACAGGTCCGCCAGTTGGACAAGCGCATGAACGATGCCGGTCTCCTGCGCCTGATGCTGCCCGACCCGCTGGCGATGAATATGTCCAATACGCTGGGCTATTTAAGAGGGGAATTGAAACCCCAAAAAGCCAGACACAAACCATCGGTTTCACGAAGCGTTTGTTGGAATGGAGCCCGATCAAGAAGACCCTGCTGGCGTTATACAACAGGATCTTCCATTGGTATTATTCATCGCAGAACGGCTCAAAAGGGAACGGGCAATTCATCGCAGCCCAGATCTCATCGATACGCGTGATATTCTACGGGGAATCATCAGCCGGGACCGTGAAAGTGAAGATCAGCTCGTGGTCGCCGCGGAATACGCCATTTTTAAAGGTGAACTCATATCGGACGACATGTTTGCCAGGCGCGGATTTTCAACACACACATTCCAGACCGCGCGCCTTCTGAACATACACCACCTTGCCGGTTGGATCCGTCCAGTCCATGTCGAACGTGCCAAATGCAGACAGGTCCACTTCGTGGTCGTCGAAGGTCATGCTCCACTCGGAATCTTTCCACGACAGTTCCATCAATTCCTGCGAACCTTCCATCCAGCCTGTCGAGACCCAGAACTTTTTCTGTGAGGCGGGAACGGTGCACGTGCCATCGAAAACCACCTCCTGCTCGGTGCAGAGGTCATACAATATATTGGGAGCCTGGCAGTCTTTCCATTCATTGATGAACTCCATATCCCGAATTGTGTCGCCCGGCTTTATTTTTGCTCCGGGGAATTGGCGCTCCGTCATTACAACGGCGAACAGGATCAACCAGCTTGGGAACGCAAACTTCTTCATTATATTGTCCTCCTGTAATGGCGGAGGTCTGCTTGATGATGGCTGGATGTTCCGCCCCAATAGGCATGCATTCTTACTGTGTAAGATCATTGTACAGAATGACCGAGGGAAAATACAAGCAGGAATTTAAAACCAAACCTGTACCCCTATCCGGCAGAGGTTGTCGTCAAAATGGGAATGATTATTCCACGGATATCAGGGAACGGGTAATGTGGCTGCCCGCCTTCCTGCGCCCTCGATCTCCTGCGCGGAATATTTCGCGCGAGCCACATCCACGATACGCTGGGCTTCGTTCCGGTTCATGTCTTCCCCATAGTAGAATGTGATCAGTTCGTGCTTTTCCGCCTGTGCCTTCTCAAGGAAATCCATCACGGTCTTCTCGATCGATGGCGATGACCGGACCAGTTTGCCATTCAGCAGGGCGATCACCTGTCCGGTTTCACCTTCACGCCATCGATCTCCACCGAACGCGTCGCGACAGTGATCTCACCGGTCTGTACGCTTCCAGGGCCCTGTTCATCCTTTCCGCCACCGCCTCCAGTTCCCCATCAGGGTGGTGCGCAGCATGGCGGCCAGTCCCTGGGGAATGGTGTTGCTTGGCACCACAGCCACCGGTTTGACCGTCACTTCCTTGGCCTGGTTTGCAGCCAGGATGATATTCTTGTTGTTCGGCAGGATGATCACTTGATCGGTGGGCAGGTTCTCAAAGCCGCCAGGATCTCCTGCGTGGACGGGTTTATCGTTTGCCCGCCCTCGACCATAGCCGCCACACCCAGGCTGGCAAAGATGCGCTAGATCCAATTCCCGGCGATACTGCCACCACGGCGATCTGACCGGGCTCCACGCCTGGAGTCATCTTCTCGTTCTTCGCCTTCTTGATGTCATCCATCTGCGCCATCAGGTTTTCAATCGCCACTTTGCTGATGGTGCCCAGGTCTTTGGTGTAATCGATCGGGTCGTAAAGCTTCTCGGTTGGCACGTGGATATGCAGGCGGTACATGCCTCGCCCTCTCCCACCTGGATGGAGGTGCCCATCGCCTCCAGGTCTCCATAGAATTTATTCAGATCGAGTCTCTCCGGGCCGAAATCCACCACCACCTCGTAATCCTGTCCCGGTTCGACATCTCCATCGTGTCTTCCAGTTGCATCGCTGACAGGGGCTGGACGTTACGGTGGGGTTTCCAGCGATTCTCCATTGATAGTAACGCAGCATCCCATCCAGATGAAGAAAAGCCCCTTGCCGCCCGAATCGACCACGCCCGCCTGCTTGAGCACCGGCAGCAGTTCAGGCGTGTGCTGCACCGAGCATCTGCGGCTGCGACCACACGCCCAGGATATCGTAGGGTCTTTTGTCCGACCAGGGCTTCTCAGCTGCCGCCGCGACGTCCTTCGCTACGGTCAGGATCGTGCCTTCTACCGGGCGTACCACGCCCTTGTAGGCAGTATCGCGCGCCCCAGAAACCTCACAGGGTTGGTCCATCACGTCCTGGCTCATGCAACCCGCGCGAAAACCGCGCCAGAGCTGGGAAAGGATCACGCCCGAGTTACCGCGCGCCCCATCAACGCGCCCTTGGCGACGGCTGCGCCATCTCACCGACATTGTTGTGCCCAGTTCGGCGATCTCGTTCTACGCCGATTGCATGGTCAGCACCATGTTCGTTCCCGTATCGCCATCGGGGACAGGAAAGACGTTCAACGCATTGACCGTCTGCTGGTTGGTCGCAGCCAGGTCAGCCCCGCCTTGACCAGTCTCCTTCCAGAGCGAGCCCGTCGATCGGCTTGCCGCGCGTATCCCGCAGATGTTTTGCTTGTATTTGCGGATAAATCGCCACTCATAAAAGCACCCTCAAATTCAGTACCTGGATGGTCCTCTTCTTTAAATTTTCTCCTGGTTGGAATCAATGGGCCCGCCTGGGCTTGTCCCGGTTAATCCAATTCACTGACCCGTAGCCCTGCCACGTGCACGTTCACATCATTGACCTTCAGCCCCAGCGTCTTTTCAACGTGGTACCGCACGGTATTAGCCACGCTCTCCGCCACGGAGCTCACCCGCGTCCCGTATTCAATGATGACATGCACGGTTATTGTGAATAGTTTCGCCGTCAAAGTTGACGGTTACGCCGCGTGCCGGCTCATGGGTCAGGCTTTGCGCCAGCCCTTCCGCCAGGTTGCGCGGTGCCAGCCCCACCACCCCGTAGGATTCCATGGTGGCGTGATAGGCGATGGTC
>CAWGMC010000067.1:0-11796 GCA_963823545.1 uncultured Chloroflexia bacterium | reverse complement strand
GTAATTCATCCGCCATCTCCCAAAACGAATTTACTTGCCGTGCCGGCAATAAGCCAGCCAATCAGGGAACATACTATAAATGGTATCGGGAGTATTCTGATGGGGTTGGTGTCTACTCGCTCGCTGAACAGGGGGACCATGCCCATGAACTCGTTACCGCAGCGTACAGAGCCTCCATCTGGTCGCTTGCCACCTTATTCCCCGAGCGAGTCGGTGAGAACGTGAGGATGTAGAGAGTTTGCTGGCGCACGACGTACACCCTGCGGACAAGGTCCTGACCCGGCATACCATCCAGCACCACCGCCTGTTCGCCACCGAGCGTCACGATCCAACGATCAACGTTCACGTTGACCGCGTATGTCATGTCCTGATCAGCGATCTTCTCGGCGGTGCGATCATAGGCATCGCTTATCTCAAGCCAGAAGCGCCCTTTCGTATCAGTGCCTGGAAGATCGGGGGCGGTGATTTCCACTGTGTCGTTGAAGGGATTTTGTGTGTATCCCTTGAGGATAGGAAAAGCAGAGACCCAGCCGATCGCTTGAGAACCATTTCGCTGTGTCGTTCACACTTGTTTGGACTGGCGTACTTTCGAGCACTTGCGGAGTTGGAGTGAAGACGTCAGTGACAGCAATTTGGGGCGGCTCGACCTTGCCGACGGTCGGGGTGGACGGTGGCACTGCGCTGCAACTTGAAACAAGTCCACTAAGGATGATGAAAATCGGAACCAACTTTCGGGTTGACGAAATCAGTGTGGGTAAAATGATCCTGGGTAACATTGGTTATTCTCCTAATTGGATAGTAGATGATGAGGAAGCGCCGCTCTGACAGCTATCCTAAAACGTATTCGTAACGGTGGTGTTAATGTAAGTAGAGACGGAAGTACTGAAAAAAAAGTTCCCTTTTTCCATCGACCGTCAAAGGATCAAGGCAGTTTTATCAACTGATCCCCGGTCAGGATGAAATTCCAGGTGACGAACTGGCTGGGACAGCACAAACCATCATCAGGACCTTGAACACGCATATTCAGCACAATGGTCCCGTTCTCCACCTTGCCGGACTTGACCACCACCCGGTCACCCAGGTATATGGTTGCAATGTTGTAGGGACTTCCATTTTGGTTGAGCACAACAGCCAACTCGATGAAATGCCCGCTGCCGCCGTTTTGTGTGTTCAGGACGACCAGTGCATCCTCGAGCCCATCTGAGTTTACGTCACCATAAAAAACCGGGTCTTGAATACGGGTGGTGTAGCTCTCCGGCGATTCCTGCGAGGTGGGCGGAGTCCGGTAATAGACACCCTCCGTCAATTGAAATTCACCCCAATCAGGCGAGCGATACGTACTATTAAAAAGCATGGTCAGGGAAAGTGCAGCGCTTTCTGATCCGCCCGCAGGGATGGGTGTGGAGAGGATCGAGGAAGGGGTCAATGTTGGCGGGCATAAAGCAGGCGGGGTCGGAGTGATGGCAAGATAGGCAAGAGTGTTATTGCTCTCATTGCTTTCGGGGATCGTATTTTGCGGATCAACGACAACGTTATAAGCGCCGCCTGCCGATGAAATTGGAAAATACAATTCCATGCCCTGGGCTGCTCCCAATTCCCCAATTGTGAGATTGGTACCGGTGGAGAGTTCGATCACGGAGATGTTGTATGTGGAGGCTTGTCCCAGGTTTTGGATCAGAGCCCGAACTTCGTAAGGACCATAAGCTGCGACACAATTGGTCGTAGAAGGAGGGACACCCTGCATGACAATATTCACGTTGGAAACCGTAAGATCAGGCAGGGAGGCAGCAGGTGTTGGTGTTATGGCAGGAACAGGCGCGCAAGCGCTCAGCAGTGTCACTGCCAATAAGAACAGGCAAATAGTTTGGGTGGACTTCATTCGCGATCTCCTTGGTCTTTAAAACGGAAAGGTTCTCTGAAAAGTTCCCAAAAGTATTGTCAAATGCAGGGAATCCTTTCCGGTCATGTCGCGAGCATCCCTTCGGCTCGGTCATGCCGCCCGGGCTGAAACTCGCCAGCCGCAAGCGAAAAGGGGAGGGAACCCATCAAGGGATTGTATAATGCGGGATTGCCTCCCTGCTCCGCAGGTTTGCATTGATGGGCAGGCGGGCGATCCGGGAGTTACCGGTAAGCAGATATAATTGCAACAGAATTGAAAAACAAGGAGTATTAACATGCCATTCCATCTTGGAACCACAGAACTGATCATCATCCTGGTCATCATCGTCCTGCTCTTCGGAGTGGGGCGCATCGGCAAGGTCGCGGGTGAACTGGGCAAGGGCATCCGCAGTTTCCAGAGCGGGCTGAAGGGTGACGAGGCTGAAAAGAAGGAAGAAGAGAAGGAAGAGGAAGAAGCGAAGAAGGAATAACCCGTCACCGTGAGCGCTGAAACTCCCGTCCCGATCAAACGCAAACGCAACTGGCGGGAGGTGTTTGGCGCAGTTGGTCGCGCCCACCGCAAAGCCAGCACGCAAATGGAGAGTTCCGCTCCGCTGCTGCAGCACCTGGATGAGCTGCGCAAGCGGATCTTCACGTTGGTGATGTAATTCACAAGGTTTTGCTGTATCATACAAACGGATCGGAACTGATCCCGTAAAAAATCACTCCGAATCCCTCCCGCCTAAAGCGCAAGCCATGGCTGGGGGGACCACTCTCCCCTGAGAGTCAGGGTTTTCCTGGAAACAGGATCGCCTCCCGAAATCCCGCGCAGAACGGGATGGAATTGGAAAGGAGCCCCAAGGCTGTGACCTCCCCTATTAGCCCGCCTGGTGCTCTCCCGGCGGGTTTTATTTCCCCGAGAGACCTCAAACCCGGATTGACCCTGGTCACCGGTCCGCGTGACGCCGGCAAGACGCGCTGGTGCATGCGGCTGGCTGAGTCTGCGCGCGCGGCAGGCATGGACCTGCGCGGGCTGGTCTCCCCGGCGTTGATGGAGGGCGGGGAGAAGTCCGGCTACGAGCTGCTCGACCTGGGCAGCGGGGAACGGCGGCGGCTGGCATGGCGCCTGGGAGAGGGGCAGGGCAGCCTGGCGACAGATCACTGGCAGATGCTGGAAGATACGATGGAATGGGGGAACGGGATCCTGCGCAGCATTCATAATTGTGAGATCTTCATCCTGGACGAGATCGGTCCGCTCGAACTGGTAAAAGGGACTCGGGCTGACGGCAGGTCTGGAATTCGTGGACGCGCACAGGAACATCCCCTGCTTCGTGGCGGTGCGCCCATCCCTGGTGCAAAAGGCAGGCAAACGCTGGAACTGGGCGGAGATCCTGGTACTCAACGCGGAGGCGAAGCTCATGATCCGCGTGCGCGACCTGAACGTCTCCTACGACGGGACACCCGCCCTGCAGGACATCTCCTTTGATGTGCAGGCGGGGGAGTGCCTGGTCATCACCGGGCTTTCGGGCTGCGGCAAATCCACGCTGGCGCGCGTGCTGATGGGCGTCATCCCCCAGACCATCCCGGCGAAGGTCTCGGGGACGGTGGAGGTGGGGGGCATGGACGTGTTCAGCCATCCCACCACGGAGGTCGCGAAACAGGTCGGGGCGGTCTTCCAGAACCCGCGCTCGCACCTCTTCCACCTGCGGGTGGATGATGAGATCGCCTTCGGTCCGCGCAACCTGGGTCTGCCGGCAGAGGAGAGTCGTCGGCGCGCGTGGATTGGGCGCTGGAGGCGGTGGGGCTGAGCGACCTGCGCGCCCGCAAACCCGCGAATTTATCAGGCGGGCAGATCCAGCGGGTGGCGATCGCGGCGGCGCTGGCGATGCGCCCCTCGGTCATGGTGCTGGACGAGCCGACCGCCTCGCTGGACGTGCTCGGCACGCAGAACGTCATCGCCACGCTGGAAAAACTCAAGCAGGAACTGGGCATGACCATCATCCTGATCGAACACCGCCTGGCGGAAGTGCGGCGCATCGCCGACAACGTGCTGGTGCTGCATGACGGGCGGATGGTGGCGCAGGGCGGCTTCGACGAGGTGCTGGGGGACTATGACCTGCTGCGCGCCTATGGATTGCGCCGACCGACGATGGAATCGCTCAGCGACTGGTCGCAACTGCTGGCGCCCAACGGGCACCATCCCGAGGGCGTCCGACCCCTGCTCGACCTGAAGAACCTGAGCGCGGGTTACAACGGGCAGGCGATCATCCGGGACGTGGACCTGCAGATCTTCCCCGGCGAGTTCGTGGCGCTGGTGGGGGATAACGGCGCGGGGAAATCCACGCTGGCGCTCGCCGCGGCGGGCTTGCTCAAACCGCAGCAGGGGCGCGTGCTCGTGCACGGCAGCGCGCATCCCCGCCCGGGACTGGACATCGCCCTGCTCTTCCAGAACCCCGCCGACCAGCTTTTCACCAACTCGGTCGAGGATGAGATCTCCTTCGGACCGCACAATTACAAGACCTTCCAGCCGGAGCTGCACGAGCAGACGCTCGCCAGCGCCGACCTGACCCACCTGCGCGCCCGCCGCCCGTTCTCGCTGTCCATCGGGCAGCAGCAGCGCACCGCGCTGGCTTCCTGCATCGCGCTGCGCCCGGCGCTGGTGATCCTGGATGAGCCCACGCTCGGGCAGGACTGGCGCCACCTGCAGCAGTTGATGGACTGCCTGGTGCGCCTCAACCGGGAGGGGACCGCCATCCTGCTCATCACCCACGACTACAAGCTGGTGCACCGCTACGCGCGCCGTGTGGTGCTGATGGAGGCGGGGCGCGTCATCCTGGACGGCAAGATCGACCCCGCCCGGATGGAGCGCATCCCGCTGGAGGAAGCCGTCCATGCAGAACCCTGATGCCCTGCGCTGGAACGCGCGCTACCTGAACGAGACCGGGCGCTGGGCTCTGCGCAACCCGCGCCACCTGGTCAGCTCGCACCTGGAACTGCTGCCGGAGGGCGGGCTGATCCTCGATGCGGCTTGCGGCACCACCTCCACCGGACGCTACCTGGCGGCGCGCGGCTGGCGGGTGCTGGCGGTGGATGTCTCGCTCGCCGCGCTGCAGTTGGCGCAGGGCAGGGCGAGGAAGGAGACACCTGCCCATCTCCTTCGCGGTCATGGACCTGATGAACCCCTGGTTCCCGCCCGCGCACTTCGATGTCATCCTGAACTTGTATTTTCTGTCGCGCCCGCTCTGGAAGCATTATCGCGAGGCGCTCAAGCCGGGCGGGCTGCTGTTCTTTGAAACCTATTTGAGCGAGAAGGGCAGCGACCCGGCGCGTTACCTGCAGACGCAGGAACTGCGCCAGGCTTTTTCGGATTGGGAGATCATCCACTACCTGGAGACGGAGCGCCAGGTGCGCTCGCACAACGGCGTGGATGGGATGCGCTGGAGCGCCCAACTGGTGGCGCGCAAACCGAGGCTGAACTGGAGAGAAGGACATGAAATTTTCGACCCGTGAACTCGTGACCCTGGCGGTCTTCGGCGCGCTGTGGGGGCTGGGTGAGATCAGCCTCGGCTCGGTGCTGCATGCCATCGACATCCCGCTGAGCGGTCTGCTGCTTTCGACGGTGGGCGTGATGATCGCCTGCATCGCCCGGCTGTTCGTGCCGCGCCGCGGCTCGACCCTCTTCATCGGCGTGATCGCCATGGTGCTGAAACTGTTCAGCATCGGCAATGTCATCCTCGGACCGATGATCGCCATCCTGGCGGAGGCGCTCGTGGCGGAGCTGATCCTGGACGCGTTCGGCAAGCCCTCGCTGCTGGCGTTCATCGTCACCTGCGCGGGCGCGGCGCTGTGGGTCTTCATCCATCCCTTCGTGACCGGCTTGCTGATCTGGGGGCAGAGCCTGTTGATGGTCTGGCTGGACATGCTGGATACGGGCGCGCGCCTGTTCGGCATCCCCTCCCAGGCGGTGCTGTGGATCGTGCTGGCGCTGGTCGTGCTGCACCTGCTGGTGGGGAGCCATCGGCGGGTGGCTGGCATGGAAGCTCGGAATTCTGTTGAAGAACCGGCTGGGCGGGAACCTGCCCGTGTCCGCCGAATAAAAATATCTGGAGAATAAGAATGAAACGCTTTATGTTGTTCATGTTCGTCTGTATGCTGGCGCTGAGCGCCTGCGCCCCCAAGACGGAAGCGCCCGCGGCTGCCGTCCTGAAGGTGGGGGATGGGACCATCTCGAAGACCTATACCGCCGATGACCTGAAGGCGCTCGGCGCGGTGCAAGCCTCCTTCAAGGGCGTGACCTACGTCGGTGTGACGCTGAGCGCGCTGCTGCAGGATGCGGGCATCGACCCGGCGAACCTGAAAGCGGTCAAGGCGGTCGCCAGCGACGGCTTTTCCGCCAACTACGATGCCTCCTTCTTTGCGGCTGAGGATACGATCGTGGCGTATGCCACCGTGGATGGTCCGCTGAGCGCGGATGACGGCATCTTCCGCATGGTGCTGCCCGCCGCGGAGGGCAAGCTGAACGTCCGCCAGTTGGTGGAGATCGTTGCCATCCCGTAGAACATGTCATTGCAGGAGCGACTGCAAGGAGCGACGAAGCATTCCTCGCAACACCGGCGCTGTCCTGCGAAGGTGAGATTGCCACGTCGGAAGGGCACCCGCCTCGCAATGACACATAGCAGGTGCGCCACACCATGACACGCCTGCCAAAAGGAACTATTTGATGCAACTCGAATCCGCCACAGTGACCGCCGGTAAGCCGAAGCTCCTGCTCGGGAGCCTGGGCAGGCTGGCGATCTTCCTGTGGGCGCTGCTGATGGTGCTGCTGCCTCCTCTGGAGCGCGGCGCCGTCCCGGCGTTGATCGCGCTGGCGGCCCTGGGCGCGCTCTACCCGTCCGCGCTGGGCAGGATCCTCAAGCCGCGCTGGCTGTTGATCCTCGCGAGCCTCTTCCTGGTGAACGTCTTCTTCGGCGCGCCGGAGGCGGAGAAGGACCTGCTGGTGCTGGGTCTGCGGCTGTCCACGCTGGGAGTCATCAACGGGGCGCAGATGGTGCTGCGGGCGGTCGTGATCCTGGTGGACGCGGACGGGCTTTCCGCTTCCGTGGACATCACCGAGGTGGCGGGTCTGCTGGAGCGCGGCGGTCTGCGCGGGCTGGGATTCTCGCTGGGGGTGGCGACCAACCTGCTGCCCGACCTGCGCCAGTCCTCGCTGAACGCCTGGCACAGCCTGCGGATGCGCGGCGGGCTGCGCTCGCAATGGTGGCGCGGCCTGCAGTTGATGGTGCTGACGGTGCTGACCAACGCCCTGCGTCACACCGAGGAGATCGTGCTGGCGGCGGAGGTGCGCGCCTTCCGTCCCGAGTTGAGCCGCAGCGCGGAGTTGCGCCGGGGTATATGGGATGCATGGGTGGCGGTCGCCTGTCTCGCCTGCCTGGTGCTTGCCCTGGTCCTGGTCTGGGAGATGTAGATGACGATCCCCGTGGTGTGCATCATCGGTCCGTCGGGTTCGGGCAAGACCACCCTGCTGCTGAAGCTGATCCCCGAGTTCAAGCGCAGGGGCTACCGCCTCGCGACCGTCAAGCACCACTCGCACGCCGGTTTCGAGATCGACCAGCCGGGCAAGGACAGTTACCTTTATGCGCAGGCGGGCAGCGACCATGTCGTCATCGCCGCGCCGGACAAGGTCGCCTCGTATTACCGTGTGGAGCGGGAACCCTCGCTGGACGAGATCACCCGGGACATCCGGGATGTGGACCTGATCCTGGTGGAGGGCTACAAGCGGGCGGGCAAACCCTGCATCGAGATCCGCCGCGCGGACCTGGGTCTGCGCCCCCTGCTGGCGGATGGCGAACTGCTGGCGATCGCTTCCAACGTGCCGCTCACCTCCACGCTGCCGGTCTTTGACCTGAACGACGCGGCGGGATTGGCGGAGTTTATTGAGGGGAAGTTTTGAGGGGATGATTGATTTTACGATTTTCGATTTTCGATTGGGGGAGAAATCCAAATTGATTTTTACACAAAGTACACGAAGGAACACAAAGGAAATTCCATCCTGCTTAAAGTTCCCCTCCCCCAGATTTCGTTCTTCAGCATCCGGGGAGGGGTCAGGGGTAGGGCTCTCCTTACCTGATCGGCACTTTGCTGGCGAAGCGCATCACCAGGTTCACTACCGCGATCAATACCGGGTCAGTTCGGATATATTGGCATCCGGTTGGTAATCGGTGAAACCGAAGTATCCAGCCAGCCCAACGATCACGAACAGGATGTTGAACCAAAAGGTCTTTGATTGGTAGAACGGCTTATCCATTTTTTCCTCCTTTCATGGGATTGTTCGGGGCGGAACCGGAGGGAGTAAAGAGATACCCTCTCCCTCCTTTTGAGCATCCCATGCGGGGGGTAGGGAGCAGCCCAGGATTTCTGGCGCTGGGATGCATTCCTCTATCTCTGTCATTGCGAGCGCAGCGAAGCAATCTCCTCTTCCACTGACCACTGATTACTGATCACTGATAACCTCCTCCTCCCCCTCTTCTCTTTTGGCAGGGGCAGTTCAGATTGGTTTCGATTGGTTTTCGTTTTCCGGGCGGTGCAGGTTTCTTCTCATCGAATGTCTCTCCCGCCATCCGGTACATCAGTCTCATCAGCTCGTCGCTGTCAATCAGTTCCCGGTCGAACATGTCAGCCAGCAGGGGATAGATGCGTGCCGCTGCCAGTGAGAGCAGGGAGTTGTCCCTCTCGGTGATGTCGGGTCGGGTCACTTCGATTTCCGCGTTCAGGTTGATTTTCCGGTCGAAGCGTTTGCGGTATGCCACCGCGATCCGTGCCAGTTGCAGGAGCACACCCAGGAATTGTTTCTGTGCCCGTTCCAGGTTTCGGAATGCCGGTGTGCCTGCCGCTTCCGCCGTGGTGCGTGTTGAGCTTTCGGGTTCCGCCAGGTAGTGCAGCGGGATGCCCCGCCTGCCGCGATGGTCTTCTTCATGCTCAGCCCGTCATGGGATGCGTCCGCGGAATCCAGTTGCGCCGAGACGTGCTCCATTTTTCCTTCTCCGATAGCACCAGCACCGATCCGGGCAGGGGTGGGTGGGAGAGCAGGTGGTTTTCGCGTTCGTTCAGCTTCGCTCGCGTACGCCCTGTACCACGTACATGAAAGCCGTGCGGAATGTGTTCAGTCTTGCCCTGTCCTCCAGCCATGCTTTGTATCGTCCAAGCACATCCAGCAGGGGCGCCAGCATCGGTTCCCCCACGCGCTGCCCACCGGGCGGTTGAAAGCGAAGTGCAGCACGAATGCGGGTTGTTCGTTTGTGTGGTCGTATGCCTCCCATGCCTCCGCGTGCTGTCCTCCGGCAGGTATTGGATTTCCTGCCGTACATCGTTCCCGCGCACACGATCTCCTTCACTTGTTCAGCCGGGATCGGGCGCACGTATGTCATGCCGTCCATCGGGTTCGCCGAGATCAGGAAGAACAGGTTTCCCGCCCGCGCCAGTTCATCGCACCAGTCCGGGATCTGCTTGTCCAGGTTGTTCAGTGGGTGGTTCCACCATTCCAGCAGGAATTTCTGGGTGACATTGTGTTCGCTCTTGATTCCCAACCCCTCCCCGATGATGAAATCGGTTTGCAGTCCCACGATTCGCCTCGCCAGTGGGTTGATTTGCCAGGTGCGCAGGCATTCAGCCAGCACGGTCTGCCGGTCGTAGTCGTAGCGCGAACGGTACAGGCTCGATGTTTTCTGCCATAGAAGAGTTGGTTTTCCTCCTGCTCGGAATCGAGCGGGATGGGCGTCCCTCTTGCCTTCTGGGTCAGCCTTGAGTAGTTTCTTTGAAAGGTCGAACTGATGGTTTGTAGGAATTTGTTCATTTAGAACCCCATTACTTCGTGTATCAATACGATTGCCGAGAGTGCTCCGCCTCCGATGGAAAGCGTCATCAGGAAGTTGAACTTTGTCGCCACCTCTTCCACCAGCCGGATTCTTGTGATCCGCGATGTGTTTTCCAGCGCCGTGATTCGTAGCTCTGTCAGCTTGGTGAGTGTGGCGTCCAGTTCATGTTCCAGGAATTGAATTTTTTCTGAAATCGGTCATTTTTCCTTTTCCTTTCCCCCAGCCAACTCCTCCTTCTGAGCAAAGGTCCCCGAGCCTGAAGGCGAGTCGGCTGGGGGACGCCGCTATATTAGCACAGATGTTCTAATTATGTCAAGAGGGAAATCCTGGGGGCCCCGTCCTCCCACCTTGTGAAATAACCTGGCATTATTGGATGAAAGGTAGGGATTAGGCTTTTGAACCTTTGCTATAATCTACTTGAAGGGATAAGCTGAGATGGCAGTGCAAATACAATTGATGTCAATTGATGACGCAAGTAAATGGGCAACAGAATATTTGAAGAAAAAAGTAACACCTTCAAATATTACTTATTTAATTCACTATGGGCGTATCGATAAACATGTGGCTGGCGGTGTTACGAAAGTATCACAGGATGACCTGAATTCAGTATTACAAATCCTACCCGTGGCGAAGAGAAATTAACTGGAAAAAGGAATTAGGTGATGATATCGATTGGCATCTGTCTTTCGATTTTCTAAGAAGAGGTTGATACAACGAAACATGTGCATAGATTACACCCATACAAGGGAAAATTTATCCCGCAACTGGTGGAATATTTTATAGATGATCATGTTGATGAATTCAAGAAGTCGGTCTTTTTCAAACCGGGTGATGTAATTCTCATCCTTTCTGTGGTAGTGGAACTCCCTGTATCCGCTAAATAACAAAATCAGGAATAAATTCTGTCGGAGTGGATATTTCCGCATTCAACGCCTTTAATCAGCAATGTCAAAGTTGAAAAGCATAATCTGGTTAATGTCCAAAGTGAAATCATCAATATTACTAAAGCCTTAAATCATTTTCTCCTTCACTAGAAAGTCAGAGAATTTGAACAAACATTACTTGAAGAATTCAAATAAATTTAACAAAAAGTTTTTTCCTTCCCCTGAATACAAACAGAAGGTAAGGAAGCGCTTGGTTGATGAGGACAAGTACGGAAAAGAAAAGGAAGATAAATTCCTCCTCAGATACTATCAATTAGTCAATCAATTTAAACTTCAATTACAACAAACAAAGCAGGATGCTTTTCTTGATAAATGGTACCTTATACCTGTCAGGCAGGAAATCGATCTTGTTATTGGGTTGGTAAATAAGATTCCAGATCACGCCACACAGAGCTTAATTCAGATTATTCTGAGTAGAACGATCCGATCATGTCGGGCTACAACTCATACCGATCTTGGGACTTTGGTGGAACCAGTTAGCACAACATATTATTGCTCAAAACATGGCAAGATGTGTAAACCCTTATTCTCCATTCTTAGTTGGTGGGAAAGATATTGTAAAGATACCCTTGAGCGATTGGTGAAATTCGACAAGCTGAGAACAAATACATATCAGCGGTGCTTGACTGGTTGAATTCAAGAAATATCGATTTTGTACAAAGACTAGGTGAGGAACAACCTGAGTTATCCAGGATTATTGAAAAAAAGCATATCAAGGGAACTTTCTCGAGTCCCTACGTAGGTCTGATTGATTATCATGAGCAGCATGCTTACGCTTATGAGTTGTTTGGTTTCCAACGAAACGATGAATTGGAAATCGGTCCTTTGTATAAAGGTCAAGGGCGGGAGGCGAAAAATCCTATACAAACGGAATATCAGATGTACTGAATAATTGCCGGAGGTTCCTGGCGGAAGATTTTGATGTCTTTCTTGTCGCCAATGATAAATGGAACTTGTCTCCTCAAATCGCAGAACAGTCAGGTATGAAAATAGTAAATCGATTTTAAAGAACCGGTATTTAACCCAACGGAGAGAAATTAAATCAGCATACTCTGAAACCATATTTCATCTAAAGAGGAAATAGTCGTATTTCCGAGGGTATA
>CAWGMC010000066.1:0-187860 GCA_963823545.1 uncultured Chloroflexia bacterium | reverse complement strand
CACCGAGGGTGATTCCGGCACGACCGATGCCGTCTTCACCGTCAGCCTGGACTTCCCCGCCTGGCGGGCGGCGTGACCTTCGACATCGACACGCAGGATGGCACCGCCACCACCGCCGACAGTGACTATTCCAAATTCAGCCACCGGCGTGACCATCCTCGAGGGCGCTGATACCGCCTCCTTTACGGTGACGGTCAACGGCGACACGACCTTCGAGCCGGACGAACCTTCAACGTCAATGTGACCAGCGTCACCGGCGCGAACATCGGTGATGCTTCCGGTCTCGGCACGATCAACAATGACGATCTCCCCCCGCCCAACCTCTCCATCAACGACGTCACCCTGACCGAGGGGAACAACGGCACCTCCACCGCCTCCTTCACGGTCAGCCTGGATGCGGTCGCGCCCGCGGGCGAGTCACCTTCGACATCGCCACCGCCGATAGCACTGCCACCGTTGCCGGGAACGACTACGTTGAGCGGTCGGTCATCGGCGCCTCCATCACCTCGGGTCTCACCACCTACACCTTCGATGTGACCGTCAATGGCGACTGGACTAATGAAGCCAACGAGTCCTTCTTTGTCAACGTGACCAACGTCACCGGCGCGGTCGTAATCGATGCCCAGGGTCTCGGCACCCTCACCAATGACGATCCCGTCATCACCCCCATCTACACCCTCCAGGGCAACGGCGCCGCCACGCCTCTCCCGGGCACCCGTGCCACCACCGGTGTCGTGGTCGGTGACTACGAGGGCGGTGTCACTCCGCAGATCCGCGGCTTCTACATCCAGGATTCCACCGGCGATGGGAATGTCACCACCTCCGACGGTCTGTTCGTGTATAACAGCAGCAATAACAATGTTGCCCTCGGTGACCTGGTGCGCGTCACTGGCACGGTCTCGAATACCAGGGTCAGACCCAGATCAGCGCCACGGGCATCGATATCATCTCCTCCGGCAATACCATCACGCCCACCGATATCTCCCTGCCCTTCGCCAGCAGCTCGACACCGGAGCAGTACGAAGGCATGCTGGTGCGCGTTCCCCAGACCCTGTATGTCACCGAGATCTACCTGCTCGGGCGCTTCAACCAGGTCACCCTCAGCGGCAGCGGTAAACTTTACCAGCCGACCAACCTCGTCCTGCCGGGCGCTCCCGCCATCGCGATGCAAGCCACCAACAACCTGAATAAGATCATCCTCGACGACGCCCCAACACCGAGAACCCCGACCCGATCGTCTTCGGGCGCGGCGGGCTCCCGCTCTCTGCCACCAACACCCTGCGCGGTGGTGACACGCTTGCCAACCTGGTGGGTGTCTTCACCTACACCTGGGGCGGCAACTCCACGTACAGCCCGAATGCCTACCGCATCCGCCCGGTGGACGGCCAAAGCGGCAGCCTCCCGAATTTCATCCCCGCCAATGCCCGCCCCTCTGCTCCGCCTGTCGTGGGTGGGACGCTCAAGGTCGTGGGCATGAACCTGCTCAACTACTTCAACACCTTTGATGACGGCAATTCCGGCACCCCGGGCTGCTACCCGGGCGGCGGAGATTTGGACTGCCGCGGCGCCAACGACGCGGCCGAGTTCACCCGCCAGTCGGATAAGCTCGTCAACGCCATCCTCGCCCTGGATGCGGATGTGCTCGGTATCGCCGAGATGGAGAATGACGGTTACGACTCAGCCAGCGCCATCCAGGATCTTGTCAATAAGCTCAATGCCGTCGCCGGGGCGGGGACGTATGCCTTCATCAACCCTGATACCGCCAATGGCTTGCGCTCCCTGGGCACGGATGCCATCAAGGTCGGCATCCTCTATCAAGCCCGCCCGTGTCACCCCGGTGGGCACGACCGCTGTCCTGAACTCCACCGCTTTCGTCAACGGTGGGGATGCAATCGCCCGCAACCGTCCCTCCCTGCTGCAAGCTTTCCAGACCCCGGACGGCGCGCGCTTCCTGCTGAACGTGAACCACCTGAAGAGCAAGGGCTCCGCCTGCACCGTTCCGGATGCCGGGGATGGACAGGGCAACTGCAATGTCGTCCGCACCAACGCTGTCAACGCCCTGCTTGCCTGGTTCGCCACGAACCCGACCGGCACCGGCGACCCCGACATCCTCGTCGTGGGTGACCTGAACTCCTACGCCATGGAGGATCCCATCCAGGCATTCAAAGCCGCACCCTACAATTTCACCGACATGCTCAATGCCTTTGGCGGCGCCGCAGCCTACTCCTATGTCTTCGATGGACAGTGGGGTTACCTGGATCATGCCCTCGGTTCCCCCAGTCTCTTCGCTCAGACTGCCTCTGCTGCCGAATGGCACATCAATTCCGATGAGCCCTCCGTGCTCGATTACAACGCCGAGTACAAGACCGCCGGGCAGATCATCAGCCTCTACAATTCCGATCCCATCCGCACCAGTGACCATGACCCCATCCTGGTCGGTCTGAACCTGGAAGCTGTCGCGCCCACCGTCACCTCCATCCTGCCGCGCCAGCCCGAATCCATCCAGTCGTCTCACTGTGAATTTCACGGTCACCTTCTCTGAAGCGGTCACGAACGTGGACACCGCGGACTTTACCGTCGTCCCCACCGGCGTCACCGGCGCTTACGTCTCAGCGGTCAGCGGCACCGGCGCCACCCGCCTGGTCACGGTCAGAACCGGCAAAGGCAATGGCACCCTGCGCCTGGACGTCCCCGCCACCGCCACCATCATCGACCTGGCTGGCAACCCCCTCACCGCCCTGCCATACACCGGCGACGAAGCATACACCATTTACAAAGTGCTCATTTCCCGGTCCACCGGCACCCAGGACGGTTGGATCCTCGAATCGGGGAGAACACAAGCGTGGGTGGCAGTCTGGATAGTGTCTCGACCACCCTGCGTCTCGGTGACGACACCTCGAAGAAGCAGTACCGTGACATCCTCTCCTTTGCCACCGCCAGTCTGCCGGACAATGCCGTCATCACAAAGATCACGCTCAAGGTAAAGAGACTGGGTGTGACCGGAGGCGGCAACCCGGTCACGGCATTCCAGGGCTTCATGATCGATATTCGCAAGGGCACCCTCGGCACCGCGGCGCTCCAACTCACGGATTTCCAGACAGTCGGAAACAAGACCGTCGGTCCCTTCACCCCCGCGTTGATTGGCGGTTGGTATGAGTTCAACCTGACGACCTCAAAGCCTATCTCAACAAGCTGACGACTGCCGGCGGTCTGACGCAGATTCGCCTGCGCTTCAAGTTGGATGACAACAACAACACCATCGCGAACTACCTCAGCCTTTACAGTGGCAACGCCGCCCTTGCCACCCGTCCAACCTTGACTGTCGAGTACTACGTACCGTAATATGTTTCCCCTCCCCGGATGTGCTTTACCATCGGGGGATCGCGTAGCATACCCGAGTGCAGCGAGTGGTAGGGGATAAAGGGGTAGGGCTCCACAGATCCTGAAGGTTTCCAAAACCTTCAGGATCTTTTTTTAGGGTGTCATTGCGAGGGCGGTGTTCTTCCGCCCGTGGCAATCTCCTCTTTTCTTGTGTCTCATCGGTGGATGGCAGATTGGATTGGGAGTTCCGTTCGTATTTCTCCATTCCTATAGGAAGATCGAGCAGGTTCTCCTATCTTGCATCCCTCACCCGGATATAATTACCTCATCACCTCCCACCGGAGTACTCAATGAAACGATCCTGGACTCTCATCGCCCTCCTGCTCATCCTTCTCCTCACCTCCACCCGCGCCCGCGCCCAGTCCACCCCCGTCGTGCGCGCCGTCCTCTTCTATTCCCCCAGCTGCGGGCACTGCCAGTTGGTCATCAACGATACCATCCTGCCCCTCATGCAGAAATACGGGGATTCACTCCAGGTGCTTTCGCTGGATGTCACCTCGGAGCAGAATTGGAATTACTTTGTGGAGACCGTCAAGTTCTTCGGGTCTGGAATCCGCCGGTGTGCCCTTCCTCCTGATCGATGACACCTACCTCTACGGTTCAGACGATATCCCCGCCCGCTTTCCCGGCATGCTGGAGGACTACCTCGAACAGGGTGGGGTCGGCTGGCCTCGCGTACCTGGCTTGGAGCCTTTCCTGCCCGATGGGGAGGTCCCTTCCGCAGTAATGCCATCCCCCGCCTCGGATCCCGCCTCCCGCGAGCAGCTCACCCTCGGCGAACGCTTTGCCCTCGACCCCGCCGGGAATACCCTGGCGGTGGTCGTCCTGCTCGTCATGCTCGGCGCCTGCATCTGGGTCTGGTCCCTCTTCCGTAACGAAGAGGGGCTCTCCCTGCAGGGTGATTGGGCTTGGGGCATTCCCATCCTCTGCCTGCTCGGTCTCGGCGTGGCGGGTTACCTCGCCTACGTCGAAACCCAACAGGTCGAGGCGGTCTGCGGACCGGTCGGGGATTGCAACACCGTCCAGCAGAGCGAATATGCCGCGGCTCTTCGGCGTCCTGCCCATCGGCGTCTTCGGTCTGATCGGCTACCTGTTCATGCTCGGCGCCTGGGGCATCGCCCGTTACGGCAAGGCGCGCCTCGCCGACCTCTCAGCCTTGTCCCTCTTCGGCATGGTGGTCTTCGGCGTCCTGTTCTCCATCTACCTCACCTTCCTCGAACCCTTCGTCATCGGTGCCACCTGTGCCTGGTGCCTCACCTCCGCCCTGCTGATGACCGTCCTGCTCGTCCTGACGGTGCGCCCCGCCAAACTCGCGCTGGGCAATAAACCATTCTCACCCTCCCCTCCTCCCCGCCGCAAAAGGAGATAGAAAACATCCCTGTCCCTGGAATAAAGGGTCTGGGGATTGGATCATAAGCGCTTTCCCGGATCCTGTGAGGTCAATCGTAGGACCTCCAGGGTCTTTTCCTTCACTTGCAATTCATCCCCCCTTCGGGTATCCTTGTGCCCTGGGAGTGGTTAAGTCCCGGCGGGCTTCCTGGTCTTCAAAACCTGTGGCGGGTCGCGTTGCGGGCCGCGGTGGGTTCGACTCCCATCCACTCCCGCCTCTTTTTTTTATGGAGACTCTCATGAACAACCTCCCCGGCATCAGGTCCCGTTTCATCCAGCAGGCTGGGTTGATCGAGCGCGTTGCTCGGGACGTTCTCCTTCCTTGCCCTGCTCCTCGCCCTGCTTGCAAAGGATCCCTTCCCCAAATTCCAGGCGGGGATTCGTCGCTGTCGTGGGCATCCTGCTCGCTTACACCCTCGGCAGGGATGTGTTGACCCGCGTGAAGTACGCCGAAGCCGGCTCAGAAATGATTTCCTCACTGCAGCAGCGGCTCGCCCGTGTCGGCACGCGCTTTCCGTTCTTCCTTGTGGGATTGATCGTTGTCCTTCATTTTATTGACCATCGCATTCCTGCTGGTATTTCACCTATTTGATACGGATGATCATCGTTTGCTCAAGACCTAACATCTTGCATGATATATCTGGCTGCGATGTTTACGTCGATATTTATGGAATCTATTTATGATCGTGAGACTTGAATGACCTTTCCCGAACCCGAAATTCTTAACAGCCTCGTCTCCCGCATCTTCCGAATTGACGACATAACCACCGGCGACCTCCAAAGGGGCTGGTTGGTGCGTTACCGCGGGCATCTATTAAATGAAGACTCCGCCTCTGCCTACGAGGCCCTCGCGGATGCCGTCCGCCCCCACGGCTTGACCCCCCTCTTCCAAAAAGAGGCTGACCGCCACGTCATCATCCTGATTCCCTCCCTGCCCGAAGTGAAGCCAGCGCGTGCCCGTGCTGAACATCCTCCTGCTCCTGCTCACGATCCTGAGCGTCATGCTCGCCGGCGCGACCCCCGAAGGCGCGCCTCCCATCCGATCCCCTCGCCCAGATCTGGTGGATGGTCAAAGCCATCCCCACGGGCTGGCCGTTCGCGCTCAGCCTGATCGGCATCCTGCTCGCGCATGAGTTCGGTCACTACCTGATGAGCCGCCATCACAAGACCGCCGCCACCCTGCCGTTCTTCATCCCCCTTCCTTTTAGCATCCTCGGCACCATGGGCGCCTTCATCCAGATGCAGGCGGTGCCGAAGAACAAGCGCGTCCTCTTCGATATCGGCGTGGCCGGTCCCCTCGCCGGGATGGTCGTCGCCGTGCCCGTCCTCTTCCTCGGTCTCTCGCTCTCCCATCTCGGGCAGGTGCTCCCCGACCCGAACGGCTTCATCGAGGGCAATTCCCTCTTCTACCTGCTCTCCAAGTACATTGTCTTCGGTCAGCTTCTCCCTTCCCCCGCCGCCACGAACGGTCTGCCCCTGCTCCTGCACTGGATGCAATATTTCTTCACCGGTCAACCCGTCCCCTTCGGCGGCACGGATGTCTTCATCCACCCGGTTGCCTTCGCGGGCTGGGCGGGGCTGCTCGTCACCGCGCTGAACCTCATCCCGGTCGGCACCCTCGACGGCGGTCACGTCACCTATGCCCTCTTCGGCGACAAGGTGCGCAAAGCCTACCCCTTCATCCTTGGCATCCTGGCGGTGCTCGGTTTCGTCTGGACCACCTGGTGGATCTGGGCGCTGCTCCTGCTCTGGCTGGGGCGCGTCCACGGCGAACCCCTCGACCAGATCACCGAGCTCGACCCGAACCGGCGCCGCCTCGGCTTCTTCATGATCTTCCTTTTCATCCTCGTCTTCATGCCCGTCCCCATGGTGCTGCTTGGACAGTAAACGCCTCCTCTCCCTGTTCTCCCTCCTGTTGCTCCTCGCCGCGTGCACTCCCGTCACGTCCACCGCGACCAGCCCCGACTCCTCGCCCGCCGCGCATGCCACCTTCACCCCCGCCGTCACTCCCGCACCTGTCAGCACCCTGGGCGTCGATGCCGCGGACCTGCAGGGTGTCGTCATCAAAGCCTGGCACCCGTGGTTCGGCATGGAGGCTTCCCTCTTCGAGACGCAGGTCGCGGATTTCAACTCGAGCAACGAGTGGGGCATCACCGTCCTGAGCGTCAGCCAGTTGAATTACACCGAACTCTTCGAGACCGTCAGCGCCTCGCTCGCCGCCCCGGACAAACCCGACCTGGTCATCGGTCTGCCCGAGCACGCCCTCTACTGGGACGGGCAGTCGGGCGTGGTGGACCTGTCTCCCTACGTCGCTGATCCCCTCTGGGGCATGAGCGCCGGGGAGGTCGCCGATTTCCCCGCCGTGTTCTGGGAGCAGGACCTGCAGGGGGAGAGGCGCCTCGGCATGCCCGCCCAGCGCACTGCCCGCCTCATCTATTACAACGCCACCTGGGCGCGCTCGCTGGGTTTCAGCGCGCCGCCCGAAACCGCCGAAGAGTTCCAGCGAGCAGGCTTGTGCCGCCCACGCGACCTTCCTCGCCAACGCCGATGAGAAGGATGACGCTCTTGGCGGCTGGCTGGTGGACACCGACGCGATGACCGCCATGGCGTGGATGCTCGCTTTCGGCGGCGGTCCCTCGGAGGGGGAGGGCTACCGCTTCCTCACTCCCGAAAACATCGAAGCCTTCCGCTTCGTCAAGACCCTCTCTGAGGAGGGCTGTGCCTTCCGTCTCACACAGACCAGCCCCGTGGATGCCTTCGCGGACCGCCAGGCTTTGTTCATCACCAGCGGCATCGAGGACATCCCGGCGCTCTCCCGGG
The DNA here is from genome assembly GCA_963823545.1 of uncultured Chloroflexia bacterium. Lineage (GTDB taxonomy): Bacteria > Chloroflexota > Anaerolineae > Anaerolineales > Villigracilaceae > Denitrolinea. Next base: position 180,270 of record CAWGMC010000066.1, on the reverse strand, counting down.
CACTCCTCACCCAGTCCAGCAGCGACGACTGGACTCTCATCCCCTTCCCCGGCAGCGGCGATCCCTCCATGGCGGTCCATGGTTCCTCCTACATCGTCATGCCCTCCGATGACGTCAAGCAGCTCGCGACCTGGCTCTTTGTCCGCTGGATGCTCTCCCCGGAGAACCAGGCGCGCTGGGTCTCCTCGACCGGCATGTTCCCCCTGCGCACCTCGACACTCGACCTCGTGGCGGATTACGCGGCTTCGCATCCGCAGTGGGTGGAAGCGGTGAAGTTGCTGCCGTTTGCACAGGGCACCCCTCGTCTCGCCTCCTGGCGGAAGATCAAGCTGGTGCTGGGCGACGGCTTTGATTTCATGTTCCGCGTCGATACACCCGTCGGTCAGGTCGCCACCCTCCTCGCGGATATGGATAAAGCCGTTCAAGATCTGGTTCCGTAATCCGTATGTCATAGCTGAGGAGAGCGGCGTCGCTGAGCGCGAGCGGTAGCGAAGTCGTAGTGACCGTGTCATTGCGAAGCAATCTCCTGTTTCAATCTGTCATTGCGAGGAGGGTGTTCTCCCCGACGTGGCAATCTCCCGTTCCACCTGTCCTTCCCTCTGCGATACCCACCTCCATGTACCCCACCTACTCCTTCCCGCCGCACCTGGTGACCGGTCTCCTGCGAGACCTGCTCCTCCTGCGGCGGCGTTCATTCCGCGCCGACTCGCTCGCATGCATCCGGGGCTTGCAGCCTCCCCTGCAGGTCTCCGGCACGGAGTACATCCCGCAGGCGGGTCCGCGTGTCGTGACCTTCAACCACTATCACCGCCAGGCTTCAACGCCCTCTGGATGGCGGTCGCCATCGCCTCCTCCATCCCCGCCGACATGCACTTCACGATGACCGGCGAACTGACCTTCCCCGGCAAGTGGTACGCGCCTCTCGGCAGGTTCCTCTCCAGGCTCATCCTCCATCGCGCCGCCCGCATGTATGCTTTCACCTCCATGCCGCCCATGCCTCCGCGGGAGAAGGATGTGGAGGCGCGTGCCGCTTCCGTCCGGCAGGTATTGGAGGTCGCGCGGCATCACAGGGCATGCGCTCATCGGGCTGGCGCCCGAGGGCAGTGACCAGCCGGGAGGCAGGCTTTCCATGCCCGCCCCGGGAGCCGGTCGCTTCTGCCTCCTTCTGCACGGACTCGGCTATCGCTTCGTCCCCGCCGGTGTTTATGAAGAGGACGGCGCCCTCTGTTTGCATTTCGGTCCCGAATACTCCCTCGACCTCCCGCCCGGACTCTCCCCGGATGAGAAGGATGCCGTCGCCTCCCGCCAGGTCATGTCCCACATCGCCCTCCTGCCGAGGTTTCGAGGAGAATTTTATAATGGATATCCCCACCTGTCATTGCGAGCAGCGATCTCTCCGTCGGAGAATCTGCTCTTAATGTGATACCATAACTGGAAACCATGAAAAAACTCAACCTCCTCCAACTGCTCACGCTCAACGCCTACTGGGTCGGGCTTTCCTTCATGTGGAACGCCCTGCATCCCATCATCCTGCCCGCCGTCCTGCTCAATTTTGTCCCCGACGCGCAGAAGAACACCTGGCTCGGCTTGCTCACCTTCCTCGGTCTCATCATCGCCATGCTCATCCAGCCCATCTCCGGCGCGCTCTCCGATAACTGGCATTCGCGCTGGGGTCGCCGCCGCCCGCTCATCGTCCTGGGCACCCTCTTCGATTTCCTCTTCCTCGTCATCCTCGGCTGGGCAGGCGGGCTGACCTGGCTCTTCATCGGCTACATCGGTCTGCAGTTCAGCTCCAACATCGCCCACGGACCCCTCCAGGGTCTCCTGCCCGACCGCGTCCCCGCCGGTCAGTTGGGCGCGGCCTCCTCGCTCAAGACCTTCATGGACATGCTCTCGCTGGTCATCGCCTCCCTGCTCGCCGGGCGCCTGATGGATCCCGAAACCCGCGACCCGGCTCTCATCATGTCCGTGGTGATCGGCGTCCTGCTGGTCACCGCGCTGATCACCCTGCTCTGGACGAGGGAGCAGCCGACCGACCTCGCCCCGGATGGCAGCAGCCTCCCCGGGGGGCATGTTCAGCTCCCTGCGCTCCATCACCCGCGATACATTTCATATCGACTTCCGTTCCAACACCTCCTACTGGTGGCTCATCGGCGAGCGCGCCCTCTTCCTGCTCGGCATCTACGGCATGCAAGCCTTCGCCCAATATTACCTGCAGGATGTCCTCAAGGTGCCCGATCCGCCCCGGCAGACCGGTGACCTGCTGGCAGCTCTCACCCTCGGGCTGGTCGTCCTGGTGCTGATCGGCGGCTGGCTCGCGGACAAGTTCGGTCCGAAGAAGGTGCTCTACGCCGCCACCATCATCACCACCCTCGGCATGCCGCTCATGCTCCTGGCGCGTGACATGACCTCGCTCACGGTGGTCGCCTGCATCGTCGGCGGGGGCATCGGGCTGTTCCTGACCTCCAACTGGGCGCTCGCCAACGTCCTGGCTCCCTCCGACCAGGCGGGGAAGTTCCTCGGGCTGACCAACATCGCCACCGCAGGCTCCAGTGCCCTCGCCAGGCTGGAGGGTCCCGCCATCGATGCGCTCAACGCCGCCGCGCCGGGTCAGTGGTGGGGTTACACCGCCATGTTCCTCTTCGGCGGGGTATGCACGCTGCTCAGCATGTTCCTGCTCAGCCGCATCCATGTTCCCGGGAAGAAATGACGATACAAGTGTCACACTTGCACCAGCACGCAGTGCGGTGTGCAGGAGAGCGTGTCCGAGCGGAGCCAGCGAAGCGAGTACCGCTCGACGAAGCATCCTGAGAATCTCCCGGATAACCCCCCATTTTTGTGGCAATTCCCCCTTCTTTTCACCCAAAAACCTGCAACCTTTCCCCCTCTGCAGCGTAAAATAAGTAAGAAAACAAGGAGAATGCGTGAACGAAGAACAAGCCTGGGTCTTCCAGGCTCAAAAAGGTGACGACCAGGCTTTCACGCAATTGGTGGAGGCATACCAAAAGCCGGTCTACAACCTGTGCTACCGTATGCTCGGCGAACCGGAGGCGGCTGAGGACGCTTCGCAGGAAACCTTCCTGCGGGCGTACCAGCATCTCGGTCGGTATGACTCTTCCCGCCCCTTCGCCACCTGGCTCCTGTCCATCGCGGCGCACTACTGCATCGACCGCCTGCGCCGCCGCAGGTTCTCCACCTTCTCCATCGATGACGAAGATGACGACGCACCCGCCTTCGAGATCCCCGACGCCGATGCACCCAACCCGGAACGTGAGTCCATACGCCGCGAGGAAAGGGAGAACCTGCACGAGATGCTGGCTTCCCTGGACGCCACCGACCGGGCTGCCATCGTCATGCGCTACTGGAACGACGCCTCGGAGATCGAGATCGCGGATAGTCTCGGGCTGACGGTCAGCGCGGTCAAGAGCCGCCTGCACCGCGCCCGCCTGGCTCTCGGCAAACGCTGGGAGGAATCCTCGCCACAGAAAGAACCCAAAAGGAGGCCCCATGAATCACCGGCCTTTTGAAGATTGGATATTGGACGAACAACCCCTCAAACCCGAGCAGAAGCGTGACCTGCAGGCGCACCTGCTGGAATGCACCCACTGCACCGCGCTGAGCGAGGTCAGCCTCGAGCTGCGCTCGGTGAAGGTCGCCGCGCCCGCCCCGGGGTTCACCGCCCGCTTCGAGGCCAGGCTGAATGCCCAAAAGCGTCCGCGAGCGCCGCAACCGCCTGGTCGGCGTGCTGGTGCTCGGCATCGGGGGTGTCGGTCTGTTGATCTGGTTTATCGGTCCGTACATTGCAAGTTTCCTCGGCTCGCCCGCCGGCTGGATCGCGGCGGTGGTCAGCTTCTTCGTGGTGCTGGTCGACATGCTGCGCGCCATTGGCGACGTCGGTTCCATCATGCTGCGCATCCTGCCCGGCTTCATCCCGCCCATCGGCTGGATGATCATCCTGTCCGCCATCAGCGGTTTCACTTTGCTCTGGATGGTATCCATCTGGCGCTTCACCCGTTTTGCAAAAGGAGTGTGAGAGAAATGAAACAACTCACCAAAGTATTTATCACCCTCAGCCTGCTGTTCATCCTGCTGCTGCCTGCCTCGTCTGCAAGGGCATTCGGTCCCTTCGATGACGGCGGTCCGGTCATCTTCGGCGGGAGCTACACCCTCGCCAGCGGAGAGACCCTCAACAGCGACCTGGTCGTCTTCGGCGGCAATGTCACCATCGAGCAGGGTGGCACCGTGCAGGGGCAGCGTCGTCATCTTCGGCGGCAACGTCAAGCTGGACGGCACCATGACCGGTGACCTCGTCCTGATCGGCGGTTCCGGCTCGATGGGCGAAAAGTCTGTCATCCAGGGCGACGTGGTCACCGTGGGCGGCACACTCAACCGCGCCGAGGGCTCGGTCGTCGAGGGCACCATCCAGAACGACCCCACCATCCAGATTCCCGTCCCCTCCATCCCGGAGATCATCACCTCCACCCAGGTGCCGAACATCCCCGTGGTTCCGGTCGTGCCCCAGGCACCCACCATCAACCAGCCGAACATCAACATCGATCCCATCGGTTCAGCCTTCAGCGTGCTGGGCTCCGCCATCCTGTTCGCAGCCTTCGCCATGTTACTGGTATTGTTCCTGCGCCCGCAGATGGACCTGGTGGCTGGCACCGCGGTGGCGAACCCGTTCGTGGCGTTCGGCGTGGGTTTGCTCGCCCTCCCGGCGACCTTCATGCTGGGTGTGATCCTGCTTCTCACCATCATCGGTCCGGTGGTGCTGGTGATTGCCTTCTTCGCCGCCTGGCTCTTTGGCATCGTCTCCATCGGCGCCGAGGTGGGGGAGCGCTTCACGCACTCCATCGGGCAGGACTGGGCTCCCGCGCTGACCGCTGGCTTTGGCACCTTCCTGCTGGTGCTGATCGTCCAGGGCATCGGGCAGATCCCCTGCATCGGCTGGATCTTCCCGTTCGGGTTGGGACTGATCGGTCTGGGTTCGGTCATCCTGACGGTCTTCGCCCGGTATAACAACCGCAGGGCGATCATCCCCGCCGCTCCCTCCGAGCCTCTGCCCCCGACCTCCTGAACCTCCCTTGTGTTAGAATTAAACCTGCTCCGAACGAGTTCCGGGGCAGGTTTTTTGTTGATTTGAAAGGTGCCCATGTCCCCCAAAAAAGACCCCCTGAACACACCCATCCACACCGCGCCCCCGCCCCTCATCCGCATCTCCGGCACCCACCGCGAGATGGGACGGCAGTTCGGCGAGGCGACCCGCAAGCAGGTGGTGCACAGCGTCGAGAACGCCCGCAACCTGCTGCAGATGGCTTATGCGGAACTCGCCCTCACCTGGGAGGGCGCGCAGATCCAGGCGCGCAAGTTCATGCCCTTCTCGCAGGAGCGCTATCCGCAATACGTGGAGGAGATCATGGGCATGGCGGAGGGGGCGGGCGTGACCTATGAGGAACTGGCGGTCCTGCATGCCATGGAGGCGGTCACGATGGACGCCCTGCATCTCTCGCGCTGCACCAGTTTTGCGGTCAACGAGATGCACACCGCGGACGGTCATGTCTTGGGCGCGCACAACGAGGACTGGCTGCCCGAGGACGAGGATGATGTGGTCGTCATCCATGCCACCCCGAAGGAGGAGCCTCCCTACCTCGCCATGACCTACGGCGGGCTGCTGCCGAACATCGGCTTCAACGCCTACGGCATCGCCCAGTTCTGCGATTCGGTCTATCCCAACGACTCGCGCATCGGCATCCCGCGCATCCTTGTCTCGCGCGCGGTGCTGGCGGCGAAGACCCCCGGCGAGGCGATCCGTTCAGCCTTGATCCCCCACCGCGCCGCGGGCTACAACCATTTGATCGTCCACGAGAGCGGCGAGATCTACAGCGTGGAGGTCTCGGCGCGCAAGTTCGCCATCCTGTACGGCGAGGATGGTTACATGGTGCACACCAACAATTACCTGAACGAGACCATGAAGACCATCGAGAAGGACCCCGAGGAGTTGATCTCCTCGCGTGTGCGTTACTTCCGCGCCCTGCGCCTGGTGAAGCACGAGGAGAGTCACACCATCAAGACCCTCCAGTCCGTCCTGCGCGACCATGTCAACTTCTCCAATTCCATCTGCAATCATGCCATCGATATCAAGGACCCCCTCGACCGTGAGAAGACCATCAACTCGCTGGTCATCGACCTGACCGCCCGCGAGATGCACCTCGCCTGGGGCAACCCCTGCAAGAATCCCTATCACACGTATCATCTGGATGCGTAGAACAAAAGCCCCGAAAGTTTCTAAAAACTTTTGGGGCTTTATTATTTAATGACTCTCCTTACCTCGCCGGGCAAATGACCGGATCTCTCAATAGCCTATTCCCCTCATTCGTCCTTTGTGATCCTTGGTGGTAAAGAGTTTTCTTCCCCAATCGTCAATCGCAAATCGCAAATCGCAAGTGTAAATCGTAAATCGTAAATATCCTGCCCCCCGGGCGTAGTCACTCAAGTATTTTCCAAAAAGAATCCTTGCGGATGATCTTCCCCTGGGCAAACTCAAGCAGGTCCACCCCGCGCACTTCGATGTGTTGCCCTGACTTGGATGTGCCTGTAAGTGTCCATTCAGAGACCCCGAGATCACCACAGATCCAGTGCTGATCGTCCCCGTAATGCACATCCGGAATCCCTTCAAATCGTTTTGCCAGACCGGCGCGCACTTCCTCCTTCCCGACATACCGGTCGCCACGCGGTTTGGCGCCTCTTGGCATGTAAAAGACGCAGTCATCTGCGAAATAGCTCCATGATGGAATCCAGGTCGTGGAGATTGAATGCTTCCAGGAAGCCTTTCAACATTTCAATTGTCACATGCTCGGACATTTGGAACCTCCATCAATCGTCAATCGTAAATCGTAAATCGTAAATCGTCACTTGCCCTTTGGCAGCCCCAGCGCGATCACCGCGCCCGCCAGCGCCACCCCGCTCGTCAGCACCAGCACCGAAGGGAAGCCCTGCGCCTCCGCCATCGGACCGGTCAGCAGCATCCCCAGCGCCCCCGCCGAGAAGATGAACCCCAGCGCCAGTCCGGATGCCAGCGCCATGCCTCCCGGCACGATTCTCTGTGCCATCACCACGATGATCGTGTACCCCCCGCCGGTCAGCATCCCCGCCAGGGGGATCAGCACGTACAGCCAGCCCGACCACCCGATTCGGCTCATCGCGAAGATCGGCAGCGTCGCCAGCAGCAGGCTGCCCGCCACCACGTACTTCTTTGTAAAGCGGTCGCCCAGGCTGCCCCCGATCAGGTTCCCCAGCGCCGACCCGCCCATGAACAAGCCCGATATGTTCCCGTACGTCGCCGCGCTCTGCCCCAGGTCCTTGATGTATTTCGGCACGAAGTTCACCATGTTCGATTGCGCCCAGGACTGCAGCGCCGCCACCACCGCCAGCGCGATGATTCCCGCCACGCTCCAGCGTACGCTTTGAGTATGGATGGCGCCGGAAGGGTGTGGATGCGGTTTGTTCGCCGAGAGCTGCCGCGCCACCGCCAAGCCCACCGGGATCGAGATCACCGAGAAGATCACCAGCCCGGGCGCACCCATCCTGCTCAGGATCAGCCCGGTCAGCATCGGACCGATGAAGTGCCCCGCCTGCCCCATCATGAAGAACAGCGAGGCGGTCGTCGCCTCCCTGCCCTGCATGTGGTCGCGTCCCTGCAGCGTCGCCTGCACCGTCCCCACCGGGTGGAACGCCGCCGAACCCAGCGCCGCCACGATCAGGCAGATCAAGCCCGCCTGCCCCGGCGTGAACAGCGCCAGCGTATAGAACACCGTCATCCACAGCACTCCCCCCGAAGCCAGCCAGCGCGGACCGATGCGGTCGGAGAGCCAGCCGAAGAAGGGCTGCGACAGCGCCGACGCCCAGATGTATATCGTCGAGATCAGCGCGATCTCGGTCTCGCTCAAGCCCAGGTAGGTCAACAGCACCGGGCGGCTGGCGTTGAAGGTATCCACCATCAGGTGGCTGATCGCAACCGAAAGGAACAGGGAATTTAAGATGCGCGGCATGATGTGGTCGGCGGTGTCCGTTCTAAAGGTAGAGTTTATGTGCCTGGATATACTCGTAAACTTTGGTCGGCACGAAATAGCGGAAATCGATGCCCCCCGCCGCCCGCCTGCGTATCTCGCGCGACGAGATCTGCAGCAGCGGCGCATCCACGATGCGCACCTTCGCCATCAAGCCCGGCAGGATCGACTCCAACTCCGCCGGCTGGATCTCCTCCCCCGGTCGGCGCATCACCCCGATCTCGTGGCAGGCGTTCAGCAGTTCCGCCGGTCTATGCCAGGTGTCCAGCGCCATCACCGAATCCGCGCCCATCAGCAGGACCAGCTCCGCGCCCGGGTTCGCCCCCTGCAGTATCCCCAGCGTGTCCACCATGTACTGTGGGGCGGGTCGCTCGAACTCGATCGTCGACAGCTCGAAGGCGGGTTCATCCGCGATCGCGCGCCGCACCATCTCCAGCCGGTCTTCCAGCGGAGTGATCTCCTGCTCCAGCTTGTGCGGTGACTGCGGTGTCAGCACCCACAGCAGGCGCCCCAGCTCCAATTGCCGGCGCGCCTCGCTCGCCAGGATCAGGTGCCCCAGGTGGGGCGGATCGAACGTCCCCCCGAATATCCCGATGCGGTTGCTCATATTCAAATTATATCGCGCCCATCCCTGTTATTGCGTGGGGCGGTCGTGCGAGTGCCCCGCTGTTCCGCCGGGTGTCATTGCAGGCTGCCCTGAGCGTGCACCGCCCGTCGCAGGCACTGCCTGCATTGCAGGTGTATCACCGAGCAATCTTTTGTTGTCGGCTGCAACCGGTTAACCTGAGATTGCCTCTTCGCGGGAGAACCGCCCTCCTCGCAATGACACTCTAAACGTGATCACTGATCACTGAACACTGACCACTTCATCCCCCCTCCCACAACCTCCGGTCCTGCCCATCCTCCGGATCCAACAGCCGCGGATGGATCTCCTGCCGGACCTTGTGCCCGTGCCGCGTCCATATCTCCTGCGCCAGGCGCCCCGCTTCCGCCCTCACTCCCTGCCGCGCGAAGTACTCGCAGATGCGTGCCACATCCCTCGCGAAGATGTTGAACGAGTTGCGGTTCCCCTCCGGCGACACCACCTGTGGGAAGTCGATCAGCTTGACCTCCCCCTCCCAGTACAGGATGTTGTACGCCGAGAGGTCCCCGTGGATATACCCTTGCTTCAGCAGGATCTCCACGTTGCGCATCACCCGTTCAAAGAGGGGCTGCGCCTCCTCCCGTTCGAGTTTGACCTCGTTCAGCGCCGGCGCCGACCCGCCCTCATCCCCGATGAACTCCATCAGGATGGCGTTGCCGCTCATCACGTACGGGCGCGGCACATCCGCCCCCGCCTCGTACAGTGACTGCATGGCGTTGTACTCGTGCGCGATCCACGACTGGTGCCGCAGTTCCTCCCCGTAGGAACTGCGCTTCGCCATCGCGTGCAGGTCCGCATCCTTGATGATGCGCCTGCCCTCGTTATCCAGCTCCACGCGCCCCTCGCGGTACTGGTGGTCGTTCTTCAGGTTCCTCAGCATCCTCGGGCGGTAGATCTTCGCGGCGACATACTCCGCGCCCTGTGCCGCCGGACCGGGCAGGCACAGGTACACCGAGGCTTCCTTCCCGCCCTTCGCCTTGCGCAGCACGTCCGAGATCCAGCGCTTCTCCGCCATGTCCACCAGCGATCCCAGCAGCCAGACTTCCTCGAAGCGCGCCGCCTTGTAGGTGAACTTGAACTCCCGGGTGATCTCCTGGGCGCGGATGAACAGTTTGTTCTCCGTCTCATGTTTCTTCGAGAGGCGTCTCTTGCTGACCCTCGCACCCATCGGTGCCTTGGTCTGTGTTTCTTGCGTGTCATCAAGCTCATCAAAAAGCTCAACCAGTTTATTACCGGACATTTGTATTCCTTGGATTAATGAAAAGAGAATCCGATCGCCCCGTTAAATAAAAACCGCAGGGGCATGCGCGCCTGCGGTGAGGATGACTCACATGGATGCTACAGGGTCTCACCTGCGGGAGGCGCGCCGATACGTCTGATGGTTGATACACTGACCTGGGCTTTCATAAGCACACCTCCTTTCGTAAGATGATGATGCCAAATTCTAGCCCCTTGGAGAATAAACGTCAAGAGGCTGCACTCCTGCTTCGTCCTGATCCCTCTCACAACGCTTCGCGGCGGATGCTTGCAATCCGCCTCCCCGTGCCACTCTCGCAATGACACAACCATGGTCACCCCCTGAAAAAAATCACAAGAGGCAGTATACTTATCCCATACCCAGGACCCCTCATGCCAAAAGACACCCCCTCTCACGAACAATCTTCATTGACCAAATTGATTCAAGCCACCCGCGCCATGGAGGGCGGGGGAGTACCACTCCGACCTGCTCGCAGAGTTGATGGACGGGCAGGACGAGCTGGGTCAGCTCGCGCGTGTCTTCGATTCCGTGGCGCGCAACGTCGCTGTCCGCGACCGCCAGTTGAACATGCTGCGGGTCGTCATCCCCACCGGCGTGGCACTCTCCGCCGAGAAGAACTTCAACCGCCTGCTCGAGACCGTGGTGGTGGAATCCCAAAAGCTCACCAACGCCGACGGCGGCACGCTCTACCTCTTCGAGGAGGACCACCTGCGCTTCGTCATCATGCGCAACACCTCCCTCAATATCAAGATGGGCGGCACGGGCGCCCCCATCGCCTTCAACCCCGTCCCTCTGCACAAACCGGACGGCTCCCCCAATCACTCCAACGTCGCCTCCCACGTCGCTCTCACCCGCCAGCGCATCAGCATCGCGGATGCCTACGAGGCGGAGGGCTTCGATTTCTCCGGTACGCGCGCCTTCGACGGGCGCACCGGCTACCGCTCCAAGTCCTTCCTCACCATCCCCCTCAACGGGGACGGGCAGAGCCTGATCGGCGTCCTGCAGTTGATCAACGCCAAGGACCCCGACACCGGCGAGATCGTCCCCTTCGGCTCGGATGACGTGCTCGAGGCGCTGGTGATGATGGCTTCCGCCGCGCTGGATGGTTACATCCGCGAGGAGAAGCTCAGGCAGGTCATCGCCCAATTGCGCATCGAGATCGACGAAGGTCACCGCGCCAAGCAGGTGGCTGAGATCACCGACACCCAGTATTTCAGGAAGCTCCAGGAACAGGCGCGCGCCATGCGCGAAAAGAATCCCTGATGCTGCCGATCACCTCCTCGCCCCTGGAAGCCATCGAGACCCGCCTGCGCTCCCTGCTCCCCGCGGACCTCTACGCCACCGCCTGGGTGGACCCCTCCCCGACCACGCTCGAAAAGGTTTTTGAACATTTAAGGACGCTTCAGCGCATCCTGCACGATTACACCTCGCGCCACCTCTCCGAGAATCCGCCCAAGCCCGGCGAGGTGCGCTTCTCCTGGCAGCGCGGCTCGTTGATGTTCACCGACATGGCAGGTTTCACCCGCCTCATGGAGGCCAATGCCGCCTTCGGGCAGGCGGGCGCCCACAACCTGCTGAAGGTCCTCAACTCCTACTTCTCCGAAATGCTCGAGATCATCAGCAAGTCCGGCGGCGACCTGCTGGAATTCACCGGCGATGCCCTGCTGGTGCTCTTCCCCGCGGACGGCAAGCGCAACGACACCGTGCAAGCCATCCGCGCCGGTCTGCGCATGCAGAGGGCGATGTCGCGCTTCGACTCCATCGACACCCCGCAGGGTCCCCTGCACCTGGGCATGCGCGTCGGCATCCACAGCGGTCGCTTCCTCATGGCGGACCTCGGGACGCCGCGCCGCATGGAGCATGTCCTGCTCGGCAACGCGGTGCAGCAAGCCAAGCGCACCGAGGGCAGCGGCGTGTCTGGCAGGGTCTGCCTCTCGGAGGCTGCCTTCCAGCGTGCCGCGCAGGAATTCCGCTTCGAGGACGGCAAGCCCGGTTACCAGCTGGTGATCGATGACCTGACCGAGGAACAGTTGGGCGAATACGAGATCACCCCCCGCCGCCGCATGGCAAGCTCGGTGCTCTTCGAGCGCAGCGTGGCGGGCATGATGAACGAGGTCAACGGCGCCCTCAAGGCGATCGAGCCGCTGGCATGCTTCCTGCCCCAGCCCGTGCTCAGCCTGCTGGTCGAGAGTGCCGCCGACCGCCACATCCCCCCGGATTTCCCCCAGCCGACCATCCTCTTCGTCAACTTCATCGGTCTGCCCGAACTGGTGGACCGCGCCCTGCCCGGCGAGGAGCTGAAGGTGGTGACCAGTTTCTCGCGTGCCTTCGGTCAGATCAACGCTGCGGTGGAGGCGCGCGGCGGCGTGTTGAAGAAGGTCACCTACCATCTCTCGGGTTCGGACATCGTCATCTACTTCGGCGTGCCGTCGGCGCATACCAATGACCCCGTGCGCGCCGCCCAGGCTGCTCTCGCCATCCGCAAGATCATCCTCGACATCAAGGCGCCCACCGTCGGCAACATCCAGCCGGAGATCAGCTGCCAGATCGGCATCTCCGCCGGTCCCTGCTTCGTGGCGGAGATCGGCGAGCCGCGCGGCAGGCGCGAGTTCAATGTGCTCGGCGACACGGTCAACACCACCGCCCGCCTGATGGACCGCGCCGACAAGAACCAGATCCTGGTCAGCGCCCGCGTCCATGAAGCCATCGCCCCCTATTTCGAATGCCTGGAACTGGAACCGGTCTCGCTCAAGGGCAAAAGCGCCCCCGTCCCCATCTTTGAACTGGTGGGGGCGAAGAAATAAAATTCATCTCTGTCATCGGATCGGGATGGTAAAAGAGCGGGGTTTGGTGCGCTGGATCCAATGTGTCTGGTTCTGAAGGAATAACTATTGGCGTTTTTCTTCAACCAAAACCAAGGAGTTTCAAATGAAAAAGAATATGCATATGAACACGCACCGACACGCATAAGGACATGCCCATGCAAGGCAATCCTTACATAAAGCTGATGGTCATGGCTGTATTGTCTTTCATATCCATGTATGTGCTCATGTATGCAATGGTAAATGCGTTTGAAAATGTTATTCCCAATATAAATCAATTTTATATGGCAGGTCTGATGACCACCCCCATGATAATAATTGAAATTGTTTTAATGGGCTCCATGTACATGAACAAGAAACTCAATTACATCATCATCGCCATAAGTTCCATTTTCTTGATTGCTTTCTTTCTGTTCATCAGGCAGCAGGCTGCTGTTTCAGACCGGCAATTTTTGAAATCCATGATTCCTCATCATGCATCGGCAATTCTGATGTGTGAAAAAGCTAACATACAGGACCCTGAGATAAGGGATTTGTGTAACGACATAATTTCAGGTCAACAGCAAGAAATACCGTGCAAATTAGAATGAATCGAGCCTGCGCAGCAGGCGTGGCATTGTTGTTTACAACGAATCTACTTCTTCAACTTCCCATCCAGCGCGGACCAGATCCCGCTCGCCAGCGTGCTCCCGGATTTCGCCCTCAAATTCACCTTGTAGACCGCCTTGGTACCCTCCCCCAGGCGGATCAACCAGCCCTGCTCTGTCAGGTTATCCAGCGCTTTGTCCAGGTCCTCCCGGCTCAGGCGCTCCTTCTCGGGCATTTTATCCATCGCCTCGCATAACTGGGGATGGGTCATCTGCAGCGCGCGCAGCATCAGGCGCATGATCTTCCGCAGGGCGGGGGACAGGTCTGCCAGGTCGAGGGCGGTGATGCCGCCTTCCTTGTTCTTGTCGTCTATCTGGTTCTGCAAACGATCGAAGATACCGGGCATTCGTGCCTCCTAGTAAAGCTCGGGCATGGAGATGGGCTCGGGCTGGGGTTCACACTCGCCGCACCAGATCACGTTTGCCACGGCAAGCCCCTTGGGGACGTTGTTCGCGCCGACGTACATGGAAAGGAAGGTGGACATGGTCTTGAGATGATCCTTGCATACAAAGCGCCCGCAGAACGAGCATGCCGCCCGCGGTTCCTCGTCACAATACCAGCATTTCATGGATGCGTCTCCTATTCGACTCGCCAGGATGGCTTGCGCCACTTTGCGCAGTTCCCGCGACCATTCGTGATCGGGGAATTGCAGGGAGAAGAGATCCTTGCTGGCGTTATCCGCCATCTCAAAACTGAGCGGCAGGATGCCGGTCACCGGGGCATGAAAGGCGCCTTCGATCTGTTCCTTCATATCCTTGTAATCGTATTTCTTGGGGACAGCCTTGTTCACCATCAGCAGCAGGTTGGGAACATCCAGGCTGCGCGCGATGTCCACCGTGACCGCCGTGCCCTGGAAGTCCTGGTTGTCCGGTCGCAGGATGATCAGCAGGATGTCGGAGATCGCGATCGAGAGCAGCGTCTCCTCGTTCAGCCCCGGGTGCGTGTCGATGAACAGGTAATCCAGGGGCATGTCCGTGATCAGGTTCTGCAGACCCTCGTTCAACCGGTTCACGTCGTAGCCCTCGCGCAGCACGCGGCTGATCTCGCGCCCGCGGATGCTGGAGGGGATCAGCCACAGCTTCGTGCCCGCCAGTTTCTTGCGTCCCTCCGCGTTCTTATCCGCCTCGATGTTCTCCCCGACGGAAAATGCCACATCCTTGATCGTACAGGCACCGTGCAGGAAGTCGTTCAGCGTGCGTCCCATGCTGTTCTCATCCAGCCCGAACAGCACGTGGATGCCGGGTGACTGGATGTCGGTGTCCACCACGCCGACGCGCTTGCCCGCCAGTGCGACCTGCGCCGCCAGGTTGGCAGTGGTGTTCGATTTGCCTGTCCCGCCCCGGAACGAATGGATGGATACGATTTTGCCCATGCTGTCCTTCTCCTATGATTTGTCCTTGCGTTGTTCGCGGATCATCTGTGCCTGCAGTTTCAGCTTGGAATAGAATTCCGTGCTGGTCAGTTCCTCGAATTCCTGCTTGCGCTTGGTCTCGTCGATGATCAGGGTCAGTTTTTGCACCTGTTGTTTCAGGTCCTCTTCGCGCGCCTTCACGCCTTTCACCATCTGGAAGAACGCGGATAACAGTTGCCCCGCCTTGTCCTCGTCCGACACCGCCTGCTCGGTCTGCATCTGGTCCATCAGCGAGTAATCGCCCTCGGCGATCCTCTTGCTCCACTCGATGGCTTTCTGGATGTAGGTGGAGGCAAAGCGCAGCCGGGAGGACAGGCTCTGCAGCAGCACCAGCGAGACGTCCGGACGCGTGTCGATCAGGTCGAAGAAGGCGTCCCGCTTCAATTCCAGCACCTCGGAATCGGTCACCGCCACCACGCCCGCCGAGCGCGGTTCCTTGTCGAAGAGCGACATCTCGCCGATGGCTTCGCCCGGTTCGCAGTAGTTGAGCACCAGTTCGCCCCCCTGGGCGTCCTCGCGGACGATCTTGATCCTGCCCTCATCGATGATGAAGAGTGAATTGCCCTGGTCGCCGCGGCGGAAGAGCACCTGCCCCTTCGCCAGTTTCTGGCGGGTCAGTTTTTGCGCCAGGGCTGCCAGCACGTCGTCGGGCAGTCCCTGGAAGAGGAAGGCTTTCCTCAGGTGGATAAGTTCGCTGGTCATTCGGTCTGCCCCTTTTCCTCGGTCTTTGGGCACGCGTGTGTTCAGGGCGGTCCACAACCCGGTGCCTGCCTTTTCCTTGGGCGCCATGCGCTCCTGCAGGATGGTCTCCAGCCGCCCCCAGAGCGGGCTGGCATCCTCGGGGAAGATGTTGCGCAGGAACAACATGCGGTAGGCTCCCATCTTTTTTCGATTTTCGTTCATCTTTTCGCGCAGGGCTTCCACCTGTTCCGCGGCAGCCTTGCGCATCTTTTCATCCTGGTGTTTTTCGGCGGTCTTGCGGTAGATGCCCATCTGCGCCTGCGCCAGCAGGATCTCCTTGGCCAGCGCGGTCTTCTCCGCGCCGAAGCGCTTGGAGAAATCCACCAGGATGTCGTCCACGTTCTCGAACTTCCGGACGATGGAGGCTTCCCGGTTGGTGACCGACTGCTCCTGGGAGATCTGCTCGTCCACCCAGCCTTTCATGATTTTCAAGCCCTGCCGCATGATGATATAGATGAAGAAGCCGCCCCCCATCCCGAGCAGGATGGCGAGCAGCAGCGGGGCGTTGTCGCTGACCAGGTTGTTGAATGCCATGTGGATGCCCACCGCCACCAGGATGGCGAGCAGCAGGATTCCGATGCGCCGCAGCGACCCGGAGCGCTCGAAGCGCGACAGCCCCAGGGCGATGCCGATCGAACCGCAGGCGGTGGCGTGGATCAGGTTGACCGAAAGCACGCGCATCAGCGCCAGCGTGAGCGCCGCCGAGGGGTTCGAAAGCACGTATTCGAAGTTCTCGATGATGGCGAAGCCGATTCCCACCGTGAAGCCGTAGATGGCTCCATCCACGAAGTAGGTGAAGTCCGTCCTGCGGATCAGGTAGAGCAGGATGGCGCCCTTCAGCAAGCTCCTCCAGGACGGGGGCAAAATAGCGCACCACCTGGTCTCCGGTCAGCAGTCCCTGGCGGATGATGTTGGATTGGATGAGATATGCCAGCCCGTAGGCGATCAGCCCCCATATAAAGCAGATCTGGATCAGGCGGACCTTGCGGGTCTCAAAGAAATCGCGCTGGGAGATCCAATACAGGTACCCGACGGGGATGAGTATCGCTACTGCCAGTGCCGGGATGGATGCCAGTGACATGCTGGAATGATACCTTATTTGCACCTGCTCTGCAATTACAGATGCCCTGCAAATGCAGAAATGGAAGAGACGGCGGCTGTCCCCCTTGCCGCCGTCTCCTTTATGTTATTTGGATGCCTATTCCTGCTCGGTGCGCGAGCCGGGTTCCATGGCGGGAGACCACTGTGACCACTGGTCCGCCGCGGGGTTGATGGTCAGGTTCGCCGCCGTGCCGCCCGTCCACGGCACGCTGAAGACGTTCAGGTTGCCGTCCCGGGTGGAGGTGAACGAGAGGTTGTAGCCTGCGCAGTCCCAGGTGGGGGCGGTGTCGGGTCCGCTGAAATCCGTCACCTTGTATTCCACGCCACCCGCCAGGTCGTAGGAGAAGACATCCACTGCGGTCGTGTTCCCGACCTGGAAGGCGATGCGGTATCCATCCGGGGACCAGGCTGCGTTGCTGGCGTCGCCCTTGCCGTTGCTGATCTGTTTGAGGTTGCCTCCGTTCAGGTCGCTCACGTACAGGTCCCAGGTGTTGCCCAGCTTGGTGAAGAACGCCAGGTTCTTTCCGTTCGGCGACCAGCTCGGGAAGATGGCATCCACGCCCAGCGAGGTCACCTGGTATTCCTTGCCGGTCGAAAGTTCGATCAGGAAGATATCCCAGTTGCCCGAGCGCTTGCTCTGGAAGGTGACCCAGTTCATGTCGGGTGAGAAGAACGGGTTGATGTCATCCGCGGCATTGCTGGTCACCTGGGTCTCCTTCTTGGTCGTGATGTCGATCAGGTACAGGTCCCAGTTGCCGTTGCGGTTGCTCTGGTAGATGACATGCTGGTTGTCGGACCCGAACATCGCGTTGATGTTGCTCGACTTGGTGTTGGTCAGGCGCGTCTGGGTCTTGCCCAGGCTGTCCGTAAGGTACAGCTCGAGGTTGCCGTCGCGGATGCTCTGGAACACGACCCATGCATCGTTCGGGGAACGGCTCGGGCGCGAATCCTTGGAGGCGTTCTTCGAGAGGTTGATCAGGTTCGTGCCGTCCGCCTTCTCCACTCCGTCCAGCCGGAAGATCTCAAAGTCGCCGCTGCGCAGGGTGTGGAACACGATGAACTGCGGGCAGGTCTTGACTGGAGCCGGTGCCTTTGGCACGAATGGGATGGGAGGCGTCGGGAGTGGCGGCTTCTGGGTCGGCTTCGGTGTTGCGGTGGGTGAGCCTGGAGGGGTCGTGGGGGTGGGCAGGGCCTTCGGGCTGCCGCAATCGCCGCTGGCAGGCGCGGGGATGATGTCGCCGGAGTGCTTGCTGTGACCCGAGTACGCGCCGTCGTCATCCACCGTGATCTTGATGTAGCCGCCGTTGCCGAGCTGGTGGCAGATGGTCACCGGGGTGTGTCCGCCGCCCGGGGGTGTCTTGGGAGGATTCTTGGGGCATCCGCCCTTGGGTGCGGGGATGATGTCGCCCGAGTGGTAGATGTGACCGGAGTACACACCGTCATCATCCACGGTGATCTCCACATAGGGGTTGGCTCTGGCTGCCTGTGGCATGGCAGATGGTGATGGGGGTATGACCGCCGCCTTGTCCGCCGGGCGCGTTGTTCTCCACCGCCCTGACCGCCGCCTTGACCGTCGCCACCGCCTCCGCTGCCGCCGCTGCCCGCGGTTGCGGTGGGCTGCTTTCCGCCGCCCTGACCTCCACCCTGACCGCCGCTGTCCGGGGTTGCCGTGGGCTTCTTGCCGCCGCCCTGACCTCCACCCTGACCGCCGCTCCGGAGGTGTTGGTGCTTTCTTTCCGCCGCCAGCTCCGCCGGACAATTCTTCACCGGCGGGGGCGCATGCCGCCAGCGTCAATGATAGGATGGCAAATATTGCCAGTATGACGAACAGGCTTCTTTGCCACGTGGACTTGGAATGCTTGTGTTTCATGGGGAATCTCCTTTTCCTCTGACTTCCTGGTTGATAAAGTAACTTGATGAACGCACATACCAATAAATCTTTCTGCCTCGATGTTCCTCCTTGATGGGGATAAAAATGGATCAGGGTTTGCGGCGCAACAGCCACCCCAGGCACACACCCAGCAGGATCAACACGATCCAGGTGATGATGGTGCTGGTGCCTGTGCCGGCGGTGGCGGTCACTGAGCCGTTGCCTGAAAAGAGCAGTGGGGCGGTCACGATCAGGATGCCCGCCAGGACGATCATCGCAAATGCCATGCCCAGCTGCCGGCGGTGGAGCGGGGTCTGCCAGGCTTGCCGGATGGAGTCCAGCCAGCTGCTCTTTCCCTGCTTCTCCTGCTCGTACTGGTGAAGGACCTGTTTCTGCATGCGCTTAAGCAGCCGCGGGGTCCGCCTCCTGGTCGGGGAAGGCGCGTTTCAGCCTCAGCAGTGTCTCCGCCATGGCGCGCAGCTCGGGGTCGTGGGCACCATCCGCGGGCAGGTCGTCGCTTCCACCGTTCAGGATCTGATCGGTGAAATCAGCCAGCCAGTCGTCCTGGTTTTTGGATGGGTCGGGTCTGGTCATGGTTGATTTTCCAGGTTTCTGCGAAGCGCTGCAACTGCGCGGCGGAAGAGGGACTTGGTGCTCTCCAGGTTGGAGCCCATGCACTTCGCGATCTCGTCGAACTGCATGCCGTCCGAAAAACGCAGGAGGATCACCTCCCGGTATTTCTCCGGCACGCTGGTCAATGCCTTGCGCAGGGCGATGCGTTCCTCCAGCTGCAGGTCACTGCCTCCCATCCGGCAGCAGCTCCGCTTCCAGGATGGGCGCTTCCGGCGGGTCCTGCTTGCGGTTCCTTCTCCGGTAATATTCGGCGATCTTGTGATTTGTTAAGGTGCGCAACCAGGTGCCGAATTGAGATTCGCCTCGAAAACTCTGCAGCGACTTCAACACGGCGATGAATACCTCCTGGGTCACGTCTTCAATATCCGCTTCTGGAACCATATAACGCACACGCTTGTGGACAGCCGGCAGGTGGCGTTCGTAGAGGGGCGTGAATGAGTCCAGGTCGCCTTGCTTGAAGCGCTGGATCAGGTGCTCATCGCTGACAACTGACCGGGGGATCATAAAATGGTTATTGTTATCTACTGAATTAGTTGCGGGTGGATTGGAAAAAGGGTTCAAAACCCGGGCAGGGCAAATATAACATGAAAACAATAAAATCGGACAAAGTTCGCTTAATTAAGATCGTCCCGAAGGTTTCCCGATGTGCCACGCCCTTTTCTCGAACCTTCGGGACGCTGGCAGATTCCGTCCCGAAGGTTTCCCGATGTTTCCCCCTCTTACGCCACCCTTCGGGACGTTTCTTCCCCGCATAAATTGACTTCCCACGCATAATGGACGTATAATAGCTTATCGCATAAATCCAATTGTGGAGAACAAGATGTCCAAAATCGTTTCCGTCCATTCCTTCCGCGGCGGTACGGGCAAGTCCAACACCACCGCCAACCTGGCAGCCCTGCTGGCCCGGGATGGCTATCGCGTCGGCGTGGTGGATACGGATATCGCCTCGCCCGGCATCCATGTTCTGTTTAATTTTGACGAAGCCGAGATGGTCCACTCGCTGAACGATTACCTGTGGGGCAAGTGCTCGATCAAGGAAGCCGCCCACGATGTCAGCGGCAGGCTTGGCGCGGAGATCAAGGGGCAGATCTTCCTGATCCCCTCCAGCATCAAAGCCGGCGAGATCGCCCGCATCATCCGCGAAGGCTACGACGTCGGTCTGCTCAACGACGGCTTCCGCGACGTGGTCAAGGAATTGAAGCTGGACTACCTGATGATCGACACGCACCCCGGCTTGAACGAGGAGACCCTGCTCTCCATCGCCATCTCCCATACCCTGATCATCATCATGCGCCCCGACCAGCAGGACTACCAGGGCACCGCCGTGACCGTGGATGTGGCCCGCAAGCTGGACGTCCCCAACATGATGATCATCGTCAACAAGGTGCCCTACGTTCTGGACTTTGACGATGTGCGCGAGCGCGTCACGCAGACCTACAATGCCCGCGTCGGCGCCATCCTCCCGCACTCGGACGAGATGATGATCCTCGCCTCCTCCGGCATCTTCACCCTCAAGTATCCCGACCACCCCATCACCAAGTCCCTGCAGGGCATCGTCGAAGAACTGAAAAAATAGCAACGAAAAACCCGTTCAACTTGAACGGGTTTTTGATTCCTTGTGATTTCGCTGCCGCGCGTACCCATCGACTCCATCAGTCTTCTCGATCTTACATGACCTTCAACTTCAGGTATTCCCATATTCCAGATATCGCCTCGAGGTTTTCCACTCAGGCACTTCGCCATGGGGAACCTTCGTGACATTCTTGCCCGCACCATCGACTCATCAGTCTTCTCCATTTACCTACCTTCAACCTTCGACCATTCCCTGTTCCGCCTCATTTCCTCGCTTCGCGGGGATTTGCAATCCCCACGATCCCTGCGTGTGTATTTGTATTTCCCGACCTTCAACCCTCGACCAATCCCATCCTCCATTCTCCATTAACTGACCCTTCAACCTTCAACTTCCCCCTTAACTCGGTATAATCACCCCATGGACACCAAATCCCGTTACGAGGAACTCAAGGCGCAGATCCATAAGCATAATTACCAGTATCACGTCCTGGATGCGCCCGTCATCAGCGACCTGGAATTTGACCGCCTGCTGGTGGAGCTGAAGCAGATCGAAGCGGAACACCCGGACTGGGTCACGCCCGATTCGCCCACCCGGCGCGTGGGGCGCAAGCCCGCCGACCGCTTCGAAAAGGTGCGTCACCCCGCGCCCATCCTCTCGCTCGCGAATGCCTTTGGCGAGCAGGATGCCCGCGCCTGGTACGAGCGCATCTCCAGGCTGGATGACCGCGTCCGCAAGGCGAAGTTCGTCGTCGAGCCCAAGATCGACGGCTTGTCGGTCGTCCTGCATTATCGCGACGGCGTCTTCATCCAGGGCGCCACCCGCGGCGATGGGGAGGTGGGGGAGGACATCACCTCCAACCTGCGCACCGTGCGGACGATTCCCCTGCGCATCCCCGTCTCAGGTGATGCAAAGCTGCGTGTCCCGCGCACCCTGGTCGTCCGCGGCGAAGCCTACATCCCCATCCAGGAATTCGAGGCATTGAACAGGAAACTGGAGGAGGCGGGCGAGAAGACCTACCTCAACCCGCGCAACACCGCCGCCGGTTCCCTGCGCCAGCTTGACCCCGCTCTCACCGCCTCGCGCCCGCTGACCCTGCTGGTCTATCAAATCGTCCATCACGAGGGCGGGAGCATCCCCGCCAGCCAGTGGGAACTGCTCGAATATCTCAAAGCCCTCGGCTTCCCTGTCACGGATGTCGCCCGGCGCTTCGATGACTTCGAGTCCGCCGTAAAGTATGCACAATCCTTTGATAAGAAGCGCGACGAACTGCCCTACGAGGCGGACGGCGTGGTCATCAAGATCGATGACCTGGACATGGCTGCGGAGCTGGGCTTCGTCGGCAAGGACCCGCGCGGCGCGGTCGCCTTCAAGTTCCCCGCCCGCGAGGTGACCACCCTCCTGGAGAACATCGGCGTGGCGGTCGGGCGCACCGGCGTGCTGACCCCCTATGCCGAGCTGCAGGCGGTCGAGATCGGCGGGGTGATCGTCGAGCGCGCCACCCTGCACAACTTTGACTATATCAAGGAGAAGGATATCCGCGTCGGTGACCGCGTGCTCGTCAAGCGCGCCGGCGAGGTCATCCCCTACGTCATCGGTCCGGTCGTGGACGCGCGCACCGGGAAGGAAAGACCCTACATCCCGCCGACTGTCTGCCCCGCCTGCGGTCAGCCCGTCGAGCATTTCGAGGGCGAGGTGGCGTGGTATTGCGTCAACGCCGCCTGTCCCGCCCAACTGGTGCGCAACCTGGAGCACTTCGTCTCCCGCGGCGCCATGGACATCGTCGGGCTGGGCATCAAGATCGTGGAACAGCTCATCCAGGCGGGTCTGGTCAGGGATGTGGCGGACCTCTTCACGCTGAAGAAGGACCAGCTGCTCGAACTGGAGGGCTTTGCCGGTAAAAAAGCCGACAACCTGCTCACCGCGTTGGAGGGGGCGAAGGGTCAGAGCCTGTCCCGCCTGATCACCGCGCTCGGCATCCACGGCGTGGGCGAGGTCATGGCAGGCGACCTGGCGCGTCACTTCCCGGACCTGGCCGCGCTGTCCCAAGCCAGCGCGGAGGAGCTGCAGACCATCGAGGGCGTCGGACCCAACATCGCCGAGTCCATCGTGGACTGGTTCGCGCGCGACGCCAACCGGAAATTATTGGAGAAGTTGAAAAAGGCAGGCGTCTGGCCTCAGGGAGAGGACAGGGGGTGCGAAGAAGGAAGGCGCGCTGACCGGCTTGACCTTTGTCGTCACCGGCACCCTGCCCACCTTATCCCGCGAGGGCGCCAGGGAGTTCATCGAGTCCAACGGCGGCAAGGTGACCGACTCGGTCAGTAAAAAGACCAGCTACCTCGTGCTGGGCGAGAACCCCGGCTCGAAACTGGAGAAAGCCCGCTCGCTGGGTGTAAAGGTCATCGGTGAGGAGGAACTGCGCGCCCTGTGCGCGTTAAATGGAATTGGAGGCGCCATGAAAAAGCCGTTTATTGCCTTGGTAGCTGTAATGGTTGTTTCCCTGGCATGTTCGGTGTTTGCCCCAAAATCCGACCGCGAGGGAACCGTGATCAATAACTGCTCATCCCTCCTCCAGGCGCTGCTCGATACTCAGCCCCGCGAAGTCCCCAAGGACCTGATGGAGACCGGCATCAAGACCGGCGGCGAGTTCGATGCCAATGACTACTTCAAGGTGCTCACCCATCTCTCGATGGAGGACGGGTACACCCTGGATTACGTGTATGCCGTCGACTTCCTTGGCTCGCAGCCCTTCCTATACCCGCGCCCCGTTGACCAGCCCTCCTACGCCTCCATGGCGGATGTCCCCGAGGGCACGAAACTGGGGAACTTCCGCGAGCATCTCCGTATCGAGGACGTGGAGCAGGGTTACTTCGAATATGCCCTGATGGACATGCTGGCGGGGCAGTTCTACCTGGTCTGGCATGCCAACTACAACGATACCGAGATCGTCTGTGACCAAAAAGCTGCAGATGCGATCGTGAAGGCGATCAACGCCGGCGACTTCGGCATGAAGCTGAGCCTCACGCAGCAAGCCCAGGTGCGCGCCATGCAGGACGTCGAGCCTCTCGTCCGCCTGGCGGATGACTCCGCCATCGTGGAACTGGTCACCTTCACCAAGTGGGGCGGCTTCTTCAAGCGCACCTACACCATCTCCCGTTCCTTCCCGCACTCCGTGGAGATGAACGAGGAGAACCTGGTCGAATACGACTGCGGCATCATGTTTTAACCAATCGAGACTTATTGCGACCTTCGGTCAAGACGCTCTGTGCGAGGTGAGGCAAGCTCCCTTCCCATTTGGGATCTGCGCAGCATACCCGCCGAAGGTCCTGGCGCTCTCCCAGGAAGCGCAGCGAGTGGTAAGGGCAGGGGGTTAGGTAATTATGGACACTCTTTATCGAGGAGAGATTATCCGCATGAAAACGCGATTTTACAATTGGACTCTGGGAAGCACCTGCGTTAGCAAGTCTGGAGACATCAAAGTACTTGTATTTTTATTTTCGATAATTCCAATAGTGTTCCTGGTCTTCCCTCGCATACTCTTTCAAGATGTTTCTTTCTATAGATGAGATACCAGAACAAGTCACTCTAATCGGGGGGGTGATTTTCGCATTATTGGAAAGTTTCGCAGGTATTATCCAAATCATCAGGAAAGAATCGCCTGGAAATCAAGGATCATAATTTTCATGGAAAAATCCCGGATGGATGGGATCCATTTCGGGTTGGGTTTTGTTTGCTCATGGGCATATTCCTCATATATTTCGGGTTGTAGCTCAGTGGAGATCTTCGCTTAAAAGCGCCTTGGGAGTTAGAGACTTCCGAAGTCCCCTCGATTTGTGTCTAAACCCTATTAAATGCGCATAGATTTCTATTTGTTTTGTTTATCCTCCCTGCCACTTCACATCTTTTCCCTTCATCTAAAAGTCTTGCCCCATCGGAGAAACAATAATTCGATCCTCGTCCGACGATCGAATCCCGATCTACAACTTCTCTCCCGGCTATTAACTTTCAACCTTTGACCTGCAACTTTCAACCTGCCCTTTCCTCGGATATAATGTGCCAATCCCTTTCGAGGAGCCTCAGATGGATTTTCACAATACCAATGATGCCGTGACCCGCCGCATCCAGGCGTTCACCGACCGCGTCGCGATGCTCAAAGCCAACGACCTTTACTTCTACAACCAGCCCATTCAGGAGATCCTGCCCGGCATGAAGGTGCGCGTGAACGGGCGCGAGATGGGCATGTACGCCTCCTACAGCTACCTGGGTCTGGTCGGTCACCCGCGCATCAATGCAGCCGCCAAGGCGGCCGTGGATAAATTCGGCACGGGCACCAACGGCGTCCGCACGCTGGCGGGCACGCTCACGATCCACACCGAACTCGAAGAGACCATCGCGGATTTCAAGCATGCCGAAGCCGCCATCACCTACACCTCCGGATATGCCACCAACCTGACGCGTCATCTCCACTCTGATGGGGCGCGGCGACTACGTCCTCTCCGACAAACTCAACCATGCCTCCATCGTGGATGGCTGCCTGATGTCCGGCGCGGAGTTCCGCCGCTTCCGCCACAACGACATGGAGCACCTCGAAGACCATGCTCAAGAATGTGCCCGAAGGCGCCGCCAAGCTGGTCATCGCCGATTCGGTCTTCAGCATGGACGGCGACATCATCGACCTGCCGAAGGTGCTGGAACTGACGCAAGAAATACAACGCCTGGCTGATGATCGACGAAGCGCATTCGGTGGGCGTGCTCGGCAAGACCGGGCGCGGCATCGAGGAGCATTTCGGTCTCGGGCGATGTGATCGACATCAAGATGGGCACGCTCAGCAAGACCATCCCCTCGGTGGGCGGGTACGTCGCTGCGAAGAAGGAGATCATCACCTACCTGCGCCATGCCAGCCGCGCCTATATCTTCTCCGCCGCGCTGCCGCCTGCCCAGGCGGCCGCCGCCAACGAAGCCTTCAAAGTCATCCTCGACGAGCCCTGGCGCATCGAACAGCTCAATCAGAACACCAAGCAGTTCATCGGCGGGTTGAAGGGCATGGGCTTCGACACCATGCTGACCGAGACCGCCATCGTCCCCGTCCTGTGCGGCGAGGATGAGAAAGCCTTCGCCATGACGCGCGAAGCCCAGCACCACGATGTCTTCGTCCTGCCGGTCGTCTCTCCCGCCGTGCCCGAGGGGCTTGCCCGCCTGCGCGCCACCGTCACCGCCGCGCATGAGACCGAGCGAGATCGACCGCGCCATGGATGTCATCGGCGAAGCAGGGAAGAAGTTGGGAATTATTAAGTGAGAGAGTGGTGATGCGGGATCGGTGAATTATCTTCAAGGGAAAGCCCGGCTCTCATGAGCTGGGCTTTTTTTTATTCGGATAACCACTCGACGGAGATCAGGGAGGTTACTGATTCAAATTCCCTGTCCCTGTCAGAACCGTCCCCTTCAGGCTTTGCGCGCAGACAACCGCGAACGCATCTGCATAGGAGAGGCTGTGGTTGGCTTTGATGTGTGCTGCCGCAAGGACGGTCTGATTATCCGCGGGGAGCATCTCGATGGGAAGCTGCTGGATGGCAGACGGACCTCGTGTGCCTTCACCAGTCCCTTCTCCCGTTCGACGATATACAGCACTTCCCCCAGGTTGATGACACACATCACCACCCGGCATCGTCCCTTGAGTGCTTCTTCCAGTGATTCCTGGACGCGTTCCATGCCCTGCCTCGCCTTGAAGGTATGCGAGCAGGGCGTAACTGTCCAGCACAAGGACTTTTTTATCCGGCACTCTGGCGCTCTTTTTGATGTTCTTCGAGCAGGGCGGAGGTGAGCGATGCGCCGCCCTTCAGCATCCCCGCCGCGTGTTTGACGGGTTTCTTCAGGGCGGGGACGATTGCCAGCACGCCGCCATAATCCACGACGGTCACCACCGATCCGGGACGCAGGGAGTATTTTTTTCGGAGTTCGGCGGGGATGACCACCCAGCCTTTATTGGAAATGATCAGTTCCATTGACGTTATACCTTTCTATGTAATAGTATAACACAATATTCGATTCCCTTGTTTCCCCTTTCTGATGGTTATTTTGGGATTTTTATAACATTTTTCTTATATATTCGCTGTAAAATGTTACCTATCGATATCGTCTAAGGTTTGATAACGGAGTGAACCTATGAAATGGCAATGGAAATTCGGACGTTTCTTCGGAATTGACGTTTTTATGCACGCCACCTTCCTTTTGATCATCGGTTGGGTGGCGGTCACCATGGCTGGAGCAGCAGACCTGCAGCGAGGTCCTGGCGGGATTGGTTTCATCCTGCGCCTGTTCCTGTTCGTCGTCCTGCATGAATACGGTCACGCCCTCACCGCCCGCAAGTACGGCATCAAGACCCGCGACATCACCCTCTACCCCATCGGCGGGGTGGCGCGCCTGGAGCGCATGCCCGAGAAGCCGGTCGAGGAACTCTGGGTGGCGCTGGCAGGTCCCGCGGTCAACGTGGCTGCTGGCGGGCATCCTCTTCGGCTGGCTCCTGCTGACGGGTACGTTCGTACCGCTGAATGAGCTGACCATCGCCAGCGGCTCGTTGATCGAGCGCCTCGCCCTGGTGAACCTGTCGCTCGTGCTGTTCAACCTGATCCCCGCCTTCCCCATGGACGGCGGACGTGTCCTGCGCGCCCTGCTTGCCATGCGCATGGATTACGTCAAGGCGACCCAGATCGCCGCCAACATTGGTCAGGGCCTGGCTTTCCTCTTCGGTCTGATCGGTCTTGTTCGGCAACCCCTGCCTGCTCTTCATCGCCTTCTTCGTCTGGATCGGCGCCTCGCAGGAAGCCAGCATGGTCCAGATGAAAAACTCCATCAGCGGCATCCCGGTCACGCGCGCCATGCTGACCGACTACAAGTCCCTCTCGCCGGTGACACGCTCGCCAGGGCGGTGGCTCTCCTGCTGTCAGGCTCACAGCACGATTTCCCCGTGGTGGATGAATGGACAGGTGGCGGGCATCCTGGAGCGCGACCGCTTTCATGGCGGCCTCGCCCAGCACGGACAATCTCGCCCGCGTGATGGACTTCATCCGCAAGGACCTGCCCGCGGTGGATTCGCACGAAATGGTCGAGACCGCCTTCATGCGCCTGCAGGAATCCGGCGCCCGCACCCTGCCGGTCATGCACGCAGGTCAGTTCGTGGGGCTTATCACCGCCGAGAACATCACCGAATTTCTGATGATCCGCTCCGCCTTGAAGACTCGGCGCGGTCATCCCCTCCTGATGAGATGAGAGAACTCTTATCCGTGGAGCGTTGACAATCGAGCATTCCTTTCTGTATACTCCAACCACTCCGATGGGGAGTAGCCGCCCAGATTTGGGATGCACAGTCGTCAATACGGAAATTGGTCCCGGCTGTTCTGTAAAAGGCAAGACCATCGTCAATACTTTGGCGATGGTCTTTTTTATTGATGACTTGACTAGAACCATAGAGATGATAAACATGCTGGATAAAATTGAAGACGACAATCCTGTCCGCCCTGCAAGTGATCTTTGACCAGTTCGGCTGGGCGGGTGTGTTTGGCTTGATGATGTTTGAAAACGCCACGGGCATCACACCCAGCGAGATCATCCTTGCCTTCGCGGGCTGGATGTTGATCGAACGGCACGGCATGCCCCCGTCCTTCATCCTGCTGGGTGGGGGATGTACGCGGGGTTGGGCAGCGCCATCGGCGCATCCATCACCTATTGGGTGGCGCGGATCGGCGGACGTCCCGATGATCGAAAATTTGCAAAATTCTTCCGCATCGACCTGTGCTACATCACCTCCAGGCCGAGGAGCAGATGCACAAGTGGGGCGCGGGCATCGTGCTCTGTCGGGCGCGTTATCCCCGGCGTGCGCACGCTGGTCAGCATCCCGGCAGGGCTGGCGAGAATTCCCTTCCCGAAATTCTTTCTTGCCACCTTTCTCGGAGCCTATATTTGGTGTACACTTCTCATTGGCGCGGGTTATCTCCTTGGGCACGAATGGATGCTGATCAGCGACTATATCAAGCAGCACCTTCCCCTGGTATTCTCGCTGGCGGGGTTTCTGGCACTCGGCGCGTATCTGCTCTATCCTATATCGCAAGTCGCATTTCCCTGCCCTGGCATGGAGTGAGCCGTAAAAAATGAAATGAATCTGGAAAACGAATCTGATGAACTGGCATCTCATCGATATTCAACGAAAGCCTTGCAGAACCTGGACTCAGACCAGGCAGAACGGTCTTTCACAGACCGAAGTCGCATGCGCGCCTGCAGCAATACGGCGCAACGAACTCGTCGAACACGGCGGACGCACGCCCCTGCAAATTTTTGGGAACAGCTCACCGCCACCATGGTTCTGATCCTGATCGCGGCGGCAGTCGTGGCGGGTCTGCTGGGCGACACGAAGAACACCATCGCCATCACTCGCCATCGTCGCTGCT
This sequence comes from uncultured Chloroflexia bacterium, assembly GCA_963823545.1. Classification (GTDB taxonomy): domain Bacteria; phylum Chloroflexota; class Anaerolineae; order Anaerolineales; family Villigracilaceae; genus Denitrolinea. The sequence goes on along the minus strand of CAWGMC010000066.1, from coordinate 151,065 downwards.
CTATGCCGTTCTTGGCTTCATCCAGGAATATCGCGCCGAGAAAGCCATCGCCGCGCTCAAGAAATTGTCCGTGCCCGAATGTGCGCGTACTGCGCGACGGCAAATTACAGGAACTCCCTCCGCGCGCGACCTGGTGCCAGGCGACATCCTCCAACTGGAAACAGGCAACGTCCTCCCCGCGGATGTGCGTCTGCTGGAAGCGGTCAACCTTCGCATCCAGGAAGCCGCGCTGACGGGCGAATCCGAACCCATCGAAAAACACACCGCCGCGCTCTCGTGGCGAGGACCTGCCCCTCGGTGACCGCCGCAACATGGGTTACATGGGCACCATCGTCACGCAGGGACGCGGACTTGCGCTGGTGGTTGCCACGGGCATGCAGACCGAACTCGGCAAGATCGCCGACCTCATCCAACAGAGTCGAACAGGAAGATACTCCGCTGCAGAAGCGGCTCGACGCGCTTGGTAAAAATCTTGCGCGTGGTGGGCGTTGGTCATCGCGGTCTTCATCGCCGTGCTCGGCTTCTGCGCGGCGATGAACTCCGTCACATGCTGCTGACCGCGGTCAGTGTGGCGGTCGCCATCGTGCCCGAAGGTCTGCCCGCCGTGGTCACCATCACGCTCGCGCTCGGCGCCCAGCGCATGTTGCAACGCAATGCCCTCATCCGCAAACTGCCCGCCGTGGAAACGCTCGGCTCGGTCACGGTGATCTGCTCCGATAAAACAGGCACGCTCACCGAGAACCGCATGAGCGTGGTCGTGCTGGATGTGGCCGAACCATGCACTCGATCTGACCGAAGAAATGAACGGACGGCACGGTTCACGCCACCAGGTGGACGTGGTGGAGAATCCGAACATCGCCAGCTCTGTCCCTGGCTGCCATCGGCGGCGCGCTTGTGCAACGACGCACAGACTGATCGACATGGGCGACGACCGCTTCCACACCCTGGGCGACCCCACCGAAGGCGCCCTGGTCGCAGCCGCGGCAAAGATGGGATATTGGAAATCCTCCCTGGACGCCTCCTTCCCGCGCGCGGCGGAACTTCCCTTTGACTCGGAACGCAAGCGCATGACCACCGTCCACCATCTCGACCAGTACGACCCGACGGTGCTCTCGGGGCTGGAGGTTGGCAGCCATCGTTACATCGCCTTCACCAAGGGCAGCGTGGATGGACTGCTGGACATTGTCGAACCAGGTCTGGGTGGATGGAAAGTCGCAGGCGCTGGATGACGACTGGAGGTCGCAGGATCGAGGCGGCGAATGATCGCCTTGCAAAGAAGGGCATGCGCGTCCTCGGCGTTGCCTTCCGCCTGATGGATCCAGATCCCCGAGATCATCCAAACCGACCTGGAACAGAATCTAACATTTGTCGGCTTGTTCGGCATGATCGACCCGCCGCGCGCCGAAGTGAAGGACGCGGTCGCAGTGCCGACGCCGCAGGCATCCGCACCGTCATGATCACCGGCGACCATCCGCTGACCGCCATCGAGATTGCGCGCCAGTTGGGCATCACCGATAACGGACGCGCATTGACCGGCGTTGAAATCGAAAACCTGACTTTTGATGAATTGAAAAATGTGGTGGATGAAGTCAACGTGTTTGCCCGCGTTGCGCCCGAACATAAGTTGAAGATCGTGCAGGCGCTGCAGGAACAGGGTCACATCGTCTCGATGACCGGCGACGGCGTGAACGACGCGCCCGCCCTCCGCAAAGCGGACATCGGCGTGGCGATGGGCATCACCGGCACGGATGTCTCGAAGGAAGCCGCCGACCTGGTTCTGCTGGACGATAACTTTGCCACCATCGTGGCGCGGTGCAGGAAGGGCGCACGATCTACGACAACATCCGCAAGTTCGTGCGCTTCAGCGTGGCGGGCAATATCGGCAAAGTGCTGGTCATGCTGCTGGCGCCGTTCTTGGGCAAGCCCATCCCGCTTTTGCCTTTGCAATTGCTCTGGCTCAACCTGCTGACCGATGGTCTGCTCGGGCTTGGCATGGGCGTGGAGAAAGCCGAAAGCGACACGATGAAACGCCCGCCGTATTCGCCGAAGGAAGGCGTCTTCTCGCGCGGCGCAGGCATCCAAGTGATCTGGGTCGGCGCGTTGATCGGCGCGCTCGCCCTGGGACTCGGCTCGTGGTATTTCTTCACCGGCCGCGAATGGCAGACCATGGTCTTCACCTTCCTGGCCTTCACGCAGGTCTTTCAGGCGCTGGCCTCGCGCTCCTCGAAAGACTCGCTCTTCAAGATGGGCCTGTTGAGCAACCCACTGCTGGCAGGCATGGCAGTGCTGGTGGTGCTCCTGCAGCTCGCGGTGCTCTACATCCCCTTCCTCGAGGATTTCTTTAACGTCCGGGCGCTCAGCCTCTGTGACCTCTCCATCGCCATCACCGGAGGCATTATTGTCTTCGTGGTGATGGAAGTGGTGAAGAGAATAGGGAATAGAGATTGAGTAATAGGTAATATGCAGTTGGAAGTCGTAATAATTACTAGAAGTCATCTCAATAACATACTTTGTGGTGTCACACTTGCCCTCCCTGGCACCGCCCGCCAGCGCTGGTGTGCGGGCAGTGCAAGGGTTGCGAGGGTATCTGCCCTGAAGCAATCTCCTTATTTTTGAGACAGGTTCTAGTTGGGTGCTTTCTGGGAAAATGAAGCGAGAGCCGTGATGGTAAAAAAAGGATTACTATTTCTTGCAATAATCGCGATTGTTGGAACAGGCTTGTTTGTGGTCTTGCAAAACAAACAGTCTGCCCCTGCCGACCTCCTAAGCGGAGCAGGAAGTCTACGCCACTGTTGTTATCCTACCAAAGCAGTACTTACAGTTATGAATTTGTTTTCGGCACTGTTATAGACAAGCATCAAATTATTGAATACACAAACTCTGGAGAAATGTGAGGAAGTACTCCCATGGGAAAAGCTGATGACACAGGAAGTTTCGTGATTGATGGATTTACTGATTTACAGAGAAAAACTTGGATAGATTACCTGGAAAAGAATGAGGATTCATACCCAATAAAAGGATTTTTACCACCAACGGCGAATGTGAAATTCGTTAATCCTGCAAATGGCGGACCATTCTATTGGTGGGTGTCTTTCTCACGCATAGGTTTTTAATTCATCCCTTACTCAAGCACTTGTGTTGGTAGAAGATTGTCGTGGCGATTTATGTTTTGACGGCTCAGGTGATTTTATGTACAGGCAGGGTTCTTATGTCTTCCTTCAGAAGGAAAATGGAGAATGGATTATCAAAGATCAATTGGAGGCTTGGTTGATTGAAGCACCTTCTCCATGAGATGATGAAAATGTACAATCCGGGTAATGTTAAAAAGGTTGTAATTTCATGAAATTGGAACCCGTCTCACCGCCCTGCCTGCACTGTGCCGCAGGCACACGTGAGCGGAGCCGCGTAGCAGCGTAGTCGAAGGGCAGGTTTTCCGTCAATGATATACCCCCCTCCCAAGCTTCCAGCGGATTCCATGGCACTGCCCGCAGGGCAAGTGTGTAATCCGCTGCTCCTCGTATCCGCCCAACCACCGTTCGATTCTGTCATTGCGAGCCTGCGCAGCAGGCGTGGCAATCTCATCTCACACCAGACTGCTTTGCCCGTTGTGAAAGTTGTAATATCCTGAATAACTCGGCTCACCAGAGCCGGTCTTTTCTTGTCATCACGAGGGGTAACGGAGTGGATTACGGGGGTGCTTCTGTGCGAATTAAGAGGATATTCCGCACTTTGGTTTTATAATTCTCCCAGGTATTGTTTCACGCCCGTCCGCTGGCATTGATGGAAAAAGAAAGAATACCAATGGCTCAACTCTTCTGGTCTGGAAAACTTACCCTGCCTATGAAATTGCTGGTGGATGCAAATAACCTGCTCTCAGTACTAACAGGTGGCAGCAGGGATTACGACGGTATGAAAGAACGGGTAAGGAAAGGGTATGAGGGAGAATATTCAGATCACGTTCATCAATATGATGAACTTGGGTATCACCTGCAGACAAAATCGGCTCGTTATCAATTGGAGGATATTCGATTGGATGATATGCAGGTCCTGGATATTGGGTGTGGTACGGGTGCATTATCCCAGATCGCAATTGAAAAGGGGGCAAAAGAAGTGGTTTGTGGGGATATATCTTCATTCATGCTGAAAGAAGCAAAGAGAAAAGATGTCATAAAAAATGTTGATCACGCGCTTTGTCAGCTGGATGCGGATTGCTTGCCTTATAAAGATGGATCATTCGATGCCGTTATATCAGGTATGACATTCGGTACACTGCCAAACCAAAAACAGGCTGTTGCAGAAATGGTCAGGGTGGCGAAACCAGGCGGGCTGGTCTGTATTGGAGCCCACGGTCCCGAGCATTATTGGGAAGCAATAGATGCCACCTTCCGGTGCGTAAATAAAAGATATATTTTGGGATATCGATTGGAATGGTGGCCGGGAACAGAGAAATTTATACGGGGATTTCTCGAAGAGGCGTCCTTGCTGGACATTGGAAGCAAACGGATCGTTTGGCGGAACAAATTTGAAAGTGGTGGGGCGGCATATGATTTTTTTGCAGCTATTTCATCCTCCTGGTGGTATGCAAAGTTTCCTCCGGAAGAAAGAATGAAGGATTCCAGAAAAACAAGGAATTATTTTGAGCGCAAGAACATCGATGTTATTTCAGATGATATCGTGGTTGCTTACGGACACAAGCCGAAACATGTTTAATGAGGTGCAAACTTCGGACATACATGCCCCCTGACAAAGTGTGCACTGGACGGACACCGTATAACCCCTGGTTGGGCAGATAGGAAAATAAGATATGCGTAACTCAAATCTCATCTTCGTTGTGTTTATTGGATTGGCAGCCTGCGTGCCAACAGATAAATCTCCGAAGATGTCCCCAACTTACACAAATACCTCCTCTCCTGCTCAAACAATAACTGCAACCATCGAGCAGGTTGCCACAGCCACATTAATTCCGGTACCTGCATCCGCCCCCACGCAGGATTTGTCGATAATAAAAAGTGAGATTGTTGACTTCATGCTTGACTATATTGTCGAAAATGAAATAGTGGCTATGATTGATATTATCAGCAGGGAAAACATACCCGGGATCGAAAAACCGCCTGCACAATTCATTGTTATATTTTCTCCTGTACCGCGCTCAATAGCAGAGGATTATTCGAATTTGATGGATGCCTTGGACACAAAAAACGCTGAACAAGTTTGGCTGTACAAAGATGGCGAATTAGTGTCACAAACAGATACTCAAGCAGTAATTCTGGATTACCAGGAATTTATCAAGAGCGCACCGCAGATTCCCAGCATTTTCATGTGGGGATATAACGAATTTGGGATCGTATCAATATCTGATGATGGACAGGCTGCAGAAGTATACCTGTCTGCATCCTGCGGTAGTGCATGCGGACATGGATTGATCCTGGCTTTGGTCAGGAACGAGAATGATCAATGGGAGATAAAGGATATTAAACCGGCTTGGGGCTCATGATTTGCAGAAAATCACCCCAACAAAATGTGCGCTGGAGGCTTAGGATTCTGGACATTTTCGAGCATTTCGCAATGCGTGGCTTTGTTTTTTTTCTGCTCCCAAACAGAATCCCCGCCCGCCTGCCCTGGTGTTCTCCCAACGTGGCAATCTCCCCACAACATAATAAATATGCTTATTATCCAGATAATACTCATTATAATGAACAGTTGGGCAAATTCTAGCAATCCATAATATGGAGATAAATCGAAATGAACAAATCAGCAGTCTCTCCTTCAATACAAGATTATTCGCTAATAAGCAACTCATGTTCAGCAATTTTCAAATGACCTTAAATCTGTAGAAAAACTCTTAGGATTTATGTTTTTTGCACTAGATATAAATTCTTGGCATTACAAGATGATGAAGCCGAAGATGCAATCACCGACACAAGCTATCTAAAGCAGAGCAATAAACCATCTGGACATGATAGTGGTATAGATGCTTTATATATAGATACAAGCGAAAAACCAGCAGTAGTTCATTTCTTCAATATGAAATACACTGAAGAAATAAAAAATACAGCAAAAAATTTTCCGTCTGGAGAAATAGATAAAATTCTTGGATTCCTTAGTTCAGTGATTACTCCTGATGAAAAGTTAGCCGAGCATATAAATAAACATTTATTCGGCAAGGTTGAAGAAATCTGGGAATTATTTAAAATTACAATATCCGAAATTTGTAATTCATTTATGTGCTAATCATTATCTTGGACTTGAAGAAAGTGAAAGGAAACGGTTTGAGCGGGAAGTAAATAAATATTCAAACTTCAAAATTGAATATCACTTAATGCCAGACTTCGTTTCAAGTTTAACAAAAAAGGGAAAGCAAATTGTCAACGCAAAACTTAGAGCTATTGATCAAAATCTGTTTGAAAAATCAGATGGCGATATAAGAGCCATAGTTGTAAATGTTGACGCCAGAGAATTATTGCGGATTGTATGCGATGACGAACAAACAAGACAAAGTGTTGATGCAGGTGATTACAGCATTCTTAAGAAATATGAAGTTCTTGAAGACGCCTTTGACGACAATGTAAGAATGTACTTAAAACAAAGGTCAAAAATAAACAGGAATATCAAGGAAACGGCGCTGTCCGAAGAAGCGTATCAGATTTTTTTATTACAATAATGGAATCACAATTACGTGTTCACATTTTGAATATCCTAAAAAAGTTAGGAAATCCGATCATTGAGCTTGAAAATCTGCAGATAGTTCAACGGAAGTCAAACAATTCATGCTTTATTTGATGCTTTTTCAGAAAATGACGAAAATTTTGAGCATATAGATATATTGTGCAGAATATACGAAACCAACAAGGAAGAATTATCGGTAAGCATTGCTGAATATACAAACAGCCAGAATCCAGTAAAAAGTCGAGATATTCGGTCGAACGATTACGCCCAGAAAAAACTAGAAAAAGAACTACTGGCGCTTGGGTATTATTATGAAAGAAAAAAGGGACAGTATGTTGGAAAGCCAAAAACAAAGCGATTAGATGCAGAAAAAGTAGGACAGGCATTGTTAGCATTTATCAATAAATTGCCTGCTGAAGCTAAAAACGATAAGAATTGATCTTTGCCGAAAAATATGAAGAAGTATTTTCAGACAACATTACCGCTGATACAGTACTTACAGTCATGCGCGTTGTTCAATGAAATAGAAGCTAGGAAAGCCAGCAAGAAGAATATTCGTTGATGGAAAATCCCCAAACTTACGATGATGAATCTTCATTCTGTATGCATCTCATTACTTGTTGTATGTAATTTCAGAATTGGCTGATAAGAAAGGCATCGCCAAAACACAACAATCCTACACAAACCTTATTGAACTTTATGAGAAGGCAGTCGAGATGCTACAAAACAAGCTGTTTAAGAAGAAAAAGTATCTCTAGGAATTAAAAAGAAAAATATGTTCATGGTGTTTTCTTTAAGAGCAATAAGCCGAAATTGCATATTCAAAAAATTCTTGGGAAAACTTAAAATCTACCCAACATAATGTTCGCCCCGACGAGCGTAGCGAGTACGGCAAAACTGGTGGACGGCAGGGACTCTGCGCCATTTTCAAGCATATCGAAAAACGGGGCTTCGGGCTTTTCCTGCTCCCGAACCTTCACCACCCCCTCCCCTGCTGCCAATATTGCAAATCTTAGCCACTTCTTTCATCTCAGTGGTTAGGAGTAAAAATGCCAAATCGTCCCCTTAATTTAGAATGGCAAGAATCGTCACCACATATAAATTTGCTTGAAAAGTTTTCAAAGTCAAGAGATGTTAACCAAGTAATTACCTGGCAATTTGTAAGACAAACAATTGGTGAAGATACCAATCCACAATTGATAGATTTATTCGTGATGGGGTACTCATACCATCAAGTATTGAAGAAACTTTGGAATGTATATTTCAAGTGGCACAACTAAAAAAAATATTGCAGGAACGCGATCTTTAAGTTAACAGGCAGTAAGAGTGAACTTGTTGAGCGTTAGTATTATCTGACCGTAGTGGAATGGAAAAAATCGCTCAAAAGAGCAGAGTAATGAAATGTTCATCTACAGCTTTAGAATTTCTGTCAGAATACGAAAAGAAAAAACAACGTGCGCTTGTTTATGCTAAAGAGCAATGTTTCAATGCCTTAAAATCTAATGATCCTAAAAATGCCTACAAAATTTATGCAGCCTACCAAAAAGTATACACAACTCCTACCTTCAGTCTAATACTTACCAAGTGGAAGAAATAATGAATATTTTGAAAAGCCAGCCTAAAATCCTATCTGCTGTTTCAAACGAAAATTTAATGTTAAAGGCAATTGCTGGAATGCATCTGCTTTGGCGGGATCAGTCTGTGGAATTTTTATCATCATCTAACAATTTGTCGGGATTGAGAAATGACCGAATTGCCGTCAACTACATCCTTGCTTACACAAGAATAACCGAAACCCTAGAGAGATACAAAGAATATGCAAAGCAGGTGAAATTGAATTTGATCCGGGTGATATTAATTCATGCGAATTGTGCCAAGTGTTAAATGGTAAAGTTTATGATATAGATAAAGTCCCTGAATTACCTATGATTGGATGTACAAGCGATACTGGGTGCAAATGTCGCATTGATTCGGTTTTCGATGAAAGCGACGACGATGGTCTTTCTTTCAAGATACAAATTGACAGTGACGACAGTGATGTAGAAGATGATAATAAATCAAACTGGATTAACAAATTGCGCCAATTAAAACAAATACTTAACGGAAAAAGTTGATAACAGAAGAAGAATACGAAACGAAGAGAGCGGAAATTATTTCAAGATTTTAGAAATTCGAAATCCCTTTCGAAAATGAATTTGGTCGGGTTCTCGTTGAAGACGGTCCATGCCAGGCATGTGCGCGGGGTGAAGACATACAGTCCGCCCTCATCCCACTGGTCCGGCTCGGGGCTGTAACCCTTATCCTTGTATTTGGCGCAATAGGCTTCCGATATGCGGACTGCCAGCGGATGCCCCGGTTTGCCCGCCGGCGCGGACTCTCCCTCCATGATCACAGCCTCCAGTCCGCTTTCGAGATGCAGGCTGGCATGCGGGTTCTGTGCAAGGTTCCGTGCGTGGCGCGTCTCGGAGCTTCCATCATAGTAGAACTTCCCGTCCAGGAAAACTCCCCAGCGCGGGATGACATGCGGTCGCCCATCGGGACGGACCGTGCACAGCCAGTAATGCAGTGATGTTTTCAGTCGCTCTTCGATCTCTTCCCACTTCAGCTCGGATGTGGGATTGTCCACGTAACCTTTTGGGAATGTAGGGCGGGTCACTTTGGGTGCGTTCATTTATAGATCCTCCACGACAGCTTCAACTTCATCAGGCTTGTGCGGTTCCACTTTCAACAGCTTGAATCCCAGCTGGATCGCCGAACCCACCAGCAGGGCATATACCAGCGTGCCGGCTCCTGCCGGACCTCCCAGCAGCCAGCCGATGGCGACGACCGTCACCTCGATCATCCCCCTCGCAGTGCGGATGCTCAATCCCGTGGTGCGCTTGATGGCAAGCATCAGGCTGTCGCGCGGACCGGCGCCTGCATCCACGCCGATGTAGATGGCGCTGGCGAGTCCGATCATTGCGATCGAGACCAGCAGCATGCCGATCTGCAGCGGCAGGTTGTCCGTCACGGGTGGGATGCGCGCCAGCCAGAAATCCTCCCACGGACCGATCGACAGGATGTTGCCCAGCGTGCCCCAGCCGATTCTTTCGCGCATGATCAATGCCCCGCTCAGCACGACAAAACCGGTCACCACGCTCATCGTACCGACCGAGATACCGAGGATCTTTGAGAGCGCCACCTCCAGGACCGGCCATGCGCTTGTCCCGAGATTGCCGCGGATCATCAGCGTGATGGCAAGCCCGTACAGGGTAAAACCGACCTGGATGCGGAGAAGATCCAGTGGAAAGGTCTTCCAGCGGATGGGTTTGAACATGTTCAGGCTTGACCCCTGGATTTTCTATTCACCCACCACTGCCCAAACCAGAATCCCACAAAACCCAGCAGCAAGTCCCGCCACCACGTCCAGGATGTAGTGCTGACCCGTGAACAGCGTCGCGAGCGCCACCGTCACGATGATGCCCACCCAGACCCAGCGGTAACGCGGGTACAGGTGGATGAAGGTCGCGCAGAACAGCATCGTCAGGAAATTGTGCGCGCTTGGCAGCGCGGCATGCGTCCCGCCCGCGATCTGGATATAGCGCAGCATCCTGGCGAAGATGTCGTCCCCGGGGATGACCGGCAGTTCCACGTAGGTGGGGAACAGGATGAAGGTCAGGTTCCCGATGCCCACCGTGAAGAGCGCCGCCGCCAGGAACGCCCGGAAGTCGCGGTCGTTCAACTTCAGCAGGATCCATATCATGCTGGACATCCAGAACGGGTAGCACAGGTAATAAGGCACCACCCAGGTGGTGTGGACGGGGATCACGTCGATCGCCAGTTTCGGCGCGATGCCCCCGCTGGTCGCCTGGCTGGTGGGGAAGTAGATGAACTGGATGGCGATCACCAGCAGCATCCAGCCCGCGCGCTTGAGCAGAGAGATTCGATTCATGCAGGCGATAATACCACTTGTGATAAACTCTCACCATGCCAAACCATTTTGAGATCGAACGCGATGGATTTGCCATCAGCACCGACCCCTCCCGCCTCGACCTCGACGCCGTCTGCGACTTCCTCACGCGTGCCTACTGGGCAAAGGGACGTCCGCGGGAAGCGACCGAACGCGCCTATGCCCATTCGCTCGTCTTCGGTCTGTACGAGGGGACGCGCCAGGTCGGTGTGGCGCGCGTCCTCAGCGATACGATCATCTTCGCCTACCTGATGGATGTCTTCGTCCACGAGGATTATCGCGGGCGCGGGCTGGGCAGGTGGCTGGTCGAGACCGTCCTCGCGCATCCCGACCTGAAGGACGTTCGCCGCTGGATGCTCACCACCAGTGACGCCCACGATCTCTACGCCCGCTACGGGTTTCAAAAACTGGACGAACCCGGCAACTGGATGCAGAGGCTGAGACCCTTCGCGGTGGAAGGTTGAAACACGATGAAATTGATTCTGAAACCCGGACGTGAAAAGAGCCTGCTGCGCCGCCACCCGTGGATCTTCTCGGGCGCGCTCCAGCGCCTGGAGGGAAACCCCGAGCCGGGCGCGACCGTGGATGTGGTCTCCTCGAAAGGGGAGTACCTTGCCCGCGCCGCCTGTTCCCCGAAGTCACAGATCCTCGCCCGCGTCTGGACCTTCGAGGATGAACCTGTCGACGCGGACTTCCTGCGCCGCCGGGTTCGCGAGTCGATTCGCTCCCGCGCCGACCTGCACCTGGACCGGGTCACGGATGCCGTCCGCCTGGTCTATGCCGAGTCCGACCGCCTGCCCGGTCTGATCGTTGACCGCTACGGCGATACCCTCGTCCTGCAATCGCTCACCACCGGTTCCGAGTTCTGGAAGGAGACCCTCGCGGATATCCTCCTGGAGGAGACCGGTCTGTCCTCCATCTACGAGCGCTCGGATGCGGATGTGCGCGAGTTGGAGGGCTTGCTGCCCATCGTGGGTGCCCTGCGCGGAACCCCTCCGGAACAGTTGACCATGGAAGAGCATGGGCTGAAGTACGCGGTCAACCTGGCGCATGGGCACAAGACCGGTTTCTACCTCGACCAGCGTTTCAACCGTCTGCGGGTGCGCGAGCTTGCGAAGGATCGCGCCGTGCTGGATTGTTTCTGCTACACGGGCGGGTTCGCCTTGAACGCGCTGGCGGGCGGGGCGAAGTCCGTGCTGGGCGTGGATGCCTCCGGCGCCGCGCTCGAGCTTGCGAAAAGTAACGCCGCCCTGAACGACCTGCCCGCTGACAGGCTGGAGTGGCTCGAGGCGGATGTCTTCCAGTTGCTGCGCAAGTTCCGCGATGAGCGCCGTTCCTTCGATATGGTCATCCTCGACCCGCCCAAGTTCGCGCCCACCCAGGCGCAGGCGGAGCGTGCCGCCCGCGGTTACAAGGACATCAACCTGCTGGCGTTCAAGCTGCTCAACCCCGGCGGGCTGCTGGTCACCTTCTCCTGCTCCGGCGGGGTGGATGCGCGCCTCTTCCAGAGCATCCTTGCCGGTGCCGCCCTCGACGCCGGTGTGGACGCGCAGATCCTCGAGCACCTCTCCCAATCCCCCGACCACCCCATCGCCCTGACCTTCCCCGAATCCGCGTATCTGAAGGGCTTGGTGTGCAGGGTTAGTTAGGTAGTTCGATAGTTGGATAGTGGGGTAGGGGAATGTAAAAGCCGCCTCCCGCGGACAGGCGCTGGAGGAAACGAATAGAAACGAATGGGGAATTAATGCGTGTAGGTGAGTATTTTCTTCTGTCAGTACATTATCCAGAAGATCCTGCCGTTAATCTCTCACCCCATCCATCTCTGAAATCCCACGACGCCCCTCGCAAGAGGGGCGTTTTGATTCCTTGACAACTTAGAACATTTGTACTAAATTTGAAGATGTTAGTAACCCAGCCTCACTTGCATCGTCGGGCTCAAGGAGGGTTCTTATGATTCTTGCAACTGAAAACATCCGGTCTTCATCTTTGTGGACCTGGAACATCCTCGTCCTGCAACCTTGATCCATTCTCCATTAAGCCGTAACTATTTCACCTGGAACATCGTTGCCTAAAACTACCAAACTACTTGACAACAAAACTATCCACTGCCGAAGTATTCAGCTACAAGGCGATTCGTTTGTTCCGATTCACTGAAAAAATCGATGTTTATCATCTTTCTCATTTTCTTGAGCAAGGTAGCGTTAATCTGCTGTTACCCACTCCAGGGACACAAGTCTCCGGCGCCCCCATTCTCAAATCTCAGGACTCCCCTATTTTCCTTCATTTTCCCTATTCGAACCGCGGTACGAATGCCTTTTTTTACGAAGGGAAATTATTCGAACCGAGGTTCGAATGCCCATTTTACGAGAGATAACCTATTCGAACCTCTTTTCCCTGCGGACACTGCTCGCGGCAGTCTTTTTCCTCCCCCACCCTCGCCTTTCGCACCTCTGCGACCACTCAGACCATTTAGACTATTCAGACCAATGCAGACCACTCCGACTACTTCAGCCTCCCCCTCAAATGCGTCCTCAACTTCACCGGCTTCAGCGCACCCAGGTCGATCTTCTTCGCCCCCATCATGTCCGCGAAGCGCTTCAGCCCTCGCGCCAGCGCATCCGCGAAGTCCGCGTCCTGCGGCGCATCCTCCTCCAGCCAGAAGCCCAGGATGTTCAGCGTGCCGCTCTCGCGGTCCAGCCTCGAGTCCAGGCGCGCCACCAGGTCATCCCCGTACAGGATCGGCAGGACGTAATAACCCCAGCGTCGCAGGTGTACCGGCGTGTACACCTCCCACTTGTACTCAAAGTCGAACAGCAGCTTCGCCCGCCCGCGCGCGCTGACCACATCCAGCGGCGAGAGCAGCGTCACCTCCTCCAGCGTGGTCGTGTCGCGCGCCCTCCATTCCTTCGGCACCTTCCCCTGCGCAAGCACCTCCAGCGCGGGCAGGTCCTCCGAAAGGACCAGGTATGTCTCGCGGCGTCCCTCCACCTGCACCTGGGTCAACATCCCCGCTTCCTTCCACTTCTCCAGCAGGCTGGTCATCTCAGCCGGGGAGTAGTTGTCGCGCAGGTAGCCATGCATATCCGCCCGGATGGCGCCCTCCTTCTTCAATCCCATGAAAGCCACCGCCTTGCGCGCAAAGAACTGCTCCGCCTCTTCCGTGCTTGCCACGCTGTCGAGCTCCCTCGGCGCGATGTTCTCCCGGAAATCGTAGACGCGGTCAAAGCCCTCCCGGTGGTGGATCATCAGCTCGCCGCACAGCCACATGTCGTACATCGCGATGGAGGTATCCTTGCGCCCGCGGTAGCTTTGCAATTCCGGTCGCTTGCCCTCGAAGTCACGGTTGCGCAGCGGTCCGCGCCTGCGCAGTTCCGCCCGCACGAACTCCAGCACCTCCCTGTGCCCCTTGACGAAGTAGCTCACGTACGCGTCGCGCTCGCGCTGTTCCATGTGGTAACGCCAGTAGGGCAGTTCCTGCATCGGGTACATCGCCAGCCAGCCGCCGTAATCGAAGAACTGGCGCCGGTCGTATGCCGCCTCGTACAGGTACTCCGGCTTGTAGTCCAGCACGCGGCTGTGCAGGATGATGTCCTGCGAGCGGGCACCGATGCTGAGCGGGTCCAGCTGCAGCGCCTCCCCGGCGGTCATGGCGCTCACCACCCCCTGCCTGCCGCGCCAGCGTCGACCGGGGTAGAGTCCCTGCCTGCCAAGCACGAACCTGCGTGCGGTCTGGTTCGAGATCTGGATCATGAAGAAACCGCTGCCTCCACTGATAAAAAAAGACCGAGGCTATGCTCGGTCCTGGAGGGGGGAATCGTCGATTACGGTTCATCGCCCAGCGAGGCGATCGTCTTCAGCAAGCCGAATCACCAACGCGCCGATCGTCAACCCCTCGCCGGAGGTGATGGCGAATGTGCGCTCGCTGCGTTCGGCGCGGCGGTTGAGCAGCATTGCGGCAACCAAACCGGTGGCGGCGCCGATCAGCGCACCAAGAAATAATGTTCTTCCCTTGTTTTCCATGATTACCTTCCTATCTTTTGCCTGTCAGGCGTTTGATGGCTTCGGAGATGCCTCCGATGGCAAGGATGGGTCTGGCAGCCCCATCCGCGTAATGTTTGATCGCCGCGCCGATGCGCCAGATGAAGTTCTGTACCTGCACTGTGTAGGTGGGCAGGATGCCCAGCAGCCGCGCCAGCCCATAAATGAGGGCGATCAGGACGATCAGCAGGAGCGTCCCGGCACCGAAAAACGGCAGCATGATCCAGATGGTGGAGACTGCCGCCCAGCGCCCGACCTCGCTCTCCGGCTTGAATGCCGCCATGCCTGCAAGGACCGCCACCGCCACCAGCACTGCAAGCGCCAGCAGCATCGGGATGAGTATCCTCGTCCAGAGTTCACGGCGGTGCCTTTGAAGGGAAGCGTGTGGGGGCGGCAGTTGGGCTTTCTGCATGGCAATTTTAGCACGAAAGTATCCCACTGTCATTGCGAGGAGCTTTCCCCGACGTGGCATCCTGCAAGGAGATCTCATCTTTGTCCTCGCAATGTACAATCTGATGTTAAAAAAACCCCAAAGGTTCATTGAACCTTTAGGGTCTGGAAAGGAGAAGTGAAAAAACTGTATCTTATCTGCGATTTCTCAGGAATGTCGGCACATCCAGGTCATCGTTGTTGTAGGTCGGGGTGGGGGAGGACTTGCTCTTCTCTTCCGCCTTGGGCTGCTGCGCTGCGCTCACCGAAACGCTCTCCATCGGGTGCACGTAGTGCAGTGCGGGCTTTTCCTGTTCCGGGCGGCGGATGGGTGTCGGGCGCTCGAGGATGCGGCGCGGAAGTCCTCCGC
This sequence comes from uncultured Chloroflexia bacterium, assembly GCA_963823545.1. Lineage (GTDB taxonomy): Bacteria > Chloroflexota > Anaerolineae > Anaerolineales > Villigracilaceae > Denitrolinea. Next base: position 135,613 of record CAWGMC010000066.1, on the reverse strand, counting down.
GTTCGAAGCCGGTCGCGATGACCGTGATGCGCACCTTGTCGCCCATCTCCGGGTCGATCACCGCACCGAAGATCATGTTCACATCCGGGTGCGAGGTCTCGCGGATGATCGCCGCAGCCTGGTTGACCTCGAACAGGGTCAGGTTCGGTCCGCCGGTCACGTTGAACAGCACGCCGCGCGCCCCGTCGATGGTGATGTCCAGCAACTGGCTGGAGATCGCCTGCTCGGCGGCTTTGCGGGCGCGCTCATCGCCTTCGCCCACGCCCACCGCCATCAATGCCGCTCCGCCTTCGCCCATGATCGTGCGCACGTCGGCGAAGTCGAGGTTGATCAAGCCGGGTGTGGTGATCAGTTCCGAGATGCCCTGGATGCCCTGGTGCAGCACCTCGTCCGCCATGCGGAAGGAGTCCTGCAGGCTGGCGCGCTTGTCCGCGATCTGCAGCAGGCGGTCGTTCGGGATCACGATCAGGGTGTCCGCGTGTTCCTTCAATTTGCTGATGCCCTGTTCCGCAGACTGCTGCCGGCGCATGCCTTCAAAGGTGAACGGGCGGGTGACCACGCCGATGGTCAGCGCGCCGGACTCCTTGGCGATCTGCGAGACGATGGGAGCCGCGCCGGTGCCGGTGCCGCCGCCCATGCCTGCCGCCACGAAGACCATGTCCGAGCCTTTCAGCACGTTATACAGTTCCTCGGAGGTTTCCTCCGCGGCTTTGCGTCCCACTTCCGGGTCGCCGCCTGCACCGAGTCCGCGCGTCAGCTTGTCGCCGAGGCGCACCCGTACGGGAGCCTTCGAGAGCATGAGAGCCTGCGCGTCGGTGTTCACCGCGATGAACTCCACGCCCGTCAGACCCTCGTCCATCATGCGGTTGACGGCATTCGATCCGCCGCCTCCCACACCGATGACCTTGATGCGGGCAAATGATTCTGTTGCCTGGTATCTTGCTGCTTTGTTTGCGTCCATTGGACTTCTCCTTTCGAAATTATACAGTGAAACCGATTCTGCGCGTAGGGTACAAAAGTGTACAGAATAATGCCATACTTCTTCCCATCAGGAAGCATCCTGCTTCCTGGCTGCCTAGGGGATCAACCTCTTGAGCCATTCGCGGATGTTTGTCATGACCATGTTTGGTTCTCCTTTCTGGCGGTGTTTGCGCCCGTGCTTGTGGGCGGCTTCAGTCCCATGCGCCTGCAGCCCCCAATACAGGAGCCCGACGCTGGTGGAATATGCGGGGGAATTCAACCTGTCCACGAGACCGATCAGGTTCTCGGGCTGTGCCGCGCGCACCGGCAGCCCCATCACCTCGGATGCCAGCCGCTTGATTCCGGGCAGCTGCGAGGAACCTCCGGTCAGCACCAAACCTGCCGGCAGGAGACCGTCGTAACCCGAGCGCTTGATCTCCTGCAGGATGATCTTGAAGATCTCCGAGACGCGTTCGCCGATGATGTGCGCGAGGTCCTGGCGGTTGATCTCCACGGGATGCTCCTCGCCGAAGGGGCGGATGGTGAAATATTCCTCGGGGCCGATCTCGCTGCGCAGGGCGTGCCCCTGCTGGATCTTCACCTCTTCCGCCTGGGCGACGGGCAGGCGCAGACCGGTGGCGATATCCTGCGTAATGTGATTGCCGCCCACCGCCAGCACCATCGTGTGCCAGACGTTGCCGTTCACGTAAATGGCAAGGTCGGTCGTCCCGCCGCCGATGTCGCAGACCGCCACCCCCGACTCGCGTTCCTGCTCGGTCAATGTGACCTCGCCCGAAGCCAGCGGGTTCAGCACGAACTGCATGTCCTTCACGCCTGCCGCGCTCACGCACTGGCGCAGGTTGTCCACCGTCGCCGCCGAGGCGGTGATGATGTGGGTCTCCACCTCCAGCTTGTAGCCGTGCAGACCGATCGGCTGGCGGATGCCGTCCTGCCCGTCGATCGAGAAGCCGCGCTGGATGACGTGCACGATCTCGCGGTCGGAGGGGATGGCGATGGCGCGTGCCTGGTCGAGGGCGTTGTACACGTCCAGCTCGTCCACCACCGAACCCGAGATGCCCGAGGTGCCGCGGCTGTTCACCGAGGAGACATGCGCGCCCGCCAGGCTGACCAGCGCGCTGGTGATCTCCAGCCCGGAGGTGGCTTCGGCACGCTGGACCGAACGCCGGATCGCCTGGGTGGCAACGCTCAGATCCACGATGTTGCCCTTCCGGACGCCTTCCGATGGTTCGATGCCGACGCCCAGGATGCGGATGGATTTCTCATCCTCCACACGCCCGACGAGGGTGCATATTTTTGTGGTGCCTACATCGATGCCTACAACAATTTCATTCATATCATTGACCTAAGCGATAGTATGGGGCGCCGGGATGCGCCACGCTGATGAAGGTGGGTGTGATGCCGCGCTGGGCGAGCGAATCCACCAGCACGGAATAGACGCGCAGCTTGACGTCCACTTCCTGCGGGTCCGTGCCGAACCAGACCGTCCAGCCGCGCTGGTCCACCCAGCCCAGCCCGTTCTGAGGGTTGTAGAGCAGCACGGAGCCCTGCGGGACCTGCGGCGCCAGCACGCGGATGGATTCGATGATCTCCTCCGCAACGAACGGGATGGGCGCGTACGGGTCGTCCTCCGCCTTGATGCCGGTGGGAGGCGAGCCCGAGGCGCTGACCACCACCAGGTTCTGCACCTCGCCGCGCGGGCGGAATGCCACGCCGTGCTCGTCCACCCAGGCGTAGGCGCCGTCCTGTTCCCAGCGGATGACGGGCACCCGCTCGGTGATGCTGGCGGTCACCCGGTTCGGCAGCTGCACCGAGACCTCCACGGAGGTGATCTCGGGGAAGTTGATCCGCAGCGCGTTCTCCGCCTTCGCCGGGACCACCAGGAAGACAGGTGCGCCGTTCAGGTGCAGCACGGATTCGATCTCCTCCGCGCTGAGCATCTGGTTGCCGCTCAGCTCCGCCGCGGACACACGGAAGATGGGCAGGGTCCATGCCAGGTAGATCCCTGCGCCGAATAATGCGACCAGTAATATTGACAACACCCAGCCCACCTGGATGCGGGGCAGGGCAGGGGCGTTCGCCTGACCCGCGTGGGCAGGCGCCGCGACCGCTTCGTAATGCACGTAGCGGCTGCCCGGCTTGGCGCGCACGGTGGAGGCATCCAGGGTGGCGCCGCGCAGCGGCATGGTCGGCGTCTTCGCCGAGGCGCGCTTTGCCGGGCGCTTGTCGCGCCGGTTCTCCTGCTCCTTGCGGCGCTGGCGGACGAGGTCCGCGCGGGTGAGGGATTCCCTGTCGGTCACTCACCCCTCCGGAAGATGCGCCTGGTGTGGTCGCGTTCCGCCTTGCGCTCCAGCGCCAGCTGGATCAGGCGGTCCACGAGTTCAGGATAGGAAATGCCGGTCGACGCCCACAGTTTCGGGTACATGCTGATGCTGGTAAAACCGGGCAGCGTGTTCAGCTCGTTGAGCAGCACCCTGCCGGTATCTTTTTCAAGGAAGAAATCGACCCTTGCCATGCCGGCGCAGTCGATGGCTTTATAGGCGCGCACCGCCAGTTCGCGGATCCGGTCGGAGGTCTCCTGCGGGATCTTCGCCGGGATGACCAGCCCGCTGGTGCCGTCGATGTACTTGGACTCGTAGGAATAGAACTCGCGGCTGGGCAGCACCTCGCCGCAGACCGAGGCGATCGGCGCGTCGTTGCCGAGCACGCTGACCTCGATCTCGCTGGCGTTGACCACGCCGCGCTCGATCAGCACACGCCGGTCGAATGCCGCGGCTTCCAGGATGCCCTCGCTCAGGTCGGAGCGGTTGTTGCACTTCGAGATGCCCACCGAGGAACCCAGGTTGGCGGGCTTGGTGAAGAGCGGGTATGGACCGAGCGCCTCCGCCTGGCGGATGACCGCCTGCATGTCCTTCTCGATCTCGGAGCGGCGCACGACGGTCCACTCCACGCCGGGAATGTCGTTGGCGCGCATCACGTCCTTGAAGATGCCCTTGTCCATGCCCACCGAGGAGCCGATCACGCCCGCGCCCACGTAGGCGACATCCGCCAGTTCGAACAGACCCTGGACCGTTCCGTCCTCGCCGAAGGTGCCGTGCAGGACGGGGAAGAGCACATCCAGGTCGGTGACCTTGACAGTACTGCCCGTTGCGGATGGCGTACAGACCGGGGTAACCCGGCTCGGGGAAGATGACGGCATGCTCGAGCGATACCGGTCTTGTCCTGTTCCAGTGCTTCCAGCGCGTTCTCACCGATAAACCAGTTCCCGGCATGCGTGATGCCGATGGGGAAGATCTCGTACCTGGCGGGATCCAGCGCACCGATGACCGAACGCGCCGACATGAGCGAGACCTCATGTTCGCCGGAACGACCGCCAAAAAGAACTGCCACGCGAAGTTTACTGGTCATAGCATGTCCGGGACGCCTACCCGTCCCAATCTCCTATCATCTCGATCTCCAGTTCCAATTTCGTGCCGAACTTCTCGGCAACCGTCCGCTGGACAAGGCTGATCAGGGCGCAGATGTCCGTCGCGGAGGTGCTGCCGCGATTGATAAAGAAATTCCCGTGCACAGTGCTGACCTCGGCATTGCCGATGCGCGTGCCCTTCAGCCCGGCAGCCTCGATCAGGCGCCCGGCGTAATCACCCGGCGGGTTCTTGAACATGGAACCCATGCTGGCGCCCAGTGGCTGGGTGGCTTTGCGCCTGGTGACGAACTCCGCGACCTTCGCCTTGACCGCCTCCCGGGTGCTTTGTGTCAGGCGCATTTCCGCGGTCAGGATGATGCATTTGATCCTCGAGCGTTTCAGCAGGCTGGTGCGGTAGCCGTATTCCATTTTTTCCACCGGCCAGCGTTCCAGTCCCTTCTCGGTCAGCACTTCCGCATGGATCAGGCTGTGAGCCATGTCGCCGCCGAAGGCGCCCGCGTTGCCGTACACCGCGCCGCCGACCGTGCCGGGGACAGCCGCCGCCCACTCGAGACCCGCGTAACCGTGTTCCGCGGCGCGGTTGGCGAGACTGCTGAAACTTGCTCCCGACTCCGCCCAGACACGCGGCTCATCGCCGGTCTCGAAGCGCACCTCGCGGGCACGGTTGAGCACCACCAGCCCGCGCACCCCCCGGTCGCTCACCAGCACGTTCGAGCCGCCGCCCAGCAGGGTGTAGGGGATGCCCAGCTTCCACAGCCGCGTCATTGTATCCGCCAGTTCGCTGGCGGTCTTGACGTTCAACAACGCATCTGCCGGACCGCCGATGCGCGCGGAGGTGTACGCTGCAAGCGTCACGTTCTCTTGCAGGCGTTCTCCAAAGGCATTGCGCAGGGCAGGTAACATGTCCGGTAGCATGTCGGTTGTCTCCAGGTCAGCGGTCGGTACCCGTCAGGTGTTCGATCAACTTGAGAATGAGCTGGCGGTTCTCCAGTTCCTTTTTTGTTTTCCGGTGACCGGTCGTCTTTTTCGCAGCGCGCTCACGGGATTCCTCATCCGTGTTGACGAGGATCATTTTCAACGGCGGCAGACCGAGTGTAACAGAGTCGAAGCGGCGGGTTTCTTCCTTGGTTTTCATCTGAAACCTCACTTGTTCAATCCAGCCAGCACATCTGCGCTGACCTGGTCGGCATCCCCGGCGGAGAAGACGATCACGACATCGCCGGGGCGGAGATGGTCCAAAAGGTGGTTCGCTGTCTCCTGCAGTCCGGCGGTGAAATGTGCCCGGGGATGCTGCATGGAACTGACCAGCGTGGCGCTGGAGAAATCCTGTTTTGGCTCGCGCGAGGCGTAGACCTCCGTGACCAGCACCTCATCCGCATCCTGGAAGGCGGAGATGAACTGCCCGGAGAGGGTCTGCGTGCGCGAGTAGGTGTGCGGCTGCCAGACAGCCCAGATGCGTTTGCCGGGGTAGCGGGCGCGCGCCCCCGCCAGCGTGGCTTTGATCTCGGTGGGGTGGTGACCGTAATCGTTGATGACGATGACGCCCTTTGCCTCCCCGAGGATCTCAAAGCGCCGTGCGGTGCCGCGAAACTCGCTCAATGCACCCGCGGCTTCGATGGGGGGCAGCCCCATCAACGCCGCGATCGACAGGGCGGCGAGTGCATTCTGCACATTGTACCTGCCCGGCACCTGCAGGGAGACCGGGATATCGCCTGTCCAATGCCCGAAGGATGCAGTGAAATCAAAACCGCCGCGTGAATTTGGGACCAGGTCGCGCCCCAGGGTCCAGTGCGGAACGTTCCTGGTTTTCGCTTCCTGCAGACCGTAAGCCAGCACCTTCCGACCAGCCATGTGCGCGCCATCCAGCAGGGAGGCAGCCGCGGGATCATCGCTGCAGGCGATCAGCGTGCCTGCCTCGGGCAGCAGACCGGCAAAGGTCTCGAAGGCGGAGAACATGTCCCCGAAGGTGGGGTAGCAATCCGGATGGTCGTGCTCGATGCTCGTGACCACGGCGTAAAATGGTTTCAGACCGAGGAACATGCGGTCATACTCGTCCGCTTCGATGACAAAGGGTTTGCCCTTGCCGGCGCGGGCGTTGGTGTTCAGGTTGGACAGTTCCGAACCGACGATGAAGGAGGGATCGTGTTTGAGTGCAAAGAGCATCCAGGCGATCATGGCGGTGGTGGTGGTCTTGCCGTGGGTGCCGGCGACCGCAATGCCGGTCTTGTCCTCCATCAGGCGCCCGAGGAAATCCGCGCGCTTGTAGACCGGGATGCCGCGCTTGAGTGCTTCGACCACCTCGGGGTTGTCGTCCGGAATGGCGGAGGAGCGCACGACCCAGTCCGCGCCTGCGACGTTCTCCGCGCGGTGACCGGTGTGGATGACCGCGCCGTCCGCCTGCAGCTTCACGGCCAGCGGGGACAGGACGCGGTCCGAGCCGGAGACGGTGTTTCCCATCTCCAGCAGGAGGCGCGCGATGGCGGATAATCCTGTCCCGCCGATGCCGATGAAGTGGACGTGAGTCATGCTGTTGTCAGGCTCCAGTCAAAATTACACGTAGACCACAAGAATAAAGATGAGCACAAGGATGACGGCAAAGTAGATGCCCGGTGTGCCCAGCAGGTGCGGGGGCATGTAGGCGAGCATGGTTTCGACTGCCCGCTGGATGGCGGCATTCCCCTGCTGGTAAAAATCACCCGGGTAACCGGCGGCTGCCCAGTAATACCAGAAGGTGCCGACGACCAGGTAACCGTTCACCGCTCCCAGGAAGAGACCGAAGAGCGAGTCCTGCAGGCGCTCACGGCGACCGCCAGCCTGCAGGCGTGCCACGCTGATGACGGTCTGGTACCCGAAGTAGGTCAGTGCTCCAAGGATGAGCACCCTGATCCAGAACAGGGTCAGGTCGTTCTCGGGCAGCCGGTTCACCATGGGGGCATAGGTGTGAAGTAAAAAGTTCAGCGCCACCGCGACCACCACCGCGAAACCGACCAGCAATTCCTTTGCCCAGCCGCGCAGGAAGCCGATGATGGCGAACAGGATGACGAACATCCAGAAGATATTGACGATGCTGATCATGGACGCACCTCTCCAGCCAAATCGAATAAGAGTCCTGCCACCTGGCGAGCCGCCTGCGGATTGGCTAGAGTGCGCGCGGCATCTCGCATATCTTCCCGCCTGGACCGGTCTGTCAGAAGCATTTGCACCATCCGGGGCAGTTCCTCTTTCAGGCGGGCATCCTCCAGGATGACCGCCGCGCCGCGGCTGGCGAGATGGTCGGCGTTGACCTTCTGGTAACGCCAGGCGTGCGGGTAGGGCACCAGCATTGCGGGCAGCCCGAAAGCGGGATATTCTCCCAGCGTGGAGGCACCCGCCCGTCGAGAGCACCAGGTCGGAGGCTGCCAGGGCGGCGCCCATCTCCTCGTGCAGGTAGGGGAAGGCATGATAATCGCTGCGCGAGGCTTCGTCCAGGGAGTTCGCCGCGGCTTCCACGGAAGCCCAATCCAGTTGACCGCTGATGTGAACCACCTGCGCCAGGTTGAGCAGGAAGGGCAGGTGTTCCAGTACAGCCTGGTTGATGGAACGCGCCCCGCGGCTTCCGCCGGTCACCAGCAGTACGGGTTTCTTCTCGTGCAGGTCCAGCGCCTTGCGGGCGGATTTCCGGTCCCATTTCAGGAGCTCCGCGCGGACCGGGTAACCGGTTTGCACTACGCGGGCGCGGGACGGGTAATACTCTTTGGAGGCGGGCGCGGTCACCGCGATGCAGTCCGCGAAGCGGGCGATGCTCTGGATGGCAAGGGCGGGCTCGATATCCGGCACATACAGCAGGATGGGGATGTGCCTGCCTGCCAGCGCCATGGGCGCGGCGAGGTAACCGCCGGTGAAGAACAGCGCCTCCGGGCGGAACTCCTTGAGGATCCTGCGCGCGGACTGGTAGCCGCGCGCCAGTTTGGCGAGGTTGCCCGGCAGGTCGCGCAGACCAACGCCATGCACGCCTGCCGCGGGAATGGTCTTGAAGGGGATGCCCATGCGTTTCACAAGCGCCTCCTCCATGCCACCTTCGCCTCCGACCCACAGGATCTCGGAATCCGGATGCTCTGCACGGAACGCCTCAAGAACGGCGAGAGCGGGATACACTCCGCCGCCGGTTCCGCCAGCGCAGATCAATAGCCGCACTGTATGACCTCCAGTCCTCTTCTGTTCGCGTCACCACGCCCTGCTGGCGTGAGACATTCAATATGATCCCAACGGCCGACAACATCATCGCCAGGTTGGAACCGCCCGCGCTGACGAAGGGCAGGGCGTTGCCCGCGAAGGGCATCAACCCCGCCATGACTGCCATGTTGATGAGAGCCTCCAGCCCGATCCAGAGGACCAGTCCCGAGGCAAGGATGGTGCCCAGCATGTCCGGGGCGCGCCGGGCGATCACCAGCCCGCGCCAGATGAGCAGGGCATACAAGCCGATCAGGGCGATCGAGCCGACCAATCCAAGTTCCTCGACCACGATCGCGAAAATGCTGTCGGTGGGTGCCAGCGGCAGACCGGTGTACTTGGTGAGCGACTGCCCCAGCCCGCGGCCGAAAAAGCCGCCCGCCACGATCGCCTCGAACGAGCGCAGGACGTGATCCGAAGCCTGCGTCGGGTCCTTCAAGCCGAGCAGAAAATCCCTGATGCGCTCCTGCCCGGTCTGGCTGAATTGCACAACGAGCACTCCGGTAAAGAGGGCGACCAGGAACATGATGAAGATGTGTTTCAGGTCCCCGCCTGCCAGGAAGAACAGCAGCACGCCGATGATGAGCACCGTGGCAGCCGCGCTGATGTCGGGCTGCAGGAAGATCAAACCGCCGAAGAAGCCCAGGATCACGCTCATCGGTAGAATGCCGCGGCCAAATTCGTGCAGGTTGCTGCGCTTGGAGTACAGCCAGACCGCCAGGTAGATGACACTGACCAGTTTTGCCAGTTCGGAGGGTTGGACCGAGCCGTCGAACAGGAACCGTTTTGACCCGAAGCGGATCTCCTGCATGAACAGGACCGCGCCCAGGGCGACGATGGTCAGTCCCGCGATGGGGAGAGCCAGCTTGCTCCAGTAGTGGTAATTGAAGCGCGAGAGCGCGTATGCGAGGACACAGCCTCCCAGCACGAAGAATACCTGGCGTTTGAACAGGTAAGCCGGTTCCAGTCCCAGGACCTGCAGGGAATAATCGTAGGAAGCCGAGAAGAGCACGATCAATCCGAATACCAGCAGACCCGCCAGTGCCAGCAGGAATGGGATGTCCAGGCTGCGGCTGCGAGCCACGGCAGAGCGTTCTTCAGAGGTGTAGCTGGATGAGTTTATGACAGTTCCTGCACCCATGATTTGAACCTTTCTCCTCGATCAGCAAAATCCAAAAACTCGTCGAAACTGGTGCCGCCCGGCGAAAGCAGGACGACCGATCCGGCGCTCGCCACCTGGGCGGCAGCTGCCACCGCCTGTTGCAAGCCTCCGACGCGGACCTGCGTGCGCGTCCGCCCGGAGACCGGACCCAAAGCCGCCTCGATGATGCCGGCAGCCTCGCCGAACAGGACCACGTGCTCCACGCGCTGGTGGACCAGGTCCGCCAGGGTATCCCAGGGCAGGTTCTTGTCGCGTCCGCCCAGCAGGAGCACGATCGGCTCATCGAAGGAACGGATGGCTGCCATGCTGCGCTCGGGGGCGGAAGCCATCGAGTCGTTGTACCAGTGGGCGCCATTCCATTCGCGGATGAATTCCAAACGATGCGGGACGCCGGTGAATTCCTCGGCGGCGGTCAGCATGGCATCCAGCGGGAAGCCGGCTGCATGACCGATGGCAAAGGCTGCCAGCGCATTGCTCACGTTATGGTCGCCGCGCAGGTGAACCTGCTCGCGGCGGAGCAGGGGGGTGTAGGCATTGCCCGCACGGAAGGCGAGCAGTCCTTCGTCCAGGTAGGCGCCGTCCAGTCCCTCCTTGAGCGGGGAGAGGCTGAATGTCAGCAGTTTCCCGCGCACCCGGCTTCGCAGATCCCAACTGCCGGGGTCGTCGCGCCCGAGCACGGCGGTGTCGTTCGCGGATTGGAAATCCAGCAGGCGCGCCTTGGCGGCGGTGTAGGCTTCCATGCTGACGTGGCGGTCGAGATGGTTGGGGGTGATGTTGAGGATGGCTGCCACGTCCGTTGAGACATCCATCTGTTCAAGCTGGAAACTGGAGATCTCCAGGATGGCAAGATCGCCGGGCTTCATTCCATCCACATAATTGATGAGCGGGTCGCCGATGTTGCCGCCGATAAATGCTTTTTCAGCCTTTCCAGCCAGGCTTTCCTGCGCCATTTTCCCGACCAGCGAGGTGGTCGTGGTCTTTCCGGCGGAACCGGTGATGCCGATGGTCCTGCAGGGCGCGGCTTCCAGGAAGACCTGCGTATCGTTTGAGAACGGGATGCCGCGCTTCTCCGCTTCCGTCACGATCGGGATGGTGAGCGGGATCCCTCCGGAGGGGCAGAGCAGGTCAATGCGGTCGAGCAGCTCAACGGGATGGCTGCCGAGCACCCACTCGATGTCCACATCGCTGAGCGCGGCACGCGCGGCTTGCATCTGCTCCGGGGAGCGCATGTCGTTCAGGATGACGCGCGCGCCATGACGTGCCAGCCAGCGGGCAAGGGCTTGCCCCTGCCGGGCGGCACCCAGGATGAGAACGCGTTTGCCGGTCCAGTCTTTCATGTCATTACACCGTTGCAAGCCCCACGCCAACCATGGCGGCCAGCAGTCCGATCAGCCAGAAACGCTGCACGACCTGCGTCTCGCTCCAGCCGAGCAGTTCAAAATGCAGATGGATGGGAGCCATCTTGAAAAAGCGCCTGCCTTTGGTGGCGCGGAAATAAATGATTTGAATGACGTCGCTCACCATCTCGCTGACCGGGATGATGGCGATGACAGGCAGGACGCCCCACTGCCCGGTCATCAGCGCGATGACGGTCAGGGTGGCGCCGAGCGCCTGTGAGCCGGTGTCGCCCATGTAGAGCATGGCGGGATGCACGTTGAACCACAGGAAACCGAACAGGGCGCCGACCATGATGAAGCAGAAGCGGGCGACATAGGTCTGTCCCTGCATGAGGGCGATGCCGCCGTATGCGACGAAGGCGGTGGCGGCGATCAGACCCGCCAGCCCATCCAGCCCATCCGTGAAATTCATGGCATTTGCCATGGAGACGATGATGAAGGCGGCGATCGGGATGTACCAGATGCCGAGCTTGATCTCGATCGGATATCCGGGCAGGTACAGGTCCGGCGCCTGCAGCTGGTATTTCAGGGCATAGGCTGCGCCCAGCGAGAGCACGACCTGGACCAGGAACTTGGTGCGCGAGCGCATGCCCTCGCCGCGGCGAGGACCGCGGATGCCCTCCCAATCGTCCACCGCGCCCAGCGCGGCAAAGGCGAGCATGACCAGGATCGGGAGCAGGATGGAACGACCGATGCCTTCCACGCCAAACAGGCTGGAGGCATTCAGGAGCAGGGTCAGCAGGACGACCGGGGCGATGAACATCACGCCGCCCATGGTGGGTGTGCCCATCTTGACGGCATGCAGACCGGGCTCATCCACGCGGATGATCTTGCCGACCTTGAAATGCCGCAGGATGCGCAGCAGCGGTCCGCCCCAGATGACCGTCATCATGAAAGCCAGCACCGCCAGGCTGAGCGAGAGAGGGGTCTGAGTGGTCATGAACGGACCTCCAGCGCGCCCACGATGCGGTCCATGCGTAATCCGTGCGAACCCTTGATGAGCACCGCGTCTTCAGCTCGTCAGGTTTTTTGCCAGCCAGTCCACGATCGGGTCCAGCTCGGTGAATTCGTGGATATGAGAACGGTCCATCCCGGACTTGCGGGCGGATTCTGCGATGAGATGACCGCGCGTCCCGAGCGTGAGCAGAACATCCGCCACGCGGGCAGCGCGGGTGCCGACCATGTCATGTCCCTGCTTTTCGTAGGGACCCAGTTCCAGCATGTCGCCGAGCACGGCGATCTTGCGCCCTTCCAGTTCGTCCAGCAGGTTCAAGGCTGCCAGCATGGATTCAGGGGAGGCGTTATAGGTGTCATCCAGCAGCAGGGCGCCGGTCCGGCTTCGGACGGCGACCAGGCGCAGTTGGGTATGTCCCTGGTGCAGACCTTCAACGATCTCCTGCCAGGTGAGTCCCTCCACGATGCCCGCCGCGGCAGCCCGCAGGGAGGTGTGCACCGAGTGGCGCCCGATCAGCGGGACGCGCACATGCAGGACCTCATCCTGGTAGTGGAGCTGGAAGCGGATGCCTTCCAGACCCAGTCCCTGGATCTCATCCGCCCACAGGTCCGCCTCGGGCGAGAGACCGTAGAAGAATACGCGCGCGCGGGTCTTCTCCTCCATCTTCCGCACCCAGGGGTCGTCGAAGTTCAGGATGGCGGTGCCCTGCGGGGCAGGGGGCAGGGATTGGACCAGCTCGGATTTTCCGGCATAGATGGCTTCCTGCGAACCGGCGCGTTCGGCGTGCACCGTGCCGACGTTGGTGACGATTCCGATGGAGGGCTGGGCGATATCGCACAGGAAGGCGATCTCGCCGGGCACGTAGAATCCCATCTCCAGCACGGCGCGCTGGTAGCCCGCCCCAAGCCGCAGGATGGAAAGGGGCAGACCGATCTCGTTATTCAAATTGCCGGGGCTCTTCAGGGTGCGGTATCGCATGCTGAGCACCTCGGCGACCATTTCCTTGGTGGAGGATTTGCCCACGCTCCCGGTGATGCCGATGACGGTCAGATCCAGCTTGCGGCGCCAGAAGCGCGCGATCTGCTGGAGGGCTGAGAGGCTGTTATCGACCCGCAGGCAGAGCGGAGGTTCAAGATTCACGGAGAGATCCACCGGCTGGCTGCCGCGCAGGTCGAGCACCCGGTGGGAGGCATCCACATCGCGCTGGATCAGCGCATAGGATGCACCGCGTTGAAAAGCCGCCTCCAGGAAATCGTGACCGTCCACTTTTTCGCCGGGGATGGCGACAAAGAGCGAGCCGGGGATCACCTGGCGCGAATCGATGGACGCCTCGGTGATGACGTGCTCCGCTTGCGTCGGGGTGTTGATCAGTGCTTCAAAAACATCAGCCAGGGTAAGCATGGTCTTTTACTGGTTCCCTGTTTGAAGGCGGATGGCATCCGGCGGGATGTTGAGCAGGATGACGGTCTTCTGGGCGATCTCGGAGAAGAGCGGCGCGGCGGTGTCGTTCGCCCAAATGGATGCGCTCGGACGGTCGAGCCAGACATAGATCAAGAATTGCGGATCATCCACCGGTCCCCAGCCCACGAAGGAGACATTGGTGGCATCGCTGCTGTAATAGCCGTTGACGGGGATCTCGGCGGTGCCGGTCTTGCCCGCTATGCGGTAACCGGGGACCAGTGCCATGGAAGCTTCGCTCTCGAGCGAATAAGCCAGCATTTCACTCAGGGTGTGGGCGGTTTCGGCGGAGATGGGGGTCCCGGCAGGTTCCATCTTGATGTTCACCTGGCGGTTCTCCCCGACCATGGCGTAGAGCACATGCGGGGTGACCATGCGCCCGTCATTGGCGATGGCGGAGACGGCTGAGATCATCTGGATGGGGGTGACCGCCACGCCCTGTCCAAAAGCGTTCGTCCCCAGGTCAACCGGGTACCAATCCTCATCGCCGGGGACCTTGAGGCGCCCGATCGATTCACCCGCCAGGTCGATCCCGGTGGGGCGCCCCAATCCGAAGCGCTGCATGTACCGGTAGAAGGTCTCATCTCCCATGGAGGAGGAGACCCACGCCAGGCAGACGTTGAGCGAATGCTGCAGGCAGCCCGTCATGTCCTGCGGACCCCAGGGGCGGCGGTCCCAGTTCTGGATCAGGACTTCGCCCACCACGATGGAGCCGGTATCGTTGAAGAGGGTATCGCGGGTGACCGTGCCGGAATCCAGCCCGGCAGCCATGGTCAATACCTTGAAGACCGAACCCGGCTCGTATTGCATGGAGATGGCGGGATTGTACCCGTATGTCTCGTTGGCATAGATGGCGTCGTAGTTCCAGAACTCGTTGAGGTTCAGGCGCGGGGTGGTCGCCATGGCGAGGATCTCGCCGTTGGAGGGATCCATGATGATGATGGCGCCGTTGTAGGCATCGTATTTGGACAAGGCATTGTCCAGGGAACTTTCAGCCGCGGCTTGCAGGTCGCGGTCGATGGTCAGGATCAGGGTGGTGCCATCCGGCACCTTTGGAATTTCGGCGGCGCGGTTCGGGTCCTGGGGAACCCAGGCGGTCACCGGGTTGCCAGCCAGCAGATCGTTGTATTTTTCCTCCACGCCAAAGGAGCCGAACCGGTCGTGATTGATAAAGCCAAGGATGTTCGAGGCAAGTTCGTTCTCCGGGTAACTGCGCTGGAGGTTCGCCTGGAACTCCAGCCCGGACAGCTTGGATACACGGTAGGCTGCCCGCGCCTCCTCAGCCATCTTCTCGTACGATTCCTTGAGCGGGGCCAGTTCATCGCTGGTGACGTAGTTCTTCAGCGGGACGAATATCAAACCATAGGGATTGAGGAGCTTGTCGTAGGTTTCCTGGTAATCCATCCCCAGTCGCAGGCTGACCTCGCCGGCGATGGCGGCGGCATCCACCATGTCGGGGATGTTGACTCCCACCGTGTAGACGGTCTCGTTCCCCGCCAGCAGGTGACCGTCGCGGTCATAGATCTCGCCGCGTTCGGGGTAATAGGTGACGGGAATGGTGGCGAACATCTCCGCCTGTTTGCGGAACTCGATGGCTTCCGGGCGGTTCTGGAGGTAGGCGATCTGCACGATCACCGCCAGCGCCAGGAAAGGCAGGAGCCCGGCGATGACTGTTGACCGCCAGGCGTATTCCTGTCTCATCGAAAATTCCTTCACGGCAGAACGCCTCCCGCGATCCCGCTGGCAGGTGATTCCAGATAATCGGAGATCCACTCCAGCAGGGATTGCGTGTATTCCGGTGGTGTGGAGGGCGCCGTCACCGTTGTGGGGGAGGCAGCCAGGCTGACTCCTGACGGTCGGACATAACCGGGCACCACCAGGTAATGGATCTCACCGGCTTCGGCGGGGCGGAAGCCCCTGGCGAGCGCGCGTGATTCCATCGAATCGGTCGATAAAAGGACAGCCAGGCGGGTCTGCAGGTCCGCGTTCCGGTGCTGGGCTTTGATCGTGGCTGCCTGCAGGTCCTGGATCTCGCGCCCGATGATGGCAGCCTGCGAGGTCACGTCCAGGTAGAGCAGGCAGATCATGGCAAGCGCGGTCACGCCGATCATGAAAACTCCAGCCCACTGGATCTGGACGCGCCAGGGAGCCTGTCGATATGCATGGGTGAGGTGGTTGATGTGGATCATAGTTTCTCTGCAATTCTCAGTTTTGCACTTCTTGCCCTCGGGTTTTCCTTGATCTCTGTCTCCGAGGGGAGCATGGGCTTGCGGGAAATTTCTTTAAGGATCGCCTTTCGTTCCTCAGCGTAGATCGGTTCGTATGGCGGGTTGACCAGTTCGCGGCTCTGTTCCCGGATGAAATCCTTGACAATGCGGTCCTCCAGCGAGTGGAAGGAGATGACTGCCAGCCTGCCGCCGGTCTTCAGCGCGGCGACCGCTTTCGGGAGGACCTCTGCAACCGACACCAGCTCCTCGTTGACCGCGATCCGGAGAGCCTGGAAGGTCTGCGTTGCAGGGTGAACGCGCCCTCGTCGGGGGGAGACCGATTCGACGACGGCAGCCAGCTGGCGGGTCGTCTGCAGCGGTCTTGCCCTGACGATGGCGCGGGCGATGCGGCGCCCGTCGGCTTCCTCGCCGTAACGATAGAGCAGGTCGGCGAGTTCCTCCTCATCCAGTTCGTTCACCAGGCTGGCGGCGCTGACCGGGTTGTCCGGGTTGAAGCGCATGTCCAGCGGCGCATCCTGCTGGAAGGAGAAGCCGCGCCCGGGGGTGTCCAGCTGCATGGAGGAGAGACCCAGGTCGAGCAGGATGCCATCCACTGCATCCCATTCGAGCTGCTGCAACTGGTGGGGCAGGGAGGTATAGGAGGCCTGGACCAGGTGTGCGCGCCGACCGAAAGGAGCCAAGGTCTCTCGGGCGAGTGCCAGGGCTTGCGGGTCAAGATCGAAACCCAGCAGTTGCCCTTCCGGTGCACAGGCCTCCAATATGCCGCGGGCGTGTCCGCCCGCGCCGACCGTGCCATCCACATAGCGCCCCGGGCTGTGGGGACGCATTGCGTGTATAATTTCATGGTAAAGTACTGGTAGATGCAGCGGAGCTGTCATGATTATTGGACAGGTCATCCCTGCCTGTTGCATCATGGTTTGGCGGAGAGGTCGAGCGCCGCGAAGCGCTGGTTGTTGGCTTCGGCATCACTGAGCAGCGCTGCCTGCTTGTCCCACTCCGCAGGAGTCCAGACCTCGAAGTATTCGCCCTGTCCCGCGATGACCGCGTCGCCTTCGAGTCCGGCGAACTGGCGCAGGTTGCCCGGCACCAGGACGCGCCCGACTTTGTCCACTTCCACCGGGTAGGCGGTGGAGAAGATCAGGCGGCGCAGCAGTCGGGCGGTGGGGTCTGTCAGGCTCATGGCGGTGATCTCATCGTAGACCTTTTTGAAGTAGGTCCCGGTCATCACCATCAGGCATTTTTCAAACCCCTGGGTAAGATAGGCGCCACCTTCCAGCAACTCACGGAAGCGCGCCGGTACCATCAGGCGGCCCTTGTCATCAATGGAGTGCTGGTATTGTCCTAAGAACATTTGTGCTACCTTCCATTTAATACGGTGAACGCCGGGAAAAACCCGGCGCCCAATCAATGCTTACCACTTCCTACCACTTTCTCCCACATTGTACATTAAATTTCCTTCATAATCAAGGTATATTAATGAGGTATTTCCCTACAAAATTGTCTGGATTTCCATTAAATGACCCAGAAACCCCCTTTTTCCCTGCTTGAATCCCCCCGCTGGCAGGATTATGAACTGCTCGATACGGGCGGCGGACAAAAACTGGAAAGATTCGGTGCCTTCCTGTTCGCCCGCCCCGAATCCCAGGCGATGTGGAAACGCGCCCTGCCCGAGCGCGATTGGGCGGCGGCGCATGCGGTCTTCCAGCCCACGGGCGAGGAGAGCGGGGGACATTGGAACGTCAAAAAGAGCATCCCCGATCGCTGGCAGATGAAATATGGAGACCTGCGTTTCTGGGCAATGACGACCCCGGGCAGGCACCTGGGCGTCTTCCCGGAAGTGGCGGCGCACTGGGACTGGATGGCAGACCTGGTTCGAGGGGCGGGGCGACCGGTGAACGTGCTCAACCTGTTCGGATATACAGGTCTGGCATCGCTGGCAGCCGCAGCCGCCGGCGCGAAGGTGACCCACGTGGACGCTTCGAAGAAGTCCGTCGGGTGGGCGCGGGAGAACCAGGAACTATCCGGGCTGGGTGAGAAGCCGGTTCGCTGGATCGTGGACGATGCGCTGAAATTCGTGGAACGCGAGGCGCGGCGCGGCACGAAATATGACGGCATCCTGCTCGACCCTCCCAAGTTCGGGCGCGGACCGAAAGGGGAGGTCTGGGAGGTCTATAAATCGCTGCCCGACCTTTTCTCCGCCTGCAAGGCAGTCTTAAGCAGGGAGCCGCTTTTTGTTGTGGCAACGGTTTATGCGGTCAGAGCCTCCGCCTTGCACGTGGGGCAGGCGTTGGAGGAAATGATGCACGGCTGGAAGGGGGAGCTGGAACGCGGCGAACTGGTGACGCGGGAAGGATCCGCGGGACGCTTGCTCTCCCAGGCGGTCTTTGCCCGCTGGCATGCAAAATAAAAAGATCTCCGGGTGGAAATTCCCGGAGATCTTTTTTTCAGGCAGCAGGCTTCTGTTTCGTCGGTGATCGGTGGCTTTGTTTTGGCGGACGGAGTGATCGCCTTTTTGAGCAGGTCATACCAGAAGGATGAACCCTGTGCCACAGCCACCGCAGTGATGAACAGTCCCAACAGTTTCAGGAGGATGAATACCAGCCATGCCAGCGGCACCGGCTCCTCGCGGGAATGCGCCCTCCAACTGCCACCAGCCGAATTTCACGATGGATAATTCTTCCAGCGCCGTCGACGATCTCCTGGTCATCCATCGTGCCGGCGCCCTGCTCGACCACCATCTCCGCCTGCCCGGCGGTCAGGGTGCGCAATTCGGCATTGTGCCAGAGATCCTTTGCCAATTGGATGCTGTCCGTCCCGAGCATCAATGTCAGCACCAGCGAGAGGCTGATGACGTAACTGCGGGCATGGGCTTTGAAACTGTCGGCAGCCTGGTCGAGCAGACCGGTGTAATAGGAGTTCAGGCGTGTCCGCAGGGTGTTGATATTGGTCACCCCCTGTTCGATCCATTTCAGGATGGCTTGTTTGCCTTCGGATTCCGGGAGCGTTGCCGATGATCTCCTTCAATTGGGTCGCGTCCACCTCCGGGCGCCCGGTCAGACCGGTCATGTCGAAGAACGCGTCGATCAGCGTTGCCACCGGCATCTTTTCGATCTTCTTGGGAACGGTGGTGGTACTGAAGACCGACAAGGGCGTCTTATAGCGGATCGGGCGCAGCGCCTTCATCTGCGGGAGTTTCGTCAGGTCAATGGTTTTATCCCCGGCGATCTTTCGGAGATACACCTCCAGCACCCTGCCGCGCGTCTCATTGAATTCCAGGAGGATCCTTGTCACCCACGAGACGATCGACCCCAGGACGTAATACACCAGGATGAGACCGATGACCACCTCGAAGACCTGTGAGAATGACATATGCTCTCCTTCCTTCCATGCAGGTGATGAACCCGTTCCAGTCCATATCATATCCCATTTACCATCCTTTTGATAAAATGCAGTCATGCATGAATCGGGTGTCGGATGCCTTTCAAGCCATCTTCCATTCCAAACCGGGGATCGATCGCGCGCGCGCCCGGGCGGGTCAACCTGATCGGTGAGCACACCGATTACAACGATGGTTTCGTCCTGCCGATGGCGATCGACCGGGCGATCTGGATCGCCCTGCGACCGCGCCCGGACCGGCTGGTGCAGGTTCATGCGCTGGATATGGAGCAGTCGGCTGAATTCGACCTGGACGCGCTCACGAAAGGGGAGCCGCGCTGGGCGGATTACATGAAGGGTGTGGCGGGCGAATTGCAGGCGGAAGGCTTCAAGCTGCAGGGCTGGGAGGGGGTCATGTCCGGGAACGTGCCGCGCGGCGCGGGACTTTCATCCTCCGCGGCGTTGGAGGTGGCGACCGCCCGGGCTTTTGCAGCGGTGAGCGGCATCCAGTGGGATGCTCTGCGCATGGCAAGGCTGGCGCAGCGCGCGGAAATTAACTGGGTCGGCGTCAGATCGGGCATCATGGACCAGGCGGTCAGCGCCGCGGCAAGAGCGGGACACGCCTTCTTCCTGGATTGCCGCAGCCTGGAATATGAGCACATCCCGCTGACAGGCGAAGATGTCCATTGTGATCATGGATACCTCCACGCGGCGCGGGCTGGTGGATTCGGCGTATAACGAACGACATGCCCAGTGTGATGCTGCTGCCAGGGCGTTCGGGGTCAGGGCACTGCGGGATGTGGGCATGGATCAGTTCGAACGGGAGCAGGGAAAACTGGACGGGACGACCATGCGGCGGGCGCGGCACGTGGTGACCGAGAACGCACGCGTGCTGGAGGCGGTGCAGGCGATGCGCGCGGAGGATGCCGCCGGGCTGGGCAGGTTGTTCAATGAAAGCCATGCCAGCCTGCGGGATGATTTCCAGGTGACGGGCGAGGCGCTGGACTTGATGGTGGAGATCGCCCGGTCAAGCCCCGGTTGTTATGGGGCGCGGATGACGGGCGCGGGCTTTGGAGGCTGCGCGGTGGCTGTCGTCCGGCGGGAGCAGGCTGAAGCCTTTGCGAATGAGGTCGGCGTTGAATATCAGCGCAGGTCCGGCAGGCAGGCGGAGATGTTCATCTGTGAGGCAAGCGCGGGAGCCAGCCTCCAATAAAAAAACTGGTTTCAGCGAAACCAGTTTTTTGTCTCTACTTTGTTGTGATGGTCACTTCTGCGGTCATGCCCCAGAGCAGACCCTCCGGCATCTCATCGAAAACCAGCGTGACCTTGTAGATGACGTCCCCGCCGCGTAGATCCGCACGCGGGGCAATGGCGATCACCCTGGCGGGGAATTCCGCATTGAGGGCGTCGATGAAGACCATGGCGGTCTGACCGATCTTTATCTTCGAGATGTCGCGCTCGGAGAGGTCGGTCGTTTCGATCTGCAGCCTGTCCAGTGTGGCAAGCGTGATGACTGCCTGTCCCGACTGCACGAGTTCCCCCGGGATGACCTGCACGCTGATGACGGTGGCATCATAGGGCGCCAGCAGGGTGGATTGGGCAAGTGCGGCTTTTGCCACCTCGAGTGAAGCGCGGGCAGCCTCAGCCTGGGCATTCGCCCTCAGCACGACCTCGCGTGGCATGGTCTGGATGGTCTTGCGACCCCGCCAGTCATATACAGGTACCGTGCGGTAAAGCTGCAGTTCCGCATAGGATTGCAGCGAACGGTAGGCGGCCTCCGCGGCGGTCACCGCGTATTCCAGTTCGGGTGTATCGAGCGTAGCCAGGGTCTGACCAGCCTGGACGACATCCCCGGTCTTGACGGAGATCTCGCGCACCAAAGCCGGTGTGAGGAATCCCATCTCGGAGACCTGTGCGGGGACGATCGAAGCCGAGGCAGTGACGGGGATGCCATCCGCAGCGCGGACCGCAGCAGGGCTGACGATCAGCGCCAGGACGGCGATCAACCCGGGGAGCGTTAAACGTGGATCGTTTCATTCCAGGCTCCATCCCGCTTATTCAGCCGGGATCTCCACGTCCGCGCTCATGCCCCACATCAGACCCTGCGGTTGTTCATCGAATTCGATGGTCACCGTGTAAACCACGTCTCCGCCCAGGGTGGTGGAAACCAGGGCGATCTCGCTCACCCTGCCGGTGAATTCCTCGCCCAGCGCTTCGATGGATATCCTGACCGGCTGACCGACCTTGACGCGTGTCACGTCGCGCTCGCTCAGGTCGATGGTCTCGACCTGGTACCTGGTCAGGTCTCCAAGGATGACGATCACACGTCCGGGCACGACCGTCTCGCCGGGGTTGACATCCAGCGTCACGATGGTCCCATCGATGGGAGCCAGCAGGGCGGACTGGGCTTCGAGGCTGGTCTTTGCAGAATCGAGCAGGGCTTGGGCGCGGTCCACGTCCGCCAGGGCGGATTCGAGGAACCTCTCGTCCGTCCCGACGCGCTTGAGATACGCGACCTGGATCTCGGCGGCTGCCAGGTTGGCTTCCGCTTCGCGGACGCGCGCTTCGAGCAGGGCGGTATCGAGATGGATCAACGGCTGACCGGTGGTCACCTTGTCGCCGACCTTCACATCCACGCTGACGACGCGCCCGATGGCGGGGAAGGAAAGATTTGCCTGTTGAACCGGTACGACCACCGCGGAGGCAGTGATGCCTCCAGCGGAGGTCTCACCCGGGGCAGGGGCGTCCAGCGCAACGGTCGGGATGGCTTCGGGCGTGTTTGTCCCACCCGAACAGGCAGACAGGAAAATGACCAGGGTCAGGATAACAGGTAAAACAAAGCGCTTCATTTATTCTCCATAACTGTGCTATTTGCCGTTGACCCGGCTGTCCTTTTCGATCACACCGTCCTTGAGGGTGACCACGCGGGTGGCATAGTTGATCACGCGCGGATCGTGGGTGGCAAAGACGAATGTGACGCCGGTCTCCTTGTTGAGTTTCTTCATGATCTCCATCACCTGTTGCCGTTCTCGGTATCGAGGTTGGCGGTCGGCTCATCGGCCAGGATCAGGGTGGGTTTGGGTGCCAGGGCGCGGGCGACTGCGACGCGCTGCTGCTGACCGCCGCTGAGCTGGTCGGGGCGGTTGTTGGCGCGGTCGGTCAGATCGACGGCTTTCAGCAATTCCATCACGCGCTCGCGGCGCTCGTTTGGGGGTGTGCCCGTTCAGCAGCAGGGGCATCTCCACGTTCTCGTAAGCGGTCAGGGTGGGGATCAGGGCAAAGAACTGGAAGATGAACCCGATCGTCCCGCGGCGCATGTCGGCGCGCTGGTTGCGGTTGAGTGCGGTGACATCCTTCCCGTTGATGTAGACCCGTCCCGATGGTGGGCTGGTCGAGACAGCCGATCATCTGCAGCAGGGTGGTCTTGCCTGAACCGGAGGGACCGACCAGTGCGGTGAACTCGCCATTCTCGATGGAGAGGCTCACGCCGCGCAGCGCCTGCGTTTCGACTTTTCCGATCTGGTAGACACGGGTGACATTTTCGATTTTTACGACTTCCATTTTATTCTCCTTCGCGGATTCTGATGCCGCGTCTGATTTTTCTGCCCGCAAGGCTTCCACCGGTTCCATGCGGGATGCCATCACTGCCGGGTAAAGACCAGCCAGGATCGTGACCACGAAGGTCATGATGGACAGGCTGATCACATCGCTGGATTGTCAGGACGGTGTACAGATCGTGTCGGCGACCAGAATCCGGTCAGTCCCATGTTGCCAATGTAGAAACCGATCTGATGTTGAAATAGATAGACGGCCAGCAGTCCCGATGACCAATCCCATGATCACGCCGCCGACCGCCAGCAAGGCGGATTCAGCCAGGAACAATCCCATGATGCGCCCGCCCTTCATCCCGATCGCGGACAGGATGCCGATCTCGCGTGTGCGCTCGTAGACCGACATGATCAGCGTGTTGATGATCACCGAGGCGGTGATCGCCAGGATGATCAGGTAGAAGAGCGAGATGTAGCTTTGCGCCATTGTCTCAAACTCCACGACCAGCGGATTCAGGTCCCTCCAGGTCTTGACCTCGAGACTGGATCCTGTCAGAGCCTGGACGACAGCATCGGTGGCTGCGGTGTCCTTCAGCAGCACGAAGATCGTGCTGGCGTGATTCTCGGTCTGGGTGATGGCCTGCGCCTTGGCGATGCGGCATGAAGATCGTGCTGCTGTCGAAGCCGGAGGTGTCTGTGGTGTAGATGCCGCGCACGGTAAAGGTCTGTTCATCCACATCGCCGTTGGCGGTGTTGACCGAAAGGCTGACCTTGTCACCGGCCTCCAAATGCAGTTTTTCCGCGGTCGGCTTGCCGATCAGCAACCCTTCCCGGTCGTCCGCGGTCAGGTAACTGCCGCTGATGATTCCCTCGCGGTACGGATCATTGGCTGCCGAGGCGGGATCGATGCCGATGATCTGCACACCCGTTGATTCATCCCCGGTGGAGAGAAATCCGCTCGCATACAAACGCGGCGTGGCAGCTTTGACCTGCTCCAGCCCGCCGATCTGGGCGGCGATCCGGTCCGGATCCTCGACCAGGTCCTCCCACTTCAGGCTGGTTTGTTCTCGTCGTAGCTGGGAGCACGCAGCTGGATGTGCCCGCTCTTCAGGCGGATGGCGGACTCGATGGCATTGTCCATTTCTCCTGCAATAAAGGAAGCCATCAATATCAACAATCCAAGACCGATCGCCGACCGCCAGCGCAGAGAAGAAACTGCGGCGGCGGTTGCGACCCAGATCACGAAATGCCATTTTGAATGTTTGGAACATGGCGCACCTCATACAAAATGCAGGGCTTCCGCAGGTTCGCGGCGCCCGGCTTCGATGGCGGGAATGACCGCCGCCAGCGCGGAGATGATCGCCACCATGGAGGCGCGCATCAACAGTTTTTCGGTGCCCCAGGTGGGATAGACCTTGTCCTTGATCAGCGCCATGTAACTGGCGATGCCCGAGTAGGCGCCGAAGTCCAGCCCGACCTGCATCAGACGCCCAGTTGAGCGCCAGTCCAAAGAGGATGCCGACAGCCACGCCCACCAGCCCGATCATGGTCCCTTCCAGGATGAACAGCAGGGAGATCTGGCGCGGTTTCAGTCCCATCGCGCCCAGGATGCCGATCTCGCGCGTCCGTTCGTAGACTGCCATCAACAGCAGGTTCAGGATGCCGACGCCCGCGATGGCGATGATGATCACGCTGAAAATGTTCATCACGCCGCTCTTGGTGTTGATGGCGGATGCCAGGTCGGGGTAGTTCGCCTGGAACGGTTCGATCTCATAACCGGAGGGCAGGGCTGGATTGCATGCTCTTGATGACGGCGGATTCCTTCCCGATCTGCTTGAGAAAGACCGCCACTTCCGTGGGCTGCGATCAGACTCATAGAGCGCCTGCGCTTCGCCGAGGGAGATGTAGACGGTCCGCTTTCTCGATGTCCGCCATGCCCAGGTCATAGATGCCGACGATGGTCATCGTGCGCTGGCGCATCTGCTTGTGCTGGGAACGACCCACCAGGGTAACGCGGTCGCCCACCTTGACGCCCATTGCATCAGCCAGACCCTTGCCGATCAGGATGTTGTCCAGGTCATCGCTGGTGAGGTTGCGCCCCTCCTTGACATACTGCCCGATGATGTTGACCGTGTATTCCTTCTCAGGCTGGATGCCTGTGATGCCGACCGCAAAGGCACCCTCGCGGCTGGTGACCAGTCCGCCGGTGTTGATGCGCTGGGTGGCAGCCAGCACCTGCGGGTCGGATTCCGCCGCCTCCACCACTGCCTGTGGGTCAGCCAGCGGCAGAAGGGGGGTGGAGTTCGCCTGGGCGCGGTAGCCTTCGGCATGCACCTGGATGTTGCCGCCCAGCACTTTCACGGCATTCCCGTAGATCGCGTCGGTAAAGCCGTTCATCAGACCATCATAGAACATCATCAATGCCAGTGTCAGGGACATGGCAAGCACGATGATGACCGTGCGGCGTTTATGGCGCCAGATGTTGCGCCATGCAAGGCGCAGGTAGAAGATCATTTTGTTTTCCTTTCTGTACTGCTGATGAATTGTGACTCTGTTTTTCGCAGACCGTATTCCATCACGTACAGCAGTTTGTCGATCTTTTCCTGGGTCGCAGGGGAGCGAACCCACTTCATCATATCCTTCTGTTTCATGCCTTCGTTCAGGATGTAGGTGGCTGATGGCATTCGACCAGGTATCCATGACCATGACAGCCAGTTCCACATCCACGCTGGGGTCCACTTCGCCGCGCTCGATGGCTTGCTGGATCATCATCTCGAGCGCACGCGTGGTCTTCTCGCGGTACCTGGCAAAGTTCTTTCCATAATACAAGCCTTCGCCCAAGCAGCACCCGGCTGACAGCCTGCGTCATGCGCGGGTAGGCGGAGTTGAACTCCATCCCAGCCTTGATCACCCAGCGGAAGTATTCGAAGGTATCCAGGTTGGTACTCGGGGGATGTTTATCCCGGAAGTATCCCATCTTCTCCTCTTCGAGCACCGAAAGCAGGTACATGAACACATCCTGCTTGTCCTCGAAGTACTGGTAGAAGCTGCCCTTGGAAATGCCGCTGTTCTCCACGATCCGGTTGGTGGAGGCGTTCTCCAAACCGTACTCCGCAAACTCATCCACGGCGGCGTTGATGATCTTTTCGCGTTTTTCCGGGGGCAGATTGAAAAAGGTTGGTTTTGGCATAATTGTGACCCGCTGGTCATATGACCACCAGGTCACATTATAGGCTGATTTTCCCGCCCGTCAAGCAGTTCCTGTCATGTCCAAGGCAGGATATTCATCCCTTCCGTCAAGCCTGTTTCTCCACCTCGACCCGTCCCGGGATCCAGGCACGCAGCCTGCCCGCGACCAGTTTCACCATCAGACCCGCCCGCCAGAAGGCAACCGCCGCCATGCCGTGCGCCAGGACCGCGAAGAAAGGCGGGGTCTCATAAGTGTAATAGGTCCAGCACTCGCGGGTTGTGCCCCACAACTCGAGGAAATATCCCAGTCCCGCGCCTGCGATGAAGGTCAGTAATGCATAGCGATAATTGGTGGGTGTGAGGATGAGCAGGATGCAAAGCGCAAGGGAGAGCAGGGTGGTGGATTTGTCAAAGGTCGGCGCGATGAAGACCAGCATCAGGGCGAGGAATGCTGTAAAAGCCAGCCAGTAGAGGCAGGAGAATATGGAGGCAAGGGTCGCCTGGCTGGAGGATCCTGGTCGTCCGCCCGATGATCCAATCCAGCAGCCTGGTGATTCGGTCAATGGATAGACTTGCGATCGGCCAGGCGGGGATGATCCAGAGCGGCGGGCGTTCGGCGGTGTAGTAATGCCAGAGATTGGTCTGTGTCCCCCAGCTTTCGATCGCGAGACCTCCGCACATGCCCACGAAGACGATCAACAGATCGGTCTTTATATCCGCGCGGGCGACGATGGTCAGCGACATGAAGGCAAAGACACCCAGCAGGAGCCAGTCCATGTACCGCCACCATTGACCGTTCCAATCAATATAGGCAAGGACCTCCTCCGCCAGCGGCCACCAGATGTAAACGATCAGGAAGATGACCAGGAAGAACCCGCCCAACAATATGGATGAGTCACGCGTCCAGAAGCGCGGGCGGGCTCGATGAGAGGAGTCCATGCGAAGGATTGATTGTACTTGAAGACCGGGCTAATGGGCAGTGCCGGGGATGATCAGCGGGACCAGGAACTCACCCAGGAGAAGGAACAGTGCAAATAATCCTGGTACCAGGGCGAGCCAGACCAGCCAGGCGCGCTCGCCTTTCTTCACCACCGCGATCAAAGCGACCACGCCTGCCGCGAGCCCGCATAATAGCATGATGATTCCATAAACGGGAGGCAGGGATAATCGCAGGGCGATCACAGCCATCGTGATGACATACAATACCGCGTACGCAAGCATCAACCAGACTGCCCACCAACCCAGGCGGGTGGCGGGTTTCCATTTGGATCGACTTGAATTGTCACTCATTGCAGCCTCCTGTGTGAAAGAATCTTATTTTCCCGCGAGCAAGCCAACGACCAAAAGAACCGGCAACATTTTTCCGCTGATAAATATCGTCATTATGTTCTTTCCATAACCGGAATGGTTTGATCAGGATGAAGCGTGTGTCCAGTATATTCCATTTCTGGGGGAGTCTCAATCCCTGCAGGATTTGACTTTTCCCCCTCCTCGTTAATCTACCCCCGCCTGCGCGCAACTACTCCTGTGCAGTGGTGGGGTCGGAAGGTGTCATCGTGGAAGTTGAGACGGACACCATCCTGTCGAACTGCAGCAGGAAGGATCATTGGATCTTAAACGAAAGAGCCTGGATGAAATCATTTTCCTCCAGGCTCTATTTTGGCTTTATAACGTGTCAACTCGGTGAACTTACTTTATCACCTCGAGCGTTCCTGTCATTCCAGCTTGCATGTGTCCCGGAAAGGAACAGACCATCTGATAGGTTCCGGGTTGATCTGGAACGGTGAACGTCCCCGAAGTGGTTTCGCCGGGCTGGAGGCTCACTTCCCAGATGACATTTTCCCGGTCTTCATCGCCGAACGTATCGCCAATATCCGTCCCTAACATCATGATATTGAGATCGTGCTCGATGGTTCCATTGTTGGTGACGTTGATCGAAACTTCCGAGCCAGCCTGTACCGTGATTTGATTCGGCGTGATCGTAAAATCGTTCAATTCAATATTCAACTTTTTTGCGGGCGTGCCGGAGCTGCAACCGGCAGCTGCCATGGAAAGCAGAATGAGCAGCAGTATTATTTTCCTCATTGGTACGACCTCTATTCGATAAATATTTTATCTGTGATATTTATGCCAAGCACAGTTTTCTTCGTTCCCGACTTTGACCGTCAGGTTGTGGTCGAACGGCGAATATTCAAGGATCTCTATTCCTGCGCCAGGAACCAGCCCCCGACTTTTAAGGTAACGGAGCAGGTTGTTGTCCACGATCCGAACGGACTGGATCTTCGCTTTTTGATCGGCGCGCAACGTCGCAAGCGAGGTTGACTCGTCCACCGGCATTTTCAAATTGGCGGTGGGGATGAGTTCCCCGTGCGGATCACGCAGTGGATTTCCCATCGCCGCCGCGATGCGCCGTTCGAAATCCTCCGAGATGACGTGCTCCAGGCGCTCCGCCTCTTCATGCACTTCGTCCCACGAATATCCGAGGGTCTGTGCCAACCAGGCTTCGAGCAGGCGATGGTGGCGGATCACCTCCAGGGCGGCTTTTTTGCCTTCCCTGGTCAACGTCACGCCTTGATGTTTTTGATACTCGACCAGCGCGGGTTTTGTTAAAGCCATTTTTTGGATCATGTTCGTGACCGAAGCTGGTTTGACTTTCAGGCGTTCAGAGAGCGCGTTCGTGCTGGCGCTCCCGCCGCCTGCGGTTAATATGTAGATGTGTTTCAGATAATCCTGCGTGGAAATGGTTAAAGGTTGATGCATGGATACATCCTATTTGATCAGCAGCCCTGTGACCCACAGCATCACCATGCCGGTCAACACTCCGCTGAAAACGATCATGGGCATGGGTTCGCGCTGGATGTCCCGTTGGATCATTTTGGCGATTTCATACACCACCTGGAAGATCGCGCCTGCACCGATGGCAAGGAAGAAGACGGTCAGGAAAGCCGAGGGGGCATAACCGCCGATCCACGCTCCCAGGATGGCAGGTGCTCCGCCCACCAAGCCCATAACGCCAGCCTGCCAATGCCCGGTCGATCACGCAGAACGGGGGCGATGATGCCCAGCCCTTCGGTGATGTTTTGGATAATGAAGCCCACCACCAGGAATGTGCCCAGGGAGATCTCACCGATGTTATACGCCGCGCCGATGGCAAGCCCTTCACCCAGGTTATGGAAGCCAATGCCCACCGCGATCATGAAGGCGATGGATAGCCTCTGATCCGCCTCGCTCCCGCTCGTGCCGGATTGACGGTTGGAGATGGCATCCAATAAAAGAAAGGTTGCAACCGCGCCGATCCCGATCAAGCCGATGCCCTGAAACGCGGAAGGGACGTCGCGGCAACTTCCAACGCTTCGGCGAGCGTATCCAACCCGAGGAAGATCAGCAGACCCGCAGTAGCCGCCATAAGGAAGGTCATGGTGCGGCGTCCCAGTTGGCGCAGCGCCGGGAACCAGAAAATGCCCAAGAAAGATCGGGATGACGCCGACGTATAAACCGATCAGGGTGAAACCCCAGAATGTGCTTGGCGGAAGGCTGCGGAGTTTCGAATGCCACGGGAATATCTACCGTGAATGGAATGGAATTGCTGGTGAAGATGGTGGCACCGTAGGCTTCGCCCTCGGATCCAGGCATAACTCACGTGGATCTCGTGCACGTCCAAGGCGCGGGATCGTCGGCACTGGGAGTCACCTCAAACGGCATGACTGCGTCGTTGATGATGACCGATGCGATCTTCAATTCTCCGGGTCCTGTGTTGCGGACATGCAGATCGATGCTGTCGTGTTTCAGGACGTATTTTTCAATATCAAGATTTTCCACGGGCGCAGGCGATGTCGAGATGCAAACCACCGCCGGTGGAAAGGAAGATGGCGATCACTCCGGCGAGAAGAATGATCGGGATGAGGAGCAGGATGAGGGTCCGGAAGGTGAAGCGGTTCTGCGTCGTGGGCTGGGAAGTTGATTGAGTCATCCTGGTCTCCTCCTATCGCCGTCACTTCGAACATGCCGTTCCAGCCCAGTTCGGCAAACTCGGTGACGTGCGCATGGAACATGTACATGCCCGGGATATTTGTAAGTGAATTCAAGAATGCCGCGCTGTGCCTGCCCCTGGATGATCGTGTCGGTGAATTCAGCGGGAGTGAGGCTGGTGCCGGTGGGGTAGTAATGAAAAAAGTTGGCGTGCAGGTGGAAGGAATTGAGCAGGTCGAACTCAAGGATGTTGACAAGATAGATGCGGATCTTTTCGCCGACCTTGATCTGGATGGGATGGTTCTGGTAATAGAACGGGATGCCGTTGACGGCATAAAAATCGTTGACGTCATCGAAGTCCACATCGATGCCGCTCATCACCATGACCATTTCGCGATCCACCGGCGGGCGCCCTTCCTTGGGATCGACGATGAACGTGCCGTAAAGTCCCTTGGCGATGTGGCGTGCCAGCGGGAAGACATGGCAATGATAGAGATGAAGACCGAACGGCTCCGCATCGAACTCATAAGTGAAACTGATCTCCCGGCTCGACATGCCCACCCGGACCGGTGCCGGGCACGCCATCCATCTTGCCGGGGTGGAAGCCGTGGAAGTGCATGGTGTGCGGATGGTTGCTGCCGTTGATGAACGTGATGCGGATGCGGTCGCCTTCGGTGCAGCGAATGGTCGGACCGGGAATGCGCCCGTTATATGTCCAGGCGGGATATTCGATGCCGGGAACGACCTCGATATTCTTGTTGATGACAGTGATCTCGTATTCGCGCAGGATTCTGCCATCGGGCAGGGTGGAGACCTTGCCGTAATCAAAATCGGTCAGGATATCACCGGGATCGAAGCCGTTTTTTTTGTGGTCAACGTCCCCGGTTCCGGGGATGATGCCGCCACCATGCTCCATCTCTTGGACGGGGGGCATGGTGTGTTGATTTTTACCATTGGATCGGATCGCGGCAGTCGTGCCTGCCGCCACCACACCATACAAGCCCAGCTTCAGGAAATCTCTTCGGTTAAGTTGGGTTTTCACCGTACCTCCAAAATGGACAAATAAGATAAATTTAGTCGTGTCTAAATATCATTTTAGACGTGTATTGGTCAATTGTCAAGGCGTAAATGGACCCAATCGTGCAGGGATCAAGGCGCGGCGGGAGAGATTGCGCCACCAGGCGATCTCATCCTGCAGGGTTTGACTTTTCCCCTCTTCTCGTCTAAACTACCCCCATGCTTGCGCGCATCTACTCCTGTGCAGTGGTGGGATTGGAAGGTGTCATCGTGGAAGTTGAGACGGACACCACGCAGGGTTTTCCCGGCATGGATATCGTCGGGCTGCCGGATGCAGCCGTCAAGGAAAGTGCGGCGCGTGTACAGACTGCCATCCGCAATGCGGGTCTGCCCTACCCGCGCGAGCGGATCGTGGTCAACCTGGCACCTGCCTCCGTGCGCAAGGAAGGACCGGCTTACGACCTGCCGATCGCCCTGGGCATCGTCATGATGGGGGGCAGTCTCGAATCCCGAGATCGTCAAGGATGCGCTCATCGTGGGGGAACTTTCGCTGGATGGGATCGTCCGGCATGCGCGTGGCGTGCTTCCGATGGCAGCCAAAGCGCGCGCGGAAGGATACAAGCGCATCTTTGTGCCCGAGGCGGATGCACCCGAAGCCTCGCTCATCCCCGGTCTGGAAGTGATCCCTGTCAATACCCTCTCGGCGCTTTATGGACATTTAGCCGGGTTCCGTCAAATTCAACCCCACCCTCCCATTGAAGCCGACTCGATACCCGCCTCCGTTCTGACGGATTTCCGTGAGATCAAGGGGCAGGAGCATGTCAAACGCGCCACTCGAGGTCGCGGCCGCGGGCGGGCATAACATGCTGATGGTCGGACCTCCCGGGGCAGGCAAGACCCTGCTGGCGCGCGCCATGCCCGGCATCCTGCCTGCCATGTCGATCGACGAAGCCCTGGATGTGACCCGCATCTACTCGGTGGCGGATGCCCTTCCCGCGGACGTGCCCCTGATTCGGACGCGCCCCTTCCGTTCGCCGCATCACACCATCAGCCATGCTGGACTGGTCGGCGGGGGCAACTGGCCTCAGCCCGGTGAGATCTCCCTCGCGCATCGCGGGGTGCTGTTCCTGGATGAACTGCCCGAGTTCGGGACGCGCGTCCTGGAAGTGCTGCGCCAGCCTATTGAGGACAAAGTTGTGACCATCAGCCGCGCGCAGCGGTTCGTTGACCTTTCCCGCCAACTTCATGCTCGTGGCTGCGATGAACCCCTGCCCGTGCGGATACTATGGCGACTCCCTCAAACCCTGCACCTGCGCGCCCGCCATGGTGACCAAGTACCAGAAACGCATCTCCGGTCCCATGCTGGACCGCATCGACATCCACATCGAGGTGCCGCGCGTGGATTATGAAAAACTGCGCAGTGACCGCCTCGGGGAATCCTCCGCGGATATCCGCGCCCGCGTCGAGGCAGCCCGGGATCGCCAGCGCAAGCGCTTCGCGAACTCGGTGGACATTGCCAGCAACGCCGATATGCGCGTGGCGGAGGTCAGGCAGTTCTGTAAATTGGATGAGATGGGGGAAAACCTGGTGCGCACCGCCATGAGCCAGATGCAGTTATCCGCGCGAGCCTATCACCGCATCCTCAAACTCTCGCGCACCATCGCGGACCTGGCAGGCAGTGACACGATCCAGTCTGTGCACCTGGCTGAGGCGCTGCAATACCGCCCGAAATTTTTGCTGTCTTCTTAATGGATGGTATACAAACTCCCTCGTTTGACCTCAACGCTGGACTTCATCTCGTTTCTGCAGACGGGACTCCAGTATTGCCCGGTATGATGTAAAGCACGGCAGCCAGCCGCTGACAAAGCCGGCGGCTGGTTTGGAAGATGGTCAACAGCCCCGCCCCCGGATACTGCCCTGATAAGACGGATCATTCCGCGAAGGGGGAGGGGTATAAATTTTTACCCGATAGCTGCCCCTGACGGGTAATGGCTCTGTATGGAGAAAGGAAAAAACATGGCTGGTAGTCTGAAATTAAAACAACTGCAGGAGCTAAAGGCTCAGGCAAAACTGGGCGGCGGGGATGATCGCATCGAGGCGCAGCATAAAAAGGGCAGGCTGACCGCCCGGGAGAGGATCGCCATTCTCCTCGATGATGCATCCTTTCGTGAAACCGATCTATTTATCACACACCGCACCCATGACTTCGGCTTGGATAAGCAAAAATATCTCGGCGACTCAGTCGTAACCGGGTGGGGGACGATCAATGGGCGTCTCGTGTATGTTTTCTCGCAGGACTTCACGGTATTTGGCGGTTCCCTGGGGGAGGCGCATGCCGAAAAGATCTGCAAGATAATGGACATGGCTTTGAAAAATGGGGCGCCGGTCATTGGCTTGAACGATTCTGGGGGAGCCCGCATCCAGGAGGGGGTTGTATCTCTCGGCGGGTATGCCGATATTTTTCTTCGGAACACACTCGCCTCGGGTGTCATCCCGCAGATCTCCGCGATCATGGGACCCTGCGCGGGCGGGGCGGTCTATTCCCCCGCGCTGACCGATTTCATTTTCATGGTGCGGAATTCCTCCTATATGTTCATCACCGGACCGGATGTGGTCAAGACTGTTACGCATGAGGAAATTGATTTTGAAGGTTTGGGAGGCGCCGAGTGTTCATTCAGAAGTTTCGGGAATCTGCCACGTGGCTGCAGACAGTGAAGCAGGATACGCTTGCAGTTAATTCGGAAATTAATGGGCTATCTGCCTCAGAATAACATGGAAGATCCACCCTTTACACCGACCAGGGACGATGTGATGCGCATGGATGAAGAATTGAACACCATTGTCCCGGAAGACCCCATTAAACCATACGATATCAAAGAGGTGATCCATCATATCGTGGACGACGGGGCAGTTCTTCGAGATCCATGAGAATTACGCTCAGAACATTGTCACGGGTTTTGCCCGCCTTGGCGGATACAGCATTGGTATCATTGCAAACCAGCCGATGGTCCTGGCAGGTGTGCTGGATATCGATGCCAGCCGAGAAGGCGGCGACGCTTCGTGCGTTTCTGCGATGCCTTCAACATGCCGGTCATCACTTTTGAGGATGTGCCGGGTTTCCTGCCGGGCACCAGCCAGGAACATGGCGGGATCATCCGTCACGGGGCCAAGCTGTTGTATGCCTACTGCGAAGCGACGGTTCCCAAGCTGACCGTGATCACGCGCAAGGCGTATGGCGGCGCGTATGCGTCATGTCCAGCAAGCACATCCGCGGCGATGTCAATCTCGCCTGGCCGACTGCCGAGATCGCGGTCATGGGACCGGATGGCGCGGTGAACATCATCTTTCGCAAGGAATTGGAGCAGGCGGAGGACCCGGTCAACGCAAGGCGGAACTGGTCGCCGAATATCGCGAGAAATTCGCCAATCCTTACATTGCAGCCGGGCGCGGTTATATCGATGATGTCATCGAGCCGCGCGAGACCCGTCCGCGCCTGATCAATGCGCTGGAAATGCTGACCAACAAACGCGACACCAATCCAGCCAAGAAGCACGGCAATATTCCATTTTAATTCTGCGACTCATCCTACCGGTATCGCAAGGTTGATTGCTGTTCTGGTGAAGGGTGCGTCCTGACCGTAAAACAAAGAAAAACAAATGACCGGATTGCCCATGTTCAAGAAGATTTTGATCGCCAATCGGGGGGAGATTGCCCTGCGTATCCTGCGCGCCTGCCGCGAACTGGGCATAAAAACGGTGGCGGTCTTCTCGGAGGCAGATCGCCAGGCTCTGCATGTACGCTATGCTGACGAGGCTTACCTGCTTGGTCCGGCGCCTGCGCGCGAATTCATACCTGCGGGCGGATCAGCATCATCGAAATTGCCAAAACGAGCGGCGCGGATGCCATTCATCCTGGCTACGGATTCCTGGCGGAGCGCGAGGACTTTGCTCGAAGCGTGTGAAGCGGCGCGCATCGTCTTCATCGGACCGAAGCCGTCCGCCATCGCGGCGATGGGCGATAAAGGCGTGGCGCGCGCAACAGTGATCAAAGCCGGCGTCCCGGTGGTGCCCGGGACGGAAGCGGTCGGTGACCTGACCGACGGGCAATTGTTGGCGCAAGCGCCGGCAGATCGGTTTTCCCCTGCTGATCAAAGCCACGGCAGGCGGCGGGGGAAAAGGGATGCGTGAAGTCGGGCAGCCTGGCGGAAATGCCCGGTCTGATCCAATCTGCCCGGCGGGAGGCGGAAGTCTCCTTTGGGGATGGGAATGTTTACCTGGAAAAACTGGTTGAAGGAGCGCGGCACATCGAGATCCAGATACTGGCGGATTCACATCGGGAACGTCGTCCACCTGGGCGAACGGGAATGCTCCATCCAGCGCCGCCATCAGAAGTTGCTTGAAGAGGCGCCTTCCCCATTTGTGGATGAAGAATTACGCTGCAGGATGGGCGAAGTGGCGGTCAAGGCAGCCCAGTCGGTCGGTTACGTCAACGCCGGGACAATTGAGTTCCTGGTGGACAAGGATAAAAATTTCTTCTTCCTGGAGATGAATACGCGGCTGCAGGTGGAACATCCTGTCACAGAATTGGTCACCGGTTTGGATATTGTGGTGGAGCAGATCCGCATCGCGCGTGGGCGACCTCTGAGTTTCCGGCAGCAGGATATCCGTTTGCGCGGTCATGCCATCGAATGCCGCATCAATGCGGAAGATCCCTGCAATGATTTTCTGCCATCCACCGGTCTCATCACCCACTCTCTCCTGCCTGCCGGTCCGGGCATCCGCGTGGACACGGGTGTATATCCCGGCTTCGAGATCACGCCATACTACGACTCGATGATCGCCAAGCTTGTCGCCTGGGGCGATACACGCGGCCAGGCCATCCTGCGTATGCGGCGTGCCCTGGAGGAATACCAGATTGTAGGTGTGCGTACGAATATCCCATTCCATCAGACCCTGATAGACTCGCACCGTTTCATGGCTGGGCATTACGACACGCGCTTCGTGGAAGAGCGTTTTTCAATGGAAGAGGCGTGCGGGAAGCAGGATCCTCACGATGAGATCGCAGCCATCTTTGCCGCGCTGGTCGAACATGCGGAGGTGCATCAACCCACCGCAAAATACCCAACGCGGGGAGTGACCGAACCAGCAACTGGAAACGGGCTGGGCGATTGGAACGGATGCGTCGGTAGGGAGCCTTCCGTGAAATATACCTGCACCATCAACGGGAAGGAATATCGGATCGAGATTGTTGACGAGCAGCTTATTAACGTCAATGGTCGTGAGTTGACCGTGGATTTCAAGCGCATCGGCGACCAGCGGGTTTATTCCCTCCTGCTGGGCGGACAGTCATACGACGCCTTCGTTCTACTCCGCTGAAGCCGGATGGGAAGTACAGATAAAGAACCGGCAATTATACTGTGGCAGTTGAAGGTGAGCGTTCAAAAAGAATGAATGCCGCCGCTGGGGGAAGGGTGAATGAAATAGGCGCTTTCCGTTTGAACGCCCCCATGCCTGGTTTGGTGGTGGCAATTTTTGTCGAAGAAGGACAGGAAATCCAAAAGGGACAGGTATTGATGATCCTGGAATCGATGAAAATGCAGAACGAACTCAAAGCGCCTCGCGGCGGGACCGTGGGCGAGCTGCGCGTCAAACCGGGCAAATCCGTCGAACAACGGCAGGCGTTATTGAGCATTTCCTGAAAAATATGGATCGTAGGGGGTTGTGCGGCGTGCTGACGGATTTCCGCGGGATCAAGGAGCAGGAACATGTCAAACGCGCCACCGAGGTGGCGGCCGCGGGCGGGCATAACATGTTGATGGTCAGACCTCCCGCCAGGCAGGTGTGGGCGGTGTTTGTGCACAAATATCCGTGCCAATTGGTCAATATCGTTGCCTGCTGGCACGGGCAGCAGTTCCTATTCTGGCGGGAAATCGCAGTGCTCTCCCCAGACCTGGACACTCACGTAACCCGGCAACGATCCATCATCCACAGCCAGGGGGGCTTCAAATGACAAACGCGACTTGATGTCGGATGGGTCATAAAGGTGACTCATCTCCTGAATGTGCCCCAGGATGGTCAATCTTGGGGTGAGTTTATTGATGCTGTTGCGCATGCCATCCACGGGTGAAGCAGAACCGCTCTCGTTTACCCAGGCATTCAGGAGCAGGATGTCCACCGTCACCCCATCGGGCAAAGTTTCAGATGTCTGGTTGTCACCCGTGTGCATGATCGTCAGCCCCTCGGGGGTTGTCACGACATACATGCGGACAGGAATATCACCATGCAATCCATCATACGCTTTGATATGCAAACCAGCCAGCGTCACCTCCTCATCTGCAGATAGATAGACCAGGTCTTGGCCCGCCAGCCATTCTTCCACGGGCATCACCACTTCACCACCAAGATCTGTGATCGCACGGATGATCGTCGGATCACGGTGGTCGTCATGCTTGTGGGAGATAAAGAGCACCTGGATCTGCTCGAGGATCGCATCCGGGATCTGATATTTCCACGAGGGATAGCCATGGACCAGGTCGAATGCAAAGACCGTGCTCGGTGTTTTGACGATAAATCCGTGGTTGTACATCGACCAGATCCGCACACCGGAGGTCACAGGCTCGTTGATCTCGGATTCCACAAAGCCCATCATGTTTCCGTAA
Source organism: uncultured Chloroflexia bacterium (assembly GCA_963823545.1). Taxonomy (GTDB): domain Bacteria; phylum Chloroflexota; class Anaerolineae; order Anaerolineales; family Villigracilaceae; genus Denitrolinea. The sequence continues at coordinate 98,043 of CAWGMC010000066.1, read as the reverse complement.
AGGACGCTCATCTCGGTGCTCCAGCGGGAAGCGTCGTCCTTCAGGTACGCATCCAGAGACAGGATCGCATCCTTCCGCATCTCCTTGTTGCCCGCGCAAGGCGGATTGGATCGCAGCGTGGTCTGGATCTGGAAATAGGGGCTTTGTGGATCCGGTTGTGCTGTCCTCGCCTGGAATTGCCTGGGATTGAGAAGATTGAGGTTCACCGGCTCCCAAAAGATCAGGGATACTCCCGCAGGCCTGGATTGAAAGGATGATCGCCAAACTCACAAGGATGTTTATTTGTTTCTTCATTTTGCATGCCTCTGAATGGAAAGACTTGCTGCTTGAATAAATCGCCCACACATCCACAAGGCTTTGTTGGGTGCGTTTAGCTTGGATCCACTTTGGTCTTCCAAAAAGCCGGGTCCCTGGCGATGATCAAGCCTGATACGCACAGGTAAGCGATCATCAAATACGTCAGAGCCATCTGGTTTCCACCGATTTTTTGCTCGATGGGTGGGAATAGGGAAAGTGAAGTATTTATCGCTGTGTGGAAAAGAAGTGCACTGAATAGATTGCGATTTGTACGCAGGAAAAACCAGGTAAATAAAATACTGAATAAGGCACCCAGCAGCAGGAATATGCCGAAGGGCATGAACGATTGACTTGTTCCGGAAATAAAGAATAGTGGCAAGTGCCAAACTCCCCAGATTATTCCGAGGATCAAACTTGCCATGATGGGATTCGACATTGCAAGCAATCTCGGCAACGCATATCCCCGCCAGCCAAACTCTTCCTGGAAGGAACCGCCCAGGAAAAACAAGAGTAGAAATGTTGGAACGATCAATAAGGGCTGTGCCAGCATGGTGGTATCTGGCTGGTAATCATTAAGAGCAACATTCATCCAAACGGCGATGCCTGTTAAAGCAATAGGTATGAAAAGAATGGCAAACCACCATCCTGGTGCCATCCGGAGATTGAAACCGGAACGAATTAGTTGTTTGACAGCCACCCAACCACCCGATTTGGATGTCAGGATTACCGCAGCAAAAAGAGGTCCATGAGCGCCAATAATTACCCAAACCATATTTGGAATTGGTAATGACAGGACACCCAGAGACGACAAAACAGGGGATAGCCAAAATAGCCACGAAAAACCAAAAGCGAGGGTAAAAAACCAGAGCAGGGAATTCGTTGAAGATGATTTTGGTTTTTCCATCCGGTCACTCCATTATTGATGAGATGCCGAAGATCATAGAGTATTGTAAGGATTATAGGCAGTCCAGGGAAAAACGCAAGCCGGAGGAATGCTGTTGCTTTTTTCCGCGCCGCAGATGTGATATTTGTCACCTATCCAAAGTTGCTGGACGGCTGTACCATAGCGAACGGTCTATATATGGTCAATAATTGACTAGACCTGTCTTGATTTCCGGCATTATCGTCCTGAATATTGAAACCCCAAAAAGGAACCCATGAAAAACAAGATCCTTGTCACGTACGCCAGTCGCACAGGCTGGACGCCGGGTGTGGCTGAAGCAATCGGTAAGACTCTTGCTGGAAAGTGGGGCACAGGTGGATGTGCTTCCCATGCGCGAATGTGAAAGACCTGTCCGCGTATGATGCGGTCGTGGCGGGCAGTGCCATCAATGCAGGTGTGTGGCTTCCCGAAGCAATGGAATTCATGCGCGCTCATCAGGCGGAACTGAAGCAAAAACCATTCGCGGCATTCCTGGTGTGCATGACCTTATCCATGAAGAACGGGGAAGGGTATCGCAGTCACGTATCCACGTGGCTGGATCCGGTGCGTGCCCTGGTGCGACCGGTCAGCGAAGGATTCTTCGCGGGTGGTCTGGAGATCAGCAGGATCCCCTCGTTCGGCGACAGGTTGAAATTCCGCTTAAGCGTGTTGTTCGGCGCATGGAAGGAAGGCGACCACCGCGATTGGGATGCCATCCGGAAGTGGGCAGCAGGTTTAAAGCCGCTGCTGTCGAAATAACCATCAAATCAATTGGGAAGAAAAAAATGTCTGACATAAAACAAAATGAAACACAATGGAAAAGTGTCTATGTTTTTGGGGGAATTGCCGCCATCCTTTCGTTGGTGGCGATCGTGCTCGACATTATCGTCGGGTCTTCGCTGGGCAGTAATCTTGCCGAACTCCCGCAAACGGCGGTGGACAGGTTCGCACAGTTCCAGTTGGATCCCTGGCTTGGCTTGTACAACCTTGACCTGTTGAACACGGTCAACCAGCTCATTTCGATTCCCGTCTATTTTGCGTTGTATGCCGCCCACCGCAGGACGAACAAACCCTACGCCCTGTTTTCCCTGGTCATCTTTCTGATCGGGACGACCGTTTTTGTGGCAACGAACACAGCCCTGCCCATGCTTGAGTTGAGCGGAAAATATGCCGTTGCAGTCGAACCGCAAAAGAGCCTGCTCGCCGCCGCGGGCGAAGCCATGCTTGCACGCGGTGCCCACGGGAGCCTGGGCGTATTCTTTGGGTTCATCCTGCCGACCCTTGCCTCGCTTGGGATGTCCCTGGTGATGTTGCAGGGCAGGATTTTCAGCCGGATCAATTCGATCATCGGCATCCTCGGCAACGCCTTGATGCTGGTCTATCTTGTCCTGGTCACTTTCGCACCGTCCGTCAAGCAAATGGCAATGCTGTTCGCCATGCCCGGCGGTCTGCTGCTCCTGGTCTGGATGGTCATGCTGACCGTCAGGCTGTTTCAGCTTGCCAAAGATCAGGGGAGATAGGCATGTCCGGGATCGGTCACCTTGCGGTTGGGTTTGCAGCAAAGCCAGCCTCGTTAAAGATTCCGCTGTGGGTTTTTCTGGTCGCCGCTGAAACAAACGAGATCCTGTATTTTTTGTTTACGTCCATCGGGCTTGAACAAAAAGCAGTGATGACAATGAATTTCAGCCAGGGGGTCAAATATTTGGCTCCCATCTCGAACCCCTGGTCGCACGGGTTGTTCATGTCTGTCGTGTGGTCTCTCGCCGCGGCAGTGATCGTCCGCCTGTTCTACAAGGATTGGCACAGCGGTCTCCTGCTTGGAGCGGTGGTTTTCAGTCACTGGTTGCTCGACTTCCTGATGCATTCAAATCTGCCTTTGTTCTTCGTTGGTTCACCTCTGGTTGGTCTTGGTCTGGAAAACTCAGGTCCTGGATTTGTGTTCATGACCATCTTCGACCTTGTCATCCTTGCTGCTGGAATTGCCATCTACTTCCGGGCGAAAAATCGGGTTGCCCCGGAAATGAAAAAATGAAATTCTCCCAGCCTGCACCATTCGCCCGTGGTTGAACCAATGGAAACCGGTAACGTTGATGTGAAGAGAAAAGGAAAATGAAATGAAGACAATTGATCCAAATGAATCCAAATCCGGCTGGAACAGTCTCTATAAGATCGGCAGTCTTTGCTCCTGGATCATGGTGATCATCATCCTGAGCCAGTTTGTTGTGTTCGTGGCTGCTCCGCCTCCGCTTGAAGGGACTGCCGCGGATTGGTTCGCACTGTTCCAACAAAATAAATTCAAGGGTTTGCTTGCCTTCGAACTGCTGATGGTGATTTACACCATTTTGTCGGTCCCGCTTGCCCTCGCCTTGTTCGTGACGCTCCGAAAGGTTGACCCATCCCTCACAGCCATCTACATGGCATTGACCTTGATCGGTGTGGTTTCGTTCATTGTTGCACGCCCCGCCTTTGAAATGCTTTTCCTCAGCGGGCAATACGCGGCGGCTGCGGCAGATGCACAGCGGTCGGCGTTCCTGGCGGCGGGTGAGACGCTGGTAGCCATGTTCCACGGTACGACATTTCAAGTGAGTTATTTCCTGGGTTCGATCGGCGGTCTGCTCATTTCGGTTGTGATGTTGAAGAGCCATCTTTTCAGTAGATCGACCGCGTATTTCCGAATTGCATCCAGCCTGCTGGACTTTGGTCTCTTCATTCCCGCCATCGGGCTCTTCGTTTCGCTCTTTTCCGTCGTCTGCTTGTTAATTTGGAACATCCTGGTTGCCCGAAGGCTTTGGCAGTTGGGGCAGGCTTCCTGAAAATTCCAAGCCAGGGGGCAGTAGCGGGCTGACAACGTCCACCTGCATGGCGGGTGGAATTTGGCTGGAACGTCTTGGGGCATGCGATGTGGCAGCTCGGCTTCCACTTTCAGGATGCCATCCGTAAATGGACAGTTGACAATATTAAAACACAACTTCCGGCGGTGATATCAATTCAGCCGGAAGTGTGTTTTTCAAGTGGAGGATCTAGGCTGTTTCAGAGATTTTCCTTTCTGCAGACTGGGTGGAGACCTCTTTCCTCAATGGCTTCATCCCGCACAGGAAGCGCATGGCATTCACGCGGCGGATCAGGTACTCATAGATGAGTATAATGCTGGCGAACGAGCTCCCGGCGATGAATGCCCATTTGGCAAAGTCGGGGATGTTCCAGCCCACAACGAAGTAACCGATCACCAGCAGGACGGTCTGGTGCAGGATGTAAAAGCCCATGACTGCCTCGGATGCGTACTTGAGAAAGGTGTTGGTTGTCGTCAGGTGTTGCATGCCAAACCCGAGGAAGGCGGGGATCAGGCTGCAGGCGCTCAAGATCCAGAACAGGTCACCCAGCGCGTCCTCCAGTGTTGCCAGGCTGGGGAAGACGATCAGGCTGATGAAGATGGCGGTGAACATCGTCCCAAGGGCAAGGTTGTACCAGCGCATCCGTTTGAGATTGGTCTGCAGGCGTTCGTGTGAAACGATCACAAAGCCGTACAGCAGATAGAGGATGTAGTGGAGGAAAGGCCAGCCACCGGAACCGAATTCCAGTTCAGTGTCGCTCACGAAGGTATGCAGGATCACCATCGGGAGAGCCAATGCCAGCCAGGTCGTCCAGGGGAAGGCGAAGAAGCTGCCGATTTTTTCCATCACGACCCGCCCGCCACCCTTCAACCATCGGAACAGGGGGTAGAACATCACGCAGTAGAGAAGCAGGATCATCACATACCACATGTGCATGCCGGCGAAGGCGAAGTTGCCTGTACCACCGACATCCATGTAGACGCCATCGAAGTATCGCGGTAGGAAGGCTAAGAACGAACCACTGAACTCACTATGCGTGATGCGTTCCAGGTAGACCTGCAAGGGCACGTAGGTGAATGCCGCCACCAGGAGCGGAATGAACAGGCGCAGGAATTTATCCTTGAAGAATGTCCCGGCTCCACCCTTGTTCATGGCGTAGAAAATGCTGGCACCCGAGATAAGGAAGATGACCGGCATCATCCAGATCTCCATAAACATCTCGAGCACCTGCACCCAGCCGTATGTGACCGGGTTCTTGACGTGCCAATCCGATAGATTGAAGAAGCGTGTCGAGTGGTAGACAAAGACCGACAGGATGGCGATCACTCTTAACCAGTCGAGGTCGTACCTGCGTTGGGCAGTTTGCGTAACCATGGCTTACTCCTTTTCAAAAATGGTTTGAACGATTGTTGTGACCGGCGTGCCTTTGACGAGAAAGGCATCCACTCCGGATCGTTTTGCTTTTGCGCGTGCCAATTCGTAATCGTGCACGGTCAGCGCGATGATCCTGCATGGGCGGAGCGACTTGATCTGCTGTGTCGACTCGTACCCGTCCATCACCGGCATCTCCAGGTCCATCAGGATGACATCCGGTCCCAGGGATTGAGCCAGGTAGATGGCTTCCAGTCCGTTCCCGGCTTCACCGATGATTTCGAGGTCATCGAAGAGGTTCAATGCGGTACCCAGGTCGCGCCGTGCCTGCTCCACATCATCCACCAGTAGAATTCGAATGGCGGTCATTGATTCACCCGTCACGAGAGGAAGTAGTGGAAGGCTGCTTCAAATTCGAGCGCGTCCACTTCGGGCAGGGACTGCGCAGAGCAGGCTGGCGGGAAGTGGGCTGCGCGTTAGCCAGCTCTTCCGCATCGAAGTCGAAGCCGTAATCGCAGGGATTGGCGTAAATGGGTTCCGCAACTGGAATCAGGCGCTACGACGAATTCGCTCAGTCTTGCGGGGATGGTTTGGGTTTGAATGGTCATTGGAAGTTCCTTTTTGTTTGTACGCCCACACTATAAGCATTTCCCCGCTTTAACACATCTGGCGCCAGACTGAATTTCCCCTCGTGATCCGGGCGGATATCGGGAGTACGACTTGGGATGGAGAGGCTCCATCCAGGGTCGTAGAAGGCTCTCCACTGGAGCAGCGACATCAGCGCGGATGCAAAGGACTGCATCCGCGGATTATTCCGGAACCATGTGACTCGGTTGCTATTTATCCTGGGGGGACGCAATTGGGCGATCAACGAGCGCAACTGGACGAGAGCCTGCCCGGTCATCTCCTGCAGGCGGTCCACCTGTTCGGGGACGCGCGCCGGCTCGCGTTCAAGCAGGATGCGGGCGGATTGGGAGGTCAGCGTGATGGAAAATATCGCCTGGCTGACGGAGTTGTGCAGTTCGCGCGCCAGCCGGTTCCGTTCACGTGCTGAAGCCAGTTCCTCCGCCTGCGCAGCGTACTCCTGCAGCCTGGTGTGGGCGGATTGCAGGTCCGCGAGCAGGCGCCGGCTCTCCGCCTCGTCCGCCTGTGTCTGCGAAAACAGAAAATCGTACGAGATCAGGAACGCGCCGACCGCGAGATAAAGCAGGATCAGCGCCATCCCGCCCAGCCATCCCAGCCCAACGATCAGCGTGACGGACAGCAGCAGGACAAGCAGGATCATCAATATCGTCGCAGTCCGCCGCGAAAAGGCACGCATCACCTGGATGCCGAGCGGCAGGTATAACAGGCATGTGATGTCGGTGTATGGGCGCAGGTTGGTGAGTGATAATTACCACCAGGGCTTGCAGGGGGATGTATACCATCGGCGCACGCGGGAAGCGGCTCGAAAACCACGGCTCCAGGATATAGAGCAGCGTGTATAGCCCGAGCAACGGGATCAGGTAGACGAGCGCAGGTTGTCCTTGAAAATGGATCAACGTCCGGATGGCTACCACCGCGATGACGATGAATCCGATCAGGTAACTGCCTTGATAGCCTGCCCGCTTCATTCCTGACCTCCGGGTGGGTTTCGCGTCACGAGAATTCGTGTCCCCTGGTTCTTTTCCGACTCCGCCGAGAGCCTCCACCCGATCTCGCCCGCCCGTTCGTACATGCTTGCCAGCCCGAGATGCCCGCGCTGGTTTTGTGCTGATTTCAGATCGAAACCCTGTCCGTTGTCTTCGATTTCCAGGGAGGATATGCCATCCTTTAATTTCAAACGCACCATGGCTTCGCGCATGCCGCTGTGCTTGACCACGTTGGTCAGGGCTTCGTTGACGATGGAATACAGTCCCAGGGTTTCCGCTTCGGAGAGGTCGGTTCGCCGTCGATTTCCAGTGAAACCCGCAAACCGTCGCGTGAGTGGCGTTCGTCTGCCAGGCGCCGCAGGGCGGAGGGCAGACCTTCGTCCACAGGCGAGCGCGGCTTCAATTGCGAGACAAGGGATTGGATCTCCCGCAGGGCGTTGGCGGACAAGCTCCTCGATGCGGAGCAACTGTCCCGGGGCACGCCGCGGTTCCTTGTCCAGCAGGATCGCGTGCTGATTGCGCGGCAAGGTTCATGCTGAAGACCGTCTGCGTGACCGAGTTCGTGCAGGTCACGCGCCAGGCGGTTGCGTTCCTGCTCCACTGCCAGGTTCGCCACCTGGTCGGCGTAACCCTGGAGTTGATGATGGGCAGCCTGCAATTCGTTGAAGGCATTTTGATTTTCCCCGCGCACCGACTTCGGCTTTCAGGACCTGGTAGGCGTAACCGCCGAAGAGGAAGCAGATGCCGCTGTATAAAATTCCCATCGTCAGCCCGAAGAGTTGACCCTGTTCGGAAAACTGCATGACGCTCAGGATCGCGATGGAAAAGGCAATGATCCATGCGTATCCCCAACGCCTGCCAAAGAATGCCACCGCCTCCAGGCTGATGGATATGAAAAGCAGGTTGAAAAAATCCTCGTAGAAGGACCTGTCCAATATCAGGACGACCAGCGTGGCTTGAAGGAGCAGGTAGATCGCCTGCGCAGTATCCTGGATTGGAACTTTTTGTGATGGACCGACCACGTTTCGAGGATGAGCAGCAGCCCGTAGGCTGCCAGTAAGCCTGTCACTGCGCCGAAGCGTGCATTCCCCCAGAAAAGTACCGCGCCGCGTAATGTGACCGCGGCAAAGATCAGGAACACGCCCGCAGTGCGCATTATTTGTTCCCGTGTCTCTACGCAGCGTAGATGGCAGCCTGCGTGCGATCGTCCAGGTTCAGCTTGTTGAGGATGTTGCTGACGTGGGTCTTGACGGTCTTCTCGCTGATGACCAGTTTCGCGGCGATATCCCGGTTGTTCATGCCGTCGGCGATCAACTGCAGGACTTCCTGCTCGCGGTCGGTCAATCCGTCGTCGGATTTTGTCGCCGCGGCACTGGGTTCCGTTTCATCCTTCGCGGCAGCCAGCGACATCAGTTTCCTGGCAACCTCGGGATGCAATTGCACCTTCCCCTGGTATGCCTCACGCACCGCCTGTACCAATTCGGCTGGCGGGATATCCTTGAGAAGATAGCCCTGTGCCCCGGCGCGGATGGCGGGCAGGACTCTTTCCTCGTCTCCGAAACTGGTGAGGATGATGACGCGTGATTTTGGGCTGGCTTCGATGATTTTTGGCGTTGCCTGCAACCCGTCCATTTCCGGCATCACCAGGTCCAGCAGGACGATGTCGGGTTGGATTTGTCTGCTAAGCTCCACCGCCTCCAGCCCATTGGCAGCCTCCCCCGTTACTTCGATGGGCAGGTCGGAGGCATCCTGCAATTCCAGGAAGGTCCGCAGACCCTGGCGTACCATGGCATGATCGTCCACGATCAGGACGCGGATATTTTTTCCAGAACCGGTGCCGGATTTTCCCATGCGGAGTTCCCTCCCAGGCTGTATGCCTGAATTCTGCAAAGTACCGACGTGACGCTCAATTCCTGCCAAAGTATAGTATCAGTGCGGGGAAAGTCAAGTGGAGGAATGCCGGAAAATGGTAATGGAAATCGCCCTATGGCTGTGCTGAATAAAAGCGCCCTCATTCATTTGGAATGGAGGGCGCTTAATTTCTGGCAGGGAACTACTTTCCGTATTTCCGCCTCAATTCCTCTGCCGCCGCATTCAATTCTTCTGCATTCCTCTGTATCTTCTTGATTGCCGCGACCGCATCATCCACACCCTTCGGTCCGGCGCGGAAGACCGCCTCATCCAGCCAGACCGCCTCATGTTCGCAGGCACGCGTGGCATTCGGCAGATCCATCTCATTGAACTTGAAATACTCCGGGAAGGCGTTGGGCACAGCCAGCTTCGATTTCTGCGGCTGGAACAATTCATAGTTGTGCATGGCTTCGTAACCCACCCAGCAATCCACTCCCTCCGCATCCAGCGCGCCGCACAGTACGTCATGCTCCACACCGAATTCCTGCGGGTCGATGGCAAAGATGTAGCGGTAGAAGGAGCGCGTGGTGTGGCGTTCATCGCGCTTGAGCACGCGCACGCCCTTGACCTCGCTCAACGCTTCGTCCATGTAGGCAGCCATTTCCTCGCGCTGTTTCGCCTGCGCGGGGAAGCGCTCGATGCCCGCCAGCGCCAGCGCAGCCTGGATCTCGCCCAGGCGGAAGTTGCCACCCTGGACCGCCAATCCATGCGGGTCCTCCCCGCCGCCGCCCAGGGCATGTCTGCGCCCGCAGTCGATGACGCTGGCAGCCAGCGCCGCGGATTCCGGCGTGCGGCAGAGCAGGATGCCTCCCTCACCGGATGTCAATGTCTTGGAGGATTGCAGGGAGAACGAGCCAAAATGACCGATCGTCCCTGCACCTCTGCCGCGCCACTTCGCGCCGTGGGCATGCGCACAGTCCTCGATGACGACCAGGTTATGCTTCTCCGCCAGTTCCATGATGGCATCCATGTCCGCCATCTGGTGCCCGAGGTGGACCGGGATGATGGCTCTCGTCCTGGGTGTGATGGCTTTGGCGGCAGCCTTGGGATCGAGGCAATAGGTGTTCGGGTCAACATCCACGATGACCGGGATGGCGCCCGCGGACATCGGGGCGGCGGCGGTCGCCTGGAAGGTATAAGCCGGCACGATCACCTCATCGCCCCAGCCGATGCCGGAGGCACGCAGCGCGACCTCCATGGTCACTGTCCCGTTGATCATCGGGACGGCGTAACCGCCTCCCTGTAATTGCGAGAATTTCTCCGCCAGTTCCGCGGTCTTCGGACCGGGGTAGGGGTATCCTCCCCAGCGTCCCGAACGGACCACCTCCGCGACCGCCTGCAGGTCGCGCTCATCCCAGACCGGCCAGGCTGGGTAGGATTCCGTGCGGGTCTTCGGTCCACCAAGAATTGCAAGTTCAGACATGATCGTAACTCCCTGACTCAAAATTATTATTGTTTTGCTTAATGAACCAGGGTCATTTGACCATTTCCCTGGCTGTTCGAACCATCACATCCCGGACGGCATAACCGTCAAAATGCGCCTGTTCCATGCCGAGGATGACCGCGCCCACAACGGGCGGACCGTCCAGGCGTTTGAGGATCGCCCGCGGGCAATGTCTGCATCACCACCTCCCGCATGGGATCGGTGAGGATCGTCCCTGCATCGAAGATGCTCCCGGATTGGATGACCTCCACCGCCTCGTTTTCCATCCCGATCTGCCGCGCCACCGAGACCGCCAGCCAGCCGAGTTCCTCCCCCGACCAGCGGATCACATCCCGGGCAGCCTCGTCCCCCGCGCGTGCAGCCTCGATGATCTCCACGGCAATGAACGGGAATAGATGATAGTGGTCGTTGGACAGACCTTCCATCAGGTCCAGTTCATCCTTCGCATCCACCGCCTTCAGATAGATCTGTGTCAGCGCAGTGGGTGGGATGCGCTTGATCCAGGCATGGTTCACTTTTTGCAGACCGAGTCGCACGATCTCCACCGCCCCGCCGTATTCGCCGAAGGTCGCACCGTTGCCGACGATCCGCCCTTCCTTTCCCTCCCTGTTGCGCCCGCGGCAGTTATTGGATGAGCCTGCCGTGACGTTCACGCCGATGCCCCGCGTCGCGCCAGCCAGCAGTCCGTTCACGCCGTCATTGACCACTTCGACCGGGCAGGACAGCCCCAGCGCCGCGATGGCTTGCAGGTGACCCGGGCGGTCGGACAGGAAATCATATCCCGCGACGCCAAAGCCTGCCCCGGCTATCTCTGCAGCTTCCACCCCTGCCATCCTCCGGGCGCCCTCAAAGGATTCTTTCAGGGCGGTTTCCAATCCGTCATATCCATAGGATTGATAATTTCCGCCCCAGGCTTTTCCGAAGCCGGTCGAATTGCCGTCTTCGTCCACGATCAGGGCATGGGTTTTTGAGGAGCCTACGTCAATGCCGAGGAAGTATTTCATGGGCTCTTCCTATTTGAATTGAGGCAGCCACTGTTTGTTGGTCTCAAGCATGTCCTCCAGCACTTCCTGCACCTTGTCCGCGCTGGGACCGAGCGGGTGCGCCAGCAGGGCTTGATACATGGCGTTGCGGTCGCCATGCACGGCGGCTTCGACGGTCAGCAGTTCGTACATCTTGACCTGCGAGATGAGCCCGAAACAGGCGGGGGGCAGGGGCGGGGCGGGCAGCGGGTGGATGCCTTTTTTGTCCACCTTGGCGGGCAGTTCCAGCACCCAGTCCGCATTCCATTCCTTCACTGCGCCGTTATTGCGGACATTCACCACGTGCACCTGCCCCAGGTCGTTGTGGTGGGAATTGATCAATTGTGTTGCCAGCGTGGAGTAATACGCCCCGCCGCGCTTCATCAGGTCCTGCGGGCGGTTCGGTCAGGCTGGGGTCGGCATATTCGCGCAGCAGGTCCTTTTCGATCTCCATCACCTCCTCGGCACGCGAGGGCGGCCATTTTTCCTGGGAGGCAAATTTCTTTTTTGTGTAATAAAAGTACTGCAGGTAGTAATTGGGGATCATGCCGAGCGACTCGATCGTGCGCGCATCCCATTCCGGCTCCGATTCCTGTTTGAGCGACTCCACGTACGCCGGGAAGATCATTGCCCACATCTCCTCCCCGTCGATGGTGAAACCCCGGTGCCAGGTGAGATGGTTGAGCCCCAGCGTGTTGAGCACTGCGCGTTCCGAATCCACGTGCGAGCCGGTGGCTTTCTCCAGTTCCTCCAGGATGCCCATCTTGGTGGTGATGCCCACGTTGCACACGCCCACGGCAGGCACATCCGGCGCATGCCGCATCAGGGCTTCGGTGACCAGTCCGGCGGGGTTGGTGAAGTTCGCCAGCAGCGCGCCCGGAGCGACTTCGCGGATATCCCTGGCAATATCCAGGATGACCGGGATGGTGCGCAACGCCTTTGCCATGCCGCCCACGCCGGTCGTCTCCTGACCGATCAAGCCGTGCCGCAGACCGAGATACTCGTCCCCTCGGCGGGCAGGCATCTGTCCCACGCGCAACTGCGTGATCACGTACGAGGCGCCGGCAATTGCCTCGCGTTGGTTCAGGGACAGCACCACCTTGAACGGGTTCCCTTTCGCCTTGACCATGCGTTGCGCGAACCCGCCGACGATCGAGAGGCGTTCCTCGTCGATATCCATCAACCAGAGTTCCTTCAGCGGCAGTGTCCCTGCCGTCGCAAGGAACCCGTTGACCAGTTCCGGCGTGTAGGTGGACCCGCCGCCGATCACAGTGATTTTCATGTTACCTCCTTATCCAGCCTGCGGGGATTCCCGCTTCGCTGCGATCGTCTCCTTGATCTTCTTCAGGTACTCGCCGTGCAGTGGATACAGCCAGAGCAGGAGGATCGCCAGCAGGAATCCGATGGTTGTCGGGACGGTCAGGAAGATGCGGAAACCCAGGTCCACGGAGGCAGGCTGGACTTCGAGCAGGGTATCGTAGCCGAAGGCAGGCATCATCAGACCGAACACGGTGGAAATGAACAGCCCGCTCAAGGTGATCAGGAAACCGCTCATGCCAAAGTACATGCCCGCCCGCTGGTGACCGGTCTTCACTTCATCCTCGTCCACCACTTCGGTCATGATCACATCACCGATCAATACCAGCCCGCCCAGACCGATGCCGAGCACGATCGCCGCCGCATAGGTGAAGTTGATGTTCGGTGAAAAACCCATCGGGACGATCCCGAGGATCATGACCGCATTGGCAAGCATCAGCGTGCGGCGCGAATCAAGTTTGTTGGCCACCCAGTTTCGCCAGGGATACAGCGAGAGCATGGCGACCAGGAAGGCGATGCCCAGGATGGCTGTGGCCAGCCCTTCGTCCACCTTGAGGCTGTATTTCAAATAGAACAGGATGCCGGTCTGGAGCGTGCCGGTGGCGAAGAACCTCGCCATTTGCGCGCCTGCAGCGGTCAGGTAGCTGCGGTTCATGAAGGTGTATTTGAGCGCCTGCATGAACGGGAAACTGGTGTCCGTTTTCAGTTGTTTCTGTTCGAACAGGAACGGCGCGCCGATATAGATCGCGATCACCGAGATCACCGCCAGCAGGATCGCCATGCCCGACCAGCCCAGGATGTCCGCCAGCAGCGGGGGCAGGGCTGCGCCCAGCACCAGCGCGATCGTCTGGAAGATGTTCATCTTGGCAGCCACATCCGTCCGTTCGCGATACGACTCGAACATCTCCGGCAGGAGCCCGTAGTAGCCCGTGGCGATGGCAGTGTAAAGCCCTTCCCATATCACGATCATCGTGCCGAAATAGACCAGCAGACCGACGGGGTTGTCCCTGCCGTCGAAAGGCGCGGTGAAGATCAGGGCAAATGCAACCGCGTAGGGCAATCCGCCGAACAGGACGTAGGGGATGCGCCGCCCCCAGCGGGTGCGCGTCCGGTCCGACAAATAGCCGAGGGCGGGGTTGTTTAGGGCGTTATAGATGGTGTAGAAGAACCAGAAGGTGGAATACCAGGTCACCGGCAGGTTCTTCACATCCACGATGTAGAAGGCGATGATGCCCGCGATCGCCTCGGAAATGGTCGCCACGCCCAGGCTGACGAGGGAATACATGATGCGCGTTTTCCTGCTGGTCTGAAATTCGGGGACTGCTGTTGTAGTGGTCATCTCAACTCCACAAGTTCTTCAGGGATGTCTTCCGTGTGTCTGAGGGCGATGCTTTCGCATTTTGCCTGGAATTTGCCGGGGTAGCGGTATGCCAGCGGAGCCACATCCACTTCATAACCGCCCTCCGGGTGCGACTCTTCCGTGTGCAGGTAACTGATGCAGCCATCGCGTGATGCTGGCGAAAAGCGTATGTGCGGCAGGGGAGGCGTCCTTCACCTTCATGCCGATCTCGGTAAAGGTCTCCGCGCCGAAGGTGACCAGCGCCAGGTCGCCGATGCGAAGAACAGTTGATTCGCATAGGCACGGACCAGAATCCATCTCGTGCCTCGATGACCGGTTTCCACGGATATCGCTGCTTGAGCAGGATGTCCGCAAAGACTGCCATGAAACCGGGCAGGTTGGCAAGTGCCAGCGAGGGGTTTGCCGTAATTCTTCGGAGGGCGGGAGGTGGTGACGGGGGTCTCGGTCGGCATCCAGGCCTCACCGCGTTCGATGCCAAGTGGAAGTGCCATGGATCCCTTCTGATTCCTGCGCGGATGGCACGTTAGGACAGCATCCGCCACTTTTGTGCCCTGTTCAGTCACCTTCTCAAATGCGTGCGCATCCTCCCAATACATATCGGGGTTGATGTTCGCCGTCGCACCCTGCAGGAAGAGAGCCAGCCCGCCGAGTTCCGCCTCCACCTTCCGGCGCATCGCACCGATCCAATCCGCAGAGATCAGCAGGTTGTCCGGTCCGAGCACCGTGCCGTGGCAGGCATAGTTGACCAGTGTCCCGAGCCTTCTCCCATCGGCAGCTGAAAGGACGCTCACCACCTGCACCGATTTATCCCGCGCCCCGGCGGGATTGCGCCCGATCTCCATGTGCCCGTCGGGCTTTCGCTCGCGGCGGTTGATGCCCACCTCCGCCTCGCCGTGCGAATATTCCAGCCGCGCCGGCATGAGATCCTGAGCCTGCCTCCTGCACGGCGGCAGTGATGTTGTCCACCAGTGAGTTGATGTACTCCCGGTCCTTGCGGGGCGACTTCTCATCCGCGTAGGCGATCGGACCGGAGTGGGTATGGGAACAGCACAGCAGCACCTCGGTCGGTGCGAGGCGGGCGCGACCCGGTCCACGATGAACTCGTTGATGGTCAGCATGTCCAGGGCAACGATGGCGATGCGCTTCGTTCCATCATCGAGCACCAGGGCGGTGGCGGTCAGGGCATCGTGTACGCCGGTGTTGCCCTTGGTGCGATCGCCGTAACCGATCTGGTAAATTCCCTTCGGCGGGGTGATGTCACGGCGGGCGACGCCGGCATGCAGAGTGGGGGAGATGGACATATCCGTTTTCTACTCCATCTTCAAGTTCCGGCGGGTTTCCTCGGGCGTATCGCCCAGCTTGTAGGACTGGAAAATGATGTACCCGATCAACACGAACAATGCCATCACCAGGAAGGCCACGCGCACCCCGAGCGGGTTCTCACGCGTGTACCCGAACGTATCCAGCAGCAGCGGCAGGATCAGTGCGCCCACCGAACTGCCCAATCCGATGGCGAACGAGAAGGTGCCGTAGTAGATGGCTTCCCGCCTGCGCCCGGTGAGCATTTCGTCGTAGTCCACCACGTTGCCCATCATGGCATAGATGACGATCAGGTAGCCGCCCAGTGTCACCCCGATCAACGTGACCAGGATGAAGGCTTGGATGTTGAGCGGCAGGATGTCCGTGCCGCCCACCAGGAATCCCAAGCCGATGGCGATCACCAGCCCGATCATGGTCAGGTTCAGCAGCCAGCGCTGAGGGCGCCTCTTGTTCCACCACATCCACAAGGGACCGGTAAGCGCCATCAGGATGATCATCACTCCCTGGTAGATGCCCACGTCCCCTTCGGTCTCGCGCAGGACGAGCGTGACAAAATATGGGAAATTGAGCAGGATCATCTGGTAGGCGACATGCACGAACAGCGTGGAAATGAACACGATGATGAACTGCTTGTTCTGGAAGGTCGCCTTGATGCCCTCCAGCACGGGCATGGGCTCACCGAGCGGGCGGTCGGTCTCGCGCAGACCCAGCAGGGTCAGGTAGATCGTGACGATGCCGACCACGCCGACCACGATGCCCATGTACACTGCGCCGATCTGGTCGAACAACGGCGCGGCGACCAGCGAGCCGATCAACACGCCCAGGATGCCAAAGACGTTCTTCCAATAGCTCAATCCCACGCGTGCCTTCGCATCCGGAGCCATCTCGGGCAATGTGGCATCGTAGGGGATCCCCACCAGGCTGTAGGCGGTGCGGTACATCAGCGTGATGATCAGGAAGTAGACCGCGTTGAGGGTGAAGTTCGTCCCGGGCGGGGTCCAGATCAGGATGGCGCCCAGCAGGACGAACGGCGAGGCAAGCACGAGGAACGGGCGCCGGCGTCCCCAGCGGGACCGCAGGGTGTCGCTCCAATGACCGATGAACGGGTCAATGACCGCATCCCACAGGCTCGCGATGACCATCAGCACGCCGATCCACGCCAGCGGTAAATATTGCACGCGTCCAGAATCGGGAGGTGGCGCGTAGAAGTACAGGATCCAGGTGTCCAGCGTGATGGCAAGGATGTTCAGACCCGCAGATGCCATTGAGTAGAGTGCAACGCGTCCAAAGGGCAGTTTGTTGTTTTGCATGTGACCTCCGGGGATGTGCCTGGTTCGGGAATTGATGTTCAGCTTTTTCTCATCGCCTCGCGGATGGCGCGGTAGCCGATGAGCTTGATTTCCTGATTCCTGGATGAAGGTCTTCAATTCAGCGCTCATAAAGGCGTGATAGTTCGCGACCCGCGCCTTCCAATCCGGGCAGATGGAGCGCAGTTCGGGTGTATCAATGGATGGGTGAAAGAGGAAGTGCGTGATGCCTGTGGGAATCTCACCCAGTAATTTCTTCGCCACGCCGATGTGGTCCCGGTCATGTTCAAGCGGCATCGAGAACAGCCCGTCGAGCATCGGGATGCCCTGGGTTTCCAGTTGCTGCAGGATCGGTGTGTACATTGCCAGGGCGGATTCATCCACGCCCATCATGTCGAATCCCCTGGCTGTTGCGCGCGGCAGCATGGTCGGGAGCATCCGGCTCATGCCTGCCTGCAGGTAGGATTGCACAAAGTTGGGGTGGGTGACCGTGCCCATGTGCGTGTCCACGTGGGTGGCGTCGATCCCCGCTGCCAGCGCCCGCTCGACCTGGGCATTGACTTCGACCGCCACTGCTTCAGGCTTGGCGTTCTGGTGGACGGATTCGCGGTCCCTGGGGAAGTAACCCTCCTTGTCGAGAAGTCCGCTCTCCGGGTCACGCGTGGAGATGGGTCCCCAGCGATAACCGTCCCATTCCGCGTTCAGGGTGGCGTGCACGCCCATGTCCATCCCGGGATTCTCGCGGCACATCTGCGCGGTCGCCGGGAACCACGGGCAGGGGACCATCACTGCACCCGAGGAGATGGTGCCGAACTCCCACAGGTCCTTGTATGCCTGGATGGATGCCTGGCACATGCCGATGTCATCGGTATGGATGATGACGAGGCGGTCGGAATCTGAATAGCCCAGCTTTTTTAAGCAGCGGATTGGGCGTCATTTTGTCACCTTTTTCTGTCTGGTAATGATCTCATCCTCCCAGGTCAGTTCATCTGAATTGGGGATCCTGCCCTCGCGCTCCATCACTTCAAACACCTGGGTCATGCCTGTCTCCAGGGAGATCTGCGGATGGAACTCCGGCACGTCACGGAACAACTTCCCGGATGAGTAGTAGAGGTTGAATGCGAATTCGTCCGCCAGGATTTCAGAGGCGGGGACGTTTAGTTTCATCAGGTCACTGAATGGCACTCCCACGAGTTCCACTTCTTTGCCCAGGATCTTCCCTGCCAGCCGGTGATAGTCCGCCCAGGTGATATAACCACGGTTGACCGCGTTGTAGGTCTGCCCGATGGTATGTTCCTTCCCGATCACGCCCGCGAATGCCTGGGCGATGTCATCCACGTGCATGTGCTGGTGCAGCGCCAGACCGTCTCCGCACACGATGATCGGTTTGCCCTTTTTGACGCGGTCGATCCACGAGAAGTCCCAGCAGATCTGGCGCAGCATGCCCTGCATGGGTCCGTAGGTGGTGGACGGTTTGATGATCACCGCCGGGAATTTTTCGCGATGATACGCCTCGAGATAAACATGGTCTGCCGCGACCTTGTTCCGCCCATACTCCGTGTTGGGGCGCAGGGGATGAGTTTCATCTGATGGATAATAGTCGTACTGGATGCCATACGTGCAGGTGGTGGAGGTCTGCACGAACCAGCCCACCCCGCGGAAGGCGCGCACGCTCGAGGCAGCCTCCTCGGCGGTGAAGCAGATCATGTCGATCGCCGCCTCGAATTTCTCCGCCTGCATCTTTCGTTCGAACTCTTCCCTGTCTGCGCGGTCACCCTGGATCAGTCGCACCCCTTTGGGGATGGTTGCCTTCTGCCCGCGGTTGAAGACCACGACCTCATGCCCCTGTTTGAGCAGGAGCCGGACGATGGATTGGCTGATATTGCCGGTGCCGCCGACGATTCCGATTTTCATGGTTTATAGTCCGCAATGCAGGGCGCTTGGATGCAGGATCTTGAAAGGTTCACCGTACTGGAAGTCCCTGCCTTCACATATCTGGCTGGATTTGAACTGGAGTGCCATCATCAATTGGTCAGCGGCATCGGGAGGGATTTGCGTCGCGTAACTTCGTATGGCTGCCACCTTGGTCTCCCAGGTGGTGCTGATATCGATGACCTGGTTCGGCTCGCGTGTGTAGTAAAAAGCCACGCCGTCGATGGAATGTCCCTTGTATGCGGCGTCCACCGCGGGATCGGAGCAGGGGATCTTCAACAGGCTGGAGAACAGGACCGCCTCTGCTGCAGCCAGCCCGGTTTGGATGTGGTCACGATGTGCTTCGTAGGTCAGCCAGGGATCGCAGGTGAACACAAGATCCGGCTGGAGCAGGCGGATATATTTCAGCAGGTCGCGCCGCAGGGAGAAGTAGCTGTACTCGCCCGCGTCTGGATAATTCAGTTGGATCTGCTCCTTCACGCCGGTGATTTTCCCGGATGCCTGCTGGTCCCGGGCAAGTGACTCCAGGGCAGCCTCCCGTGAGAGGGATGCATCCACCACCCCTGCCAGGTCATCCGTGACGGTCAGGTAGATCACCTCTGTGCCATTTTTTGCCAGTTGTGCCAGGGTTCCGCCCGCGCCGATGTCGTTGTCGTCGTAATGCGGCTGGATGCACAAGGCTCTCCGGGCGGAGAAAATATCAGGAATGGGCAGGATGGATTCGAATGGTCATGGGTTCCTTTCAATGTACAGGGATAAACGGCAGGTGACGATTCCTTCCATCATCGTTTGAATTCGAAATTCTTGATCACCTCAGTTTCAGGTTTGAAAAATCGCTTCAAATATCTTCGGTTTGCACTCCATGCGATGAACAAGTAGGGGATAATCCCGATCAGGGAAAAGAGGATCGTTTCATTCAATAATTTGGGATGATCCAAAAAGGATCCGCCAGTTTTAAGAACTCATTTATCGTTGGCTCAAATTTACCTTCCTTGAATAAATATCCTGCCAAACCAAAATATGATCCTGCTATTGATCCTGCAAGGGAAAGCACGCCCGCGATGGACAAACTCATGAGAGTTCTTTTCGTTTTTGCGTGATCCATCGCTTTAACAACAAGGAAGAAGATAAGTATGGCAAAAACCCCGCCGATTCGGTCCAGAAAAACGATAACCAAAGCCCATGCAATTGCTCCCAGGAATGTTGCTGCCAGTCCATAAAGTGTCCCTTTTCCGAGATTACCGGGCTGTTTTTTGTATTGCTCTTCTGCCTTTTTACCGACATCGCCAATACGATCGATGCACTCCTGGCACATGGCACAAGGAACTCCATTGACGATGGTTAGAATCAAATCCTTGTTATAGGGAAATTTACATTCATAGCCTTCGCATTTGTCCGCGCTGGTGTATTTTAGACTTTTCGAGATGACAGGAACAATTGACACTAGACGCCCAACCACTTCAGACTCGCTGGCTTTTTTGAATCCTGATGTCGTAAAGAAAGATTGTGAACTCTGGTTGAATATCAAACCAATCAGTGACGTCCTTTTATGGTTTTTAATGGCTTTTTTGATCTCTTCGTTGTTTTTTAATTCCTTCATCTTGTCCGCGTCAATGGATGAATGGCGGATCAGGATGTAATGACCTGGTACGGAATTCTCCCCGGAGTTTCGGACTCCCGGGGCGATCATCACCAGGAAATTCTCAATATAACCGATCAGGCGATGTTGGAATGCGTATTGTTTTGCTGGCTGCGGGATATACTCAAGCCCATACTTTTTTCCCGCATCGATCCATCTCTGACGTTGTTCAAATCTCCTCGCGGTGGATTTCCCGATTCTTTTCCTTTTATCGTTCTTTGAAAAAATAAGTTCATCATCGACGCGCAGATAGTATTCATAGCCCGCGGGATTTGATACGATCCCAAGTTCGGCAGGGCGCCCTCCCACGGAAAAACGGTATTCCGACCCCATCTCGAAAAGATTTCGTCCTCTGTTTATCAACGCGCCATCCAGCCAGATTTGGCGACCGGGTATTACCCCGAACTTTAGCAGGACTTCATGTGGCTTGCCATCGATGTCAAATGTCCATATGCGGTTGGTCATGTCCGTTTATCCCGTTTGATTTTCACAACCTTTCCTGTTTTGCTCGATTTGTATGCCGCGTCCACGATTTTCATGTTGGTCCAGCCCTCCAGCCCACCAGGGATGGGGGTTTTCCGGTTTTGGATGCACTTGATGAAATACGCCATCTGTGCATCGTACATCACCTGGGCGCCATGCTCCTTGCGCGGGAATTTATAACCAGACTGGATGATATCCACCTTTTGTGTCTTCGGATTTGGGATTTTTAGCAGGGTCGGGT
This sequence comes from uncultured Chloroflexia bacterium, assembly GCA_963823545.1. GTDB lineage: Bacteria > Chloroflexota > Anaerolineae > Anaerolineales > Villigracilaceae > Denitrolinea. Next base: position 77,015 of record CAWGMC010000066.1, on the reverse strand, counting down.
ACACCTGCCCAAAGCCTTTCTCACCGTACAATTGCGTGGATGATTCCGGTCCGTCCACGTGGGGCTGCCACCAGCCTGATTCCGATGTAGGAGAGCACGCCGTTGTCCCACTCGACCAGGATCACCCCCGTATCGTCCACGTCATAGTCCCCATAATAGGTGCCGATCTTCGCATGCACCGAAACAGGCTGCGGGTCGCCCAGCAGGTAACGCACCGTGTCTATGGCATGCACGCCCATGTCAGCCATCGCGCCGCCGCCCGCCAGTTTCTTCTCCGTGAACCAGCCGGATGGACCCCAATTGGCGTGGACGCTGTAGCCCTTGGTGCGGATGATTCTGCCCAACTTTTTCGACTGTGCCTTGAGCCAGTTGATCTCCTCATCAAAGCGCCAGTTATGCGCCACCATCAGGATCGCCCCGCTTTGCGCGCTGGCTTCCAGCATCTTTTCCGCCTCGCGGGCGTTCATCGCCATCGGTTTTTCCACCATCACATGCACACCCGCCTTGAGCGCCGCGAGCGTCTGGGGAGCGTGCAGAAAGTTGGGCGTGCCCACCACCAGCGCATCCACCTTGCCTGCCTTGAGAAGCTGCTCAACGGTCAGGTATTGGTTTTTTATCCCGAATTTTTCCATCAATGCGGCGGTCTTTTCAGTCTGCCTTCCCACCACCGCGGCAAGTTCCACGTCTTTGATCTTCCTTGCCGCTTTGGCGTGGATGTCGTTGATGTAACCTGCGCCTGTAAACGCAATTTTCATGGTTGAGTTCCTTTTTAGCTTTGATATTAACCTGCCGGGTCAATCGGAGACGCTGTTCGTCCGGATGACCTCCGCATACCATTCGCCGCTGTCCTTCACGGTCCGTTTCTGGGTCTCATAATCCACGCGCACCAAGACCGAACCGCTTGGTGTAACCGTGCCCCCACTCAAAGTTATCCATCAGCGACCAGACGAAGTAGCCGCGCACATCCACTCCATCCTGCATGGCAAGCCGGGTCTGGATGAAGTGATTCTTCAGGTAATCCAGCCGGCGCGCGTCATGGACCTTGCCGTCCGGGCTGACCTCGTCCTTGAACGCCGCGCCGTTCTCGGTGATGTAGATGGGCGGCAGGCGATATTCGTTGTTGATCTTGTTGAGCAGCCGGCGCAGGGCGGGCGCACAGACCTCCCAGCCCATCTCGGTGTATTCAGAGCCAGGCACGGGATGGATGCTGCCCTGTGCGCTGACCAGGTTGCGCGAATAATAGTTGACCCCGAGAAAATCCAGTTTCTGGGCGATCAGTGCCATGTCACCCGGCTGGACCTTTGGCATGTTCTCCCCAGCCAGGTTGTAGGCGGCAAGGGGATAATGTCCCTTGAAGAGACAATCGAGGAAGAGTGTCTGGTACTTCTGCCAGGTAGCTTCGGCGGCAGCCTGGTCTTCGGGAGAATCCGAGGCGGGATCTGCCGGCCACAGGTTCAACACAATGCCCGCGTTCAAGTCCGGCTTCACGGCGCGCATGGCTTGTACAGCCAGTCCATGGGCGACCATTAAGTGGTGCCCCACCTGGTAGGCGGTCTTTGGATCCTGGATTCCCGGCGCATGCGCGCCGACCAGGTGACCATCGATCATCACCACGCTGGGTTCATTGAAGGTTGTCCAGTATTTGACGCGGTCGCCCAGGCGTTTGACCATCAGCGCGGCATAGTCAGCAAAGGTATGACAGGTATCCCGGTTCATCCAGCCGCCCTCGTCCTGTAATGCCTGCGGCAGGTCCCAGTGATATAGGGTCAGGAAGGGTTCGATGTTCGCGGCACATAAGGCATCCACCAGGCGGTCGTAGAAGTCCAGCCCTGGCAGGTTGACCCTGCCGCGTCCGGCAGGCAGGACGCGCGGCCATGCGGTGGAGAAGCGGTACGCCTTGAGCCCGAGGCCGCGCATGAGGGCAATGTCCTCCTGGTAGCGGTGGTAGTGGTCGCAGGCGACGTCGCCCGTTGATCGGTCCTCGATCTTTCCGGGTGTGTGGCTGAATCGGTCCCAGATCGATTTGCCCTTGCCGTCCTCGTTCCATGCGCCTTCGACCTGGTATGAGGCTGTCGCCGAGCCCCAGAGAAAATTGGGTGGGTATTTGTAATTCATTCCTTTGATCCTGTGAGTTTGATGCCCTGGATGAAGGTCTTCTGGGCGAAGAAGAATGCAATGATGATCGGCACGGTGAAGACGGTCGCGGCTGCCATGAGCTGGTTCCAGACCATGCTGCGCTGGCTTTGGAAATCCTGCAAGCCCAGCGCCATGGTGAAATTGCGCGGGCTGGTCAGGAAGAGCAGCGGACCTGTGAAATCGTTCCATGCCCAGAGGAATGTGAAGACGGTCACGGTCGCGAGGACAGGCACGGAGAGCGGCAGGACGATGCGCGTGAAGATCTGCCACTCGGAGGCGCCATCCACGCGGGCTGCGTCACACATCTCTTCAGGGATGGTGCGGAAGAACTGGCGCAGCAGGAACACATCGTAGGCGTTGGCAAAAAAGGTCGGGATGATGAGCGGCAGGAAGGTATCGCCCCAGCCCAGGAAGTCGTTGAAGAACAGATAGATGCGGGATCATCGTGACCTGGAAGGGCAGCATCATGGTTGCCAGAACGAGGACGAAGAGCAGATCGCGCCCGGGGAATTTGATGCGGGCAAAGGCATAGGCAACCGGGGTGTTCGAGAGCAGGGTGCCGATGATGGAGAAAAAGGCAATGATCAGGCTGTTCTTGAAATAGACCCAGAAACTTGCGCCAACGCCCGGGCGGCTGCCGCGGTTCATGGCGTCCGGAAAGTTTTGCCAGCGGAAATGACGTGCATGATCGGTTCGGCGATCTTGGTTGCACCCTGCTGGATCTCGTATTCCATCTCTGGCTCGGGTTGGCGGGATCGACAAATGTGCCGACCCCTTCCACGATTTTGACCGCTGCCAGTTGCCTGATGCCCTCCCCGGTCTGGACATTGTAGAAGGGCAGCTGCTCGCCGTTCACCTCCACGCGGACATTGTCGTATGGCAGCCAGCGCGGCGGGGTGTGGAAGACATCCTGGTTGGATTTGAAGGCGGTGAGCAGCATCCAGAAAAATGGCACCAGGAAGAACAAGCCGACGAAATTGATGATCGCATGGCTGAACAGCGACTGGAAAAAATTGCGGATTTTGCGGGCAGCGCTTGCGTTTGCTGCTTCTGCTCATCCGTTTCGGTATATGGGATGGATGGGGTGGTGTGGTTGGCATTCATGGCATCATCCTGCGTAATACGTGAAGCGGTCGCTGACTTTCAGCAGCAGGAGCGTGCAGATCAGGATGATGATGAACAGCACCCATGCCATGGCGGAGGCATATCCCATTTTCAGCCAGAGGAAGCCGTTCTGGTAGAGATAGACGCTGTAGAAGAGGGTGGAGTTCAGCGGATAGCCCAGGCCCTGGAAACCGCGGAAGACATAGGCCTGGGCAAATATTGGAACATGCAAGATGACCCGGTGATCAGGTTGAACAGCGTGATGGGCGAGACCATCGGGATGGTGATGTTCCACAGGCTCTGCCACCAGTTTGCCCCATCCAGTTCCGCCGCCTCCAGCAGATGAGACCGGCACATCCTGCAAGCCCGAAAGATAAATGACGATCGTGCCGCCCATGCCCCACATCCCGAGCAGGATCAAGCCCGGCTTGGACCAGGCGGGGTTGGTCATCCAGTTGGGTCCATCAATGCCGACTGTAGCCAAGCAGGGTGTTCAGGATTCCCGCTTGCGGATTGAGTATCCACAACCAGAGGATGGTGCTGGCCACGGTCGGGACGATGGATGGCAGGAAGTAGATGACGCGGTAGATGGACTGCCCGCGCACTTTCAGGTTCAGCAGCACAGCGCAGAAGAAGGATGCCAGCAGTGTCAGCGGGACGCCGATGGCCACCATGATAGAGCGTGTTGGAGAGGGATTTCCAGAACAGGTCATCATTGGATCAGGTCGATGTAATTGTTCAAGCCATTCCATTCAAGTGGAGCCTTGGGATGGTAGATGCTGAAACTGTATACCAACGAGGTCGCCATCGGGTAAAGCGTGAAGACCAGAAATCCGATCGTCCAGGGAAGCAGGAAGAGCATTCCGATCTTGAAGTTGCGGCGCTCGCGGATTCCCCATTTGGGCAGGCGTGGAGGCCAGTTCCATTTTCTTCCACTTATTCGTAATTCTTCCATGTCGTTCTCCCTGGTGGGCGGGCGGCTTGCATTCTCGGATGGAAGTGCGTTCTCTGCTTGCTGTTCTCGATTACATGGCATGGATGAAATGCCGATCGGAATGGAGGGCGGCAGGTGAATGCCGCCCTCCAGCGGTGGATCAGGTTACTTCAAGGCTTCCTGCAAGCTTCGGTTCGAACTCGGCCTGCAATTGCATCGAGCAGAGGCTTCGGGTCTGCGCCGGTATGCACCACCTGCTCTACGACCAATGCCCTAGGCATCGTTGAATTCGAGCGAGATGGGCGTGGTGATGACATAGGTGGCGTTCGGGCTTGCCATCAGATCCACGAAGACCTTGAACTTGGGATTGGCGGTGAAGCACGGATCCTGGGCGGCCTTCTTGCTGGTGGGCAGGTTGGCGTTGAAGCAGAACTCTTCCGCCACGATGGCGGGCGACATCATCCATGCCAGCAATTTGGCGGAAGCCTCCTTGTTCTTTGCACCCGCGGGAATGACCGCCACTGTCCCCTGCACCACGGCTGTGTTGGCGCGCTCGGGGTGATCCGCCGGAGGCGGGAAGGGTGCCACGCCGTAGCTGGCTTCGGGCTTGAAGGCGCTGATGAAGTTCGGGCCGGTCATCCATTCGCCGTCCACGTACATCGCCATCTTGCCGGTGTAGAACGGATAATCCGCCGACATGTACATGTCAGCCCAGCCTGACGACAATGCCATCACTTTGTCGACGCCGTATTTGGTGTAGAACTGCTGCTGCCAGAGCAGCGAGTCGATCATGGGCTGGCTGTTGGCGGTCACGTGCTTGCCGTCCTCGCTGTACCAGAATCCGCCGAACATGCGCACGTAAAGGTCATCATGTCCCCAGCCCTGGTCGGGCAGGAAACCGATCTGGGTCAGGTTGCCATCCGCGTCGCGCACCGGTCAGCTTGTCGGCGAACTCAGCCAGTTCTTCCATGGTGGCAGGCGGGGTTTCAGGATCCAGCCCGGCGGCTTCGAACATATCCTTGTTCCAGAACAGGGCGTACATGTCCGTGCCCCAGGGCAGGCACAGGATCTTTTCGCCATACTTGCATTGATTGAGCGGCGCTTCGAAGAAATCGTGTCAGGTCAATTCCGCCGGTCTTGATGATGTCCGTCAGCTCAGCCACCAGCCCTTCCTTGGCATAGGACTTGACCAGGTCGCCACCGGAAAGCACCAGCACATCAGGCGGTTCCGAGCCGGTGAGAGCGGGGAGGATCTTGTCCTCCTCGAGCGGTGCCGTGACCTCCACCTTGATGCCGGTCTCGGCGGTGTATTTGTCGAAGAGGGTCTGGATCTGCTGGGGATTGTCACCCCATTGGATCCAGACGCGCAGGGTTTCGGGCTCGGCTGGTTTCCCGCCACAGGCAGTCAACAGCATGGCGGCTGCCATCAGGATGCAAAACAAGCTGTACAGTTTTTTCATCTTCATCTCTCCTTTTGAAATGGGTGGACTTGGTTTGATGACGGTTGGAAGGAAACATGATCTTGATCGAGGGCATCCTCCTTTCAGGTACAACCGCAGGATCTGCGGATGACCAGTTCGGTGGGGAGCAGGATGAGTGGTTCCGCCCGTTCACCGCGGATCAACCGGACCAGTTGGTGGACCGCGTCACGTCCGACCTCTTCCGTTGGTGCGCGGACCGTTGTCAGCGGAGGGGTGAGGAACCGGGCTATGGGAACATCGTCGAAACCGACCACCGCCACATCCTCCGGGACGCGGCGGCCGGCACGCTGCAGGGCGGTGATGACACCGATGGAGGCGTCGTCATCCCCGGAAAAGACCGCGTCGAAGTCCACGCCATCCAGCAGCAGTTGACTGATGGCGGATGCGGCAATGAACTCGTCAAATTCACCGGTCGCCACGAGCGACTCATCGAACGGGATCTGGTGCTGCTCAAGCGATTTGCGATAGCCGCGTTCGCGCCATGCCGAGTCTTCGTGCCCTTCGGGTCCCTGCAAGTAAACGATCCGGCGGCAGCCGTGGACTTCGATGAGATGATCCACAAGTTTCTGCGCGCCGGATTTGTTCTCGATGGTCACGACGGGGATGTCCAGTTTTTCAGGCGGGGTCTGGTGCAAAAGTACGATGGGGAATCCGTTTTGTTTGAGATGCGCGAGTTCGCTCTCTTCCACGCTGTTGGTGAAGACGATCAGACCGTCGGTGTTATGCATGCCCAGCGCACGGCGTGATGTTTTCAGCGGGTAGCCGACCTCCACGGTGTGGATGAGCAGGTCGTAACCTTCCTCGCGGGCGGCTGCTTCGATGCCGCGCAGCATGGAGGGGAAGAACCACCCGCCGATCTCCGGCAGGAGCAGCCCGATCGTGTTGGTCTGCCGGCTCGCCAGACCCTGCGCTGCCGAACGCGGGACATAGTGTAATTCCGCGATCGCAGAGCGCACCCGTTCGGCTGTCTCGTTGATCACCGGCGCGGTCTCGTTCAGCACCCGGCTGACCGTGGCGATGGATACACCAGCCCGCCGGGCAACATCTCCAATGGTGGGGGAGGGGGATTTTGCCATGATGTAAACGTTTTCTGAAAGCGCTTACATAGTATACGATGTTTTTTCCCGGAGTCAATAGGATTGTTTTCCTGCACCGGGGTGGTTGCGCATTTGCCCGTTATCGTGTTTCGGAAAATTCCTGTTTGTTGGCGGGAAATAATCATTCTCCAGTATTGGTGGCAGTTGATAAGTATGCAATATACTTGTCAGGGTGCGTAAGCGCAAGCAAACGCATATAATGGTACTGTTATGCGGATCACATTACTGCGATTCCGATTCTTTCCGGTGCTGATGGTGATGGCTCTGGCGGTCTCCTCCTGTGGAACGCCGGTCACTACCACCACGCCGGAACCAACTCTCATTGCGCAGCCGGTCATAAGCGGGGATATAAGACCAGCCAGCCGCAGCGGACGTTACAACCCGTCCATCCGGTTTGAACGGATCGGCATCGAGGATGGGCTTTCCCACAGTTCCATCACCGCCATCCTGCAGGATTCGCAGGGTTTCCTTTGGTTTGGCACGGAGGACGGGCTCAATCGCTATGATGGTTATTCCTTCAGGGTCTATCGTCCGGACGCGGATGATCCATACTCCATCAGTGACCGCTGGGTGACAACCCTGGCAATGGACAGCCAGGGGAACATTTGGATCGGCACCCGCCAGGGAGGGCTCAATCGTTTTGATCCCCGGTCAGGTCGGTTCACCGTGTACCGGCATGACTTGTCCCAGGTAGGGAGCCTGGGTGCAGACTGGGTTCGGGCTCTCTGGTTCGACAGCCGCGGGAATTTATGGGTCGGCACATCCGGAGGTCTTGATCGATTCCATCCTGACACAGGTACATTCAGTCATCTGACCACGCAGGATGGCTTGGCAAGCAACCGGGTCAACGTGATCTATGAGGATAAGAATGGCATCCTGTGGATTGGCACCCGTGAGGGTCTCACCCGCTACGATTTGGATGCCGGTGTGTTCCAGAATTACACCTCCGGTTCGGAGGAACCTGCCAGCCTGGTCTCCGACAATGTCACCTCGCTCCAGCAGGATGCCGATGGCGATCTTTGGATCGGCACCCCCCGGGGCGTGGTGCGCATGGACCGCTACACCGGTCTCTTCAAGCTTTACCTGCATGCTGCTGAAGATCCGAACAGCCTTGCCAGTGATATTGTGAATTGCCTGTATCTTGACCGCGCCGGTGGTTTCTGGGTCGGCACGAGTGATGGACTGGATTTCTTCGATGCCCGCATCGATCGCTTTATCCATTACCGCAATAAACCTACCAACGCCAGCAGCCTGGGTGACAGTACCATCTACTCGATTTTTGAGGATGAGAGTGGGGTGTTATGGGTGGGGACTTCCACGGGCGGTCTGAATAAATACAACCGCCAGCAGGATCGGTTCACTTATTATCGCCATGACCCGGAGAATCCGAACGGCTTGAGCGGGAACATGATCTCCGCCATCCACGTGGAAAGCAACGGGATTGTCTGGGTCGGCACGGCGGGCAGTGGTCTGGAACGGTTGAATCCGGTCACCGGGCGTTTCACCCACTACCGGCATGACCCTGCCAATTCCAACAGCCTGAGCAGTGATGATATCTACTCCATCCTGATGGACCGCAATGGTTTCCTGTGGGTGGGTACTTCCCGCGCGTTGGACCGTTTTGACCCTGGGACGGGCGAGTTCGTGCATTACCGTCCCGGGGTGAAGGAGGACAACGAGATCAGTCTCTCAGCCGTGCCGGTGTATGTCATCTACGAGGATACTGCCGGTCTGTTATGGTTCGGGACCTCGAATGGTCTTGACCAGTTCGAGCCGCTGAGTGATACCTTCATCCATTACAACCTCAGCGCCTACGAGAGCGAGAACCAGGTGATCGCCCTTGCGGAGGATGGAAAGGGAAGGCTGTGGATCGGCACCTTTGGCGGGGGACTGCACCGCCTTAACCGCAGCGAGGAGGGCTTTTACGCCTATCATCACGATCCCAGCCTGACCACTTCACTGGCAAACAACACTGTCTATTCCATCCATGAAGACCGGCGCGGGAACCTGTGGTTTGGTACGGGCGGCGGGCTTGACCTGTATGACCCGATCTACGGCACATTCATCCATCGCACGGACAAGGATGGTCTGCCCAACAACGTCATCTACGGCATCCTGGAGGACGATGCCGGCGACATATGGCTGAGTACCAATAACGGTCTTTCCCGTTTCGATCCTGTCACCAACCAGTATCGCAACTTCACCGCCAGCGATGGGCTGCAAAGCAGCGAGTTCAACATGTCCGCCTATGCATTCAGCTCGCGCGGCGAGTTGTATTTCGGCGGCATCAACGGACTCAATGCCGTCCGACCCCTGGAGATCACGGACAGCACTTACAATCCCCCGATACTTCTGACCTCACTTTCCCGGGAGGGCAAGCCCATCGAATTCGCGCAGCAGATACAGTTCGTGCGCGAGCTCACCTTGATGTGGCCTAACAACCAGTTCGAGTTCGAGTTTGCTGCCCTCGCCTATGGTCAACCCTCCCGCAACCAGTATGCCTACATGCTGGAGGGCTTCGACGATGATTGGAACCATATCGGAACGAACCGGAATGGGCGGTACACCAACCTGCCGGCAGGCGACTACACCCTTCTGCTGAACGGCACCAATAGTGATGGAAGATGGAGCGAAACTCCGTTGCGGATCACGGTGACGGTCGTCCCACCCTTATGGACAACCACCTGGTTCCGCATCCTGATGGGTATTTTACTGGTGGTTGTCGTTTTGGCTGGATATCGTTTCCGGTTGGACAGGGTCCAGCACCGCAACCTTGAGCTGACCAACCTGGTCAATGAACGCACCCAGGCTCTCAACAAGCGTTCCACGGAGATTGAAGCTCTCTACCTGGCGGATGAAAGGATTTTACGCACGGTCAGCATCAACCAGGTTTTCCAGGCCCTTGTCAACGTGGCTGTGGAAATGCTCAAGGCGGACCGCAGTGCGGTCTTCGCCTGGGATGAGGAAGAGACTGCAATCGTGCCGCGTGTCAGCCATGGGTTCAGCCCGCGAACACTGTCGGTCATGAGATTCAAACGCGGTGAGGGAATTGTCGGCAGGGTGATGGAGAGCGGGGAACCCAGCATTGTCCCTGAGATTGTCCCCGCCGACCTGCACCCCGAGTTGCGGGATGCCATCCTGGAGGAGGGGCTGCAATCCTTTGTGCACCTGCCGATCGATCGTGGATAACCGGGTGATCGCAGTTTTCAATGTTGGTTTCACCCGCCCGGATGCGATTAACGAGGATATTGTCCGCCTGTTTACTGCCCTGGTACAGCGCGCTTCCCTCTCCATCGCCAACATGCAGCTCTTTGAGCAGACCAAGGATCTGGCTGTCATGGATGAGCGCAACCGCCTGGCGCGTGACCTGCATGACAGCGCCAAGCAAAAGGCATTCGCCGCGCTTGCCCAGCTGGGTACTGCCAATGGGATCCTGGAACGCAACCTGGCAGGAGCGAAACCGCACATGTTGGAGGCGGAGAACCTGGTCTATGAGGTCATCCAGGAATTGTCCTTCCTGATCCAGGAGATCTACCCGATGGCATTGCAGACCAAGGGGTTGTCCACCACCCTGCGGGAATACATCTTTGAATGGGAGAACCGCAACGACATCCCGGTCAAACTGGATATCCAGGATCCACGCTCGCTCGGTTTGGAAACGGAGCAGGCTGTTTATCGCATCATCCAGGAATCGCTCGCCAATGTCGCCAGGCACAGCAAAGCCCGGCAGGGGGAGGTGAGCTTGGTCTATCACCCTGACATGCTTGAAGTGGTCATCTCGGATGATGGGATTGGTTTCGATATCGATCATAAAAATGAAAGCATGGGGTTGCGTTCGATCCGCGAGCGGATCAGCAGTGTCCGTGGGACGGTCCAGGTACAGAGCGCGCACGGGAAGGGCACTCGCATCCTGATTCAGATACCGCTGAAGAAGACGGAGACGGAGAAAAAACAATCATGACACAACCAATGAGCATCTTGATCGTGGATGATCATGAAGTGGTTCGGAAGGGGATTCGCGCCTACCTGGAAACCCTGCCGGATTTTGAAGTGGTCGGCGAGGCGGTCTCGGGGGAGGAGGCGGTCAACCTGGTGGGGGAATACATCCCCGACATCGTGCTGCTGGACCTGATCATGCCCGGCATGGACGGGGTGGAAGCCACCCGGCGCATCAAGCAGATCAGCCCGCGTACGCAGGTCGTGGTGTTGACCTCCTACCATGAGGATATCCACATCTTCCCGGCGCTCAAGGCTGGCGCGATCGCCTACATCCTGAAGGATATGAAGATGGAAAAGCTGGTGGATGTGCTGCACCGGGCGATCCAGGGCGAGGTCACCCTGCACCCGCGCGTGGCAACGCGTGTCCTCCAGAATATCCGCGGTGAGAGTGATGATGAGCAGCCGCTGTTCGCGGAGTTGACCAGCCGGGAGACGGATGTGCTCAAGCTGATCGCCAACGGGATGACCAACAACCAGATCGCGGAAAAGTTGTTCATCAGCGAGAATACCGTCAAGGGTCATGTGAGTAACATCCTCAGCAAGCTCCACCTGGCAGACCGGACCCAGGTGGCGGTCTATGCCTGGCAGCGCGGTCTTGTTCAACGTGAGCCGCGTCAAAAGGACACCTCCTCCCGGTGAATTAAACAGAACTCGCGGGATTCTGGTATCCGTATGGGTGGGTGGATTGGGGCGTCGGGAACCGCCTGCATAAAATGCCATCCTCCCTGGCTTTTCCCGGTTGATGACAGCCTGGCAGCCCATGGGCGTCTGATATAATTTTATTCCTATGCACAGCCTGTTGCCGCTCCTGGGGATTATTCTCTCGTTACTGGGTGTCATCGTTTGTTTTCTATACGGGGTTCGTGCAATACAAGCCAGCCGTCGCATAGCCAATTTTCGATCCCGCAAGGGATATAGCAATAAAGCCCGTCTTTCCTTTGTCGCCGGTACATTGCTCTTTATTCTCGCTGTTATCCTTGTGGGGGTTCGGCAAAGGGGAACTCCCATACAGCCCGCCGAGACTCTCCCAACACCCGCCGTACAGGTTGAGAGTCCCACGGCATTACCGGAAGCCAATCCCATTCTGCCTGTCTCTACGCAGACCCCGCCGGAAGGTGCTGTCGAAACACCCTCACCGACCGGGACAACAGCCATTGAGTCGCCCTCCGCCGCACAACTTCCCGCAGATATCAGCAGCACTTTCCGCAGCCTGGTCACCCCGGATGCCAATGCCACCATAAGCAGTTTCAGCTTTGCCACGGACCTCATGGATGCCAGGTCTGCAACCGACAATATTACATTTCAAAATCCGCTTGAAAAGATCTACGCGGTTTATTCCTATGGGCGGATAACGCCGGGCACACAGTGGACCATCCTCTGGTATTTCAATGGGAAGCTAATTCATTATGAGACGGAACCCTGGCGGAACGCAGAGACCGGGCTGGGATTTGCGCTCTGGGAACGCCCCCCGCATGAATGGCTGCCGGGACAATATGAAGCCCGGATATTCATCGGAACCCAGCTGAAAGCCAGCGGCAGGTTCACGGTTGCAGGTCAGCCGCCTGTCACCCCTGCCACGCAAACCCCGGTCCCATCCAATACATCCACCCACCTTTACGCCATCCCTGCCGACGGCGACTTCAACTTAGCTCCCACCTTTACATCCACGCCGTCCCCGCTGCCGACGGTGACTTCAACTTTAGCACCCACGCAGAAGCCCGTCTCCACGGCAACCGCCTCCGTCCCCTCCACCAATACTCCCGGTTCGGCGCCCAGCCGGACCCCTTCACCTGCCTCTACGAAGGAACCCATCCCTACCGCCACGTCCACGCGGACCTCCAAACCGACCTCCACCTCGACAAATACTCCGACCTTTACACCGACCCTTACTCCAACCTTCACCCCCACCTTCACTCCCACCCCGTCAACGATCACGGTCAAGGTTTACTTCATCAACTTGAGAAAGGTGAAAGCCGGAACCCCGCCCTATGAAGATGTCACCTCCAGGATTGTCCCTTCCTCCGTCAATCCATTTGCATCCGTGGTGCAGGAATATTTCAAAGGTCCAACCGGAAACGAACAGCTGAACGGGCTGACCGGCGTCTCCAACGGTTTTGTTGGATTTCGCAAGATCGAACTGGACGAGGGGATCCTGCGGGTATACCTTTCCGGTTATTGCAGGTCGCGCGGTGGGGATTACAGCCTGGTCGGACCGTTGACGCTCTCGCTGAAACAATTCCCGGGTGTTTTGTACGTCAAGATCTACGACGAATACGACCGTACCGGCAATCCCGATGGGGAAGGCGATTCTGCTCCCGCCTGTGCCATTGCCACCTATACTCCCACCTCCACCCGGACCCGGACTCCCAAACCGACCTCCACCCCCACCAAAACATCGACGCCCACATTGGCGCCGACAAGTACAGCCACACCCACCTTCACTCCCACCAATACCTTCACGCCGACCTTTACGCCAACACCGCCGACCATCACGGTCAAGGTCTACTTCCTGAATATGGACCGGCTCAAGGCGGGCAGCCTGCCCTATGAGGAGGCAACCTCGCGGGTCGTTCCTTCGTCGGTAAACCAGTTTGCATCCGTGGTGGAGGAGTACCTCAAGGGACCCACCGACACCGAACAAAAACGCGGTTTGATCGGTGTTACCAATGGATTTATAGGTTTCCGCAAGATCGAACTTGAGAATGGGATCCTTAACGTGTACATGACCGGTTATTGCGGAACGAGAGGTGGGGATTACAGTCTGGCTGGACCACTGACCCTCTCGCTCAAGCAATTCCCGGGGGTGAAGCATGTCAAGATATACGATGAATATGGACGCACTGGCGATCCGGTCAGTGACTCCGATTCGGCTCCTGCCTGCGCACTGGCGACATTTACACCGACCGCCTCATCCACACCCACCAGGACGCCCACGGCAACGTTTACCCGTACGCCGACCTCCACATCCACGACCAGCGACGCCGACCGCAACGATCACGCGTACACCGACATCTACATCCGACGAAGACCTTTACGCCGACAGCTACACCGACGAAGACCTTTACACCGACACCTACACCGACGAAGACCTTTACGCCGACAGCTACACCGACGAAGACCTTTACGCCGACAGCTACAGCCGACGAAGACCTTTACGCCGACAGCTAACCGACGAAGACCTTTACGCCGACAGCTACGCCGACGAAGACCTTTACGCCGACAGCTACACCGACGAAGACCTTTACGCCGACATCTACGCCGACGAAAACCTTTACGCCAACACCTACGCCGACGAAGACCTTTACGCCGACAGCTATGCCGACGAAGACCTTTACGCCGACAGCTACACCGACGAAGACCCTTACGCCGACACCTATACCGACGAAGACCTTTACGCCGACAGCTACACCGACGAAGACCCTTACGCCGACACCTATACCGACGATGACCTTTACCCCGACATCTGTACCGACGAAGACCTTTACGCCGACAGCTACACCGACGAAGACCTTTACGCCGACAGCTACACCGACGAAGACCTATACGCCGACATCTACGCCGACGAAAACCTTTACGCCAGCACCTACGCCGACGAAGACCTTTACGCCGACAGCTAGACCGACGAAGACCTTTACACCAACACCTACACCGACGAAGACCTTTACGCCGACAGCTACACCGACGAAGACCAGCACCTCCACGCCAAGCCCGACCCTGACCCCAACTGCCACCGTCGATCCCAATTGCAATCGCGGCTTCTTTGTCACCGATGTCTCGATTCCCGATGGCACCACAGTCAACGCCTTCGCCCCATTTACCAAGATCTGGCGGTTAAAGAACACCGGTACCTGCCGCTGGACGAAGGACTATAAATTGTTGTACATCGGTGGGACGAGGATGGGCGCGCCCGAGTCGATTGCCCTGCCCGTTGAAGTACTTCCCGGTGGATTGGTTGACATTTCCGTGATTTTCACTGCTCCTGAAAAACCCGGCTATCATGAATCCATCTGGATGCTGCAGTCGCCTGATGGGGTTGTCTTTGGAGTTGGTCCCGCCGCCAATCAGCCGGTCTGGGCAAAAGTGAGGGTAATTCCCGTCTCCCAGGGGATCACCCCGACGGCATTTGTCCCCCAGGGTACACCCACCATCACTCCCACCACCATCTCCCGCGATAATGTATCCTACGACTTTGCAGGCAATGCCTGCCAGGCTGAGTGGATGAATAATGAAAACTTGCTGTCTTGCCCCGGCTTGGAAGGCGAACCGGGTGGCGCTGTGCTGCCCCTGGGCGAAGCCAGGCTGGAAAACGGGACTGTGCTCCAACTCCCATCACTGCTCATGCTTCCCCCTGCCTCCATCGTCGGGTCGATCCAGGGAACCTATCCTGAATATGAGGTGCAAGCCGGCGACCATCTTCAAGCTGTCGTCGGCTGTCAGGCGGATGCCCTGCCCTGCTCGGTTCTGTTCAGGGTGGCATACCTCGATTTGCAGGGTGTGGTCAACGATCTCTGGAACATCGGTGAATTTTACGACGGGCAATTGTTCAATGTTGACCTCGACCTGACCTCCCTGGCGGGTCAGCGGGTCAGGTTCATCCTTAGCGTCTCCTCGCTCGGAGACTCGGAGGGGGATAGGGCGCTCTGGGTTGCCCCCGGCATCCTTCGCGTTTCAGCTCCTGTGAATACCCCGGAACCGGTCAATACGGCTGCACCCACAACAACATCCATCCCTGCGACCTCCACTCCCACGGGTACGCCGGCTGTCATCCCGGTGACTGCCACGCCCACCCCGGTCGTGGAGGTTGCAAACCAGGGATCGCCTTCCCTCTTCCAACAGCTTGTGGAATTCCTGGTTTCGTTCTTCAATACCCTGTTTGGAAATTAAAACAGCGGACAAGTCAGCCTTGTCCGCTGTTCGTTTTTCCCCGTGAGAGCTAACTGAAATCGGAAATTAATTGTTTGAAGCGGGGATCGGTCCGGATGGAATCCAGATCCGGATCGTGCAACACCCAATCCACGTAGGTTTGTTCGGTCTGAAGTGCGGTCCTCAGGAGAGAGATCGCCTTGTCATAGTTGCCACAAAGAGCCTGGAGGCAGGCACGATTGTATTCGTTTTCGGTGTCGAAGAAGTTTTTCACGGCTTTACCAATGTGTTTCTGGGCTAGTTCTTCCAGCCCCATTTTGCGGTAGTAACCACCAAGTGTGGCATGCGCCAGGGCATGACTGGAATCCAGTTTGATGATTTGCTGGAAGGTTTTTACTGCGTCGTCAGCGAACCCTTCAATGGCATAGGCGCAGCCGAGGTGATAGAGAAATTGGACGTTCTTGGGCTCGATTGCCACTGCCTTTTGATAGGCGGGGATCGCTTCCTTGTAGATACGGATGGACTTGTACAGCTCTCCCAGTTCATCCCAGGCAGGTCCGCATTCCGGATCCTCTTCGAGTGACTGTCGGAGGGTTTCGATCTGCTGTTCGATTCCGATCTGCTCCTCGACCTGGTCCACGGGGGCTGCCTGCGGGGTCTCTTCCGCGGTCTCCACTGCTGCGTCAACTGGGTCCGGGAGCTCCTGGTCGTGCGGGGCGAGGACGAACTCGGTGATGGGTTGTTTTACATCCACGACCATCAGATCCTTGCGATCGGAGTAGGCGGCTTGTCCTGCGTCGGCGGGCATGCAGGCTGTCTCCGCGGAGTAATTCTTGGCGGGATAATTTCCTTCCGGGGCATGAAAGACCATCGGCAGGCTCCGCCTCGGGATTCAGGGTGGAGATCCACTCGGTCAGTGGCTCATCAGGAAGTTCGGTCTCAGTGAATAGCATCCAATCATCCGGCAGGACCTGGGCGCCATCGGGGTTGTCCTCCTCCGTGAATTCCGGGAGAGACTTTTCGACTTCCATGTTGAACTCCGGCAGGTTTGCTTCGACCTCATCCTCGGTCTCTTCCAGTTCCAGGATTTCCTCCACCTCAGGTTCAACCTGCGGAGTCTGTGTCATGTCAGCCTGAACTTCGGAGATCCATTCATGCTGAAGTTCATCCTGGGGAACCTCTTCCGTTATCACCATCTCGGAGATCACCACTTCAGGATTGACCGGTTCCGGGGAGATCGTTGCCTCCATGACCGGCTCAGTGGTGATCTCCACGGGTTGGGCGGGTTCGATGACGACCTCTTCCGCCATGACCGGCTCCGGGATGGCTTCTTCCGTTATGACTTGATCCGGGGCATCCGCCGCGGGCATTGCCGGTGTCGGTCTGGACTGCCTCGGTGTGTATTGGTTCAGGGGAGGCTTCCAGGTTGGAAGCGCCATATAAGACCTTTCCGACTTCCGCCTCATCCTGGCTCAGGGAGGGATCAAGCAGGTCAGCCTGCTGGTAGGCAAGGATCGCATCCCGGTAATCTTTAAGACGCCTGTACACATCTCCCAGCCGGAACCAGGAAACGGCTTTTTCCTTGTCATCCGTCAGCAGCTCAATGCTGGATTGGTATAGGTCGACCGCTTCTGCGAATTTACCCTGCTGCACATAGGCGTATGCCAGGTTGCTGTAAGGTCTTCCAAACCGGCTCTCCAGTTTAATGGAGCGATTGTATGCATAGCTCGCCTGCTTGTAGGCGCCTGTCATGAAGTACAGGTTACCCAGCTCGTTCCACAACTCGTGTTCGCTCATACGATACCTCCGGGTTTACGAAGATACACTTGCGTTCTGCTCAACCTGGTAGCTGCCCAGCAGGCTGAAGCGGGACTGCAGGTAGATCGTTGAGTTGTCCGGGTCGAGTTCATCCGCACGCTGGTAGGAGGCGATCGCATTGTCGTAATCGTTCAGGCGGCGGTATACATTGCCCAGGCGGTTCCAGGAGATTGCCTTGTCCTTGTTGCTCGTGAACAGTTCAATGCTGCGTTGGTAGAGCAGCATCGCCTCTGCGAAGCGTTCCTTCTGCACGTAGGCAAGTGCCAGGTTGCTGTATGGCCAGGCGAACCAGCGATCCAGCTCAATGGCTTTGCTGTAGGCGACGATCGCATCCTCGATTGAGCCCCGGTTGAAGTACACGTTGCCGAGTTCATTCCAGACATGGGCGTTCTTGGTGTCCATCTCCACCTGGAACTCGCCGGTCTCATCCACCATGGTGATCGGCTCATAAGAGGAAATGGGCTCCTCTTCAAGGATGGAGGGCGGCAGCGCAACGGGCTCAGGCATCATCTGTGCCGGTTCTTCGTTCGCCATCACCGGCTGAACTTCAACACTGGTCTCCTGGGCAACAACCTCAGTCTCGCTCATCTCAGGAGCGGTTGCGTTCTCCGGGAGGACCTCCTGCACGTCTTCCTTTACCTCGGCGACCGCTTCCTCGGTCTCGATCGTTGCCTCGCTGATAGCCGGGACCAGGACAGGTTCCTCTACCTGCTCAACCAGGATTTCCGGGGCGACCTCTGCGGCTTTCTCAGCAACTTCGACAACTTCCAGGGCGGGCTCAGCGACCTTTTCCGCAACCTCGACAACTTCCGGGGCAGCCTCAGCCACTGTTTCCACAATCTCGACAACTTCCGGGGCAGGCTCGGCGACCTTCTCTGCAACCTCAACAACTTCCAGGGCGGGCTCAGCCACTTTTCCACGATCTCGACAACTTCCGGGGCAGGCTCTGCGACCTTCTCAGCAACTTCAACAACTTCCGGGCAGGCTCGTCGACCTTCTCAGCAGCTTCGACAACTTCCAGGGCGGGCTCAGCCACGGTTTCCACGATCTCGACAATTTCCGGGGCAGGCTCGGCGACCTTCTCAGCAGCCTCAACAACCTCCGGCTCGGCAACCTTTTCAACGATCTCGACAACTTCCGGGGCAGATTCAGCGGTTGTTTCGGTTACCTCGACAACCTCCAGGACAGCTTCAGTGACTTTCACCGCGATTTCCAGGACCTCCGGGGTTGCCTCGGAGACATTTTCATTGGTGTCTACGACCTGTTCCACCTCGACAACCTCGGCTGCCGCTTCCTGGACAGGTGCGACAGGCTCTGTAATATCCGCCACAGCGGGGGTCTCGGCTTGAAAGGTCTCGGTGACCGCCTCCATGCCCACCAGGGACTCGGTGAAGGTTTCGGTGACGTTTTCGGTCAGCACCGTCTCGATCTTTTCAGCTGTGACCGGGACCTCAACCGCCTCAGGCTCAGCTGCCTTTGTTTCCAATTCAGGGGCAGGCTCAGCCACCACTGGTTCAGCCACCGGGGCTTCGACTGCTTCCGCAATCACTGGAGCGGCTTCCTCAGCAATTGGTTGAGCGACCTCTTCCGCCTGGGCTGCCACTTCAGTGTCCGGCAGCTCGGAGGGGGAGGGCTCGGGTGTGACGGTCAGAACCTCTTCCAGTCTTGTCTCCACCTCGACGTTCTCAGGTTCCGTGGCGGCAGGCTGAACGGGTTGAGTTGGAATATCTGCTGCACTATCCTTCTCCTCCGTCTGGTTTTCTTGCACGATCCACTGGAGGGAGTTGGCGAGCATGTCTGCCGGGACGATCCCGTCTTCCTTGTTCCCGTCCACGCGTGTCAGCACCTCGTCGAATTCATCCTTGAAACCTGTGTTCTCCTTGTCGAGCTCATCAGCCTTTTGGAAGGCTTGCATCGCAAGGTCATATTCATTCAGTTTCCGGTGCAGGTTGCCCAGGCGGTTCCAGCAGACCGCCTTGTCCTTGTCGTCGCTCAGCAGTTGGATGCTTTTTTCGTAGAGCTGCTTGGCTTCCGCATGCCGGTTTTGCAGGACATAGGTCAGGGCAAGGTTGCTGTAGGGCCAGCCCAGGTCCGGGTTGAGTTCGATCGCCTTTTGAAATGCGGGGACCGCCTCGTCAAAGGTCTCGTTCCTGAAGTGGGCATTGCCCAATTCCAGCCAGTTTTGAGCGTTGGCTGGGTCCATCTCAACCGCCTGCTGGTACGCCTGTACCGCCTCCCGGTGCCGGTCCTGTGGTTCGAACACATTTCCGACCTTGATCCAGGGATTGATAAAGCGCTTGTTAAACTCGATCGATTTTTCCTGGTAGGCAACAACGGCAGTGAAGATCTTTCCTAATTCTTTCCAGAACTCATAGTTGCTCATGGGGTCCTCCATTTTGGACTCGATTTTCCTAATCGGCGAAACAATTGCTCAGGAGACTAAAGCGGGCTTTGGATACAAGGTTCACGTCTTCGGTGTTCAGGGCGATGGCGCCTCGGAAGGATTCAATTGCATTGTCATAATCGTTCAATTTTCGATAGGCATTGCCAAGGCGGTTAAGGGAAATGGCTTTGTCTTTGTCATCAGTAAGCATCTCCAGGCTGGTCTTGTAGAGGGGGATGGCTTCGGCGTGTTTCCCCTGGAAGGAAAGAACGTGCGCCAGGTTGCTGTATGCCCAGCCGAAGTGACCATCCAGTTCAATGGCTTTATTAAAGGAGGTGGTGGCTTCCTTGTAGGAACCCGATTTGAAGAATGCCTCTCCCAATTCGTTCCAGGAACGGGCGCTCTTGGGGGTGCTCTCAGTTTGGCTGATGCCCGTGCCGTCTCGCATTCCGGCGGTTTCCGGGTCCAGCTCGGAAGCCTTCTTGTATGCTGACCGGGCATTCTCGTAATCGCTCAGGCAGCGATACACGTTTCCCAGTCCATTCCAGCAAATTGCCTTGTCCTTGTCCGCCTCCAGCAGTTCAATGCCTCTCTGGTAAAGCAGGATCGCCTCCGGGTATTGATTCCGTCTCAGGTAAATGTGGGCGAGGTTGCTGTAAGGTGCGCCCAGTTCGGTATCCGATTGGACCGCCTTGTTGTAGGCCTTGATCGCATCCTCGTAGGCTCCCTGCGCGAACAGGGCGTTTCCTTTTTCATTCCACCCCATCGCAGCGGCTCGCCTCTCGCTGTCTACTTTCACACTGATCGGGGCGGGTGCAGCCGGCTCCACCGGGACTTCCGCTCCCTCGGGGACGGCGGTCTTTTCCAGGGATGAGTGTTGGTCGCTCAATGCATAATCTGCCGCAACCGGGTTGGACTGGGTGATCCAGGCTGGGGTTTCCATTTCCTCAGCGCTGCTTTCAGTCCCGTCATCAACCCCTCCGCCCATCGGGCTGTTCTCCTGCCCGGCGACGGCTGGTTCTTCGACCTCTGGATTCCCGGCTGCCATCTCTGCGGGTTGATTATTCTCCGCATCTCTTGCAGCAGCTTCCCCGGTGAGCGGGGTCTGTCCTTCCAGCCGATCCGCTGTCTCATAGGCAAGGATCGCTTTCTCATACTCGTTCAACTGCCGGTGGACATCACCCAGGCGGTTCCAGCAGATCGCCTTCTCTGAATCATCCTTGAGAAGGTCAATGGAGCGTGTCAGCAGGGGCATGCTGTCTGCAAATTTACCCTGCATAATGTAGACTTCCGCCAGGTTCCGGTATGCCGAACCAAAGCCTTTGTCGATCTCGATCGCCCTGGTGAGCGCCTGCTCTGCGTCCTTATAGGCATGCTGCCTGGAATGAACGAGACCGAGTTCGTTCCAGATCATGCTGTTCTTGGGGTCCAGTGTGGAGGCGTGTTGATATGCCCGCAGGGCATCACGCAGGCGCTCCTGTTTTGAATAAATGGCACCCAGGTGTAACCAGGGGAGGACATAATGTTTGTTCAGCTGGGTAGCCTGTTGGTAGGCGTTGATCGCGTCCTCCATGCGTCCCACGCTGACATATGTATCTCCAAGACCGTTCCAGGGTTGTGCAAAGGAGGGCATGTACTGGATCGATTTGCGGTAGGCTGTGATGGCATCATCCAGGTACCCGATCTTCTGGTACATGTTCCCCAGTCCGTTCCACGCGATGGGATCCTTTTGATTGCATCCGATCGCTTTTTGGAAGGCGACCAGGGCTTCGTCATTCCGCCCGATCTTGGTGCAGAGATTGCCCAGGTTGTTCCAGGCGAATATCTGTTCCGGGGCGAGCTGGATCGCCTGCTTGTATGCCTCGATGGCTTCTTCATTGTTTCCCATGCCCGATTTAAGCAGGGCGGTGGCATTGAAGCATTCCGCCTCGAACCAGTTATCCTGGATTCGGGAGGCGAGCCGCAGGGCTTCCTGGAGCTGTTCGCTGGCTTTTTCAAAGTCGCCTTTGCGCCAGTTCAGGATTCCCAGGGTAAGCAGCAGGTTGGCTCGAATGGAGCTGGTTTCTTCCTCCTCGGGAATCTCGGTCAGGAAGGTCTCACGCATGTGGATTTTCTCGTCCGTGTCTTCAAGCAGGTCCGCATATTCGCCGGTGCCCTGCCAGGCATCCGCAAGGGACTGGGCAAGGATCTGGTCTGCCTTCGGTGAGTCGCCAAACTCCACGACACCATGACGCAGGGTCCAGAATTCGGGTGCCTGGTGTGCGAGCTCGACGATCTCCTTCTGGGTCAGCCAGAAGACCACCCGGACGCAGCCTTCATTGAAATATTCCCTGCGCTTGTTCAGTTGCATGAAGACGCTGTAGTCGCCTGCATGGTTCTGGGTCAGCTCGTCGATGAAGAAGACCACGTGATCCTGGATTCCCTCAGCTTCCATTGTCTGGAACAGGTCATAGGGTTGATCCGGGTGCGTGCGGATGTGAACGACCTCCTGCTCGAGGTCGATCACGTGGTTCTCGAGCATGCATTCCACATCTGCGCGTACGTATTCCGAACTGTACACTGCAAACAGGACGCAGGGTCTTTGCCAGCGGACCGCCAGTTCCAGATCCTTGGCAATGATCTCCACACGTTCCTCGAAGGAACCTGTTTCAAGGGATGGATCTTGGATCAGGTCAGTCATTTAGCAATTTCCTTAGAACAGGATGTACATCGATCCAGTTCTCTCCATTGCGAAATTCCAGCAGGGCCAGCAGCTGCAGGAGAGGGCGCATCCGCTCGCTGTATTCCATGTGGTTGTTCTCGCTCACCTTCTTGAGCAGTTTCAGGTCTTCCTTCTCCAGGATGCGCCGGTATTCGTTCCGGATCTCGGTGGCTGCCCATTCCACATCCTCGAGATTCATTTTGGAGGCTTTTCTCCGCCGGGAATGCCCGATGGCAGTGCGCATGATGCGTGCCATTTCACGGAAGACCCCGCCGCTGTAGGTGATGGCGGCTTCCAGCGCGTCCTCATCGATCAGGTTCAGGTTCATCCTCACCCGCACGAAGTCCTTGACCGTGTTGTATCCTTCCGGGTTGTGGGTTTCCAGGTCGTTCACCGGGTGCAGGTTGATGTTGGGCAGGAAGATCGCCTGGTCCCGGATCGCATCGAATTCCTTGCTGTAGAAAAGCGCGCTGGAAACGGTGTACACGATGGCGCAATTCGGCTGCATCATGATCTCCCGGCGGTCATGGAAGATGGCGCGCGCTTTATCGAGATCCGGCTTGTCCAGGTCGTCGATCAGGATCAGGGGGATGAGGCGTTCCTTGGTGTAGATCGACATGGCGATGTGGTTGATGATTCCGATCAGACCGGTGATGTCGTTCTCCACCACCTGGCGCAGCACCACGCGGGTGGCGGGTTCCAGCTTCAGCTTTGCACCTGCATTGACGAAGAACGCGTCCACCGAGGCGCTGATCTCATATTCGGAATTGCGTCCCTCCAGGATGGTCGAGATCTCCTTTTCCACCTTGCCCTTCCAGCTGCCCAGTTCCTTCAGCAGTTGTTCGGGAAGCTCGCCGCCTTTTTTCCGGTATTCCCGGAACAACCGCCCGCCGATCGCCAGCAGCACATCCCGGAAGTCGATGTCGATGATGTCTGTCTCTTCGCGGATGCTGAAATTGACGATCCAGTATTTTTTCTGCAGTTGTGGGTTGCTCAGCAGGTGCAGCAGCTCGGTGGATTTCCCGCAGCCCTTGTGACCGGAAAAGAAGAATTTCGGCGGGCGGTAGAACGGAGCCATCAATGCATCCACCAGTTCCGCGATCGGGTTGCCGGGACGGTCGATATAGAATGGATTGGGGCTTCCATTCTTGCCGGGTTTCAACGGCAGGTCCAGTTCAAAGTTCAACCATGCCCTGTCGAAATCATTTGCTACCACGTAATCGAAGTTGTTCATTTGCCCTCGGCTCCTGATGCAGTATTCCTTGTTTTATTTTATGGATTTGGGTGATTTTGCAAATCCAATTAAGTTGAATGTACCTGTTCCGTATGTTGACCTTTTTGGATGAATAATCCGGTCATTTATGACCAGTCCTCAGGCATATACCTCGGTGGTAAGTCCTTCCCGGATGGCGTACAGCGCCGCCTGTGTGCGGTTGGAAACATGGAGTTTGTTCAGGATGTTGCTCACGTACTTGGCGATCGTTCTTTCATTCACCACCAGCGCGTTCGCGATCTCCTGGTTGCTCAATCCGCGTGCGATCAGCCGCAGGGTCTCCGACTCGCGCTGGGTGAGCGGTTCCATCCCGTCAGATTCGGACTCCTGGTCGAATTCATGGATCACCTTCATGGCGATGGACGGATGGATGGAAGCCTGCCCGCACGCCACGTCCCGGATGGATTGCAGCAGCTGCGTCCTGGTCGTGTCCTTCAATAGATACCCCATCGCTCCCGCCTTGATCGCCTGGTAGACCCGGTCACTTTCCGAGAAGCTTGTCAGCACCAGGATTCGGATGTCAGGATCGATCAACTTCAACTGGGGGATGGTGGTCAACCCGTCCTGCAGCGGCATCACCAGGTCCAGGATGACAACTTCCGGTCGGTGCTTCCGGGCAAGTTCCACTGCCCGGATGCCGTTCTCCGCCTCGCCCACGATATCAAGGTCCGGCTGGCAGGAGAGAATGGCAACAATTCCATCGCGTACAACAGTCTGGTCTTCAACAACGAGGATGCGGATTTTTTTCATCTGGATCGCCTGGAGGGTGGATTGGGTTTTTGTGTTCATTGTTTTCCGTCTTTGGTTGGCTGGTGTGTGACAACTGTCAGGGATGAGAATCTTGCTGGGTTGGTTTCCGCGTCTTTTAGCTGGCTCTCCTGTTTTTCCCATGAGGTGGGTTCCCAGATCTCGAAAAAATCCCCCTGTCCGACCAGCAGGGCTTTTCCGTTCAGGCTGGCATATTCCTTCAGGACCTGGGGGACCGTGACATTGCCCTGTTCGTTCATCTCGAGCTTGTGCGCCGAGCCGAGGATCAAACGCAGCAGCATGCGCACCTGGGGGTCTGCGAGATTTTGTGAGCTGATGCTTTGATAGATCCCCTCGAATGCTTTCACCGGGAACACCATCAGGTTCCTGTCAAAGCCCTGGAACATGAAGAAACCTCCGGCGAGATCCTTCTTAAAATCTGCCGGCGCCTGGAAGCGGCTTTGCTCTTCAAATCTGATTGGGTGCTTTCCCAGAAACACTTTTTCTCCACTCCACTGAACCGGGATTTGACCTGTTCTTACACTTGCATTATATGAAGTGGGGTATGGGAGAACAACCTAACAAACTGGATTTTTCCTTGCAGTTATCCGCCCCTCATCTTTTCGCATGACCTGTGGTCATTAATGACCATCGGAATCACCCCCGCAAACTGCGCCAAATATGACATTCGTCACATGAACACTTCACCCTGGATCCATCGATCCAGGGTGAAGTTCATGCTCATCCGTCACTTACGATTTTTTTCGGATGCTTGAAATCCTCATCGGTCAGCCCCTCCCGGATCGCGTACAGCGTAGCCTGGGTGCGGTTTGCCAGTTGCAGTTTTTCCAGGATGGTGCTCACGTATTTTGCCACGGTTCTCTCGTGCACGAACAGGAGGTTTGCAATTTCCTGGTTGCTCAAACCGCGCGCGATCAGCCGCAGGGTTTCCAGTTCCCTTGGCGTAAGCGGGTCCGCGGTGAACGACTTGTGGGTTGGATTCTCGATTTCCTGGATCACCTTGATCGCGATGGATGGCTGGATGGAGGCTTTCCCGGCGGCAACATCCCGGACCGCTTGCAGCAGCTGCACCCTGGTGGAATCCTTCAACAGGTAGCCCAGCGCACCGGACTTGATCGCCTGGTAGGCGCGGTCGCTCTCGTCGAAACTTGTCAGCACCAGTATCTTTATCTCCGGTGATATTTCCTTGAGGATGGGAATGGTCGTCAGCCCGTCCTGTCTCGGCATTGCCAGGTCCAGCAGCACCACATCCGGTTTTTCCTTCCGTGCCAGCTCCACTGCCTCGATGCCGTCCACCGCCTCCCCGATCACCTCAATGTCCGATTGGACGGACAGGATGGTCACGAAGCCATCCCGTACCAGGGTTTCATTGTCCACTACGAGTGTTCGAATTTTGTTCATCGCCTGCTTCTATTGGTTGGAATTGTTTTATCTTTCCGGGTAAAGACCAGTATCCTTGTACCCTTCCCGGGTTGGGATAGGATCAAAATTCTTCCGTTGATCTTGCGTGTCCGTTCCTTCATGTTCGAGAGACCCAATCCTGCCCGGTCCAGCTTCTCCGCATCAAAACCGCTGCCATCGTCCACGATTTCCATGATCACATTCTTCCGTCCATCTTTCAAACGGACCAGGACGGTATTCGGCTTGGCGTGACGCAGGATGTTGTTCAGTGCTTCCATCGCGATGAAATACAGTTCGATTTCCTTTTCCTTGGAGAGCGCGATGTTCTCATCCGCCAGCAGCCTTGCCTGGATCTGTGCCCTGCCCTCGACCGCTGCCAGGCGGTGATGCAGGACCGTGATGAGATTGTCCTTCTCAAAATCGATGGGTTGCATCTGGTACAGGAACAGCCGCATCTCCCGGACTGCCAGCCGCGCGTTCTCGCCGATCTTGTTAAGGATCTCCGCCGGATCGATGCTGTTGCCTGCTTCAAGGGATGCCTGGGCGCCCTCCGTTGTCGTCACCAGTCCGTATAGTTTTTGGGAAACCGAGTTGTGCAGGTCGCGCATCAGCCTTTTTCGTTCGGATAACATGATCGATAATTTCCGCCGCCGTTCATTATCGACCAGGCTGGCGATATGGTCACAAATGGTCGTCAGGCGCATGATCTCGTCCTGGCTGTAGCTTGGTTCTTCCTTCCTGCCAAGCAGCATGCAGCCCAGGAGTTGGATCTCGCCGCCGGTATTGGCGACCATGGGCAGCACCAGGAAGCAGGCGTGTTCGATCTCCCGCAGGGATGGAGGCACATCCTGTTCATTAACTCCGTGTTCCACGAGCAGCGGCTTGCGGGTGGTCAGCACAGGACCGAAGAATGGGGAGGAGGCTGAGATTAGTTTCAGTTCTTCCACGGTGGAGGCGGAGATGCCAAAGTCAGATGCCAGCACATATCTTTGTTCTTCATCGCCCTGCTTCTCGTCCTCCGAAAGGAAGAATCCGACAACATGGCTGCGAAACGGGTAGATGATCTGGTAGATCGACTCCGACAGGAAATCATCCAGGTCCATCGCCTCGCTGGCTTCGCCCGAGATGGCATTCATCAGGATCAGCATCTCATCCCGTGCGACCTGGCGTGCGTCCTCCGCCCGGCGTTTTTCGGTGATGTCCCGCCAGGTCACCAGGCGCCCGAAGGCTTTGCCTGCCTGGTCTACTAATGGGGTAACGCGGATGTTCAGATATTGCCAGCCTTCCTGGGGTCCCAGGTTCCGCTTCCTTTCAAATTCAAATGGTTCCCTGGTTGACCCATCCCAATCCGGCAGGTCCGCCAGCACGGACTTGATTGAGTTTCCCTGGACAGCCTCCCTGGGCTGGTCGATCATCTTTTCCGCTGCGGAATTGATATCGAGGATGACGTTGTCCCGGTCCAGCACCATCCAGCCGTCCGTCATTTTATCCACGACGTTCTGGCGTGAAAAGGGATCGTTGGGTATGGTTGTATTTGCGTTCATATCACTCGATCACCCGCCGTCCGGGATCATTTCTGTATCCAGGACAATGTCCAGGTTCGCATTGCGGCGAACATCCAGTCTTGTCAATTTCTTTTCCAGGATTAGGTTTTTCAGGATACCCGCGGCATGCTCGGGGTTTCCTTCAAATGCCGCCTCGAAGACTTCCAGGAGAGGGTCTTCTGCTGGTTTGAAAGCCCTGATTTTCCCCAGCTCCGATAAGGCACGGTCATTCCAGCCCAGCAGATGATAACAAACGGCGATCGATTCATGGTACGAGGATGTGCCCGGTGCCAGGTCGATCGCTTTCTCAAAGCAGGAGAGCGCACTCTCCAGGTTCCCGGCGACCAGGTGAACATATCCAAGCCGGTTCCAGAGTTCGGAGCTGGAGGGTTCCACCTTGACCGCCCTCTCAGCCTGGGTCAGACCATCGGATTTCCTGCCCATGCCGCACAGCATGATTCCCAGGTTCATCCTGGCGATGGCATCTTCCTTATCCATCTGCAGCAGCTTCGTGAGCAGGTCGACCGCCTCCTTGTCCTGTCCCTTCTGGAAAAGGATGATCGCCCTGCCGTTCACGTAGTGCTTGTGTAATGTGGGGTCCGGGTTGTCCTCGGTGATGGCTGCTCCGATGCCAAGCAATTCCAGCGATTTATCAACGTTCCCTTCCAGCCAGTGGACATATCCCAGGTTGTACAGCAACCGCGCCCGGATCGCCAGCGACTCCGGTTCCGCCGGTAATTGGAGCAGGGATTTGTTCAGTTCAATGATTTTCTGTGCGCGGTCCACCCCTGGATCGATCGTCTCTCCCTTGTGCCAGAGTGGGAGGCTGGCCATGGCGGACTGGTATGGGCTGCCGTGGGAACTGCTGAACTCGATCACCCGGTGACGGAATGCCCAAAAATCCGGTGCAAGTTTCGGCAGTTTTTTGGCTTCATTCTCCGTCAGCCAGAAGACCACCTTGATGTTGTTCTCGATGAACGATTCGCGGTACAGGTTTAAAGCCCGGTAGGTGTTTTCATCATCCTCCCCGCCGTGGTTCAGATGAAAAACGAAAAATACCGTTCGCCCGGTCGGGTTTCTCTTAAGGATCTGCTGGATGATGCTTGGTTCTTCGTGGCTTGCCTCCAGCTCGATGATCGTACAACCGAGCATGTGAAGCTGTTCCTGCAGCTTGTTCCTCGCCCCCATTAACCTCCACGCGGATTGATGAACGCCAAAGAGGATGCTTGGTCTCTCCCAGCGGATTGCCAGGCGGAGTTCCTCGAACAGGAAATCGATGTTTGCCTGGAAGCTGTTGGTCTTTGGGCGGTCGCCATCTGTCATTTGGATCTGATGAGGAGTGGGTCTGCTCAAGTGCTGCTGTCAATAAAATGCACGGGCTTGATGGGCAGGTGGGTGCGGGCATTCTGATTCAGGTTCTGGTAGTTCTTGACCCACTGGTCAAAGAGTGTCTCCAGGTCGAAGAGCGTGATTCGGTCGAAGTGGGTTTTCAGCACTTCCTCCCGGACAGTTTCCGTGAATCCGCCGCTGGATACCAGTAAACCATAATGCCCGGCGCCCAGCAGGGATGAGAAGGTCTTCAGTCCTTCCACGGTCAGGGCTTGCCCCTTGTGCTTCACCTGGACAAGGATCTGCGGTCCCCGGGTGCCCAGTGGATCGCCCTTGATGATCATGTCGATCTGCCCGCGGTCCTTGTCTGCAGGCGCGACCCAGGCGATGTAATATCCCATGGCGGTCAGCAGGTCCGCGATCACCCGCATGAAGTCCGGGCGGTTCATTTCCAGCAGGTATTGCTGCACCTGTTCCCAGGCTTTCTCCTCCGCCTCCTCGGTGATCAGCAGCAGGGAGGGGTGTCTTTGTTTCTCGTCCTCGTACACCCGCAGGGCTTCCTGGTAAAGTTCCTGGGCATTGTTGTATTTCCGGCAGGCATCTCTGCCTTCCTCGGTGATGAACCAGCGCCCCTTGTTGTTTTTCACCAGCCAGCCTGCCCGGACCAGCGGGATGGTCGCCAGCCTGACGATCCTCTCGTAGCGCGGGGTGTTGGTGTTGGCTAGGTAGCCCCTTTCATATTCGCTGATGGTTGTGATTTCCGGAAGGAACGCGATGATCTCCCTGGCGGTCAGACCCTCGGGCTTGTTCCAAAGCAGTTCAAAAACGCTTCGTAGGAGTTCGCCGATCCGGCTAATGGTTATCTTGGGCATCTTCCAGTAAATCCTGCGGTGACGGGGTCCTGTGAATGGGTCTTGCCGGTGTGGGTGGGCATCTAGGGCTTTCTGCCGGTACTACGGATGTTCACGATCCTGGCCAGCAGGTCGAACCAGAACGACGATCCCTGCGAGGATGCCAGACCGGTCAGGATGACACCGACCAGCTTGATGAATGACCACGTCCAGCCGTTGGAATCTTCCGAGGTGTCGATCGGTCGCATGCACCTGCTGTTCAGGGTCAGCCCAAAGACCTGCTCGCTGCCGGGAGAGAAGGAGCACTGCTGCATTGATGATACTTCAACACGCGAAAAATTCCAACCTATTGGAAGGCTCGGATATTGATCCTGGAGATACTGGATGGCGGTGATGGCATCCGGTTGGGATGCCCCGCTCTCGGCGGAGTACTGGGAGATTAACAGGTCCGCGTTGGCGGTGATCGTTTCGCGCAGGGCGGGTTCCTGCCAGAGGTGCTTTGCCATCTGGATCGAGTTGATGTTCAGGAGCATTGCACAGACGATGGCGATCACGAAGGTCGTGAACTGTGTCTTTCGCTTGTACCAGCCCGTGATGCGGTCCATCGTATCCGAGAACCAGGTCTCGATGTTGGTCCGGATCGGCTGCAGGCTGTCTGCATCCTCCGCCTTCGAGTTTTCCAATCCGAGCATCAGCGCGCTCATCGTGGATTTCAACCCGGGGTTGATGATGCCCATCGCCAGCGCACCGGTCAGCAGCGAGTTCATCCCGGTGGCTTTTTGCTGCAGTTCCGGCATGGCGATGATCGTCTTCTCCAGTTTCTCCCGGTTGTTGTGGGCGTTTTCGATCAGCTCATGTACAGCCGGCTTGAGTTCTGCATACCGTTCGCCAAAGGCGGTGATGTTCTTTTCCAGGGTCGCCAGGATCAGGTTGTCCAGGGCGCCACCGTCCCTTGTGCTGTCTGTCAACTGGGCAAGTTCAAAGAGATGGTTCAGTTCGTCCTGCGCGCTCTTTCTTTTCTTCCGCCCCTTGATCAATTTCAACTTCGCCGGCAGGTCATACATGCCATACACCAGCATCGCGGATTCGGAACTCGCATCCAACAGGAAGCTAAGCAGGACGGTCGAGAACTCGTTGGCTGGAATGTAGGATGGTTTGTAGGTCTTTCCGTTGCTTTTTGGAGAGAGGCCGCGGATGATCGGGTGATCATAGAAAAGCAAGGTCAGGTTGCGGCTCCCCAGCATTCCCTGGATCGCATTCTGCAGGTCCTTCGCCCGCAGGTGAAGCAGGGATGCCATCCACTCCTGGAGCTGCATGGTGGCTGTGCTCATCACGAGCCAGATGAATACCATGCCTATGATGACTTCAAGCAGGGCTTCCAGATACATGGATAACCTCTATTAGAAACGGCTGAAGGAAAGGAATCCCTGCTGCTGACGGGTCAGGCGGATGAATTCCTTGATCATCTCCGGGGAGTGTGGCTGCCTACCTACGATCACCAGGTGTCCCGGTGCCCAAAAATCCCTGCCAAGGTTCTGCTTCTTGTATCTTGGGAAATTTGAAAAGATCTTGTCCGAGGTATGTACGCGCGTGACGCGTATGAAATGCGCCGGTGATATCGCGGCAGGCACATTCAGGATCCACTGCATGTGTTCCGGTTGGACATCCACATAATCAAGCTGCCAGCCGTAGGAGATGCAGATCAGCTGCATCCACTCATGCAGGTTCTCCACCACATCCCCCGTCAGGTTGTGACTGATGAAACGGGGGATCAGCAGGCAGGTGTATGATAAATTGTAGGGTTGGTCGGTGACGGGTTCAAAGATCTGGCGGGGCGAAAGTCTCTGCGTGTCTTCCACGACGCTGCCCGGCTGGATCGATACGGTCATAGTATCGAACTCAACCAGGGAGGAGTTTTCTGGTGATGGAATAGGAGTTGGATAATTCGTTGTAACCCGCATTGATGCTCCGCACGAACCTGGTCGATAAATTAATGCAAATTCTTATCTGTTTCTTATTATCCTATAAATCTCCATATTTGTGAACAACTAAAGTCTATACATTAAGGGGTGGTTCAGGCATCTAATTCCCAATTCGTGATTGTGATAATAATCAATAACCCATAAATAAGAGTTACAAAAGTATATTAATTTATATTTACACGAAATATCTTCCCTGTCCATTGTATATCAGTGTTAATCTCGGAAACAGGGCATTTTCACCGTTTTCTTTTATCATCTTTTTGCCCATTGCATTAATTCCCACCTCCCCCATTGGTTCCCGTAATTCAGAACTAAAAGCCAAAACAAAAGATGAGATCATTGACATTTGTACCGGTCGAACCGGGTTTCAGCAGGTCGCCCAGGGCATGGAAGTAACTGTAAGAATCATTGTCATCCAGGTAAACCTCTGCCGATAATCCCAATGCCTGTCCGCGCTGGAGGGTATCGCTGCTGACAACTGCACCCGCGGCATCCGTGGGACCGTCCTCCCCGTCGGTTGCCAGCGTGACAAACACCACATCTGGCATCCCGGCAAGTTCCTGCACCACTGCTAGCGCAAGCTCCTGGTTCCTGCCGCCTTTGCCTCTCCCGCGCAGGCTGACCGTCGTCTCGCCCCCGGCGATCAGGCAGTATGGACGCTTGTGATTGGATTCCTTGATCTGCCGGCATAAGCTCATTGCCACCTCGCGCGCCTCACCCTGCCAGTCGGTCCCAAGCAGGTGCGATGAAAAACCCTCATCTTCAGCCTGCTCAAGCGCCGCATTTACCGCCAGTTGGTTACTGCCAACCAACACATTTTGTACAGCCTCAAAAACAATATCGCCCGGCTTGGCGGTTTCCGGTGCGCTCCGCAGAGCCTCCGGGATTGAGGCTGGCACCTTCTCCAGCAGCTGATACTTCTCCAGTACGGTCAATGCATCCGCGCGGCTGGAGGGATCCGGGGCAGTCGGACCGGAGGCGATTCCCTCCAATGGATTTCCCACCACATCCGAGAGGATCAGGCTGACCACCCTGGCAGGGTATGCCTGCCTGGCGAGACCGCCGCCTTTGAGTCGGTCCAGGTGGCGCCGCAGGGTGTTGATCTCGTCCACGCGCGCGCCGCATGCCAGCAGGCTGGTGTTCAACTCCTTTAGATCGGATATGGATATGCCCGGATGGGGCGCGCTCATCAACGCGGATCCACCGCCGGATATCAGGCAGATCAAAAGGTCGTCCTGGGTGAGTCCCTGCACCATTTGCAGGGCTTTTTCCCCTGCTTGCAGGCTTGCCTCATCCGGGATGGGATGTCCGCCCGGATGAATATCAAATCCCTCCAGGTGTTTGCCGGGATGGTGTTTTGGTATGAGCAGACCGCGCGGGGATGCATCGGCAAGAAGTTCTGCCAGGGGCAGGGTCATGGCGTACGCGGCTTTTCCCAATCCCAGGATCAGGATTCGTCCGCCGGTATCGAGTGGGTATGCCTGCCCATCGACCAGCAGGACCTGCCCCTTCCGCTGGACAAAACGATTGACCGCTGCTCCAGGTTCAACTGCGCGGATTGCCGCGCTGAGGATGCGCGTGATTGCCTCACCGCGCGGATGATGGGAAAGGGTGTGCGTGCTAAAGTCTTGCGGGGATGTCAGGATGAACCACTTTCTTTGATGATGCGGTCGGTCAGTTGGACGGCAAGCCCAAGGTAGGTTTCCGGGGAGAGATCCAGGAGCCTCTTGCGCGTGTCATCATCTATATCGATTTCTTCCGCCCAGTTCCTGTAATCGGCTTCCGTCATCGTCCGCCCGCGCGTCCGGTTCTTGAGTGACTCGTACGCATCGCTCTTTCCCGCTGCGCGCAGGATGGTCTGCGCCCCCTCACTGACCACCTCCCAGTGAGCATTCAGTTCGGCTCTGATTTTTTCCTCATCCGGGGCGATTCGTTTCATGCCGCGCAGGATGTTCTGCCATGCCACCAGCGTATGCCCGAGCGCGGTCCCAAAGGTGCGCCGCACGGTGGAGTCGGACAGGTCGCGCTGCAGCCGCGAGACGGGCAGTTTCTGCGCGTAGTGCATGAATAGCGCGTTGGCAACCCCGAGGTTTCCTTCCGCGTTCTCAAAGTCGATCGGGTTGACCTTTTGCGGCATGGTCGAGGAACCGACCTCCCCCTGTACCACTGCCTGCCGGAGCCACCCGTCACTGATATATCGCCAGGTATCCTGTGCGAGACCGATCAATATGGAGTTCACCATCCGCACTGAATCAAAGTAGCGCACCCAATCGTCGTATGGCAGGATCTGTGTGGTTGCATGGTTGGGAGCCAGGTCGTATCCTGCAAGGAATTCATCGCTGAATTTGATCCAGTCCACCTGCGGGGCGGATGCCTGCAGGGCATTGAAGTTGCCGACCGCACCCGTTAACTTGCCTTCGAAGTGGTGAGAGGCGATCTCATCCCGTCCTTTTTTCAGGCGGGAGATGGAAAACCGCATACTCCTTGCCAAGCGTGGTGGGCACTGCCGGTTGCCCGTGTGTGCGCGCCAGCATGGGCAGGGCGCGCTGAGCCCTGGCAAATTCCAGGATGCATCCGAGCAGGTCATCCAGTGCGGGCAGCAGGACGGAGTCACGCGCATCCCGCAGGGCGATGGCTTGTGCCATGTTGTTCACGTCCTCCGAGGTGAGACCGAAGTGCAGCCAGGGGATGATGTCGGTCAGGGAAGTGCCCGCGAATTTATCCCGCAGAAAATACTCGATGGCTTTTACATCGTGACGCGTCTCGCGCTCATGCGCCAGGATCACGCCTGCATCGGTGTCGGAAAAATTGGATTGGATGCTGTTTAATTGGGATGCTTCGGACTTGCTCAGCGGGCGGATGATGCCGGTCCTGGAAAGGGCGGACAAATAGTCCACTTCAACCCGGACACGATTGCGAAGAAAGGCAAATTCAGAGAGATGCTCGCGCAGGCGGAGCGGTCAAGCCGGCATAGCGGCTGTCCAATGACGAGAGAAGGTGAAGATGTTCTGTCATTCGATTGACCCGGATCGATCGCGTGTCTGGTGACTGGATGCCTTCCTGCATCTCCATGACGGGCGGGATAATTGTAACACTGCCAATGACGCAATTCTTTTTTGAAATCACAAAAACTGATATATTGTATGCATTCTCCTCGACCTGAACTGCCATTGGAGCAACCCCATGCAACTAAAAGGCGTTTACGCCCCCATTGTTACACCATTCCATGCGGACGAAAGCATCAACTATCCCGTTCTCGAACAGCTCATTGAGTACCTGATCGAAAACCGGATTGCCGGTCTTGTTCCCGGTGGCACGACCGGGGAGGTCTATGCCTTCACTGAGCAGGAGCGCCTGGACTTGTTCAAGTTCGTCAAGGACAAGGTCAACGGGCGGGTCTTGTTGATGGCAGGCACGGTTTCCGGCGCCACCCGGGATGTCATCCGCTATTCGCAGGTTGCAGAGGGGATGGGTTACGATGCCATCATGGCAGCCGTGCCTCCATACTCGCGTCCCACCCAGCGCGAATTGCTGGCGCATTACCTCGCCGTTGCCCGGTCGGTCAGCATCCCCATTGTCCTTTACAACTTCCCCTGGCGCGCAGGCACCGAGGTGGGCTATGAAGTGCTGGATGGGCTGGTTGACCAGCCGAACGTGATCGGCATCAAGGAAGCCAGCAGTGATATGTCCCGCGTCTTCGGCATGCTCCAGCGCTACGGGGATCGTTATCAAATAGTCTGCGGATCCGATGACCAGGCGCTCGATTACTTCCTGTGGGGGACTACCTGCTGGATAGGCGGTGCCGCCTCCTGTGCGCCGCGCCAGCATGTGGAGGTTCTCGAGGCAGCCCTGGAGGGTGATCTGGTCACTGCCCGCACTCGCATGGAAAAGCTCATGCCCCTGCTTCGCAGCGTGGAGGGGGGTGGTTACATCCAGAAAGTCAAGGTCGGCTGTGAATTGTCCGGCATCCCGGTCGGCATCCCGCGGCGCCCCCTTCTTCCCCTGTTGGATGCGGATCGGGAGGAATTTGAGCGTGTGTTCAAACAGGCTGTTAATTGATTGGATCATGGACAAATGAAACGCATTCCCTACCTGGATTCCCATACAGGCGGCGAACCCACCCGCTTGGTTGAGAAGCTCCCCTTTGACCTTGGAACGGGTTCTGTCGCGGATAAGTTGTCCCGCCTCAAGGACGGGCATGATGATTTTCGCTCCACGGTGTTGAATGAACCGCGTGGTTCGGATGTGTTCGTCGGCGCCTGCCTCGTACCCCCGGCTGACCCCGCCTGTGATCTGGGGGTCATCTTCTTTAATAATGTCGGCTATCTCGGCATGTGCGGGCATGGCACGATCGGTGTCGTTGTGTCGCTTGCCTATCGCGGCAGGCTTGCTCCGGGGACGGTCCGGTTGGAGACGCCGGTCGGGGTCGTCGAAGCGACCCTCCATGGGGACACCGGCGCTGAGTATCCGAACCGCGTCTCGGTGCAAAACATCCCTGCCTATCGCCATCTGGCGCATATCCCCATTGAGATGGACGGAAAAATTATCCACGGTGATGTGGCTTGGGGCGGCAACTGGTTCTTCCTGTGTCACGACCACGGCTTGGATGTGAACATGACCAACCTCGAAACCTTGACGGACTTTTCATGCCGGGTGCGGGACCGGTTGACAGCCATGGGCATCACGGGTGACAAAGGCGCGGAGATAGACCACATTGAATTATTCGCCTCCACTCCCGAAGCGGATAGTCGCAGTTTTGTGTTGTGTCCTGGCAAAGCCTATGACCGTTCTCCCTGCGGGACGGGCACCAGCGCCAAACTTGCTTGTCTCTACACAGATGGGAAGATTGTTGAAGGACAGATTTGGAGACAGCAAAGCGTGGTGGGCAGCATCTTTGAAGGACAGGTCCGGGAGGTGGAGGGCAGGATCATCCCCACCATCACCGGGGAAGCCTGGGTGATGGCGGAGGGGGAATTGTTGGTGGATGAACGTGACCCGTTTGGTGAGGGGATCCGGCGCTGAGGAAAAACACATGGCGATAAAAACTGACGTTCTCATCATCGGTGGCGGTTCCATCGGATTGAATACCGCCTATTACCTGCTCAAGTCTGGACGGGGGGTCACCCTGCTTGACCGGTCAGACATTGGCGTGGGAAGTTCCTCGGGGAACGCCGGGCACATCGTCCCCAGCCATATCGTCCCCCTCGCTGCGCCGGGTATCATCCCCACCGCATTGAAGTGGATGCTTGACCCCAAAAACAGTCCCTTTGGAATGAAGGTCAGCCTCTCTCCAACCTATCTA
The DNA here is from genome assembly GCA_963823545.1 of uncultured Chloroflexia bacterium. Classification (GTDB taxonomy): domain Bacteria; phylum Chloroflexota; class Anaerolineae; order Anaerolineales; family Villigracilaceae; genus Denitrolinea. The sequence continues at coordinate 40,049 of CAWGMC010000066.1, read as the reverse complement.
TCCTGGTTGGTTCGCTTCGCTGCCTCCTGCACCCAGGATAATGTGACCCGTGCCGTCCCCGCGCTGAAAGCCCTGGGGTTGCTCAGTGCAGCGAATTTTTCGGAGATCATCTCACACGAAGGATTTGATTGCAGCTACCAGCAAAGCGGTTTGCTCTTCCTCTACAACACCCAGGCGGCGTTTGATGGTGGAAAACATGAAGCCGGGATATTGCATGCAAACGGGTTGCCCGCTGATATCCTGGATCGTGACCGGGTCCACCGGGTTGAACCTGCAGCCCTGCCGTCGGTCATCGGTGGTGTCCACTTCACTGGAGATTCATCGCTGAACCCTGCAAAATTCCTGCGGTTGTTGGCTGGACGTGTCCGTGCGATGGGCGCGGAACTGCACGAGAATACCCCCGTCACCGGCTTTATTACCTCGGGCGGAAGGATCACGCGTGTTCTGACCTCACAAGCTGAGTATGAACCATCGCAGGTGGTTCTCGCAGCCGGAGCCTGGTCCCCGTTGGTGGCTCGGACCTTGCATTTGGATATCCCCGTTCAACCTGCTCGTGGCTACAGCCTGACCATGCCTGCCACCCGAGCCATGCCGCGCCATGCGCTCCTCCTCGGCGAACGCAGGGTTGCGGTCACCCCCATGGGAGAGCTGCTCAGGTTCACGGGTCGGTTGGAGGTCGGCAACATGTCAACCACGCCCGACCCGAAGTGGATCATCGCGATCGAGCGGGCGGTGCGCGAATATATTCAACTGGATGAGAAACTGGATATACAGGAGACCTGGGCTGGCTTGCGTCCCACCACGCCGGATGGGGTGCCGTTGATCGGCTATTCCTCCCGTTACGCCAACCTGGTGCTTGCCACGGGTCATGCCATGCTTGGATTATCCCTCGGACCCGGCACCGGCAGGCTGGTGGCTGATCTTATTAATGAAGTACCGCCCGCGTTTGACCTCGAAGCCTTCCGCCCTGACCGGTTTTCCTGAGCTCTGCTATTTCGTGAGGCGGAAACGCCTGGTGATCTCGCGTTTGAGTAATTCCACCACTTGCTCGTGCCCTTTTTCCTTTGCCAGGTCGATCGGTAATTTCCCGTCATCGGAACGCAATTTTTGGTCTGCGCCTGCCAGGATGAGCAATTGGGTGGATTCGAAATCCCCATTGGCAGCCGCGGTGTGAAGGGGGGTATACCCGCCTTTTTCGCGTACATTGGGTTGTGCCCCGCGCTTTAACAGCATCTTCACAATGGATGCGTGCCCCCCGGCTACAGCCGATTGCAGGGGCGTAGCCTGCAGTTCATTGTTCGCTGACGTGTTGATGGATGCTCCTGCACGAGCCAGGTAATCTGCTGCCTCAAGATGTCCGAAGAAACAAGCCAATCCCAGGGGTTGGAATCCGTCATCGGCAAAGGCATTCACCAGGTCGGGGTTGCGCGCCAGCAGGCGCACCAGGTGGGTCGTCCGCCCGATGGCGGCGGCTTCAAAGATGTTAAGGGTTACGGTCTTGTCTGCCAGGTATTCTGCCAGCTCCGGTTTGTGGTTATAGGCTGCCACCAGCACCGGGCTCAGTCCCTTTTCCCTCGCATGGATCAGGCTCGTATCGCTGACCAGCAGGCGATCCACCTCATCCTGGTTCCCGGCTCGGATTGCATCGAAGAATTGTTCGCTCATGGGTGGGATTATACCCTGCAAGGGAGATGCCCTGCCCGGATTGGTCGAATGGAGTAAAATCTTATGAATAATCAAGGAGTGCCTTATGCGAAGTCTGTTCAAGAAGCGCCAGAATATTTTCCTAAAATTGATTCATGATCAAGCCTCATTAACGCTGGAGGGCATGGATGCTCTCAGCAAGTATCTTGCCACCCGTGATCCCGAAGCCTCCGCCCTCTTAACCGCCAAGGAAAAAGAGGCGGATGAAGTGCGGCGTATTTTCATCGATGAGTTGAACCGCACTTTTGTCACGCCCTTTGACCGGGAGGACCTCTTTGCGCTCTCGCGCACCATCGATGACGTGATCGACTATGCCTACAGCACCGTCAGCGAGATGGAGATTCTGCAAGGTGGAACCGACCACTTACATGCAGCGCATGGCAACTCTCCTGCGGGATGCTGCCTATGAATTGTTGCAGGCTGTGGATCGGCTGGAAAATCATCCCGGCGTTTCAAGCGAGCATGCCCAGCGAGCCAAGGCGCTTGAAAACCGCGTGGAAGGTGTTTACCGGGAGGCATTGGCTGACCTGTTCACCGATGTGGAGGATGTTCAGCACGTGGTCAGGATGTTGAAGATGCGCGAGGTCTACCGCCACCTGAGCAACGCTGCCGACCGCGGTGATGAAGCCGCCAACGTCATCGCAGATATCGTGGTAAAGATCGCCTGAACCATGTCCATCACCATCATCGCGATCATCGTTCTGGCTCTGGTGTTCGACTTCCTGAATGGCATTCATGATTCGAGCAATGTGGTGGCGACCATGATCTCCTCGCGGGCACTTTCGCCGCGCCTCGCATTGGGAATAACCGCCCTTGCCAATTTTGTTGGTCCTTTCGTTTTCGGCGTGGCCGTGGCGAATACCATCGGTCACGAGATCGTTTCCGCGGAGTCGATCAGTGAGAATGTTGTCCTGGCTGCGCTTGACAGTGCCATTGTCTGGAATCTTCTGACCTGGTATCTTGGCTTTCCAAGCAGTTCCTCGCATGCGCTGATCGGCGGGTTCGTCGGCGCGGTCATGATTGCTGCAGGTTGGGGTGCCATCCAGATCGAGGGGTTGGAAAAAGTCCTGATCGCGTTATTCGCCTCCCCCATTATCGGTTTTTTGGTCGGATATTTTATTCTGCGTCTCACCATCCTGCTGTCATGGAATGCAAGCCCGCGCATCAATACCATTTTCCGGCAAAGCCAGGTCGTGACCGCGCTGGCATTGGCGCTCAGCCATGGCACGAATGACGCGCAAAAGACCATGGGTATCATCACCCTTGCGCTGGTCACGGGCGGGTACCTTTCCACCTTTGCAGTACCGACCTGGGTCATTATTGTCTGCGCACTGATGATCGCCCTGGGCACCATGTTGGGCGGGTGGAATCTGATTCGCACCCTTGGAGGCAAGTTTTACAAGATCCGTCCCGTGGATGGATTTGCGTCCCAGCTTGCCTCCGCTGCTGTTATTCTGACTGCCACCCTGGTTGGGGGACCGGTCAGCACCACGCAGGTGGTCAGCTCAGCCATCATGGGTGTGGGAACCGCGGAGCGCGCCAACAAGGTGCGCTGGGGCGTGGCGCAGGAGATTGCCACAGCCTGGCTCTTGACCATCCCCGCCACGGCGCTCCTGGCTGCCGGGGTGTACTGGTTGTTGGAAACGCTCTAGATCCCTGGAATTCCCCTTAAAAATCCTGGCCATCGGACCAGAAGACTTCCATCTTCGTGTCCATTTCGGATCGCGAGGGGTTTCCCGACGAAGCAATCTCCTCGCAATAAGATCGTTGTTTTTGAGATGATCTACTTGATGACCGGTTTCCCGTTCTTGTAGAAGAGCTTGCCATCCACCAGGATCTCACTGTGCGACATGTCACACAGCATGTCCCAGTGCAGCCCGGATTGGTTGCCTCCTCCCGCTTCCTCGAATCCCAGTCCCATCGCGAAGTGGATGGTGCCTCCCAGTTTTTCGTCAAACAGCATGTTATTGGTGAAGCGCTTGATGTTGTAGTTTGTGCCAATGCCCCATTCGCCCACCAGTCGCGCACCCTTGTCTACGTTCAGTTGCGCAGTGAGCATTGCCGCGTTGCGTTTGGCGGACTCTTTCACCACCTTCCCGTTCTCGAACCACAGTTCGATATCATCGATCTCCTGCCCGTCAAAGATGGCAGGATAACTGAAGCGCACCCATCCGTTGGCTGAGTTCTCGACCGGGCTGGTGAATATCTCGCCGTCCGGGAAGTTCTGGTCGCCTGCGCAGGGGATGAACTTGCGCCCCTTGATGGACAAGCTCAGGTCGATGTTATCGCCTTTGAATTGGACCTTGTCCCTGCCTTTCAGCCAGTTCACAAGTTTCTGCTGTTTCTTCGCCTCCGCCTTCCACAGCGCGACTGGATCCTTCGCGTTGAGCATGCCCGCTTCGTACACAAACTCAGTGTAGTCGCTCAGGCTCATATTGGCTTCCTGTGCTGTCGCGTCAGTGGGGTATGCGGTCACGCACCACTTCAATTCCTTGCTCTCGATGCGCTTGAGCATCTTCTGGAAGAGCGGAGCATTGGCTTTTCGGAAGCGGGCAATCCGTTTTGGATCCACTCCCGCCAGTTCGCGCGTGTTGGTCTCCGCCTCCACCACCATGCGGGCATCATAGGTCTCATGGACCAGTTTCCGCACCGGGGAGACGAAATCCAATTGCTGGTTGCTGGCATGTTTCAGGAATATTTCCGTGGCGCCGGGAATGTCCACCAGGATGGTGACGTGCCCTCCGGCTTTGACTGCCTCCTCGTAGAATGCCAGGTTGAATTCCTGCGCCGCAGGGGTGGTCTGCATGTACACTTTCTGCCCGCGCTTGATTCCGAGCGAGTAGTGCACCATGACTTGTGCAAGTTTTGTGATTCTTGGATCAGGCAAGGGAATATCCTTTTCTTGATGGAATGGGGGCGATTATACGGGAAAAATCCGTCGGAATGGAAAAGTATACTCAACCTCTCATACCCAGCTTTCCAAAACCTGGATCTCCGATGAACCGCGGGTGTACCAGTGCATCAGTTGGACGAACCAGCCGCAGAATGGCATCTCTCCACTCTCCATTAGTTCGACCAGTTGATCCAGGGGAAAACAGGCAACCTGCTCGATTTCTTCAGTGTCAAAGCGCACCCTTGCGGGGTCGACGCTGCCTTTGAACAGGACGCTGGTCTCGTTGTCGTTCGGACCATACACCAGGCGGAAACGGACCAATGGTTGGAGGTTGACCCCTGATCAGCCCCAATTCCTCCCGGAGTCCGCGCCCGGCTGCCTCCTGGTAACTCTCGCCCGCCTTGACATGCTCGGATACCGAGCAATCCCAGAGGGATGCATACTGGGATCGGTCTGCGCTTCGTTTCTGGATGAGCAGTTCCCCCTCCGCTGTGAAAAGGAACACATGCACCCCGCGGTGGGGCAGTCCCCGGGCATGAACCTCTGAGCGCGCCGCCTGGGTGATGACCTGGTCCGAATCGTCGATCACATCGAGCAGTTCTTCCGCCATGTTTCCTCGCATCCCTCCAGTAGCTATTCAAAAAGGACGCGGGGATTAACCCCGCGTCCTTTTGACATCCTGTTTTACCGTCTCTATTTCGAGAACAGTTCGACCACGTTCTTTACATGCACGACGCCGTCGAAGCCCGGCAGGTCGCCCTTGCGCTTGATTGCCTTTTCACCATCGGGATCGCCCAGGCACGAGACGATGATATCGCCTGCCTCCAGATCCTCTTTTTCGGTGTAGTGGTTGGTGGTGACGATGGTCTTGATGCCCGCGGCTTTGGAGGCTTTCACACCGTTCTTGGAATCCTCCACGACCATGACCTCCTCGGGTTTCAGACCGAGTTTCGAGAGCGCCAGGTTGTAGATCTCGGGATCGGGCTTCTTGTTCTGGACCACATCACCTGCCAGCACCAGGTCGAACTTGATATCCGACAGGATCTTCTCGGTGACGGCCTTGGCTGCCTTCTCATTGGAAGTGGTGCAGACCGCGATCTTCAGACCCGCTTCCATGGCTTCCTTCATGAACCGATGGATGCCCGGGCGCAGGGGCAGTTTGCCTGTCTCGATCAATTCCACGAACAGCGCGGTCTTGCGCTTGTGCATGTCCTTGACGAGAGTCGTCCAGTTCCTCGGCGGGGATGGGCTTGGAGAAGCCCTTGGTCTGTGCATGGTGTTTCATGCGTTCCTTGCCGCCCGCCACCTGGAGCAGTTCGTGGTAATAATCCACGCTCCACTCGTCGCTGAAACCGAATTCCTTGAAGGTCATGTTGAACGAGACGCGGTGTCCATCGCGCTCGGTGTCGATGATCACGCCATCCTGGTCGAAGAATACAGCTTTGATTTGTGCCATTATTTCCTCCGGTTATTTAGTGGTTATTTCTTCATCTCCGAAAAATTCAAGCAGCGGTGTCCACGAACAATTGGTTCTCTTCCTTCGTGCCAACGGTCACGCGGAACCAGCCATCGCTGTCATATTTCTTGCTTTCGCCGCGCAGGATGATGCCCTTGGTCTCGGCGAACGCCAGCACCTCCTTGCCCGTCTTGCCCGTCGCGCCGCAGTCCATCAGGATGTAGTTGGACTTGGAGGGGAAGATGACGAAGCCGGGGATAACGCTCAATGATTTGGTGATGAATTCCACCGCATCGTTGTTGAACTTGACGCGCTCCGCAAGACCTTCCTGGTCCTCAAAGGCTGCCAGCGCCGCCCACATCGGGATCGTGCCCACGTTCCACGGCAGCAGGGAGCCGGAGATCTGGTCGATGACCGGTCTTGGCTGCCATCGCATACCCGAAGCGCATGCCCGCCAGACCGTAAGCCTTCGACAGGGTGCGCGTGACGATCACATTCTCGTACTTCTTGGTCAGCGCCACCTGTGACATCTTCAGCCCGGAGTATTCCACGTAGGCTTCATCGATCACGAACGGGATGCCCGTCTCCGCGATGCGGACGAAGTGTTCGGGTGCCATGAAGTTGCCGGTCGGGTTGTTCGGGTTGGCGACCACGATGATCTTGGTCTTGTCGGTGATCGCCTTCAGGATCCCATCCGGGTCGAAGTGCAGCAGCTTGTCCTTGTAGATCATCGGCACGCTGACCATGGTTGCGCCCAGCAGTTTCCCGCGCAGTCCATAGATGCCAAAGCACGGTGTATGCTGGATCACCTCATCCTGCTGTGGCAGGATGAACATCCGGAAGATGTTGTCATACACTTCGCTGGAACCGTTGCCGATCATCACGTTTTCCGGACCATTCAGCCCGTTCATCTCGGCGATCTTCGTGCGGACCACGAGCCCCTGGTCGGGATAGCGGTTTGCCATCTTCGCATACTTCGCCATCGCCGCCAGCACCTTGTCGGATGGTTGCAGCGGATTCTCGTTCGACATCATGCGGTGAAGTTTCGGGTCCCGCCAGGCTTTTTCGATGTGGGACGAGATGTACATCGGGATGCCCTTGACCCATGGGGCATAGTATTCTTCAATCTTTTTTGTCATTATGCAGCTCCTTGAGGATGATTTTGTTCAGAACGGATTCAGGTGACAGGCAGCCTCGCAGGATGCCTGTCACCTGGCGTTTAATGCCTATGCCTTGCCGGCGGATTCCAGCATGTCGATCCAGTGCATGACCGCCTTGCGTGTCGCATCGCGGACTGCCACATCGATCTTGCCGGGATCGTACTCATCGCGGTGTGCGGTGATGTATTCGAATTTGGTGTCGATCATGGTGTGCTTCAACTCGGTGGAGACATTGAACTTCGCCCCGCCCGCCTTCAACAGCTTCTTGATGTAATCCTCGGGCAGACCGGTGCCGCCGTGTACCACCAGCGGGGTCTTGATGCCGTTGCCGTTCAATATCTTGTTGATGGTTGCCATGCGCTCGAAATCGATCTTCGGGTTCTTGGTCTTGTAGACCCCGTGCGCCGTGCCGATGGCGGGGGCGAAGATGTCCATTCCGGTGCGCTCCACGAACTCGACTGACTGCTTCGGGTTGGCGAGTTGTGCCTCGTCCTCTGCCACCTTGACCTGGTCCTCCACGCCGCTGACGGTTCCCAGTTCGCCTTCCACGGAAATATTGCCCAGCTTGTGGCAGTAATCCACAATTTCCTTGGTCTGGCGGATGTTCTCTTCATAGGTCTGCTTGGAGGCGTCGATCATGATGTTGGTGTAGCCGGCATCCGCGCATTTCTTGCAGTAATCCACCTCGGTGCAGTGATCGAGGTGCAGGCACACCGGGACGGGCGCCGACTGTGCCAGTGTGCGGTAGATGGAAACCATCATGTTCGTGCCCAGGAACTTCGACGGCTTCACCGAGGTCTGGACGATCACCGGCGCCTTCTTCTCGACCGCTGCGTCGATCACCGCTTCGAACTGGAGCAGGTCTGTGATGTTGAAGGCGCCAACGGCATAGCCGTTCTTGGCTGCTTCCATCATGATCTCTTTTGCATTTACTATGGACATTTGATTCTCCTTTATGTGGTTTGTTGAACTTTTTCAGTTCTGCTGTTTGTTTATGATGACCATTGGTCATCCTGTCACTGATTTATTTTCTGCAGCCTGCTGATGTAGGCTGCAGAGCTTTCCTTCTATTAGGCGCGGATGCGTTCGCCCTTTGGATCCCAGGCGGGCGAGGCGATCACCTCTGCTGCCATCCGTTCACCGAAGAACTCGATCTCAGCTGGGTGCCAACCTTGCTGTATTCGATCGGCAGGTAGGCATAGACGATGCTCTTCCTCACCGAGTATCCATATCCGCCCGCAGCCACCCAGCCGATGATCTTTTCGCCCGTCGCGGATGGGTTCCTTGCCCAGCGCGATCGTGCGGTTGTCCGCCAGCGTCATGCAGCACAGCTTCCGCTTCAAGCCCGTCTGCCTTCTGCTTTGAGCAGCGCTTCCTTGCCGATGAAATCGCCCTTGTCCAACTTCACCGCAAAGCCCAGACCCGCCTCATACGGGTGTGTAATCCGGGCTGATCTCGCTGCTCCAGTAGCGGTAGCCCTTCTCCAGGCGCAGGGTGTCGATGGCCTTGTATCCGGCCGCCACCATGCCCTTCGGGCTCGCCTGCCTCCCAGAGCGTATCCCACAGCCGCACACCGTATTCCATCGGGCAGTAGAACTCCCAGCCCAGCTCGCCCACGTAGGTCACGCGTGACGCCAGCGCGGGGACGTCGCCCACGGTGATGCGCTTGGCGGTCATGTAGGGGAAGCCTGCGTTGGAGATATCGTCCTTCGTCACCTTCTCCAGGATCTTGCGCGCCTTCGGTCCCCACAAGCCCGAGGCAGGCATATGACGAACCGACATCCTCGATGCTCACCGAGCCGTCCTCCGGCATGTTCAGCGACAGCCAGGACATGTCGTGCTGCCCGAAGGCGGTGCCGGTGATGATGAAGAAGCGCTCCTCCGCCAGGCGGGTGACGGTGAAGTCGCATTCGATGCCGCCGCGCTTGTTGAGGCACTGGGTATAGATCACCGTGCCGACCGGCTGGTCGATCTCGTTGGCGCAGACGTAGTTCAGGAACTTCAGCGCGCCGGGTCCGCGCACTTCGATCTTGTTGAAGGAGGTCTCGTCGAACAGACCCGGCGTTCTCGCGCGTCATCAGATGCTCGTAGCCGATGGCGCGTGACCAGTTGTGGCGCGCCCAGCCTTGCGGCTCGTGACCGTGATGTGGCTTTCTCTTCGTAGGGCTTGAACCAGTTCGGGCGCTCCCAGCCGATCTTCTCGCCGAAGGAACAGCCCAGGTCGCGCAGGCGATAGTAGGTGGGGGAGAGGCGCAGGCCGCGGCGCGAGAGCCGCTCTTCGCCGGGGTAAGTGGATGTCGTAGTACTGGGTGTAGGTCTCGATGGTGCGCGCCAGCGGTGTAATCCTGGCTGTTGTAGTTGGAGCCAAAGCGGCGCACGTCCAGCCGCCACATGTCCCATTCCGGGTTGCCCGTCGATGATCCATTCCGCCATCACCTTGCCGATGCCGCCCGCGCCCGCCAGGCCGTGCGCGCAGAACGCGCACGCCACCCAGAAGCCCTTGACCGAGGTCGGACCCAGCAGGAATTCGCCGTCGGGCGTGAAGCCTTCCGGACCGTTGAGCAGTTTGATCGACCTCCGCATTTTCCACGGCCGGCACGCGCTTGATGGAGTTCTCCATCAGCGGGGTGAAGCGTTCCCAATCGGGAGGCAGCAGTTGATATTTGAAATCGCGCGGGATGCCGTTCAGCCAACGTGGCGGGCTGGCGTTCGTAGCCGCCCGTCACCAGTCCGCCCACTTCCTCGCGCCAGTAGACCAGCAGGTCGGGGTCGCGCAGGGTCGGGAAGTCGTGCGTCGACGCCTTCGATGGGCTTGGTCATGATGTACAGGTGCGCCATCGGGATGACGGGCAGGTTCAGCCCGACCATCTTGCCGACTTCACGTCCCCACTGCCCGGAGGCGTTGACCACGATCTCGGTCTGGATCGTGCCCTGGTCGGTCACCACCTCATGCGACGCGGCCGTTCTTCAGGTTGATCTTCTCCACGTTGGTGTCCAGTGAAGATCTGTGCGCCGCGGCTCTTGGCGCCAGCTGCCAGTGCATTGGTCAGCCCGGTCGGGTCGATGACTCCCGTCGTTGGGGGTGAAGGCTGCGCCACCACGCCATCGATCGACATCAGCGGGAACATTTCCTGCGCTTCTTTGGGCGAGATCAGTTCCATCGGCACGCCGAACGAGCGCGCCATGCCCACCAGGCGCTTGATCTCCTCCATGCGTTCGGCGAGGATGCCAGGCGCAGGCCGCCCACTTCGCGCCAGGAGGTGTCCTGCCCGGTCTCCTCCTTCAGCCGGCGGTACAGGTCGGTGCTGTAATGCATCATGCGCGTCAGGTTGGCATCCGAGCGCATCTGCCCCACCAGTCCCGCCGAATGCCAGGTGGACCCTGGTCAGTTCGTGGCGCTCCAGGAGGACCACATCCTTCCAGCCCATCAGTGTCAGGTGGTAGGCGATGCTGCATCCGCCCACGCCACCGCCGATGATGACAACTTGCGCATGCTTTGGTAGATTTGCCATACATTTCTCCTGGACACAAGATTTAATTTTTCATAAATACGTTCAAGGCAATCGATGTTCCCTGCGGATAAAAAAGGTATTGCCCCTCGGCAATACCTTTTTGGATCTTCGTTCATGTCTGCCAGACCGAATCTGGAAGTGCCATCTGGGCGACGATGTCAAAGGATGAGATGATTCCAAGTGGAAAAGCTTCGGGATCGGCATCATCCACCACCACCAGGCGGTGGTGATGGTTCTGGATCATCTTGTCGGCTGCTTCATGCAGGCTGGCGTGAAAATCGATCGTCAAGGGCGGCGTGCATCACATCCCTGACGGTCAGGTTTTCATCCACGCCTTTCTGGACAAAGGGCATCAGGCTCCTCCCGCTGACCACGCCCAGCGGCTTGCCCTTGGCGTCCACGACCAGCACGGACCGCCAGCCTGCCTGGGTCATCGTGCGCGCAGCCGAAATGATGGGGGTTTTATCGCGGCAGACCAGGATCGCGTCGGACATGACGTCCCCGACGATGTCGCGTTTTGGCGTCTTCCTCGCGTGCGATGCTCGCCACGAAATCGGAGATCGAGATCACGCCCACCGGTTTGCCTTTCTCGGTGACGAGCAGGCGGCTGACATCCTTCTGGATCAGTTCGTTGACCGCCTCGCTGAGAGGCGTGTCCGCCTCCACCGTATCCACCGGCTTCGACATCAGGTCCGCCGCTGTCAACTTGCGCATGACAGCCAGGCCTTCGGCGTCCGCTCGAAAGCCATTCGCCCGCCAGCAGATCGTAATCGGAGATGATGCCCTCCGGGCGTCCGTCCCGGTCGGTGACGATCAGTGCGTGGATGTGGTTCTGGTTCAGCAGGACAGCCACCTGCCCAAGGGTTGCATTGGGGCGGCAGGTCAACAGACCGTGGTGCATGAGGTCACGTACAAGTTTTGTCATGGCGGGCTCCTTTATCCAACTTCATCCACTTCCTTGTACCATTTGATCCGGTCCCCGACGCGGGAGCGCAATTTCCATCCCGTGGATTTGGGTTCCTTGTCCAGCCAGTCCATCGCTTCCTTCACCTGTGCTTCCACTTTCGCCTTGTGTTCCTCGTTGAGTTGTGGATAGTTCCGGGCAAGCGTGCGGACCTTGTCGAGGTTCATCGTGGTGGTGCGCCACAAGCCCCAGTCATTCGCGCATAACACGGCGACCCGTTTGATGTTGATCGTTTCCGCGTCTGTTTTTCCCAGCGGATGTTCAAGCAGCAGCATGATGGTGTCGATCACGTCCTTCTCGTTGATCTGGACGATCTGCATCTTCTCAAGCAGCAGTTCCGCCAGCGGGATGGTGGGGGAGTCCGTCTCCAGGCGGTCCTTCCAGTAAATGGCATGGCAGAAGTCCAGCTTTTCATAGAAGACGTCGATGTGCAGGCCCGCCTCGGGTTTGTCGAAGATCGAACGCTCGCCCCCGGAGACGATGAACACCTCGCGGTTGTCCTTGTATCCCAGGGATGCCATCAAGCCCTGGATCTGCCTGGTTTGTCTGCTGTAGGCGGCAAAGTCAATGTCGGTGTAGGCGCGCCCCATGGCTGCCTGCAGGTATCCAAATTGCGGACAGTGCATCTGGAATGCCAGCGAACCGATCACACGCAGCAGGATGCCTTGCTCATCACTGGCCTTGATGATGCGTTTGAGTTCGTTCTCATATTTTTCGCGTTCGGCACGACCCTGTTCACTCATCCCGACGGGAGTGTTCGTCATCGCTTGCTCCAGTTTCCAAGGTTCAGCATAGCATCCAGGGGGGATTGCTTCCTGTTGTAGGATTACCAGGTACTGGGGACATTATAATGAAAAAGTCAAAATCTTGCAAATTTCATCAGATTCTAATATAATGACCCCGCTAAAAGTTTCAAATTCAATCATAATCTGTCCATAACTGTCATGGGTAAACCCCTTATTCCAGCACAGAGGCGAGAGCGCATCCAGGAATTTCTGGCTGTCCATCAGATCGCGCGCACCATCGATCTGATGGATCTGTTGGAGACCTCCGAGGCAACCGTCCGCCGCGACCTGGAATGGATGGAGTCAGAGGGAATTCTCGAGCGGACGCATGGGGGGGCGATCATCAATCAACGTCTCACCGCCGAACCGGAATATCTGCTGCGCGTGCAGAAGAATCCGGAGGAAAAGCGTAACATTGGCAGATTGGCGGGGGATTTGATCGAGGATGGCGATATTGTATTCATCAACAGTGGTACGACCACCACGCAGGTGATTCACAACATCCGCAACAGTTCAAGGATTACCATCTTTACCAACAACCTCAACGCTCCATTGGAGATGGGCGAGCCGGGATTTCACCTTCATTTGCTGGGCGGTGAATACCAGTTCCGTTCAAAATCGTCGGGGGGGCGTTCTGCCATCGAGGATATTGGGCAGATCTATGCCAATAAGTCCATCCTTGGAGTGGACGGGATCAGCCTCAAGCATGGCTGTACCGTTCCCACCTCGATGGAAGCCGAAGTGGTTCGCCGCATGATCGAGCGCACCCGGGGACAGATTATCATCGTCGCCGACCATGCCAAGTGGGGTGTGGTATCCAATTTCCAGGTGGCGACCATAGACGAGATTGATGTACTTGTCACTGATGAAGGTTTCGATTCGTCCGCCAAGGATGCACTCCTGGAACATTCGGTTGAATGCCTGACCGCTTCACCTCATCCCATTAAAACTTGATGATGCTCATGGGTATATCCGCGTTTTAACATAATTAGTGCTGGGCAGTATCCGTTTACCTCCGGCAAATTTTTCCGGCTGGGTTCTTCATCTGACCCAAATGGATGCAAACATTGCAGAAAGGCAGAGTGAACCATGAAAGATCAGGCACAGATCGTCATCATTGGGGGTGGCATCGTTGGAGCCCAGGTCGCGTATCACTTGGCGAAGATGGGGCGGAAGGATATCGTCCTGCTGGAAAAGGGTGAGATCGCCAGCGGTAAGTCTTCGCATGCCGCCGGGTTGGTGACCCAGTTTGCCACTTCTCAAACCATGCTCAAGTTCCGCATGTACAGCATTGAACTGTACAGCGAGCTGGGCTTGTTCGACCATGTCGGCAGCCTGCGCGTCGCCTCGACCCGTAAATCGCTCAAGGAACTGGAGCGCAGTGTCAGCCGTGCAAAGGCGCTTGGTCTGGATTGTGCGGTCATCGGTCCGGATGAAGCCGTGAACCACATGCCGCAGATCACAAGGAAGGATCTGTACGGCGCCATCTACCTGCCGCGTGATGGTCAGCTCGATCCATATACTGCCACGACCGGCATGGTCAAGTTTGCCAGGGATCTCGGTGTCACGGTCTACACCAACACCCGCGTGACCGGCATCAAGTTGTCACCCCGGGGCGAGGTCTCCGCAGGTCGTGACGGATAAGGGCACCATCAAAACCGAACTGGTCGTCAACGCTGCCGGGCTGTGGGCGCCTCGCATTGCTGCCATGGCGGGACTCGAATTCCCCACCACTCCGGTTGACCATCAGCACATTGCGCTCAAGGCGGTCCCCGGTCATGAATTCAACTCGAAGACCCCCTGCCTGCGCGATCCGGAGAACCTGGTCTATATGCGCCAGGAACAGGGCGGTCTGGTCATCGGCGGGTACGAACCGAACCCGCTGGCGCGCTGGATCGATGGTGTGCCCTGGGAGCATGGCGGCACCACCCTGCCCTCGGACATGGATCGCTTTGAGCAGTTGCTGGAGGGCGCCATCCGCCGCCTGCCGTTCCTTGACCAGGCTGGCATCATCACCCTCGTTTGTCATCCCGGTGCATATACACCGGATTGCCAGCCTGTGCTGGGACCGATGGCGGGTGTGCGCGGCATGTGGATGGCAGCCGGTTTCTCGCTGAATGGCTATGGCGGCGCCGGCGGTGTGGGCAGGCTGCTTGCCGAGTGGATCATCGGCGGCGAGCCGACCATGGATGTGTATGCCTACAAGGCGACCCGCTTCAGCAACTATTATTCCGATCCCCAATATGCCTGTGAGCGGACGCGCGAGAGTGTCAAGTATTACTACCGCCTGAAATTCCCGCACGATGAACCCGAATGGGCTCGCCCGCACCGCCTCAGCCCTGTCCATCATCGTCTGCAGGAGCTGGGGGCTGTGTTCGGCGAGAAGTTCGGTTGGGAACGCGTCAACTATGTGGACCCTGGCAAACCCTCCCGCCGCATGGGCGAGGACCAGCGCAAGTGGGGCTGGACCAAACCGCCTTTCTTCGAACGTGTCGGGCAGGAACATCAAGCCACCCGCGAGCGCGTCGCCCTCTTTGACCTGACCCCCTTCAGCAAGATCGAGGTCAGCGGGGCGGGTGCTTTATCCCTCCTGCAGCGCGTGGCGGACAGCAACATGGATAAGCCGGTCGGTTCAGCCATGTACACGCAATTTCTCAACACCAATGGCGGTGTGGAGGCGGATGTCACGGTCACCCGCCTGGACGCGGATCGTTTCTGGGTCATCACCGGTGCTGCATTCATCGGCAATGACATGTCGTGGCTGGAGATGCACACGGATGAAAAGGATGGCGAGGTGACCATCCGCGATATCACCCAGGAATGGGCATGCCTTCCCCTCTGGGGACCGAAGGCGCGCCTGGTGCTTCAGAAGATAACCAAGGACGATGTCTCGAACGCCGCACATCCCTACCTGGTAACCAGGCAGATCACCATCAACGGCGTCAAGGTCTACGCCCAGCGTGTGAGTTATGCGGGCGAACTGGGCTGGGAGTTTTATGTTCCCTATGATCGTGCCACCCTGCTCTGGGATATGCTGCTGGAGGCGGGCAGGGAATTCGGCATCCAGGTCGGCGGTTACAAGGTCCTCGACTCCCTGCGCCTCGAAAAAGGGTATCGTTATTACACCGCCGATGTGACCCAGCTTGAAACCCCCTATGAAGCCGGTCTCGGTTTTTGCGTCCACCTGGAGAAGGATTTCATTGGCAGGGATGCCATGCTGAAGCAGAAGGCGGACGGGCTGAAGCGTAAGCTCTGCACCCTGGTGGTGGATGGGGACGAGTTCACCCAGATCTACGGCGGTAAGTCCGTCTACCATCAGGGCAATGTGCTCTCCCGCATCCGCAGCGGCGGGTATGGATACACACTGAAGAAGAATATCCTGTATACTTACCTGCCGGTGGAACTTGCCAAACCCGGCAACCGCTTTGAACTGGATCTGATTGAGGGACGGCGTATTGGTGAAGTGACTGCCACCGTCCTGTTCGATCCAAAAGGCGAAAGACTGCGTTCCTAACCCGGACCCGGGCTCGTAACCTGGAAGTAATTCCGTCATTCCTTGAATGAGATGGTTGAGATGTTAATAAAGGGATCCAGTTGAAAACTCCGGAATACGTCGGCTTTGGCATGCTCACCGCTGTCACCATCATGACCGTGGATCGCTTCCCGCGCCACAATACCGGTGCCATGGTCAAAGAGGTGAAAGAGTTCGTATTTGACGATGCCGCCATCATTGCCTGCTGCCTGCGGCAGTGGGGGGTCGAGACGGGTATGATCGGCACTGCAGTGGGGGATGATTCCCGCGGGCACGCCCTGGCACAACAATTGAAGACACGCGGTGTCCAGGCTCAGGTTCGCTTCACGGACGCCTATGAGACTCCCCTTGAGGTGGATGTCTCCGACCGGCGCGGCGCACGCACCTATTTTTGGCAGCGGCATCCCGATATGCTTGCCACCCTCGATACCGCCGATCTTTCGCTCCTGGAAGGCGCCCGCCTGATGTACGTGGACTGGTACGATGGCGAAGAGCACATCCTGCGCGCCATGGACAGGGCGAAGGAACTGGACATCCCTGTCTTCCTTAATCTTGAGCATGGTCACAAGGACCTTGCATTGTTAAAACGGTATGCCTCGCGGACATCCATCTGCCAGGTGGTGACCGATGCAGCCCAACTGGGTGGCAACCGGGCGCTGATGCTGACTGCCCGGAAATTGCTCAATGCCGGCATCCAGACCGCCATTATTACCCTTGCAAAGGAGGGCTGCCTGGTGGCGCGCGGGCAGGAGATCGTGCGCGTCCATGCGCCCAAGGTCAAGGCGGTGGATGCCTGCGGTGCCGGCGCGACCTTCTCATCCGGCTTTGCGTACGGGTTGCTGCAGGGTTGGGGTATCGAGCACGCCGCACGTTTTGCCACTGCCGCAGCTTCGCTCAAGGTCACGCGCGCCGGTTTGGAGATGTTCTCCCTGGAGGAGATCCATGCCCTTGCCGAGCGGCTCAAGGTGGAGTATCTGACTTTCAAGGATAATCAATTCCGCAAACTTAGCCAGTTGATCTCTGCCCAGCCCTAAATTGCTCGTCGACCGGAGCCGCGATCTTGTCAAGCAGGCAGGCGAAAGCCTGAAACCCCGGGCGGGGAACCGCACGCCACCCCAGGCGTAAGCCTCAAGGAAAATGACCATGCAATTCGCCACTCTCCTGACCGCAGAACAGGTACGCCAGGCGCATGAAGCCTCGTTGGAGATACTTGATTCTGTCGGACTGCTGGTCCGGAGTGAAAAAGCGCGCGCCCTTTTTGCCCGCCACGGTTGCAGGCTGGATGCAGAGACCCAGGTCGTCACCTTCCCGCCGGCTGTCGTGGAGAAGTACCGCGCCATGCTGCCTCCGGCCTTCACCTTCCGCGGTCGCGACCCAAAGTTTGACCGGACCATCCCGCAGGACGGTCCCATCCTCGTCACCGGCAGCTCCGCCCCCGACCTCATCGATCCCCTGACCGGACGCGAGCGGCGGGCGACTTCAGATGATATCGCCCGCATCGCCCATCTCATCAATGAGCTGCCCGCCTATGATGTCTTCTCTGTTTCCACCCTCGCAGATGATGCCCCTCCCGGGCAGTTCACCCTGGCGCGGCTGTATCCCGCCCTCAAACACTGCCTCAAGCCCATGCGTTCCACCACCAAGGACCTGGAGGATATCGAGGCGGTCATGCGCATGCTGTATGCCATTGCCGGGAGCGAAGCCGCCTACAGGGAGCGCCCCTTCGTCACGCATCATTTTTGCCCGGTCGTCTCGCCCTTGACCATGGATACGCTCTCCACCGATGCCGTCATCTTCTTCAGCGAGAAGGGTCTGCCGGTCTATCCAAGCATCGTCCCCAATGCCGGTCTCACCTCTCCCATGTCGATGGCGGGCACGCTTGCGCAGGGCAACGCCGAGTTCCTTGCCGCCGCGATCCTGATGCAGATGGTGCGGAAGGCACACCCACCATCTACGCCACCCTGCCCACCGTCGCCGATATGCGGACGGGTGCCTATGCCTCCGGCGGCATCGAGTGCGGCATGCTGCACATGGCTTTCGCCCAGATGGCACGCTTCTACAATGTGCCCTGCGGCGGCTACATCGGTCTGACCAATTCCAAGATCAACGACGCCCAGTCCGGCTATGAGACCGGCATGTCTGCGGTGGCGGGCTTGCTCGGCGGCGCGGATATGTTCAATATGGGCGGCTTGCTGGATGCCCTGAAAGTCTTTGACTTTGCCAAGGCGGTCATTGACGATGAGATCGCCCAGATGCTCAAGCGCATGAAACGCGGCATCGACGTTCAACGAGGAGGAGCTTGCCCTGGATGTCATCGCCCAGGTCAAACCAGGCGGTTCGTTCATGATGAATCCGCATACCGTCAAACGGATGAAGACCGAAGCCCTGCTGCCCAAGCTGGCGGATCGCGATGCGCGCGCACGGTCTGGGAGAAGAAGGGCTCCTCTGACACCCATCCGCGTGCCATGGCAGCGTGTCCGCGAGATTCTGTCGCAAGCCAGTCCTCGACCATGTTTCCCGCCGAGGTCGAGTCCCGCATCCGGCCAGGAGTTCCCGAAACTTGTGGCGGGAGACCTTGGAATTGCCGGATAGACCTGAAGATTTCTTGTACTGCCGTAACAAAATTCTTGCCAAAGGATGTCGCATGAAACTATTCTTTGCCACGGACGTGCACGGTTCGGAGATCTGCTGGAAGAAATTCATCAACGCTGCCAAGTTCTACGAGGTGGATATCCTCATCCTCGGCGGCGACATGACCGGCAAGGCCATTATCCCGATCATTGCCCAGGGGAATGATAAGTACAAAGTCACCTTGCTGGAACAGGAGATCGATCCTGGAAGGCAAGGAAGAAGTGGATAAGATGGTTGCCACGATTCAGAACCGTGGCTATTATCCTTATGTCACCACTCCGGATGAAGTGGCATGAACTCTCGACCATCCCCGGGCGGTCGGACGAGCTCTTCTCTGGAGCAGGTGCTTGACCACCGTTCAGCGCTGGATGGATTATGCCGATGCAAAGCTGGCTGGCACGGGCATCCGCTGTTATGTCTGCCCCGGCAATGATGATGTGTTCGAGATCGACGCGGTCATCGCCGCCTCCAAACTGGTGCGCAGCGTGGAAGGCAGGGTCATTGAACTGGACGAGCATCACGAGATGGTCAGCTCCGGCTGGACCAATCCCGACTCCCTGGGATACCCACCGCGAAGAGCCGGATGATGCGCTTCTGGCAGCGCATCGAAGACGTGATCGCCATGGCAAAGGATCCCGTCCAGTTCAGTCTTCAATCTGCACGCCCCTCCCTATGGCAGCGGGCTGGACGATGCCCCCGAACTGACCAAGGACATGCGTCCCGCCTATGCCGGTCGCTCGCTGGTCCCGGTGGGCAGCCAGTCGGTGCTGGCGATGATCGAGAAATATCAGCCCCTGCTGGGTCTGCACGGGCACATCCACGAAGGCAAGGGCACGCGCAAATATAAGAAGACCCTGTGCATCAATCCCGGCAGCATGTATGAGCAGGGAATGCTGCACGGAGCGGTGGTTGAACTCAAGCCGCAAAAGGTCGGCAATTACGTTCTCACAACAGGCTGAGCGCAGCGATACTGGCGTTGCCTGTGAAAGGAGGCTGTCAGTCACTTGACCGAACAGTTGCTATTGTGAACGATCGACGTTGTCTTTGTCATGCCTTTCCCTGGTTGGAACGGCATATCGGACCTGAATTGCAAAGGAGAATGCAGATGAGTGATGTAACCCTGTTTGTCCGCAAGGCAAGCGGGCTGGTGCGGGCCTGGTCGGTCTTCGATGCCTTCATCTACGCCACTTTCTCGATCAACCTGATCACGCTCGGTCTTGTTCATCTTCTCGTACTGCTGGTACTTCGGCGGCAGTCTTGGCACGGCGGTGGTGGTCGGCGGCATCTTCACCATCTTCGAGGTGATCGTCTATGCCAGCCTGATCTCCGCCATGCCGCGCGCCGGCGGCGACTATGTCTGGCAGAGCCGCATCCTGGGGCGGGGCATCGGTTTCCTGCTCAGCGTCACCGGCTGGTGGTTCATCCTCTGGCTGTGGGTGCCGCTCTACGGGCAGATCCTGACCTATGAGTTTCTCACCCCCATGGCTGCCCTGCTCGGCGCGCCTGAAGCTGCCCTGTGGTTCACCGGCACGACCCATGGGTCTGCTGGTCGGCATGCTGCTGGTCTGTCTCATCGTCTTCATCTATATTGCCATCGGCATGAAGTGGTATGCCCGTGTCCAGAAGTTCTGCTTCTATTGGGTCTGGTCGGTCTGTTGATCGTCTTTGGTCTGCTGCTCTTCAATGACAAGGAGACCTTCATTGCCGAGTTCAATGCCGGTATTCCGTCGGTCTATGGTCTTGCAGAAGGGGTGGATTACTATGCCGACACCATTGCCGCCGGTCAGGCCGCCGGCTCAACCTTTGGGTCGCTGGGCGTGATTGCCCTGGGCGCCTGCATGGCCATGGTGCCCATGATGACCTTCTTCAACCTGTGGCCGAACTGGGGCTCCACCCTCTACGGCGAAGTGCGCGGCGCCACGGATTACAAGCGCAACTTCTGGGGCATGGCAGCCGCCATCATCGTCACCGCTGGTCTGGCGCTGATCTTCTTCGCCCTGATCAACAAGACCATGGGCTGGGACTTCTACATCAATGCCAACGGCGCCTTCTGGAGCAATGTCTTCTACGGAACCGCGGTCCCGATTCCCGTCTGGCCGTATCCGGTTCAGTTCGCCACCTTCCTGACCAACAGCCGCGCCCTCCAGTTCATCATCGTCTTCCTGGTGGGCCTGTGGTGGTTTGGCTGGTCGGGCACGGTCTTCCTGAGCTCCACCCGCGTCATCTTCGCCGCCGCCTTCGACCGCATGCTGCCCGAATGGGTCTCCAAGATCGAGCCGCGCACCAAGCACCCCGATCAATGCCCTGCTGTTGATGGTGATTCCCTCGATCATCATCTCCTTCCTGTACGCCTTCAACATCGTGGGCTTCAAATCCATCGTGCTGGATGCCACGCTGGTCATCGCCATCACCTTCTTCGGCACCACCCTGGCGGGCATCTTGCTCCCCTGGAAGCAGAAGGAGATCTTCGATGGATCGCCGATCGCGCGCTACATAGTACCATCCTGGTTGAGCTGGCTGGTCATGCTGCTCTTCGTGGTTGCGGCGGGTTATCTCATTTACCTGTCCTGGAACCTGAGCGGGCAGGTCTTCGCCATGTGGGCTGATCAGACCCTGCTGACGCAAGCGATCATTGCCCTGCTCACCATCTTGAGTATCGGCAATGCCATCCTGTTGATCTACGTGGTGGTGTTCGTCGGCGAAGAATGTGCTTGCCGGGCAGAAACTCCCAGTGATCGTGGTGGCAGGCTTGATCTTCTTTGCCTTCCTCGACTGGCTGCTGGTTGTCTGGTTCTGGGATCCCGGTTACCTCTACGGCATCGGCTGGCAGAACAGCACCTCCATGGTCTTCATGATCATCATGTACGCCCTTGCTGCGGCCATCTACTTTGGCTTTAGCGCCTACCGCAAACGCCAGGGTATTGATGTGGACAAGGTCTACAAGGAAATCCCTGTCGAGTAGGGTATTTGGTTGATGGGGCACGGATCTGGACAATTCGTGCCCCATTCGGCATCCTCAAGAAGTACTGGTTTCTGGATGTGGGTCCACAGATTGCCATCCTCAAATTGACTTGGGATTATGATGATGCTACAATTAACCCAATTATGGGAAAGGAGGCAAACGAATAGATAAGAACAGATGACCGTCAACTCCATGAGTAGCATTGTTTTCTAACATTCGCATTTCAAAAGGAGAGAAAGATGTCATCAAGCAATCCAAGGAAGATTTCACGTCGTGATTTTTTGAAGTTGACCGCTACCACCGCGGGGGCGATGGCATACCTGACAGCCTGTGGAGGTACTGGTGGAGGCGGCGCTACTGGTCCGGATCTGACCAGTGGTAAAGCCATCCCTCTGGATGATTTGATTAAAGCCGCAAAGCAGGAAGGGGAATTGACCACCATCGCCATCCCGCGGGATTGGGCGAACTACGGCGAAGCGATCGACCGGTTCACAGAATTAGTACGGGCTCAAATACAACGGTCTGAACCCGGATGCCGGTTCGGCGGACGAGATCGAGGCCATTCGCGCCACCAAGGACACCAGGGTCCGCAGGCTCCGGATACCGTTGACGTCGGCATCGGCTACGGTCCGGGCGCCAAGGAAGAGGGACTTTGCTCCAAGTACTTCCTCTCCACCTGGGACACCATCCCCCTGAAAGACGCCGAAGGCTACTGGTTGGGTGAGTACTACGGCGTCCTGACCTTCGAGACCATCAAGGGTGCTGCCACACCGCCGACTGATTGGGAAGACCTGCTCAAACCCGAATACAAGGGCAAGGTTGCCATGGCTGGTGACGTGCTCAAATCCAACGAGTCCGTCATGACCGTCATGGCCTCCGGCATCTCGCGCGCCGGTGGCATCGACGACACGGTCGAATCAGCCACTGCCGCAGCCGCAGAAAGGTCTCGAGTTCTGGAAGGAAATGTATGACTCCGGCAACTTCATCCCGGTCATCGCCGACATCGGTCGCATCGCTGCCGGTGAGACACCCGTCACCATCGAGTGGGACTACCTGTCCCTGGGCAACCGCGATTCGCTGGCGGGTAACCCGGAACTTGTCATCACCGTGCCGAAGACCGGCAATATCGGTGGTCCGTACATCGGGTTCGTCAGCGCCTACGCGCCGCACCCGTACGCCGGCCGCCTGTGGTGGGAGTTCCTGATGAGCGACGAAGGCCAGCTCATCTGGCTCAAGGGCTATGCCTACCCGATCCGCTACAACGACATGTCTGCCCGCGGTGTGATCCCCGCCGAGCTGGCTGCCAAGCTGCCGCCCGCTGAAGATGTTGCCAAGGCCACCTTCCTGACCCTTGACCAGCAGAACGCCGTCAAGACCTACATCACCGAGAACTGGCGCAAGGTAGTTTACGGCGAATAGATCCAAGGAGGATCGTATCATGGCTGTCGAGCGCTCCCCACGCGCCGACACAGGCCTACGACAAGACCAGGGGGACGCGCCTCGAGCGCGTCCCCCTCGCAAGCCCTTTTCGTGGACATGGGTCGGGGTTGCACCCTTCTTCCTGTTTGCCTTCCTGTTCCTGTTCCTGCCCTCAGCCTCCATCTTTGTGCGCAGTTTTGAGAGGCCCGGGCAGCACATTCACTTTTCAGAACATCCTGGACATCTTCCAAAAAAGCGATATCCGCAATGCCTATAGGCTCAGCCTGCAGATCAGCGCAGTAACGGCTCTCGGCGGGAGCATCTTTGGTTTCCTGCTGGCTTACGCCGTGACCATTGGCGGGCTGCCAAAGGCAGTGCGTAATTTCATGCTGACCTTCTCGGGTGTGGCCTCGAACTTCGCCGGTGTGCCGCTGGCTTTTGCTTTCGTTGCTACCATGGGCAACGCCGGTCTGGTCACCCGCCTGCATCGAGGGGATGTTTGGTTATGACATTCATGCCTCAGGTTTCACGATTTACAACTTCTGGGGCTTGAGCATCGTCTACATGTACTTCCAGTTCCCGCTGATGGTGCTTGGTCATGGCTCCGGCGCTGGACGGTCTGCGGCGTGAATGGCGGGAGGCTTGCGAGAACCTGGGCGGCACCACGTTCCACTATTGGCGGCACGTCGCTCTGCCGATCCTTGCTGCCCACGCTGCTGGGGAATGCCATCCTGCTCTTTGGGAATGCCTTTGGCGCCTACGCCACAGCCTACGCGTTCACCGGTAGTTTCATGAACCTGGTTACGATCGTGATCGGCGCGCAGATCCAGGGCGATGTGTTGTACAACCCTGGTCTGGGAATGCCATGGCTTTGGGCATGATCTTCATTATGTCGCTGGTCATGCTCATCTATGGCTGGACTGCAGCGACAGGCGGCGAGGTGGACACGATGAAACGCTTCAAGACTCTGGTCCTGGTTCTGGTTCATCATTGGTCTTCTGTATTTCTTCATCCCCCTCATCTCCACGCTCGAATTCAGCATGCGGATGGTCAAGGGGAACTATACCTTTGAAGCCTACCGGGTGGCATTTCAAGACCCCGAGTTTTATAAGGCTTTTGGATTTTCACTCCTGTGGGCGGTGCTGACCATCATCTTCAGCCTGCTGCTGGTCGTGCCAACAGCCTACTGGGTGCATCTCAAGCTGCCCAAAGCCCGCCCTTACGTCGAGTTCGTCACGCTGATGCCCTTTGTTGTACCAGCCGTCGTTCTGACCTTTGGTCTGCTCCGCCTGTACGGGCGCCCGCCGCTGGTGCTTACCAGGACACCTGTGGCGCTGATCGTCGGCTACATCGTGCTCTCGCTTCCATATATGTACCGTTCCGTCGACTCCGGTCTGCGGGCGGTCGATATCCGCACCCTGACCGAGGCCGCGCAGAGCCTGGGCGCCGGCTGGGGGACGATCCTCAAGGACGTCATCTTCCCCAACCTGCGGGTTGCACTGTTGAGCGGCATCTTCCTGACCTTCGCCATCGTGATGGGCGAGTTCACCTTTGCCGCGCTGTTATCCTGGCCGGCTTTTGGTCCCTATATCGAGGAGATCGGCTCCCATGCGGGCCTACACACCCCAGGCGGTTTCGGTCATCAGCTTCATGATCACATGGGGTTCGATCATGTTGATCCAGTGGATCGGACGCGGTTCCCGGGGTACGGAAGTGCAGCTTGGCGGAGCACGTTAGGACAACGAGGTAATCATGGCATTCTTAGACATCAACAATGTTAGCAAGATCTTTGGCGACGACTGCGGCGGTAAAGGATTTCGACCTCGCTGTCGAAAAAGGCGAGCTGGTATCCTTCCTCGGACCGAGCGGATGCGGCAAGACGACCACCCTGCGCATGGTGGCGGGTTTTGAAATTCCCACCACCGGAACGATCAAGATCGATGGACAAGGATGTCACCAACGTGCCTCCCAACCAGCGCGATGTGGGCATGGTCTTCCAGGCGTATGCGCTTTTCCCGAACATGACCGTCGGTGACAATATCGGCTTTGGTCTGAAGATCATGAAAAAACCGCCGGAGGAGATCAAGTCCCGCGTTGCACGAGATGCTGGCGCTCATCCACATGAATGACTACGAAGACCGCTACCCGTTCCAGCTCTCGGGTGGACAGCAGCAGCGCGTTGCCCTGGCGCGCGCCCTTGCCATCCGTCCCGAGGTGCTCCTGCTCGATGAGCCTCTTTCCGCCCTGGATGCGAAGATCCGCGTATCGCTGCGGGCTGAGATCCGCGCCATCCAGCAGAAACTGGGCATCACCGCCATCTACGTCACCCACGACCAGGAGGAAGCCCTCTCCATTTCCGACCGCATCGTTGTCATGAACGAGGGCAGGATCGAACAGGTCGGCACGCCATTCGAGATCTACAATTTCCCGGAAACCGCTTTTGTCGCCAATTTCGTCGGCACCCTGAACAACGTGACCGCGGAAGTTGTCGACCCCGCCAAAAAATTGCTGCGCATTGACGGCGTGCAGCTCGAGACGGCGGATGATCTGAACGGCAGGAAGGCTGGTGACAAGGTGCGGATCGCGATCCGTCCCGAGCGCCTGAATTTCCTGTCCGTGGAACGCAAGGTGAATATCCTCGATTGCACCATCGAGAACATCACCTTCCTGGGTTCGATCGTGCGCATCCAGGTCAAGGCGGGTGCCCACCATTTCTACATGGACACCTTCAACAACCCGTTCCTTGAGCTTCCCACCATCGGAGCCAAAGACCAGGTGACCTGCTCGAAGGAAGCGGTGCTGGTTTTGGGAGACGCCACCTAGTCTCATCGATCTGGTTATGAAGATATGTAGCGGACGTTCCTGACGTCCGCTATATTTTTCAAAGGCATACCATGGGTAAAGTCATCCTTGTTCTCTCCGATGGACTGCGCTACGACACGGCTCTCGCGGGCATGGGCTACCTCGGTCACCTGGTCGAATCCGGGCTGGCCAGCTTGTATAGGATCGTCGGCGAACTGCCCAGCCTTTCCCGCCCGATGTACGAGACCATCCACACGGGTCAGCCTGCCAGCCGGCATGGCATCGTCGCCAACTCCATCGTCCGCCTTTCCGATCAGCCCAACATCTTCACTTTGGCGAAGGCTTCAGGTCTGGTCACCGCTGCCGCTGCGTACTTCTGGTACTCGGAGCTGTACAACCGCGCACCCTATGACCGGATCAATGACCGGGAAGTGGATGATGTCTCCCTGCCCATCCAGCATGGCAGGTTCTATACCGAGGATGAATATCCCGACCTGGAGCTGTTCGCCTCCGCCGCCATGCTGGTGCGCCGCTTCTCTCCCGATTATCTGCTGGTCCACCCCATGGGCATGGATTACGCCGGCGAGACCCACGGCGCCGATTCCAGCCAGTATCGCAATCATGCCATCAAACAGGATGCCTGGCTCGCGCCTCTCATCGTGGAATGGATGGGACTTGGTTATGCCATCACTTGTCACCGGGGACCATGGCATCAACAGTGATGGTGCGCATGGCGGTCCCGCCAGTGACCAGCGTGAAGTGCCTCTTTTTCTCATCCTTCCCGGTCGGGCAGGGCAGGGGAATACCGGGCAGACAGTCTCCCACCTGCAGATCGCGCCCACCATCCTGAAGCTGCTTTCCCTTCCAATACCCGGAACGATGGAAAGATCCCCGCTGGTCTGAACGCGGGGGTTGCGAGGGGCTCTGCTCTCACCGTTCTTATTCGGTCAGCGCCAGTATCAATTCGCGGCAGAATGCGGGGATATCCGCCACCACGCGTCCCCAGACGTGATTCCCCTGGCGGAAGGCTGGCTCATCCGCCCAGAC
This sequence comes from uncultured Chloroflexia bacterium, assembly GCA_963823545.1. Lineage (GTDB taxonomy): Bacteria > Chloroflexota > Anaerolineae > Anaerolineales > Villigracilaceae > Denitrolinea. Next base: position 13,182 of record CAWGMC010000066.1, on the reverse strand, counting down.
CGCGCCGACATTGACCAGGTCATCCTTGATCCCCGTGGACCCGGTCACGCGCTCGCCCTTGCGGACAATTCCCGCCGAGATCGCCAGCGAGCCGCCGTGGCAGATGATCCCGATCACTTTGCCTGCCTTGTCCACCTCGCGGACAAGCTTTTTCACTACATCATACCGGCGTAATTTATCAGGTGCCCATCCGCCGGGCAGGATGAGACCGGACAATTCTCCTGCCTTGAGCGATTCGATGGTTGCATCCGGGCTGATGGGCATGCCATTCTTGCCGCGCACCGGTTTGAGGTCCAGCCCGGCTGTGAGGACGGTCGCGCCTTCCTCCTGCAAGCGCATATACGGCACGAAATACTCCAGGTCCTCCACGCCCTCAGCCACCAGCACGGCAATGACCTTGTCCTGTAAACGCATCATCATTCACCTCACTTGAACAGCGGTTCGAATTGTGCCCCGCGTTCGATCATCGTCTCCCGTTCGGCAGCGGTCAGGGGAGTGAAGTTCTCGCACGCCTTGAGCACCATCGGCAGGATGCCTGTATCCCCGGCGGTGCAGATTCCCGTCACGTCCTGGGATAACACAAAGTTGACCGCAGCCTGGATCTCTTCCATCTGGCTGAACGGCTCGTACCATGTATTGGCGGTAGGCTGCTTCTCACCCCACGGACCTTTGGTGATGGATTTGATGACCATCGTCCCGACATCCTTCGCCCTGCAGACGCGCAGCAGTTCCTGCGCGTCTCTCCGGAAATCCGGGTTTACCATCTGTACAAAGTTCAACGGGAACAGGACCGAAGTCGAAATCGAAGCGGCGCAGGGCTTCCATGAAGATGCGCGGCACGTCCACGCCGTGACCGGTGATGCCGAGGAACTTCGTCAGACCCTGCTCGCGCGCCTGCGACCATTGCCTCCATTACGCCGCCCTTGACGAAGAGGGAATCCAGCTCTTCCATCGTGGTGATGGCGTGGCACTGGTACAGGTCAAAGGCATCCGTATGCAGGCGCTCCAGCGACCGGTGCAGTTCGCTCCATGCACCCTCCCTGGTGCGTTCCATCGTCTTGCATCCCAGGAAGAAACGCCCGCGCTCATGCTTCATCCAGGGTCCGACGCGCAGTTCCGCGTCCCCATAAGATGGCGCCACGTCGATGTGGTTGACACCCGCCTGGATCACCAGCTCCATGACCCGGTCGGCTTGCTCCTGTTTGGTCTCCCAGAACGCTGCCGCCCCAAAAATGGCGACCGTGCTCTGGTGACCCGTCCGTCCGAACCTGCGAGTTTCCATCTCTACTCTCCTATGATCTTCACCAGCACGCGCTTCCTGCGGCGTCCGTCAAATTCACCGTAGAAGATCTGCTCCCACGTGCCGAAATCCAGTTCGCCGTTCGTCACCGCCACCACCACCTCACGTCCCATCACCTGGCGCTTGATGTGCGCATCGGCGTTATCCTCGCCGGTGTCGTTATGGCGGTACTGGCTGACCGGTTCATGCGGCGCGATGCGCTCCAGCCACTGGTCGTAGTCGTGATGCAGCCCGGATTCATCGTCATTGATGAAGACCGAGGCGGTGATGTGCATGGGGTTGACCAGGCACAAGCCCTCACGGATGCCGCTCTCCCTCAAGGCTGCCTGCACCAGGGGGGTGATGTTGACGAAACCGCGGCGGGTTGGCAGGTTCAAGGACAGTTCTTTGCGGAAGGATCTCATGGTATTTCCTGTCGCCGCCCTGCCCCGCGGGCATGCCGGCATTCTTCTCATTTGTGGTATATTCTACCTGACTGCATCACCGATTTTACCGTGGAGAATCGGAAAATACATCAGAACATCCCTGTCCTTTCAACCAAATGGTTCTGATAAAAAATGAGGAGCAGCATGAACGAGAAAATCCTGATTATCGAAGACGATCAAGCCATCCTGAAGATCCTGCAGCGTGGACTGGCTTACGAAGGCTATACCGTAGACACCGCCGTCGAAGGTCGCAGCGGTTTGATGCTGGCACGGGAACACCAGCCCGACCTGGTGATCCTCGACTGGATGCTGCCCGGGATGGACGGGCTGGAAGTCTGCCATCGCCTGCGCACTTCCAGCGGCAGCGTGCCGATCCTGATGCTGACCGCCAAGGACACCGTGCAGGACCGCGTCCAGGGACTGGATGCCGGCGCGGACGACTACCTGGTCAAGCCCTTCAACCTGGATGAACTGCTGGCACGCGTGCGCGCCCTGCTCCGCCGCACCCAACCCGACCGCATCCCCGTGCTCAAATTCGCCGACCTGACGCTCGACACCGGCTCCCGCCAGGCGTCGCGCGGCACCCGCCTCGTTCAATTGACCGCCAAGGAATATGAGCTGCTCGAGCTCTTCCTCCGCCATCCCAAGCAGGTATTGACGCGCGAGGTCATCTTTGACCGCGTCTGGGGGTACGATTTCGGCGGAGAGAGCAATGTGCTCGAGGTCTACATCCGCTATCTGCGCCAGAAACTGGAAGAATCCGGGGAAGCCCGCCTCATCCATACGGTGCGCGGCGTTGGTTACGTAATCCGCGAAAACCCCTGATCCCGGGATCCCAGTCCAACAACCTGTGTCTCTCCGCGACCGCCTGACGCTGTTAAATATCGTATTGCTTGGGGGTCTTTTCATTTTCTTCGGCGTGGTTGCGTATGTCGTCGTGACCGTCATGATGTACGACCAGATCGATTCCTCCCTGGCGCGCACTGCCGAACAGGTCATCCGGCAGACGCGGGTCGACACCTCCGGCGAAATGGGCGGCATCATCACCCCCAACCTTAAATTGACATCCAATATCGTTGTCCAGGTCTGGGATGCCAAGGGTTTGGTGGATTTCTCGCCGGTCCTGAGCGAGGTGACCGCCCCCCTTGATCCCGTGGGTTTTGCCGGGGCACTTCCATCCTATCGGGATGTCATCATCGAGGAGGAAATGCACCTGCGGGTTCTCAGCGTGCCGCTGGTCTCCGAGAGCCGGCGTGTGGGCGTGGTGCAGGTGGCTGCCAACCTGGACGTGGTCGAACTCGGCTCGCCGCAACCTGTTGTCCGTCCTGGTCTTCACCACGGTACTGGGTGTGGCGATCTCGGCGCTCGCCTCGCAGGCCTCGGTCCGGCAGTTCCTGTCCCCGCTGGAGGAGATCACCAGCGCCGCCGACCAGATCAACCGTGCCGACGACCTCTCGCGCCGGGTTCCCTACGATGGTTCCCCCGAGGACGAGATCGGGCAGTTGGTGGGCGCCATCAACCAGACCCTGGAACGCCTGGAGGTGCTCTTCACCTCCCAGCAGCGCTTCATCGCGGATGTGAGCCATGAACTGCGCACCCCGCTGACGGTCATCAAGGGCAACGTGGACCTGATGCACCGCATGAAATCCTTTGATGCGGAATCCCTGGACAGCATCGACCAGGAAGCCGGTCGCCTCACCCGCCTGGTCACCGACCTGCTGGTGCTCGCCAAGGCGGAGGCAGGTTCCCTGCCGTTGACGAAGGCTGTCGTCGAGCTGGATACGCTTCTCATGGAGGTCTTCGGCGAGATGCGCGTCCTGGCTGCCAACAAGGTGCAGGTGAGACTGACCGAGATCGACCAGTTGCAGGTGACCGGCGACCGTGACCGCTTGAAGCAGGTCTTCCTCAACCTGGTCGCGAATGCCATCCAGTACACGCCTGCGGGCGGTGAGGTCTACCTCAGCCTGGCTCGCAGCGGGGATACCGCCAAGCTGATCATCCGGGATACCGGTCCCGGCATTCCCGCCGAGGATCTGCCTTATATTTTCGAGCGTTTCTACCGAGCCGAAAAATCCCGCACACGCTCCGGCACGCCGGGCTTCGGTTTGGGACTTTCCATCGCGCAATGGATCGTTGAACAGCATGGGGGCAAGATCGAAGTCAGTTCCCAGGAGGGCAGGGGCACAACCTTTGCCGTCTGGATTCCGCTGGCAAAATAATCGCCGGTCCTTGCTCCACCCCCTGAACATAGCTACGGAAGTCCCAAACTGTCATGTGCCTGGCGGCACAGGCTGGCACCATAGCGGGAATACCATTCATATACAGCCCCACTGGTCGTCAGCCCGGCAGCCGCATCCGCGTAGATCGGTCCGCCATATTTCACATAGCGGTGGGTTTGTTCCGACCAGGTCAATTCCCCGCGGGCGATGACGCCGATGCCCCCGTTGTAGCCTGCCAGTGCCAGGCGCGGGTCGCCTCCCGCGCTTTCCAGGGAGCGCGCCAGGTACGCCAGCCCGCGGCGGGCGTTCGTATCCGGGTCCATGGGAGCATCCTCGGCGGAGAAGTGGAAGGGCATCACCTGGAACAACCCCATCGCACCGGCGCTGGAGACCGCCTGCGGGTATCCGCAGGATTCGATCTGCATGACCGTGGCGGCGAGGTTCGGGTCAAGACCGAATTCCGCCGACCAGGCGAGGATGCGTTCGCCCCAGTATTGGACTTCGGGGGTGAAGATGGGGGAGAGGGAGGTTTGTGTATAGCCGGTGACAGGGATCTCCGCTGGTTGTGCTGCCGGCAGGGAGGCGGCGCTGACCGTCACCATGGGGCTGTTGGCGAAGAGTGCCAGTAACCCGGTGACGAACAGGACCGCCAGCGGGGGCAGGATCAAACCGGACGAACAACCGCTTCCCTGCGTGGAAGCGGTTGTTCGATATTCAGATTGCATGCGGTTGTGGGACATGGGTTTCCTGGAAGGGACGCGGGCGGAGTATGTGTCTGGAAATGTGTACAGGTCCGCGTCCTGTCATGAATAAGGGCTGACCTTATTCTCGCGGGTGGTTGTTCGAGTCAAATCCGAGCGAATGGTAGGTGGCTTCCGGTTTGGACGAGGAGAAGCTCGCCTGTCCCACGGGCTTGGGGGTCGGGCGCATCAGGCTGGAGGCGGGGCGCAGTGCACTGGATGAAGGCGCGGCGTTCGGCTGGTAGGTGCGTGGAGCATGGTCGCTGGCGGTCGAGAACAGCCGGTCACCCGAGAGCGAGAAGGTGCCGATGATCAGGACCCGGATCAACAGGATCATGGCAGCCACGAAGATCGGGATGACCTTGGTCAGGGTGGCGCTGCTGACGACCGTGCCGGCTGCCGCACTGGAATGATTGACGATGGCGACCGAGACGCCCCACCAGGTGAGGCTGGCATTGAATGCCGCCGCCAGAAGCCAGGCACCGAAGAGGTACCAGACCTCCCTTGGCTCATCGCTGCCCTGTTCGGGCGTGAAGATGCGTGCGATCCCGGCAAAATCGATGCCGCAGAAGGCGATCGCCAGGATGGAAGCCCAGCGCATGCCTGCAAATTCGAGGCTGCCGAGCACATCCGTCAGCGCGAACTGGGTGGTGCTGAAATTGAAGATCTCGAAAGCCACCAGGGCACCCAGGATCATCGTGCCCCAGGCGGCGCCGCGGTTGAACTTGCGTCCACGGGTAAAACTGCGCCACAAGGCTCCAATTCCATCACCGGTCTTGTACTTCGAATAGTTAGTGTTCATCTCAATCTCCTTTGAATGGCTGAACCTGGGGAGATTGTAGAACACATGTTCTATTTTGTCAAGGGGGGAAAATCAGTGTTCAGTGACAGTTATCAGTGTTAACAGTGGGAAGGTCAAAGGTCGGTTAATGGAGAATGGATCATGGTGATAGAGAGTAGAGAGTAGAGAATAGTGAATGGTGAATAGTCCAAGGTCGAAGGTCGAAGGTCAAAGGTCGGAATGGAGAATGGAGCATGGTAAGGAGAAGAGGAAGGGAGAAGAGGAAGGAGGGAAGAAGAAAGAAGCGGAAGTTGACCTGGGTTTGCCTGCCTGGAAGGAGCCCGAAAAACCTGCCGCGAGCAGTGCCGCGGGGAAAAGAGGTTCGAATAGGTTTTCTCTCGTAAAACGGGCATTCGAACCTCGGTTCGAATAATTTCCCTTCGTAAAAAAAGCATTCGAAACGCGGTTCGAATAGGTTTTTAGCCCATTTTTCATGAGGGGAGATTAATGCCAGATGAGAAAGATTAAAACGCGTGATTTTAAAAAAATACGCGGATCAATTCCATTTTGGTTGGCGGAGTTGTCTGTGACAGTTTTAAAGCCAGGATGGCGGTTTTTCCGATGTCGGAATCTCTTGAAAATGGTTACCTGGGTATTGCCGGGAGATTGCTTCGCACCTGCGGGTCTCGCAATGACCCGAAAACATTAGAAAGATTAACGCCGTCGATTTCAAAATAAATACAAGCGGAACAAATCCATTTTGGTTGGAGGAGGTTTGCGGGAAGAAATGGGGAATGGGACGCGGATCGCGAAGAGCATGCGGAAGACGCAGAAAAGACGGATCACGAGGCGTGTGGGGGGATGGATGGTGGTTCATATCAATGCGAAGCCTGCCAGGGCATGGGACCGGACAGCGCCTATTAAATAGCACATATGTTCTTGTTTGTCAAGGTTGAAGGGGGATCAACGTACAGCGGGGTCGGGAGAAAATGGAGGGGTGGGCAGGGTGCAGATCAAGCCCAGGTCTGCCGGTGTATAATCACAATTACAAAAGGAGCAAGACATGGATTGGAGAAACTATATTACCGTTCATCCCAACATTTGCCACGGACAAGCCTGCATCAAAGGAACGCGGGTCATTGTTTCCGTCATCCTTGATAACCTGGCAGAGGGGTTGGATCCGCAGGAGATCATCAGGAGCTACCCGGCATTGCACATGGATGCCGTGCGCGCCGCCATCAATTATGCAGCGGAGTTGGCGCGTGCAAAGCGTCATCACGGTTGCGGCGTGACCATGAAGTTCAAACTCGATGAGAATTTACCGGTGGAGGTGGCTGCCTTATTCCGCGAGGCAGGTCATGACGCGTTGACCATCCTTGACCAGCAGATGGGCGGGCAGGCGGACGACAAGATCATCCGGATCTGTAAAAAGGAACGGAGTGCCCTGATCACTCTTGACCTGGATTTTTCCGATATCAAATCATATCCACCGTCGGAACATTATGGGATTTTTGTGCTGAGGACGAAAAAGACAATCGAGATCGGGTAGTGATGGATGTCGTCACAAAATTAATTCCCCATTTACCATCCGAACCCATTGAAAAACAACTTTGGATTGTGGAAGAAGACCGGATACGCATCCGGGAGTAGGAGACCCTCATCGAGCAAGTCTGGGAGACCTGCGGTCATGGTGGCGGTGGGGTCAGACCCCCTCCGCTACGCTTCGGTGGTGCTACGCGAAGACCCTCGCCGAGCGTAGGGATCAGGAGACACGCACCCGGCTGCGATAAATTTCTGTTATAGGCACATCATCGGGACTGATTTCGGGGATTTTGTATGTATTTCTAATTTCGTGTATTAATGTTAGAATACCAAATTGAGATGGTAAAAAGGTAGCAAGAAATTTGGTTTCTTTCATTTTCGCACTCCAATAGAGTATTTATGAAATGGAGGATGCAATGATTACCAAAGAAGAACTTGACCAGATAATTGAACTCGCTAATAGTGTCCCAGAACAATATAGACAAAAGTGTTTTGAAATCTTACTTGAGTATACCTTGATGGAAAAGCAACCTTCTGTGGGGGATCCCAATGTGGATAATGGTGCACAAGCAGATTTAGGCAAAGCAAAAGATACTAAACCAAATTAATTCACTAGATGTTAGAGCATTTTTTAGTCAGTTTGGTTTGGATGAAAGCATCGTTGAAGAATTCTTTGTGATTGAGGGGACAGAAATTAGATATATTTACAAACTTATAGAAAGAGGCTGCTAAACCAAAGCAACATGCTTTGATGATGTGTTTAGAGAACGCACTGGTTAAGGGCGTATTTCAAATAACCGAAGAAGATCTGCGAACTCGTTGCAAGGAAACGAGTTGTTTTGAATTCGTCGAATTTCAAAAAAACTTTTTCTCGGAATAATAACCTTTTTAGAGGTGAGGCTGAAGATGGACTGTATTCACTTATGCCTGATGGTAAATCCGAATTAGCAGATTTATTGGAAAGCTTGTTGGAGTAAATCTTTAAATACATTATGGATAAGGCGGAATTTGTTAAAGCATTGAAATATTTCAGGGAAGAATTAGATGCCTTAAGAAAGGAGTGTTTAAACTTATCAGGTACCCAGATCCAAAATCGAGGCACCATCCTAAGTGAATTCGAGGGCTTAGCAACAAAATGGTTTGACGAATTCGAAGCAGAATTAAAAACAAAATACAAAATAAATGAAGATGATTTTTAAGTGAATATAGTGGACGTTTTCGAAAAATGTTAGAACTCCCCAGGAGGAGGACTCCTCAAAAAGGGTTATAGTTACGATATGAGATTCACAGTTCTAAAAAAATATCAAACCAATCATCTGGTTGTCGTACAATCTAGCCAAATGCAAGAAATCAAATTGTCCGATTTTAGATACGATCTTAGAGAGGGCGCATGATAGTGAAGTTGAATATTTGTTGGAAGCAGTAACAATTGTGTCATACTCAGATAAAAAAAGAGCCGCAATAGTATTAGGATGGTGTTCGGCGGTTAAAATAGAATGCATATTTATGTAGAAAAGAAAATAGGTTTTGGCAAATTCAATAAAGCTTCTCAAGATATGGTAAAGATCTAAAGATGGGCAGATATAAGAGATATGATACCCCTTATGAAATACATAACCTTGGAGAATTAAGAACAAGCGTGAGTGACAATAATTTACTATGGGTTCTTGAATTTTTACAATCATTTGATGGTCAACAACATGATGAGATTAAGTATTTGCCTAAGCATGAGGGATCTAGTGCGCCCATCCAGGTGAGGCTACAATATCAGGTGATGATCTATCGTCTTTCTTTTCCGACCTTGATACGCTAATTTTTAATAACCCAAACGTAGGTATATCTTAATCGCTTGTGTAATAAAAACGCCCTTTTCAATTAATGGTATTTCCCTATCCGTTGCCATGTTGAAATTGAAAGGAGAAAAAATGAGCGAAAAGGTGAAAATTTCTTTGGAAGATTGGCAAAAGTTAAAAATCAGATCTGCACTGAAGAGTTAAGTCTTGTTTTGTTCGAGACGACATCTTTACTCCAAGCTGTTGCATATACAGCTAGTGACCCTGCAATATCAAAGGATGCGGGAAAATTATTCGGTCAATTAGAGCCTTTGGCCAAATTAATTTTTGTGGAAGATCCACCTTTTGGGGTTAAACAACAATAACAAACAGATTTTTTTACCATATTCAACCGAGAGAAATCAAAACACCCTTCTGAAGAGGGCGTTTTGATTTTCGCATGGTAAGTTCAATTTCAAATGGAATTTGACATTTTGAATCCGACGCACTAAATCAGGGGGAAAGATACTTCATTTTTTGTATTCTGCAACCACAAGCCCAAGTGGAACGAGGATGAGCCAAAGTAGTAATTTCTTTTTCATTTTGTGACGCCTATTGTTGTGGCGAGCGAGGAGGGTCGGAAATCCTCGCCGAGCGAGACGTTGCGATCGTAGAGACGTTGCATGCAACGTCTCTACGGGGCAGGCCTCCTATCCCGCCACAGGCTTGGGGGTGGGATTTGCCATCTCCTGGCGGACCGCATGATACAGGCTCTCGGCCTTCAATTCGCTCAGCGCATAACATGGCGCTTTGAGGTGGTTTGCCAGTTGTTGCGCCAGCCCCTGGTCGAAGGCGGCGTGTTCCATGTTGATGACGACGCTCTTGACCTTCTCGTGCGCGATCAGCTCCGCAAAGCGGTAGGATTCCTCCTGAGGCGGCAGCGCGCCGATCGAGACATTGCCCGCCCCATCGGTCAGCACGATCAGCAGCGGTTCGACATCGGGGTGGTGTGTCTTCTCCTGCTGCAGCACATCCGCGGCGAGGAACAGGCCCGCGGAGAGCGGCGTCTTCCCGCCGACGGGGATGTCCATCAGGGCGCGCTGGGCAAGTTGTACGGAATTGGTGGGGGGCAGGACGAGCGTGGCGCGGTCCTTCTGGAAGACGATCAAGCCCACCCGGTCGCGGCGCTGGTAGGCATCCGTGAGCAGGGACAGGATCGCGCCCTTGGTGGCATTCATGCGCTCGGCAACGGCCATCGACCAGGAAGCATCCACCAGGAACAGCACCAGGTTCGCCACGCGCTTGACGCGGATCTTGCGCTGCAGGTCGATCTTCTCGATGGCGAAGGCCAGGCGCTTGCGTTTTTCCATGCGGCGTTTCTGGAAGGGCGCCGCGGCGCGGAAGGTGGCATCGAAGGCGATGTCGTCCGTCTTTTCGCCGGCGGGGCGCGCCTTGATATAGCGGCCGTGTTTGCGCTCGGTCTTGGTCAGCGAGCGGCGGCCGGCATGTTTGCGGGCTAGTTTGTCGAGCGGGGTGTTCAGCTTGCGGGGCTGGAAGGTCTCGCCGGTCTTGACCTTCTGCCCGCCTTCCCACCAGTTGGCGCTGGTGTTGGCGAAGACATCCTGCGGCATCGGCTCGGGCTTGCCCTGCTGCGGACCTTCCTCGCGCTCATCTTCGAGCTTTAAGTTTTTTTTCCTCGGGCTTGGCCCTGCTGCGACTCGGACTCTTCCTCCGCCTCGCTCGGGCACGGACTGACCGGCCAGCTGCTCGATGCGCTCCTGCAGCTGTTCGGTGGTCATCTCGGCCTGCTGGAAGGGAGTGCGCTTGATGCGGTGGGGCAGAGCCAGTTCGGCGGCCAGGGCGATATCGTGATCGTTGATCTTCGTGCGGCCTTCGAAGGCGGCCTGGGCGCGGGCGGCTTTCAGGATGACCAGGTCGGCGCGGTGACCGTCCACGTTCAGGGAGGCGGTCAGCGCGGCGATGGAGAGCAGGTCGCGGCTGGTGTGCGTGACCTGCGTCCACCAGTTCACGTGCCGCGTTCGATCTGGTGTGAGAGTTCTTCCTCTTTCGGCAGCCATTCGTTGCGGAAGGCTTCGGGATCCTGTTCGAAGGCGAGATTGCGTTCCATGATCATGACGCGTTCGCGCGCATCGCGGATGCCGACGATATCCACGGAGAGGGCGAAGCGGTCCAGCAGTTGCGGGCGGAGTTCGCCTTCCTCCGGATTCATCGTCCCGACCAGGATGAAGCGGGCGGGATGGGCGAAGGAGATGCCTTCGCGCTCGACCATGTTCACGCCCATCGCGGCAGAGTCCAGCAGCACATCCACCACGTGGTCGTCGAGCAGGTTCACTTCGTCGATGTAGAGCAGGCCGCGGTTGGCGGAGGCCAGCACGCCCGGCTCAAAGTGCCGTTCGCCTTTCTGGATGGCCTGTTCGATGTCCAGCGTTCCGACCACGCGGTCTTCGGTGGCGGAGACCGGCAGGTTCACAAAGGACGTGGTTGCGTTACGTGAGAGGGAATTTTCGTCGCCCGCTGGCGAAGCGTTCCTTGCATTCGGTGCACCAGGTGGCGGGCTTGTCGGGATCGCAGCCAAAGCGGCAATCATCCACCACCTTGACCTTGGGCAGCAGTGCGGCCAAGGCGCGCGCCGCGGTGGATTTGGCGGTGCCGCGTTCGCCGCGGATCAGGACACCGCCGATGCGTGTGTCAACAGCATTCAATATCAGCGCGCGTCGCATGCGCTCCTGTCCAACGATGGCAGTGAATGGATAGATAGCTGGCATTTATCAACTCCGACGTGATTATAACGCGTGCATTGCAAGTAATCCCCAAAGTCATGCGACGCTATACGAGCATGAGCTTCGCATGACACTGCAAGCTTTGACTGCTATCCACGGTACTTAACGTACAGGGTTGCCAAGTTGCTGCAATCACCTGTATAATCCGCCTTACATTTTTCTTAACCGGAGTCTCAAGTGACAGATCAGAATGAAGCCCTGCCCGCTCAGGGGAGCGATGCCAGTCAGCAGGGAGAACAACAAACGCAAACAATCAGAGCATGGAGTCGCTGCTGCAATGAACAGGATCTCAACGTCGACTTGCCTCAGGCGGGCGAGATCCGCACTGGCACGATTGCCAGCATCAGTCCCAGCCAGATCCTTGTCAGCATCGGCGCCAAGTCCGAAGGCGTCGTCTCTGGTCGTGAACTGGAACAACTGACCGCTGAGGAGCGCGAAGCGCTGTAGGTGGGGCAGGAAGTTCCTGTCTATGTCATCAATCCTGAAGATGAAAACGGCAACGTGGTCCTCTCGTTCAAACGTGCCCAGGAGCAGATGTCCTGGGAAAACGTCGAGAAGCATGCTGTGCGAGCGATGAAGTGATCGAGAGCAAGATCATCGGCTTCAACAAAGGCGGCTTGATCGTCGGCGTGGGAGGCTTGCGCGGCTTTGTGCCCTCCTCCCAGATCAGCTGCCATGCGCCGCAGCCAGTCCACGGGCGATACCCCCGAGCAGCGCTGGCAGAAAATGATCGGCCAGCCGATCTCCGTGCGCGTCGATCGAAGTGGACCGCGAACGCCGCCGCCTGATCCTTTCCGAGCGGGCCGCCAGCACCGAATCACGCCAGTCCATCAAGGAACGCGTGATCGATGAGCTGGAAGAACGGCAAGGTCTATACCGGGCGTGTCACCAGCCTTGCCGAATTTCGGCGCGTTCATCAACATCAACGGCGCGGACGGCCTCGTCCATCTCTCCGAGCTTTCGTGGGAGCATGTCGCAGCATCCGCGCGAAGTGCTGGAAGTGGGGCAGGAAGTCAAGGTCAAGGTCATCAATGTCGACCGCGAGAAGAAGCGCATCGGTCTTTCCGTCCGCGCCCTGCAGGACGATCCGTGGAGTCCACGGGTTGAAAAATTCAGCGTCGGTCAATTGGTGGAAGGCGTCATTACCCGCCTGACCAAATTCGGCGCCTTTGCCCGCCTCGAAGGCGACATCGAAGGTTTGATCCACATCTCCGAGATCGCCGATCACCGCATCGAGCATCCCAAGGAAGTTCTCAAGGAAGGCGAAGTCAAGACCCTGCGCATCATCCGCATCGACCCCGACCAGCACCGCATCGGTCTCAGCCTGCGCAAAGTGGACTCGGGTGCATTTGCCGACAAGGATTTCAAGCTCCTGATGGATGAGAAGGAAGAGGAATTGAATCCTGAAGAAGTCCGCCCGAAGAAATTCCTGCCCCCGAAGAAATTCCTTCTATCTGAAGAAGTTCCTGCCATCCAGGAAGCTCCTGCCATCCGAAGAAGTTCCTTCCACCGAAGAAGTTCCTGCCTCCGAAGAAGTACCTCCTGCTGAACAAGCCGAACCACCCAAAGAGGAATAATCCTGAAATCTGAGGAGCGTACTGC
>CAWGMC010000065.1:0-43159 GCA_963823545.1 uncultured Chloroflexia bacterium | reverse complement strand
GAAGGAAAAGACCCTGGAGGTCCTCCTTGCCTCCAGGGTCCGGAAATGCACTTATGATCCAATCCCCAGCCCCTTTATTTCAGGGAGGGGGCGCCTATGGTGCGTGGTACCCGATAATCAAGGTTGGTCTTGACCGGGGATTGGAAGCAACTCCCACTGAAGAACCTGACATAATCTGCAACGGTGTCGTTGTCATCATCCACGATAAAACGCAGGCGAAATTGAGTGGGACCGGTCAAGTTGACCAGGCTGTAATAGGCGGAGTTGATCACCAGCTGGTACCAGCCAGCTGTGCCGAGGGCGGTCATCGTCCCGGCATTGATCTTTGAGGCTGCCGCCTGGAAATCCACGACCTGCAGGCCAAGGGCGTAAAATGAACCCTTCCTCATGTCCACGATGATGCCGCCATGCGTGCTGAACGGATTGGCGCCCACGATCGTCTGTTTCCTGACCCTGAGAAAGGCACTGGTGATGACCGCATTATCGGGCAGGGTCGATGTATTGAAGGAGACAATGCTACGATATTGTTTCCTGGACGCACTATCTCCCACCACCAGCACAGATGCCACATTGTTCAGGGTACCACCTATATTACTGTTCTCCGCGGATTCAAGAACCCAACCATCCCGCAGACCATCGGATAGATACGCCAGCGAGCCGCCAAGGTACCTGGCCAGCGCAAAGTTGTAATCACCCCAGTGGTTGCTCGTACCTCCGACCACAATCCTGTTATCGGGGCGGACAGCGATCGCATGGATGACTTCCATCGCACCGATGTTGGTCAGCACGATGCCATCCTGTCAAAGGTGGGGTCCAGCGAACCATTGACGTTGTAACGAACGATGGCAAAGTCATTCGGATTCAGGCGGTCGCTGAAACCCGCCGCCAGTATCTTCCCATCCGCCTGGATGTCCATTGCATAAGCCAGATCATAGGATCCACCCAGGTCGGTACCACAATGCCGTCCCCGTCGAATGTGGCATCCAGAGAACCGTTCGTGTTGTAGCGGACCAGCGCAAAATCCGATGCGTCTGTATACCCAACCGCCACCAACCTTCCATCCACCTGCTGGTGGACAGCCCCGGCAGCATTACTCTCCACGCGAATATCGGTCGCGACCTTGCCATCCCCATCAAAGGTGTTATCCAGCGAACCATCGGTGTTGTAGCGTGCAAGCGAGATGTCCATGACACTGCCACCACTTGTACTGTACCCCGCGGCGACGATCTTGCCATCCGCCTGGATTGTCAGGGCATAGGCGCAGTCCTGATCCCAAATATCCGTAATCACTTTTCCATCCACATCAAAACTGGCATCCAACGATCCGTCCGTGTTGTAACGCACCAGTGCATAGTTGTTCTCACCCAAATTGTCACTCATCCCGGCCATGATAATCCTGCCATCGGGCTGGATTGCAATTGCATACGGAAAGTCGGTCCCACCAAAATCGGTTACCACGATGCCATCGCCGTCAAAGGAAGCATCCAATGAGCCATTCACGTTGTAGCGCGCCAGGGCAAAATCATACCCGGAGGTGCCTCCCACCACGATCTTATTGTCCGTTTGAAAGACCACCCCCATCCCAAAGTTGGATTGGCCCCGGATGTCCGTGATGACAATGCCGTCCCCGTCGAATGTGGCATCCAGCGAACCATTGGTGTTGTAGCGTGCCACGGCGAAGTCGGTCCCACCCCATTTGTCCGTGTGCCCTGCAGCAACCACCCTGCCATCCGGCATTAGGGCAATGCCACGGACCTCATCATCCGATCCGCCGATGTCATTGACGACGATCCCATCGAAGTCGAAGGAAGGATCCAATGCTCCAACTGCTGCCAGCGCTCCGGTCACTGCCACCAGACAGGCAATGACTGCCAATGAAATTGCCACCCTGTATTTCGGTTTTATGGACACAATTGTTGTTCTCATCCCGCTCTCCTTTGGTTGGTTGAACACCGGCGCAAAAGAGTGCTTAAGATCCCCCCGGGTCCCGCACAGTCTGCCTATTCCCGTGCTATCCGTATTGATCCGGTCTGCTGATTTCTATTTTATTCTACCCCGATTTATAATAAAAGTCAATATGAGGAGGGAGTAAATAGCTATGGAAAGCCTCCATCGCCTGGCATAAGAAAAGAAGGAAGGAAGTTTTTTTTATCTCCTTTTATGCCGGGCGGGAGGCGAGGGTGCGAACGGTTTATTGCCCAGCGGAGTTTGGCGGGGCGCACCGTCAGGACGAGCAGGGCGGTCATCAACAGGGCGGAGGTCAGTCACCAGGCACGGTGGCACCGATGACGAAGGGTTCGAGGAAGGTGAGGTAGATGGAGAACAGGATGCCGAAGACCGCCATGCCGAAGAGGGACAAGGCTGAGAGGTCGGCCAGGCGCGTTTGCCGTAACGGGCAATGCCCCAGGCGCCGAGCATGAACAGGTAGCCGATCAGACCGAAGATGCCGATGGGCAGGATGCCAAAGAGCCGCGGATATTCGCTCTGCTGGACGGTGTTGCAATCCCCGACCGGTCCGCAGACCGCCTCGACCTGTTGGGTTTCGACGTAGGCGAGGTAACCCGCCACGCCAAGACCGAGCAGGCAGAGGATGGGGATGCCCCAAGCCCAATCGCCCTGCAGGGAGAGCCCCGCCTCGTTCCGGAAGAGGGACCAGACCCAGATGCAGGCGCCGAGCATGGCGAGCAGGACGACCACCGCCAGTGCATTCCCGGCGGGGTCGAGGGCAAAGCGTTCGCCGAGGGTGAGCTGCTCGCGGGAGGCGGGATCCGAGGCGGGGGATGGCACAACTGCGGAAGGGACCTCCCCATCGGGCAGGAAAGGCTCCAAGCCAGGCACGCGGGGCCAGCCGACCCCGCCCTGTTCGAGGTAGTCCTCCAGCATGCCGGGAAAGCGCGCCGGGATATCGTCTGAACCGTAGAGATAAGTGTCATCGATCAGGAGGAAGGGCACACCGGCGGATTCCAGCCCGAAGAACTTGACGGTCTCGACAAAATAATTCCAATTTTGCTCGAGGGTGACATCCAGGGAGAGCACCTGGAGTGAATCCCCGTATTTCTGCGTGAGGGGCAGGATGGTATCGTTGATGACCAACTGGCAGTGCCCGCAGTCGGGGGAGAAGAAGAGGACGGCGCGCACGACGGGGGTGGATTGGGCGCGGGTGGGGGTGGAGGTGAGGAGAAGGATGAGCAGGAGGGCGATGAGAGTCCAAAATCGTTTCATTGGGTGCTCCGGTGGGAGGTGATGAGGCAATTATATCCGGGTGAGGGAGCGGGATGAAAAGACCCTGAAGGTTTTGGAAACCTTCAGGGTCAATGTCGCCCTACCCCTGACCCCTCCCCGTTTGGATCCCTGCCAAAGAACGGCAGGGACAGGCAAGCACAAACAGGGAGGGGAAAAGAGGCTACGGGATGTAATATGTGATGATCAGCGTCGGTCTCGCCGCGGCGATGGCGTAGTTGCCGCTGAAGAACTTCATGTAGTCCGCGGCGTTGTCGTTGTTGTCATCCGTCAGGAAGCGGAGGCGGAACTGGGTGGTGCCGGTCTTGTTGATGAAGGGATACGCCGTGCTGAGGAGGACCGCAGTGTACCAGTTGCTGACAGGCACGGCGCTGAACGTACCGACATTGGGTCTGCCCGGAGCTGCCTGGAAATCGCCTGCCACCAAGCGGCGCTTGTGCCGAAGTAGGGCTTGCGGATATCCACCCTCAACCCACCGAGGAGGGTGAAGGGGTCGCTCCCAACCACCCCCTGCTTGCGGATCTTGAGCGTGACGCTGGTGATGACCGCATTCTCCGGCAGAGCGGAGTTGTGTTGAAGGACAGGATGGCGCGATATTGCCTGTTCCCTGCCCCGTCGCCGAGGTTAAACGTGGTGGCAGTTGCGTTCAGGATGCCACCCGCGTTGGTGTTCTCGTCGGATTCGAGAATCCAGCCATCATTGCCAGCAACAGACCTGAATGTGGATGGTATGGTATCCCCGAGTTTGGAAACGAAGATATCGTCGTTCCCAGCACTGATCAGGTTGGATGTGCCCGCACCGGGGTCAAAGTCGGCAGTACCTTGAAAGGACCCTGTTGTATAAACGTTGCCGTTTGTGTCTAGAGCGATGCCGTAGCCAAATCATCATTCGCCCCGCCCATGCTCCTTGCCCAGACGAAATTGCCGCTGCCATCCAACCTGGAGACGAAGATATCGCCCCCCCGCATGTTCAGGTTGAATGTGCCCGCGCCGGGGTCAAAGTCGGCGGTGCCAGAAAAGAACCCCGTTGTATAAACGTTGCCGCTTAAGTCTACGGCGATGTCGTTGCCAGATCATCGTTTGTCCCGCCCATGCTCTTTGCCCAGACATAGCCGCCGTTGCCGTCAACTTGGAGACGAAGATATCGCCGAACCCCGCACTGGTCAGGTTGAATGTGCCTGCGCCCGGGATCAAAGTCGGCGGTGCCATTAAAGTATCCCGTTGTATAAACGTTGCCGCTTAAGTCTACGGCGATGCCGCAGCCAGCATCAATGCCCGTCCCGCCCATGCTCTTTGCCCAGATGAAGTTGCCGCTGCTGTCCAACTTGGAGACGAAGATGTCGTTGTCTCCCGCACTGGTCAGGTTGGCTGTGCCCGCGCCGGGGTCAAAGTCGGCGGTGCCTTTAAAGTACCCCGTTGTATAGACGTTGCCGATTGAGTCTACGACGATGCCGTTGCCATAATCATCGACCGCCCCGCCCATGCTCTTTGCCCAGACGAAGTTGCCGCTGCTGTCCAACTTGGAGATGAAGATATCCTTGCCTCCCGCACTGGTCAGGTTGAATGTGCCCGCACCGGGGTCAAAGTCGGCGGTGCCATGAAAGTACCCCGTTGTATAGACATTGCCGCTTGGAGTCTACGGCGATGCTTCTGCCGTCATCATCGTTCGTCCCGCCCATGCTCTTTGCCCAGACGAAGTTCCCGTTGCTGTCCAACTTGGAGATGAAGATGTCGTGATAACCCCGCACTGGTCAGGTTGCATGTGCCCGCGCCGGGGTCAAAGTCGGCGGTGCCTTCAAAGCACCCTGTTGTATAAACGTTGCCGCTTGAGTCTACGGCGATGCTGTTGCCATATCACCACTGTCCCGCCCATGCTCTTTGCCCAGACGAAATTCCCACTGGTATCCAACTTGGAGACGAAGATGTCCATCCCGCACTGGTCAGGTTGGATGTGCCCGCGCCGGGGTCAAAGTCGACGGTGCCATAAAGTTACCCGTCGTATAGACGTTGCCGCTTGAGTCTACGGCGATGCCGTGGCCTATATCAGAGTCCGTCCCACCCATGCGCTTTGCCCAAAGAAGTCGCCGCTGGCATAGAGTGGACTGGCAAACGATTCAGCCTGCACGGGTAAAGCTGGCACATACCAATCAGCAAGGCTAGCAAGGTGAGGTATGTAAAAATATGAAAATGGGTTTGGAACGAATGGATCTCATTTGAATTTCTCCTGATTCTGGATATACCAGAACTAAATCCCTCCAGGGTTTTATGGGGAGAAATTCAACTCGGATATATTGGATATATATTATGATATTGTACCTCCAATCCATATAATCACAGGTGCAATGTTCGTCACTTGTGAAAATCAGGATGGATGGTTGCTGTTTCAGATTAGGGAGAGATCGTCCTGCCACAACAACCAAAAGCGCCCCTGATTTTTCGGGGACGCCTGGATTGCCAACTGCGTTGCGGAACGTCATCCTGGAGGGAGTTCGCGATCCTACGGATAGAAATTCCCCTGCCGCCAGTAAAGACCCTCAAGGTCAGGCAGATCTTGAGGGTCGGGAATTTAGGGCAGGGTATACGTGATGATCAGCGTCGGTCTCGCCGCGATGGTCGCATGATTTCCGCTGATGAACTTCATGTAATCCGCCGCGCCGTCATCGTTGTCACCGGTCAGGAAGCGCAGGCGGACCTGGGTGGTGCCTGCCAGGTTGATGTAGGGATATCCGGTCGCACCGATGACCGCGGTGTACCAGTTATTAACCGGCGTTGTGCGGAATGTGGCGGCATTGGACTTCCCTGCGGCGGTATTGAAGTCAGCCAGAGCCAGCGCCAGACCGGTGCCAAAGTAGGGTTTGCGGATGTCCACCTTTAGTCCGCCCAAAAGGGAGAAGGGGTCGGTCCTCCACCACGCCCTGCTTGCGAATCTTGAGCAGGATGTGCGTGATGACACGTTGTTCGGAAGCGCGGCTGTATCAAATGAAAGGATGGCGCGGTACTGCTTGTCCGCCACCCCATCGCCGAGGGAGAAGGTGGTGCCGGTGCTGTTCAGGCTGCCGCCAGCAGTGGTGTTCTCGCCGATTTCAGATATACCCGTCGTACGTGCCGGTCGAATAGGAGGTCCGGTTGCCCTTTCTCCAGTTCATAGGCACCGATGTCGCAGTGCGTCCCGTAGGTGCGTGCCGCGCCGGCTCGGTCAAGACCGTTGACCGGAGCCGCGACGCAGGTCGTGTCATCACCCTTGTCGATGGCGGGTGAACCGGGGAGCAGCGCGAAAGTCTGGGTGGTGCCGCCGTTATTTGCCAGGGAACCGAGCTGCGTGTTCGCGCTGGAAATCGGCGTTCCACATTCATAATGGCTCTCGATCAGGTTGTTGATGCCCGTGAAGGCTGCAAAATAGCTTTCGCAGTCCAATCCGGCAGTCGAATTCGCCAGGATGGTATTCTTCAGATTTAACGTGCCAGTCATGTTACAGATCCCCGCGCCGCATCCAGTAGCTTCCGTTACGCTGTTGGCGGAGAAGGTGCTGTTTGTCACCGTTATTGTGTTCGTACCGATCTCCTGATATCCATAGATGCCACCGCCAGAATATAAAGCACTGTTCCCAGAGAACGTGCTGTTCGTTACCGTCCATGAGGCTTCCCTGCTAAAGATACCTCCCCCGATCGAGGTCGCAGCATTGCCAGAGAAGGTGCTGTTGGAAACTGTGGCAATCGCATTTTCCGAGTAAATGCCGGCACCATACAGCGCATCGTTATCATAAAAGGCAGTGTTCGACACTGTCAAAGTGCTGCCGGGCAACAATGCAGATGGCTCTCCCCATTGCCCGAAATTTCCGGAAAAAGTGCTGTTCGTCACTGTCAATGTGCCGCCGGCATTATCGATCCCGCCTCCTGTGGAGGCGGTCGCCTTCCCGATTGATGATGTTTAATTCATCGATGGTAAGAGACTTCCCGGAGTTGATATGCATCACCCGGTATAGACTGTTCCCGCTGATGGTGATGCTCTGCCCGCTGCCGTTGATCGTCAGGTCATCGGTGATGTTTGGCAGGCTTGAACCAAGCGTGATCGTCCCGCTGACCGAAAATGTGATCGTGTCCGGGATGCCGCTATTGGTATTGGCATTGATGATCGCCTGTCGCAGGGAACCGGCGCCGCTGTTGTTGAGATTGGAGACGGTGTAGGTCAGTGCCCGCGCCTGTTGGGATGAGATGCCTGTCAGGGAAAGGGCAAAGACCAGCGCGAATAAGACCGCGCCACACGCAGGAAAGGAACTTGGTGCTCATGATCACCTCCGAATTGAGAAGGAAAGAGGAAAAAAGCAGCCCCATCGCCAGGAGGATGGAGCCGCGTTATTGCAGGCGGGTTCTCCCGCCAGGATGTTGTCTGCTGTGTTTGAACGATCTTCCAAGGAAAATATAGCACTTATCAGGGCGAAATACAATCCCCTTCCGATCGGTGAGTAAAGGAGAGTTTATTCCGGAGAGGAAGATAGAGGGAAGAAGAAGACCTTAAAGGTTTACCCGATCAGCAGGCTGCATAACTCAGGATGGGAAACCTTCAGGGTCTGGAGAGCGCCCTACCCCTGACCCCTCCCCGTTTGGATCCCTGCCAAAGAACGGCAGGGACAGGCAAGCACAAACAGGGAGGGGAAAAGATGCTACGGTACGTAGTAATCAATGATGAGCGTCGGGCGGGCGGTGAGGGTGGCGTGGTTGCCGCTGATGAACCGCATATAGTCGGCGGTACTGTTGTCGTTGTCGCCGGTGAGGAAGCGCAGGCGGAACTGGGTGGTGCCGCTCAGGTTGATGAAGGGATATCCGGTCGCACCGATGACCGCGGTGTACCAGTTGCTGACCGGGGTGGTGCGGAAGGTGGCGACATTGGAGCGGCTGGAGGCAGCCTGGAAATCACCCACCACCAGCGCATTGCTGGTGCCGAAATACGGCATGCGGATATCGACCTTCAACCCGCCCAGGATGGTGAAGGGGTCGCTGCCCACCACGGTGTTGTAGCGGATCTTCAGTATGACCCTGGTGATGACCGCATCATCAGGAAGCAGGTCGGTATTGAAGTACAGGATGGCGCGGTACTGGCGATCGGAGGCATCGTCACCCAGGCGGAAGGTGGTGGCGGTTGAGTTAAGCGTGCCGCCCGTGGTGCCATCCTCGGAATCCTCCAGGATCCAGCCGTCGCCCACGCCGATGGAGCGTTCGGTCAGCCTGCCGGTCTTCAGCTCATAGGAACCGATGTCACAGTGGGTGCCGTAGGGGCGAGTCTCACCGCGCTGGTCGAGACCCGCGACCGGAGACACGGTGCAGTTGGCGTCATCGCCGGCGTTAATGGCGGGGGAACCGGGGAGCAGGGCAAAGGTGCGGGTTGAACCCCCGTTATTTGCGAGCGTGCCCAGCATGGGGTCCGCGCTGGAGAATGGTGTGCCGCAGCCCGAGTTGTTCTCGATCAGGTTGTTGGTGTTGGTGCCAATGGCAGCGTCCGCCTTGCAATCCGTCCCTCCGATGGTGTTTGCCAGGATGGAATTCTTAAGGATCAGCGAGCCGCTCCCGAAGCGGATGCCCCCGCCGCCGGTGACCGTGCTGTTGCCGGAGAAGGTGCTGCTCAGGACGATCAGAGTGGAGGCGGTGTTGGCAATGCCGCCTCCCCAACTGGCACTGTTGCCGGAGAAGGAACTGTTCGAGAGGGTCAGAGTGGAAGAAATGTCATTGTAGATCCCGCCGCCGCCGGCTGGCGTGCTGTTGTTGATGAAGGTGGTATTGGAGACTGCCGCCGTGGTGGTGTAGGTCTTGATGGCTCCGCCTCCATCATCGGCGCTGTTGACGCGGAAGGTGCTGTTCGAGACAGTTAATGAACCGCCGGACATGTAAATGGCTCCTCCGTAGTACTCTGCCCGGTTTTCAGCCAGGCTGCTGTAGGACAGGATCACAGTACTGAGATGACTAAAGATGGCGCCACCGCTGGTATCGGCATATCCATGTTCGATCTTCAAGCGGGTGATCGTCAGCGTTTTTCCGCCACCCACATACATCACACGGTGGAGATCGTTCCCGCTGACGGTGACACTCTGCCCGGTGCCGTTGATGGTCAGATGGTCGGTGATGTTGGGCAGGCTGGAGGCAAGCGTGATCGTCCCGCTGACGGTGAAGGTGATGGTGTCCGAGCCGGCATGCGCATTCGCATCCGTGATCGCCTGCCGCAGGGAGCCCGCGCCGCTGTCGTTGATATTGGAGACGGTGTAGGTCAGCGCCTGCGCCTGCCGAACAGACACGCCCGCCATCGAAAATGCCAGGACCAGCGCAAGGGCGATCCGCCATGCATTGCCAGGTAGTTTGTTGCGCATGAATACCTCCGGGGGGAAGGAAAAAAAAGCCTGATCACCAAATGCATGGGATAAGGCTGCCTTGTTTCAGGCGGGTTTTCCGCAAGGGTGGTGAACGCCGGGTTATGTATACAACTTACTTATGTGAAATATAGCACTTTTTGGGATGAAATACAATCCCGCCAATGATGAAAGACCCGAAAGGTCCGGGGAACCTTTCGGGTCTTTGGTTTCATGCCTTCTTCGGCAGGATGAAAGCCGTTATGATGACCAGCAGCAGCCCCAGGTAATCCATGTTCGAGAAGAGCCTCAGCAGCCCGGCTGTGGTCTGCATGGCAGGACCTTCCACAGCATACGCCCTGAATGCATCCTGGAAGGCGAACGATATGAAGAAGAGAAGCAGGATCAGCACGACCAGGAGGACGGTCAGCCCGCGACCCCTGCCCTGCGTGCGGACCGCGATCACGCCCAGCAGCGCGGCGAGCAGGAGGCTGAGCAGGCTGCCGACCCAAAAGGCAGTGACCGCTGCCTCTGGCTTGGAGCCCGGGAAGGTGTCTGCCCTGACTGCCGGGATGACCGCCATGATCACCCCGACGGCGGTAACCGCGAACAGGGCGGCGCTGATGAGGAGGAAAACGCGGGATAACTTGAGTCTGTTCATCACTGCTCCAATGTTGTTTAAGGATCCCTTCGGTTGTTTGATTATACCGCCGGGACCCCGGGCGCAACCCTTGACATAAGAACATATGTTCTGATATACTGCCCTCACCATGTCCATCCGCAAGCACCTGATGAACTGGTTCGGCTCGAAGAACACTCACAGCCTGCGCACCTATACATTTTCTGAACCCCTTCAACTCAAGCTGACATCGCTGGCTACCCGCGAACAACGTACTGAAGACGAACTGGCAGAGGAGATCTTTGCCGCCGGGCTGAACCAGTACCAAGAATCCTTCGGTCTCTGGGATAACTGGAGAAGCCTGACGCCGCGCGAACAGCAGGTGGCGGCGCAGGTGTGCCTGGGCTACTCGAACCGCCAGATCGGGGCGCGCATGTACATCTCGCCGGAGACGGTCAAGTACCACCTGCACAACATCTTCAGCAAATACAGGTTGAAGAGCCGCACGCAACTGCAGCAGACACTGAAGGAGTGGGATTTCAGCGCCTGGGAGTAATGCATGGAGTGACCAAAACGCCCTTCGAATGAAGGGCGTCTTCTTTTAATAACGGGCAGGCTCTCCAGCCTGCCCGTTGCCAGGCATGAACGATGCAGCGGTTTTAGCCTGCGACCCGGCAGAAGCTGAACTCGGAGGTGTTCCAGGGGTGCGTAAGTGGCGGTGGCGGTGATCCCCTGCCCTGCCAGGAATGGGAGGATGGATGTCACTGTGCCGGTCCATACCCCGTTCCCATTGGTGATCACATTTGCCGTACCGATCCATTGCCTGCCTTCCCCATAATGGGATGGGTCACAGGTGCCCGCCGGGGAGGAATAAAAATCCAGCCGGTAGGATTTATTCGGCAGGCTGCGCAGCACGACCGTGATGGTGCCCGTGCCGCTCGCCGCGGAGGTGATGACAGGGAAGTTTTGATAACCGTTCGGACCGGTATCCGGATCGAGCAGATCGTTGGGGGTCACCCCGTTGTCCCCAAGGTCAATGCCCAGGCCGGTGTTCGAATGGATCGAATTGCGCCGGATGATGGCACGGGTGGTAGTTCCAGAAACGACTACGCCCTTCCCGTTGTTATAAGCGATCAAGTTGCTCGTGGCGGCTGTGCCCCCACCGACCGCGGCGGTACTGCCGGCGATATAGATGCCGCCAACACCGTTCCCCAACGGGGCGTTGCCCGCCGCATTGGTGCCGATGTAATTGCCCTGGATCCTTGTGCTGGGAGCGGCGGAATCGATCCGCGCGCCAGCCATTGCCGGAGATGACATTACGCACCCCGGCGGTACCGCCGCCAATCAGCGTGCTGGAGGCAGCGGGGTAGATGATGATCCCCACTTCTCCATTCGGCAGCGCGGCAGTTCCAGTTGCATTGGTACCGATGTAATTTCCCTGGATCATGTTCCCGGAGGCAGGTCCGCCAGACCGGGCGATGGCGATGCCATTCCGTGTGTTCCCCGAAATGACGTTCCTGGCAGCCGCGCCGGATCCGCCGATGTGGTTGTTCGAGCCTCTAATTTCTATGCCGTAGGTGTTCGGCAGGGGGGTTGGGTTGCCAGGCCAGAAACCGATATCATTCGCCTGGATCAAATTTCCGTCGCTCTGGATATCGATCCCATCAAAAGACCAGGAGGTGATGATAAAGCCCGTCACGATGTTAAAGTCGCTGTTCAACACCAGCCCGCTATTGTACGGACCGGCGAGGCTTGCCCCGCTCAGCACGATGCAGGGAACAGTGCAGTTTGGCTGCGTGGTCCCGTCCAGGATGAGTTGATCGGTGATGGCAGGCAAGGGTTCGCTGGTGATGGAGATGCTGTGGATGCCGCTGCCCGGCAGGTTGAAGAAGATGCTTTGCGGACCCGCGAGAGCGTTGGCTTCCTGGATGGCAGCCCGCAAGGTACACGCTCCAGCTCGCTGTGGCGCAGAATCGCGTCACCGGGGTTTGCGTCGGTCCCTTCATTGACCGATGTTACCATCAGTCCACCACCTCCGGCGTATGCGTGACCGGAGGGTTGACCTGCCAGGCCAATGACAAGCAATGCCATGACCAGAACGTTGAAGAACCGGAAATGTTTCATTTTGCTCCTTTTTTTCCTTTGGCGGGAATGGAACTACATTAGCACATATGAGTGAATTATGCAAGCCAATATGGATAAAAATAGTCATGTTACACCCCTGGCATCGGAGGTTTGAAGCATTTCCCTCCCCCAGTTTAATCGAGGAGTTATGGAGAGGGAAAATCACGGGGATATCCTGCCATTGCATCCCGTGCGGGGAGGGGATACACTTGACCGTTAATATCTCACACCGGAGCACACCATGACCAAAATCACCTTCATCGGCGCGGGGAGCCTGGGCTTCACCGCCAACCTCGTGCGCGACCTGCTGACCTTTCCCCTGCTGGAGGAGGCGACCATCGCGCTGATGGACATCGACGCGGAACGCCTGGAGTGGGCGAAGAAGGGCGTCGAAAAATTGATCGCGGCGGGAAAGCGCAGGGCAAAGGTGGAGGCGACGCTCGACCGCGCGGAAGCATTGAAGGGCGCGGACGTGGTGCTGACCACCATCCTGGCGGGCAGCACCGAGGTCTGGCGGCACGATGTCGAGATCCCCAAAAGATACGGCGTGGACATCAACGTCGGGGATACGCGCGGACCCTCGGGCATCTTCCGCTTCCTGCGCACGATCCACCCGATGCTGGAGATCGTGCGCGACATGGAGCGGCACTGCCCGAAGGCGGTCCTGCTCAACTACACGAACCCCATGGCGATGCTGTGCGGCGCGCTGCAGCGGCAGACCTTCATCCGGCTGACGGGACTCTGCCACTCGGTGCAGGGCACGGCGGAGATGCTGGGTTACTGGATCGGCGCGCCACTGAACGAGATCGATTACCTGTGCGCGGGCATCAACCACATGGCATGGTACCTGAAGTTCAACTGGAAGGGACAGGACGCCTACCCGCTGATCCACAAGGCGGTGACGGAGAACCCGCTGATCTACAACCACGAGCAGGTGCGCAACGAGATGTACCTGGCGCTGGGTTACTACGTCACCGAGTCGAGCGGGCACAACAGCGAGTACAACTGGTGGTTCCGCAAGCGCCCCGACCTGATCGAGAAATACTGCAAGGACGGCACAGGCTGGAACCCCGGAGAGTATGCCTACATATTAAAGGAATACCAGAACAACGAACTGACCTGGAAGGACCAGGTGCGGATGGAACTGGAGTCGACGCTGGAGGCGCAGGACCTGGAGCGCGGGCATGAGTACGCGGCATACATCATCAATGCGCTGGCGGGCGGCGAGACGTTCATCTTCAACGGCAACGTGCCCAACACGCAGTTGATCACCAACCTGCCGGAGGGCGCATGCGTGGAGGTGCCGGTGGCGGTGGACAAGGCGGGCTTCCACCCCATCCACGTGGGCGCGCTGCCAGCCCAGTGCGCGCTGCTGACCCAGCTCTCGAGCGGCATCGAGGAGATGGCGATCGAGGCCTCGCTGACCGGCGACCCGACCATGGTGTACCGCGCCATCTGCCATGACCCGCTAACCGCCGCGGTGCTCTCGCTGGCGGAGATCCGGCAGATGACGAACGAGCTCTTCGCGCAGCACAAGGACCACCTGCCGCAGTTCAAGATCCACAAGGTGTGATCCACAGGCGTCGATGAACAAAACGATCCCCTTTTCCTTCAACTTCCTGTTCTTCGCGGGCATGGCATCCATCGTCCCGTACTTTGTGCTGTATTACCAGCAGCTCGGATTCAGCGGCGCGCAGATCAGCGTCCTGGCGGGGCTGCCGCCGCTGGTGACGATCTTCTTCTCCCCGTTCTGGACCAACCTGGCGGACCGCACCGGGCGCCACAAGCTGATCATGAGCATGGGCTGCCTGATGGTAATTGCGACGGACCTGTTCTTCCCGACGCTGACCTCCTTTGGCGCGGTGCTGTCCGTCGTCCTGCTGATCAACATATTCATCTCGCCGGTCTCGCCGCTGGCGGACAGCGCCACGATGCACATGCTGACCGGGCAGAGGGAGATGTACGGGCGCATCCGCATCGGGGGGACGATCGGCTGGGGGGTCGCCTCACCGATCGCGGGAGCGCTGATCGCGCGCTACGGCTTGCACATGGGTTTTTGGGCAAGCGCGGCGGTGTTCGTGCTGGTGCTGGTGCTTTGCCAGGGCTTCACCTTCGGCAAGCCCGAAGCGGCGGAGACGCGCGGCAGCATCCGCGACCTGCTCTCGCAGCGCGCCTGGATCTATTTCATGATCTACGCCTTCTTCGGGGGTGTGCTGCTGAACTCGACCTCCAACTTTTTATCCCCGTACATCAAGGAACTGGGGGGCAACGAAGTGCACGTGGGGATGATCAACCTGATGGCAGCCTTCAGCGAACTGCCCGCCTTCTTCTTCGGCAACCGCCTGCTGCGCAAGTTCGGGTCGCACCGCTTGATAATCATCTCGCTGGTCATTACGGGCATCCGTTCCTTCCTGTTCGCGCTCGCCCCCACCCCGGTGTTCGCCATCCTGGCGCAGGCGCTGAACGGCATGACCTTCGCGGCGCTGTGGACGGCGGGGGTGGCATACGCGGACGAGCACGCGCCGGTGGGATTGAAAGCCACCGGTCAGGGGATGCTGGGCGCGATGACCTTCGGCATCGGCTCGGCGGTGGGAGGTTTCCTGGGCGGGTTCCTGCTGGAGAACATCGGCGGGAGGGGCTTGTTCCTGACCTTTGGCATCATCCTGGTGGTGGGGGTTTCGGTTGTGATGCTACTGGAAAAGCGAGGCGGGAAGAACTAGATCCATTTGGGTGAGACAAAACTTCGCCGGGTGGGATCAAATCCAACTATTGAAGTTCCTCACGATCGAATTTTAACTATGCTCTAATCTGTTATGGGGGTATAATGAACACGCATAGTACTTTAGTACCATGCGATTGTACCTTTCAAGAAAGGGGGAGGATTGAGAGGAGTAAACCATTTTCCAACCAATATACTAATCATTTAGACCGAGGTGAAAAAACCTATTTGCACGACGCCAAAATAAATAATCAAAGCACCTTTTTGATTCATTTCCAATTCTTTTCAAACAATCTGCAAGGAAAAAACATGAATAAAAAATCCAGTAGGATCAATTTTTATTTGAGCACATTGCTGTTCCTGGCAATGATCGCAGGCATGGCAGTGCCCGCTCAATCAGTTCAGGCTTTTATCGGCACAACTGTCTATGTGGACAACCTGCAACCCAGTTGGACCGCGCCCGGCGGTGGCGGCGTTTTCTCCGCCTATATAGGCCCGCCTGCATACGGATACGTATCCCCAGGATCAACCGCCCTCTATGGCGGGCGTGAGGCCGGCATTATCAAGGCTGGTATCAACGTGGACGCGGATACGCATTACTGGGACGAAGGCATCCTGGCCTTTAAAGTGATATGTGGGTATCTCCACGTTCGCTACCCAGGCGCTCACGTATGATGTCCAGAACCAAACGGGCACAAACCCAGTGTGGGTACGGATCAGACTGGTGGGTGGTACTACATACCAGTTCGTACCGGCGCCGTACACAGCAGGTGTGTGGAACACAGTGAACGCAGCTACCGGTCAGTGGCAGTTAATGGATATCAATGGCAACGGCACCGGTCCGATGATGACACTGGCGGAAGTCGCCACGGCTAATCCCGGAGCAATGGTGGACCGCGTCTACCTGACGATGGGCATAGGCGACTCGTACAACGTAAGTCCCGGTGTTGGGACCGTCGCCTGGGTCGACAAGGTCACGATCGATACTGTGATCTATGATTTTGTGGTCGCTACGCCTACGGATTGGTACGTAGCAACAACTGGTCTGGACACCAATGAGGGCACAGAGATATCGCCCTTCCTGACCATCCAGCACGCGGTCAATTCGGCTGGTACCGGCGACACGATCCATGTGGCGGCGGGGACATACGATGAACAGGTTGTGATCGACAATAAGAACCTGACCCTGCTAGGCGCGGGTGATACAACCATCATCCGACCTTCGGCTCCGACAACATTAACGAGCCTCTACACCTACCCGGCTGGAACATTCTGGGCTGGTACGGTCAATTCCAGCGTTATCCTGGTGAAGAACACCGGAGCGGCTGTAGTCAAGGATCTCAAGATCGACGGCGTCAACCTCACGACTTTGCCTGCAGGTGCCTCCAGACTGGCCGGTATCCTCTACGGCGAATCAGCCGGTATCATCGACAATGTGACCGTCACAACCATGGTGGTGAACGGTTATGCCACTCGCAGCTACGGCATCGACCTGAGCGCTGTCGGCACCGCGCGCACTGTCGAGGTCAAGAACTCCGACATCACGGACTGGTCGCGTAACGGCATCCAGGCGCAGGGCGCCAGCCTGACAGCCAATATCCATGACAACATACTTGTCGGTCCAGGCGATACGCTTGTCCCGGCTGCCGTTCCCAACGGCATTCTCTTCATCCATGGAGTCAATGGCTATGTGACGCACAATACGATCAGTGCCTTGCATACCTCTGTCACACCTTCCCGCAGTGCCGGTATCCTCTTCTATAATCCCGTTACCGCGGGCATCGTGGTCGAATATAACAACATCTCTGATGTTGATGATGGCGTGACTGTTTCAGCCAACGCCAACGACGTCATCATCCGCTTTAACAACCTGCATGCCAATCTCGAAGTCGGCATCCAACTGGAAGACGGAGCCACCAATACCATCATCACCGGCAATACCATCACCGGCAACGTCATCGCCGGTATCCGCTTCGCCGGGGCAACCGACCCAACCTTCCCGGATAATCCGCCCGGAACTGGCAACGTTGCGCACGGCAACAGTATCACCGGCAATGGGATCGGAATTGTCGATTACGACACGCAGATATTCAATGCCGAGAACAACTGGTGGGGTGCAGTTTCAGGACCCGGACCGGTTGGTATTGGTTCCGGTGAGGAAGTCAGCACCAACGTGGATTACTCCCCCTGGTGCACGAATGCGGCTTGCACGACCTTCGCCCCGCCCTTTGACACGCTGACCACCATCACGGCGGATACGCCCGATCCATCCCTGCTCAACCAGACCGTATCGGTGACCGCAACTGTTGAAGGACTTCCTGCAGGCGCGCTTACCCCGACCGGCACCGTGACCATCTCCGGTGGAGTGGCAGATTGCACGATCAACCTCGTGGGTGGCACTGGTTCGTGCGATATTACCTTCAACACCGGCGGCGCCAAGACCATCACTGCCACGTACAACCCGGATACTGCAGATTTCACCGGCAGCAGTGATACGGAAAGCCACAATATCACACTCGTCTTCACCACAACCTCGCAAGGCGCCAACGACGGCTTGGTCGTCGAATTGTCCGAAGACAGCAGTGTGGGTGGCTCGCTCGATTTAAACTCGATTACCTCCGTCGTCGGTGATTATGCCGGAGACCTCCAGGTCCGCTCCATTCTCTCCTTCGACACTTCCGCCCTGCCGGATGACGCTGTCATCACCAAGATCACACTCAAGATCAGAAGGCAGAGCGTGGTGGGAACAGATCCGTTCACGATACTTGGCAACCTGCTGGTGGATATGCGTAAACCATTCTTCAGCGGCAACCTTGGTCTGGTGATCGCTGATTTCCAGGCTGCTGCGAACAGAACCGCAGTAGGCATATTTCGGTGCGACGCCAATCAACAATTGGTACAGCGCGCGCTTCGGAACCACAGGGTTCCCGGTTGTCAACCTGACCGGCACCACCCAGTTCCGCCTGCGCTTCGCAATTGGCGATAACGACGACAACGCTGCAGATTACATGTACTTCTACAGCGGCGATGTTGCAAATGTCGCTGCCAGACCGATGCTCATCATCGAGTATCGTCTCCCGTAAGCGTTCGTTTGGATCCAAGAAACAACCTGGCAAATCTTTACCCGCCAGGTTGTTTTTATTTACCCTGGTGCACTGAAATTTCCCTTCCTCATGTTGGGGGCGGATATGGATGGATATCCCCGTGATGAATCACGGGGATGTTTGGGTATCGCCTATAAATCAAGCCGGGATCAGGATGCCTGTTGACTTTGAGGTGAAAGATCTGTATAGTATTGGCAGGAGCAACCCATGACCCAAATTGAAGGTAAACATGTACTTCTGACCGGGGGATCACGGGGAATCGGTCCGGTGATCGTGGGGGCACTGGCAGCGTGGGGTGCGCACATCGCCCTTGCCGCGCGCTCGCAGGAGGGCTTGGACCAGGTCGCAGAATCCATGAGGCAGTTCGATGTGCGGACCATGACCGCGGCGGTTGACCTGGCGCAAGCGCCTCAACGTCACGAACTTGTATCAAAGGTGCTGGAGAAATTTGGCGTGATCGACATCCTCATCAACAATGCGGGATTGGAGTCGGAAGGGGCGTACCTGGACCTACCCTGGGATACGATCCAAGAGACGCTTGAAGTCAACCTGGTTGCGCCGATGGAGCTGACCCATCTTGTCCTGCCTGCCATGCTGGAAAGGAAATCGGGGCACATCGTCAACATCGCTTCCATCGCAGCCAAATGCGGCGCCCCCTATGGAGCCACTTATTCCGCCACCAAGGCAGGCATGGCGGAATGGGCGTATGGACTATCCTGGGAACACGTGAACAGCGGGGTGCACTTTTCCACCATCTTCCCCGGGTATGTCACCGGGGTCGGGATGTTCGCAAAGTTTGGCGTGACCGCGCCCGCCATGCAGGGATCCTGCACCCCGGCACAGGTGGCGGATGCGGTCGTAAGAGCCATCGAGCATAATACGCTGGATGTGGTGGTTAATTCACCTCCCATCCGTTACTTTTTCGCTTTGAGGGAATTGTCCCCAGCCCTCGGAGCCTGGATGCAAAAAATGAGCGGCGGCGTGGATTTCCAGCGCAGGAAAGTCGGATTGCAGGACTGAGGGATGAATAACCATAAACGTCCTCCCACACCTTCGGGACGTTTCACTGCCGGATGAAGACCCTCACCAGGCGGACATGCAATATAATCCCCCTCATGTCCCTCATCCTCTTTGATTTTGACGGCGTGCTGGCTGATACGCTTGCGGATATGCTGCGCTTTGCGCAGGAAACTTGCGACGAGTTGGGGGTGAAGCATACGGTGGTTCAAACCGATCTGAGCAAACTGGAAGAGATGTCCTTTGCGGCGTTTGGACGGGCGTGCGGGACACCTGAAGACCTGGTGGAGGAGTTCGTCCGCAGGTGCATGGGCAAGTTCGCGGAGAAGAAGTCGCCCCCTGCGCTATTTCACGGGATGGGGGCAGTGCTGAGAAAACTGGCGAAGTGGCACAACCTTGCAGTGGTGACGGGCAATACAAGCAGGAATGTCCGCGCCTTCCTGGAGGAACACGGGCTGGCGGACTGCATGGACGCGGTGTATGGAGTGGATATGCCCGGGTCGAAAGCGGAGAAGATCTTGAAGGCGAAGGATCAATTCGGGGTGGAGGCAGGCATGGTGTACATGGTGGGGGATTCCTGCAGCGACATCCGCGCCGCGGGCAGGCGGGCGTGAATGCCATCGCGGTCAGTTGGGGGCATCAAAGCATGGGGATGCTGGTTCGGGCGTTACCCGACCTGGTTGTCCAGTTTCCGGGGGAATTGATCGTAGCCGTGTACCTTACCGGGCGGGGAGGAAACAACTGAAAACCAGGTGCAGTAATCAGGGTTGGGAGAAATAAATAAAACTAACGCCCCGAAGGTTCGGGGCGTTCAGATTCTCAGCGGGGAAGGCATTTCCTCACTCCTTGATCAGTCCCCCGTGATAGACCAGCTCATAGACCCGCAGACCCTCGCGTTCGATCCACTCGCGCCCGGAAAAATGGCTGACATCCCCCTCACTGGTGTCAATGTAGGTGAGCCCGCCCTGGCTGTGCTGGAAGCCTCCCAGGAAGCGCCCTTCCTTGTACATGCGCGACAGGCTGGCTTTGATCATCCCGCCTGTTTCAGCGGGGGTGATCAGATCGGGATGGAGGATGTACCCATAATAGTTCATCGCCCAAACGGGCACGCCCTTGAACCAGACCGTTTCCTCGCCGATGAAATCCGAGGCACCGAAGTACGTGTCATGGTAGGTCCAATCCCCCTCCGTGAACTGGAGGTCGCGCCGACTTCGGGCGGCAGGAGGGGGCGGGCTGCCGCCGCCCACGTAACAGGCGGATTTGGCGCGGAAGATGAAATCATGCAGTTTCTTGTGCGAGAGAGCGGGCATACGATCCTCCTCGGTACAGGTCGGATGAATTGTTTCTCATGAACATTATATATTAAACCCGGAAAGACTTCCGGGGTCTCCAGACTGTCGTGCCGTCCTGCACCGGCGTCCACAAGATCGCTTTGCTGATGCTCGCGGCACGAACAGTGACCGGCAGGAAAATCGCCCCGCGAAAAATCACGGGGCGATTTTTGCAGGCACGCTGGATCAACCCTGCCTGTTAAACCTACGGAATGTCGTAATAGACTATCAGCATTGGATGGACAGCGTTGTTCACTGGTCGCCGCTGAAGAACTTCATGTAGTCCGCAGCGTGGTCGTCGTTGTCATCGGTGAGGAAACGCAGGCGGAACTGGGTGGTGCCGCTCAGGTTGATGAAGGGAAATCCCCGCAGCGCCGAGGACGGCGATGTACCAGTTGCTGACCGGTGTGGTGCGGAAGGTGGCGGCATTGTCCAGGTTTGCGCCCGCCTGGAAGTCGCCCACCGCCAGCGCCAGGGACGTCCCAAAGTAGGGCTTGCGGATGTCGACCTTCAACCCGCCCAGGATGGTGAAGGGGTCCGTGCCGACCAGCCCCTGGTAGCGGATCTTGAGCATGACCTTCGTGATGACCGCAGTGTCGGGTAGGGCGGAGGTATCGAAGGACAGGATGGCGCGGTATTGTTTATCCTGTGTTCCATCCCCCAGATTGAAAACGGTTGAACCGGAATTGAGCGTGCCGCCGGTCGTGGTGTTCTCGCCAAACTCCAGCACCCATCCGTCACGCGTGCCCACAGAGCGAAAGATCAGCCTGGCTTTGTCCAACTCATAGGAACCGATGTCGCAGTGGGCGCCGTGGGACGGGAGACGCCGCGCTGGTCCAGGCTGCTGACCGGCGCCGCGGCGCAGACCGCATCCGCGCCCGCGTCGATGGCAGGGGAAGCGGGCAGCAGGGCGAAGGTCTTCGTCGGTCCGCCGTTTTCAGTGAACGGTCCCAGTTCCGGGTCCACGCTGGAGAAGGGTGTGCCGCATCCCGAATTGACGGTGATCAGGTTCCGGATGTCGGAGGATAAGCACCGTATCGCTGTAACAATCCTCAGGGGCGGTCGAGTTCGCGAGGATGGTATTCTTCAGGTGCAGGGCGCCGGCATGGGAGTAGAGGGCTCCGCCGTGCGTTGCCGCAGCATTTTCGGAGAAGGTGCTGTTCGTCAGCCTGGTCGTGCCGTCATAATTGGTGATGCCTCCGCCGGAGTCGGCGGAATTGGCAACAAAAGTGCTGTTCGCCACGGTCAATATGCCCTGGTTGGTATAGATCGCCCCGCCGCTTCCAGCCGGATTGAGGAGATTGTTGCTGATAAACACACTGTTCAGCACCACGACCGTGCCATGATGATTATAGATGGCTCCGCCGGCGTTGGCGGCTCGATTGTTGTAAAAAGTGATATTCTCGGCGACCAATGCCCCGGCAACATAGACGCCGCCGCCATTGCTGACAGCCTGTGTATCCATAATAGATATCCAGGTTTCTGACCGTCAGGACCGCGCCGCTGTTGACATAGAACACCCGGTAGGTCGAGACCCCGTTGATCGGATGTTCTGACCGATGGCGTCAATGGTCAGATCCTCCGAGACGGCAGGCAGGTCTGCGGTGAGATCGATGTTACCGCTGACAGTGAAGTGGATGGTATCCGCGCCGGGGTTGGTGTTGGCAGAGACGATCGCAAGGCGCAGGGAGCCGGCTCCGCTGTCAGTGAGCGTGGTCACGTTGTAGGTGGCGGCACGCGCCTCCCGGGCGGAGATGCCTGACAGCGACAAGCTG
Organism: uncultured Chloroflexia bacterium; assembly: GCA_963823545.1. Lineage (GTDB taxonomy): Bacteria > Chloroflexota > Anaerolineae > Anaerolineales > Villigracilaceae > Denitrolinea. The sequence goes on along the minus strand of CAWGMC010000065.1, from coordinate 20,897 downwards.
AAGACCAGCGCCAGCAGAACCCGCCAGGCGCCAGCAAGGATCCTTGGTTTCATGAGTACCTCCAGGGGAAAAAAGGAGAGGCAAAAAAACAGCCTTACTGCCAACCTGCTGACAATAAAGCCGTTCATGAACGGATGGGTTTTTCCTCGACATCGCGATCATCGGATGAAACATGTACCGTTAACCATAATCACTATAGCATGTCAGGCATGGAATTTCAATCCCCCGCAGGGAGCCGGGGTGGACGGGTATGACAGGCTGTAATGGAGGATCGGGTCGGAGTAGCCTCGCACCACTTGCACACGTGGGCTGGTGAGGGTGTGACACCAGGAACGGGAGATTGTTCCTTACAGGATGCTTTGCGATCGGGAGTACCCTCGCAATGACACTCCACTACGCGGTGATGCGGTGGATTGCACACCTGCCCTGGTGCAGGTGCCAGGGAATCCACCGGAAGCAGAATGGGGGAAAACGCCCTACTTGCAACACCTGCACCTGCGTGCTGGTGAGGGTGTGACATCTTTTTTTGCAGTTGACTTTAAGGCGGGAAATCCGTATAGTAATGTAGTGATACCGCATCCATGGATGTCCACCAAAGAGGAAAAATGACGACAGACCAACCATCCGCCGCATCCCGCCCAGCGCTGCCGTTCATCGCTGCGCTGCTGATCACGCTGGTCATGGGTGTGGGCATGACCGCCCTGGACGTCTGGCAGCCTGCGGAACCGAGACTCTCCATCCTGGCATTCCTGCCGGGGCTGGTCAGCATCGCGGTTCTGCTTGCCTCGGGATCGAGCCGGTCCGATCTCTACCTGCGCTTCGGGAAGCTCTCACGACCGGGGCTGATCGCGCTGGCGGTTACCACCATCCTGCTGCTGCCCATCCTGGGCTCCACTACCGGTTGGGGCGGTTGGAAATGGCTGCCCGCCCTGGTCTACGCCCCCGCCTCGGGCATCGCGCAGGAACTCTATTTCCGCAGTTCCCTGTTACCCGCCCTGGAACGGGCGCTGGGCGGTAAAAAGATCCCCGCCCTGCTGCTGCATGGGCTGGTGTTCATCGGTTACCATCTGCGCACCTTCCGTTCGGTGCCGTCGCTGCCGATAGTCGCTGCTGATCGCGTCCGTGCTGTTCGCGGCGGGCTGCGGGTGGGGCTGGCAGGTGCAGAAGGACAGGACGGTCGTTTGGGCAATGGTGCAGCACAGCCTGTTCCTGATGATCATGTCGATGTTCGAGTGGGGATGATGACGATTTACGATTTACGATTTGCGATTGACGATTTGACGATTGACGATTGGATGATAGAGGAGGTGATCGGAGGATAGTGATCAGTGTCCAGTTATCGGTATCACACCTGCCCTCCCAGGCGAGCGGCTGCAAGGGTTGCGAGCGCAGCGATCGCGAAGGATCCTTTAACAGCAATTGCCGTTACAGCGAGGCTGCTCATGACGAGGAGATTGCTTCGGGAGTACCCTCGCAATGACACACGAAATGCAGTGTTCAGTGTTCAGTGTCTGACCTGAACTGGCAGCGGTGTAAGAGTTGCAACAAAACCGCCCCGTGAATTACTCACGGGGCGGCTGCAAATCTTTACGGGACCTCAAGGGTCCGGGAGAGCTAGGGCACGAAGAACTCGACGATCAACTGCGGGCGGGCGGATAATCCAGCATTCCCGCTGTAGAGGCTGAGGAAATTGGCAGTGGCATTGGCGTTATCCTGCAGCTGGAAGCGCAAGCGGATCTGCGTCTGCCCGCCGCCGGTCGCCAGTTTGTTGATAAAGCCTTTTCCCGCGGTCAGGTCGATCACGTACCAACCACTGGAGATGGCGGTATTGAACGGTCCGAGGGTCTTGCTGGCGGTCGCCTGCCAATCCGTCAATTGCACGGCAGCGGTGCCGAACAAGCCCTTGCGGATGTCGGTCATGAAGCCCTGGAAGATGGTGACGGGATTTCCGCCGCCGCTCACAGCCCTGCCTGCGAACCTTGAGCGTGACCTTCGTGATGACGGCGTTATCCGGCAGGTTGGAGGTGGTGAAGGACAGGATGCTGCGGTACTGCTTCCTGAGCGCATCGTCACCCAGGCGCAGGGTGGTGGAGGTGCTGTCCAGGCTGCCACCCACACTGGTGTTGACCCCGGATTCAAGGACCCAGCCATCCCGCGTCCCAATGGAGCGGTAGAGCAGGCTCTTGGTGACCGTGTAGGTCTGCCCGCCGGTGTAGGGCAGCGCGCCGAGCAGCATTCACGGTGGTGTCATTGATCGGTGGCAGTGTTCGGGAATATCCAGGCGCAGTGTGCCGCTGCCCGTACCGGTGTTGACCGAGACGGTGCGGGTCGCGCCCGATCCGCTGACACCGGTCACGCTGGCACCCGTGATGCCGGTCACGACGGGATGAAGTCAGCCGTGTCCACATCGACGACAGGTTCCGAGAAGGTCACGGTGAAATCCACGCTGGCAGAGCTGGTCGGGCAGGTGACGGCACAGTTGATGGAGACCACCTCCGGCGCCAGGTCCAGCCCGTAGACCGCCAGGCGGTCCGCCTCCTTGACAACGCGTGCCGCCGTTGTTCACGTTCGTGAAGTCTCCGCCCACCCACAGGTCGTTGTCCAGGATCATCAGGGACTTGGACGACGGCATTCAGGGAACCGTTCACCCCGCCGTCGTTGCCAAGCGCCGACCAGGTGCTGCCGTTCCACATGGCGAGGTAATCCCCGGCAGTCAGGGTGGTGCTATTCGGGTTGCCGGGGTTGGTGAAGTTCCCGCCGGCATACACGTTGCCGCCGTTCACAGCGATGGCATTGACAGAACCGTTCAAAGAGCCGTCGCCCAGACCGTTATTTCCAAGGGCGGACCAGGTGCTGCCGTTCCATTTGGCGATCTTGTCCGCATCGTTGATCGCATTAAATTCGCTGAAATTTCCGCCGACGTAGACATCACTGCCCGAGACGGCAATTGCCATGACATGACTGTTGACCGGCTGGGTGATGCCGTCCATGGCGGACCAGGCGGAACCGTTCCATTTGGCGAGGTAGGCGGCGTTGGCGATGGGAGTGTTGGAGGTATTCAGCACGGAGGTGAAACTGCCGCCGACGTACAGGTCCGTCCCGCTGACCGCCAGGGTGCGTACCATCCCGTTCAGGGCGCCGTTGAAGGAGCCGTTGCCCGCCAGGGCAGACCAGAAGTTTCCATCCCATTTGGCGATGTAGTCCGCTGCCGGAGATGCCATCCGCATTGGTGAACAACGCCGCCAGCGTAGAGGTTGTGGCTGGCATCCACAGCAAGCGCAAGTGACGGTGTTGCTCAACCCGCCTCCCAGGGCAGAAAAGGTGGAGCCATCCCATTTGGCGATGCGGTTGTTGCCTCCAACAGGAGTGCCCTCGTTATACACACAAGCGAACCCACCGCCCATGTACAGGTCGGTCCCATCCACGGCGAGTGCCAGCACCGTGCCGTTCAGCGAACCGTAGGTCTGTGTCAGGTTGCCGACGGGATTCCACTTGGAGCCATCCCAGCGGGCAAGGTAATCGATGCGCGGGTCGCCGCCCAGCATCGACAAAATTACCGCCCACGTAGACATCGGTGCCGATGACCGCCATCGTCTTCACAACCCATTTGAACACGCCGTTGGGATCACCGACGTTGACCAGTCGGTCCATCCCAGAAGGCAAAATGATCTGCGGCAGGCAGGACCGTCCCGCCGTTGCTCACATCGTAAAAACTGCCAACTATAAAAAGCTTGCCCGCGCTGAATGCCATGGCTATTCCGCCACCATTCAATGCTCCGTCTCCCGAACCGTTACTGCCCAGTCCGGACCACGTGCCGCCGAGGGTATCGAAGCGGGCGACGTTATCTGCTGTGGGGATGCCTGCCGAGCCGGCAAAGAATCCGCTGGCATACACATCCGTGCCGTTGATCAAAATATCCTGTATTACGCTGCCACCGCCTGCTGAAAGGAGCGCGCCCCCGCCCGAGCCGTTGCTGCCAAGCGCCGACCAGGTGGAGCCATTCCATTTTGCGATGTAATCGGCAGCCCCAACGCCCCCCGCGTTGGCGAACCATCCGCCGACGTACACATTGTTGGATGCATCGGTGGCGAGTGCGGTCACGAGGGAAGTAAGCGCGCCATCCCCGGCGCCGTTATTGCCCATGGCGCTCCAGTTGGAACCGTCCCATTTGGCGACATAGTCCGCTTCGGAGAGCTTGGTACTGTAGTTGTACGCTTCCGTAAAGGATCCGCCCGGCGTAGACAGCCCCAAGCGAATCGACCGCCAGTGCATAAACATCACCGGAGAGGGAGCCATTGGAGGCGCCATTGTTTCCCAGAGTCACCTGGGTACTGGTATCCAGGTCGATGCCGAAGACCTTGTCCGCTTCCGGATCGGCGTTCACGTCGGTGAAACTGCCACCCACATAAATGATGTGGTTGACGGAGTCATAGGCAAGGGCTTGCGCTTTATCATTCAGATCCGCCGTCATGCCGGGCACCGCCGACCAGACGGAACCATTCCAGCGGGCGAACCTGTGCGGCATTCGCGATCGGAGACCCGCTGGTATTCAGGGTGTCAAACCAGCCTGCGACATACAAGTTTCCGCCGGTGAAGACCATGGCATCGACCGAGCTGTTGAGGGCCGGTTCGCCAACCCCTCCATTGCCCAGGGCGAGCCATTGGGCGCCATCCCATCTGGCAATGTGATCCGCTTCGGGGACGCCGCCTGCATCCATAAACCAGCCGCCCACGTACACATCCGTCCCAACCACAATGACCGAATTAATGCTGTCGTTGAATGGACCGCCATTCGTCCCGACCGCCGCCCAGTTATTCTGCGCGGCAAGCGGCGTGAAGACCGGTCCGAGCTGCGGGTCGAGCTGCACGGAGTAGCCGGAGAGGTCGAGCGCGCCGCTGGTGCTGCCATCTCAATTTCAACGTGCCGTCGGGATTGAGAAGTGCGTCGGGGGAAATGCCCGTGCCGGGTGCCTGCGCCGCGGCGGGCGCGGCGGGAGTGATCGCGAGCAGACCGGTGAGGAGCGCGAGCAACATAAAACCATTAAACAATTTCTTTAACATTTTGATCTCCTTACATAACCAATAAAGTCCAAATATTTCAGAATTTTAATTAGTGCGTGTCCTGCCTGATATGACTTAGGTCACATGTTTGTAAATGGGAATTTCCTCACAACCTCCTCCGGAATAAAAAAATGCTGCCATGAAAATTGCGTTGGCAGCCGGTAAACGAATGATGGAACTTGCATCAGCTTGCAGAATTATCTCCGCCGAAAAATATGTAGATGTATATTACAATATTTATCCATATATTACAAGAGGTGAATTTCCAGAATTGTCAGACAGGCTAACCCGACCCAGCGGGTGCGCGGCAATTGGGTCAATAACTGCCTGGGGTAAATCACGGCAGGAGAGCGAGCCAATCTGCCGGCAATTGGATCAGGAACATTTCCACTGCCTCCGTGCCGGAGCGGCGCCAGTTGGTGGTGAAGAGGATGCGCGTGAAATCATGATTGACGCTGGCTTGCGGCTCCGCCCAATAGTCATGTTCCATGTTCTCATCCACCAGGGAATGGGTATGCGCCAGGCGCAGGATGCGTCCATTTGGTTTGAGTTCCATGGCAAAGACTTGATCATCCATCCAGGTGTAGGAGGCGGGATCGCCATCGTGGGTTGAGATCAACACCCAGCCGGGCAGGCGGGAGGCAACCCCGGACAGATGCAAGCCGATGGGCGTGTGGCTGAAGTCGATCGACCAGAGCGGGGTGATGGCACCGCTTTCGAGGTCGAGCATGGAGATGTGGTCGGTGTCGATGTCCTGGTAGACCAGCACCTCCCTGCCCTGCGCGTCGATGGCAGTGTCGGAGTGACCGATCAGGCGCAGGAGGCCGCGTCCATTCTTCAGCTCGCGGTCATAGACCATCAAGCCGCAGGGATCCGCCTGTGTGCCGAGTTGTCCATTTTCACAGTACTTATCCATGTAAACAAGGAACCAGGTGCCGAGCGGAGAGATGGTGACACTATCCATCTCGAGGGCATCCTCAGACCAGCCGCGCGTGTCGAGGGTTGCGATCACCTGGTCGGCAGCGAGGTCATAGACCAGGAAGGCGCTGGTCAGCCAGTTTTCATCTTCAGCCATCAAGCCCCAATAGCGACCGTCGAACGAAGGGCTGCCCTCCGAACGCGTCCACACTGCAGACAGGTTTTGCCCGGGGAGGTCATTCGCAAAATCATGGACCGTAGTCTGCTGACCGGTGCGGATGTCATAAGACATGAGGCTGGTCAGGCTGACGTAATAGATGAGGTTGGGATCATCCGCGCTCCAGCGGGGATCGACATCGATGGGGATCTGTCCAAGGGGCTGCAGAGACTGCGCATCATAGAGGTACCATGTGGCGGCAATGCCGCGCACGATGAGACGGGTTTCATCGGCATTGAACGATTGAACGCGCGAGTACTCGTTCTTCAAACCGCCGGAGGGATCGTCCGGAGAGAGGTCATGATCCCGGTCGGTTACCCGCACGATACATGTGCCGAAGACCGGATCGCGGAACGGGACGCGCGGTTCAGGTTCGGGGAGGGAGGGTTCCGTGTAGACTTCGAAACCGGTGACGAAGGCAGGCTGGGATCCCGTGCAAAGAACCGGGAGCGAGGCTCCGTTCCCTTGTTTTGGCGGGACTGGCGGACCAGCGGAACCCGGTTCTTCCGTTTCCGGTTCACCTGCCCCGGGTTCCTCGCCAGTGCCTGCAAGTACATTACATGCCGATGCCAGCAGAATCAATACCAACAGCACGCCCCAAATGCGTTTATGAATTCCGGAATTTGATTTCATCGTTTTCTCCTCCGCCTGGTCATCCGTGCCTGAAAACAGGAGCAAAAAAGCCTGATTGCCGGTTTGCCGACAATCAGGCTGCAGTGTTGCAGGTGGGTTTGACCACCAGGTTGGTGAATGATCGATCGTAACAACCGTTATTAATATATATCACCCTTTCACGAGGAATTCAATCCCCATGGGGCGGCATCCAGTTCGTAGTGTGCGGTCCCCAGTTGGCCCTTGATACAGGTAATGACGTCCGTTGGGTTCGTCCTTTCCCAACCGGATCGGTCGGAGATTCGAAATACCTTCATTAGTATAGCATCTCCACCATACCGGGACGTTCCAGAGAGATAAGCTATAATCCCTTTTGCGCGCGTTGTACCGCCACCCGGATGGGTGCCTGTTCGTTGAAGCAACTTCAAATCAGGAGATCAACATGATCGTTGAATTGGAGGGAGATGACAGGAAGCCCCTGGAGAGACTGTTTGGTGATTATCCCTGCATGCACGGTTGCATAGCAGCAGTGATCAAGGATGGTGCGGGGAAGGTGTTCGCAGACTCGCGGGAAAATCCAAGTGCCGCGCTTGCGGTGGTGGATTTCCAATTCCTAGCGGGCGATCCATTTCATGAAAGCGTCCCAATGCTATTCAGCCTGCTGCATGGCAGGGAATGGGTGATCGCGCCGACGCCGGAATGGCAACACGTGGTATCCACTTCCTATCAAGGCAGGAAGGAAATTTATCAAAGGGAAGCGTTCCTGGCAGAGCAGTTTGATGTGAATAAATTGGGCGGATATATCTCGGAACTGCCAGCCGGTTTTGAATTGCGCAAAATAAGTTTGGAAAATGTGGCGAAATTCGCGGAATTATCCCCAGCCCTGATCGCCAGTTATGCATCGCCTGAAGAGTTCGTTGACCGGGGTGTTGAAATCGGCATACATCACAAAGGCAGATTTGTTTCCGGCGCATCCTCTTCGCCGCTTGGCGGGGGAAAGCTTGAGTTCGAGGTTCAAACGCGCAAATATTTTCGCCGCCGCGGATTTGCCAGGATCGTTGCATCCGCCCTGATCCTGCATTGCCTGGAGAATGGAATAGAACCATGCTGGGATGCGGCAAACGAACCTTCTTCATCCCTGGCACTCCAATTGGGATTTTCCTCGACCGGAAAATACGATGCCTTTTGGCTGCCACCCGGTTGATCAGATCGCCATCCATTGAAAGTGCTCCAGGATGGGCTGGTTTTGAGTGAGTCTGCTCCCGGAGAGAACCAGAACGCCCCGAAGCTTCGGGGCGTTTTGATCTCAGCGGGGTTCCGGGCGGCGCAGACTTGCTGACCGGTAGTTCCGGGAATTATTCGCTTTTTGACTTGAGAGCCTTGATGGCTCCGATACCCTGGACCATGGGGATCAGAAGGAAAATACGGGCAACCATTCCGGCAGTCCCCGGGTTGGTGCCCCCGGCAACGGCGAGGACAAAGCCCAGGATGCCATCCAGGGCGAAAAGGACGATCGCCAGGATCAGCGCAACGGCTGATCTGCGCTGGACAAAAAAGCCCAGGACCAGGAACACCAGTCCGTAAATGATCGAAAAAGAACCGATGCCGATCGATTGAAGGAACTCGACATTGAAGAGGGCGGAAATAAAGCCCAGGACCAGGTTCAGCCCGGCAATAAAATAGACCATCAGGTAGGCATTCTTCAGCCGGGTTTGAGGGTCGGAGGATGAACCCGGCAGCGGCAGCCCATTCCGCGTCACCTGCAGTTCGGGTGACATGAACTTGTTGACGAGCTGAACTTTTATGGTGGAACCATCAATCAGGCGAAATTCCTGTCCGGCGGAAAGCGCCTTTAAATCCGGAATAACGCCCACCTGGCTGCCGTCGAGGGAGACGGTCACGTTCTTATACATTCCCTTCCAGGATAATTCCAGTGCTTTCCATTCCACCTTCTTCGAACGCATAAGACGTTTTTGGCATGAGCGGGTTCCTTTTCTTTGAGGGATTATGATGGGGAATTATACATGAGAGGGAAGGAGATTTACGATGATTGCGTTCAGTGTTCACGTTGGGGGATAGTGGCGGTGGCAAATCCGCCTGAGCGAGATGGGACACGCGGACGCTGCGGGCGCTGCGCCGGAGCGCGGAGGATGCGGATAAGGTGGAGGATGAAGGGGAAAGCCGGAAGGGAAGGCTTAAACGGGTTCGGGGAGGCGGTCGATCGGGCAGGTGTAGCCGTCCTTGAGGACGATGCCGCTTTCGAGATAGTTCAGGACGTACTGCCCGCAGTTGCTGCCGATCTCGTTCTCCTCGACCTCGCCGATGCTGACGATGACCTCGTAGCCCGCCTCCAGCAGAGGGCGCGCGACCGCTTCGCCGGTCTCGGGGCGGGTCGGGTCGATGCGCGAGTCGAGGTGGTTCTGGGCGGCGCGGCTGGTGGGGTTGACGGGGGTCAGCTTGACCAGGTAACGGGCGGGATCGAAATGGCGCAGGAGCACATCCACTTCGATGGGTGAATTCTCCGCGAGCGCGAAATTGAGCGTGATCTTGCGGTCACCCGGCTTGTGGAAGCGTTCCCCATATGCCGCCATGCGGGCGAAGTCCCACTTGCGGACGGGAATCAGGCGGTCGCGCAGGGCTGTGTCGGTGGTGTGGATCGAATACTGGAACTGGAAGCGCCCACCCGGATAAAGCCTGTCCTTGACCTCGACCAGGCGCTCGAAGAACTCATCCATGCCGAGGGGGGCGATGGTCGAGATGGAGGGCATCAGGGTGGGGTTGCCGTAGCGGCGCGGCAGGGCTTCGAGCACGTCGAGCACCGCCAGGTTCAGGGCGGGTTCGCCCATGCGCGCGAACTGGATCTTGAACTTGGAGGCGGTCACGATGCCTCCCGGAAACCACTCCGCGACCATGTGGTCGATCTGCATCAGGATCTCTTCGCGCGGTGGGTTTGCCGCGATAGCCCCCGCCGGCGTCGCAGAACAGGCATTTGACGGGGCAGCCGTAGAGCGTGGAGACCATCAGGACCCAGCGCTCGGCGCGCCCGTAGGGAGGCTGGCACGCCTCCACGAACTCGATCAACCTGCCCTCCCCCATGTCCGCCATGTAGACGGTCGCGAGGTCGGAATTACCTGTCCTTGCCAGAATTTTCATTAAGTGTTCCTCAAATGGATCTGCATGGCAGCCCGCAAGCCGTCGCCCGCGGCAATGGCTGCCTGGCGGAACGACCCGTTCTTCACATCACCGATCCAGTACAGCCTGCCCGCCTCGACCAGTTCATGCTCACGCTGCATGATCCCAGCGGACAGAAAATCAGTGCAGGGAACGCGCCCGATGGCGAACAGGACGTAATCGGCGTCCAGCAGGGTTGCCCCTGACTGCGCGGATGCGACCCGGAGCTGGAGCCTGCCGCTTTTTTCATCCAGCTTGACCTGGCTGATGGAGATTCCCGACCGGTATTGAATGGACGGTTCCTGCGCGGCGCGCTCGTATAACAATGGAAGACATTTTATAGCCTCTCCCCGATTGAGAATAGTGACAAAGTTCCTCTTTTTTGAAAGATTTAGCGTGTAATCGAAGGCGGCATCCCCCGCGCCGATGATGACGATCTGCATCCCCTGCACCCCGGTCAGGTCCCGCACCTCGGTGAAAACCCTGCCGAGCGCGTCCGGAGGGATGACATCCGGCAGAGGCAGCGACTGCGTCCCGCTGGCGATGACGAGGGTGTGCGTGCTGCGCTGCGCCTGCTGCGTGGTGACGAGGAAATGGTCATCCACCCAATCCGCCAGCTGGACCTGCTCGAGCCTGACCTCGACACCCAGGCGTTCCATTTGTGCCTTCATCAACCCGACGAGCTTCGCGCCGCTCACGCCGTTGGGAAAGCCGGGATAGTTCTCGACCAGGTCCGCGTTCCAGAGCAGACCGCCCGGTTCGCGCCGGTTGAGAAGGAGGGCAGGCATGCCGTAGCGCTTGAGCTGGATGCCCGCCGCGATGCCGGCAGGTCCAGCGCCGATGATGAGGATTGGCTTGTCCACTTTATCCATTATCCTGAAAAGCGATCTCTTCGCAGAGCACGGGCAGGGCAAAGCCATGCGCCAGGTTGAGTAGGGAGGCGCGCTGGAAGGCTTCGGTATAGGTGGCGGTACCGTCCACGCAGAAGAACACTTCGAAGCCGCGCACGAAGGCTGTACGGGCGGTGGTCTCGCAGCAGAGATGGGTCATCACACCGGTCACGACCACCTGCTCCACTCCCCTGCTGCGCAGTTCCTGCTCGAGCGAGGTTCCGATGGAAGGCATCGTACTGCGTCTTGCGGATGTGAATCCCGGTGGAGGCATCCAGCGCGGACAGGATGTCACTGCGCGGTGAATCCGCGCGGAGGAGGTCGCGCCACCAGCGCGACATCATACCCGCGTCCGACTCCGTGTTGAGGTGGCGCGTGAAGATGACGGGGCGTTCGTTCCGGGAAAAATCCGCGATGAGTTTTTGGAGATTGGGGAGGATGGCGGGAGCGCTTGGGATGAAGGCGTGGGAATCCGGATTGAGGAAATAGTCCTGCATGTCGAGCACGAGCAGGGCGGCGCGAGCGGGCTGGAATTTCAAGTCCGCGTGGCGGGCGCGCAGGGGCGCGAGGGCATCCAGCATGGCGCGGGATGTTTCCCGGAGGGAGCCTGGAGTGAAGTAGGTTTCGCGCTGCATGAGGGGAATTATATTGGATTTTTGATTTAGATTTACGATTGACGATTGGGGGATGGTGAATAGTGAATAGTGAATAGTGAATAGTGAATGGGACGCGGATCGCGAAGCATGCGGATTGACATGGATGAACGCGGACAGGCACGGTGAAAAAGGTGGTTAGGGGGGAATCAGTGTTCAGTAGTCAGCGGGAGGGTATTTAGCAATATAATGAAGATGGATCCGGATCAACCCACAAGCGTCCCGGGATGGATTTATCCCGTCGAACATTTCTGCATCAAGGAGAAAACCATGTGCCTGCTTGTCATTGAGATCCTGTTCTTAATTGCGGGAGTTTGGCTGATCATCACAGGCAAGATCCCGGGGGGATTGTTTCAGATCATGTTCGGCAAGGGAGACTACCAGTTATCCCCGCTGCATGCGCGGTTGTTCGGTGTGCTGCTGGCATCACCGCTGCCGGTCGTTTTTGGAGTGACCTTCATCCTGGCGCTTTTGGTCGGTCAAAGCAATCTGGGATTCATCTGGATTTTCGAGATAGTCTACGACTTCATCGTCGCGATCGCGGCGATCATCATTGCGAGGAGGATAAGGTAAGGGGGGAAGCTGTGATCAGTGATCAGTAATTCAGTGATCAGTGATCAGTGGGCAGGGAAAGACCCCCGGGAACGGGGGTCTCTTGGCAAAGGTGATCACTTCTTATACTGGGCGTCGAAGTCGCGGGCGGTCTTGCCGGGGTGGAAGAGCAGCCAGAAGAACCTGAGGATCCCGTAGAAAAATCCCCTGGAGGCGACAGGGGCAGGTGGAGCGGGACGCTGCTCCCTGCGTTCATCCTGTTCGGCGCGGAACTGGCGGCGGGCTTTCAGGCGGGCAGCTTGCTTGCGATTCGGCGTGGGCTTGGAGGCAGGTTTGGCGGCAGGCTTGGGTTTGGCGATGGGTTTCGCCTTGGGCTTGGGTTTTGCGGCTTTGGTTGGCATGATTCTCCTCTTTTCGTAGTTAATGGATGGATTATATAACAGATGAGGGGGAGATTGGTGGTTTGGTAGATTGGTAGATTGGTAGGTTGGTAGATTGGGAGGGGTTATTCAGTAGATGGCAACGTCCCGAAGGGTTGAGGCTGGGGGCCTCATCCGCCCTACCCCTGACCCCTCCCCGTTTGGAAAAGCACAAACAGGCAGGGGATTTTATGCGGGAGGGGCTGATTTTTACCCTCCCAAAATGTGCTCTTCCATTTGGGGAGGGCTGGGCATAGAGTGGTCCGATCCATCAAAGTGTTGGGTAGGGCAGACGGGGGAATTAGTTGCGGGACGGGTTGGTTGCCTGAATTTGGGGATAAAATAAAGATAAGTGGCAGAGGAAAAGAGGACTGACGGGAATAATGCGAAAGACCATTTTTGAACCAAGATATTCCTTCAAAGGACTCTGGGATGTTCTATCGATCAGCCTGCTTGGAGTTTGTTCATTAACTTATAGTTATTCAAAAGCTGGCATGGACTCAGGTGTCATCTTTATAGCAGTTGTTGTCGTGTTATTTTGTCTATGGTGGACGCGGAAACTCATCCGCCGCATGGTATTCACCGCCACGGATTTCACCGTGGAGAGATACTTCTGGCTGACGAAGACTTATCACTATTCAGGTGATTTGACATTGGCGTGACACAAATTAAGACCCGGAAAAGGTTCATACCGACATGAAAAGACCTGCGATGCATTCGAACTGAAGAAACTGCTCCATGCAATTGTTCCAACAGGACATCATTCATTTCAGCCAGCTCGAGAACAAACTGTTCGATGAACAAAAGGTCCAGAATCAAATCCACCTCCCCGGCGTTACTCATTTCGCTTATACCCTGGAGTGTATTCTTTATTTATTATCGCCCTATTTTTTCATTACAGCGCCCTGGCTAGCGTGCTAATTGTACTCCTTGACGCTTATCTTATCTTCTTCGTATTCCATAGTTTCGCCGGTTATAAAGAAGAAATTGAAAAAACAAGCAAAGTAGAATCAACGCCAGTTCGGGCGCAGGAGACAAAAGGACAGAAATCATGGAAATCATCGTGAAATGCCCGCAGTGCAACGAAGTGAATGCGGGGAGTCAACTGAATTGCGTGAAATGCCAGGCAAGCCTGGTCGGGGTGCCCACGAGGAGGGCGAATCACCGCTGCCGGAAATGGTCAGCACTCCCCCAGCGGAGCAGGAGAGGATGGCGGCGCCTTTGCCACCGCTTGTGTTCAAGGACAATTCCCCCCAAAAGACCCGGTCAGGGCACCTCTGGATCGTCCTCGGTGTTGTGGTTGGCGTGTTGTGCATCGGGTCGGCGCTGTGCCTGAGGCATCTTCGGAACCAGCCTGATCAGGGTGGGTATTGAGAGGGAACCGATCGCATCCGTGCTGGATGATTACATGAATTTCCTGGCGGACAGGGACGCAGAGGGCGCCTACACGTTGTTTTCGCCCAGGGCACAAAGGCAGATCCCCTTATCAAAAGTGCGGGAATTGATCACAGGCAACAACTACATGATCTTTGAAGGCTACCTGAGCCTGTCCATATCCAACCTGAACGTCGCCACCGCGGTCAACACCAATCCCGATCTGCCCCAGGGACTGGTCGCCAACGTGAGCGGCGTGATCGAGTATGAGGGCGGGATACAGGGAACGTTCCGCGGACATTGGAAAAGGTGGACGGCAAATGGATGATCGATGCCATGTATGTCATGGTGCCGCCGGACAAGATCAAGGAAAAAATCCCGGAGTCGGACTCCTGACATGAACCAAAAGACGACGCGGAAAATATCTGCAGTGAGCACCGGCAGGTCGCTCCTATACATCCTGTTGTTGCTGGCAGTGCTGGGCGCGGCGTGGTACCTGGTGCCTGCCCGGGTGCAGTATCACCTGACGGAGCAGTATTCGTTCTCCGCGCCGGGGGAGGAGACGGCGGTTTACCTGGCGGTGATCGTGCCGAGGAACGGACCCTATCAACAAGTGGAAAATGTGCAGGTGAGTTGGGAGGGAGAAGGGCAGAAGACGCGAGGTGCCCTCCATGGATGTCTACGAGTTGACGGGGACGATCCCCGCGGGGGAAATGCGCACGGCGATCATCGCGTATGACGTGACATTGCGGCAGGGCTCGGCACGCTGGGAGGCACCCGTGCTGGAGTTCCAGTCCCTGCCCCAGGTGGGGATCCAATCGAAGGCGGCGCCCATCGTGGCGGAGGCGGAGCGCATCGCGAGGGAGAGAGCCGCGCGGATGCGTATGCCATCTTCGCGTTCACAGCCTCCCATCTATCGTACCCGGAGGGCACGCGCAGCGGCGGGAACCAGTCCGCGCTGACCGTATACAACTCGCGCGAGGGAGGCTGCGGGGAGTTCGCCAACCTGTCAGTGGCGCTCCTGCGCGCGGCAGGCATCCCCTCCCAGGTGGTGACCGGGCTGGCGCTGCCCGCCTACCCCCCGTTCTGGTCCGCGACCAGGGAGTGGGGTCACCCGGGCGGGGCGCATGCCTGGACCGAGGTGCATACCGAGGCAGGCTGGGAACTGGCAGACCCGAGCTGGGCAAATCGCATGCCGGGAATATCGAAGAGGCTGTGGTTCGGCAGGAACGACGGCAGTCACCTTTCGTACGGGGAGAACTGGGAATACGTCCGGCTTTACGATGAACTGATGATCCGCGCGGAGCAGGAGGGCGCGCTGATCGGGGCGATGTCCGCGCCGATGCACTTCGTCGCGGCGGCGGGAGCGGAGGAGATGAGCGTCACCCCGAGCGTGACCCTGCGCAAGGGCTGGGACGGACGCTGGGTGCTGAGCGTTGGATTGTATATCGTGATGCTGGTGGGGATCGGGGTGGCGGAGAGGAAGAGAAAGAAGGATATTTAGATTTTAGATTTTTGATTGAGGATTGGAAGATGGTTTTATGTTCAAAGGTTGCGAGAGAGGAAGCATGAGGCTGCCAGGAAAGCTTCTGCCTGCCTCTCCATTCATCACACCAGCGAGGACACATGAAAAAAATTGTGTTTAGACGATCCATGAATTTTTCTGAGTATATAAGCGAGGGTTTCAAAATATTCTTCTCCAGAATTAAGGATTTTTCACTCCTCACTTTTAATCATGATCATTCCTGAAGGTCTTTTTATTGCAGTCGTTGCATACGAGTATCCATCAGACAACACGAAAATGCTCATTATCAGATTACTTCTACTATGCAGTGTCTTGATAATTCAATTCGTGACAAGCCTGATTGCTTTAGTGGGCATAAAACTGATCACCGAGAGCATCGTTGAAGACAAACCGATGTCCTTATCTGCCGCGATCAAGCTGGCGTTTTCAAAATTGGGCAGAGCAATTACCACTCAATTTGTCACAAGCCTGATAATTTTTGGCTTGTCATTGCTGCTGTTCATCCCCGGCTTGATTTACTCTGTCTTCTATATGTTCACCCTCGACGCGGTTGCGCTGCGAGAAAAAACCGGCAAGGAGGCAAGAAATCTACAGCGAGGAGCTTGTTGAAGGGCAATGGGGGCGTATTTTCTGGATCTCAATGGGGATAGGAACCATATTCCTCATTTTCTATTATTTAATCAACTTCCTTTCAGGTCAGATTTCAGAAAATCCTTATTTTGGGATCATCCCTCTCTCAACCAGATTGTATCTTGCCGGTATAGTAATCGTGATCAATACAGTCCTGTTCCTCAATCTAGAGCATGTAAAACGACACAGAGTAGTGGTGATACCAGAAACTGAAATTACCCGAAAGGGGATGAAGAATCCTACTTTTGCGGAAGCCTTAGGAAAAAAAGAGAGCAAAATTCCCCCGTTAGGCGGTCACCTGTCAAAAAAGTCAGCCCCAAACCAGATAAATCAAAATCACCTGTCAAGAAAAACACCCGGAAAAAAGAGGTGCAAGAGTAAAAAGATCGAGACGTGAAAGAGGGGAAATCTCATCGTGCTCCCCTCAAGGAGCGGCGGCATTGAACGGGGTTGTATAATAAATGTGAGGTCCTGTGTATCGAACCAGGTGTGGGAGTGGCAAGCTGCACCCCAGCCTGATGCCCGCCTATTGCCAGAGGAAGGAGCAGACCATGACCCAGATAAACGGAAAACGCGTGCTTCTTACCGGGGGATCGAGGGGAATTGGTCCGTTGATCGCGGATGCGCTGGCAGCGCGGGGGCGCACATCGCCCTGGCGGCACGCTCGCAGGAGGGACTGGCGCAGGTGACCGCAGCCCTGGAGAAATACAAGGTGCAGACCTGGAGCATGGCGGTGGACCTGGCGCAACCAGGGGCACGCCGCGACCTGGTGCGCAAAGCGCTGGATGAGTTTGGGGAGATCGACATCCTCGTCAACAACGCCGGGCTGGAGTCGGAGGGGGCATACCTGGACCTGCCCTGGGAACGAATCCACGAGACGCTGGAGGTAAACCTGGCGGCGCCGATGGAATTGACCCACCTGCTGCTGCCCCCCATGCTGTCGAGGGGGATGGGGCATATCGTCAACATTGCCTCGATCAGGGCAAATGCGGCGCGCCGTATGCCGCCACGTACAGCGCCACCAAGGCGGGGATGGCGGAATGGGCGTACGGGCTGCAATGGGAACACGCCGACAGCGGGGTGCATTTCTCCAGCATCTTCCCGGGATACGTCACCGAGGTGGGGATGTTCGCCAAGTTCGGCGTCACACCGCCCGGGCTGCAGGGATCCTGCACACCCGGACAGGTCGTGCAGGCGGTCGTGGATGCCATTGAGAAAAATAAAGCGGATGTGGTCGTGAACTCTTTTCCGCTGCGCACCTTCTTCGGGTTGAGACAGTTCTCCCCGGGGCTGGGGGCATGGATCCACCGGACGAGCGGGGGAATCGATTTCCAGCGGAAAAAGGTGGAGGTTGAAATGCAAAACAGACAACTGGCGATCCAGCAACAGGTCAATGCGACACGCTACCGGGGGCAGGCGGAGGGATTCGATTCACATCCCGGGAGTTTCCTGGAGGTGACAGCGCACGATCCGTGAGGGAGGGATGGACATCCTGTTCATGTTACATGCGCGCAATATTATTTACGCGCTTTATCCATTAAATGTATGTTGAATGTAAGGTGAAGATCGGGGGCAAATCCCTATAATAAATCTATATAAAACTCGCGGGACACTGCTGCGGGAATAAAAGCCCTACGACCCACCCGGGTCATTTGAAATATCGCCAAAGGAGAAAAAATGTCATCCCCCCATCCATCCTTCAAATTACATAAAGGAATCCTGACACTCCTGCTCCTGATCCTGCTGGTGACCAGCCTGCTTGCCGGCAGTACCTCCAGCGCGAAGGCAGGCGGTGCGCCCCCCCTTTTCAAGGAGGGCAGGCAGGCTGCCTCCCGCGCAGGACCGCCCGGAGGAGTCATTCGAAGTCCGCTCCCGTTACGTAAGCGTGAACCTGGAGCTGCTGGTGGATGCCAGCGGAAATCCCCGGAGCAGGCGCGCCCTGCCCGAGATCCTGCTCGAGCTTTTCCCGGATGCTCTTTATACCGGCGTGGTAACGCGGGTGGAACAGGATGAACTCGGCACTTCGTGGACCGGAAGACTGCGCGGCAGACCGGAGGGATACTTTTACCTGACGATGGTGGAGGGGGCTTTCATGGCTCACATCGCATCCAGGGACGGCATTTACGAAGTCTCCGGCGCGGGCAATGACCTGCACCGGGTGGTGCAGATCAACCAGGGGATGTTCATTGACGAGCCGCCGGGAACAATCCTGCCGGAGGGCAAACCGGTCGAGGCGACTGGATTCCGACCTGAGAGCTGATTCAGGGGCAACCCTGGACGTGATGGTGGTGTACACCCCCGCAGCGCGGGCAGGTGCGGGGGGAGCCACCGCAGCAGAACAGACCAAGAACCTGAAGACTGCCATTGCGCTGGCGATGACCGAGACCGAGAAATTCGTACATCAGCTCCGCAGTGGTGCCGCGCCTGCGGATCGTACACATCGAGGAGGTATCCTACGTCGAAAACGGCGATATTCGAATGGGACCTGGACCGCCTGGTGGCGACCGCTGACGGGTACCTGGATAATGTGCACACCCTGAGGGATATCTACGCCGCCGACATGGTCGTCCTGATCCTGGAAAGCGGGAATTGCTGCGGATTGCTGGCTGCTGTCAACGTGGATGCAACGTCCGCCTTTGCAGTGGTAAAGCGCCCCGGCTGCCTGACCGGTTACTATTCATTCGGTCACGAACTGGGGCATTTGTACGGTGCCCGGCATGATCCCTACGATGATCCAACGAACACGCCCTATGCCTACTGGACACGGATACGTCAACCTGCACCCAACAAACGCCGCCCGGCGCTGGCGCACGATCATGGCGTATCCTGATCAATGCCAGGACGCAGGGTATCCATTCGTGCCGAAAGTCGGGTACTGCGCGAGGTTAAATACTGGTCCAATCCAGATGTGATCCCCACCGGCAGGACCGACCCGGCAGGAGTGACGGGAATATCGGAGGACTACAAGGTGCTCAACACCCGCGCATCCGCCGTGGCGAATTTCCGCACCGCCCTCATCTCGGTGAATAACATCAACGACACCTTCACCAACTCCTCCACCGGGTGGTCGAAGGTCATTGGCAACTGGTACATCAACTGGGGTCATTACCGGACCATCGGCTCTTCCGGTTACTGGTCGACCAGCAAGCATACCGGCACGTATGGTGATCTCACCTACGAAGTCAGAATGGCGAGGAACGGCAGCGCGCCCAGGGATCCGAACGGCATCATCATCCGCGGGCACCCGGAACTGGGCTTAACCTCGAACAAAGCCTGGTACTCCTCCTATGGATTTGCCTACACCAACGACGGGTTGTTCGCGGTCCACAAATATGATAACCTGGGAAATACAACCTGGTTGAGGGGCTGGACCGCCCATTCTGCGATCGTCAAGAACGGCTGGAACAAGCTGAAGGTTGTGGCGGTGGGTACCTGGATCAAGTTCTACATTAACGACAAGCTGGTCTGGCAGGAACCGGATTCCAGCTACCGGACCGGGACGGTGGGTCTCAGAATGTACAACTCACCGGGCAGCACGGGCAACCTGCTGATGGTCGACTCGGCTGTCCTGACCACCACGGTCTATGCAGATCCCAGGCTGGATGAAGAGGTGGTTCCAGGAGAAGAAGTGAACGGCGGGACGGTTGACCAGTCTCCCTAACGAAAACACATAACGACACCACACCGCCCCGTGAGAGATCACGGGGCGGTTAAATCAAATGAAGCAGGGTGGCAGGCGAGTGTGACCGGGTGGGATGGGCAGGAGAATGGTTGACTTTGGGAGGGAAATTCAGTATAGTTCTGGTGATTGTCCCCGCAATTAAGCAACAGGCATTCACATTCGTTGGATGAAAAACCCTGAGGGCAACGACGGGGAAGGGAAGAGGCTGCCATGCAAAACAGACAACTGGCAATCCAGCAACAGGTCAATGCGACACGCTACCGGGGGCAGGCGGAGGGACATTACGAGAGCTACTTCCTGCGCGCCAACCATCCCTCGCGCCCGCTCGCATTCTGGATACGGTACACGATCTTCAGCCCGAAGGCGCATCCCGAAAAGGCACTGGGGGAACTGTGGGCGGTCTACTTCAACGGGGAGACGGACCGGCACATCGCCGCCAAAGGGGAATTCCGTTTTGCGGACTGCAAGTTCGACACATCCGCGCTGAGCGTCCAGGTGGGGGCGGCAACGCTGGCGCCGAACCTGCTGCAGGGGGCGTTAAAGGAAGGAAGCACACGCTATCGTGGAAACTGAAATATGAGGGCGACTCCGCGCCGCTGTTCCTGCTGCCGGTGGAGATGTACGCGGGTAAATTCCCGGCGGCTAAAAGCCTGGTCAGCCTGCCGCTGGCGGGATTTAACGGCAGCCTGATGGTGGATGGCGAGCCCATCCAGGTGAAGGATTGGGTCGGCAGCCAGAACCACAACTGGGGCAGGAAGCACACGGACCTGTATGCCTGGGGACAGGTGGCGGGATTCAATTCGCACCCCGGAAGTTTCCTGGAGGTGGCGACCGCCCGGCTGAAGATGGGTCCGTTCTGGACGCCGCCGATGACCCTGCTGGTACTGCGGCACGCGGGCAGGGAATACGCGCTGAACGGCTTGATGCAGGGGCTGAAAGCACACGGAAAATTCGGGTACTTCTCATGGGAGTTCGCATCCAGCACGGAGCAGGTGGAGGTGCGCGGGCAGATCTCCGCGGCGGGAACGGCGTTCGTGGGGTTAAATTACTACAATCCGCCCGGCGGGAGCAAGCATTGCTTGAACACCAAGATCGTGGGCTGCACGGTGCAGGTGAGGGACAGGCTGAACGGGATAAATCAGGTTTTGGAGGCAAAGCACCGGGCGGCATTCGAGATCCTGACGGATGACAG
>CAWGMC010000064.1:0-20023 GCA_963823545.1 uncultured Chloroflexia bacterium | reverse complement strand
TCCGACCGGTTCTTGTTAGAACACAAACCTTCCTGATATCAACATGCAGGCGGCGCCCAGCGTGCAAACCATCACCATCAACATCACGGCAAGCAGGAAGCGCTGCTGCGGGGTCATCCCGAGCAACTGCGCGGATTTTTTCCTGCGGACCGGTTTGGTGGCGGGTTTTTTATCTTCAGGGAAGAACGCCACCTGCTGGTCGTCAAACCCGCCCGAGTCGGATGTGTCATCGCGAAGACCGTCAAACATGGGCGTATTTTATCACACGGCGGGGCGCAGGTGGATCTCGCCGAACTGAACTGTCATGATCTTGCCATCCCTGGAGGATAGCAGGCGCAGGCTGCCGTCGGTGTCGAGACCGAGGACACGCCCGGTCAGCGGTTCCTCCTTCTCCTTCCAGACATCCACCAGTTCACCCTGGAATGCCAGGTATTTCTCCCAGGCTTTCACCAGCTCTCCGGTCGGGATCTTCTTCCGCCACTCGATCAGGGCGGTCAGGATATCGCGCAGCAGCACCGAGCGCTTCAATGAACTGCCGGTCTCGGCTTCCACGTTGGTCGCGGGGAAGAGCAGTTCCGCATCCGGCGGGTTGGAACCATCCAGGACATTGACCCCCATGCCCAGGACGACCGTATCGAGGGCATCCCCCGTCCATACGGATTCGACCAGGATGCCCGCCACCTTTTTCCCGTTCACCAGGACGTCATTCGGCCATTTGATCTGCGGCTTGAGACCGCGCTTTTTCAAAGCCTCCACCAGCGCCAGCGCGCCCAGCCCCGTGAACAGCGAGGCGGAGACCGCCTCCTCCGCTTTCGGGCGCAGGATCAGGCTGAATGCCAGGGCTGACCCGGAGGGGTGATCCATTTGCGTCCCGCGCGGCCGCGCCCGGTGGTCTGACTCTCCGCCACCACCAGCGAAAGATCGCGCGCGTCCTCCGTTGCCCAGGCGAGCGCCTCGTCGTTGGTTGAGCTGATGGAATCAAAAAAGCGATGGGCAGCCAAAGGCAGGGAGGCAAGCGTGGATTGCAGTTGTTTTTGCATGGGGAAAAGCGGGACACGGGCTCCAGGGGGAGACCCGGGTCCCGGGGAAAATTACTGTACGAACCCGAGCGGGTTCACATTCGCCCCGCCGAGGCGGATCTCAAAGTGAAGATGGGAGCCAAACGAGTTGCCCGTGTTGCCTGCCAGACCGATCAGCGTGCCCTGCCCGACGCTTTCGCAGACAGACACGTTGACCTGGCTCAGGTGCGCGTACACGGTGACGTATCCGTTGCCGTGGTCGATCATGACCACGTTGCCGTAACCGTAGTTGTTCCAGCCGGCTTCGGTCACCACGCCTGCATCCGCCGCGAAGACCCCTTCACCCTCGGCTGCGGTGATATCGATGGCGAGGTGCCCTTCCGTGTAATTGTTTCCTGAAATGGTATGTGACCCATTGGTCGGCCAGCCGAACACGCCATCGCCCACCGAGACCTCCGCTGCAGCCGCTCCCGCCGATCTCGGAGGTGCCGGTGCCGCTGCCGCGCGTGATGGTCGGGATGAACTGGGTCCAGTCCAGAAGTTCACGCGAACCGCCGGGGATCATCACCAGCGTGCCGGGTTTGAATCCGGGATTGGTGAGGTCCACGTCATTGCCGGGGTAATTGACAATATCATCCACCCTGGCATTGTATTCCGCCGCCACCTTTTCCAGCGTATCGCCGTCCTTCCAGGTGTAGAGAATGCCGTCCGCCGGCGGGATGACCAGGCTCATGCCGGGCTTTAACCCGTGCGGGTTGTCGTCCAGTTCAGCCTTGTTGTTGTACAGGATGGAGACCGTCTTGATCTTGAACTTCTCGGCGATCTTGCTCATCGCGTCCCGCGCTGGACGATGTAGGCGATCGGCTCATAGCGCGGCAGTTCGGCGGGGATGTAGGTGACGATCTGGATCTGCCTGCCGATGGAGGACCCTCGCCCGAGACAGGCGGGACCGGCAGGTTGACGCCCGGTTCCTGCGTCCGGTCCGGCGGTCGGCTGGGGGGCGGTAGCTGAATTCAGCGCTTGCGCATTCCTCCACCAGAGCGCGCCGCCCAGCAGGGACGCGACCAGGGCGACCGTCACCAGCCAGGAGAGGACGCCAAAGCGGTTGTTCTTCCAGAGCGATAATAGTTTACTCATGGTTCTTCTTCAACAGGTGGTAATTCTAAAACTTTTTCGACAGGTACGGAGGATTACATACTATCTGTTAATGTTTCCAGGAATTCCTGGTTGTTCTTGGCCTTGTACATGCGCTGATGATGGCCTCGGTGGCGACGGTGGTATCCATGCCCGCGCCCTGCGGAGGCGGGGAGGTCATCTGGATGTACATGCGGCGCATGAGCCAGACGCGCTGCAGGATATCGGGACCCAGCAGCAGGTCTTCGCGGCGGGTGGAGGAGCGTTCGATATCCACGGCGGGGAAGATGCGGCGTTCCTGGAGCTTGCGGGACAGGATCAATTCCATGTTGCCGGTGCCCTTGAACTCCTCGTAGACCACATCGTCCAGGCGGGAGCCGGTGTCCACCAGGCAGGTGGCAATGATGGTCAGCGAGCCGCCTTCTTCGATGTTGCGCGCCGCGCCGAAGAACTGCTTGGGCGGATACAGCGCCGACGGGTCCATACCGCCCGAGAGCGTGCGCCCGGACGGGTTGACCACCAGGTTGTAGGCGCGCGCCAGGCGGGTGATCGAGTCCATCAGGATGACCACGTGGCGGCCGATCTCCACCAGCCGCTTGGCGCGGTCCAGGGCGATCTCCGCCGTGCGGACGTGCGAGGTGACCGGTTCATCGAAGGTGGAGGCGATCACTTCGGCGTCCACCGAGCGGTCCATGTCGGTCACTTCCTCGGGGCGCTCGCCGATCAGGGCGACCATCAGGTGCACGTCGGGATACTTGGTCGAGATGGCGTTGGCGATCTGCTTGAGGATGGTGGTCTTGCCGGCCTTGGGCGGCGAGACGATCAAGCCGCGCTGGCCGCGCCCGATGGGGGCGATCAGGTTGATCAGGCGGGTGGCCAGGATGTCGTGCTCCGGTCTCCAGGTCGAAGCGCATGTCGGGGAAGATGGGGGTCAGGTTTTCAAAGTTCGGGCGGCGGCGGGCTTCTTCGGGGTCCATGCCGTTGACCGTCTCGACCTTCAACAGCCCGTAATGCCGCTCGGATTCGCGCGGCGGGCGCACGTGCCCGATGACCAGGTCGCCGGCGCGCAGGTCGTAGCGGCGCAGCTGCGCCTGGGAGACATACACATCCTCTTCGCTGATGCGGTAATGCTCCGAGCGCAGGAAGCCGATGCCTTCGTTCATGATCTCCAGGATGCCGCCGCGCACCTCGATGCCTTCCTTTTCGGCTTCCGCCTGGCGGATGCGGACGATCAGCGCTTCTTTTTTCAGCCGATTGGCGTTGGTGATGTTCAGGTCCCTGGCCATGCCCCGAAGTTTTGCCAGGGGTTTGTTTTCAAGTGCAATTATGTCCATGATTCCTTCCAAGATGTGTATGATGAGGATGTATGTCAAACAAGGCGTTGCCCCCAGGGCAATGCCGGAA
Source organism: uncultured Chloroflexia bacterium (assembly GCA_963823545.1). Taxonomy (GTDB): domain Bacteria; phylum Chloroflexota; class Anaerolineae; order Anaerolineales; family Villigracilaceae; genus Denitrolinea. Next base: position 16,466 of record CAWGMC010000064.1, on the reverse strand, counting down.
TTTCTTTATTTTCGAGAAGAGGGATTTTCTATCAAGGTTCCAGGGATGACCTGAAGCAGGCAGGCAGAAACATCATGCTTGTTCAGGCCTCGGTTGTGATATGGTCGGGGAAGTTGTATGCATTATAGCACGCACATGCAGGAGAGACAAGAGTATTTTACATGCCCTGGAGGATGCGGTTCTGCAGTTCCCACAGGCGGCGGTACAAGCCGTCCTGCGCGAGCAGGGAGCGGTGCGTCCCGCGCTCGCTGATCCTGCCGTCGTCCATCACCAGGATCTCGTCCATGTTCTCCAGTCCCACCAGGCGGTGGGTGATGAGCAGGGTGGTCCTGTCCTGCATCAGCCTGAACAGGGTATCCAGCACTTCCTTCTCCGCCAGCGGGTCGAGATTTGCCGTGGGCTCATCCAGGATGAGGACAGGCGCCTCCTTCAACAAAGCCCTGGCGATCGCCAGCCTCTGGCGTTCACCGCCGCTCAGGCGCGCTCCCTGCTCGCCGATGAAGGTCTCGTAGCCCTGGGGCAGGCGGGTGATGAAGTCGTGGATGTTCGCCGACCTGGCAGCGGATTCCATCTGCTCCTGTCCCAGGTCCGGTGAGGCAAGCCGCAGGTTCTCGCGGATGGAGGTGTTGAAGAAGTGGGTGTTCTGGGAGACCACCGCCAGGCGCTCCCGCACCCGGGCAGGGTCGAGGTCGTGCAGTGGGATGCCGCCCATGCGTATTCTCACCGGAACCGTACTCCCAGAAGCGCAGCAGCAGGTTGACGAGCGTGCTCTTGCCTGCGCCGCTGGGTCCGACCACCGCGATGCGCTGACCCTGCTTGAGGGTGAAGGTGACATGCCTGAGTACAGGCTCGTTCGTACCGGGGTAGGCGAATGACAGGTCCTCGAAGCTGACCTCTGACGATGCAGGTTGCAGGGCTGTCGCGGTCCCGCGTTCCCTGACCACCCCTTCCACATCCACCACCTCGAACAGGCGCCGGGCAGCCTCGCGGACGGAATTCCAGGTCTGGGCGGCGAGCGGCAGGGGGTTGACCGCCTCGAAGGAGGCGAGCGTGAGCAGGGTCAGCGGGGCGATCATCACGCCGTTCAGCTCCCCACCCGTGACCATGGGGATGGACAGGCAGAGCACCGTCCACGCCGCCAGGTTGGAGAGCAGGATGGATGCACCGGACTGCATGCCGGTGACCCATGCCACCCGTTTTTGGGATGCCCCGTAGTCCCTGGCGATGACCGAGATGCGCTCCAGTTGGTCCTGCGCCCGGTCAAAGGCGAGGATGTCCGCCAGCCCCTGGATGTTGTCCACCAGGCGGGTCTGCAGTTCAGCGCGTTGGGTGATCAGGTCAGTCGCGGGTCGGCGGCTAAGTGCCTGCGTGAGCAGGGGCAGCAGGATTCCCAGCGCGACGAAAAAGCCGGTGAGGGAAATGCCCATGAGCGGGTTGTAGGAACTGAGGAAGAGCACCGTCCCCAAACCCACCAGCAGGGCGGTCAAGGGAGGCGAGACGATGCGCACGTAGAAATTCTCCAGCGTCTCGACATCCCCGAGGATGCGCGCCAGCAGGTCACCGGCGCGCTGCTGCATCAGGCGGGCGGGCGCCAGCGGTTCCAGTTTCTCGTAGAACCAGGTGCGCAGGCGGGCGAGCAGGCGGAAGGTGACATCGTGCGAGACCAGCCGTTCGAGATAACGGAAGACGCCGCGGCTGATGCCGAAGAAGCGCACGCCGACGATGGAGACGCCCAACGCAGCGATGGAGGGATGCAGCGCGGCAGTGGAGATGAGCCAGGCGGAGGTGCCCATCAGCGCCACGCTGGCACCGATGGTGAACGCCCCGAGCAGCATGGAAAGCGCGACCAGGTGCCAGGAGCCCTGCAGGAAGTTCAGCAGGCGGAGCAGGATGGACGGCTGTTTTTGTCTTTTCCTGGAACCGGCTGTGGTGAGAGATATTCTCCTGACCCATCACGCGGTTCTTCCACCCCTTCTTTCTTCCTTCCTCTTTCATCTTTCCCTTCCACCTCCGCAATCCCAGCCTTCACCATGCCTGCGTATTTCCCATTCTTCGCCAGCAGTTCGGCATGCGTTCCGCTTTCGACGATGGTGCCCCGGTCGAGCACGATGATCCGGTCGGCATGGAAGACGGTGTTGAGGCGGTGGGCGATGGTGATCACGGTCCTGCCCTGCATGAGTGAGCGGGTCGATTCGTCCAGCAGGGTCTCGGTCTCCGGGTCGAGGCTGGAGCTGGGTTCGTCCAGCAGCAGGATGGGCGCATCCAGGAGGAAGGCGCGCGCCAGTGCCAGGCGCTGTGCCTGCCCTCCGCTCAGGCGCGCCCCGCCCTCCCCGATGACGGTGTCGTAGCCCTCCGGCAGGGAGCGGATGAACTCGTCCAGGCGGGCGGTCTTCGCCGCCGCGCGTGATCTCCTCCAGGGTGGCGTCCGGTCTGCCGAACCGGATGTTGGCGGAAAGCGTATCGTGGAACAGGTGAGGGCGCTGGGGCACCCAGGCGATGCGGGTGGCGGATCCAGCCTCAAAATGGATGCGACCTGCGCCGGGTTGGATGAATCCCAGCAGCAAACTGGCGAGCGTGGACTTGCCCGCGCCGCTTGCCCCGACCAGCGCGAGATGTTCCCCTTGATGGATGGTCAGGTTGATATCCCGGAGTGCCGGTGTTGATTCATCGGGATAAGTGAAGGAGACATTCTCAAGCACGATTCCCCCGGCTGAACCACTCTGTTCTGAACTCTGCCCACTGACCACTGAAGACTGATCACTGGTTACCGGCGTGTCCAGGATCTCGAAGATGCGCCGCGCGGCGGTCGTGCCGGACATCCCGGCGTGGAAGCGTGCCCCCAGCATGCGCAGCGGCATGTAGAACTCCGGGGCGAGGATCAGCAGGAAGAGCGCCTCGTGGAATTCCATCTTCGCATACAGCAGGCGCAAGCCGATCTCCACCGCGATGACCGCCGTGCTGAGGGTGGCGAGCAGTTCGAGCACCAGCGCGGATAGAAAGGTGATGCGCAGAACGCTGAGCGTGACGTCGCGGAAACGGTCGCTGACCGCCGCGATGTTCTGCGCGTGGGACCTGATCGACCGAAGATCTTGAGCGTGGTCAGACCCTGCAGGCTGTCGAGGAAATGCGAGGACAGGATCCTGAGCGTGTCATACTGGCGTTTTGTCACCGCCTCCGCTCCCTTGCCGATCAGGATCATGAAGAGGGGGATGAGCGGCGCGGTCAGCAGCAGGATGACGCCCGAGAGCAGGTCGCGCGGGAAGACGAAGCCCAGGATGCTGAGGGGCACCAGCGCGGTGATGACGAGCTGCGGCAGGTACTGGCTGTAATAGGCATCCAGCGCCTCGATGCCCTCGACCGCGGCGGTGGTCAATTCCCCGGTGCGTTCGCGGCGGGTGTAGGCGGGACCCAGCGCAAAGATGTGCGCCAGCAGGCGTTCGCGCAGGTCGGTCTTGATGCGCACTGCCAGCGCGTTGGCGGAGACATCGCCCAGCCAGGTGAAGAGCGCGCGCCCGCCGATCAGCACCAGGATGACCTTCAGGGCTGCCGCTGCCTGCGCGAGGGTCTGCCCCTCCAGGAAGACAGCGTTGATCGTCCCGCTCAGCAGCCAGGCTTGACCGATGGTCAGGAATCCAGCCAGGAGTCCGGAGAGGATGGTGACGAGCAGCGGAAGGCGCGCGTCACGCGTGAGGGTCAGGAGGCGGCGGTGCATGGGTTAAAAAGATGGAAGGTCGAAGGGCGGACCTTCAACCTTCCATTCGGTGATCTAGTATGTTATCCATATTCAGAATTATCTGTCAATGCGAGGAGATTGCTTCGCCTGCTACGCAGGCTCGCAATGACAGATGTTAATAGATCAGTGTCTTCTTGTCGGTGGAGATGCGCTTGCGGAAGGCGTAATAGGTCCAGCCCTGGTAGGCGAGCACGATGGGCACAAGATCAATGCCACGATGCTCATGACCCTCAGCGTGTACTGCGAGGAGGAGGCGTTGTAGATGGTCAGGTTCCACGCCGGGTTGGTGCTGGAGATCATCACGTGCGGGAACATCAGCAGGAAGAAGGTCACCAGGGTCAGGACGATGTGACAGGGCGGTGAAGATGAATGCCCAGCCCTCCTCTTCCTGTTGATGAAGAGGATGGTGAGCCCCAGCAGCAGGACCGCCAGGATGGGCACCAGCATCAGGATGCCGCCCAGCTTGTCGCCCATGTCCGGTGTAGAAGAAGGAGGTGACCGCCAGCAGGATGACCAGGAGCAGCAGCGGCGATATAGAGTTTCTTGCGAAGCGGCATGGGCACGCTCGCGCATTTCACCTTCCAGCTTGAGGGCGAGGAAATTCGCGCCGTGCAGCAGGAAGACCGCCACAGCCGTCAGCCCGCCGATCAGCCCGTAGGGGTTGAGCAGGGTGAACAGGTTGCCGGTGTACATCATGTCCGCGTCGATCGGGACGCCGCGCGCCAGGTTGGCGAAGGCGGTGCCGAGCAGGAGGGAAGCCAGGAAGGAGCCGATGGCGATCATCCAGTCGAAGCGGGAGCGCCAGCTGCGGTTGGGATCCTTGGAGCGGTACTCGAACGAGATGCCGCGGAGGATCAAGCCGACCAGCAGCAGGAACAACGCCAGGTAGAAGCCGCTGAACATGGTGGCGTACCAGTGCGGGAAGGCGGCAAAGGTCGCGCCGCCGGCGGTGAGCAGCCAGACCTCGTTCCCGTCCCAGATCGGACCGATGGTGTTGATGATGGCGCGGCGTTCCTCATCCTTTTTGCCGAGGAAGGGCAGCAGCATGCCCACGCCGAAATCGAAGCCTTCCAGGAAGAAGAAACCGATCCACAGGACGGCGATCAGGACGAACCAGAGGATTTGGAGAATTTCGTAGGACATGGCGGTTACTCCTTTGCCCCAACGACACGCAGGGGGCGGCATCCACCGATTCGTGCATGGCGGCCTCCGGTCCGGCGGTGGCGTATTTGCGCATCAGGTAGAACATCGCGACAGCCAGCACGCCATAGACGCACCACGAAACCGATCAGCGAGATGAGCAGGTCCAGCGTTGGTCAGGTTGGGCGAGACGCCGTCCACCGTCTTGAGCATGCCGTAGACGATCCAGGGCTGGCGGCCCATTTCGGTCAGGATCCAGCCGCGGTGTTGGCGATGTAGGGCAGCAGGAGCGCGCCACAGGGAACCAGCTTCATCCATTTGGCATTTTCATAATCCTTGCGGGGAAGGTCGCCCAGCAGGAACCAGGCGGAGGCGCCGCATCATGATGAAGCCGAAGCTCATCATGATGCGGAACGTCCAGTAGGTGACAGCCATCAGCGGGATGTAATCGCCGGGGCCGTACTGCGGTCTCATACTGCGCCTGGAGTTCGTTGACGCCCCGGACCTCACAGGTGAAGTTGTTGCAGGCCAGGAAGCTCATCACGTAGGGGATGCGGATCGACCAGACCTCGCTGCTTGCCGGTCAGGTCGCCGATGGTGAGGAGCGAGAAGGAGGCGGGCTGCGTCGGTCTCCCAGATGCGCCTCGATGCGCCGCCAGCTTCATCGGCTGGGTCTCGAACATGTACTGCCCCATGGTGTGACCGCCGAGGAATACCAGTGATGCTGGCGATCAGACCGACCAGGCGCGCCATCTGGAAGGAGCGCTTGAAGAAATCCAGGTTCTGCTTGCGGACGAGGTGGTAGGCGCTGACGCCCAGGATCAGGAAGGCTGCCGTGGCAAGGCCGTCGGCGATGGTGTGCCAGAAGAACATCCAGGCTTTGGGATTGGCGACCAGCGCGAAGAAATCCACCATCTCGAGCACGCCCGGTGGCCTCGTTGATCACGTAGGACCGACGGGCGGGTGCTGCATGAAACCGTTCGCCAGCAGGATCCAGAGCGCCGAGAGGTTGGAGCCGATCGCCACCAGCCAGATGGAGGCCAGATGCATCTTTCTCGGGGACCTGCGTCCTTCGCCGAAGATCCAGATGCCGAGGAAGGTGGATTCCAGGAAGAACGCCATCAGGGCTTCGATGGCCAGCGGCGCGCCGAAGATGTCGCCCACGAAGCGGGAATACTCCGACCAGTTCATGCCGAACTGGAATTCCTGGACGATGCCGGTGACCACGCCGATGGCAAAGTTGATCAGGAACAGCTTGCCCCAGAATTTTGCCATCTTGCGCCAGGTCTCATCCCTGGTCTGGTAGTAGCGGGTCTGCATGTATGCCACGAACCAGCCCAAGCCCCAGCGTCAGCGGGACGAACAGCCAGTGGTAGACGGTGGTCAGACGCGAACTGCCATCGGGAAAGAATGACCGGATCCATAATTTCTCCTTTTGCTGGATTTTAACATATGGGGGAGAGAATGGGTAATAGAGAGTAGAGAGTAGTGAATGGTGAATAGTGAATGGTGAATAGGCGAAGGTCGAAGGTCGAAAGTCGGAGAAAGCGGAGGGAGGGAAAGAAAGAAGAAAGAGGAGAAGAGATCGGGACTTGGGGAATGGAAAATGGGGGCGTCGGAGACTCGTGTCTCCGACATAGCCACATGCACTGCACCGAACGCACTGCAAAAGCGCACTCAGTGCGGTGCAAGTGTGCGCGGCAGAAGCCGCCTCGGCTGAAAAAACCTGCCGCGAGGAGTTGGAGGTTCAATTGAGGTTCAATTATGTCCAGACAATCATTTTTGAGGGAAAACGGCCATTGTTTGACAAAAACCGAGGAGTTTTGAGGGGAGCCAAGAAGGGGGATGAAAAATTCAATGATGATTTGAACCTCTTTTCAATTGCATTTTCCCTTTAGATAGAGCGCGTTTTTATGCAATATTGCACATTTTTGAGGGGTGATTTTGGAGGATGTCTGGACAACCAAAATCATGGTATTCAGTGGGTTGTGAATAAGGGTTAAAAGTTAGATGGTGGAATGGGGGAAATCTTCGGGTGTCCAAGTTCGCAATGGTTCCACGTTCCAAGTGGAAGATTACACAAGATGAGAAAGATGATAACGCCTGATTCAAAAAAAATACGCGGAACAAATCTCTTTCGGTTGGAGGAACTCCAAGTCATTGTTTTAATCAGGTGATGACATTTCGTCTGAGGAGGCGGGATCCTGGAAAAGGCTGGTGGGTAGCTGCCGGGAGATTGCTTCCTTTCAGTACTCCGAACGTAGTGCGTTTCAAGATGCTCCAGGGTCGTTCCCTCAGGCAGTGCCCTCGCTATGACACCAGTGGCAATTGTGGCACATGAGAAAGATGAGAAAGATGATAACGCCTCGATTTTTTAAAATAAATCGGAACGAATGAATCCCTTGCATATCCAGGAGTTTGAACGGGGGGATACCGGGAGATCGGTAAATTGGGGATTGGGGAATTGTTTTCAGAAGTAAGGATCATGAAGACCCTCCTTGAGCCCGACGGCAAGTGATGCGGGTTATGGTGATCTTGAATTTAGCACAGATGTTCTAAGTTGTCAAGGAGGGGAAGAGGCGAAAGGCCGAATAGAAAGTCCCAGATGCCCTACCTTGGTCCCCTCCCCAAATTGCTGAAGAGCGCAATTTCGGGAGGGGAAATGGAGTGATCGGTCATTGGGCGCCTCGCTCGTACACAGAACACTCAAGGAGGAAAGAGGCGAATGTCGGAGGTCGATGCAACGTCCCGGATGCCCTACCCCTTGATCCCCTCCCCAAATTGCTGAAGAGCGCAATTTACTACAGGGTACTTCGTGAGGGAGGGGAAATACTGTGATCGATTATTGAGTGCCACCCTCGCACACTGAACACTCAAGGAGGGAAAGTCAAAGGTCGAGTGCAACGTCCCGAAGGTTTGAATCAGTGACTAGTACCTCGAATAAAGCTTCGGGACGCGGGGCTGGCGCGGGAGGGAGTCATAAGAAATCAGGTTTCTCGAAGAAACCTGGTTTCTTGAGGAGTAGATCAAAACGGGAACAGGAGACCGATCCCGAAACTGGCGAGGTTGAGGACCAGGCTGAGCGCCAGCGCCTCCAGGAATTTAGCCTGCTTGCGCAGGCGAGAGCCAGGATCCCGGCTTCCACCAGCCAGACGATGGCTTCTCCGATCGCCAGGGGCAGGAAAACGGCACCCTCGCTGATGTTACTGACGACCAGCCACAATGCCGGCTGGGTGAGCAGATTTATCAGCAGGACCACGGTGAGCAACTTTGTCCGGGGCTGCTTGCGCCAGAGCGCATAGACCAGGGCGAGGAGAATCTCCACGACCAGCGTGACCAGCAGCCCCCATTCAACGATCAGCGCGAGAAGAAACCCGGGCACTGAGAGGACCCAACCGGCGATATACCATCCCCGCAGCGCAGGGAAGTCCATGTTCCGGATGACCAGGATGAGCAGGATGATGACCAGGGGAAGTTCGATGAGGGCAAGGATGCAAAAAATTATCGCCAGACCCAGGATGGGCATTAACGCAAAGAATGATAAATAGCCGGTATTCTTGCCGGGTAATTCCTCCACGAACAGGTCGTCCTCCCGCACGGTGACCCGGTAATAGGCTTCAAAATATTTATTTTCGAAGATATTGCTCTGGCGCGTCTTCCCATCCGAGAATTCAATGCTCAGGCGGTGGTAATCAGTGTAGCCATACGCCAGCGAAGAACATTCCTCCGGAGTGCATCCGAACCTCTGTGGTCCGCCTTCCGTGAGCGGTTTGGCATCCGAACAATCAGCCGCCTGGCACTCCAGTTGGACCCCGGATACGATGGTCAGAGGCGGGTCAACCTCATACACAAATTCAAAGTGCATGGTGGGTTTCGGTCCGGTATCCGCACGGGCAGACTGGAACGGCACGAGTGTTATCACCAGTGCAACCAGAAGGACTGACAATATAATATTCAGGCGGTTGGTTTTCATGGACATGCTCCTCTCGAGTCCGGGGTTATTCAACGTCTCTCAATGGACCTCTTGCAAAAGTCCGAAAAATTCAGCAGAGGATTCCGCCTGAAGTAGAACTTCAGGAGCCCTAAGTCACCCTGAAGTAGAACTTCAGGACTCCAGATAGATGTGCAAGAGATCTAATATATAACACAGGAAATCTTGCGGGCAACAACCTGACCCGTGATGGCATCGACCAGGAAGCGCGCCTGAAATACAAATGGCTCCGGGATATTTGGCGGGGCTGTGGGTGAGTAGTATTCGGTCGGCAGAGGTTGCGGCGTGACAGGGCGGCGCTGAATATCCACAAACCAATAAGAACCATCGGGAACAATACTCGCGTTGTCGGGCGGGGTGGGTCCGGGTGCGCACCCACCCGGGATGGGTTCCCCTTCAAATAGATCCTGGACCTCCTGACCGGTAACGCTGCGTACCTCGATGAAATCCCAGGCAGTTCGATCGTGCGAGGAGGTGTTGGGATCGAATGCCTGCCAGACGATATCGATCACCTGTCCTTCGCCAAGCGGGACGGGCGATGGCGTAGGATGGTGCAGGCTGGCAACCTGCCAGCAGAATCAGGATGATGCTTATCAGAATTTGTGGTTTCCTCATGGCGATTCTCCTTTGAGCGAAACGGGCGGGGGCACCCCGCCCCTACGTGGTCAAATCCGTGCGGTCGGGGAGGGCTTCTCAGGAAGTTGACTGTTAATTGGAAACTGTTCCAAAGATCATTGGCGATCATCTTCACGATTATGTAATATTTTTTCCATCAGAAAAATCTTGTGTTGATCAATAATACGCGGAAGGCTAAGAAACAATAATAAAAATACACACAAGGATTATTCCACCTCTCCCAAACATGCTAAGGCTGATATCGATGAGATGGATTTCGTGAAAGAGTAATCCAAATTGAAAAATCCATCCCAAATGACAACTTGATTCACGATAACGGTTTTACGAGTGATCGTCCCGTGATTAGTCCCGACCTAAAGAAGGGAAACCATGCTCAATGGCTAAGACTAGAACAAGGACTTCACTTGCCGTTAGCGTGAACGCGCAATCATACGAACTGCCAATCTCTTCCGACTTCGCTGAGACTGCTGGGCGAGGGGGAATCCGGTGAAACGGGCGGGAACCCGCCCCTACGCGGTCAAGGGATTGATACCACGATCTTGATGTAGACCGTGTCACCGAACAATGCGCCATCCGGGGCGACTGCCTGCCATTCACTGCGGTAGGTGCCGGCATCGGTGGGGGCGAGGAAGAGGATGCTCAGCGTGATGGTGGCGCCTGCCCGCGCCGGGAAGAGCGGCATCTCCGCGGAGGCGCCGAGGGTCTCGCCGTTGATGTTGCGCAGACGGTAGCGCGCATCCCAGTCACAGGTGCCGCTGTTCTGCAGCGACCACTGCTTGTCCATCGGCTGACCGGGCAGGACGAGCGTGTCGTCCTGGTAGGTCAGGTCCGCCAGCCATTTCAGTTCGTTCGTGCAGGGCGGGATGGGCGTGGGCGGTTCGAGGGTCGGCGCCTCAGTGGGAATGATGAATGCGGTAGCCGCGGGCGAAGTGGGAATGATGGAGGCGGGCGTCGGGGATGGATATCCGCCGGGCGGGCGGTAGAGGGTCGGCGTGGCTTCCGGTGCGCACGCAACCAGGAACAGCAGAAAAATAAAAAAGAACGCGGAGACGAGCCTGGGGTTGCATCGTTCCGCGTTCATAAAATTCACCTTGATCTGTTCGGTTACTGCGGGCTGGCTAAACTTCCTCTTCCGCCGCGCCGGTCTCCGCTTCGCCCATGTCGATGGGGATGACCAGCTCGCCGCCGAGGGCCTTCTGCGGATGACGCCTTCGATCTCGGCTGCCAGGTCGGGGTTCTGGCGCAGGAATTCCTTGGCGTTCTCGCGTCCCTGGCCGAGGCGGATGTCGCCATAGGAGAAGAAGGCGCCGCGCTTGGTGATGATCTCGAGCTGGGTGGCGAGGTCGAGCATGTCGCCGGCCTTGGAGATGCCTTCGTTGAACATGATGTCGAACTCGGCGGTGCGGAAGGGCGGGGCGACCTTGTTCTTGACCACGCGCACGCGCGTGCGGTTGCCGATGACCTCGTCGCCGACCTTGATGGACTGGATGCGGCGCACGTCCAGGCGGACGGAGGCATAGAACTTGAGCGCCTTGCCGCCGGTGGTGGTTTCGGGGTTGCCGAACATCACGCCGATCTTCTGGCGCAGCTGGTTGGTGAAGATGACGGCGGTCTTGGTCTGGTTGATGGCGCCGGAGAGCTTGCGGAGCGCCTGCGACATCAGGCGGGCCTGCACGCCCATGGTGGCATCGCCCATGTCGCCTTCGATCTCGGAGCGGGGAACGAGCGCGGCAACCGAGTCGACGACCACGATGTCCACGCCGCCGGAGCGGACCAGGGTCTCGGCGATCTCGAGCGCCTGTTCGCCGGTATCGGGCTGCGAGACGAGCAGGTTGTCGATGTCCACGCCGCACTTGGCAGCGTAGACGGGGTCGAGGGCGTGTTCCATGTCGATGTAGGCGGCGGTGCCGCCCATCTTCTGCGCTTCGGCCACGATGTGCTGGCAGAGGGTGGTCTTGCCGGAGGACTCGGGACCGTAGATCTCGGTGATGCGCCCGCGCGGGACGCCGCCGACGCCGAGGGCGATATCCAGCGAGAGCGAACCGGTGGGGATGGTCTCGGTCGCCATGGTGTGGGCTTCGCCCAGGCGCATGATCGAGCCTTCGCCGTAGCGTTTGAGGATATCGCCGACGGCTTTATCGAGGACAGCCTTCTTGCCTTCGTCCATTACTGGACCGGATGGGACAGGTGCTTTTTCCTGAGCTGGTTTTCGGGCCATGATTTTTCTCCAAGAGTAAAGTTAATGCAATTTCTTGCGTTGAAGGCGAGTATAGCACAGATGTTCGAATAGTCAAGGTCTTTTGGTATGGGTGGGCGTGACCGTCATCGGGACAAAATCCAGGGCGGGGGTGGGCGGCAGGGTCAGCTTGAAGCCCCTGCCCGATCCGGAAGGTGAAGTATGTCACCTGCCCCGGGTAGATGTCACCCAGAACTGCTGCTCGCGCTCGGCGTAATACAGGCTGACGCGGTACAACCCGGCGGGCAGGTCGCTCAGCACCATGTTCTCCCTGTAATTCGGGTCGGGGTTGGTGGCGCCCGTGCCGTAGGTGCGCACCTCGCGCACCCTGCCGGTCTCCTCGGAGATGACGCGGACGGGATAGGTGCGGAGCGGTTCGCCGTTCGCCTGGATGAATTGCCCCACCAGCACCCCGTAACCCTGCGGCGGGGAGAGCCAGAGTTCGGGGTTGAGCGTGTGATGGAAGGTGTTGTATTCCAGGCGCACCTCGAAATGCAGGTGCGGACCGGTGGTCCTGCCGGTCTCCCCGACCAGACCCAGTTGGTCGCCGGTCTCCACGTGCTGACCGACGGTCACATCCACCTCCGCCATGTGCGCGTAGAGCGTGAAAAGAGGCTTGCCCTGGTAGCCAAAATCATGGCGGATGGAGACCGCCTTGCCGTAGGGATCGCTGTCGTTGTCCGCCACGCCGGAGAAAAATCCCCAGCCCGCCCAGACGACCGTGCCCGGACCGGAGGCCAGCACCGGTGTGCCGCGGTTGGCGTCGATGTCGACGCCGGTGTGGACGGTGTCGGCAAAGAAGATGCCCCCGTAGCGGTAGTCGGGATGGGGCCAGTTCACCTGGTCGGCGGGATTGGGGCGGGTGAAGTAAAAATGATCGTAGGAGGAAACCGCCCACGGGACAGGGTAAAGGGGCGGGCGCCAGCCGGAGACCGGTTCCGCGCCCGGGGAGGGCAGCACGAAGCGCAGCGGGGCGGTGGCCGCGGTGGAAACCACAGTCGGGTCGGCGGGCAGGGTGGACCCGCGAAGACGGGGTCGCTCGACGGCTGCGGTGACCGCAGGCGGAGAGGAGATGAGGAGGAGAATGCCAGCCTGAGGAATAGTTCATGGAAGGAGTGATGGAAGTGCAAGCAGCCTTGACGGTTCGCAATGACGCATCCTCATGGCAATGGCGTGTTGGAAGGCACCGGCGTCACGGTCGGTGGTCAGGGTCGGCGTGGAGGTCGGCACGGGGGTGGGCGTGGGTGTGGAGGTGATGGTGGGCGTGGGCGACGGTCCGCGCGTTAAGGTGGGGACGGGAGTGCGCGTGGGGGTGAGCGTGGGCGGCAGGCGCGGCGTGGGCGTGACCAGCGCCTCGGGCGGGTAGATCTCCAGCATGGCGGAGTACCAGTCCAGGTCACCGGTCAGGACGAATTCGGTAAAGCGCGTGCCACCATAATAAACGCGCCAGTTGGGCAGGGCGGGCAGTCGCTCCCAGCCATAGGCGCGGGCGAGGGCGGTGAAGTCCACCCAGTAACCGTGGGGGATGGGCGCTACGCGCCACCCTGGTCGTAGGCCTGCGGGTCCAGGTTGTAGCGCGCGCTCAAGTCCCAGGGCGCATCCGTCAGAGGGTCTGACCCTGCGAGCCGTCCTGTTTTTGGGCGCGGAGGTAAATGCGCCAGAAGGTCTGCTGACCCACCTCCTCGCGCACCGCCACCATCCAGCCGGCGTTGGTGAGCAGCGAATTCAACGCGAAGGCGCGCCCGGTGTAAAGCCAGTCATCCCCGAGACCGGGGTCCAGTGGACTGGTCAGCGGGACGATACGCGTTCTGCAGGCTGGCAAGCGCGTCCCAGCCGGCCTCCTCCACCACCCGCTGGCGCAAGGCCGCAAAAGCCTCATCCACCTGGTCGTGCAGTTGCGGATAGGGCGCCTGCACATCCGGCAGGTCGACCAGCATCCAGCGCTCTGGACCGAGCCTTCCGCGAGCGGCGTCACGGCGGGCGACCACAGCGGGCGCGGTGTCATCTGCGGAGGCGGCGAGATAGGACTCGGGAGGTTCGGGCAGGTCGAGGGTCAGCCAGAGCATGCCGCGCACCAGTGCCGGGCAGGATCCTGGGAGGCAGGAGCAGTTTCCCGTCCAGGGAGACAGCGAGAGGTATTCCTCGTTCGCACCGTTCAGGATGAGCGCCAGTTTTTCATGGGATGGATTCCATGCCGCCCGGTCTGCTTCGGCGATCCACTGCGCGGGACGTTCGGGCTGGTCCGCATCCCAGACGTACGCGCCGCTGACATCCACGCCCTGCGCCTGCGTGATCCACAGCAGGCGATTCTCTGCCCAGGATGGGTGGCGCTCGGCGGCTACTGGGGCTGTTGCTGAGATTGTTGAAGCGGCCTTCGTCGGCGCGGTCCAGGTCCGCGAGCCAGACCTCGGGGTCGCCGCTCCGGTTGGAGATGAAGGCGATGCGCCTGCCGTCCGGCGACCAGGCGGGAGAGGTATCCGCGGCGGGGTCGTCGGTGAGGATGAGGGGAGGCTCGCCGGGCGCGGATAATTGCATTGCGGCAATTTCGAGGTCGTTGCCGTCGTAGGTCTCATATGCCAGCCACTGGTTGTCCGGTGACCAGGTCGGCGCGGAATCGTATTCGGGCGTATTCGTGACCTGGCGTACTTCACCCGTGGCGAGGGTGAGGATGTAGATATCCCAAAATCCCGAGCGGTCGGAGGCAAAGGCGATTTGTTTTCCGTCCGGGCTGAGGGAGGGGCTGATATCGCTCCAGTCTCCATCGGTCAGGCGCAGGAGGGGCTGCCCCTCGAGCGAGTAGAGGAAGAAATGGGCATAACCATTCTCTTCCATCGAAAGCAGGATGGCTTCACTGTCTTTCAGCGTGAGGGGGTCGGTCGGTCGGGAGGGGAGCTTCCGCCGTGGGCGTGGAACCGTTGAGCAGGATGCGCCAGGATGGCAATGAGAAGAAACAGGATCTGGGCGACCTGGTCGGATTGTGTTTCATCTGCATGGGAGGCGATCATTCCGCGGCGGGGATGGTGAATTCGAGGCTGACGGGTTCCGCTGCCGGACCCTCGGGGTAGTACAACGTGCCTCGAGATGGTACTTCCCGCCGGGTCCTGCCTGCCGCGCACGTGCAGGGTGAATTCCAGTTTCCAGGACATCGGTTCCACGAGGCTGGTCGTGGCGACCTCCTTCCCGTCCGAGTCGGTCAAGGTCACGTCCACATGCGGACGGGTCTGGAAGGGCGTGATCTCGATATTGACGCGCACGCGGCCGCGGTCGGGATAGGGCTCGGCGCGCAGTTCGAGGATGCGCGTCTCCTCAGGAGTGGCGCGCGGGGTGAGGTCGTCGGGGAAGAAGAAGTCCATCGTCATTCGTCGAAGAGGAAGGTTGCTTCGGCGTACTGGCGCACGCCCTTGTTCTTGATGCGTTCCTGGATCCACTGCTGGAGGTAGGCGCTCTTGTATTCGAGGGGTTTGCCGCTGGAGAGTTCGTGCAGCGGATAGTTGAGGTGCAGGGCGCGGGCGAGGCGGTGAAGCGGGTGATGCCGGTGGGCAGGACGATGTCTTGTCCGGCGAGTTTCAGCACGGTCTTGATCTTGAAACTGGGAAAGATGACCAGCGCGGTGAGATCGGGGTAAATCGCCTTGAACGAATCGATCAGGGTCTGGCTGGTGCGGTCGAGCGAGGCGCGCGTCTTGTAGCTGTTCACCACCTGGTGCAGGCTCTGGATGTGCCAGGCAAGGTCGCTGGGCTTTTCGAGCAGGATATGGAATTTTCCATCGGCAGGCGGACCTGGACAGGTTTGTATTTTGGCGCGTCCACGGATTTTGTGGGTGTCAACTTTGACGACTTCCATTCCCTTGATCTTGCGCAGGTCTGTCATCAGTGTGCGGGTGCTCATGCCCCAGACCACGTGATTCCAGGTTTGCAGGTTCACGTGCGGGTCGTTCGCTTCACCACCTGTGCGACGATGTGCGGGAACTCCATCTCTTGCAGAGATGTGACGCGGTTGGCGCCGTCCAGCACCATGTAACGCCCGGAGCCGTCTTCGAGCGGCATGACGATGGGCGGGTTACGCAAAATCCCCTGGGCGCGCAGTTTGGCGACCAGCGGCAGGGTCCGCTGGCGGTCATGGTCTTCGTGCAGGATCAGGTCGTTGAGGGGGAGGATAGCGGAGGTTGGGTAGGTTGGTAACCATGATGAAATCCCTGAACATACCATGAGATGCAAAATCCGTAAATTGGAAAATTGGGGGGAAGGTGCTAAAATACCAGATCCTTTTCGGAGGCACCATGAAACGAGCCATCAGCATCAGTCTGGGGAGTTCGAAGCGCGATAAGAAAGTGACGGTCAAATTTAAGGATGAGGAGATCCTTGTCGAACGCGTCGGCACGGACGGGGATGCCGCAAAGCCCGCCAAATGTACCTCGACCTGGACGGCAAAGTGGACGCGTTCGGCGTCGGCGGCGTGGACCTCTATCTGCGCCTCGACGACCGCGAGTACCCGCTTCACGCGGCCCTCAAATTGGTCGCCGGCGTGACGAGGACTCCACTCTGCGACGGTCGCGGCCTTAAACACACCCTCGAGCGACGCTCTTCGAACTGGCCGAAATTGGGTGATGTCCACTTCAAGCAGGGATTTGTCCCTGTGGCGGTGGACCGTTAGGGCTGGCGCAAGCCGTCGCGGAGGTGTGCGACAAAACCGTTTTCGGCGATTTGATGGTCGCGCTGGGAGTCCCGATC
>CAWGMC010000063.1:0-9126 GCA_963823545.1 uncultured Chloroflexia bacterium | reverse complement strand
CCGGGAATCACACCGATGCCGCGCCATGCCCGGTCGCAATCTTCAAAGACCTGGTGGATGACCTTCTGGGCAGGCTGGTTCCCTTCCAAGGTGACCGTGCGGGAATAGGCATTCTCCACGGCGACGCGTCCCTCCTCCAGCATGCGGACGGTGTAAAGGATGCCCTGCGCCAGGTCCAGCGGTTCGAAGCCCGTCACCGCCATCGGCACGCGGTACTTCTCCGCGATCGGCGGATATTCGTGATAGCCCATCACCGCGCAGACATGACCCGCCAGCAAAAATCCCTGCACCCGGTTGGACGGCGAACCGAGAATGGCATGCATGGCAGGCGGCACGCGCACGTGCGAGACCAGGATGGAATAATTCTTCAACCCCAGTGATCGCGCCTTGAGCACGCTCATCACGTTGGGCGGGCGCGGTGGTCTCAAAGCCGATGGCAAAAAAGACCACCTGCTTTTCCGGGTTCTGCCGGGCGATCTCGACCGCATCCAGCGGGGAATAGACCACGCGCACATCCCCGCCCGAGGCTTTGACCGAGAACAGGTCGCGGTCCGAGCCGGGCACGCGCAGCATGTCGCCATAGGAGCAGAAGATCACATCCGGCTGGGAGGCGATCGCCAGCGCCTTGTCGATCAATTCAACGGGTGACGCAGACGGGGCAGCCGGGACCGTGCACCAGTTCGATTCAGGCGGGCAGCATCTGGTCCAGCCCGTGGCGGACGATGGCATGCGTCTGTCCCGCCGCAGATTTCCATGATGACCCACGGGCGCGTCACGATGCGGCGGATGTTCTCCATCACGCCTTGCACCAGTGCCGCATCCCGGTATTCGGTGACGTATTTCATGCCAGGTCATCGAGTTCCAGTTCAGCTCGAGGTCGGTGATCTGCTTCAGAAGTTCCATCGTCTCCATGGCTTCCTGCTCACTGACCAGGTTGAGCGCAAAGCCGACATGGACGATGCAATAATCGCCGACCTTTGCCTCGGGCACATACGCCATGCAGGCTTCGCGAAGCACGCCGCCGAAATCCACCTTCGCCATTTGCAGACCGTCCTTCTCGTATATCTCGATTATTTTTGCGGGCACACCTAAGCACATGTTATCTCTCCTATTCTAATAAACGTTGGCGGCGATGACAGCCTGCCCCAAGGAAAGTCCGCCGTCGTTCGTTGGAACCTCGCGATGTATGTATACCCGAAGACCGCTTTCCTGTAAAAGTGGCAAAGTTCGCCTTAATAGGGTGATGTTCTGCCAGACTCCGCCCGACAAAGCAACTTCATGGATGCCGTATCTTCCCTGCAAGTCCACGGCGATGACCCGCACGATCTCCGCGAGACCGTTGTGGAAGCGCGCCGAGATGTCGGGGAGGGGGACGCCCGCCAGGCTTCCTTGATCAAACTCTCGAAGGCAGCCTCTCACCTGGATCCTGCCCTGCTCCAGTACGAATGGATACTCCCCGGTCTCACCGCGTCCGCCAGGGCTTCGAACTCGATGGCTGCCTGCGCTTCATAATTGACCGCCTGCCGCACGCCCGCCAGCGCGGCGGCAGCGTCGAACAAACGCCCCATGCTGGAGGTCAGCGGCGTGTTGATTTTTTTTTCGAGCTGGGCGCGCAGGGTGACCCGGTCACTGGCGCAAAGTTCCCGGACCGGCTCAGGCTATCATCCCAATCCAAACCCAGGGACCACAACAAAGCCAGCGCAGTGCGGGCGGGTTTACGGATGGCCGCATCCCCGCCGGGGAGAGGGAAATATTCCAGTTGACCGGCACGCTGATAACCGTGCCTGTCCGCGACCAGAATCTCGCCGCCCCAGATGGCGCCGTCCTCGCCATAGCCCGTCCCGTCAAATGCAAAACCGATGACCGGGCTCGAGCCATCCAGACCATGCTCCGCCATGCAGGCTGCGATGTGCGCGTGGTGATGCTGGACGCCGATGGCTGGTATGCCTTCCCGTTCCGCCCGTTCGAGGGCATAACGCGTGGCAAGATAATCCGGGTGGAGGTCGTGGGCGATGGCCTCGGGCTCCACCCGGAAGAGACGCTCGAAATGCTCCACGCCCTGCTCGAAGGACTTGAGCGTCTCGTAGTTTTCCATATCCCCGATGTGATGGCTGAGAAAGGCGTAATTCCGGTTGGTGATGCAGAAGGTGTTCTTCAATTCCGAACCGGTCGCCAGCAGGGGCGGCACCTCGGATGGCAGTTTGACCGGAAAAGGAGAGTAGCCGCGCGAGCGCCGGATGGGATAGATGGAGTGGACGGTGGTCCTCGAATACCCGCACCACCGAATCGTCGCAGCGGATGTGGATGTCGCGGTCGTGGAAGAGGAAGGCATCCGCCAGGGAGGACAGGCGTTCGCGCGCCTCCTCGTTGTCAGTGGCGATGGGTTCCTCGGCGAGGTTGCCGCTGGTCATGACAAGCGGCAGGAAGGTTCAAAGGTTGAAGGTCGAAGGTCAGGTGCAGCAAAGAGAAGATAATGCAGGGGAGTGTAGGGCAGCATCACGCCCGAGCCAATCCTGTTTCGGCGCGACCTGGGGGGAGATGTTCGAGCCCGGTTTTCTTTTCAGCAGGACAATGGGATGCGCGGGGGAGAGCAGCAGGAGACGTTCCTGTTCGCTGAGCAGGCAATGCGCTTCGATGGTTTCGAGGTCCGGCAGCATCAGCGCAAAGGGCTTGTCCACGCGGAGTTTGCGCCGGCGGAGTTCGGCAACAGCCGCGTCATCCGTCGCGTCGCACGCCAGGTGAAATCCGCCCAAGCCTTTGATCGCGACGATCTTCCCTTCCAGCAGCAAGCCGCGCAGCCATGCGAATCGCATCGTCGCCGGTCGCCTTTTGCGCTCCATCCCCGGTCTCCAGCCAGACCTTTGGACCGCAAACCGGGCAGGCTACCGGCTGGGCGTGGAAGCGGCGATTGGAGGGATCCCTGTATTCGCGTTCGCAATCGGGACAGAGCGAAAAACCCGCCATGGTGGTCTTTGGGCGGTCGTAGGGGATGTCCTTGATGATGGTGAAGCGCGGACCGCAGTTGGTGCAATTAATGAAGGGGTAGCGGTAACGCCGGTCGGAGGGGTCAAGGAGTTCGCGCAGGCAGTCATCACAGATGGCGATATCGGGAGAGATGGACTGGAAGGCGCCCTCCACCGGTTGCAATTCATGGATGAGGAAGGAGGAAAAACCAGCGGGGGGTCCGAACGACGCGGTAAGCTCATCAATGTGGGAGAGCGGCGGGGCTTGCTCCCTTAAAAGCCGGAGGAAGTCATCCAGGACCGCCCTTTCCCCGTCCACTTCGATATCCACCCCGGCGGAGGTATTTTTCACCCAGCCCATCAACCCCAAACGCATGGCAAGGTTGTAGACGAAGGGGCGAAAGCCAACTCCCTGGACGATGCCGGTGATATGGACGCGCAGTCCCTGCATTTTATTTTTCTTTGTGCGTGTTTTGAAGGAGCCAGTCGATCCACTGGTCGAGACCCTCGCCCGTGCGGCAGGAGATGGGGAAGGTGACCACGCCGGGGTTGAGGGCTTCCACCCCGCGCTGGAAGTAATCCATGCGGAAGTCGATGTAGGGCAGCAGGTCGATCTTGTTGATGATGAGCGCATCCACGCCGCGATACATGCCCGGATATTTATAGGGTTTGTCGTCGCCCTCGGGAACGGAGGCGACCAGGATGGACTTGTGCGTGCCAAGTTTGAAACTGGCGGGGCAGACCAGGTTGCCGACGTTCTCCACGATGAGCAGGTCGAACTGCGGGAGGTCGAGCTGGTTGAGGGCACCGTGCAGCATGACCGCATCCAGGTGGCACTCGCCGCCGGTATTGACCTGGATGGCAGCCTGGGCGCCCGCCGCGGCAGCCCGGTCGGCATCGAAGGAGGTGGCGATATCGCCATCCACCACGGCGACACGCAGTTGATGCTTGAGGCGCGGCAGGGTCTGTTCGATGAGGGAGGTCTTGCCCGCGCCGGGTGATGCCATGATATTGATGGCAAAGACGCCAGCCGAATCGATGCGGGACCGGTTCTCTGCAGCCAGGCGGTCATTGGCGCTGAGGATGTTCTCGACGACGGGGATACGCTGTGTCATTTGACTCCTGTCAGCAGGGCGCGAGCATCACTCGACATCGATCGCCTCGAGCGAGAATTCCTCGCCCGCGATGACCTTCGCGCCGACGCTTCCACAATTGGGGCAGAGCAGTTCCATTGCTTTCGGGGCGTATTTCGTGAAACATGCCATGCACTGCAGTTCCGCGGGCACGCGCCGGAAATGGAGCCTGGCTCCCTGGGCGATGGTGCCCTCGGCGATCATGTCCCAGTAGAACTGGATCGAGTCGTCCAGCATGCTGGTCAGTTCGCCCATCACGATGTGCAGGTCGGTGATGCGGGTCGCGTTGGAGCTGCGCGCGTGGCGCAGGGCGATCTCGAGCAGGGATTGGGTGATGGGCAGTTCGTGCATGCTTATTGCATCGCCGCGTACAGCTCGTTGACCATGGCAAGGAACTCGCCCGACGGACGGGACTGGAGGATCTTCTTGCGGGCTTCGCGGTTCAGGGTTCGCAGAAGCAGGTACTGGACGGCATGCTTGCGGAAAAGCCTCTGCCCGTCCTGCTCGCCGTAGAACTGGATGGTGCGTGCGTAGTGCCTTTCGAAGATCTCCCGCACCTGTTGAGGCGTGACCTGCTCCCGGTCCAGACCCGAGAAGATCCACGGGTTGAAGATGGCGCCGCGACCGATCATGACCGCATCGCAGCCGCTGTGTTTTTTCATACGTTCGATGTCAGCCACCAGCTTGATATCCCCGCTCCCGACCACGGGAATCTTCACCAGCGACTTCACCTCGGCAACCGTGTCCCAGTCCGCCAGCCCGGTGTAAGCCCTGTTCCTTGGTCCTGCCGTGGAGGGCGATCAACGAACCGCCGTTCTCCTCCACGATCTTCGCGATGAGCTTGTAGGTGCGGCAGGTATCCCAGCCCAGGCGCATTTTCCCGGTGACGGGCACCTTGAGCGCGGAAGTCAACTTCTTGAAGATCTCCGCGATCTTCAGCGGGGATTTCATCAGCCCCACACCCGCGCCCCGGTGGGCGATGCTTTTGGATGGGCAGCCCATGTTGATATCAATGATGTCCGGACCGAGGTCCTGCACCTTGAGGGCGGCTTTCAGGATCAGATCCGGGTTGTCGCCGTAGAGCTGGAAGACGATCGGGCGCTCGTTCTCTTTATAATGCAGCTTGGCGAGCGGCTGAACGGAGCGGCTGAGGATCTTCTCGACATGCACGAATTCGGTGTAGCTCATGGCGGAGCCCAGTTCGCGGCACATGGAACGGAAGGGCCAATCCGAGTAGCCATCCATGGGTGCCAGGATGGTGTCGCCGTAAATGGGGATGTCGCGGACGTGAAAGATGGGGGTTGCAGATGGGTTCAACTAAAGACTCTTTCCAAACTCATAAAGTTGTTCAAAATGGGTGGTCTCGTCTTCGAGCTCAGCCTGTAAAAGCCGCGCAATTGTAACTTTTGATTCCCCTGGAGCGCACACCCGTATCACGCTTGATGTCCTCTTCGGGGAGCTTTTGCAGCTCGATCCAGCAGCTGCTTTTGGGATTGGCGGACAAGCGCGACCTGCTTCCTGAGCGTGGGCTGTTTGTACTTTTCAACCAGAGAGGCGTTGTAGGTCTGCCAGTCGCGGTCGTGATGTTCGTAGAATTCCGGCAGCAGACCATCCAGGATATCCTGCGCGGCTTGCAGGTTGGTGTAGTCCCAGCCGGAGAGATGCGCGAGCAGGTCCATGACCGACCAGGTGCCGAGGAAGACGACCTCGCAGGCGCCCGGGGGCAGGGCGAGGGCTTCCGCCAGGATGGATTCGCGCACGGCTTTAAGACCGTAAAGAAGATCGGCTTTGAGATCAACCCGGGTCTGTTTGGTCCTTTTGGCTGCCATGCCGGTAATTATATCCTCCCATAATGAAGAACGCAGGGAGGATCCCTGCGCTCTTATCGCTCATCAGGCGGGTTTCTTCTTCAAGCGATCCAGGAACTGTTTGCGGAACTTGGCTGACCTTGGGGGCGACGACCGCCATGCAGTAGGGCTGGAGGGGATTATTGGCGAAGTATTCCTGGTGGTAATCCTCCGCCTTGTAGAACCGGGTGAATGGCGAGACCTCGGTGACGATGAGATTTTGCCATATCCTTGCATCGGTGACTTCGCGGATGACCGCCTCGGCTTCCGCGCGCTGGGCTTCGTCATGGTAAAAGATGGCGGAACGGTACTGGTGACCGACGTCCGCGCCCTGGCGGTTGAGGGTGGTGGGGTCGTGGATGGTGAAGAACACGGTCAACAGGTCATGGTACGAAAGCACGGCGGGGTCGAAGGTGACCTGCACCACCTCGGCATGACCGGTGTTGCCCCTGCAGACAGCCTCGTAGGAGGGATCCTTCACGTGACCGCCGGAGTAACCTGACTCCACCGAGATGACGCCCTGCAGTTCATCGAAGACCGCCTCGAGGCACCAGAAACATCCACCGGCTAAAGTTGCGACCTGGTAATTTGAGCTCACAGGGACCTCTCCTTCCTATATTAAAGGGAATGTAAATAAAAAGACCCCAAAGACTTTCTGAATCTTCGGGGTCCAAAGATTCGATATCGCTACACCGTCGGCTCGGGCTGTTTGTGATCTTCCTTCAGCAGGAGGATCTCGCCATCCTCGCCGACAGCGACCACGATGGAGTCGCCGTGGACGAATTCGCCGGAGAGCAGCTTGTCGGAGAGCGGGTCTTCCACACGCTGCTGGATGACGCGGCGCAGGGGACGCGCACCGAAATCGGGGTCGTAGCCCTGGTCGGCGAGCGCGGACAAGCGCCTCGGGGGTGGCGGTGAGGGTGAGTTCGTGCTCGGTGAGGCGGGCTGCCACCTTGTCCAGTTCGAGGCTGACGATCTGCTTGATGTCATCCTTGTTGAGCGAACGGAAGATGATGGTGGCATCCAGGCGGTTGATGAACTCGGGACGGAAGGCGCGCTTGAGCGAATCGTTCAATTTCTTGCGCATCTCCTCGTAGGAGAGTTTCTCCTCGGTGGCTTCATCGCGTTTGGTTTGGAAGCCCAGACCGGTCTGTTTCTTGATCAGGTCCGCGCCGATGTTGGAGGTCATGACGATGATGGCGTTGCGGAAATCCACCTTGCGACCCTTGGCGTCGGAAAGATGACCCTCCTCCATGATCTGCAGGAGCATGTTGTGGACCTCGGGATGGGCTTTCTCCACCTCGTCGAAGACGATGATGGAGTAGGGGCGGCGGCGCAGGGCTTCGGTGAGCTGACCGGCATCATCGTAACCGATGTAACCGGGAGGGGCACCGACGAGACGCGCGGCAGTGTGCCGTTCCATGAACTCGGACATGTCCAGCTGGATGGCGGCATCCTCGCTGCCGAACATGAACTTGGCGAGGGCACGCGTCAGCTCGGTCTTGCCGACACCGGTGGGTCCGAGGAACATGAACGAGCCGATCGGGCGCTTGGGGTCCTTGAGACCGGCGCGGGCGCGGCGGACCGCGCGGGAGATCGCCACGATGGCGTCCTCCTGCCCGATGATGGACTTGCGTGAGTTCGTCCTCCATCTTGATCAGGCGCTTGGACTCGGCCTCCTCCAGCTGCATGAGCGGCACGCCGGTCCACATGGAGACGACCTCGGCGATGTCCTCGGAGGAAACGACGGGACTGTTGGCGCGATCCCAGGCTGAACGCAGGCGCTCGATCTGGCTTTCAATATCGACGGCGCGCTCATCCCATTCGCGCACCTGGTCCGTGTTGCCCTCCTCCTGGGCGAGGGCGCGCGCCTGGCGGGCGGAACGCAGTTGACCAAAAAGATCCTTGCTCTGCCTGGCGGCAGGGCTTTTGTACATGCGGACGCGGGAGGAGGTCTCATCGATCAGGTCGATGGCTTTGTCGGGCAGGAAGCGCTCGGTCACATAGCGGGAGGAGAGGTTGACCGCCGCGTCGATGGCGGCATCCGAGATGACGAGGTGATGGTGCTCCTCGTAGGCAGTACGGACGCCCTTGAGGATCTCGACGGTCTCATCCACGGTCGGCTCATCCACCTGGACAGGCTGGAAGCGCCTTTCGAGGGCGGCATCGGATTCAATATGCTTTCGGTATTCGTCCACCGTGGTCGCGCCGATGACCTGCAATTCGCCGCGGGAAAGGGCGGGCTTGAGGATGTTGGCGGCATCGACGGAGGAACCGGCGGCGCCGGCGCCCACCAGCATGTGGACTTCATCTATAAAGAGGATGGCACCGGACTGCTTGAGCTCATCAATGATGCGCTTGAGCCGCTCCTCGAACTGACCGCGATACATGGTGCCGGCAACCAGAGAACCGACATCCAGTTGCAGCAAACGCTTGTTCATGAGCGGAGCGGGGACGTCGCCATCCACGATGCGCTGGGCGAGACCTTCGACGATGGCGGTCTTGCCGACGCCGGGCTCACCGATCAGCGCGGGGTTGTTCTTGGTGCGGCGTGCCAGGACCTGGATGACGCGCTCGATCTCCTTCTGGCGACCGATGACGGGGTCGAGCTTTTTCTCCTCCGCCTTGGTGGTCAGGTCGGTGGCAAGCTGGTCCACGAGGGGAGTCTTCTGCGCCTGTTGACCGGGGCGCTGTTGGGCTTGTGCAGGTCCGGCAGGTGCGGCGCCGGAGGCGGGGGCTGATTCATTCAGGACCCGCCGGGTCTGGCGGCGAATCTGGTCGGGGGTGACGCCCAACCGGCGCAGGACATCCATGGCAGTACCTTCGACGCGCACGAGGGCGAGCAGGAGGTGCTCGGTGCCAATATAGTGATGACCGAGACGGCGGGCTTCATCCACGGCGAACTCCAACACCTGCTGGGTGTCGGGGGCAAGATCGATCTTACTGGTGGGGGCGTGCCCCGGGGGGGAAATGCGTTCGACCATCTCGCGGACGCGCGGGGCTTCGAGCCCGAGTTCCTTGAGGACCCGACCCGCGACGCCGCCATCCTCGTTGGCGAGACCGAGCAGAAGGTGTTCGGTGCCGATGCTATTCTGACGGGCGAGCTCGGCTTCGGTGTGAGCCAGGCTCAGCACCCGGCGGGCACGTTGTGTAAAGCGTTCCATTCCAGCCATGATATCTCCA
>CAWGMC010000062.1:0-5223 GCA_963823545.1 uncultured Chloroflexia bacterium | reverse complement strand
CACGCGGGAGATAATTGTCAATTCATTCCACCGGTCGGTTCGAATCCATCAGATTTTTCCGGCAGCCGCGGCGCGCTCCAGGACTTTCCGGGCGTTCTTCAACAACGGCATGTCGATCATCATGCCATCCAATGAGTAGGCGCCCTTGCCTGCCCTTTGACTTGCCTCAAATGTCTCAACGATCCGCCGGGCGTGGGCGATCGCTTCATCAGCGGGCGTGAAGGCGGTTTGGACCGGTCCCACCTGGGCGGGATGGATGATCTGCTTGCCGGCATAGCCCAGGCGGGCGCCGAACTCCGCCTCGGCGCGGACGATCTCCAAATTCCTGAAATCGATCGTGACAATGTCGATGGCCTGCAGGTCGAAGGCGGCGCAGGTCGTGACGACTGCCTGGCGGGCATACAGCAGTTCGACAGCCTCGGGGGTGCGCGTGGCGCCGATCGAGGCGGCGAAATCCTCCCCGCCGAAAATGATGCCGTCCGCCGCGGGTGCGAAGCGATCTCCCCGAGGTTGAGGATGCCCCGGGCGGTCTCGACGCCCACCAGCATGCGGATCGAATTCGCCTGCCAGCCATGTTCCAATTCAGCAGCCTGGATGATGTCGCTGCCCCAGTGAACCTGGTCGAGGAATTCAACCTTCGGAATGACGATCCCGTCCGGGTGATGAGGAGAACCGCCTGGATGTCATCCAGTTCCCAGCCCGAACCAACAGAGTTGATGCGCGCCAGTTTTTCGCTTTTGCCAAAATCCAGTTCCTGCAAAGCCCGGGCGATCGTCGCGCGCGCCTCCACCTTACGGCTGACCGCCACCGCATCTTCCATGTCCATGCAGATGCAATCCACGCCCAGGGTGATGGACTTGGTGATCTTCTTCCAGTCATCGCCGGGCATGTAGAGGAGAGCGCGTCGGGAGGGCATGTTAATCCTTTCGGTTGAAGGGAGGGCGCAGGGACAGGGTCATGAGCTACCTGCCAGTTCGACCACGAACATCTCCAGCGCAGTATCGAGGGGCATGGCGCTGGTTTTGTATGCCTCATCCATTTTAAGCAGGCGACGGTGAATGGATTCGAGATTCCGCATCGTGAAGCGCCCCGCCTGCTGGAATGCTTTCCCCGCCACGAACGGATGCACTCCCAGCGCTTCCTGCACATCCTGCACCATGCCGCACGCCTTCCACGATCTCGCGCGCCTGGATCAAGAGCCGGAACTGGCGGATGATCATCGGGAAGATCTCGGCGGCGTTCTTCTCTTCCAGCATTTTTCGCAGCATGGATTGAGCCGTTTTACCGTCCCCTAATGCAAGGCTGTCCACCAAATCAAAGATGTTCACTTCCGCCGTGGAAACGCAGACCGCCTGCACATCCGCGAGGTCGATCTGCCTTTCCCAGTTGACGTAGGTCAAGACCTTGGCGATCTCCTGCGCGGCCTGGCGCGTGTCGGCACCGACCAGTTCCGCCAGTTTTGCCGCCGCCTTGGAGGATATTTTTCCACCCTGCTGCTTGGTCTCGTTGACGATCCAGCCGTTCATATCGCGCACTTTGGGCGCCATGAAGGCTTCGGTTTTGGCGGATCCGAGCTTGGCACCCCTTGACCAGCCAGTGTTTTTCCGCTTCCTTCGGCTCGAGGGTCTCATGCATCACCAGCAAGGTGGTGGACGGGACATTGGCAAGGAAGGCGGTGAATTTCTTTTTCGTCTCCGCGGAATTGAATTTCTGGGAGGGGTTGGCGAGAATCACCAGACGCTTATCTGAGAGGAACGGCATTGAGTTGACGGCGTTGTTCAATTCCTCCTCGCCCGCCAGGCGCGCCTCGAAGCGGGAGGTGTTCATGCCGTCCCGGTCGACCTGGGAGGCGATCCCGGAGATGCGGCGGGAAATGGCAAATTCGTCGGTGCCGTAGAGGAGGAGGATGGGCATAAGATTCAACAGGGTGGGAGTCACGCCCCAGCCATTATTTTGTGAGGATGCGGTGCACGCCTTTTCGAACCTGGCGGACCTCGAGGATCTGTAAATTGCCGAGTTTGCCTCGGTGGTGACCCGCTGCTGGAGGGCGGTTCGAGGGACGCGCGAGGGCGTATCCCAGTGCGGCGAACGCCAGCGCGATGGGGATGACCGCCAGGCGCCCGAGGGTGGATCTCCTGCCCTGAAGCGGAAGCCAGGCAAGGGTCCCAGAAAAGAAAAGGGAGGTGGCGATGTTGGTCCCACAGCCGGGGTGGACCGCCAGTTCATGCTCGCCAGCGTTAAGCCGCTGCCAGGCTTCGTGCGCGGCGGCGCGCAGTTCCTCCGTCGTAACATCGCCGAGGATGAAATAACCGGTCGGGTTGGAATGCCCTGCAAGCGGTCCCTTGCGCGTGCGCGCCAGCATGTGGAGCGTGGCGTGCTCAAGGGCGTGATTGCGGCGGGTTTCAAGGATGAGGGGAAGGTCGAGGATCATGGGGTGATTATAAGAGAGATTGGGGGATAGGGGGAGGAGAGATGGAGAGAAGAGAGTAGAGAACAGAGAGTAGAGAGCAGAGAGCGGTGAATGGTGAATAGTTGAAGGTTGAAAGGCGGATGATGGTTAATGGAGAATGGATAATGGTGAATAGGAGTAGAGATAGTGGCGCGGAGACGCGTGTCTCCGACATAGCCGACACTGGACTGACCGAAGTGGGAAAAGCGCAAGAATCGAGGGGAAAGTATGCAGAGTTGGAACCTGCATTTGCCTGCCTGGAAGTGGCCCCTGGGCTCAAAAACCTGCCGCGAGGAGTTCGCGGTTCAATTCGAGGTTCAATTATGTCCAGACAATCATTTTTGAGGGGAAAACGGTAATTTTTTGACAAAAATCGAGGAGTTTTGAGGGGAGCCAAGAAGGGGGATGAAAAATTCAATGATTGATTTGAACCTCTAATCAATTGCCTTTTCCCTTTAGACAGAGCGCGGTTTTTAGGCAAAACCGCACATTTTTGAGGGGTGGTTTGGGGGGATGTATGGACAAGTGGAATTATGGGGAATGGGACGCGGAAAACGCGGATGGGCGTGGACGGGCACGGAGAGGGGAAGATTAATGCCAGATGAGAAAGCTTAAATTCGAGGGCTTTTAAAGAAATACGCGGAACGAGTTCATTTCGGTTGGAGGAACTCCAAGTCATTGTTTTATAAAGGTGATGACGTTTTGTCTGAGGTATCAGGATCCTGGATATGGCCGGTAGGATGCTGCCGGGAGATTGCCACGCCCCTGCGGGGCTCGCAATGACAGATGAAAGATTAGAAAGATTAAAACGCGTAGATTTTTTAAAATAAATTTGAACAAACGAATCCCTTCTGGTGGGTGTGGTGAGAGCAGGGGCGTTCGATATTGAGGAACCAAGAGGAACGAACCTCCTTCCGGCTAAGTAGTCAGGGGGGTGTGTAGTTTGGTTGTAGAAGGTCACTGGTTCCATGCGGTAGTGTCCATTATTAAAATGTCCCGACTTCCTTACATCAGAGACTCGTGTCTCTGATGTAACCGACGGCAGCTTGATGCTGCCTCGGTTGAGGGGCGTCGGGACAGGGTTATTATAGAACAATTGTTCTTGTTTGTCAAGGGGGAGAGTGGAACGTCCCGAAGGTTTGAGGAGGTCTACCTGGTGCCTGAGGAAACCTTCGGGACGATTTACTGATGGAAGGGAATGAGGAGTGTCTTGAGCTGTGATTTTTATGATCGAATGATTGGCATGATTTCCAACCAGCACCCCATTCACGCATCCGATCATAGTGCATCAAGTGATCATTTCAATCATGGATAAGACAAAAACTTCCTCCCTGGATGTGCTTTCATCCGGGGAGGGGATTAGGGTAGAGCTCTGGAGACCTTCGGTCAAAAGAGCGGCGGGGTGAGGCCCCCTCCGCTACGCTTCGGGGGTGCTACGCGAACACCCTCGCCGAGCGAGGCACTTCGCTGCGCTCAGTGTGCTTCGCGAACACCCTCGACGAGCGAGGATGATTTGTGCGAGGAGGACCGGCGGGGGAATGAATTCCCCGCCTCAGGGCATGGAAGTCGGCTTAAGCCGACTCACTGCCATCTTTGAGGGGCTGCGGCGGTCATGGGAATGGCGGGGTTGGGCACCCTCCGCTACGCTTCGGGGGTGCTACGCGAAGACCCCCGCAGAGCGAGGAGTGCTATACAATAAGGGAGTAAATGGTTTTTCATAATCCGATGGAGGAGCAAATGGATACTACAAAGAAGATTTAGGGACGCTTAATATTTTCAATCCTAATTGCCCGATTAATAAATATGGCTTGCACAAGCAGCATAGTTCCCACAGCAACTCCGACACCATCCTTTACCCCAAGCCCCATTCCTTCACCCACCTTGACTGCCACCCCTACCAGTATTCCAAACCATAATGTTGGTGACGTTATAGAATTGACTAATTATGTTTTCATCATTTTGGGGTGGGAATTCGTATCTGGTGATGATGCTCCCGCTGAAGGGAAGAAATATATCGCAGTTGACTTGCTTCTTGTTAATAAGCAGAAATTGCCAGAGGAAATCAAGATTGCAGAGATGGTTAGACTGGTTGATGATACCGGGCAAAGATATCTGATAAGTGAGGATGCCACCTACGCTGCCCAAAGCGCGGGTATTTACGGCATTAATGTCGACGGAGAACTCGCTGCAGGAGATAAAGTCCGAGGCAAGGTTGGATTTCAAGTCCCCGAGAATTCAAGCAGGTACCAATTGGATTTTACCGTTCAATCCGATTGGAGTATTCCATCCGTTATTTTGGGGTCAGAGCCAGTTACTGTTGAACCGCCATCCGAGATACCGGGTGTAATCCCACAAGAAGCCTATAAAATCGGAGAAGAAATTGACATAAAAAACGCGACATTCACAATAAACACGGTATCTCACAATTCCGGTGATGATTTTGGTCAGCCTGATCCCACGACAAAATATCTTGCAGTAGAGATGACCTTGTCAAACAAGAGTGCGGAAACGATATTCTTTATGAGTTTGTTTCAAATTTCTCTCAAATGCTCCAGCGGTCGGGAGTATGATGTGGATCTAACAGGACCATTGACAACGATACCTGAAATGGAAATTGCGCCTGGTCAATTCTCTCGTGGTTGGGTTGTTTTTCGGGTTGCGGAAGAGGAGACCGGTTACTTTTTTATTCTCTACTGGGAAACCGAACTATTCTAGTAGAAATATCATGAGGGGTCGGGCTCCCTCCGCTACGCTTCGGGGGTGCAACGCGAAGA
>CAWGMC010000061.1:0-8800 GCA_963823545.1 uncultured Chloroflexia bacterium | reverse complement strand
GCCGGCATCCTGACCGGCAGCAAAAGAACGGAGGCAAGCATGAGCATACCGGTAATTGTCTTTCTGATGATCATGGTAAACGAGCGGTCATCATCCGGAAAGGATGCTTTCGCATCTGCAATTGCCAGCCCGATATGGAGGCACAAGCAGTGTCTGAAAAAATCACATCATCCCTCACAGGTATACCCAAAACCCTGCTCATCCCGCTCTATCAGCGTGCCCAGGAGACCCAGCGTCCCGACGCGATGTTGAAGGACGACAAAGCCGTGGAGATCGTCCGCAAGCTGGATGCCGACTTCCTTCAGTTCAAGCTGCAGCAGCATGATGTCGTTGCCATCGTCCTGCGTGCCCGTGAATTCGACCGCTTCACGCGGGACTTCCTGGCAGCTCATCCGGATGGAGTGGTCGTCCACATCGGTTGCGGGCTCGACACCCGCTTTGACCGCCTGGACAACGGCAGGGTGGAATGGTACGACCTCGACCTGCCTGGTGTGATCGACCTGCGCCGGAAATTGATCGGCGGGGAAAGCGGGCGGTATCACCTGTTAGCCTGCTCTGTATTCGACCCGGAATGGATCGGGAAGGTCAGCGCTCTTCTTCCACGCCCATTCCTGTTCATCGCCGAGGGCGTGCTTCCATATTTCGAGGAGGCGCAGGTGAAGCAGCTGGTGCTGACATTGCAAAAGGCTTTTCCCGGTGCGGAAATGGTCTTCGATGCGCACACCCCCTGGGTCATCTGGGGCGACAATCTGCAACTGGCATTTTCAGGGATGGATGCGCGCCTGCGATTTGCCTTGAAACACGGTCGGGATGTTGAGCAGTGGAGTCCGGGTATCCGCATGCTGGAAGAGTGGCATTACTACGGCACGGATGAGCCGCGTGTGCGTCCCTTCCGTTTCATGTACACGATATCCTTCCTGCGAAATTCCACGGGGATATTCCATTACCAGTTGGGAACCCGCCCCTGAAATTATCCGGTCACCCGCAAACAAAATGACCCCGGCGTTGCCGGGGTCATCCTTGTCATTACACGTCCTTTCCGACAGTGCAATTCTCAGACAGCCGCATCCTGCACGATGGCGGTGAAGCAATCCGGTGCGCACATCGTGGAAAGCGAGCCGCAGCAGTAGGCTTCCTCCTGGAGTTCAGCGGGGTTGATCGCCCGCCCCGAATCCAGGTACATTTCAAAGCGGTTGGAATTGGCGGATGACTTGAAGCCCATGGTTGCTCCGTTCGTGCCCGTCCAGTTTGAGCCTTCTTTCCCAAATCCACGACAGAGCGGATCATTTGGGTTGATAACATGGTTTACCTCCTTACAGAGGTATCACTTGGCGTATCCAATCAGATAAAGGTGTTCGTTCGGGTCAGTGACGTCATTGAGTGTGACACACGCCTTTATCTTACGTACCTACTTTTTCCGCAACCGGTTGCATTATTGGACGCTGCAAATTTGTCTGAAGAGGGGAAGGGCATTCAATCCTCAACCGCCCACAAATCCACCTGTCACCCAGTCTTGAAACCAAAACACCTCAATATATTGACGGGATCAACTTGTAGCGTACCCGCCCGGCATTCTCCCGGTACCCCGGCAATTCCGCCTGCAAGGTACGGTCTTCGAGCGCGGTCCTGGCCACGGTGATGAGAACGCCGCGGCCGCCCGGACCAGGTCCAGAGCGGGCTCAGACCCCAGCGCGATGCCGGGCAGAGCCGGATATTCCCGGCATAGCCCGGGTGGCGCACGAAGCGGTATGGCCCGCTGTCGCACACCACGTGTCCCCGTTCCGTTTGGATGCGCACCAGGCCGGAGAAGAAGCGGTTCTCGACCAGCGCCCAGGCGGCAAGGCGTAGCCAGCTGCGACCAGGACCAGGCCGAGCAGGTTGACCCAGGCTGGAAAGCAGGCGACCAGCCGAAGCGGTGATCCAGCCCCGCCACGATGATCATGGGGAAGGCTATGCTGACCGCCATCAGGGGAGAGAGCACCTTATCCCATGGTTGCGCGCCCGGAGCGTTCGTAGCTAACCCGTTCCGCCAGCAACCCCGGGTGCCGCCGTTCGGCCAGCATGCGCCCGCCGATGCTGGCGGCAAAGACCAGCAGGGAATATACCCATGTTTGCCACCAGCCGACATCCCCCGCACAGAGGAACAGGATGCACGGGATCAAGAGGTAGACAAGGATCAACCGAGCCACTGGCGGGGTGAATACTCTTGAGCCCTCTCCGGGATCAGTTGGTTTCGTTTCCATATCGCACATCCGAACCTGTGACCTCATCATACTGCTTTTTATAACCAGAGTAAACAAATCCTGGCGGGCAGCAATCCGGAGTAAAATCCTCCCGGCATGAATACGATCATGCGGATAGGAGATGGATTTATGAAACGTGCATCGGGCGGGCAAGCTGCATCCATGCATGACCTGGAAGGAAGAAATGGGATGTATGAATTCAAAAGGCGGCAACTTCGACCGGACCTGTGTTCCGGTGATTTTGATCCCCTGGAAACAGGATCCTTGTCCCTGGAACCTGGCCCATGAAACGAACAGTCACAGATGCGCGGTCAAGAACACTTCCATTTGCAAATACTTCGCCGGTCTGGGCGAAGGGGAGGCTTTGATACCGTCCTATGCACATACCCCGAGGAAGGAAACAAAACCGGTTGATCTGACGATCATCGAACGGTCCACTTGAACGTGGGGGGGCTGGCTGTGGTGCCTGATGCCATTTATCACAATGGGGACATTAATAACATGGAAGAAACATGACAAAAAACATGGAAAATGGGTAAAATAGCATTCACGTGATACATCCATTCACCAAAGGATAAAAATGAATATCAAAGATAATAAGAAAGCTGTCACCAGGACAACGGGAAGAACTGATCAAGGTGCTGAAAACCCGTTTTGAAGAGCAAAACATGAACCGTCATAAGGGTCTTGAATGAATTAAAGCGCAGGCAAAACTGGAAGCCGGGAGTGAAAAACTTTGTTGGGTCAATGAAATGGAACGGACCGGCGGGGAACCAGACGTGGTTGGTCTGGATAAAAAGACCGGCGAATACATTTTTTATGATTGTTCGGCGGAAAATCCCGACGGTCGCAGAAATGTTTGTTACGACCGTGAAGCGCGGGACTCAAGGAAGGAAGCCGAACCAAGAAATATTCCATGAATATGGCGGCTGCCATGGGCATTGAGCTTTTATCGGAAGAGCAATACCGGGAGTTGCAGGAACTGGAAATTTCGATCGGAAAACGTCGAGCTGGTTGAAGACGCCTCCTGCCATCAGAAAACTCGGCGGTGCCCTCTTCGCTGATCGCCGCTACGACCATGTCTTCGTGTACCACAATGGTGCGCCCTCCTACTATGGCGCCAGGGGTTCCGTGGCTCGCTTAGAGTTTGAAAGCCGCAGGGAGCGGAGTGGGGGATTCAGGTTGGACATTCGAAAAAGGTACGACTGTATTTTGTTTGCCTGCAGAGTATAGGCGAAGCATTTTTTCTACCCTCGCCACAAACCTGAATGCTGCTCCTCATCCAGCCTCATTTTCTCTGCCTCATTCGCCAACCCATATCCAGCATGGGAACCGCCAGCACCAATGCCATTCCAAAGAGCAACCAGTTGAATGAGACCGGCAGTGCCTGGCGGATGGCTTGCTCCCCCTCCCGGAGCACCCGCAGGGCAGGCTCCATGAAGGTGAACAACGCCGACCGCGATGCCCGGTAAAATTTAACGCCCAAGCCCACCAGCGCGGCCATGCAGCCATCCCGGTCTGCTCACACCAGGCAGCCAGCACGCCCCGGCTGATCATCAGCAAGGATATCAGCACAGGGGCAAGCACCAGACCCCACCACGGGAGCGGTATCAGGAAAAGCACATCCCAATCCAGCAGGGAACGCGGCCAGCCGCACATTGGGACCAGAAAGAGGTAGTAGAAAATCTGCAACCCCCCGAAGGCGACCAGCGTGTAACCCAAGCGCCCGCGCCAGGCACGACCAGCCAGCCAGCCGACCGCCAAAAGCATCAGCAAGGTCGCTGCCTCCCTAACCACCTCGATCCAGCCAAACCCCTCGAACAGGGGCAGGGGATCCGCCTGGTAGGGGATCACCCGCCCGATCGGTGTACGCAGGTACACGACCACCGCCAACTACGATCCAAGCCATGGCGACGGCAAAGACAGGGACGACAACGGGGGACGTTCGAATGTATCGCGCATCAGGGTATGCCCTTTCTTAATCTCCATATCTCGGGTGAAAAGAACAACAAAATCTGACCTTTAGGTCTCAAATCCTATCATTTTTTTTTTTTTTTTTTTTTTTTTTTTTTTTTTTTTTTTTTTTTTTTTTTTTTTTTTTTTTTTTTTTTTTTTTTTTTTTTTTTTTTTTTTTTTTTTTTTTTTTTTTTTTTTTTTTTTTTTTTTTTTTTTTTTTTTTTTTTTTTTTTTTTTTTTTTTTTTTTTTTTTTTTTTTTTTTTTTTTTTTTTTTTAAAAAAACAAACGAACAGCCATAAATGCGCGGTCAAGAGCACTTCGATCTTGCAAGTATTTCGCCGGTCTGGGGGTGATGGGGAACATCTCGATACCGTTCTATGCACTTACCCCGAGGAAGGGAAGAAGCCCGCTTAACTCGATGAAATTTTTTTTTTAAAAAAAAAAAAAAAAAAAAAAAAAAAAAAATTTTTTTTTTTTTTAAAAAAGGACAGCCCATGATGTCTGATCCAGTTGAAAGCAAACTCCGCGCCCGGTTGCCCTTTATCCGGTTCATGCAATCCTACATGCCTCTTCCGGCTGTCAGGCTGGCTGCTCAAACAAGGCATGAAAAGCGTGCGCCTGGACGTGGCTGTGACGCGCGAAGCGATCTCCGCGGATGGTGTGCCATGCGAATGGATCATTCCCCAGGACAGCCTCCGGGCCAGGTGCTGCTGTATCTGCATGGGGGCGGTTTTGTCTATGGGTTGTCCCCCCCGCATCTTCAGATGGGGGCTTACCTGGCGCAAAAGATGGGTTTGCGGATGTTGGTCGTGGATTATCGCCTTGCGCCGGACCATCCATTTCCCGCGGCATTGGACGATTGCGTGACCGTCTATCGCTGGCTGTTGAAACAGGGCTTTTTGGCGCAGAATATTGTGATCGCGGGCGATTTGGCGGGCGGTAATTTGACGATCACATCGTTGATGAAACTGCGCGACAGCGGCATTCCCCTGCCCGCGGCGGCGGCATGTCTTTCGCCTGTGACGGACCTCACTGAAAAGGCCATAATAAAGGATTTAAAGATCCGTTGCTGCCTGCCAGGGTATTGAGATTCTATAGAGAATCTTATGTGGGAGACAACGATGCCCGGGATCCCTTGATCTCGCCGGTATTTGGCGATTTGAGCGGTCTGCCGCCCTTGCTGGTGCATGCTGGAGAAGACGAGATCTTATGCGAGGACGCGGTTCGCATCACGAGTCTGGCAAAGGCTGCCGGTGTGGATGTGCGCCTGGAGATATTCCCGCGCATGTGGCACGTCTGGCAGCTTTATTTGGCGCTGCCGCAAGCGGTTCAATCACTGGATGATATCGCGCAATTCCTTCGATCTCATCTGGAACCTGGTCACACCGCAATCCTCCCCATACCCCCCCCCCCAAACCCCAAAAAAAAAAAAAAAAAAAAAAAAAAAAAAAAAAAAAAAAAAAAAAAAAAAAAAAAAAAAAAAAAAAAAAAAAAAAAAAAAAAAAAAAAAAAAAAAAAAAAAAAAAAAAAAAAAAAAAAAAAAAAAAAAAAAAAAAAAAAAAAAAAAAAAAAAAAAAAAAAAAAAAAAAAAAAAAAAAAAAAAAAAAAAAAAAAAAAAAAAAAAAAAAAAAAAAAAAAAAAAAAAAAAAAAAAAAAAAAAAAAAAAAAAAAAAAAAAAAAAAAGGCACAAGCGGGCGATTTCACTACCTGATATACCGGGGCAGGATATCCGCGCGGGCGCGCATCCGTGCCCTGGAAGTGGTGAAACGGGAGGTGATGGCGGAAAAGAGGCTGGGACCGAACTGGGCACGCTGCCTGGTGCACTACGCCGGCGAGTGGGAGAGACCAGGGCGGGAGATCCCGGCCCAGGGTCACCAGAGCGTGCGCTACCTGGATGTGCAGGGGCTGGCTCCTTTGGATGGGGAGATTTGGTGAGTTTTTAACCCCTTCTCACTTTCTTTATTCAACCACGCTGTCGGCAGCGTGGCAGCGAAAAATGGCGTTCGGCTTTTATACTGCAGGTACTCTTCGCCAAAACGCGCAGCCAACTCCCGTGTCTCGTGAAAATAGATGAATGTCAGTAACCCGCTGAACACGATCACGGTCAAAATGACAAGTACGCTTGAACCCATCCAAATACCGATCCCCAAGTACATCCACAGAGCCGCGCCCAGCGTCATCGGGTTACACCTATAAGCGTACGGACCATGCGTAACCAGCTTTTGCGTTGCGACCCTCGGAGCGGGCGTGCCTTTGCCAAGCGTGTATTGGATGTGGACCGACCAAGCCACCAGGGTAGATCCTTCCCGCGGTCAAAGCGAAGCCGGGAACTTAATTCAACCAGCCATGATGGAATCCCCCCCAGTCCACGCTGGCCCATCCGACCGCCACCGCAAAAAAAGCCATCAATAATAGACCTGAAAAGAAGAGGATTATCACCCTTATCCTGAGTTTTTTTCCGGTGTTCCTCAGGTTGAGAAATCATCTGATCAGTGCCTCCCCTCCGGCAACCAGGTCAATACCCGGCATTTTTTTCTGATCTCCCGGATGTTCGAGCGTGACCTGCACATAAGGTGGTGTAACCATGATCAGGTTTCTCTCAACACGGGCGGCATTTGTACGGCCAACTCTCAATGCCTGCAGTGAGGCCAGAAAAAGCAAAATACCAATCACGATCATCCCCAGTACGTATAACACCGAAATGAAACCGGAACAATAATTAGGATAGGCAAAAATAGCCGGCAACTGAGCCAGACCTGCCGCCAGCGGCCAGATGATTCCCAATCCGGCGTGGATAATATAACCCCGGCGGTCCTGCTGACCCACCCGGAATAGCGCCAGTCCCTGCAAAGCGAACAACCCCGCCACAACCAGGGAAAGGATCGGAGCCGGGATTCCGTTTTTTACCGGTTCGCCCAGGGCAAAATCTTCCAGCGTGTGTGGAATGGCAAAGAAGAACAGTAATAGCGACAGGAGCATTACGACCATTGCCACCGCGATGACCTGCTTTTTGTTTCCAACATTTTTACTCCTCTCGACAGTCTGTGCGCTTACCCGGACGGGTCCGGCGTGGGTTGGATCGCCTTGCGCAGGATTCCAAGAAACTCTTCCAATGGCACACGGTGAACGCGCGCCGCCCACTCCACGGTGAGCGCCTTGGCGAGGAACATTCTCCAAGGAATATCTACCAACACGTTTGACACCGAAAGCCTCCATCACTTCAGCAATATCGCCATATTCCAACAGGATATCTGAAACCCGGGTATCTTTTGTGATTTGCATGCAACCAGTCTCCTTTATTTTTGTACAAAAAACGCTCAGAGTACTGCCGAGCGTACCTCCTGAGCGATGCTTTGCCCTACGACTTTTGTCGATATTTGCCCTAATCCACCAACTGGGCGATAACCCGCAAACCTTCCTTATCCCAGAATTCAGATTTCTGTGTCCCATGCATAAGGTTATAATCCCAACGGATCGACCAAAGATCGGTGGAGCATGACGGTGAAATTCCGCCCGACGATAAAAGACTTCTTCAAAAAACATATCGCCCTCCCGCAGGATCATGGCTCCTGGGTGTTCATTCTCAGCCCCCTGCTGACCGGCATCTTTGCGGGGCAGGAGTTTTCCTTTGCCAGCCTCTTATTGGTCATTGCGGCAATGTCCGCTTTCATGATGCGTCAGCCGCTGACGGTGATCGTCAAAGCCCTGTCGGGCAGGCGATCGAAAACCGATCTTCCGGCTGCCTGGTTTTGGGTATTGGTATATGGCGTGATCGCAGCGGCAGCCTTGATCGGACTGATCCTTTCCGGATTTGGCAGCCTGCTCTATCTTGCCGTGCCCGGAGCGCCGGTCTTTGCCTGGCATTTGTGGCTGGTCAGCCGCCGCGCCGAACGCCGCCAGGCGGGCATCGAAGTGATCGCAACGGGCGTGCTCTCACTCACTGCGCCAGCCGCCTATTGGGTTGGAATGGGTGGTTACAACCCGCAGGGCTGGTGGTTATGGGTGTTCACCTGGCTGCAATCGGCTGCCAGCATTGTGTATGCCTATCTTCGGCTGGGTCAGAGGGAGATCAGCCGGGAGCAGGCAGCCTCGATGAGTCAAAGCGACTGGCGGCGGTTGGGAACCCGCGCCTTTTTATACACTTCCTTCAACGTGCTTTTTTCCGTAGTCATGGGGATCATGAATTTCATTCCCATCGTGGATCTTCATCCCGTTCCTCCTGCAGTGGCTTGAAACGATCTGGGGCATCCATCGTCCTGCCGTCGGCTGGAAACCGGCAAAGATCGGTATTCGTCAGCTCATCATCAGCATCATCTGGACAGTATTGTTTATTTTGCTGTGGGGATGAATTCATCCAGGTCAACCGGGCAGGATCCTTTCCAGGCAGTGGGGAAGGGTAAAAATCCCAGGATAGCATCCCTTCAACAGGGATCGCGGTTTGGACAGGAATCAAAAATCCGCCTGTCTTGGCGGATTCTCGTTTGTGTGCCCCCAAGCGAACTCGAACCGCTGTTTGGGCCTTGAGAGGGCCCCGTCCTGGGCCACTAGACGATGGGGGCGTTTCTTTCATCGCCGAACGCGTCCCGACGATGAGGTGTAC
>CAWGMC010000060.1:0-15036 GCA_963823545.1 uncultured Chloroflexia bacterium | reverse complement strand
GTCCGCCCGAAAGTGTCTGAGACGACCGCGCTCGGGGCAGCTTCTGCGGCAGGGCTGGCAGTTGGTTTCTGGAAGAATTTCGATGAGCTGCGCACCAACTGGGGCGCGACCGGGAATGGAAACCGCAGATGGAGGCGGAAAAACGGGAGAGGTTGTATGCAGGCTGGAAGAAAGCGGTCACCAAGACGTTCGATTGGATCTAGTATTTATCTCAGAAATGGTTTGGATCCCTTTTTCGAGGAGATTGCTTCGGGAGTACCCTCGCAATGACACCGATAAAGTTTTTTTGAGATGACTTGTAATTCAGTGACTTCAGGTGAAAAATTAAATCGTTCTGAGTACATTTCGTCGCTTCGAAAAAAACCGTCTGTGGAGGTCTTGATCGTCGGGGCGGAATCAACGGGATCGGCACATTCCGCGACCTGGCGCTCAACGGGGTGGATGTGCTGCTGGTTGAGCGGGGCGACTTCTGCTCGGGGGCATCAGCAGCTTCCTCGCACATGGCGCATGGCGAAATCCGTTATCTTGAGAACGGCGAGTTCCGGCTGGTGCGGGAGGCGGTGGGGGAGCGCAACCGCATGATACAGGACGCCGCACCTGGTGAGACCCCTGCCAACCACCGTCCCGATGTTCAAGCATTTCTCGGGGTTGTTGAACGCGCCGCTGAAATTCCTCGGCTGGCTGGACAAACCCAGTGAACGCGGCTCGGTGGTCATCAAACTGGGACTGATGATGTACGATGCCTACACCGGCAAGCAGAGGACGGTACCCCGCCATACATTCCGGGGGAGGAGTAAATCATTCAAATTCTGGCCAAGATTGAACCCCGGGATAAAAACCACGGCAACCTACTTCGACGGTTCGATCCTGAACCCGGAACGCCTGG
This sequence comes from uncultured Chloroflexia bacterium, assembly GCA_963823545.1. GTDB lineage: Bacteria > Chloroflexota > Anaerolineae > Anaerolineales > Villigracilaceae > Denitrolinea. Next base: position 14,150 of record CAWGMC010000060.1, on the reverse strand, counting down.
CGCTGGAAGTGATGCTGGACGGCGAAGCGGACGGAGGGCGGGCTCTCAATTATGTGTCGCTGGTGGGGGCGGAGGGGAAACAGGTCACTTTGAAGGACGAAATGACGGGAGATTCCCTGACAGTGGAAGCGCGGCTGGTCGTCAATGCGGCAGGTCCGTGGATCGATATCGCCAACAAAACCCTGGGCATGTCGACGCGTTACATTGGCGGAACAAAAGGCTCGCACCTGGTGCTCAAGCATCCCGAACTGCGGGCGGCGATCGGAGAGAATGAATTCTTCTTCGAGAACAAGGACGGCAGGATCGTATTGATCTTCCCGCTGTACGACAAGGTGATCGTGGGAACATCGGACATTCCCATCGAAAACCCGGATGAAGCGGTATGCACCGAAGAGGAAGTGGATTATTTCATCGAACTGGTGAGCCGCGTGTTTCCGGATATCAAGGTGGGACGCAATCACATCGTATTCCGCTTCTCCGGCGTGCGCCCGCTGGCACACACCGGGTCGGCAAAGACCACGGGACAGATCACGCGCGACCATCACATCCATGTGGAGGAGGGCAAAGAAACACGGACTTGGTTTTCCCGTCTATTCGCTGGTGGGGGGGAAATGGACATCCTTCCGCGCATTCTCGGAACAGGTCACCGACAAGGCGCTGGAATTCCTTGGGAGGAAACGCTTGAAAGACACCCATGAACTCCCGATCGGGGGCGGGCGAAATTATCCGCGCACGCCCGAGGAGGTGAAACTGACGCTGGATGGAATAACCAAGCGGACAGGAATCACAAATCAGCGCGCTCAAGCCATATTTGACCGATATGGAACGCGGAGTGAGGCAGTCGCGCTGTTCATCGCCGGGGGGGAGGACAAGCCACTGAATTCGCTGCCTGAACTTTCGGGCGGGAGATCGAGTTCCTTGCATTGAATGAGAAGATCGTGCACCTGGATGACCTGGTCCTGCGCCGGACCCTGCTGGGAATGCTTGGGCAACTGACGCGCCCGGCGCTGGATGAGCTGGCGGATATCGTTGGCGAGACCCTGGGCTGGACCGCCCCACAGAAAAAGAGCGAAACAGCCCGGACCCTGCGCCTGCTGTCCGAAAGGCACGGCGTGGTTTTGGACTGGGGGGATGGCTCCCAGCCATTAAAGATAAGGATGGTAGAATCCCCGTCCGATGAGGTCGAATGTCCCCACGTAAAAAAATGAGCGTTGATCTTGTCATCCCTGTTTATAACGAGGCAGGGGTGGTCGGCAAAATGCATGCACGCATCCGGGAAGTCGTGGATGAACTCCCGCCTGCGTTCACGTTCATCTATGTGAACGATGGTTCCTCGGATGCGACCGCGGAGGATCTCGCCGCGCTGGCAAAGTCTGATCCGCGCGTGCGAGTGTTGACACTCAGCCGCAACTTTGGACACCAGGCGGCTTTGACCGCGGGACTGGATGCAGCGCGTGGGGAGGCGGTCATTACGATGGACGTGGATGGTCAGCACCCGCCCGGGATGATCCCCAAAATGCTGGACCTGCTGGCACAGGGATATGACATCGTGCAGACGCAGCGCATGGAAAATACCCGCCCCGCATCGTTCAAAAAATTTACCTCGGGGATGTTCTACCGGTTGATCAACTTCGTCAGCGGGACGCACATGGTGCCCGGCGCGGCGGACTTTCGCGCCATGAACCGGAATGCAGTGGAGGGACTCAAGTCCATGCCGGAGTATCACCGCTTCCTGCGCGGGATGATCACATGGATGGGCTACTCGGCGGTGATCCTGCCGTACGAGGAACCGGGCAGGATGGCGGGCAGATCCAAGTATTCCCTGGGCAAGATGGTGCGCCTGGCATCGGATGCGGTCTTTTCATTCTCGCTGATGCCGCTGTACATCGGCTTGAGCACCGGGGCGTTGTTCATGATCCTGGCGGTGAGCCAGATGGTATACGTGGCGACGCTCTGGATCACCGGGCAGACGGATAGAATCGTGCCGGGGTGGAGTTCGATGATGGCGGTGCTGTTGATCGCCAGCGGCATCATCATGATCCTGCTGGGATTTATCGGCGTGTATGTCGGTTACATATTCCAGGAAGTCAAACGCAGACCGGTGTATATCATTAAAGATGAACAGGGCGGGGAGAACTGATGCGGCGATCCTCCCACCCGGCCTGGAGCGTTCCACTCGTATATCTCAGCGTGACGCTGGCAGCATACGGATTATTTGCTGCGCAACAGGGTTATCACTGGGATGACTGGGGATTTGCATGGGTGAGCCATTACATCGGGAAGCCGGGATTGGACGCGTATTTTGCGCTCAGCCGCCCGCTCTGGTCGAATTTGTATGTCGTCACAACATCATTTCTCGGTCCGAATCCATTGGATTGGCAGGTGTTTGGATTGGCGGCGCGCTGGCTGCTGGCGGTGGCACTCTGGTGGGTGCTGCGACTAACATGGCAGGGTCACCCGCGCCTGGCATTCACTGCTGGACTGCTGGCGCTCGTCTATCCGGGGTTCAGCCAGCATTCCATCAGCCTGATCTACGGGCATTACTCGCTGACATTCGCATTGTTCTTTGTATCGGTGGCGCTGGGACTGCTTGCCATGCGCACGCAACGCCTGCGGTGGCTGCTGATCGCGGGTGGGGTTGTTTTTTCCGCCGTGCACCTTTTTTCGGTGGAATATTATTTTGGATTGGAGTTATTGAGACCAGTATTGATGTGGGTGGTGGCGGGGGAGGCAACACGAGCCATCAAACCGCGCATGTGGCGCACCCTGAAGTTTTATCTTCCCTTTGGTGCGGTGCTGGCGGCATTTGGTCTATGGCGCGCGCTGGGGTTCGAGTCTGCAATATATGACCTGGGGGAAAGGCAATCCTCCGTCACGCTGGCGAGCCTGATCTCGAACGCAGCACACTCGATCTGGAATGCATCGATCTCCGCGTGGGGCAGCCTGTTCCAGCTGCCTCCATCCGAGGAGATGGGCACGCGTCTGGTCCTTTTGTATGCCGTCATCCTTATCACCATGCTGGTTGGTGTAATCATATATGTCCTGCGGATCCAGCCAACCAGCGAATCAACCGGTGCCGAACCCGATAAAAAACCATTCCTGGAATGGTTCGGCGTGGGGGGAATCGCAGTCATCCTGGCGGGGATCCCATTCTACGTGGCAAACCTGCCGGTCAAATTAACCTTTCCATCCGACCGCTTTACCCAGCCCTTTGCATTCGGAACAGCTTTGCTGCTGGCGGCAGGGCTCGAACTTATCCCCAGACTCTCCTGGCGCGCGGTGGCGACCGGAGCGTTGGCGGCACTGGCGGTCGGGGTGCAGATACAGAATGCATTCGCGTTTCGCGAGGACTGGCGCCTGCAGATCCTACTTCTGGCAACTGGCATGGCGTGCTCCGGGTTTAAAACCAGGCACGGTATCGTCTCCGAGAAATCGCCTTTCCGCTTCACGGATGACGATGCGCTGACATTTGGCGCCAACTGGCTATATGATCCCGATTATGAGAAGGGGAACCTGTCCTATGGGCAGGTATTCCTGACCACGCGCCCCGGCGAACTGCTGACCCCCGGTCAACCCGTGGAGTGGAAACTGGTCTCAACGGATTTCATCTCCACGACGGATGCCATGATCATCGTCCAGTTCGACAAAGCCTCGTGCCTGCGGGTGCTGCACCCGCTCTATGATGCGGATATGCCGCTGGCGCCATTATCCGACCGTATCACGGATGCGCTGGCTGAGATGGGTTATCCGCTCCTGAGACAGGGCACGCAGGAGGTGCTGCCGCTCTCGAACATGGAGCAGGTGATCGCCGATCCGAAAAAGGCGGCTCGTCCGCCAGAGGTGGTCTTTGGGGAAGAACCGGCACACCAGTGGTGTTATTACTTCGAAAAAGCCGACCTGGCACGCTCGGTGGATGATTGGGCAGAGGTGGCACGCCTGGGGGATAAGGCTTTTGCAGTCCCGTTCCGACCGAACAATGCATCGGAGTATCTGCCATTCATCGAGGCTTATGCGCGCCTGGGGCGGATGAAAGAGGCGAAAAAACTGACACTGGAAACCGCACACCAGATGCCCGTGCTCCGACCGATGTTATGCGCGCTGTGGCAGAGGGTTTCCTCCAGCGGGGTGATCTCCGGAGCAGATCAGACTGCGGTGGATGAGATCCAATCCAGCCTTCTATACTGCCCGGTGGAGGGTAAATGACCAAGTCCCCCCCATATTACGTGACATTCCTGCGTCACGGTAAATCAGTCGGGAACCAGGAAAACCGATTCCAGGGGCAGGCTGATTTTCCCCTGACGGATAAAGGGCGGGCACAGGCGCGGGCGATCGCCGAGCACTGGCGTTCGGAAGGGGTGACCTTCCATTGCTGCATCAGCAGTCCACTCTTGCGCGCAAGAGAGACGGCGGAGATCGTATCCACGATGCTGAACTCCCCGCTCGAGACCGATCAACTCTGGATGGAGATGAACAATGGGCGGATGGAAGGTATGCGTGACGATGAGATCGGCTGGGATACGCAAAAATTCATGACACCGTACACCCGGATCGGCGAGACAGGCGAGAGCCGACTGGAGGTATTCCTGCGGGCAGGGCGCGGCATCCAATCCATCCTGGACCGAAAACCGGGCAGGTACCTGGTCGTCTCCCACGGGGGCATCCTGAACATGACGATGTATTCGATCCTGGGCATTGCCCCGCAGGCGCATCATAACGGTCCGCGCTTCTGGTTTCGCAACACCACTTTTGCAGAGTTTGCGTATGAACCGGACTCTCATAACTGGCGATTAATGCGCTTTGACCGTGATCATTGGAAAGCCAGCGGGAAGTAAGCAGCGCCCGGCAGCGGTCGTCAATGTCTCATTATAGAAAAATACAGGTAGAAAACAAAACATGGTATCCGCCTCCCCCTCGAGCCCGATTAAAAATCCTCACTTTTGGCGCAGGAGCCATTGGAACCTACATCGGCGGGTCACTCGCCCTGGCAGGACAGCAGGTTGTATTCGTGGAGAGACCGACGGTGGTGGAGGAACTGCGCCAGCGCGGTCTGCGGCTTGACCTGGCGATCGATGAGAGGAGGAAGACCAAGGATGCCTTTATTCTTCCAGCGAGCTCGTTCGTCATCACAGGTTCGCTCGAAGAGGCGCTGAACTACGGTCCCTTTGATGCCGCCATCTTTGCGCTCAAGTCATTTGACACCGAAAGCGTGCTGGAGGGGATGGCGCCTTTTGCATCAAAACTTCCACCGATCGTGTGTTTCTCGAACGGCGTGGACAATGAATCCATGCTGGCAGGCGTAATCGGTGCGGACAAGGTCATCCCCGGGACGGTCACATCTGCGATCGGACGGCGCGGGGCAGGGGACATCGTGCTTGAGAAGCTGCGCGGTATCGGCATCGCGGATGGATATCCAGTCATCCAAAAAGCTGGCATCCGCATTCAACGAGGCATTCCTCAAGGCGGAACTTTTTCCGAATGCGGCTGCCATGAAGTGGTCGAAAATGCTGACCAACCTGGTCGCCAATCCCACCTCAGCCATCCTTGATTACACTGCCGCCCAGGTGTTCGCGGACAAGAGGCTTTATAAAATCGAGATCGAAATGCTGCGGGAGTGCCTGGCTGTGATGGAGGCACAAAAGATACCTGTGGTCAACCTGCCGGGAACCCCGGTACGCGCCCTGGAGTTCGCGACGCGACTGCCGCTCTGGTTGTCAAAACCCATGCTCGGACGCGCGGCAGGAAGCGGGCGGGGCGCCAAGATGCCGTCCTTTCATATCGATCTGCACTCGGGACGCGGTAAATCGGAGGTAGACTACCTGCACGGCGCGATCGTCCGGGCAGGGGAGAAGACTGGGGTGCCGACCCCGGTCAACAAGGTGCTGACCGAGACCCTGCTCCGACTCACATCCGGCGAACTCTCCGCGGAGCAATTCTCCCATCAGCCGGAGAAATTATTGGATCTATTGAAGTGACCGATCGCAAAGGCATTGAGACCACGCATGGAGAAAATCAAATCCCGCCTGCCCGCCCAAAATGACATCCTGCCTGTCCTGGCAGTGATCGCATTCATGGTGTACGGCTGGACGCTGGTGGTGTTCCTATGGAAAGTGCCATCCTGGGTGATGTACCTGACCATGGGGCAGATCCTGGTCGTGCTGGCGTATTCGATGACAGCCACCATGCTGGAAAGCCTGGTCGTGCTGGGGATCATCCTTATCCTGTGCCTGTTACTGCCCGCCCGCTGGCTGCGGGATGTGTTCATCACCCGGGGATCTGTTGCAGCGATGACCGGCCTGGGCACCATCATGTTTTTCATGTACCGTTTCTCGCTGGAAGGATATTCCTATATTTCAAACCTGATCGCGTGGTCCCTGGTCGGGTTGGCAGTCACGCTGCTGCTGGCATTTCTTTCCACCCGCAGCAAATCAATCGTCAAGGCTGCGTGGTGGATCTCCGACCGGATGATGGTTTTTCTCTACCTGTTCATTCCCATCTCATTGATCTCCATGCTGGTCGTCCTTTACCGGAACATTTTCTAATGTCATGAAAAACATAAACCGACGTGATCTTCTAAAACTATCAGCGCTGCTCGGCGCGGGCACAATCCTGACGGGGCTGCAGTCACGGGCGAGGTTAATGGACGGCAGGAAACCCAATTTCGTGATCCTGCTGGCGGATACCATGTCTGCTGAGAACCTGTCGTTGTATGGATACCGCCGACACACGACTCCCAACCTGGAACGACTGGCGGAGCGCGCGCTGGTCTACCACTCGCACTACTCGGGCGGAAATTACACGACCCCCGGCACGGCGAGCATCCTGACCGGGATGTATCCCTGGAGGCACCGGGCGATCAACCTGGGCGGGTTGGTGCACCGTCCCCTGGTTGACAATAACATCTTCCACCTGCTGGGACCGGAATATCAACGCGTCGGGTTTTCCCAGAACCTGTGGGCTGACCTGTTCCTGCGTCAATTCAGCGAAGACCTGGACCAACACATTCCATCGCCCACCTTCATTTATGGACAGGAAAAACCGCTCGTCAGCCATGCCTTCATCAAGGATCAGCTGGGCGCGTATTTTGCCATAGATGATTTCCTGCTTTCCACACATCATGTGGTAAACCCGTTATCCGGCTCCGCAGTCATGGGGTACCTGGGATTGTTCTATGGGCTCAGCAACCAGGATCTGACCGTGGTGGATGAGGAACATCCATACGGAATGCCCAGCAACGGGTATTACTTCTTCAAGAACCGGGACCTGTATGATGGAATCCTCAAGACGGTTCTTGACCTGCACCAGAGCGGAAATCCATTTCTTGCCTATTTCCATCTCATGGCGCCGCATTCGACCTATCGTCCAACCAGGGAATATGTCGATTCGCTGGAGGAGATCGAATTTCCGACCAAGCAGTATCATCCGCTGGGTGGACGCGCAAACCGGCGGACCCTGCTGGATTTCCGGAAAAGATATGATGAATACGTAGCGAACGTGGATGCGGAAATCGGCAGGTTGTTGGATGCCCTTGGGGAAGCAGGCGTGCTGGATAATACCTACTTTATCATCACCTCGGACCACGGGGAATTCTTTGAACGCGGGGAATACGGGCACGACACCCCGCTGCTCTTCAACCCGGTCATCCATGTCCCGCTGATGGTGTTCAAGCCCGGGCAGACCTCCCGGCAGGATATTTATGCACCCACCAGCAATACCGACCTGGTGCCAACGATCCTCTCGATCGCAGGTCGTCCCATCCCGGATGACCTGGAGGGACGAAGCCTGCCGGGTCTTGGCACAGGCGGCGAGGAATCCGGGCGCCCGGTCTTTTCGGTGGAAGCCAAGGAGGTATCCTCCTTCCGACCGCTCAGCCGGGTGAGCATTGCCATGGTCAAAGGCACGAAGAAACTGGTACACTACCGGGGCTACGATAAGTATCCCGATGCATATGAACTTTATGACCTGCAGGAGGATGACCAGGAAAAGCGCAACCTGTACAGCCTGGATCCAACGACCGGAAAACGAATGAAAGAGGAATTGATGGATCGTTTCAACCAGGCAGAGACCACATTTCGAGATGAAAAATAACCGGAAGAAAACATGAGCAAGGATAATTCGTTCGCAATCACGCCACCCGCAGCCACCGTCCAGATCCATCTCCCCGGGGAGACCACCCTGACCGGACCACGCGGGGCAATGGTGGGCGATTTCCTGAAAATCGTAAAGAAGGATTTCAGCGCGCCGATCGTGGCGGCAATCGTCAACTGTGAATTGCATGAACTAACCTTTCCCGTGGAGATGGAAAGCCAGGTCACCCCGATCACGATGGACACGGCAGACGGGGCGCGCATCTACCGCCGTTCACTGGTCTGCCTGCTGGAGATGGCTTTTGCCGACCTGTTCCCCAAAGGAAAACTGACCATCGACCATTCCCTGTCCTCGGGTGGATATTTCTGCCAGGTGGCGGGGCGCGGATCCCTTTCGCCGGTCGAACTGGAAGAACTCAACAAGCATATGCACGGACTCGTCAAGGAGGACCTGCCCTTCGAACGCCGGGAGATCCCGCTCGCAGGAGGCGATGGACTACTTCAAGAAAATCGGTTTTGACGATAAAGTGCGCTTGTTAAGACACCGTTCAAAACATTACCTGACGCTCTACGCGCTGAAGGACCGGATGGATTACCTGCACGGGTACATGGTCCCATCCACGGGTTATCTTAAATGGTTCGAACTGTCGCTCATCAACGGGGGCTTTACCCTGCATTTCCCGCGCCGCCACTCGCCAACCGCCCTGGAGCCGATGGGGGATTATCCCAAACTGCTGACCGCCTTCCGCCAATATGGCGACTGGCTGAAGCGCCTTGGCATTGATAACGTCGGTGCGCTGGACGATGCCATCGAAGGCAGGGCATGCCGACGAGATCGTACTGGTCTCCGAGGCAATGCACGAACGCCACCTGGCGCAGATCGCGGGCAGATCGCCGAACGGGAATCCAGCATCGTGCTGATCGCGGGACCTTCCTCCTCCGGGAAAACCACATTCTCACGCCGCCTGTCCGTGCAGTTGCTTGCCAACGGAGTATCACCCTACCCGCTCGAACTCGACAATTACTTTGTCCAGCGTGACCAGACCCCGATCGGGCGGGATGGCAAGCCCGACTATGAATTCATCAACGCGCTCGACCTGCCCCTGCTGGCGGATCATCTCGAGCGACTGGTCAAGGGAGAGAAGGTTCACCTGCCGCATTACAATTTCAAGTCAGGGATGCGCGAAGAAGGCGAGGTTGTCCGATTCCACAAGGGGCAGGTGCTGATCCTGGAGGGCATCCACGGGCTTAACCCGCGCCTGTTGACGGGAGGGCTTGGCAGGGCCATGCCTTCAAGGTGTATGTATCCGCGCTGACGCAGGTCAACCTGGACCGCCACAACCGCGTCTCGACGACCGATACACGCCTGATCCGGCGCATCGTGCGCGATGCACGTGAGCGCGGCTATTCGGCCGCCCAGACGATCTCGCGCTGGGAGGCGGTGCGGGCGGGGGAGAAGCGATACATTTTCCCCTACCAGGAAAACTGCGATGTGATGTTCAATTCGGCACTGGTTTATGAACTCTCCGCGCTCAGACCGATGGCTGAGCCTTTGCTCAGGCAGGTCCCCCACGGTACGCTGGAATTCATCGAAGCCAAGCGACTGCTGGCTTTCCTGGAATGGTTCCTGCCGATCGATACGAGTCTTATCCCCGCCAATTCCATCGTGCGTGAGTTTTTGGGTGGATCGAGTTTGAAGGAATTCAGGGTGTGGAAAAAATAGGCCGCACCTGAGTGCGACCTACTTTTCAAAGCGATCTTTCCTGATCGTGATGAAGGGCGGGCAGTCGTGCCCCGCCCTTTTTTTGTCCCGAGTTTACGGCAGAGTGTTAATCAACCACTGGACGTCAGCTATGAGCAGGTCGGCCCTGGCAGCAGGGATGGAGACCCCGGTCTGCGCAGTCACCTGGCGGATGAACAAATTCAAGTAATTCGCCTTCATTGCACTGGTCGAGGCTGTCGCAGCGAGATTCAGCTTGTCGATCAAACCCTGGTAGACAGTTGCAGAGGTGATATCGCCACGATTGTACATCCATGTGACGACCGTCTTCATGGCGGCTATGGTTGTCTTCACCCTGAAGCTCACGACCTTGATCGAGGTGTTGTAGGCATTGTCCGTGGAGGTGATGACCAACCTGTGCGAGGTGCCAGCCTTGTACAGTTTCAGGTTGATGACCTTTCCGTCCACCACGTTCACGCCATCAAGCTTGGCAACCACCCTCTTGACGCCCGAGATATCGTCGGTGACGCCGAAATCGATGGTCAATGGAGCCGTGTTCATGTACCATTTGGGCAAGCGGGGCGGCGACGGTGGCAACAGGAGCGGTGGAGTCGGAGATGAAGGCAAGGCGACCCTCGATGGCAGGTGAGACCGTTCCCATGTGGGTGACGTAGTTAATCACCGCATCGCGGACATAATACTGGGTGTCCGCGACGATCTGGTTCAGAGGCCAGAGGCTTACGCCGCCATCGTTGAAGTTGCAGGAGCCGGCTGCCAGGTAGTTGACCGTGGAGACGTTGTAGTAGGTGGTGGCATCCGTGAAGTTCACGGGGACACCGCCGATGACCAGCGAGACCACGTTCTTGCCATTCGGCAGCGCGGGATACAGATCATTGTAGGTGATCACGTTGCCGGCATTGGTGTCGATCATGCAGGTGGTGTAATAGGAATACCCGCCCTGAAGCGGAACATACTTGTAGTAATAGTAGTTCCGGTAGGCGCGTTCCAGGACCGCCTTGAGCTGCGGACCATTCATGCTAATCACCACCAGGGAGTTCTCATAGGGCATGAGCGAGAACATATCGCTGATCTTCAGGTCCATGGGATATGGTCCTGAGGTGGCAACAGCCCGGTTGCTCATGGCGCCAGAGAGGTGGAAGTCCACAGGAATTCCGTGAGATTCAAGTTCGTAGACACCTGCATCAGCCTGCTGGTTGGCTCCATTGGTTTCCTGCGTGTAAGCCTGCAGGGTGTCAATGGCAACCGTGGTCTGACCGATGACCGTGTTGTTGTAGGTGTTCAACAACGCGACATAGGGATCGACGATGGCTTTGGTGGCGGCATCTTCCGTGGTGGCATGGATACGGTGAGATAGCGCCCGGTCTGGGTGACGACCTCATAGTTGCCACCGCCCAGGTCGCGCAAGCCAAGGACGAGCTCGCCGAGGGTGTTGTTGTAGCGATAGGCATGCCCGGTGATCACTGGATTGCCGTCTGCGTCAAGGATGATGGTAGGCAGATACTTGTACAAGCCTCCGTACCTATTTGCCCAAGACGGATCAGTATGGCTATGCCCGCCGACCAGAGCATCCAGACCGGAGGTCTGGTCAATCAGGTTGGTGTCGACATTGGCATCCACTTCAACACTGGTGGGATTTTCGGTGAAGCCGATGTGTGTCAAAGCAACGACCACATCGTTGGTGGGGCGCAGCAGGGCGAGCAGTTCCTGCGTCTTGACAATTGGATCGGAGAAGGTCAAGCCGGGGATGTTGCTGGGGAGTTCGTAGTTGGGGATGCGATGGTTGCCGATGCCGAGAATGGCTACATCGACGTCACCGCAGATGGACTTCGCCACGTAGGGCTGGATGTTCGCGGCAGCCAGCCCATAGGAACCGTCATCTGTCAGATTCGCCTGCAGGAGCGGGAAGGTGGCTTGACCGAGGACGCTGGTGAAGACATCCTTGCCGAAGTTGAACTCGTGGTTGCCCAAAGTCATGGCATCATAGTTCATGGTGTTCATGGCTTTGATCAACGGGTTCATATGCAGGGCGGGATCGGCGATCGCGGTGCCATCGGAGGTGAAACCGGTGGGGGCGGTCTTGAAGTAGTACATCATCGCATCGCCCTGGATGTTATCACCCGAACTGAGCAGGAGGTTGCAGGTGGGATTGTGCAGTCTTTCCTGCTTGATCAGCGTGACAAGCTGGGTGTAGCCGACGATAGGTGGTCTTGGCAGCATTGCCATGCGAATCGTTGTGATGAAGGATGGTGAGCGGTTTGATCGTGCCGCTGGTGTCCTGGATGATGCGTCCGTCCAGCGTGCCATCACCATTGGGACCCATGTAGGCGGTGCCTTCAGTGCCGTAATTAGCGGTTACATAGGCGTTGACGGCATTCAGCATATCACCCCAATAGGTGATATTTGTCATGTACTTGAAGCCATTGTAGCCATCGCCGCCAGCGGGAGCCAGGAACTCATTGGTGCCGACCTTGTAGGTCTTGGTCAGGTCCAACGGTTCCCAGACAGCGGTGGTCTTGTTATAGACCTCAACGTCATACGCACCCCAAGCCCAGGGTTGCGGACCGGGATTGGCATCGTTGTATTCGTAGTATTTGTATTTCAACCCGGCGGGTTGGATGACACCGGCTACGTTGGGACCGTAGTTGACAACTTCCAGGATCTGCGCCCCGGTCATCGTCCCTACCGCGGTCGCATTTCCGAAGGGCAGGATGGTGAACATGTTGCCATAGGTGAGAAGCCCCGGTGCATGCGTACCAGCCACACAACCGGTACTGACCCACACACCGCCAACAAGCACCAATCGGTGCGGATGCCGCCGGCGTTATTGAAGAAGAGATCCACATCATTGGCGGGTTCGGCATCGGTGTTCAGGTAGTCGTAGATGGCGTCATCAATGAAGGTGCCCATCATGTTGTCGGCGCTATTGGAGCGACCCAGGTCGACTGCTGAATAGCCGATCGGCTGGTTCACGATGGCGGTATAGGCAGGATCAGACGCAAAGCCGTAATGAGTGTGTTAATGGCCGCGTCTTGTGCGCCAGAGGTGCTGACAGCCAGCCTGGTCCAGACGATCGCCACAGATCCATCCGGGTGGACGGTAAAATCAGCGTGTCCGACCTTGCGACCGTTGTAATGAGCCTGTGCAACCGTGGTTGTCCCAGTGTAGCCCGTGACAGTGATCACGGTGGCTGCACTTAGATCGGTATGGCTGTGACCGCCGATGATCATATTGACGGGCTTGCCAGCCTTGATGAGGTTGGTTGCGAGAGTCTTGTCACCGATGACGGGGATGCCGTAGCCGTAGCCGCCATCATTGAAACCAAGATGGCTGACCACAACGATCACGTCCGCGCCGGCTGTCTTCATGGCATCATAGTAATGGATGATGGACTCTGCGGGTCCTTGAAGCACAGACCGGTGGTGGCAGTGGAAACCGTGATGTACGGTACTTCGGTGGTCGTCACGCCGATGACCGCGACATTGACGGTCTCGGGAGTGCCGATGGTAAACATCTGCCAGGGGGCATCCGCGAAAGCCGGGGGCGTCCAGCCAGCGGTGGCGCAATTGCCGGTGTTGTTCTGGACGATGTTGGCGGTGACATAGGGATAAGCCGCCTCTCCGGTGCGGAGGCTAGCTCGGTTTGACCCCAGTCGAACTCGTGGTTGCCGAAGGTGGCAAGGTCGTAGCTCACCGGGTTAAAGGTTTGAATGGTGGGATAGCCGTGGGTCAGGTTCGAGAGCAGGCTGCCCTGCATTTCGTCACCCGCATCAAAGACCAGGACATTTGCATCCCCGACTGCGGTGCGTACGCCATTAATGACGCTGGCTGTGCGCGCCATGCCGGGATTGCTGCCGGATGGTTCCAGTTGACCATGAAAGTCATTGGTATGCAGAATGGTGAAGGTTACATCAACGGATGGTGCCGCTTGTCCGGTGGATGTGAATAGTGACAGTACAAGAGCGAGCATGACCAGAATCGTCAGGACTCGCGAGGTAGATTTTATGCTCATAAGACCCCTCCAGGTCAGGTTGGATTTAGGTTACATTGAGCTAAGCAGGATGCTCCTGCATCAGGTTGGGATGGTCGATCCCTTAGAAACCCAGTTCCCCCTTTGTGGATTGAACGATGCACAGTTCCCTCAAATCCATGTGCAGTCCTCATCTCCTATTTTGATGAAGTAGTTGGAATACCCATCGAATGCGTAGAGTGATTATACATTAATCGCTGATTAATTCACAATGCCTGACAGCCTTTCATGTAATATTTTCAGGATGTTCTTTGTCATAAAAAAACATGCTGATAATGCAAACCGGTATAGTCAAATGC
>CAWGMC010000059.1:0-63161 GCA_963823545.1 uncultured Chloroflexia bacterium | reverse complement strand
GGCTGCACGCTGCGGGGATGGATGTGATCAATATCATGCCAATGATCAACTGGAATAATTTTTTTCGATCCATGATGAACTCCATACTTATGTAAAAACCGGTCCGGCTGCCGGACGAGGGATTGTGCAGGAACGGACTAACGCTTGATAACGGTCACCGTGTAAAACTCCGGGAGGAGGCTGGTAACCGTAACTACTATAATAATATTTGCCCTTAAGTCAAATATCATTACACGTTTCGAAACAGGCTGTTGTTGATCAGCGGACCAAATAAACCTGGAGAGTATGGTCATTTTTTTCAAATAACTCAACGGAAAAATATTGGCTTCCCGGAATTGGCTTGAACAACTGCCAGCCAGGCTTGCGCCAGGTTTGCCGCACCAGGATAGATCAAGTAACGCGGCGACCATTCCGGGTGGAATTTCTCTTTGAAGGCATGTAATCCTTTGAAGTTATAGAACTGGTTTACATGTTCATAGACGAAATGCATCACTCGCTCAATGGCTGGATCATCGGCTGCTCGCCGACCCCGGAAAGGGCACTCAAGCCCAAGTTGAATCTGCATAGCCCTGGTCCCTCGCCCACTGGAATAAGGAGACGAATAGGAACTCCATCGTGCCATTTTCGATCTCACGACGATGGCGCATCAGGTCAATGGTAACTTCGTTGGCCTGGTATTCTGGTATGAGATTGGCAAAGGCACTGATCCAGCCTTCAGGCATATGTACTGCTGCAATTGGTGAGTTACGGATGTAGTCGTCCTCAAACCAGCCAAGTGAGAATCTTTTCTCCGAGCCATGCATAGATGTCAACCATTCATCGCTGATGGCACGCAATTCTTTGAGCAAGTTCATCGGAATAGGTGGTTGGTGGACGACAAACTTGTATCCTGCATTGGTTAGTTTGTTGACCGGGGTACGCAAATGCTTTCCCGCCTTGCCTTCCAGTGTGAAGGTTTCCAGGTTGACAATCCCTTCTCCCAATGCAAAGAGCATCAAATCCAGCCTGCTTATATATCTCAAGTGTTTCTGGCAGGGTCTGGTAAAAGACCGGCAACCAGTCATTGTCGTTGGCAAAGGGTTGTAAAAGCTTGGATGGCATGGCGAGCAGATCATCCTCCGGACCGATCGGGTCGCCGAGGGCCACCGCAGTGCGCCCGACCACCGCATATCCGATCACCGAGCCGCCGGGGGTGAAGAAGTAGTGCTTGTCGTCGAAGAGCAAAAAACGCGCCAGCGAAGAATGACCGTATCGTTCCACAATTTTCTGTGCCTGCGCATCGCTCCTCTTCTGTCGCCAGGTTCACGCACAAAGACCGGGCGCAGCAGCATCAAACCTGCGTAGCCAAACGTACCTGCGCCAACGATGTAAATCGAATCGGCAAAGAATCGACCAAAACGGGTTACAGGTGTTAGCCCGGGATCATAGAACTGGGTGAACATTACCACTGTTTGCCTGAGTGCATCCCAAAAACCAAAGTTGACGCTGTAATGACGGTCAAGCAGAAAAAATCCACTCACACCATATGCCAGTGTGAAGAGGAACGCTCCTGCCAGCACACGCAATCCCTGCTGGATGGATGGGGTATCCGAACGGGCATGGAATTGGTCGCGCATCCGCCACAGAATCACCATCAACCCACCCGCCAAAAGCGCCTCTTCGTAATCCAGACCCTTTAACATTGGCTGACGATGAAACCCGAGAATGACCAGGGTCATGATCCATGCCACGCGTTTGCGTCGCCACAAGCCGCATGCCAGCGCCAGCAAGCCAAAACCTGCCAAGGCGGCCGTCAGATGCCCACCGTGCTGCACCTCGAGCGGAGAATATTGTTCGAGGATTTTCAGCCGTCCGCCAACGAAGGAGTCACAGCCGAAAGCACATTGATCACGCCCATCAATGCGACCAGGATGGCTGCAAAACGCACACCCCAGGTCTCAGTCAGAGTGGCGTTCCGGACCCAATATCCGTATTCGCTGAACGGCGAAAAATCCCAACAGCATCGGAATCCAGAATGTCAAGCCTCGAAACGCCAGTACTACTGTTGTCGCCACTGCGCCGGGAATACCCAGTGAAGTAAACGTCAATGCCATCATGCCTTCAACAATACCAATCCCTTGCGGCGTGATGGAAACGATCCAGAATAGAATCCCCATCGCATACCCGGCCATCAAGCCCCCAAACCGATCGGTTGGTTGAATGCCCGGAATAGAATGTACAGTGTTGTGATATCCAGTATGTGCGCCAGCAAGGCAACCCCGATCGTACGCATCAAACGAGATGGATGACTGCCGCTGCCCAGGCAGCTTGCTTGAACTCTTCGGCATTTTTCGGTGCCCAATCGTCCGCCAGCGACAGCGAACGGCGCAAGCGACCGAACATCCAGTTGGCTGTGCACTGTGACCAGACGAACAGCCGCTGCAGCCAAGGGTTTCCACATGCCAAGCATCAGCATGCCGCTCAAGCCGGTGGTCATCAGCAACAGGATGACTGCCGCCACAATTTCATAAATTTTCAGGTCATGCTGGATAAAAAGATAGATCAGACCGGGAATCAGGAGAAGGTAAACGCGCTGAAATCCGCAATCAATTGCAACAGCACGCCGCTTGCCGCGCGCGCCGCTGGTTTTCCCCGCCGCGCAAGGTCTTCGGTAAAAAGAGCCGCTCCACCTGCTCCGCCTGCAGGTACCACCACATTGATGAACAACGACCCAACGTTACTGGGATCAAGTCGCGTGTGTGTGTGGAATGTCCACGGTGTAAAACGCGGACTGATACGATGCTGTAAAGACCGTATAATACAGCATTTGGGAAAGCACCGCCGCAAACATCCAGCCCCATTGTCCCTGCGCCAGCGTGGCTTTGAGTTGTTCCAATTCAGTAAATTGCGATACACCACCCATAGGAAAAGACCGTCAGGACGAGCAAGAACCAGCGATTTTTCATGTCTTTTCCTCAACCCTTCCTCCAATTCCTGCCGGGAGCCAACTTGGCGTGCTCCCCTATATCTGCGGGCAAGCGAATGGGACTCATCAGGCAATCGCATTTTCCAACCGGGAGTAGAAATACTTTTTGGCTATTTCAGTGACCAGGACGTAAAGCGCCGTTAGCCCGAGCATCGTCAGCATCAGCGGCGCAGGCAACGGGATGAAGCCAAACAAGAAGTTGAAAGGGACATACGGCAGCACGAGGGTGACGCCGACAACGATCAGCGTGCTCACCAGCAAAAGTGTGCCCGGCCGGCTGCGGAAGAACACGCGGCGCGTTCTCACGACCAGTGCGATCACCAATTCTGTCAGCAGCGACTCGATGAACCAGCCGGTGCGGAACTCCTCCGGCGAAGCGCGGAATAGAAACAACAGCACCCCAAAGGTCAGGAAGTCGAAGATCGAACTGACCAGGCCGAAGAGCACCATGTAATCGCGGATAAAGACGGTGTTCCAGCGGCGCGGCTTCGCCACCCATTCCGGATCCACATTGTCGCTGGCGATGGTGGTGGCGGGAATATCCGACAGAAAGTTGTTGAGCAGGATTTGCGGCGCGAGCAAGGGCAGGAATGGCAGGAACAGCGAGGCCCCGGCCATGCTGAACATGTTGCCGAAGTTGGCGCTGATGGTCGTCAGAATATACTTGAGCGTGTTGGCGAAGGTCACGCGGCCAACATCAATCCCCTCGCGCAGAATATCCAAATCCTGCTTGAGCAACACAAAATCGGCGGCGTCTTTGGCCACATCCACTGCCGTGTCCACCGAGATGCCCACGTCGGCAGCGTGCAAGGCGGGAGCATCGTTGATGCCATCGCCCATATAACCGACCACATGTTTGGTCTTGCGCAAGGCCAGGATGATGCGCTCTTTCTGGTTGGGGTCCACTTCTGCGAAGATGTTCGTCCGTTCGGCGGCGTGCCAGAGGGCCTCGTCGGACATGTCGTTCAGCGCGCTGCCGGTCAGCACGCCCGTGATTGGCAGATGCACGGCCTCGGCGACATGCCGGGCCACTTTCTCGTTATCGCCGGTGATGATCTTGAGTTGTACGCCGCGCTTGCGCCAGATCGACGATGGCTTTCTGCACATCGGCCTTTGGCGGGTCGAAGAACAGCAGGAAGCCGATGAAGGTCAGATCCTTTTCATCGGCGCTCGAATAGGAGTGCGGCTTGCCCGTCCAGTCTCCGGGTTGCCACACCCAGCACGCGGAAGCCTTTTTCGCTCCAGTCGCTGTAGCGCTGTTCAATCCCGGCCAGCGCTTTGTCATCCAGCGGATGGCTTTCATCTCCAGCCTGGACCTGCGTGCAGATCTTCAGGATGTTTTCCAGCGCGCCCTTGGTGATGAGGGTGCGCTCGCCCTTGAGCGTTGGCCGTGACCACGCTCAAACACTTGCGCACAAAGTCGTACGGGATTTCATCGATCTTTTGTTCTGCGCCAGTCTTTACCCCGGCTTGTTGGGCGTAAGCGCTGATGGCATCGTCCAAAGGATTATTCATCCCGGTTTGATACTGCGAGTTGAGATAGGTGTAATTCAGAACGGCGGTGGATGGCTGCCCATCGAGAGTCGAGCGCGCCATCCAGCCGGACGACGCCTTCGGTGAGGGTGCCGGTCTTGTCGGTGCACAGCACATCCATGCTGCCGAAGTTCTCAATCGAGTTCAAGCCGGCGCACGATCACACCGCGTTTGGCCATCTGCTGCGCGCCGTGAGCAAGGGTGATGCTGATAATGGCGGGCAGGAGTTCGGGCGCCAGGCCGACTGCCAGCGCGAGCGCAAAGAGCAGCGAGTCGATGGGCGGCTTGGCGAGGAAGATGTTGATGGCCAGGACAAGCACCACCATCACCAGCATGACCTGTGTCAGCAGATAACCAAAATTTTGGACACCGCGTTCAAACTCAGTTTGAGCCGGGCGCAGGCTGAGCCGTTCGGCAATCTGACCAAACACGGTGGATTTGCCAGTCTGCACGATCAACACATGCGCCGTGCCGCTGCGCACGCTGGTGCCCATAAAGACACAGTTGGTGCGTTCTGCCAGACTGGCTTTGGCCGGGACAATTCCCGGGGTTTTCTCCACCGGGAAAGTTTCGCCGGTCAGCACCGCCTGGTTCACAAAGAAGTCGTTGGTCTCCAGCACGATCCCATCGGCCGGGATCAGACTGCCCGCTGAGAGCAGAACCACGTCACCTGGAACCACCTGCTCGGAGGGCACCATCTGCGGTTTGCCGCCGCGCAATACGCTTGATTTGATGGTCACCTGCGAACGCAATTTCTCAACGGCGTTGCTGGCCCGATATTCCTGCACAAAGCCGAGCATCGTGCTGCCGATGACCACGGCCAGCACGATGATGGCATCGGTCCACTCGCCCACAAAGGCGGAGACAATGGAGGCGAAAATCAAGATCAGAACGAGCGGGCTTTTGAACTGGCTCAACAGCAGCCCAAACGCCGTGGTTTGTCGTTGCGCTTTCAGCGCGTTTGGCCCGTATTGTTTGATGCGGCTCTCAGCGTCTGTTTGTTGGATGCCGTTATGGGTGGTGTGCAGCGCAGCAATGAGTTGTTCGGTGGTGAGAGTCCAATAGGTCTCCAGGGGTGCAGATACTTCCTCTCGTTTTACTTTTGATTTGCCCGGGGAGAAGGTTGAAGGGTCTCATCTTGTTTGTCCGAGATCCAATTCTTTTCGCAACGTCTTGTCCGCGGTTTGAATTGTAGTCCTGGTTCAAGGATGAACGTCGCACATCACGCAACAACTCCCCTCCCTAGATTCGAAGGTTTTGGGGAGGGCTGGGGGTAGGGCTCTCGGGGGTAGGGCTCTGGAACCCCCTCGCCGAGCGAGAGTCAATTGTTGTTTTTCTGTTCCATTTGTCTTGATAATATGGACGTCTTGGCTCCAGCGTATTTCAGGTACGCCAGCGCAAATGTGGAAGCATAAAATGGGGTAATGACGATCTGAACAATTCCATTCATTGACACAAATAACACGTTTGTACCTAAGGATGCGGACGGATTAATGTATTGACATCGTTTAATGCAGTCAAGTCAAAGCCGGATTGGATCAGCACCGTGAATATTCCAGATAAAATGCAGAAAACCTGGCTGCTAATGCCATGCTTATTCCTAGTATCGCCAGGGTGCTGAAATGAGAAGTAAACAGCCCCCATGCGTTTTTTAGACTTTCCCGAATACCACCGTCGTATGCAAAGAATTCAAACATGGTGAAGTACCACATGCCGCTAAACAATGAGAACGGTAGGAACAGTAATATTGCCCAATCAGAAATATGAGCGGGTACTGTTGATCTATCTATTCCAAATAACAACAACCGCACACAAAAGGTATAAGCACTAATCCTAAGAGACAGGAACTGCCAAGCATCCGCCATGCAAATTTCTTTACCGCAGAAAAAGTATCCGGAACATTGACATCTTTCCCCATCGGAAAAACAATATGCAGCATATGGAACTCCGAAAAGACTTATAAAATTTACTATTACAAATAAAATAAGTACTGCCAAATAAATAAATGCCCCAACTAAATTCGAATCCGGTTGTTTCACAAAAAAGTTGAATATTTGACCAGGGATGGATATTGCGCTAAAAACCCAAATGGTTTTTTGCTTCCAAATGTTTCCCGACCAGATCGCATGAACAAGAGCACATCTGCCATCGTTTTCATTCCCTTTATATTCTACGAAGCCGCCCAGCTACGGGTAGCCAATAACAGCTTATAGTATAGGGATTTTCCACCCTTTAGTCAAATGTCGTTTTTTACTCCCGCTCGGCGAGGGTGTTCGCATAGCACA
This sequence comes from uncultured Chloroflexia bacterium, assembly GCA_963823545.1. Taxonomy (GTDB): domain Bacteria; phylum Chloroflexota; class Anaerolineae; order Anaerolineales; family Villigracilaceae; genus Denitrolinea. The sequence continues at coordinate 56,378 of CAWGMC010000059.1, read as the reverse complement.
CTGCAAAGTGCCTCACCCCACGGCTGTCTTGAACGCCGAAGACATTCTTTCACTCCTGAATTTGTACAGTATCAATAAGCAGACAAATGGGCACCGGGAGAAGCATTGCCATACTTATGGTCCCCAATCAGGCTCTGTCACAATATTGCTGAAAATACCAGGATCCATGAGAACAGTTATGTTGCCTGTCGAAATATCCAGGCGAAATATTCGAAAATTAAACCAATAACCGTTAAACTCCTGAAAATATGATAAAGCCGCCGTCTGGGGACCATGCCAAGCGAGTAGGTCTGCCAGATGCAATTCCAAGCAGGTCGATGGAATTATTAACATCTTCGAGCTTGGGTTTATACAACCATCTGTGGTTTGACCCATCAGTATTGATCGATGCAATCCCTTGTGAACGGTTGCCTAAATCTGGATAATAAATGGATTCCACATAAGCAATTTGTCCCCCATCAGGAGACCATGTTGGGCTTCCCCCGTTTGCAATGTACCTGAGCTTCGCTCCAGATGGTTCAACTAAATATATTTTAAATTCCGGATATTGCCAGTCAGCTACTAAAATGGTGTTTTCATCCACTGGTGACCATGCTGCACGAAACACATCCTTACTGGCATTATGGTCCCAACAATATGCATTTCCTTCCAGTGGAACGATACACACTTCCCGGGCGTCAGGCTTGCCACAAAGAAGAATCAATCTGTCCGCTGTGGGAGACCAGTCAATGGAGAAGATGCCTTCCAACGACCCTCCCTTTTTGTATTGATACTGCAAACACTGCTCAGGCAAGGCAACTTTGGATGTGATTGGATAGCGTGTGTCATAAACCCCAACAGCGATTTGCTCCCGAGTGGAAGAAAACTTATTCACATCCAGGATGCATATTTCAGAGACAATCCCGTAATCGTCAGATGGTCGGCAACCAGTAGCGAGCAAACTGCCATCTGGTGAGAACGCGATGGTACTTGAAAAGTACCCCATGTCCCGTAGAGTATTTCCGTTGCCATCGGACAAAATCAAATCCATGGTAGAACTTCCATTTGGGGACCACAGAAATGCAATCTTGCCGGTCGGAGCGTGGTTTTTATCTATAAATAGAGACGGATGGGCTGTAAGGAATAGCAATTCCACGCTGATCAAAATAGCAATCAATAACGCACCAAACATAAATCGCCTGCTCGGCGAGGGTGTCCTCACCCCGCCGCTGTTCTGACCGAAGGTCTCCGCGTTTCGCATACATTTCACCCCGTTGATTCTACATCCGATTCCCAAAAACACCATTGACAATATAGAACATTTGTGCTAGATTCAATGTCGTTGATACCCGCCCCGCTTTCAGTCGGGCACAAGGAGGGTCCTCATGATTCTTGCGTCTGAAAATAATTCCCCCATCACCTATTTGCCGATCTGCCGGTATCCCGCTGTTCAAACTCCTGGAACTGCAAGGGAATTGTTCGTTTGGATTTATTTTAAAAAATCGAGGCGATATCATGTTTCTAATGTTTCAGGTGTCACACTTGCACCGCACGCAAGTGCAGGTGTTGCGAGGGTACTCCCGAAGCAATCTCCTGGCAGCACCCTACCAGCCCCTTCCAGGATCCCGCCTCCTCATACGAAACGTCATCACTTTTTTAAAACAATGACCTGGAATTCCTCCAACCGAAATGGATTTGTTCCGCGTATTTATTTTAAATCGACGCGTTTAATCTTTCTCATCTGGCATTAATCTCCCCCATGAAAAATGGCTTAAAAGCCTATTCGTACCGCGCTTCGAATGCTTTTTTTACGAAGGGAAATTATTCGAACCGCGGTTCCAATGCCCGTTTTACGAGAGAAAACCTATTCGAACCTCTTTTCCCCGCGGACTCTGCTCGCGGCAGGTTTTTTAGCTCCTTCCAGGCAGGCAAACCAAGTCAACTCCCCTTCTTCCTCTTTCATCCTCTCCGCGTCCATCCTCGTCATTCACTGTTTTCCATGTACTCATTTCCGCCATTCACTATTCGACCATTACGACCATTCTCCATTCTACCTTCGAATCCAACCTTCAACTATTCCTCATACTCGTCTAATCGTAAATCTCTCTCCTCCCCCTGATGTTACAATACCTCCCGTAGCCCCCACCAAGGAGAAAGCCATGACCGCCACACCCGTTCTTGAGAAACCCCGCTACTCCATCAAGACACCCACCAATCTTTCGCCGCGCATCCAATGGCTGCGCGATTATTATTTCCAGGGGGTCAAGCGCGCCTGGAACAACGAGTACACCTCCTGGACCACCGGCGAACCCTGGGATTTCCAGTACAACGAGCTCACCTTCTACATCGTCCCGGAGACCTACGCCTTCCTGCAGACCTTCCGTTCCTCCTTCAGCCAGATCGCCCGCCCGGTCGAGCTGCACCCGGATTTCTGGAAGTGGTCCCTGCCCGAACGCCGCGCCTGGTTCAACCGCGAGGTCATGGTGCAATATCTCCCCAAGGAGGTCCTGCCCGGCGACCTGATCGCCGGGGCGCGCTTCAACATCCAGACCTCCTCCTGCCTCACCGAAAAGGAGACCCAGCGACCGCGACAAGCTGGTCTACGGTCCCAAGGGCGCCCGCGCCGCCATGCTCTGGTTCCACAACCACGGCTACGGCAACGCCGGCGCCACCTCCGGTCACCTGATCCCCGATTACGGGCGCATCCTCCGCGAGGGCTGGAAAGCCGTGCACGCCGAACTGGAGTCCGCTCTACGCCAGACTGTCCCCGGCCGATCAAGGCAGGCAAACGCGGCGGGCAGTTGCGCGCCATGCTGACCGCCGCCACCATGCCGCGCGACCTGGCCGCCGAGTATTCCAAGGAATGCACCCGCCTCGCCGAGCAGGAAGCCGACCCCGCGCGCAAGCAGGAACTGCTCCAGATGGCGGACAACCTGACGCGCGTCCCCTGGGAACCGGCGCAGAATTTCTGGGAGGCGGTCCAGTCCCTCTGGCTGACCCACATGCTGGTCATGGCAGACGAGAACTATCCCGGCCCGGGCGTCTCCTTCGGGCGGCTCGACCAGTATCTGTATCCCATGTGGGAAAAGTCCATCCGCGAGGGCATGGACCCGGAATTCGGCAAGGAGATCCTCAAGTGCTTCTGGATCCACTGCAACACCGCCTATGACGGCATGATCCGCACCGGCGGCAACCAGGGCATCACCGCCGGTTACGGTCAGCTCTTCACCATCGGCGGCATGGGCGCGGGCGGCCGCGACATGACCAATGACCTGACCTACATCCTGCTGGACGTCATCGACGAGATGTCGCCCATCCTCGAGCCCAAGCCCAACGTCCGCCTGCACCGCGGCTCGCCCGACCAGCTGCTCGACCGCGTGGTGGAGATGATCGCCTCCAGCCAGGGCTCGCCCTTCCTGCTCAACTTCGATGAGCGCTCCATGGCAGGCATGATGCTGCGAAGCCAGGCGTTCCGGCGTCCAGCACCTCATCCATGAGAATAACGTCTTCGACTACGCCCCGGTGGGCTGCCTCGAGAACACCATGGTCGGCAACGACCGCTCCGGCACCGTGGACGCCAACCTGAACCTGCTCAAGGCGGTCGAACTGGCGCTGACCGGCGGCTATGACCTGATCCCCTTCACCGACGGCATCACCGGCAAAACGGATCAGCGCGCCGCTCGATGGCGCGGACACCGGCGACCCCGCAACGCTTCGCCACCTGGGAGGAATTCTGGGATGCCTACGCCGCCCAGACCCGGCGGCATCATCCGCCGCATCGTGGAACTCTACGAACGCTCCGAGTCCATCCGGGCGCAGTATGCCCCCACCCCCTATGTCTCCTGCCTGGTGAAGGGCTGCGCCGAGAAAGGGCTGGACATCAACGAGGGCGGCGCGGAACTGGGCTACGTGACCATCGAAGCCGTGACCTACGCCACCACCGTCGATTCCCTGCTGGCGGTCAAGTATCTGGTCTTTGACGAGAAGGTCTGCACGCATGACCGAACTGGTGCAGGCGCTCAAGGATAACTGGGTCGGGCACGAGGTCCTGCAGGCGCGCGCCCTGCACAAGGCCCCCAAGTACGGCCGCGACGATGACACCGCCGACGCCCTCGCCCGCCAGGTGATGGAACTCTGGACGGAGGAGACCTGGAAATACAAGACCCAGTCCACCGGCAGGCAGTTCCGCCCCGGCATGCTGTCCTGGAACTACTGGGTCGCGGATTCGCTTCATCCTGCCCGCCAGCCCGGACGGGCGCCCGCGCGGCAAGTTCCTCTCCAACGCGCTCTGCCCCTCCAACGGCGCGGATACCAACGGACCGACCGCCAACGTCAACTCGGTCGGCAAGGTGCTGGGCGGCAAAGCCGCCGACGGCAAGGGCGACTGGGCGGGCTACCTGAACCTGCTGCCCAACGGCGGCAGCCACACCATGACCTTCAACCCCTCCATCCTGCGCGACCCCGAGCACCGCGACAAGTTCAAGGCGTTCCTGCAAAGGCTACATCGAGAACGGCGGCTCCGCCCTGCAGATCAACCTGATCAACGCCGATCTGCTGCGGGATGCCCAGAAGCACCCGGAGAATTACCGCCACCTGCTGGTGCGCGTCACCGGCTACAACGCCTACTTCACCACCATCGGGCGTGAACTGCAGAACGAGATCATCGCCCGCGAAAGCCACTCGATGAAATGAGATGAGATGATCACCGGACGCATCCTGAACCTCCAGCGCCTCTCCACCGAGGACGGACCGGGCATCCGCACCACCGTCTTCTTCAAGGGCTGCCCCTGCGCTGCGCCTGGTGCCACAACCCGGAGAGCATCTCCAGCCAGCTGCAGACCCAGTGGTTCGCGGTGCGCTGCCTGGACTGCCGGACCTGCATCGAGGCCTGCCCCAATCACTGCCTGACGATGACCGATGCCGGGCTGGTGATCGACCGTGAGCTTTGCGATGCCTGCGGGGAATGCGTCGAAGCCTGCCCCTCCGGCGCGCGTGAGATGCTGGGCAGGGACATGAGCGTCGCGGAGGCGCTGGCGGAACTGCTCAAGGACCGCGCCTACTACGAGAACTCCGGCGGCGGCGTGACCCTCTCCGGCGGCGAACCCACCCTCCAGCCGAATTTCTCCGAGGCGCTGCTCCGCCGCTTGAAGGAGGAGGGCATCTCCACCGCCATTGATACCTGCGGTCTGTGCCCCGCCCGCACCCTCGACCGCCTGCTGCCCTACACCGACCTGGTGCTGTTCGATGTGAAGCTGCTGGATGCCTGCCCTGCACAGTGCAGTTCACCGGCGTCTCGAACAAGCACATCCTGGAGAACCTGGATCATCTCCGCGATGCCATCCGGGAGCAGGACCGTCCCATCGACCTGTGGATCCGCACCCCGCTCATCCCCGGCGCCACCGCCACGGATGCCAACCTGTCCGCCATCGGGCGCCACCTCGCCGACCACCTCGGCGGCATGGTCTCCCGCTGGGAGTTGTGCGCCTTCAACAACCTGTGCCGCGACCAGTACACCCGTCTCGGTCTGGAATGGAAATATGCCGATACACCGCTCATGACCCCCGAGGACCTGGCGCACTGCGAAAAGGTTGCCAAAGCCTCCGGCTTCCCCCCGGAGCGGGTCTTTGCCACCGGCGCCACCCGCGTCGTGGAACTGAACTAATACCTGTCATTGCGAGAGCTCAGCGAAGCAATCTCCTCGCAAGTCAACCAAGTTATAGGAGCCACCATGACCACTGCACAACCACTGACATCCTTCTCCGAAGAGGATATCCAGAGCACCAAACCGGAGCTGAAGATCGGTCTGCTCGCCACCGTCACCCCGCGAGGGGCTGCCGCACGTGACGCTCATCTCCTCGCTCATGGCATGCGCCCCGCAGCAGATGTGCTTTGGTCAGTTCACCGAGGGCATGTCCAAGCAGCACATCCTCACCGATCCCAAAACCGGCTTCCTCATCATGAGCCTGGATAAGAACATCTGGCGCGGCAAAGCCACCTACACCCACTCGGTCAAGGAAGGTCCGGAATACGATCACTACAACAATGTGCCCATGTTCCGCTACAACGCCTACTTCGGCGTCCACACCGTGTATTACCTGGACCTGGTCTCCCAGACCGGCAAGTCGCCCCTGCCCATGAACAGCATCATCTTCGCCGCCGTCAAGACCATGCTCGCCCGGACGCTCGGGCGCAAGACCGGCGGAACCTCCGTGATCAACACCTGGACGCGCGCCTTCGTGGACAAAATGGACAACCTGAAATTCCTCTGCTTACCTCGGCGCGGATGGTTACCCGCTCATCATCCCCGCCATCCAGACCCAGAGCCTGGACGGAAACCACCTGCTGTTCTCCACCTCTGTTTACAGGGAGGAACTGGATGCCATCCCGGCAGGGGTCCCGATGGCGGTCTTCAGCCTGGCGCTGACGATGGAGGACGTGCTCCTGCGCGGTACCTTCCAGGGCATCCGCCGCGTGGGCGGCGTGCGCGCCGGCGTGGTGGAGGTGGACTGGGTCTACAACCCCATGCCTCCCGCGCCGGGTCAGATCTTTCCCCCCGTCCCTTGGAACCCGTGACCGGGTTTTGATCAGGTTGAAGTCTGATAGGACATCCTCAATGCCAAAGTACTTCGCCGCCCTGACCATCCTGCTGTTGATCGCGATGGTCGTCACCCGTGCCCGCATGCTGAAGAGCAGGGGCATCCATGCGATGCAGTTCGGAAAGCTCGACCGCACGGATTTCCTGATTCCCCCCTTCGCCCTGTTCTATTTCTATCTCATCTTCGCCAACACCTTCAACCTGCCCACCGTCAGCACCCAGGAATTCTTCCACTCCGCCATCCTTCCCTGGGTGGGCGTCCTGCTCTGCCTCCTGGGTCTGGTCCTGATGTTTTTCAGCCTGCTCTCTTTCGGGGACAGTTTTCGCGTTGGCATCGACACCGAACACCCCGACAAGCTCATCACGACCGGCGTCTTCGCCTTCAGCCGCAACCCGATCTACGTGGCGTTCGCCTGCGTCCTGCTCGGTCAATTCCTGGTCTTCCCCAACTGGATCCTGCTGGTCTATCTCCTCGCCGCCATCTGGCTCTTCCACCGCCAGGTCTTGCGCGAGGAGGACTACCTGAAGGTCCATTACGGTCAGGAATACACAGACTACTGCAAGCGGGTCGGAAGGTATGTCTGATAACAGGAACATCCCCATCTCATCGGCGGGGATGTTTTGCTTTTTATTTATTTCCCGCGGCGTCCGCGCGGCTAGCCCTTTGACTTCTTTTGTTGGATCTTCTCTTCCAGTTCCTTCTGATCCAGAACGCGCTGTTTTCGTTTCTCTTCCAGTTCCTTCTCCAGTTCGAGCTGCTCCTGCTGGCGCTGTTTTCGTTCCTCTTCCTGCGTCTGCTCCAACTGCTGCTGATCCAGATGCACCTGTTGACCTTGTTTTCGTTTCTCGATCCGCCCCTTTTCCAGTTGCTTCTGCTCCTGCTGGCGCTGTTTTCGTTCCTGCTCCTGCTTCTGCTCCAACTGCAGTCGTTCCTGCTGGCGTTGTTTTCGTTCCCGTTCCTGTTGGGAATCTTGTGTCTCGCTCATCTTGTGTTCCTTCCTGAAAAAGAGGTCGGTCTGAATTTTGGCATGGATGGAGGCTCCAATACAATTTTATCCAAACGGGGAAGTGGAGATCATCTGCTCGATTCTTTCTCATCCTTCTCCAGGTCGGAGGCAGGCACAATGCCCATCAGTACGCGTGCCTCGTGCTGGTTCCCGTCATCGATCAATGGGATCCTCTGCCCGGTCAACGGGTTCCCGTCCAGCACTATCTGCCGGACGCCGCGCGGCACCCCCTGCGGATTCTCAACGTGCACCACGTAGGGCGTCCTGCCGAAGCGATAGGTGACCCGGAAGCCTGACCAGTGCCCGGGAATGCAGGGATCGATCTCCAGTATATCTCCATGGCGGGTCAAACCCAGGATGACTTCGATGCCCAGGCGATACATCCATGCCGCCGAACCAGTGTACCACGTCCAACCGCCTCTGCCCGTATGCGGGGCTGCGCTGTAAATGTCAGCCGCCATGACATATGGCTCCACCCGGTAGCGCGCCGCTTTTTCAGGAGTATCCGCGTGGCGGATGGGGTTTAACATGCGGAATAATTCGCCGGCATGATCTCCCTGTCCAAGTTTGGCAAACGCCCAGGCGGTCCAGATTGCCGCATGGGTGTACTGCCCGCCATTTTCGCGCACGCCCGGTGGATAGCCCTTGATGTAACCGGGATCGTGCCGCGTTTTGTCGAAGGGGGGAGTGAATAACAGGATCATCTCCTCCGCCGGTTTTACCAGCCAGCGATCGACGGATCCCATCGCCTGCGCCGCACGTGCCGGTTCCGCCGCTCCCGGATAGGACCGCCCAGGATTGCGCGATCGAATCGATCCGGCACTCGTTATTATCGCGCGAACCCAGCCGCGCGCCGTCGTCATAAAAGGCACGCAGGTACCAGTCGCCATCCCAGGCATGGGCTTCGAGCGCCTGTGAATAGCGCATTGCCTGTTGATAGTAGGTGGTCGGGTCATCCTTCATTAGTATTGCCAGGGACGCAAAACGCTCAAGCGTGGCATGCAGGAACCAGCCCAGCCAGATGCTCTCGCCGCGTCCCTCTGCACCCACCAGGTTCATGCCATCATTCCAGTCGCCAGTCCCCATCAGCGGCAGTCCATGTGCACCCGTGGTGGCGCCCTTTGCCAACGCCCGCCGGCAGTGTTCATAGAGCGAAAATTCGCCAGCGGATGTCTCATACTGACCGTAGCGTTCAGTTTCACCGGTCCTGAGCGCTTCGCCTTTCAGGAACGGGATGCTCTCGTTCAAAATGGAAACATCTCCGCTGGCGGCAACATACTCGGCGGTGACAAATGGCAGCCAGAGCAGATCGTCCGAAAAACGTGTGCGCACCCCCCGCCCCAGTGGTGGATTCCACCAGTGCAGCACATCGCCAGTCTCGAATTGGTGCCGGGCAGCCTCCAGGATCTGGGCACGGGTGATATCCGGGCGGGCATGCACCAACGCCTGCACATCCTGGAGTTGGTCGCGGAACCCGAATGCCCCGCCGGGTTGATACAGCGCAGTACGACCCCACACCCGGCAGGCAAGCGTCTGGTAGAGCAGCCAGCGGTTAAGCATCAGATCCATGGCGGGGTCAGGTGTTTCAACCGTGATGCTGTTCAGGATCTCATCCCACTGCTTCTGGACGCCCTGCCAGGCGGCTTCCACCTGTCCGGGTGCCTGCATCTGTCCGATCAGCGCCAGGCTCTCCTCCCGATTCGACCCTTCGCCCAACAGGAAAAAGACCTCCTCATCCGCGCCGGGCGCCAGGTCGACGTGCAGTTGGATGGCGGCACACGGGTCCAACCCGGCATTCACTGCGCTCGCCAATCCGATCCGCCCGAGGGCAGCCGGGGCGCGCAGGCTGCCCATGCGTCCCAGGAATTCCGTCCGGTCTGCAGTCACGCCATGCGGTCTTTTACTGGCTGCAAGAAATGCGACCCGTTCGCCAAACTCAGCGTTGTAGCGGTTGCTGGCAAGCAACGCGTTTTTATCCGGGTCGAATTCCGGACGGATATGGGCTTGCTGGAGATCGCGCGTGCTGCCCAACACCCATTCGGCGTAGTAGGTGATGGTGATGCGGCGTGGACGCTGCCAGAGATTTTGCAGGCGCAGCTGCGCAATCTTGACCGGTTCATCCGGCGCAGCGAACAGGCGCAGCCTCTGATTCAAACCGTTACTCTGGCTTTCAAAGAGCGAATAGCCAGCCCCATGGCGGATCACATGCTTCGTTTCCACCCCGGCAGGCATGGGCGTGGGGCTCCAGACCAGCCCGGTTTCCTCATCACGCAGGTAGAGTACTTCACCAGGCATATCGGTGACCGGGTCATTGCGCCAGGGTGTCAGGCGGTTCTCGCTGCTGTTTTCCGCCCAGGTGAAGCCGGAACCTGCCTCGGAGACCACGAACCCGAATTTCGGGTTGGCGATCACATTGATCCATGGATGCGGTGTGTGCTGCCCCGCGTCCAGATGGATGACATATTCCCTGCCGTCGCGGCTGAACCCGCCAAATCCGTTGTCCATCAATAGATCGTCTGGAAACTGGAGTGCCGGCGTCGGTTCAGGATCTTGTGACGGGGAGAGGGAAGGGGTGAAGGGCGGCAGGTAAGCAGGCTGGGAGGATAAACGAAGAGCGTGTTCAGCCAGCGACCCATCCTTCTCATCCAGGATGACACCCGCCACCGTTTGAAGCAGGACCTGATCAGCAGGTTGAAGCTGGTCCGTACGAAGCACGAAAATCCCATCCCGCTGGTTCATCGAGGCATCCAGACCCATGCGCTTGACCTGGCGATGGATGGAGTTTTGCAGTTCAAGACCATAACCTGTATCCTGGTCATTCAGGATGACCAGATTGACCGTGACATGGTGGTTGCGCCAATAGGTGAAGGCTTGCAGGACCTCAGGCAACAAGGGCGATTCACCGTCGTGAATTCGCACCAGCAGGATCGGGTGATCACCGGAGATGCCAAATGCCCATAAGCCAGACTGACCCTTTTCATTTTGCGCAAGGATATGCGGCGCGGGGCGCCATACCCCGGCGGGGTAGATCAAGGCGGATAAGATACGTTGGATGTTTTCGACGGCACCCGCATTCAACCCCAATTCGAGCAATTCAAATTCGCCATGGCTGCGCGCATTGGTAAAAGCGCGGTGAATTGCCTGCCCGCTCTGGTAATGAGACAACTTTTCCAGGGCTTCAGCACGGGTTTCTGCCGCCAAGGTCAGGAATGTGACCCGGGTTTTTGCATACGGCTTCAGGTCGATTTCCTGCGCCAGCGAGAAGATCGGATCGAGATCCCCGGCGCTGGCACCAGGGAGGCTGCGATTTGTGAGTGCATCCGCGCCGATCAGAGCCAGCGGGTTGCGCACCGTCCGACCCCTGCCTAAAAATTTCAGCCGGTCGCTCTCGTGCCCGCCGGTCACTTTACGCCCGGCTTCGATGACCAGTGCATGTACCAGCACGACAGGTTTTTCATCCGCCGAGCGAGGGCGGCGCCGGAACAGGAGTGCGTTTTCGCGCGGGAGATATTCGCTCTCGATGAAAAGTTTATTGAAGACCGGGTGCCGCCGGTCGTCGGACTGCGCCGCCAGCACGACTTCGCCGTAGCTGGTCAGTTTCAACCGCCGCGGGTGGTTGCTGTCGTTCAAGATGTTGACACGCCGGATCTCGACACCTTCCGTGCTGATGGTAATCTCGGTGTGCAGGGAAATGCCGTTGTCCCAGCGGCGGAACTCCGCCTTGTGCGGATGGAACAATACTTCCTGCTGTTCCAGCGCGCTTCCGATGGGCTGGAAGGTGGCTGACCAGAGCGCATTGCTTTCAAGATCCTGCAAATAGATCCACGTGCCCCACCCGTCAAGAGTAGTGTCGGATTGCCAGCGCGTCAGTGCAAGATCGCGCCACTGGCTGAATCCGCCTCCGGCACTGGTGATCACCAGGGTGGCATCACCCTGTGAAAGTGCATGCACCTGCGGGATGGGACTGTTGACCGGCACGCGCCACGGCGTGCTTCTGACCGCGTGTGGAGCTTCGGACGGACTCAGGGGTGCATCCGGATGGGGATTTTCGATGGGCGGGTTTTGCGGGATCTTTTCCTGGAGCAACAACTCCACGCTCTTGATGCGCTCATCGGCGTGGAAACGCCGTACCATCACATCCTCGAAAAGATAATTACACGCCGCCGCCAATATCATGCCCTGGTGGTGAGCCATATAAGATTTCACAATGGCATGTGTCCTGCCGGGTGGCAGCCGTTTCCTGGTGTAATCGATCGCCTCGTAATAACCATAACGCCCGAGCATGTTCAGCTGTTCCAGATGGGTCATGTTCTTCAGCACTGCCTGCGGTCTCAGCGAAAGCCCGAGCAGGGACGCATAGGGGGCAATGACCAGGTCATTGGGCAGGTCGCGTTGGTAACCCAGGTCAGGCACGCCAAAAGCCCGGTACTGGTAGTTTAGATTGACATCAAAGGCATGGTAGCCCGATTCTGATATACCCCAGGGCACCTGCTGTTCCTGCCCATAGCTCACCTGTGCGTCGAGCGCGGTCTGGCAGCTTTCCGCGAGAAACGTCCCGTCATAGTTTCTGGTGAACAGGGTCGGCATGAGATATTCGAACATGGTTCCGCTCCATGAGAGCAGTACCTGCCTGCCGTTCACCATCGTCACCGGTCGCCCCAGGTGCTGCCAATGACTGTGCGGTACATCCCCCTTGGCGATCGCGATCAGGCTGGCGATCCGGGCTTCAGACGCCAGGAGATCGTAGTAACTTGGATCGAGCTGTTCGGTACTGGCGTTGTACCCGATGTGGAACACCTGGCGGCGCTCATCGAACAAAAAGCGGAAATCCATGCCGGTCACGGCGGCATTTGCCTGCTCTGCCAGGTCCCGGAAACCGATCAGCAGGGTCTCCACCGTCATGCGCGCGGATAATAGATCCTCTCCAAATTTTTGGCACCATGCCAGTTCAGTTTCATCCTTAAGCTGAGCCTCGAAATGATCCAATGCAGACTTGATGCTATCGTAGGCTGCGCCTGCCCCTCCCAAGGTGGGCAGTTCGGCGGGCAGGCTGTCGCAAAATTCCTGCCAGGCGGGTAAACCTGCAAAGGAAGCTGGCGGGGAGTCCAGGCGGCTGAGCCAGGGCACAAGCAGATCGATGCCGCGCCGCATATCCTGCACGTGCTGGTGCATCAAGTCCAGGTACATGCGAAGTTCGGTCAGGGATTCTGGAATGAGCTGGGGATGGCTTTCAAGCAGTTCCATCAGTCGAAGAGAAATACCCTCCCAGGCTGAACCTGAGAGCCAGGTCAGGGTGGATATCCAAACTGCAGGCTGGTCCTGGATGGCACTCACACGCCGGTAGATGCCGATCAATTCGTCCTCAAGGGATCCGATCAGGGTTTTCGGGTTGTTCTTTTCCAGTGCTTGCAGTGCTTCTGACAGGATATCCAAAATGACAAGCAGTCCCTGCCATCGCCTGGCGTCCACCAGCGGTGCATCTGTCAAGGCAAGACATCCCTGTTTTAGTGTGATCAGGCAGGCGGCGAGGTTGCCGCTGTCCACCGTGGAGATATAGCGCGGCGGGAGCGTGGTCAGAGTCTGCGTGTCGTACCAGTTCAGCAGGTGTCCGCGGTAATGTTCCAGCCTGTCCATGCTCTCAAAATTGGAGCGCAAACGGACCGCCAGTTCGAACAAGCCCATGTAACCCAGATCGTATGCCGACAACGTGGATACCAACAGCAAGCCGATGTTCGTCGGCGTCGTAATGTGCTCGACATTGCCGCGCGGAGACTCTTGAAAATGGTCGGGGGGCAGCCAGTGATCATCCGGACCGGTAAACCGCTCAAAAAATGCCCAGGTGCGCCGCGCCAGCCGCTGGATCTGCCTGCGCTGAGGTTCGGAGAGCGGCGCGATGATGCGCATTGAAGGCTGACTGATCCGATAAGCGACCTGCGGAGAGATGAACCAGCCGATCAGAATGGGAGCCGCCACCAGCAATGCCGGCGGGTTGATCTTCCAAATGGCAATTCCCAGCAGGGCAACAAAAATCGTGGAGACCGCCATCTCCAGCCAGTTCCTGGTCCTGGAATTTTGGATCGAGCGTGCAAAATGTGCCGCCGTTTTCCACTGCAGCATATGCCTGCGAACGACCAGCAGGCGGTAGATCGTCACCCAGATCGCGCCCAGCAGGAGCAGCGCTTCGTATGGCAGAAAAAGAATCGCCAGCACCCAGCGCATGAACGGGAGACGAACCGGTTCGAATATTTGTTTGAGTGTCAGGTGACCGGGATGATGTTTCCCCTGCTGGATGGTTTGCGCCACGAGCGGCAGGGCTGAAGGCAGGAGCGCCACCAACGTCCAGACCAGGGGCGGACCGGGCAGGAACAGCCAGCCTGCCACGAGCAAAGCCAGGAATGTGGGTGGCAGGAGACTACGCCGCAAGTTGTCGAATATTTTCCAGAGATCCATGGTGGAAAAACTGTTGGGAGCGGTCCCGTTTTTTGTACGGGAGAAGGGGAAAAGCCAGGGCAGCAACTGCCAGTCTCCACGGACCCAACGCTGCAGGCGGCGGGCATAGACCAGGTAGCGCGCCGGGTATTCCTCGTATAAAACGATGTCAGTGACCAGCGCTGCGCGTCCAACGATGCCTTCGAACAGGTCATGGCTGAGCAGGGTGTTCTGGCGTACCTGCCCTGCCAGGCTGCGCTCGAAAGCCGCGACATCATAGATCCCTTTTCCAACGTAAATTCCCTCGCCAAACAGATCCTGGTATACATCCGATACCGCGAAGGAGTACAGGTCGAACCCGGCGTTCCCGGCAAAGATCTGCGAAAAAAGGGTGCGGTTGGCACTGGTGGGCTTGATGGCTACCCGTGGCTGCATCACGGTATAACCGCCGGTGACCGAGCGCCCGTCTGCGGCAAATTCAGCCTGGTTAAGCGGGTGGGCCAGTGTGGCAACCAGCCGACCGGCACTGCCCTGGGGCAGGGATGTATCTGCATCCAGCGTGATCACATATTTGATATCGGGCAGGATGCTCATATCCCCGACCTGGGTCGTGTAAGCCGTTTTGCCCTGGTTGAGCAGCAGGCGATTAAAATCCATCAGTTTGCCGCGCTTGCGCTCCCAGCCCATCCAAACTCCCTCCGACGGATTCCACTGGCGTTGACGGTGGAACAAATAAAAGGGCGCCTGCGCATATTTTTTATTGAGCTGTTGAATGCCGTCGCATGCCAGCGCCAGCAGTTGTTCATCCTCCGGCATGTGTTCTGTGGGCGCATCCCCGAAATCCGTCAGCAGGGCAAAGGACAACAGCGGATCGGGGTTGGATAGATAATTGAGTTCCAATTCCTGCAGCAGGTGATCGAGTTCGTCAGCGCTTTCCAGCATGCTCGGGACAACCACCATGGTGCGCTTGTCTGCCGGGATGCCCTCCGAAAAATCCAGGCGCGGCAGGCTTTGGGGTGTGATGCGGTGGGTCACATTCCAGTTAACGATCGTGATGGCGGCTTCCAGCGCCATGCCGAACCCGAGCAGACCAGCGAGGATGAGTTGGGCAGGCGTGCCGCCCGAAAGCATTGCATAGGCAAGCACTCCCAGGACAAAGAGCACGGAAAGAATGCCGATGCTCCCCAGGTAAGTGAGGGTGGGGGAAGCCAGGAGCGCACGCCGCACACGCGATACTTAATCCGGGTCGATAATGAATGAAATTTTCAAGCCTTGCACGCCCCGCATCCCGCAGGTAATAACCGACATGCCCTTTCCGTCCCGGTGTTTCGACGGCTGCGCTGGAAGCGAATTCAACTGCCGCGCGCGCCACCTCCTCCTCGCCAAAGTTCGAGTGGCGCGCCAATTCCTCGATGACATTGCGATAGCTGTTGCGGGTGCCAAAATCCATCTGCGCGTGGATACCCGCAGGATCCTCGCGCAGGATCTGTTCCGTGCGGCTGGTTTGCTCGATGAAACTTTGCCAATCCGCGGCGGAGAGCAGGCGCAGGCTGAGAATACAATTGGCAACGATGGTCTCGTTTGCCAGCGCCGGAGAAGCGAACTGGCTCGGGATCCCGCTCATACTTTTTGGCGAGTCCAGCCCGGTCAGTTCGGCAGCCGCTCGGGCGAGCCGCTCCAGAAGCCTGATTCTCAGCATGTTCGGCAGCGCCCAGAGTTCCCCGATCTTCAGGGGCGCGACCTGCTGATACTCCTGCACAAAAGCGATGGTTTGGGCCAGGTCGATCTGGTCCTGGCTGTATCCAACCCATTCCCATGCCAGCGGCAAAAATGCGCGGGTATCCCTTCAGCGCGGTGCCTTCCAGTTTCGGTAACTCGCCGTAATATCCTTCGGGGAGTTCCTCCTCGACCAGGCGCAGGGTCTGTTCGACAACATAAAAATTGTCCAGCATCCATTCGCCAGCCCGCGAAAATGCCAGGTCCCTGGATGATTTCCCCCGGAAGACCGCGTACGCGGCACGTAAAGTGGTTTCCCAGTTTTTCAGGTGCCGCAGCAGGATGGCTTTGCGTTTTGGTTTTTTGTCCAGGGTATGGATCTGAGCCAACCGGCGCGCAAGTTCCTCCGGTCGTATTCCTGTATCTGGATTCGCCTGTTCGGAAGCACGGATCGGGGATAGCCTGCATGCGTTAATGCTCTGCCCGTTCTCTTGTTGCTGTCTCAACAATGAAGGTTTCTTTTTTTCCGGGCAAATCCTGCACGATCAACAGCGGCACTTTTCCGTACAGGATGAAATTAAGCACCATGCTGCCATACGGCCATTGGTCATTCCCTGAATAACCATGCGCGCTCAACGCCAGCATGTCAATGTGTTCCTGTTCCACCAGTCCATGCAACGTCACGATCGCATCCTCGCTGGTGATCAAGTGAGCTTGTACATCAATGCCATCCAGGTGCGAACGCCATTTCACCTGTTCGAGATATTGCATGGCTTCGTCCCGGTTGCGCGCGGTGATCCGATCAGACAGGTCAATGTCCTCCGGTGTGGGCGGCATATGCCGCGCCATTTCCGGTGTCTTCACGACATGCAGGATGTGAGTCCGGGATTTTTGAAAACGAGCCAGCGTTGCGATCAGTGGCAGGGCATATTCCGCCCGTTGGGAACCATCCAGCGGTACCAGGATCTGCCTGTATTGCTGTTCCACCAATTCGTTGACTGCCGGTTGATGAGCCCTGACGATCAAGACCGAGGTACGCGCGCCGAGAATGATCTTTTGCGCCGCGCCGCTGATCCCCCACTGGCTCATCCCGCTGCGCCCATGACTGCTCAGAATCAATAATTTCACCCCATGGCTTTGGGCATATTCAGTGACCGATTCAGCCACCAGCCCTTCCAGGACAGTGGTACTGATCTGCAGCTGGAATTTTGAAAGCCGGGTGCTGATCTTATCCAGGTACAGCTTCGCTTCGGTTTTCTTTAACTGCCAGTTCAACAGGTCGAATATTTGCGCGGTTCCATTCACCTGGTTCCTCTCCAGCACGCGCAACAGGATGATGCGCGCATGAAAAGCCCGCGCAATCGCAATGGCATGCGGCAGAACGCACTCCGCCAGTTGAGAACCGTCCAATGGGACAAGAATAGGATCGAACATGGTCATCCCTTCAATTCTTTCAAACTACTGGATTTGAGTGGACCAGGTTGGAATGCTTAATCCACCATCCTGCAGCTGGTATGGGTGATCTGGCTGGGTTTGGGAGTCATCCCGCTGATGCGAGGGGAATTATGAACTGCTGTGGAATGCTTCGATGAATATGTATCGTAACGCACCTGGCAAAAATGAGCCTTCCAACCGTTAACGGTTTCGCCTGCTCATTTCATTATACCCCACCTGATACTCAACCTTAAATTAATTAAAATGACGGCTCCATGCAAATTGCTGTTCCTGTCCGGCAAAGTTTCCGTGTTGAAGATTTTCCCCCATGAACAGGGGGATCAATACCTGTGGGTATTCAAATGCGTAATGGCGATCGCCAGCGCGTCCGCGGCGTCATCGGGTCTGGGAATTTCCGTTTAATTGTAATAAGTACGCGCACCATGTCCTGCACCTGCTTCTTGTCCGCGGAGCCATAGCCCGCCACCGCCTGCTTAACCTCGTTCGGGGTGTACTCAAAGGACTCCACGCCCGCCTGCTGGAGTGCGAGCAGGACCACCCCGCGTGCCTGCCCCACCGCGATGGCAGTCGAGACATTGCGCTGGAAGAACAGTTTCTCCACCGCGGCGGTATCCGGGTGGTGCTTCCGCAGCAGGGCGCGCAGCTCGCGGTGGAGCATCTCCAGGCGGACCGGCAGCGACTCATCCTTCGAGGTGAGGATCACGCCGTATTTCACCGCGGTCAGTCCCCCATCCGCTTCGAGGCGGACCAGTCCGTAGCCGGTGGTGGCAATGCCGGGGTCAATTCCAAGTGCGAGGGTCATGGTTTAAAGAAAGAGACGTTGCAATGCAACGTCTCCATGAAATTCGGTCATTCAGCTTCGAGGGCTGCCATTGCCTCATCGGTCAACTTGACATTGTGGAAGACATCCTGCACGTCATCCAGTTCCTCCAGCTGGTCGATCAGCTTCAGCACGCTCAGGGTGGACTCGACGTCGAGCTCGACTTCCTGCTTGGCGATCAGGCGCAACCCTGAATCATCGGGCGTGACGCCCGCCTGGTGCAGCGCGTCGCTGATGATCTTGAACCCATCCACCGGACCGATGATCTCGATGGATTCCCCGGCGTCCAGCACATCATCCGCGCCCGCCACCACGCCCACATCAAAGGCTTTCTCAAAGGACATCTGCGCGGAGGGGAAGGAGAAATATGCCTTGCGGTCAAACTGCCAGCCGACCGCGCCCGGTTCCGCCATGTTGCCGCCAAATTTGCTGAAGGCATGGCGCAGTTCGGCGATGGTGCGGTTGCGGTTGTCGGTCACGCAGTCCACCATCAGCGCCGAGCCGTGCGGACCGTAGCCTTCGAGGGTGAGTTCTTCAAAGACGTTGCCTTCCTTGGCTTCGCCGGTGCCGCGCTTGATGGCGCGCTCGATGCTGTCCTTCGGCATGTTGCCGGCGCGCGCTTTTTCAATGGCGAGGGTGAGGCGGAAATTGGAACCCGGATCGCCGCCCCCCTGGCGCGCGGCCATGACGATCTCGCGTGCCAAACGGGTGAAGGCTGCACCGCGCTTGGCATCCGCAGCGCCTTTCTTGCGTTTGATGGTTGCCCAATGGCTGTGACCAGACATAACGAACTCCTTCTTAACTACACTTGCGTGAAGTTTGAATAAATGCGGCGAAATTATACCATGCGGGTTTCAGGCAAAGAACCCGACGCCCATGGTCTTCGGTCCGCCATGGGTGACAATGGCAGGCGGCAGTTCCACGATGCGGACCTCCCCGCATCCCCACCAGGACTGCAGGCTGTCCGCCAGGACACGGGCTTCCTCCTCCGCATCCACCTGCATCACCGAGAGGCGGGCTTCGGGTGTCCTGGGGCACTGCTCGTGGACCACCTCCTCGAGCCGCGCCAGGGCACGCTTGTGCGTGCGCTGCTGTTCGAACGGCTCCACCTGTCCCTCCCGGACAGCCAGGATGGGCTTGATCTCCAGCAGTTCAGCCAGCAGTTTTTTAGCGCCGCCGATGCGCCCGCCCTTGGCAAGGTACTCCAGCGTGGCGACCAGGAAGTAGGTGCGCTGGCGGGGGATCAACTCGTTCAACTTCGCCACGATCTCATCCGCCGACTTGCCAGCTTTCGCCATGTCGTCCGCGATCAGGACCAGCGATCCCAGGTTGACCGAGATGGTGAGCGAATCAACGATGCGCACGTCCAGCCCGGGGAACTCCTGGGAGGCAGTCTCCGCGGAACGGACCGTGCCGCTGACCTTGCCCGATGGCGCGATCACGATCACGCTCTCGCCATTCTTCTGCGCGGCCTCAAAATGGGGATAGTACAGGGTTGGCTCGGGTGCCGCGGTTTTGGGCAGAGCAGGTGAAGCCTTCAGTTTTTGCAGGAAGGTGGCGGTGTCGATCTCGGTATCATCGTGATAGGAATTCTCCCCAAAGATGACGACCTGAGGGATGAGAGGGATGCCGCGTGCCTTGAGCAGGTCGTGCGGCAGGCTGCAGGTGGTATCCGCAATAATTCTGACCATGAGGTCCTCCAAAAAGAAAGATTAAAATTGGATTAATGAATGGTGCCTATTTTAGCCGAGGCGTGTCATAGTTGCCAGATGTTTTTCATCCCCTTTATATAAACCTGCCTGGAGAGGCAAACCTCTCCAGGCAGGAAATGTCCAAACAAGGCAGGGATCAAAGCTCGCGGGTATATGTGCGGTGCATCTTGTAGAAATCGACCCCGAAGTTTTCCATCTCGCGCAGCATGTTCTCGTTCTCCATGCCGATCTGGACCACCTCGGCATGCCGGAACTGCCCCGATCCAAGCACGGTCTTGAAGATCTCGCTGTACAGGATGGCGGTCCCGCCGGAGCCGCGGTATTCGGGGATAAGCCCCGCGCCGTTGATGTTCAGGAAGTCGGTGCGCTTCAGCTCGCGCAGCAGGGTCAGCCAGCCGAACGGGAGGAGCCTGCCCCTGGTCTTCTGCAGCGCGGCGGAGATGTCGGGATACGCCAGCAGGAAACCGACCGGCTGTTCGCCCTTCATCACGATCTTGATCAGCTTCGGGTCGGCGAACCAGAGCAGTTGGTCGGCGAGGGCATGCATCTCCTCATCCGTCACCGGCGCGTTGCCTGCCGTGCCGCGCAGGGCATCGTTGTACAGGTCCTTCAGCAGCGGCACAAGCTTGCGCAGGTCAGCCCGCGTCTCATAGCGGGCGATGCGCAGCCCGCGGCGGGCGGTGATGCGCTCCGCCAGTTCATGGATGCGCGGCGGGAAATTGATGCTGTCGTCCAGGTAACCTGAGACCGCGTCGCGGGCGGTCTGGAATCCCTGCGCCTCGATCAGGGGAACGTAATACCCGGGATTGTACGGAAGTCCGAACGCGGGAGGATGCTCAAACCCCTTGACCAGCAGCCCGAACCCGTCGAGCGGCGTAAAGCCCTTGGGACCAAGGATCTGCTTCAAGCCCCGTGCCCGCGCCCAATCGAACCCGGACTGGAAAAGCCCTGCCGCGGCATCCGGATCATTCTCGCACTCAAAGAGATAGAAGAAGGCGGTGGACTCGTGGTTGAAATCGTTGTAGTGACGGTTATCCAGGACTGCCAGGCGACCGACCGGACGCGTCCCCTGCATGGCGAGGAAAAATCCCGCCTGGGAATGCTTGTAGAACGGGAACCGCCTGGGGTCCAGGCGCCTGCGTTCATCGTTCATCAGGGGTGGAACCCACTGCGGGATGTCCCTGTAAATGGAAAAAGGCAGGTTGAGAAAATCCCGCACCTGCCTTTTATTCATAAGATCGATCTGGATGATGTTCATGGATGTGTCGTAGGGGCACAGCGTGATGATCAACGATCGTGATGATCCTGGTCTTGCTGTGCCCCTACCGGGATCACATGTGATTTGGCGCGTTCCGCCATTTGGGCTCGCAGATCGCCGTGGTCCTTGTCAATGGTGAACAGGGCACCCAGGTAGAACACGAAGCACAGACCCCAGGTGACGATGGGGATGATGAGGATGGCGGTCTGGAGGCTGGTGGCATCCGCGATGATGCCCGTGATGATGGGGGCAAAGGCTGCGCCAGCGTTCTCGATGAAGTATTCCACCGCCTGGGCGGTGGAACGCACCTCGGGCACGATCACATCATAGACCGTGGCGATCACATTCGCCGAGGAGAACGGCATGAAGATGGCGGTCAGGCACATATAGATGAAGAACTGGTTTCTCGCCTCGATGGGGGTCAGGATGGCAAGCGCCAGGAAGATCGCTCCCAGCACCACGCCCACGCTGGAGACAATGATGCGTCCCTTTTTGGTCAGCTTGAAGAGCGCATCCCCGGCTGCCCCGCCGACGAAGTAACCCAGAGCCAGGATGATGATGACAGGCGCCATGGTGAACAGGATGCTGTCGGCATCGTAGCCGCGTTCCTTGGCGAGATAGGCGAAGAAGAAGTAGGTGATCACGTTCCAGGGGAACACGCCCGCAAAACCCTGCAGGAAGACGAACCACAGGGTCTTCTTCTTGAAGATCTCCCTGGCTTCCTTCCAGGAGAAGTGGAAAGCCTTCATCTCCGCCATGCCCTCGAACTCAGGCTCAGCCTTGCCGCGCGGCATCTCCTTGACCCCGAAATAGATGGCGATCGCCACGACCAGTCCCAGTGAACCCGTGATGTAAAAAATGGATCGCCAGCCGCCGATCAAGGGCGCGACCATCAACGCCAGGATCATGCCCAGCAGGTAGCCCAGCGGCTGCGCCAGTTGCAGGATGCCGTAGACCTTGCCGCGCAGGTTGGGACCGAAATAATCCGCCACGAGGGTGTAGAGACCCGGGTAGGACGAGTCATCGATGCCCGTGGAGGCGCGCGTTACGAGGAAGGCGGGGAAGGTGCGCACGACGCCGTTCAGCCAGGTGGTCGCCCCCCAGACCAGGGAGGCAAGCGCCAGCAGCTTGGCACGCGCGTAACGGTCATAGAGATAGCCCCAGATGGGATAGAGAATGGTGGCAACGATCAGCGCACCGGAGTTGATCCACCCCCATTGTGTATTGTTCATGCCAAACGTCTCGCTGATGGGCACCTGCAGGGAGCCGATCATCAGCTTGTCGGTCTGGTGAAGCAGCATGAAGAAGAAGAAAATGACGACCACGACCCAGCGGTAACCGGAACGTTTCTCGGACATGTTCACCTCTAGTTGTTAATTTACCCCAGGATCACGGGGGCGTGCCATGTCTCAAGTGTCACGTATCAGGCGCCGGGTGTCAAGTGCCAGGCTGCAGGTTTTCATTCCGGAGGAAAGTCACCTTCCTCGTTCTCCGAAATGATCTCGCCTGCCAGTTTTTGCAGCGCCTCGGTCTCCTCGACCTTGGCGGAGCGCCAGTAGAGTTCCAGCAGTTCCAGCGGGGTCAGGCTGCTCACCGCCTGGTCATTGGGCAGGCGGATGCGCGCCTCGGTCTGCGGGCGCTTCACCAGGTGGAACTCGAACGCCTTTTCCGTGTATTTATGAAGTTCGGTCTCGTCGATCAGGGTATCCAGCTCGCGGGGATATTCCACCACCAGGCGCACGATCGCCCCTTCCATTTCCCTGGCTTTCGGGAGCGCGGACTTAAGCGACTTTGGTGACGTTCTCGCCGGACTGCAGGCTGGCGCGGCGGTCAATGAACGGGCGCACGCCGGTGAGCTTCCGCCACTCCACGCGCGTCTCTCCCTTTGCGACCTCCGCGATCACGAAGAACTTGTCATCGGCGGCTTCGCCAAAATCCACGCGCTCGATGGAACCGGGGTAGATGACCGGCGGGTGGGCATAAGGGGTTTTATCCCCGGGGTCCGGACCGGGTCCGTTCAGGTTCTGGGCTTTGTGGATGTGACCCAGGGCAACGTAATCCAGCCGTTTATCCTTCACCAGTGATGGAGAGATGACGAAATCCGCGCCCAGCATCACCAGCCTCTCCCCGCCGAACTTCGCCCCCAGGACGGAGGTGTGTGCGGTGAGTATGACCGGCAGGGATGGGTCGGCTTGCTCAAGGTAACTTTCCATCAACCTGGTAATGTTCTCTTCAATATTGGTATAGATTTCCTCGGGCTTTTCGGCGCTCAATTCACGGCTCGCCATCAGCCCCGAGCGCGAGACCCACGGCAGGGCGATCACCTGCGCCGGCAGATCCCACAGTTCCGCGGGACCCAGCAGTTCGGGCGATCCCAGCACGCGCACAAAAGGCACCTGCAGGGTATCAAATTCCTGGATGGAATTGGCGCGCCCCATGGCGGGTGAGATATCGTGGTTGCCGATCAATAATAATGTGGGGATCCCGGCTTGCGAGAGGCGGATGATGCGCCTGCCCCACTCGCGTTGAAAGGTGGGCGCAGGCGAACGGTCCTTGTAGGCATCCCCTGCGAAGATGACCAGTTCCACCTTCTCATTGATCGCCGTGTCCACGATGGTATCGAGGGACTTCAAAAAATCCAGGACGCGCAGGGGCAGACCGGTCGCGGGGTCATGCCGGCCGTAGTTCGCCATGTCAATGTGGGCGTCGGAGAAATGGAGGAGTTTCATTATTACGGAGCCACTCCCAAATCCTGCAATGCCTGTATCGCCGTCTCCCAGCCGGGATGGATCTTCAACGCGGCCCGGTAATCGGCAATGGCGGCTTGCGTGTTCCCCGCCATGTACTCAGCCTGCCCGCGCCAATAGAGACTCTCCTCCAGGTTGGGTTTACTGATGGTGTCCTCGAGCGTGGTGGTGGCCAGATTGATCACATCCGCGTAGCGCCCGCTGAAATAATACGCCTTGTAGGGTCCCGTCTGGTACCACATCATGCGGTAGGGACGGATGCTATCGTCACCCTCCAGTTTCGCATACAGTCCGAAGGCGTAATCGTACGCCAGCGCCGCGTTCGAATAATCGGGGTTTCCAAGGGACACGTAACTGGTGCCCTTGTTGAACCAGGCAAAATACTGGTCGATGCCGGTCAGGGTGCGGCTTTCGTTCTCCGCGATGGTCGAGCGCGTGCTGGGTCGCCCATTCATCGTCCGCCCAATCGCCCAGCAGGGTCAGCACCTGCGCCTCGCGCTCATAGGGATAGACCACCACAAAGACATAATTGAAGGCGCGCCAGCCTTCGATGAATTTTGCATAGGACAGCCTGCGGTTCTTTCCGGGCGGAGCGCCGGGCGGCTGGTAGGTATCCTGGTAGATGATCTCCTGCTTCGCATCATCGTATCCGGTCACGAAAGCATAGTGACCCATCCAGCCCACCTTGCCGTTCAGGTCCATCTCGTAGATGCCCTTCTCGACCACCACCGGGAAACCAGCCGATACCATCCGCTTGAGCAGGTCGATGTTGCCCCCGTAGCGCAGCAGGGACGAGAGGTACGTGACATTCTCGGCGATGTAATTCTGCAATTCATAGGGCATCACGTTCTTGTCCTTGTCGACAGGTTTGCCCTCGCTGCTGGTATTTCCGGGCATGACCGCCTTGCCGATCACATCGCGGTTCCCCTCCCAGCCCCAGAAGGTGAGAGCCATCGAAAAATTGGCGGGACCGCAATAGTTGTAGCGGCTGTGCTGGTGTTCATATTTAACGCCCTCCAGCATCACCGTCTCAGGCAGGGGGGTCGGGGTGATCGTGGCGCGTCGCGGTGGGACCCGGGCGCGGGGTGGCGGTCTTCGTCGGCGTGGGCGGCACCTGGTAGGCTTTCATGGTCTGCGCCACGATCGTCTCCAGCATGGTCTGTTCCGCCGGCTGGAATACCGCCTCCTCCGGCGGGTTGAAGTAGTAGATGATGCGCGTCCGCAGGGAATCGATCCGCCAGGAGAGCCTGTCATGCACGGGCGGGATGAAATAAATTCCCACTGCCAGGATCACAACCAGTAAAACAGCCAGCAGGATGCGCATCGGAAGTGACAAACCTCGGAATTTTTGCAGGATGGACATGCAGGTCATTATAAAACAAAACGGGCGGCCGCTTTTACACAACCGCCCGTCTCTCATCACAGGTTAAGCGTCCTTCACTTCGCCATCGATCACGTCCCCCGGTCCTCCCGGAGGCGGGGTGGATGGACCTTCGCACCCGCAGGAGGCGTCTGCTGACCCTGGGCATAGAGCTGCTGGCTCAGGGCATGGAACGCCTGCTGGAGCGATTCGCTGGCTTTCTGGATGCGAGGCACATCCTCGGTCTGCGCCGCGGACTTGAGCTCGTTGATCTTCGCCTCGATGTCGCCGCGTTCACCGGCGGGCACCTTGTCGCCGAGATCGCGCAGGGCTTTCTCGGTCTGGTAGACCAGGGTATCGGCGGTGTTCTTGGCATCGATCATCTCGCGGCGCTTCTTGTCCGCTGCCTCGTTCTGGCGGGACTCCTGCACCATGCGGTCGATGTCCGCCTTGTTCAGGTTGGTGGAGGCGGTCACCGTGACCTTCTGCTCCTTGCCGCTGGCTTTATCCTTCGCGGTCACGTTCAGGATGCCGTTGGCATCGATGTCGAATGTCACTTCGACCTGCGGGATGCCGCGCGGCGCAGGCGGGATGCCGTCCAGGCGGAAGCGCCCGAGCGACATGTTGTCGCCTGCCATCGGGCGTTCGCCCTGCAGGATGTGGATGTCCACCGCGGTCTGGTTGTCCGCCGCGGTCGAGTAGGTCTCGGTCTTCTTGACCGGGATGGTGGTGTTGCGCTCGATCATGACCGTCATGACGCTGCCCAGGGTCTCCACGCCCAGGGAGAGCGGGGTCACGTCGAGAAGCAGGATATCCTTGACCTCGCCGCCGAGCACGCCGCCCTGGATCGCGGCGCCGATCGCCACGACCTCATCCGGGTTGACGCCCTTGTTGGGCTCCTTGCCGGTCAGGCCGCGCACCAACTCCTGCACCATCGGCATGCGGGATGAACCGCCGACGAGTACGACCTCGTTCAGGCTGCCGGCGCTCAGGTTGGCATCCTTCAGCGCGGCCTCAAAGGGCTTGCGGCAGCGCGCCAGCAGGTCCTCGGTCATCTGCTCGAATTTTGCACGCGTGAGCTTCAACTGCATGTGCTTCGGACCGCTTGCATCCGCCGTGATATAGGGCAGGTTGAGCTCGGTCTCCATCACGGAGGAAAGTTCGATCTTGGCTTTCTCTGCCGCCTCGCGCAGGCGCTGGAGCGCCGGACGGTCGGTACGCAGGTCGATGCCCTGGTCCTTCTTGAACTCATCCGCAGCCCAGTTGACGATGCGCTGGTCCCAGTCATCGCCGCCCAGGTGGGTGTCACCGTTGGTGGCTTTCACCTCGATCACGCCCTCGCCCACCTCCAGCACCGACACGTCGAACGTGCCGCCGCCCAGGTCGAAGACGAGAATGGTCTCATCCTTTTTCTTGTCCAGTCCGTATGCCAGGGCGGAGGCGGTCGGCTCGTTGATGATGCGCATTACTTCCAACCCCGCGATGCGCCCGGCATCCTTGGTTGCCTGGCGCTGGCTGTCATTGAAATACGCCGGCACGGTGATGACCGCCTGCGTGACAGGCTGTCCCAGGTAGGCTTCCGCGTCCGACTTTCAACTTGCCCAGGATCATGGCGGAAATTTCCTGCGGGCTGTACTCGCGGTTGGTGATGGGGATCTTCACCTTCACATCACCGGCGGTCCCGGCCACCACTTCAAACGGCACCATGGCGCGTTCGCTGGCGACCTCGTCGAAGTGCCGCCCCATAAAGCGCTTGATGGAATAGACGGTGTTCTCTGAATTAACAACCGCCTGGCGCTTGGCGGTCTGACCGACCAGCCGTTCATTGTTCTTGTTAAAAGCGACCACTGACGGGCACAGCCGCCCGCCTTCCGCGGTCGTGATGACGGTCGGCGTGCCGCCTTCCATCACTGCCACGACACTGTTGGTCGTGCCAAGGTCAATACCAATTATTTTTCCCATGTTTACTCCTCAATTTTTCCAGGTGTCATTCCTGTGATTTGATTCTCATACCTAATAATTTACCCCCCCAGTAAAAGAATCCTGTTAACAATGCATAGGATTTTTAATAAGACCCCGGGAAAATGAAATACGCCGCCCCGGGAAGGAGGCGGCGCATTTGTTGATGGATCAGGTTGGTTGATGTTACGGCAGTTTGATATCCATGTAGTCGATATCCACGATGATGGGATACACGTTGAACGAGGAAACGCTGATGCCCACCTTGCCATCCGTGAATCCATACTTGTTGTCGGTGAAGGAAGCTGACTCCTCGCCATTGATGTACAGCATCAGGTTTTTGCCGGAACAGACCGCGATATACACATTGGTCTCCTTGCCCATCTTGATGGCATTCGATCCGTCTGTGACCAGCGCGTTATAACCCTTGTGCACGATGCCCTTGGCATCATATACCAGTATATTGAACAAGCCGTTGCTGGCGATGTTGAACTCGTACCAGCCCAGATCACTATAGCGGCAGATCAGGCTGACGTTGTTGTTGTTCTTTCCGCGGTTGGCGGCTGAGACTTCGATGCTGACATCGTCATAGGTTTGTTTATCGTAGATGAGGTAGGAATACAGGTAATTATCCTCCATTGTGAATACCAGTTTCCCGTTCTCAATGGTGACCTTGGCTTTGCTCTTATTCGACTTTGAGTCACCAATGGTGACAAAATTGGTCCAGTCGCCGAGGACATCCCTGTCAAATTCCTCTTTGAAGAATGGACTGGCAGGGGGTGCGACAGTGGGCGGGATGGCGGTTGGCGGGATGGGCGAAGGCTGCTGGACCTGCTGGGTCGGCAGCTGGATCGGCGGCTGCGCCTGGGTGGGCTGGATGACGGGCTGAACCGGCTCGGTTGGTTCCTTTGTGCCCGTCAGGTCAATGCTGCATGCCAGGCTGACCACCATCACCAGCAGGGCAACAAAAAGAAATGGTTTAAGGGCGTTCTGTTTCATAATTTCTCCTCCGGACGAATAAAGGGCTTTTCCCGCGTCCCTTGCGCTGCGGGCAACCGGAAGTATAGCATAAAGGCGGTCGGAGTGGTCTGATTGTTTGAAGGTCGATAGTCGAAAGTGGAGATGGCGGGAATCGAACATCGTACCGAATGGGAACCCCGTCCGAAACCGAACCAAAAGCGCCATCCCCTTTGTCAGGATGGCGCATGAGGTGGAGATGGCGGGAATCGAACCCGCGTCCGAAGAATCGACCCACGGAAATCTACGAGCGTAGCCGGTCGAAGGGTGTCACCGCGGGCATCTCGTCCGGCACGAATCGCCTGCGGTCAGCCGCTTTGTCTTTTGCACGGGTAGCGGCGTCAGGTGCAGCACTCCGCGTTTGTCTCGCCCGGGCCTGTCCCTGGCGGAGATCGGGGCAGGTGGACGCGGCCCTCCTAAGAGGACCGGACTGTCAGCAACTCACCTTAAGCGGCGAGAGGCATGGCAGCGTATGAAGTGCGGTTGGCACTTGAGGTTTTGCGCTGATTTAACGAGTTCGGCGCCGCTCGGCTCGCATTCCGGGACCAGCCTCCTCCGTCGAAGCCTGTCATCCCCGGGTGCGGAACCTGTCCGCGCGAGGCATTATAACATACGCCCATGGAAGTGGTTCTTGCTTGCTGGACTGCTTTAAGGTAGACTAAACAATTATCAGGAAGGAATCCGGTATGGCAGAGAAAATTCTGATCGTTGACGACGATGTGGACACCCTCCGC
The DNA here is from genome assembly GCA_963823545.1 of uncultured Chloroflexia bacterium. Lineage (GTDB taxonomy): Bacteria > Chloroflexota > Anaerolineae > Anaerolineales > Villigracilaceae > Denitrolinea. The sequence continues at coordinate 27,590 of CAWGMC010000059.1, read as the reverse complement.
CTGGTGGGGTTGATGCTTCAACGCCAGGGTTACCAGATCAGCGCGGCAGCCAATGGACAGCAGGGGTTGACCAAAGCCGTGGAGGAAAGCCCCGACCTGATCCTGCTGGACGTGATGATGCCCGACATGGACGGATACGAGGTCACCCGCCGGCTCCGGCAGGATCCCCAGACAGCCAACATCCCCATCATCATGTTCACCGCCAAGACCCAGCTGGACGACAAGGTCGCCGGGTTCGAAGTCGGCGCGGACGACTACCTTACCAAGCCCACCCACCCCTCCGAATTGCAGGCGCACATCAAAGCCCTGCTGGCACGCACCGGTCAGCGTGAAAAGGCTCCCACCGGCGCCGCCGCACGCGCTTATACCATCGGCGTCCTGGCGGTGCGCGGCGGGCTGGGAGTCTCCACCATCTCCATGAACCTGGCTGCCGGGCTCTTCTCCCGCACCCAGGCGGAGGTGGCGCTGGTCGAAATGGTGCCCGGCAGGGGCACGCTCGGCATGGACCTCGGGATGGCAAGCCAGAAGGCGCTCGTCAAGCTCCTGAGCGGCACCCCCTCCGAGATCACCCGCGAGAGGGTCAAGAACGCCCTCGTCCCGCACATCTCCGGCGTCAAGCTCCTGCTCGCCTCCGAGCATCCCAGCGACCTGTATCTCATCAACCAGGTCGCCCAGTATGAAGCCCTCTTCGAAAAACTGTCCTTCCTGACGCACTACCTGGTGCTGGACCTGGACAGCAGCCTGCCGCCCTTCTCACAAAAGATCCTGCCCTCCTGCAAAAGCATCGTGCTGGTGGTGGAGGGCGTCCCGAACTCCATCGCCCACTCCAAGCTCCTGATGGAGGAATTGAACAAACTCGGCATCCGCAAGGAGCGCATCTCGGTCGTGCTCAACCACCGCATCCGCTCCGATACACAGCTGCCGGTCTCGGTGGTGGAGGAAAAACTGCTCGGTCACTCCATCGCGGTCACCATCACCCCCGCGCCTGAACTGCTCACCCAGGCGGTGCGCATGCAGACCGCCGCCATTCTATGCCAGCCGGACGGCGTGGTCGCCAAGCAGATCATCAAGCTGGCGGACCACATCATCCAGAGCGAGACCGCCGGGATATGAGCCCGCCCCCAAGCCCGGGAATCCCTGCCATCGAGTTTGCCGCGGACCTTCTACGGCAGGCTGAACGGACCATGGTGCTGACCGGCGCGGGCATCTCCACACCCTCCGGCATCCCGGATTTCCGTTCCGAGGGCACCGGTCTCTGGTCACGCGACGAGCCGCTCGAGGTGGCATCCCTCAACACCTTCCGCACCGCGCCCGAACGGTTCTATCAATGGTTCCGTCCGCTGGCGCGGCAGATCTTTAACGCCCAGCCCAACCCGGCTCACCTCGCCCTGGCGGAAATGGAAAAAGCCGGGCGGCGTGCGGCTGATCGCCACGCAGAACATCGACATCCTGCACCAGAAGGCAGGCTCCAAAAACGTCGTGGAAATGCATGGCACGCTCGCAACCCTTTCCTGCACCGCATGTTTCCAGCAAGTGGGGATCGGAAAAATACCTGGAATCCTTTGCCGAACATGGCACCATTCCCCGCTGCCCCAAATGCAACGCCATCCTGAAACCGGACGTGATCCTGTTCGGCGAGCAGCTGCCGCAGACGGCATGGATGGAGGCGCAGAAGGGCGCCGCGCCGCTGCGACCTGATGCTGGTGGTCGGGTCATCCCTGGAGGTGCTGCCCGTCGCGGGTCTGCCCATGCAAGCCCTGGACCGCGGCGCGCATCTCGTCATCATCAACAATTCGCCCACCTACCTGACCGCCCGCGCTGACCTCGTCATCCTGGAGGACGTCGCGGCGGTCCTGCCATTGATCGCGGAACAGGTGCTGCATGGCTGAGATCAAGACCCAACGCCTGGATGGCTACCGCAGGTTGATCGACATCGCCCGCGACCTGGCATCCACCCTCGACCTGGACGTGCTGCTCGACCGGATCGTGATGGCTGCCGCGGAGATCACCGATGCCGAAGCGGGCTCCATCCTGCTCTACGACAGCGCCGCCCGCCAGTTGTATTTCCAGGTCGCCACCAACATGGACCAGCCCACCATGCACGGTTTGACCGTGCCGCTGGAAGGCAGCATTGCAGGCTGGATCGTGACCAACCGCCAGACCGTGCGCACGGAGAACGTCCACGATGACAAGCGCTTCTTCGTTGACGTCGAGCAGACCACAGGCTACGAGACCAAGTCCCTGCTGGGTGTGCCGCTCATCACCAAGGAGAAGGTGGTCGGCGTGCTGGAGGTGCTGAACAAGCACAACGGGAAATTCTCCAGCCAGGATGAAAACCTGCTGCTGGTGCTGGGGGCACAGGCTGCGGTCGCCATCGAGAACGCCCGCCTCTTCCAGCAATCCGACCTGATCTCCGAATTCGTGCATGAACTGCGCACCCCGCTGGCATCCCTCAGCACCGCCACCTACCTGCTGCTGCGCCCCGAGATCTCGCAGGACCAGCGCGTGCAGATCATCACCAACATCCACAACGAGACCCTGCGCCTGAACACCCTGGCCTCCTCGTTCCTCGACCTGGCACGCCTGGAATCAGGGCGCGTCCAATACCACAAGACGCGCTTCAACATCAACGATCTCATTTACGAGTGCAAGGATGTCATGCAGGGCAAGGCGGATGAGATGCACATCCTGCTCAAGGTGACCTCGGACGAGACCCTGCCGCTGGTGGAAGCCGACCGCGACAAGATCAAGCAGGTCATCCTGAACCTGTTGAGCAATGCCATCAAGTACAACCGTCCCAACGGCTCGGTGGTCATCAACGCCGATGCGACCAATGCAGAGATCGTGGTGTCGGTGCAGGACACCGGCATGGGCATCCCCGAGGAATCGCTGCCGCACCTCTTCGAAAAGTTTTACCGCGTGAAAGAGCACGAAACCAGGGCATCCGGCACGGGGCTGGGGCTTTCGATCAGCAAACAGATCATGCAGGGGCACAACGGCGCGCTGGAAGTCAGGAGCAAGGTGGGGGTGGGAACCGTGTTCACCCTGCGCCTGCCGCGCTATCCCAAGACCATCCCCCAGATCCGAAGGTAGGCTGGCGCCTGCCTTTTCTTTTTACCTGGGTCCCTTCCTCCCGAATTGACGCTCCAGCATGTCCACGGACAGGTGGATCATCGTCGGTCTGCCGTGCGGGCAGGTGCGCGGCGATTCACAGGCTTCCAGGTCGTTCAACAGGGCGCGCTGTTCATCCGCCGAGAGGGTCTGTCCCGCCTTGACCGCCATCCGCTTGCAGACGCGCCCCGCCAAGCCGGGCTTCGATCTCCGCCTGCAGGGGGGCTTCGTCCTCTTCAAAATCCTCGACCACGGCGCGCAGCGCGGAGGCGGGGTCCGCCCCGGTAAACAGGGCAGGGATGGAACGCACCTGGAATGAACTGCCGCCGAACTCCTCCACTTCGAATCCGAAGTGTCGCAGGATGGGCAGCTGGTCTTCCAATAATTTTGCCTGGGAGGAGGGCAAGCTGTACCACCGCGGGGGAGAGCAACGCCTGCGAGGGGATCATCTTCCGGTCGTGTTGCGCCATCAACTTTTCAAAGAGCACGCGTTCATGTGCGGCATGCTGGTCAATGAGATAAAGACCATCGGGACCCTCGGCGACGAGGTAGGTCTGACCGATCTGACCGATCAGGCGTAAAAGAGGCAGGTTGAAGGTTGAAGGTTGAAGGTTTGAAGCCTGGGGAGCCGTATCCGAGGAAGGAGGTTGACTTTCAGCCTCGCCTGCCATGGTCCAATCCAACCCCGGCTCGCGCGGCTGGGGAGGTTTGGCACTCCCGCCCCACAGGGTGGGAGCCGCGGACGGCACCGGCGCATACGCCAGCAGGGTCCGCCGCACGGTGCGTTGGACGAAAGCAAAGGGGCGGTCCGGGTTCTTGAAGCGCACCTCCGCCTTGGCGGGATGGACATTCACGTCCACATCCTCCGGCTTGACCTCCAGGAAGAGCACCGCCATCGGATAGCGTCCCACCATCAACAGGGTGTGGTATGCCTGGATCAGGGCGCTCGCCAGGGGGGTGTCGGAAACCCAGCGACCGTTGACGAAGAAGGTGATCTCCTTGCGGTTGGAGCGCGTCAATGCGATGGGGCTGATGAAGCCCGTCATCGCCAGGTTCTCCTCCTCCGCTTTCACCTCGATCATCTGCCTCGCCACCTCCACGCCGTAGAGCGCGGCAAGGATCGCCCGGCGGTCGCCGTCCCCGCTGGTCTGCAGGGTGACGTTTGCGTCCTCGGTCAGCTTGAACCGCACTGCGGGATAAGCCAGGGCATAGCGCGTCAGGAGACCATCGATGGCGCGGCGTTCCGTCACATCGGTCTTCAGGAATTTCAACCGGGCGGGCACATTATGGAACAGGTCCTCCACCCGCACGACCGTTCCAACCGGCGCACCGACCTGCTCAACCCTCCCGTTGATCCCCGCCTCCACCTTCAGGCGCGCGCCCGAGGCTGCCTCCGCCACGCGGGAGGTGATCGTCAAGCGCGAGACGGAACCAATGGATGCCAGCGCCTCACCGCGGAATCCCAGCGTCCCGATGGAAAACAACTCCTCCACGCGGGCGAGCTTGGAGGTGGCGTGACGCGAGACCGCCAGTTCCAGCTCGGAGGCGGGGATGCCCCGCCCGTCATCCGCCACCTCGATCAATTTTCGACCCGCCTCCGCGATGGTGACGGTCAGCGTGCGGGCAGCGGCATCCAGCGAATTTTCGACGAGTTCCTTGACCACGGAGGCGGGGCGTTCGATCACCTCGCCCGCCGCGATCTGCGAGGCAACTTCGGGGGAAAGCAGGCGAATGGGCATGACTCGATTATAATCGCCCCGTGCAATTCACCACCATCTTCTTCGACCTGGACGACACGCTTTATCCCGCCTCCACGGGATTGTGGCACGCCATCAAGGAGCGCATGAACGTCTACATGCGCGACCGCATGGGCTTCGACCAGGAGGATATCCCCCGCCTGCGCGAGAAGTATTTCAAGGAGTACGGCACCACCCTGCGCGGGCTGCAGGCGAACCACAAGATGGATGTGGAGGATTACCTGGCGTTTGTGCATGACCTGCCCCTGCAGGACTACCTGGCACCGGACCCGGCACTGCGCCCGGTGCTCGCCTCCCTGCCGGTCCGCAGGCTGATCTTCACCAACGCGGATGCCAGCCATGCCAGGCGTGTCCTGCACGCGCTCGACCTGGACGGGCTGTTCGACGCCATCGTGGACGTGAACACGGTCTCGCCGTATTGCAAACCGATGCCCGGGTCGTTCGGGATCGCCATGCAAGCCGCGGGCGAGACCGACCCGGCGCGTTGCGTGATGATCGACGATCTGCCGCGCACGACCCAGGCGGCGCGCCAGTACGGCATGTACGGCGTGCTTGCACACCACTCCGAGCCCTCCCCGGACGCGGATGCCTTTTTCTCGGACTGGCGTGAACTGCCCGCGCTGCTGGATGGGAGGCTCTCATGAACTCCACGGTCATCGCGATCGCGGTGCTGGTGCTCGTACTTGTCTGGGTCGGGACAAACGCACTATGGGCGGCGGCACTCTTCAACAACCGGAAGGATGAACTGATCGACAAGTTCAGCGGTCAGGACCCCGCCATTGATGAACTGCACAAAAGAGTGGAAGAACTGGAAAAGAAAAAGTAGCCTGGCAGCACTTACTCACGGGTTGGCATCCCTTTTACAACCTTCTTACACATCCCATACACTTATTTCATCCCTGCTTAATGGAATCATGTTATTCTGTCATTCTGACCTTTTCCTTTAGGAGATGTTTGTGAATAAATTCCTGAAAATAGTCCTTGTCATCATCGTCAGCCTGATCCTGCTGGCGGGCGCATTCTCGGGGGGATTCCTCGCCGGGCACCTTCTGCCCTCAGCCGGCGGGTTGACAGATATCCTGCCCCCCACGGTCAGCGCCCCCTCGCCCGACCAGGAAAGCGCCACCCCGTCGTCGGAACTGCAGACCCTCTTCCAGCCGTTCTGGGAGACCTGGAACCTGGTGCACGAGCAATATGTCGACCAGCCCGTGAACGACGCGGCATTGATGCGCGGCGCCATCGCGGGCATGCTCCAGGCTCTTGGCGACGAGCATACCTCCTACATGAGCCCCGAGGAATTCCAGCAGGCGAACGAGTCCCTCTCCGGTGAATATGAAGGCATCGGCGCCTACGTGGATACCTCCACCGAATACCTGACCGTCATCAGCCCCATCCCCGGTTCCCCCGCCGAGGCGGCAGGACTGCGGAGCGGGGATGCCATCATCGCCATTGACGGCGAGGTGATGACCGGCATCGACCCTGAGCTCGTCCGCCAGAAAGTGCTCGGTCCCGCAAACTCAGTCGTCACGCTGACCATCCGCCGCGGAACCGATGAACCCTTCGATGTCAAGATCACCCGTGCAAAGATCGTTATCAAGAGCGCGGACGGCAAGATGCTCGAAAATGATATTGCATACGTACAGGTCACCACCTTCGGCGACAAAACCACGCCCGAACTGACGGCAGTTCTCGAGACCCTGATGGCGCAAAATCCCAGGGGATTGATCCTGGACCTGCGCAACAACGGCGGCGGGTACCTGCAGACCTCCGTGGAGGTGGTATCCCAGTTCCTGCCCAAGGGTGAGACAGTGCTCATCGAGCAATATGGAACCGGCGAAAAGCAGAGCTACACCTCGCTCGGCGACGGGCTGGCGGTCGACATCCCCATGGTGGTGTTGATCAACGAGGGCTCCGCCTCCGCCTCCGAGATCGTGGCAGGCGCCCTGCAGGACCTGGGACGCGCCAAGCTGGTGGGGGTCGTCTCCTACGGCAAGGGCTCGGTCCAGACCTGGAATGCGCTCTCCAACGACCAGGGCGCGGTGCGCGTGACGGTCGCCAAGTGGCTGACCCCCAGCGGGCGCACCATCCACAATATGGGATTGACCCCCGAGGTATATGTGGGAATGACCGAGGACGATTACAATAACGATCGTGACCCCCAGCTGGAAGCCGCGATCGACACGCTGCTGGCAATGCTCTCGGGGACCCCGATCCCCACGTCCATGCCGACGAACACTCCGATGCCCTGATATAACTGGAGGAGAACATGTATTTTGATCCCACCTATCTATGCTTCATGGTGCCCGCCTTCCTGTTGATGGCGGCGACATCCTGGTATGTCAAAGCAGCTTATAAAAAATGGAGCCAGGTGCGCAACCAGAGCGGCTTGACCGGCGCGCAGGCTGCCCAGCGCCTGGTAGCCAATGCAGCCTACACGACGGTCGAGGGTCAGGGTTTGCGGGATGTGCGCATCATGGGCATCAGCGGCAACCTGACCGACCACTACGACCCGCGCGACAAGACGCTCAAACTATCCGCGGGCGTGGCGAACACCCCCTCGGTGGCGGCGCTGGCGATCGCAGCGCACGAACTCGGTCACGCCATGCAGGACAGCGAAGGTTACCTGCCCCTCAAGCTGCGTTCCGCCATGGTGCCCGTGGTTAACATCGGCTCCAACCTGGGCTGGATCCTGATCATCATCGGTCTGATCTTCCAATTTACCCAGGTTGCCTGGCTGGGAGTGATCGCCTTCGCGGCGGGCGCGCTCTTTGCCCTTGCCACCCTGCCGGTGGAATTCAACGCCTCCGCGCGCGCCAAGCGGATGCTCACGGAGAACGGCATTACCTCGAGCGAGGAGGAACAGCGCGGGGTGAGAAACGTGCTCAACGCGGCTGCATTGACCTATGTGGCAGGCTTGGTGACCGCGGTCATGCAACTGCTGTATTATGTGTCCATGGTGGGCGGAATGGGTCGTCGAAGAAACTGACCTGACTGACCTTACTGAACCGGAGACCAGGTTTCCCAGCGGAACCTGGTCTCTTCTTTATGGGTATAATCCATCCAATGAAAAAATTCATCCTCGTGCTGGTCCTGTTCCTCGGCATGGCAGTGGTCGTACTTAGTTTCGGGGAACTGGAGAACATTGGCGCCACCCTGCAAAAAGCCCACATGAGGTGGATGTTCCTGGCAATTGCGCTGGAATGCCTGTGGATCGTGAATACCGGTTTGACCTATCAATCCATTTATCATCTTTTGGGGATCGAGGAGGATCGCGACCGCCTGATCCTCGTGGCGATCGCCTCCACGTTCATGAACATCATCGCGCCGACCGCGGGGATGAGCGGCATCGCCGTCTTTGTCACGGAAGCCAACCGCCGCGGCTATCCGCCCGGCAAAGCCACCCTGGCAGGCGCTCTTAACATCGTGGTGGACCAGGCTGCCATCCTGGCGATCCTCGCCCTCGGCTGGATCGTGCTCCTGCGCCGCAATGACCTGAACGCGGGCGAGATCTCCGCCTCCCTGCTGCTCCTGGCATTGGCATGCATCTTTGCATTCCTGCTTTACCTCGGCTACCGGTCATCGGTGACATTGGGAAACATCCTGGCGCGCGTGCGCACGCCTGGTCAACCGCCTCGTCAAACCCTTCATCCACCGGGAATACCTGAGTGAAGAGCGCGCCCACCTCTTTGCAAAGGAGATCGGCGAGGGACTGGCAGACCTGCCCGACCACTCCATCCAGCGCCTGCTGCGCCCGGTGCTGCATTCCCTCCTGAGCAAAGTCCTGCTGATGGGCATCCTGATGTGCGCCTTCCTTGCCTTTGACGTTCCCTTCTCGGCAGGAACGATCATCGCGGGCTGGGCGATCAGCTACCTCTTCCTGGTGGTATCACCCACCCCCAACGGGATCGGCTTCGTGGAGGGTCTTATGCCGCTCACGCTGACCTCCCTCAGGGTCCCGTATGAAGCCGCGGTGGTTGTTACTCTTTTCTACCGGGCGATCACCTTCTGGTTCATGCTGGCGGCTGGTGCCTGGTCGTTCCGCCGCCTGCATTTTTCGGAATCCCGGCGAGGCTCCGCATCCATGAAGGGGTGACATGACCCTCGCCTCCCTGCTCTCCCACTGGAAAGCAGACCCGGACAGCGCACCCAACTTTGCCGCCTGGCGCAGCCTGCCCCCGCGCCCCGCTGAACTGGTCCCGCTGCCGCCTCTCCCCGACCCGCTGCCAGCCGTGCTCTCGCGCCGGGGGATCCATGCCCTTTACAGCCACCAGGCTGCAGCCCTGGAGGCGGCGCGCCGCGGTGAGAACATCGTGCTCGCGACCGGCACCGCCAGCGGCAAGACCCTGGCATACAACCTGCCGGTGCTATCCACCCTGCTTGAGAATCCATCTTCCCGCGCACTCTACCTTTTTCCCACCAAGGCGCTGACACAGGACCAGTGGAAGGTCGTCGGCGACCAGTTATCGCTCATCCGCGAATTGGATGCCGGCAGGGAGGCGCTGAACTGCAGCATATACGACGGCGACACTCCCCAGGCTCACCGTTCCCAGATACGCCGGACCGCCAGCATCCTGCTCACCAACCCGGACATGCTCCACACCGGCATCCTGCCGCATCACACCAACTGGAGCGAATTCCTCCGGAACCTGGAGTTCGTTGTCATTGACGAACTGCACACCTACCGGGGTGTCTTCGGCTCGCACGTTGCCAACGTGATCCGGCGCCTCAAGCGCGTGGCAGCCTTTTACGGCGCGCAGCCTCAATTCATCCTCACCTCCGCCACGATCGGCAATCCCGGGGAACTGGCACAGGCGCTCATCGAGGACACCGGTCACATTGATCGACCGGGATGGCGCCTCGCGCGGGGAACGCCACTTCATCATCTACAACCCGCCCATCGTGGATGAATCCATCGGTCTGCGGAAATCCTCCTATGACGAGTCCATTCGCTTTGCGAACGACCTGCTCGAACATGACATCCAGGGCGTGATGTTCACGCGCTCCCGCAGGAGCGTGGAGATCCTGCTCACCCGCCTGCAGAGCGAAGGCGTGAGCCGGTTCGCGTCCTCGCAAAACGCCATCCGCGGCTACCGCAGCGGCTACCTGCCATCCCAGCGCAGGCAGATCGAACGCGGTCTCAGGGATGGTTCCGTGCGCCTCGTGGTCGCGACCAATGCCCTGGAGCTGGGAATTGACATCGGCGGGCTGGGCGCGGCGATCCTGGTGGGGTACACGGGCAGCATCTCATCCACCTGGCAGCAGGCAGGCCGCGCGGGACGCGGGGATGCCCCGGCCGCGGCGGTGCTGGTGGCATCACCCTACCCGCTGGACCAGTTCCTGGCGCATCATCCCGAGTATTTCTTTGGCAGGTCGCCCGAACAGGCGCTGGTGAATCCCGATCACCTGTTGATACTGCTGGAACACCTGCGCTGCGCGTTGTTCGAACTCCCATTTAAAAAGGGCGAGGGCTTCGGCGGACTTTCAGCGGAGACGATCCGCGAATACCTGGAGGTGCTGGTCTCCAACAATGAAGCCCATGCCTCTGCAGACAAGGTATTCTGGATGGCAGACGCCTATCCTGCCGCGAACATCTCCCTGCGCTCCGCCTCCCCCGCCAACGTGGTGCTCCACACCACGACCGAGGACGGTCCGCGTACCGTGGGGGAGGTGGACCTGGCGAGCGCGGTCTGGATGGTCCACCCGCGCGCCGTGTACCTGCATGAAGGTCAGCAGTATTTTGTACAGGACCTGGACCTGGGACGCAACATCGCCGAGTTGATCCCCGTCGGGCTCGATTACTACACCGAGCCTCTGCGCGAAACCACCATTCAAATCATTTCCAGCATGGAGGCATCCAGTTTGCCCAACGGGTCGGGGACAAGGACCTGGGGCGAACTCCGGGTGACCACGCAGGTGACCGGATTCCGGAAACGCAGCTGGCTCGGCGGCGAGAACCTCGGCGAGGAACCGCTGGAGATGCCCCCCTCCGAGCTGCAGACGACGGGCTACTGGCTGTCCATCTCGGAGCAGGCGGTCACGCGCCTGCGCGAGTCGGGCAACTGGTCGGTCACCCCCAATGATTATGGAGCCAGGCTGGCAAAAGATCCGCGACCAGGTGAGGGCACGCGATGGATTCCGCTGCCAGGTGTGCGGTGCCCCGGAAAACGGCAGGCGGCATGACGTGCATCACCGGGTGCCCTTCCGGCAATTCCCCTCCCCCGCCCAAGCCAACCGCCCGGAAAATTTGATCACCCTGTGCCCCACCTGCCACCGCAGGGCGGAGCAGAACGTCCGCATGCGGAGCGGGCTGGCGGGGCTCGGCTATATGCTGCTGCAACTGGCGCCGCTCTTCCTGATGTGCGATCCCGCGGACCTCGGTCTGCATGTCGACGCGGCAGGCGCGGTCTTCGGCGCGCCCTCCGTCGTGATCTATGACCAGGTTCCTGCAGGCATCGGCTTCAGCCAGAAACTGTTCGAGATGCACGCTGAACTGCTCGCGCGCGCCCTGGAACTGGTGAGCGAATGCCCGTGCGAGGATGGTTGTCCCTCGTGCGTGGGACCCGCCGGGGAAAATGGAATTGGGGGAAAACAGGAAACAATTGAGATCCTAAATACGTTAATAAAATAGCGAAAAACATGGGAAAACTATTTCTATGCAGCTTGGTGCTATTACTTTTGACTGCGTGTGAGAACAGCGGTTCAGCAAGTGAGACTATCTCTCCAACCCCCTCAAAGCAACCAACAATAAGTATCCAAAGACCTACATTAATAAAGGAACCCAAACATCCACTGGAACCAGAGTTCACTCCATATCCAACCCGTACGCTTGTACCCACACCCATACCAGAATTAAAGAGCACTTTCTGGCTTACTTTTAAGAAGGACCCTACTCCGGCAACTGCTTACTTTGATTTCGATACTGGAGGGTTTAATCCGAGCCTTCAAGAAAATGATATTTTTGCTAGTCTTGCCATAGGTACAAACGTTACCGCTGTCATAAGCCCGGTTGAAGATGCCAGACAACATGCCGAAAAGAAGAAATCCAATCTGGATTTCGATTATGAAATTTGTAACGGGTCTTATGGAAAAGGTACGGTGCCAGTTGGTGGGGACACGCTATACTGTTGGCATACAAATCAAGGAAAACTAATTCAAATTCGATTTGTCAGCACAGAACCTGGAGATTTGGAAAATGGTTTCCGGGTGAATTTCGAGTATTTGCTTTGGGGGCAATGGTAGCATTATCAATGTTAAATTTATACTGGTGCATGATGACATGGATAGGAAGAAACGATTAAAAATCTTTATAAAAACGACGACCAAAATTTGACCGTCGCTTTTCACTATCCAACTAACAAACTAGGAACTACTGAACTAACCCTCCCTCATCCACCTCTTTACCGCCTCGTGCGGAACCTGGTAAGCCTCCATAACAGCCAGCAATTTTTCAGGGTCCGATTCGCACAGCAGGGCTGCGCGGTGCTCGGGGAAAATAAAACCCTCCGCCACCGCATGATCGATGGCAGACAACAGGGGGGCATAATAGTTCCGGATGTTCAGCAGCCCGATCGGTTTTTCATGCGCGCCGGTCTGTGCCCAGGTGATGGTCTCGAACAGCTCGTCAAAGGTGCCGTATCCGCCGGGCAGGGCGATGAAGCCATCCGAAAGTTCGTGCATGCGCGCCTTGCGGGCATGCATGCTGGGGGTCACCTCCAGGCGCGTCAGGGTGGTATGCGCCAGGGCTTCGGTGTTCATGGAGGGGATGATGACCCCGACCACCTCGCCGCCCGCCTCCAGGGTGCCGTCCGACACCGCCCCCATCAAGCCCGTCTTGCCGCCGCCAAAGACCACGCGGATGCCGCGCTGTGCCAGGGTGCGCCCCAGCCCGCGCGCGCCAGCCAGGTATTCCTCATGCACCAGATCCGATGAACCGCAAAAAACACAGATGGACTTCATCCAGCCTCCATTAATCCCCACAAATTTACCACAATCCTGCATGTTAGAGTTGTATTAGTTGAAGCGTCTTATGCTTGACGCGTTAACCTGAAGGATTACAATCCATCCCATGGACTACAAGGACTACTACAAGATACTGGGTGTGGAACGGAAAGCCAGTGCAGATGACGTACGCAAGGCGTATCGCAAGCTGGCGATGAAGTATCACCCTGACCGCAACCCCGGGAACAAGGCCTCCGAGGACAGCTTCAAGGATATCAATGAAGCCTACCAGGTCCTGAGCGACAAGGATAAACGCGCCCGCTACGACCAGCTGGGAAGCGCGTATTCATCCTGGCAGCAGCGCGGCGGGTCGCCCGGCGACTTCAACTGGGGCGACTGGTTCAATCGCGGCGGCAACGCAGGCGGCAGCCCGGGCGGCACGCATGTCAGCATGGATGACCTCAATGATATGTTCGGCGGCGGCGGGGATGTGTTCTCGGACTTCTTCCGCAGCATCTTTGGGGGGCGGGCGGCGCAGCTTCCATGAACGCCAACAGGTCCCGCCCCGGCGCAAGCTACCAGCAACCCGTGACCATCTCATTGAACGAGGCTTTCAACGGTACCGCGCGCCAGTTGCAGACCGAATCGCGCCACCTGGAGGTGAGGATCCCCCCCGGCGTGAAGACCGGCTCAAAGGTGCGCGTGGCGAAGGCGGGTCCGCAGGACTCCGACCTGTACCTCGTGATCGAGGTGGCGGATGACCCGCGCTTCGAGCGCGACGGCACCGACCTGAGGACCACCGCCAGCGTGGACATCTTCACTGCCGTGTTGGGCGGCGAAGCCGAAGTGGAGACCATGACCGGCAAGGTAAAGCTGAACATCCCCGCAGGCACACAGCCCGAGCAGGTTTTTCGCCTGGCAGGGCGCGGCATGCCCAACCTGAAGAACCGCAGCGAGAAAGGCGACCTGTACGTACGGTTGATCGTGCAGGTCCCGCGCTATCTTTCCGCGAAGCAGACGCGAGCTGCTCGAGGAAGCCTCGAAGATCAAATTCTAGAAAAGGAAACAACAGAGAATGAAACGGACTTATTATTGCTTTATCGGTATTGGTGCTGGCTGCATTGGCTTGTTCCTACAGCGCACTTCCCGCAGAGCTATCCGCGCCCGCGCCCGTGGTGGCAGTTGAACCCATCCAGTTGCCCGAAGGCGGTGGACGCGTCTGACAACCAGGAATTGCTGGTGGCGATCTACCGGCAGGTCAATCCCGGCGTGGTTGCCATCAAGACGGTCGGCGACCAGGCGGGCTCGCTCGGTTCCGGTTTTGTCTACGACACGCAGGGCACATCCTCACGAATTACCACGTGGTGGAAGGCTCCACGCAGGTGGAGGTGGACTTCACCAGCGGATTCAAGGCATACGGCACGGTCGTCGGCACCGACCTGGATTCGGACATTGCCGTCGTCAAGGTGAATGCGCCCGCCGGGGAACTGCACCCGCTCCCCCTCGGCGATTCAGATGCCCTGCAGGTGGGACAGACCGTGATCGCCATCGGCAATCCCTTCGGGCTCAGCAGCACCATGACGACCGGCATCGTCTCGGCGCTGGGACGCACCCTGGATTCCCTGCACTCCACCACTGGCGGCGGGGTCTTCACCGCCGGTGACATCATCCAGACCGACGCAGCCATCAACCCCGGCAACTCGGGCGGACCGCTCTTCAACCTGGACGGCGAGGTGATCGGCATCAACCGCGCCATCCGCACGGTCAATGCAGACCGATACCGGCGAGGCGCTCAATTCGGGGATCGGGTTTGCCATCTCCTCGAACATCGTCAAGCGGGTGGTGCCGTCATTGATCCGGGATGGCAAGTATGATTATCCCTATCTCGGAATTTCCGCGATGGACAGCCTCAACCTGCCTGTCATCGAAGCGCTCGGCTTGAAGAGCCAGGTCGGCGCGTATGTCACGGGTGTCGCCGTGGGCGGACCGGCGGACAAGGCGGGCATCCGGGCGGGGGACCAGCCCACCAGCATCGATGGGCTGGCGGCAGGCGGCGACCTGATCATTGCCATCGACGGCAAGCCGATCCAGACCTTTGATGACCTGCTGCGCTACCTGATCAACAACAAGGCGCCGGGCGATACGGTGATCCTGACGATCCTGCGCGGCGGGGAGCAGCTGGAGATCACGGTCACGCTGGATAAACGACCAAGATAATCCAACATTTCCCATCACTCAATAAAAATCGGGCGAGGTGATGACCTCGCCCGATTCTTTATTTAAACCTTTCCTCTTTCCAGACATCCGCGCGGTTGTGGTAACCCGCCTGCTCCCAGAAACCTTCCCGGTCACGCGGCATGAACTCCAGCGAGCGCAGCCACTTGGCGCCCTTCCAAAAATAAGGCGTTTCCAGGTCCTCGCGGGCGGGGATGTAACCCACCACCCCGCGCAGGGGATGACCATGGTCGGCGGTGATGGGCTCCCCGTCCAGGTGGGTGGCGAGCAGGAAATTATCCGCCAGCACCACCTCCAGCGGAAGGTTGACGGTGAAGCCATATTCGGCATGCTGCATGACATGCGTGGCGGACGGCTTGATCCTGATGATGCCCTGGTCCACCAGGGTCCGCACCGACACCCCCTCCCAGACCGTATCGACCTTGCTCCAGCGCGTCACGCAGTGGATATCCATGGGAAGCCGGGTGCGCGGCAGCTGGTTGAATTCGTTCCAATCCAGCGCTTCTCCTGCTCCACCTCCCCCCAGACGCGGAAATCCCAGGTGGCGGGGTTGAAGGGCGGGACGGGTCCATAATGCAGGACGGGGAATTTCAGCGTCAGCGACTGCCCGGGCGGAAGCCTGCCCTCATCACGGATGCGCTTTTCCTCCTCGCGGCGATCTGGTTCATAAACTGCCATGACATACCTCACAATAAATGAAAAGGACCAATGCAACCTCTGGACGGGATGTTTCCCGGTTTTGTTACCTTTATCCCAGGATGAGCCTGCGCGTCTGCCCGATATCCGCGTGGATCTGCGCCAGCAATTCATCCACGCTGTTGAACCTCATTTCATCGCGCAGGCGGGAGGCTGAACTCGAGGGTCACTTCCTCACCATACAGGTCCCGGTCAAAGTCCAGGATGTGCGCCTCCACGCTGGCGGTATGCTTGTCGGGGGTGAAGGTGGGGTTATAGCCGATGTTGGTGGCAGCCGCGAAACGCTCCGGTCCGATGCGGGCGCGGCAGGCGTAGATGCCGTTGGCGGGCAGCAGCTTGGAAGCGGGGATCCGGAGGTTGGCAGTCGGGATGTTAATGCGCTTCCCGCGCCCATCGCCGTGAACAACGGGACCGGAGAGGGAATAGGGGCGCCCGAGCAGGCTGGCTGCCGCCTCCACGCTGCCCAGGGATATCAGTTTGCGGATCTCGGTCGAGGAGATGACGCCGCTCTCATCGCTGACCGCCTCGATGATCTGCAGCGAGTAGCCCATTTCACGCCCCAGTTCGCGCAGGCGCTCGGCATTGCCCTCGCGGTTCCTGCCCAAGCGCAAAATCGTAGCCGATCAACAGGTGACTGAGCCCGAGATGCTCCTTCAAGCGCGCCATGAACTCGTGCGCCGACATGCCGGACACACCTGCATCAAAGGGATGGGTGATGACCAGGTCCACGCCCAACGCGGAGGCAAGTTCAGCCCGCTCATCGGGGGTGGTCAGGAGTTTGATGTCGCGCCCTGCCAGCACCACCGCGGGATGCGGGTCAAAGGTAAGCAAAACAGCCGGTGCGCCGTTGCGCATGCGCGCCCGACACAAGCTGGCGAAGGATCTCCTGGTGACCGCGATGGATCCCATCGTAGACACCGATCGTCAGCCAGGCGTCCTGGATGGAAACCTCGGCAAGGGAATGATGGTGCTGCACAGTGAATCATCAGGGTCCGGCAGTTGATATCACTGCCCGGACCCCTGCTCAATTTTGTTTATTTTACTCGGTTGGTTCGCTGGTGAAGAAGACCTTCTTCGGCTGCCACTCGGCGGAACCATCCTCGGCGGCGGCAGGCACCATCAGCGCGATCAATTCCCCGGCGGCACTCACGCCGCGCACCAGGTCGGGCTGGGATTCGCCGGCGGCTGCCTTGACGCGGTGACCGTGACGGACCTCCTCCACCTCATCCGGGTTCAGCTCCACAGCCGGCCAGTCCGCCAGGGCTTCCGCGGCGGGGATCAGGTACTGGTACCAGTTGCCAGCCTGGAAAGCCTCCTGCAATTTCCGCAGGGGGGTGGCATCCCGCAGGGTGAAGCGCCCGCTCTTGGTGCGGCGCAGACCGACGAGATAGGCACCCGTGCCGAGGGCGTTGCCCATGTCATTGGCCAGCGAACGGACGTAGGTGCCGCTGGAACAATGCACATCCACGACCACTTCCGGCGGCGCCCATTCGAGCACCTCCAGGTGATGCACCTGGATCTTGCGGGGGGTCAGTTCCACTTCCTCGCCCTGGCGCGCCATGTCGTAGGCGCGGCGCCCGTTGCACCTTGACGGCGGAATAAGGCGGGGGCGTCTGGTGATCTCGCCTTCGAACTGCTTGAGGATCTTCTCAAACTGTTCCTCGGTCACATTGACCGGCTGGTCCGAGCGGACGAACTTCCCGTCCGCATCGAACGTATCCGTGCTGGAACCCAGGCGGATGATGGCCTGATAGCGTTTATCCGAGGCGGAGACGTACTCGCTCAGGCGCACCGCGGGACCGATCAGGATGACCAGCACACCTGAAGCGCGGGGATCCAGCGTGCCGGTGTGCCCGGCGCGGCGGATGCCCGTCCCGCGGCGGACGGCATCCACCACATCGTGCGAGGTCATGCCGACCGGTTTGTCCACCACCAGGACCCCGGAGATGGCATTCTTTATATCCTGACTGTTCATAGTAATTTCCTCCTGGAATTGTGACGGCGAACGCCGCCTTGATATTTTACCGATACCTGCTTATTTACAAACCCTACTTAAGACCCAGCATCTCCCGGGTCGTTTTCAGCACCAGGGGTTGGATCTCGCTCGAGCTTGCCGGGGATGTCCGCCCCGGCCGCGGCGGCATGCCCGCCGCCATTAAAGTGTCTTGCGACCTTTGAGACGTTCACGCCATCCTCGAGCGCGCGCCAGGAGATCTTGACGTGCTCGTCGGTCTGTTCCACGAAGATCATGCCCACCTTGCTGCCGTCGATGGCGGAGATGATGTTGATCAGGTCGGCGTCATCGTTGCCGCCGTAGCCCGCGGCTTTGCGGTCCGCCAGCGTCAAGGTGCCCCAGACGAGGTCCTCCGAGCGTTCGAGGCTGGAGAGACCGGCGCCCCAGTAGCGCGCGGCAGGATAGGTGCGGCGCACCAGGGCGCGGATGTACAGGTCGGGCAGATCCGCGCCGCGTTCCATCAGCAGGGCAGCCTGGCGGAGCGAATCCGGGGTGGTGTTCGAGGTGCGGAAACCGAGCGTGTCGGTGACGATGCCCGTCAGCAGTGCGGCGGCGACGGGCTGGGTGATCTCAAGTCCCCAGAGCGGCAGGCAGTCCGTCAGGATGGCGGAGGTGGCGACCTCCTCGCCAACGATCAGGTTCAGCGTGCCGAACTTTTCATTGGTGATGTGATGGTCGATGTTGATGTCGGGTTTGCGAATGGGCTCAAAGACCTTGCCGAGGCGTTTGATAGTCGGCGCAGTCCACCGAGATAAACGTATCCCACTCCCCCTGCGGTTCCTTCCTGACCTGTTCATGCCCGTGCAAATGATTGAACGAGGCGGGGATCCCATCCTGCAATACCATCTGGACGGTCTTGCCGGCATTCTGCAGGGCAAGCCCCAGGGCAAGCAAGGCACCGATGGCGTCCCCGTCCGGGCGGACATGGGATGCGATCAGAACGTTCCTGGCTTTATTCAACCGATCCTTGATCTGACTGATAACCGTACTATCCATGTTTCTATTTCCCGCAGTAAACCCCTGCGTTTTCCAACTCCTTTGCATTCCCTTATCTATAGACAATTGTACTACAGGTTATAGGCAATTGTACTGTATGACTTTGGTAAATAGGTACCATTTTCGTTATAAAACCATCCCTTTGACATGCATGTACTGCAGAATCCGCCCTGACTACTCTTTCTTTTTCTGCCTCAATTCTGCCAGCACCTTCTCGATGTGGTCGGCATTCTCCGGGGTGGGATCCCAATGGAAGCGCAGGCGGGGGAAAACGCGCAGATCCATGCGGTTTGCCAGGGCGCGGCGCATGTACCCGCTGGCGCTCTCCAGCCCGGCTAAGAACCTCCTGGCTGCGCTCGCGCCCCTCCACCGCGGAAACGAACACGTCCGCGTACGCCAGTTCCCGGTCCACCTTGACATCGGTGACAGAGATGAGCTCGAGGCGCGGGTCGCTGATCTCACGGATGAGCAGTTCCGAGAGCTCCTGGCGGATGCGATCCGCGATGCGCTGAAGACGAACACCTGATGGCATGGTTATCTCATTCCTGTAAAACTGCGCAGTGGCGAAGTGCGTTTGCACGCACTTCGCCACCCATGATCACTCCGATTTCTCCAGGACGTAGCACTCGAGCAGGTCGCCCGCTTCGATGTCGTGGAAATTCTTCAAGCCCACGCCGCATTCGAAACCGGTGCGGACCTCGCGCACATCCTCCTTCTCATGCTTGAGCGAGGAAAATTCACCTTCAAAGACAATATCCGCGCCGCGCTTCATGCGGACCTTCCCATTGCGGCGCAGTTCGCCTTCCAGCACGCGGCAGCCCGCGATCTTGCCAACCTTGGAGATGGGGAAGACCTTGAGCACCTGCGCCTTGCCGAGCAGCTTCTCCACGAATTCGGGCGCGAGCATGCCCTTGAGGGCTTTCTCGACATCCTCGGTCAGGCGGTAGATGATGTCGTACAGGCGGATATCCACGCCCTCGGTCTCAGCCAGGCGGCGGGCTGCCACCTCGGCCTGCACGTTGAACCCGAGGATGATGGCTTTCGAAGCGGAGGCGAGCATGACATCGTTCTCGCCGATGTTGCCGGTCTCCGCGTACAGCACGTTGATCTTGATCTCCGCGTCCTTGCCCAGTTTGCTCCAGTTCGCCCAGGATCGGTTCGAGCGAACCCTGGACATCGGCTTTGAGCACCAGGTTGAGCGCCATGGCTTCGCCCTCGGCATAGGCGGTGAACAGGTCCTCGAGCGAGACCTTCTTGCGCTCCTGGGATTTCTTCTTGATGGCATCCGCGCGCTCGGTGACGATCTCGCGCGCTTCGTGGTCGGAGTCGACCACTTCGAACAGGTCGCCAGCCGAGGGGATCTCGGAGAGACCCATGACCAGCACCGGCGTGGAGGGACCGGCCTTCTTGACGGGCTTGCCGCGGAAATCGGTCATCGCCTTGATGCGCCCGAAGGCGGTGCCGGCGACGACGATGTCGCCCGATTCGAGGGTGCCGTTCTGAACGAGCAGGGTGGCGACCACGCCCTTGGTTTTATCCAGCTCGGCCTCGATGACCGTGCCGATCACCTTGCCGCCGGGGTTGGCGCGGATCTCGATGTTATCCGCCACCAGCAGGATGGCTTCCAGCAGGTCGCTGATGCCCTGTTTCTGCTTGGCAGAGACGGGCACGACCAGCGTCTGCCCGCCCCAGTCATCCGGGACGAGCTCCACCTCGGCAAGCTGCTGCTTGACGCGGTCGGGATTGGCATTGGGTTTGTCGATCTTGTTCAGCGCCACCATGATCGGGACGCGGGCAGCCTTGGCATGCGCGATGGCTTCGCGGGTCTGGGGCATGACGCCGTCGTCCGCGGCGACCACCAGCACGACCACATCCGCGCCCTGTGCGCCGCGGGCGCGCATGGCGGTGAAGGCGGCATGACCGGGCGTATCGAGGAAGGTGATCAGGCGACCCTTCTGTTCGACCTGGTAGGCGCCGATGTGCTGGGTGATGCCGCCCGCCTCGCCCGCAGCCACATCCGTCTGGCGGATGGCATCCAGCAGGGAGGTCTTGCCGTGGTCCACGTGACCCAGGATGGTCACGACCGGGGCGCGGCTCTTGAGCAGGGCTTTGTCCTCGCCCGCGATCATCTGGCGCCAGAGCGGCACCTCGCCCACCTCCTCCTTGGGACCTTCGACGACCTCCAGGGGGACGGCTTCGAATCCATATTCAGCGACCACGATCGCGGCAGTGTCAAAATCCACGGTCTGGTTGATGGTCGCCATGACGCCATTCGCCATCAGTTTTTTGATGATCTCGATCGGGCTTTTTTGCACGAGCTGTGCAAGGTCACGGATGACAATGGTAGCCGGCAGTTCGATCTTTTGTCCGTTGTCGCTCATGGGACACCTCCTTGGTTGAATGCATGCCAGAGGCTGCTCTGACAGTCTGACCACGAAGCGTGCCGGTGAACGATTCAAACGGTCAATCGAATCACATGGCAGGTGCGTCCGTGGATGGTTCCTGCGGGAGCGCGTTCATAAAAGATTCCAGACGCTCCCAGTCTGACTGTGAAAACTCCGCCTTGAGGGCATGTGCCAGGGCGCCGTGCAAGCCGCGTTCCCAGCAGGACCGGCGGTCATGCAGATACGCTCCCCGTCCAGCCAGCTTGCCGGTGCGGTCCACCTGGACCCCATCGGGGGTGCGCACGATGCGAATCAACTCCCGCTTGGAAAGCACGGTGCGGCAGCCAACGCAGGTGCGCTGGGGAACATGCTTGACGCGTTTGACAGGTTTCGCAGTCACATCTCAGACCCTCACCGCAAGCCCGCCCGCAATGCGTACGCGGGAAAGGCTGCGGATCCGGGAAATTCACTATCTTCTTCTTCCCAGACACCGTCGGCGCGCTTGTGGGTCTTGCGCGCCACGACTTCGCCCAGCTTCTCGTCGTACTCGAGCTTGGTGGATTTCTTCTTGCCCTTCTTCTTGCCCTTCTTCTTGTCTTCGCCTTCCGCTTCCTCTTCAGGGACCGCGTTGAAAGCCTCGGGCTTGAAGGTGAACATCTCATCCAGCGTGACGCCATCCTTCATGGCAGGTTCCTCGACGACCTCTCCCACCGGTGCGACCGCCTCGGGCTGGACGATCTCCAGGACGGGTGTCTCGAGCGGGGCGCCTTCCACGGGCTGCAGGACGGTCTCGACCGGCTCCACGACCACTTCCGGCTGGACCTCCACCTCGACCGGTTTTTCCGGTTCGGGGAACTGGATGGCAGCCGAGTACCTCTTCAATATTCTGCATGGCTTTCGGACCGATGCCCGGCAGACCGAGCACCTTGTTCGAATCCATCTTGAGGGAAAGCATCAGGGCGCCGACGGTCTCGTAACCGGCTTCGGTGAGAATGTTGTAGGTGTGTTCCTTGATGCCGGCTTGATCCAGCTTCATGGCAAAGGCTGCCTCGGGAACCTCGGCGCGGGCGGCGGCGGTCTTCTCAACCTCCACGCGGGCGGCCTCCTCCTTGATCTGGATGGTGCGGCGCTCGACGTGATCCACGAACTGGGTGAGCTGGGTGAACTCCTCGGGCGTGACCGGGCGGTTCTCAGTCTTCTTGAGCAGGATCTCCTGGATGGCGGGGATCATTTCGACCACCTTGGGCAGGAGGGCGGCGAGGTCGGCGTCGGTCTGCATCTTATGCAGGGCATCCGAGGAGGCTTCGATCAGGCTCTTGATATCGATGCGCCAGCCGGTCAGCTTGGCGGCCAGTCGGGCATTCTGTCCATCCCGACCGATGGCGAGGCTCAACTGGTCCTCGCTGACCACCACGGTGGCGGTCCGGCTGCCTTCGGCATTCTCGGAGAGGTAGACGCCATTGACGCGCGCCGGGCTGATGGCTTTTGAAATATAGATGACGGGATCCGCGTCCCACTGGATGATGTCGATCTTCTCGTCGTGGAGTTCCTTGACGATGGCTTGAATGCGGACGCCCTTGATGCCCACGCAGGCACCCACCGCGTCCACGCCGGGCTGGGTGGCAAGGACCGCCACCTTGGCGCGCGCACCGGGCTCGCGGGCGATGGCGCGGATCTCGACGATGCCGTGATAGATCTCGGGGACCTCGTTCTCCAGCAGGCGGCGCAGGAAATTGCGATGGGCGCGCGAGAGGATGATCTGCGGTCCGCGCGGACCGTCCTTCACTTCCAGGACGACGGCGCGCAGGCGGTCATGCACCTTGAAGCGTTCGCCGGGCACCTTCTGGTTGTTGGGCATGTTGCCCTCGGCTTTCATATCCAAGCCGATGGTCACACCCTGCACGGGGTTGCTGGCTTGCACGACGCCGCTGACGATCTCGCCGATCTGCTTCTGGAAATATTCCAACTGCACGCTGCGCTCCGCCTCGCGGATGCGCTGCTGAATGACCTGGCGGGCGGTCTGGGCGGCCACGCGCCCGAAGTCTCCGGGGGTGGTTTCGACGATCGCCATGTCGCCGAGCTGGACTTCGGGGTTGACCTTGCGGGCGACCTCGAGCAGCACCTCGGTGCGGTCGTCCATGATGTCTTCGACCACTTCCTTCTCGGCAAAGATAGCCACCTTGCCGGTGTCGGGGTCGAGCTTGGCCTCCACATGCTGTGCGGTGGAAGCGTTGACAGCCCGCCGGTAGGCGGACACCATGGCAGACTCGATCGCCGCTGAGGATGACCTCCCTGCGGGAGTTGCTTGTCTTCCAGCACTTCATTGAAGGCGAGGGCGAATTCGTTCTTTTGTGGCTTGGTCGTGGTCTTCATGTTACTTTCTTACTCCGTGAGTTCCTTTACAAACAGAAAAGTGGGGGGCGCCCACTTCTCGTTGCTTCCAGTAATCGGTTCGACGTGCGGGCAATATTTTAGCACAAGGGGAAAATTAATGCAAGGAAGGGTCGGAGGGGTCGGAGTGGTCTGAGTGGTCTCAATGGTCTGAATGGTCTGAATGGTCATAGGTCGGTTATATGGAGAATGGATCATGGTGAATGGGGAATAGTCGAGGTAGTCTGAATGGTCTAAATAGTCAAAGGTCGAAGGTCAAGGGCTGCCTTGAGTGTAGCCGAAGGGACGGCGATTGAACCGTGGAACAAAGAGGAACAAAGAGGAACAATTAATTTGAAGACCAGGCGTGAGAATAGGGGGGATGGGAGGTTTTATTTATGAACCACGAGTAATTTGTGTACCTTTTAAATTTAAATCCAAACGAATACCTTGTTTTGGGGTGATTTAAGGCGGAATCTGTGAGGTGGTTGAAGGTTGCAGGTTGAATGTTCCAGGTTCCTTGTTTCAGGATCCGAATGTCCAGGTGTGCGGGAAGAGAAAACCCCCGCAGAGCAATATT
The DNA here is from genome assembly GCA_963823545.1 of uncultured Chloroflexia bacterium. Taxonomy (GTDB): domain Bacteria; phylum Chloroflexota; class Anaerolineae; order Anaerolineales; family Villigracilaceae; genus Denitrolinea. The sequence continues at coordinate 3,509 of CAWGMC010000059.1, read as the reverse complement.
AGCACAGACGTTCTAAATTGTCAATGGAGGTTTGGGAAAATCGGATGTAGAATCCACCGGGTGAAGTGGATGCGAAACGCGGAGACATTCGGTCATGCCAGGCGGCGGGGTGAGTGCCCCCTCCGCTACGCTTCGGGGGTGCTACGCGAACACCCTCGCCGAGCAATAGTCAGACATTGAGACATGTGAACATAATACATGTGCTGAATGAAAAAGGGCAAAATGAAAATTCTTCAAAAGTCATTATTCTACCTTTTTAGCATCCTTGTTGTTACATCCTGCGTTTCAGATGTTGGTAAGACATATATTACCCGTACACTTGAATTAGCGGGAAGCGCAGAAGGACTACCTTACCAATTGTCCCCTGATGGCAACTGGTTAGTATCTGATATGTGTTTCACGCCAAATTATGATGCGTTTTATTTGATCGATATGCTTGACGGAAGAAAAATCCCAGTCGACATAATAGAGGGTATACCTATTGATTATCGTTCTATTTGTGGAATGTACTGGTCTCCAGATAGTCATTCGTTTGTGGCTCTAGGTGCAGTTTCTCCTCCCGAGAAATCTTTCATAGTTATTTTCGATATAAGCAACCCAGACAATGTGCAACAATCCGTTTTTCAGTGGCATTATGACACTAATGTTGGGATTGAGTGGTCGCCGGACAGTTCAATGATTCTTAGTCGGGACAGAAAAGGACAGACGAACTTTTTTAATTGACAAGAGTGGGACTCTTCTCGCAGAATATAACACGGCAACTGATGTTTCGAGTGGCACCTGGATTAACGGGCACCAATACGCCGAGATTAGAGGCGGTAAGAATTTATGGATCACAGACCCGGAGAAAGGATTAGAAAAGCCAATTCATATATTTGAAAATGACGTGGATATGTTAGGTTATAAGCCCGAGAAAAATATGTTGCTTCTGTTATCAGAAATAGATGGCTTGGAGTTTACTGTCTTCGATCTTTCTGAGATGAAGGTTATAAATGCCTATAGAATGATTGCGCCCTCCCATCCATACTACCATTTTTACACTTTCATTGCGACCACAAACCCCGAATTCAGTGGAATAAGTGTCCATTCGACATTTTGGATTTTCAATTGGAACACTTATAAGGCAAAAAATCTTGGAGAGGCTATTGACCCCGTTATTTGGTCTCCATTATTGAATGGGTTCCTTTATGTAAAGAATTACGATTATGATAAATTGATCCTTTTAAAGCCATGAACCCCGCCGAAGGTCCTCGTAGAGGGTAGGTTTCCGCATGGTGCTCGCTCGGCGAGGGTGTCCTGACCCCGCCGCTATCCTGACCGAAGGTCTCCGGTTTTCCCTCGCTCGGCGAGGGTCTCCTGACCCCGCCGCTATTTTGACCGAAGGTCTCCGGTTTTCCTGATCAACAACTAACACCGCGGATAGAGGGGTGTATACTCCCCAATCATGGAAAGATATCATCTCATCGAGGGGATCGGCGTCCACTACGTTACCTTCACCGTGGTGGAATGGCTCCCCGTGTTCATCGATGAATCCCCATGTAAGATCATCACCGACAGCCTCAATTTCTGCATTGACCGGAAGAACCTGCGTGTGACCGCCTATGTCATCATGCCAAATCATGTCCACGTTGTTCTGTTCGATAAGGATTTTGATAACGAGCGTCTAAAACAAACGCTGGACGAGATGCGGAAATTCACGGGACGCCAACTGGCGGATCATTGTGAAAAAAGGTTGTCATCCGCGATAGTGGACATTTTTTATGAGCATTCGGGGAATGACCGTTTACGCAGGTTCTGGCAGACCACCCGGCATCCCATCGGTCTTGTCACGGAAAAGGTGTTTGAGCAGAAGGTGAATTACATCCATTGGAATCCCTGCCGAAAGGGACTGGTCCGCCAGCCTGAGGATTGGAGATTTTCATCCGCAGGTTTTTGGATGAAGGGAGTGAAGAACGATGTGGAGTTGGCAGGGGTATGGTGGTAAAGGCGGAGACCTGCGGTCATGCCAGGCGGCGGGGTCGGGAGACCCTCGCCGAGCGAGATCCAAACGCAAACGATGAAAGCCTTCATTGGGATCCGACACATCATACAAATACTGCGCCCAATGGCCACTGGGACTATATTGATTCAAAAGAGGATGGATGGTGGCTTTGGCCTGATGGTACCATGACGCCAAAATAGAAGAAGGATAATTATGATGGATAAAATCGAACTTGGGCAAGATGCCTTTGACTATGTTAGAACTGAATTGGGGGAGGAGTGTAGTGGACCCACAAAACTGGACAGTCCTGTAAGGGTTATTAACCACAAGGAGTGTCGAGATGGCAGAACGGAAGAAATACACAGCCGAGTTCAAAACCCGGGTGGTTTTGGAATTGCTCACAGCCCAAAAAGGACTGATGCAAGCCAGTCGGGATTATGGGATCAAAGATACCATTTTGAAGTCGGTGGAAACAGGAGTTTCTGGAACGGGCTCCCCAATTGTTCAAAGGTGAAAAAGCAGAGGATCCTCAAGCCGAGATGCGGATTGCCGAACTGGAGCGCATGGTTGGCAAACTGACGTTGGAACTGGACACGGCAAAAAAAGTCTTGGGCTACTCCAACTGGATCGGAAAGACAAGAGGAGAATAGCCCAGATGCTGCTTCAGGAACAATCCGCTCGCCCCGGAATAGTCTGCCGTGTGCTGGAGTTGCCACGCAGCAGTTACTATTACCGTACCCAACCCAAAGAAGAGAATACCCTGAAGGATGCCATCCAGTCTGTGGCTGGACAATATCCAAAGTATGGGACCCGTCGCATCACCCAAGAACTCCGCCGTGTTCCGCATCAATACCAGGTGGGACGGAAGCGGATTTAACGTCTGATGCGCTCCATGAAGCTACTGCGACCGGTGAAACGGGTAAAGATCCGTACTACCAACAGCGAACACGGCTTTCCACGCTTCCACAACTTGATGAAAGACCTGGTGGTGACTTACCCGAACCAGGTTTGGGTGGCAGACATCACGTATATTCGCTTGAAGAATGGGTTTATCTATCTGGCGGTCTTGATGGATGTGTTCACCCGGGCCATTCGAGGTTGGAATTTCAGTCGCAGTTTGGATCAGGAGCTGACCTTAAATGCATTGAAAAAAGGGTTGTCCCATTCCAGCCCAGATATCCATCACAGTGATCAAGGCATTCACTATGCCTTTCGGAACTATGTTCAGTTGTTGCAGGAACACCATGTTCAAATCAGCATGGCGGGCGTGGGAAAACCCGAAGAAAACGGATACGCAGAACGTCTGATGCGTACCATCAAGGAAGAGGAGGTGGAACTTTCCGAATATAATGATCTGGAGGATGCCCGGGACAAATCGGGCGGTTCCTGGACGATGTGTACATGACCAAGCGCATTCATTCTGCTTTGAACTGCAACCCCGGCAGAGTTCGAAGCGCTTTGGCGAGCACGAGCCTTATCCACCCCTTAGCAGAAGGCTTTTTTTGTCCAACTTTTGGGGTCCATTACA
>CAWGMC010000058.1:0-3512 GCA_963823545.1 uncultured Chloroflexia bacterium | reverse complement strand
ATGTGCGGACAGCGCACCATGCACAGCCGCAGCATGTCCTTTTCGGGATTGGCGGCGGCGATGTTGTCGCCCATGGCGCACTCGGTGAGCACCAGATAGTGGGGAGCCTTTGACTCTTAGATACCGATCATGGCATTGGTGCTGCCGGAGTAGTCGGAGGCGGCGGTGACCTCGGGGCTGCACTCGGGATGCGAAAGCACCAGCACATCCGGGAACTGGGCGCGGACGGTCTGATGTCGTTCACGGTGAACTTCTCGTGCACCTCGCAGCGCCGCGCCAACCGATCAAGAGCTTGCCTTCGGGGAGGGAACGGGAGGCTGGGAGAGGTCGGGGTAGATGATCTTCGAGCGAAGGTCGCGCGCCACGTTCCCGCCCAGGTACTCATTGGGCAGGAAGATGACCTTGTCGCTATTCGAAAAATTTCACGACCGCCACGGCGTTGCTGGAAGTGCAGCAGATGTCACATTCCGCCTTCACGTCCGCGTAGGTGTTGATGTAGGTTGCGACCGGCACGCCGGGAAGCGCGCCTTTAGGTCGCGGACATCCTGGGCGGTGATGGAGGCGGCGAGCGAACAGCCCGCCTTGTCGGAGGGCAGGAGCACGGTCTTGGTGGGGTTCAGGATCTTGGCGGTCTCCGCCATGAACCTGACGCCGCAAAAGACGATCACATCCTTGTCGGTCTGGCGGCTTTGCGGCTGAGGTCGAGCGAGTCGCCGGTGAAATCGGGGATGGAGTAGAACAGGGCGGGCTCCATGTAGTTGTGACCGAGGATGACCGCGTTGCGCTCCACCCTTCAGGGCGTTGATCTCCACGGCGATCTCGGCTTTGATGCGCAGTTCCACGTCCGGGACGACCTTCTCGAGCTGACACGCATTTTGTCGTACATCTCTTGAACTTTGGGATCCATTTTATTTCCTTTTTGTGTAAAGCGAGAAGTAAAGCGAGATATTATCTCGCTTTACGATAGATAATCGAAACTTACATCGAACACTTTCGTGGAGTGGGTCAGGGCGCCGCTGGAGATGTAATCCACGCCCGTCCCGGCGATGCCGCGCACGGTGTACGGGTCACATTGCCGGAGGCTTCCAGTTTGGCGCGACCGCCGGTGAGCTTGACCGCCTCCGCCATCATCTTAACGGACATGTTGTCGAGCAGGATGTGTTCGACGCCCAGGTTGAGGGCGGTCCGAACATCCTCGAGGGTGCGGGTTTCCACCTCGACCTGGAGTCCGCGATTGGCGGCTCTTGCCAGCTCCACCGCCTTCTGGATGCCGCCGGCGTAGTCGATGTGGTTGTCCTTGATGAGGATCATGTCATAGAGGCCGCTGCGGTGGTTGGTGCCGCCGCCGAGCTGACCGCCAGCTTGTCGGTCCGCGCAGCCGGGGGCGGTCTTGCGGGTGTCGAGGATGACCGCCTTCGTACCAGGACCGCCTCTATGAACTGGCGGGTTACGGTGGCGATGCCGGACATCCGCCCGAGGAAGTTGAGCGCGGTACGTTCGGCAGTGAGCAGCGAGCGGGTCCGCCATTGAGTAGAGCCACACCTGTCCCCTCGATAGCGGTTTCCGTCCTGCACCTGTGGCTTGAATTCCACATGGGGTCGAGTACCTGGTAGGCGGCGCGTGCCACCTCCAGCCCCGCGATGACCCCGTCCTGCCTGGCGATCATCTGCCGCGCATGGTCGCGTCGATGGGGACGATGCTGTCGGTGGTGGCATCGCCGGGACCGATGTCCTCAGCCAGTGCACGCCGGATGCTTTCAAGAATTTCGTTGTTGAGCATGATGTGATTATACCGTCCTTCGACTGCGGGTCTCGACACGCCACACGGGATGATAATAAGAAAACTGCCGGATTACAAATCCGGCAGGAGCGGGGAGGCAGGAGCGGTCAGGGGTGAGCTTGCCTGTTCGCCAATACGGGACGGGGTTTGTTCGCCCCTCGCAAGCCGAAGAGGACCGCGATGAAGTAGACGACGTATGCAAGCATCTCGGTGAGAGAGGGGTTGCCGTTGTAGCCGAAGAGGGCTTTCAGCAGCTGCCCGAAGGTGGAGTTCTCGTCCACGATGGCGTTGACATCCCAGAGGTGCTCGATGACCGCGGGAATCCAGCCGACCTCGTTGAACTCGTGGACGCCGTGGGCGACCAGACCCGCGGCGAAGAGGATGAGCAGGAAACCGGTGACCTGGAAGAAACGGCGCAGGTCGAGGCGGATGATGGCTGCGAAGATCGACCAACCGAGCAGGATGGCGGTGCCGAGTCCGAGCAGCGCGCCGAGCAGGGTCTGGAGCGTGTCCGAGGCCAAGACCGAGGCGGTGAGGAAGAGCGCCAGTTCGATGCCCTCGCGCAGGATGGCGAGGAAGGCGACGAAGAAGACGCCGCGCTTGCCGGCGCCGAGGGCGGTGCGCTGGACCTCACCTTCCATGTTGCTTTTCAGGTCGCGGGCGGTGCGGCTCATCCAGAAGATCATCCAGGTGAGCAGGGCGGCGGCGAGCAGCATGGTGACGCCCTCGAAGATCTGCTCCGCGGCGCCCTCGAAGGAGAGACCCAGGCTGGTGAGCAGGATGCCGCCGAGCAGGCTGAGGACGACCGCCAGGACGGTGCCCAACCAGACGGAGGGGATCAACTCCGTACGGCGCACCTGGCGCAGGGCGCCGAGCAGGATGCCGATGATGAGAGCGGCTTCGATGCCTTCACGGAGGGAAAGGAGAAAACTGGGGAGCATGGATACCTCTAATATATGATGGCGGTCGACGGGGATCGAGAGTTCGTGCCGCCTGGATGGATCGGCGGGGGATTGAAATCCCCGCCTCAGTTCGTGGAAGCCCTTCGGGCTGATGTGGGTTCCAGCTCACAGCGAGTTGGATGATACAAAATCAACCTAATTTAGGCTTATTTGTCAAGATTGTATCATGTTGGGTGGGAATGCGACAGGATATTTATCACCATATTAATAAATATTTGTCATCACGGATTTGGGACGGGGTGTCAAGTACGGGACGCGGGGAGCGCGGAAAGCGTGGAAAGAAAAATCCGATGAGAGGAAAGTGTTAGAATCCAATTTCAGAGATAAAGATGAAGAAAAAATTACCTCCGATTCACCCGGGAGAAATCCTGCTTGAAGAATTCCTGGAGCCAATGGGGATCAGCCAGTACAGGCTTGCCAGGGACATCAGCGTTCCGCCGCGCCGCATCAACGAGATCGTCCTGGGCAAGCGTTCGATCACGCCTGATACGGCTCTGCGGCTGTCCCTGTTCTTCGGTCTATCCGAGCGTTTCTGGATGAACCTTCAAACGCGGATGATCTTGAGGTGGAAAAGGATAAATTGGAACCCACGTTAAAGAAAGAAGTCCGGGCTTACGTATCGATATAATTCCTGTCAAAAAAGGCGGCATAACAGCCGCCTTTTTCGTTAAAGTGCAACATGATATTAAGCTTCATTCACCATTTCGGATTGATGGCGAACACCTAAAATCTGCGTGGACACGGATCGATTTCAATACACTATTTCCCCTT
>CAWGMC010000057.1:0-8068 GCA_963823545.1 uncultured Chloroflexia bacterium | reverse complement strand
ATTTCACCATATGAAGTGTATTGTTTGATGAAATCGGTTTTCCATCGGTATCGAGAACCGCTCCGGCAAGTCCTACAATTTGGATTGGAAATACTTCCCTGTTTACAAGCTCACCAACAATGTAGCTGAATCCATAGGTGTCGTTGAGGAACTGAGCGTTTTCAATAATTACATTTCCGCGCTCCACGGATGAAATCTCGGATGCGAAATAGCTCACTCTCATAACTGGCGGGAGTGCCAGCTTGTGCTTCAAGCGAATACTCAAATCCGGAAACCTGTCCGGGAAACAGCACATCCAAGTAAGGACTAAAGAGTTCGCTCTCAATAATATTGCTGAAAGGATCCAAAAGGATGGATTTTCCTTCAGAATCACGGATGGTGATCCGCAATTGGATGTTCTGCTGGGCTACCCCGCTGATCGTTTCGCAGCTCACCGATCACAAAAAATGTTCCGTACCCGTCATCATAACTGGAGGTATTTAGAATAGTGATTATCCCTGATGATGACTCAGAGAGCGGAGGGTTTTCATCGGTTTGGGTCTTCGAGGTGGTCTTGGTGAAGCTGCACGCTGCAAGCAAGATCGTAAACACACCAATCGTCGCAATCCTCATAATGTGTGCAAGTCTGTTTTTTACGTTCACATTTACGCCCTTTGCGAAACCGAGATGCAAATCGCGTGAGTACTTTTTCCTGTTGTGATGCGGCTTCTCCTATTATATAATCCGATAAGTAAAACTATTCAAAATGGAGTCACCATGGAACGCACAACAATTCCTGTAAATGAATTCAACTTCAATCCCTTCAATGTGTTTGATAAGCAATGGTTTCGATTAACCAGTGGGGATTTTTCACAAAAACGTTTCAATGCGATGACCATTTCCTGGGGAAGCGTGGGTGTGATTTGGGATAAACCATTTTTCCAGGCTGTAGTCCGCCCCACCCGATTCACCTTTGAATTCATGAACCAGTATGACACATTTACTCTGTGTGCTTTTGGAGAAAATTATAAGTCTGCATTGAATTTGCTCGGCTCCCGAACTGGGCGCGAGGGTGACAAGATTAGCGAATCCGGTCTTACACCGATCGCCTCCAAGGTCGTTGCTGCACCGTCGTTTGCCGAGGCCTCATTAATCGTTGAATGCAAGAAAATGTACTGGCAGGATATCGCCCCGGAGCACTTTCTTGTTTCGGATATCCTCATGAAATATCCCAAACAGGATTTCCACAGGGCATTTTTTGGTGAGATTCTCGCAATAGAAGGCATAAAAGCATTTACGAAATAAGCAACTGCTGACCGTTTCCGTTTGGAGGTACCTTATGACGATCCCCCTCCTGAATAATTGCATGCAAGTAGAGATCTTCTATGAGACAGAAGATCGGCAATTTTCCGATAACATCTGCATCCGCATCCGTGAAACGTGTCCTAATGAAGAGCGTTTGATGCTGGCCGAAGAATCAAATATCTTTATTACTCCCCGAAGAAGCCACAACCCTTGCCAATGCCTTGTTGAAAGCCGCCAGAACGAGTTTGGATGCATGAGCATCCTCCGAAAATATGAAGGGTTTCAAAATAAAATAATTATTGTAGAGGTGTACTGATGTCCGAAAAGATCCAATGCTCAATTTTTTTACCAGCTTCTACAGAGGATATCTACTCTGCCTTGTTGGATAGCAAAAAACATGGGGAATTTACCGGTGATAAGGCAAAAATCGATCCAAAGGTCGGCGGAAAATTCAGTGCTTGGGATGGTTACATCCTGGGAAAAACACTGGAACTCGAACCATTCAAACGCATCGTGCAGTTCTTGGCGTACAACAGAATTTCCAAAGGATGCTCCTGATTCCAAACTGGAAGTGCTGCTGGAGACAGAGGGTAAAGGGGCGTGCTTACGTTCGTTGATCCATACCAATATCCCGGACGGACAAGGTGATACGTATAAACAAGGCTGGGAGGATTATTACTTCGAACCGATGAAGCGATATTTTAGGTCAAAATAAAATCACATAACAAAGGGCGACCCTGAATTCAAGGGTCGCCCTTTCCTTTAACGATATTATACTTTTTTCACTTCAATTTTCTTGTCCTGCTGACAGTTTCGGCAGGTTTCGGCAAGGAAATCGTCAACACACCTTTGGAAAAAACCGCGTCCACTTTATTGGCGTCCACGTCCGTGGGTAATAAAACATCCCGTCGAAATGAACCAAATGAGCGTTCCATACGGTGATACTGCCCGGTTTTTTCTTCTTTTTTCGGATGATTTTTCTCCTGCTTGATGGTTAGATGATCATCCATCAGGGTAACCTGGATGTCCTTTTCAGCCAAACCAGGGATTTCCTGATCACCTTGATTTCCTTTTCCGTTTCACCTACATCCACACGAGGTGCGAATGAAGATTCTGCTCTGCTGATGGGAAGCAGACCGAATGGATCGCTCAAAAAATCATCAAAGATGCGGTCCATCTCGTTGCGAAATCGCATCACGTCGGATTCATCCTTACGGAGAACATCCATTTTTCCGCCTTCGCATTTTGGAGAAGTAATATTCTTCATCGCCATCTTAACCTCCTGTTTTTCCATTTTTCACTCCGATTAATACCGTTAGATTATTAGAAAAATGCAAACAAAATATCAAAAAAATATTAATCCTGACATGCTACAATCTCTATTGTGAAAACTATCGGTGTCATCGGAGCAGGACCAGCGGGTATCATGGCTGCCCTGAATGCCAGTAGCTCCGGAACAATTGTTTGGCTGTTTGATTCCAACCCCAAAATTGGGAAAAAACTTCTGGTGACAGGTTCAGGGCGCTGCAATATTTCCAATTTGCACGCTGAGCCAACGCGGTACGCTTGTGCTTGATTCTCGTTTTTTAGATTCACTGTTCCAGGAAATTTCTCCCAAAGCATTATTGAAGGAATTAGAACTCTGGGCATCCCAACCATCTCCACTCCGGATGGCTGGTGTTATCCGCTTTCTGAATCGGCTGCCAATGTCGTTGAATTGTTACTTGCAGCTTTACGGGTTGCTGGTGTGCACATTCAAGTAAACGCTCGGATCAAATCGATCCGCCAAGTGAAAAATAGCTTCTATCTCTTGTCCGATAAAGGGGATGAATTTACCTGTGATCAATTGGTCTTAGCTTTCGGAGGGAAAGCACAACCAAAGCTCGGCGCTGATGGCAGCTTATTTTCAGAGGTAAAAAAGTTGGGACATTCTGTCATCCCGCTTTCGCTGGCCCTTGCTCCATTAACCGCACATCACAATCCACTGCATGCGTTGCAGGGGATACGTTTGGATGCAGGTGTGCGTCTATGGAAAAACGATCAGTTGTTGGGGGAATCCAAGGGAAATTTGATCATCACCGAGTGGGGATTCAACGGACCCGCAGTGATGGATATCAGCCATTTGGTGAGCCAGAATGCGAACAGACCATTGATGCTGGAACTGAACCTTCTGGCATTTCATAAAAATGCTTTTGATGAACTACTGGATGAGAAACGAAAAAATCCACTCTTCCACTCCGGATTTTTTTGGGAGCAATTTTTTCCAACAAAGTCCCTGCTGTATTATTAACCTCTACTGAAATTAATGGTAAACTTAACGCTGAGCCAAGTCACAGAAAATCAAATAAAAAAATTGAAGAAGGTAATGACAGGAATTCGAATTTCGATAGATGGAACACGCGGGTTCTAATTTGCCCAATTGAAGACCGGCGGTATACCTGTTACAGAAGTACACCCCGCCACGATGGAATCGCGCGTGGTATCCAACTTATTTCTTGCCGGTGAAGTACTGGATGTGGTGGGACCCGTGGAGGATTTAACCTACACTTCGCATTCGCCAGCGGGATGATGGCTGGTAGAGCAATTAAAAGGACAGAGCGCTGAAATCAGCGCCCTGTCCTCAACGACGCTATCGAACTTAGATGGATGCGATGATATTGCTGAACACGTTGCCGATGGTGGAACCCAATGTTGCCAGCACAACGATGACGACTACAACGACCAAAACAAGAATGAGTGCATATTCGACCAAACCTTGACCTTTGCGTGACATTGCTTTTCCTCTCCTTTCCTTAAAGATTCCTAGCTAAATACTATGTACATCCATTTGATAAGCGTGGACTTTACAAGTTTGTAAGGTTGATTGCAATTTCATTGCTTTTTTCGACTTGGATTAAACGCAAAGAGCGTCTTGGAAGACGCTCTTTATTGTTGCAACTTTCGCTTAGATGGATGCGATGATGTTGCTGAACACATTACCGATTGTGGGACCTAATGTGGCCAGGACAACGATCACTACTATGCCGACGAAAACAAGAATGAGTGCGTATTCTACCAAACCTTGACCTTTGCGTGACATAATAAATTCTCCTTTCCCTAGGATTTATAATGATGTTCATATTATATCCAGAAATCACTGGTTTGGTATTAACAGATATGCAAGCTTTAGTAGAGCCTTTCTGGCAATGATTTCATTACAGGCTCCATCATGAGCAACAAGAGATTCGACTATCAAAGAAATCCTAGTCTCCACTCACTTCTGGCATATCGTTAGTTTTCGGGTGAGCAGTTTTCCAAGCTTCCACTGCAAGTTTAAACTGAGCTGCAATGGACATATTGATATTCTTCGAGTTTTCCAGATTGGTCTTTGTGGATTCCAGTGTAGTCTTTGCTGATGCTGTATCGATCACAACTCCATTTTCGTCAAATCCGGCATGACTGGCAAGAATTGATGCGGCTGCATCGTGAAATGATTGAGATTGTGGCAGTTGTGCAGCAATGCTTGCAATAACAGCTTCCAGGCTGGATGTATCTTCTCCACGCCCCGCGCTTTTGCAATGAAAGCCTGGATCTTTCCCGAAGCATCGTTTAGTCTACTGATATTATTTCCCTGGGTGCTCAGCCATTCCTGTTCTTTTTGATACAGTTGTTTAAGCGTATCGTTGAATGCTCCTTTGTTTGCCTGGATCCAGGACTGCACGGCTGCTTTCAAAATACTGCGCGGATCTTTTAAGGTTGATCCTGCGCTCTTCATCGCAGCACCTGCTTCCTTCAGCGTCTGAACCGCTTCAGCCCGATCCATCACTTTTCCGGAACCGTTAAACCCAGCGTGACTGGCGAGAATGGTTGACGCTGAATTGAAAGCGCTCTGGACGGTCGCAAGTGACGATTCAAACGTGGATAGTGCCGCGGATAGAACCGAAGTATCCAAACCATTGGCATTACCGTGGTCGATGAGACCTTCAACTCTACCAATGGCATCCTCTCCCTTTAAGAGAAAACCTTCCAGCTTTGCAAGTGCTGTTTGTTCTCGTTGATAGAGCTCTTCCAGCCTGCTGTAGTCCTGCTGCTTGGGTTGCACAGAAAATCCTCAGCTCTGTGCCAAAACAGGCGTAACCGGCGAAAACGCCATTAGCCCAAATGCAGTGACGAGGGCTGTCAGGGCAACCAGAATTGTAGACGTAATTTTTCTTTGTTTGATTTGTTTCATCGTAACCTCCATAATCATCTGTTGATAACAAATTAATCATAAAAGAGACCTGTCAAGAGATCGTATTAAGAATGTAAATTCCTTTAAATAAATTTCCAGGCGATGAACCAAACTCATCGAATACATCTATAATTAGCCAATGCCCGATTTTACTCAAATTTCACCAAAACTTCATCGAGCCTGTGACGGCGTTTGGTACTCCGATGAACATTCGAAGATTTCCTACCCCGACCAAGCCAATCAATGGTGCAATGAGGTGGAAGATGCATCCTACTGGTTTGAGCATCGCAATCGGATCATTATCAATACAATGCGGTTATTTCCCCCGCAAGGTTGGCTTGCAGATATTGGTGGTGGTAACGGATTTGCTGCACAAGCGCTGCAGCGGGCGGGATTCGAAGTTGTGCTGATCGAACCTGGTAAAGATGGCATCCGGATGGCACAGGAACGGAGGGATTCAACAGATCATCGGTTCTACCTTCCAGGATGCAGAGATCAACTCAGCTGTTATTCCTGCTGCGGGTCTTTTCGATATGGTCGAGCACATGCAAGACGATGTGGTTTTTTTAAAGGATATTCATAGGTTGCTCGTACCGGGTGGCAGATGTTACTTGACAGTACCTGCCTACCCCATGCTGTATTCCTTTGACGATAAATATGTTGGTCATTTCCATCGATATACAAAAAATAGTATGCTATCGTTGATTGAGAAAGCGGGACTGACCCTGGAATACTTCACCTACTTTTTTACCATCCTCCCCTTGCCAATATTTTTTTCAAAGACCCTCCCCTGATCGCTCCGGTTATCGAGAAATTTTAATATAGACCGATTTCAAAAACAAATTACCCCTCGAATACTTCCCTTAACGCTCTGATGCTAAAGCTTTCGGATTGGGAAGTCAGATCTCTCCAACGAAAAAAACCAATAGTGTTTGGGGCCCAGTCTGCTGGCGGTCGCGTGTACCTTTAAAGACGCTGGCGAAGGTTTTTGCCCTTCGCCAGCTTTTTCAAGGAGGAGAGAAGAAAGTCAACGCTTTTTGGCGTTTTAGGATAATATTTATCCTATTTGATATTTTATATATATTTTTCTAAAAAATCAAGTGCTTTTTACAATTCTTATAAAACGCAAATAAAAAAAGGAGCGATTTTGTAGTGCACCCCAATTGTTGGACAGAATTAAGTAGGAACAAAGGACTGAGTTCTGAATTGAACAGGGCTCAGTCCTTTTAGTTTAACCTTGATTCGCGTTGTTGTAGTAATCAATGTATTCAGCCAACTCTTTCTGGAAATTGTTCAACCTGATGAGAAAGACTGGTTGTGGAAGAATTCGGTCTTGAGCAAGCCAAAGAAGTTCTCGATCACACAATTATCATAACAATTGCCTTTTCTGGACATGCTCTGGGTGATGCCATTCTCCTTGAGCATCCGCTGATACAGTTTCATCTGGTATTGCCAGCCCTGGTCCGAATGGAGCATCAAGGGCATGTTCGGGGATCTTCTGGAAAGCCTTCTTGCAGCATGTCCTCACCAGGCGGAAGTCGGGGGTCTTCGAAAGGGAATAGCTCACGATCTCGCCGTTGAACAGATCCAGGATGGGGGAGAAAAATAGAGTTTCTGCCCTGCACCTTGAATTCGGTGATGTCCGTGGTCCATTTCGGATTGGGCTGCGCCGCCTTGAAATGGCGATTCAACCGGTTGGGAGCCACTTCCCCATCTCTCCTCGGTAGGAACGATACTTCTTGGGCCGCAACAGACAGCTGAGATGCTCTTCCCGCATGAGCTTCATCACCAATTTGTGGTTGGTCTGGTACCCCTCGTTGACGCAGCGCCAGGGTGACCCGCCGATACCCATAGCGCCCTTTATGCTCTGCGCAGATCTGCGGATCTCCTCCCGCTCCTGCATGTGTTTCTGCGGGCTCCGGAGTGTGTTTCAGATGGTAATAATAGCTGCTTCTGGGGATGTTGCTATTTTCAGAAGCATTGCCAAAGGATATGTTCTGCCTTAGTTCAGAGATAATAGCTACTCTGTTCTCTTTTTCCCGCTCTTCCCGCTCTGCCACTAAGGCGTTCAATTTTTTTAGGTATTCATTCTCCGCCCGCAGATATTCATTCTCTGCCAGCAGCTCCTCATACCGCGTCAGCGGTGGCTTTCGGCTTTGGCACTCTTGGCCGTCTGCCTTTTTTCTTCGGCTTAAGCCCTTCCATCCCGTTTTCCAAGTATCTGCGCTCCCATTCCCAGATCGTCGTGATCCGCTTATCCCGAATTGTATACCCGTTTCCTCATAGGATAAGTGGTTTGATGCATGTATTCCAATACCTGACTTCTGCTTCCGCTGTCCATGTATAGGTTCGGCTTGCGTAAACCCTCTGTCCCTGTTCCCGATAGAGCTCACACTATCGCACTCACTGCTGGGACTCATCTGGTAATCGCTTGCTACACTGGCTGAACTTTCTCCTGCTTCTACCGCTTGTACTGCTGCTAACCGTTCTGCGTTGTGTATATTTGGTCATAAAAACTGCACCTCTTTCTGTTGGTTTGTGTCCAACTTTTGGGGTGCAGTTCAATTTTTTTTC
>CAWGMC010000056.1:0-524299 GCA_963823545.1 uncultured Chloroflexia bacterium | reverse complement strand
ATGGGCTCTTCGATATCCAGGAGGATTTGTTCGACGATGCCCCGAATTTTCTGTTCTTCAATTTTTGAAGCTGATTTTTCCATGCCGGTTTTGATGGTTTTGATCATTGCTTCTCCTAAAAACGGCGAATTATCCCCCTCCGGCTGCGCGAAAAACTTGAATACGGTCTCCTTCTTTCAAAGGATGCTCAAGATTTTGTTCGATCTGGCCGTTAATGGCGCAGATAGCCGTGCCTGGCAGCCCCAGCTGCCCGCGCAGATGTACCAGGGTGGCATCCTCCGGCAATTCAATATCTGCACGGCCTCGCGCTTCTTTTGGCAAGAGTTCACGGAAGGTGGAGTAAAGGGTGATATGGATAATCATGGCATTTGAGATTGGATCCGGCATTGCCTGCCGGACCCATCATTATCAGATTTCGATCCACTCGAGACCAAGCTTTGCCAGCTTTTCCCGGCCAGGATTCCCACTAACAGGATCCCAACCTGCCAGAGAATAGTAATAGTCCTTCATTTTTTCCAAGTATTCGAAATCGACCGAAACACCGCTGGTTGGGCCGGTGCCTATCAGGGCTTTGGCAAACTTCTTGGGGAGCAGGTCGTCCGCGCGGGTGAACCCCTCGCGGGTGTTGAATGTTCGCATCATGTTCAACCTTCGCTCGCCAACGGTCATGATTTCTTCCACAGTAATATCCCAACCGGTGGCAGCCTGAAGCATCACTGCCATCTCGGGCGGGCCGAACAGTTGCCAGGATGGTCCCCACACAAATTGGCACAAATTGTAGGAATCCAAGGCTGAGTAGAATACCTGAGTAAGATAAGCAAACCGGACCTTCTCTTCGTTAAAGCTAAAAGGTTCTTGAATATTGGTCAAACCGAGGACTCCCAGGTTGCGTATATACCAATCGGCTGCGCCTTCCTCGTACATGGGGTCATGCTCAGACGACTGGTGATCCGCGCCAAACGGATTGACCGCATAAATCACGCCGAGGGATTTCTTTGACTGGGGCATATGGGCAGGGGCTTCAGCGCCCTTGACCGTGATCAGGAAGTCCTGCGCGTTCCCGCCAATTGCCTGGGCTGCGCGAGCGGAGCCTTGGGCCAGGATTTTGCCAAAACCTTCATTTTTAGCGATCTTCTCGAGCAATGTAATCATCGCATCCGCACGGCCAAAGCCGAGCTCGATCCCATCCGTATCGGCCGAGCTGATCAGCCCGTTCTGGTAACATTCAATTGCGAAAGCAATGGTTGCACCGGTTCCAATGGTATCGAGACCGTATTGATTGCAGATTTGATTGGCCATTGATATGGCGTTCAGGTCATCTACCCCGCAGTAAGAGCCAAAAGTGCCAATGGTTTCATACTCTGGGCCGCCGTAATTTGGATCGACTTTCCGGTTCTGGTATTCGGTCTCCACTACCCGCTTGCACCGCACTGTACAGGCGTAACAGGTATCGCGTTCTTTCAAGATGGTATCCGCCATGGTCTCGCCGGTGATCGAGATCAAACGATTCGAATTGACCCTCATTGTAATTACGGGTGGGCAGGGTACCGGATCCGTTTTGTGGAGCGACCACGCCCGCGGTACCATACAGGCCAAGGCTTTTTACATCCGCATTGTTTTCGATATCCTGCGTACCCCGGCGGTTCAAGCTGGTGAGAGCGGTAGGGTCGTGAGCTTGAACGCGGATACTGCCCTGAACGACAACGGCCTTCAGGTTTTTGGAACCCATCACCGCGCCTAAACCGGTACGGCCATTGGCGCGATTGCTCATATTCATGATAGCTGCCAGACGAGAAAGGTGTTCACCAGCCGGGCCAATTTGCAATACTTCCACCTTCGGGTCGCCCAATTCCTGTTTGATGATGTGGTCAACCTCCCCGGTTATTTTGCCCCACAAGTGGGATGCGTCGCGAATTTCTACCTGGCCTTCATGTATCCATAGATAAACCGGGCTGGAAGCAGCGCCGCGTATGACGATACCGTCAAAACCAGCCGTCTTCATCCGGGCGGGAAAGAACCCTCCGCATTGGCTGTCGCCGATCCCGCCCGTCAGAGGCGATTTCGCGGTAGCAGTCATACGGGATTGGCCGGAAATGGGTAAGCCGGTTGGTATACCTAAGAATAATGTCAAAATGTTTTGGGGAGAAAGGGCATCGATCTCTTTTGGCATTTCCTTCAACAGGTAATACAGGCCCATGGCACTGCCGCCCCCATAGATTGGGTAAAACGAATCGGGAGGGGTTTCCACCCAGGTTTTTCCGCTGGTCAAATCAACATGCAATATTTTGCCGTTGTAACTCGAACCTGTCATGGTACTCTCCTTGAAAGGTAATTTCTACCCATCGGTGAGGAAGAAATTGCTCGTTAGGGTAATTTATCGATCCGGAATAAATTGGGTTCCACTTTCGCCGCGCAGGGCTTGCATGACATTGGACGGATGGGTGATGATGGCTCGCTCGCCGCCGGATCTTAAAAAGGCGATGATTGCTTTCAATTTTGAGATAATCGAACCGCTAAACTGGTTGCTTTCGGATAAACATTTTTTGGCCTGGCTCAGGGTCATTTTATCGATCCACTCAACCTCGGGAATGCCGTAATTTCGAGCCAATTTCTGGACGGTACTAAAAATCAGGAAAAGGTCCGCATGCAGACACTGGGCCAGCAATCCACAAGTCGAATCCTTGTTGATCAATGCTGACACAGATTCGATTGTGCCGCTGCCTGTTTCAACGACCGGTATGCCGCCTCCGCCAGCGCTGATTACAATCGTTCCTGTCGAAATCAGGTTCTTGATTGCTTCCAATTCCACAATCCTTTTTGGTGAAGGCCCAGGGACAGCCGATCGCCAACCTTTTTGCGGATCTTCTATTGCTTTCCAACCCATTTCAGCCTGCCGGCGCCTGGCCTCTACTTCATTCAAGAAGCCGCCGATCGGCCTTGTGGGGTTTCGAAACGCTGGATCCTGGGGGTCAACCACGGTCTGGGTGATAATTGTGACAACCGTCTTTTTGATCCTCCGGGCGTAAAGGATATTTTGTAAATTTTGCTGCAGCCAATATCCAATTGCGCCTTGCGTATCGGCAATCAGAGTATCGAGTGGAACTTCGTGTAATCCATCTACTCTGTGGGCAAGTTCTGACCGCAGCAGCATGTAGTCAAGTTGAGGTCCGTTTCCGTAGCCGATTACAAGGTCCCAGCCTGATTCAATCATATCAGCCATGGGATAGCAGATCTCACGGGTCGCGGCAAACTGATCTTCGATCGTCCGGCGGGCGGGGTTTTTTATCAAGGAATTGCTGCCGATCGAGACAACCGCTACTTTTCTTTCAGTCATTATTTTGCCCTTCCAAAAGTGGTTATCAGTAATGGATTATTAGCCCAGAAACGCTTGCTCCAGGTTTTATTACAATCAGGTTCACCTTTATTTTATATTACATTGACAAATTCAGTGCTGTCTAAACAGGTGCAGGGTGGAAAGCTCATCCAGCCGGTAATTCCTGCTGGATGAGCAGGAGACAGCGGTGTGGTAGTGGAGAATTAAAGCTTACCGAACTTTACATCATGGACCACATCCGACATGATATTCAATGTCTCATTGATATCCTCTTCGGTGTGGGAGTAGGAGAGGAAATATGGTTCGCGGATTACTTCGTGTTTTGAGATACCCGCTCATGCGCTGCGAGGACAATCTTTTGGAGAGTAGCCTTATCCGTCAGCTCCCATTCGCGCTGGTCTCGCGGCATGTTTTCCGCCAGGATGATGCCGAACATGGCCGGGTGCTCGGTGACAAAGGCTGGAATCCCGTTCTCTTCAAAAATAGAGCGCAAACCCTCCTGCAATTGTTTACCGTGTTTGAAGATGGTCTCCAAAACGGGCTCGCGTTGGATAATGCCAAGGGTGGCGTTGATCGCCGCAACACTGACAACATTTCCGCAGTAAGTACCGTCGATTTCGACCTGGCCAACTGCGATCATATCCATTAATTCTCGCTTGCCGCCGAAGGCCGCCGCCGGATAGCCGTTTCCGATCGCTTTGGCATACGTTGCCAGATCGGGGGTTACTTTGTAGTATTCTTGGGCTCCGCCCTTGGCCAGGTGGAAGCCGGTCTTGACTTCGTCGAAGATCAACACGATCCGTATTCATCACATTTTGCGCGTAGGAATTCCAGGAAGCCTGGTAATGGACCCACCGCAGCGAGATTTCCGAGGACGGGTTCAACCATGATGGCCGCCACCTCATGCCCACTGCGTTTGAGAGCCAGCTCGAGCGCTTCGCAGTCGTTATAAGGGACTGTTATCACAGTATCATTGATTGCTTTGGGAATGCCGGAACTTTCCGGTACAGGGATCGGGCTTCGGCGCGATCCATAGGCTGGGACAGGATTGGCGTACATGGAATACATAACATAGTCATGCACGCCGTGATAAGCGCCTTCGAATTTGATAAATTTATCGCGGCCGGTATAGCCGCGGGCCAGGCGCAGGGCATGCATGGTGGCTTCTGTGCCCGAATTGACCAGGCGAACTTTCTCAACACAAGGGCACATCGCAACAAATTTTTCCGCGACTTCAATCTCGAGATCGGTGGTCAGGGCAGTCGTAGTGCCGCGCATGCGGATTTGTTCGCGAACATAATCATCCACCGCATCATAGGCGTGGCCAAGGATAACCGGGCCCCAGGCCAGGCTGTAGTCAATATAGCGATTGCCATCGACATCCCAGTAATGGGAGCCTTTCGCTTTGGCTACGTAGTAAGTATTTTTCGGGCCGTGGAAGCGGAAGCTCGAACTAACTCCCAGGGGGATAACCTCCTGCGCTTTCTTCCATAATTCTTGACTTTTCTCGTGGTTGAGTGTCATTTTCCAATCTCCTTATGGCTGTCAATTCAATATGAATCAGTATGGTTGACTTAGAAATGATGTCATCCCGGATGTCTTTTTTTCTTGTCTCGCAATCATCAAGCATAAGTAAAAGGATTTTGGCCGGTTTCAAGATGGTTGTTACTATCCTAAAATCAATTCCAATCCGATACTTCCTTATACCAGAGCTTCTTCGTACCGTTGCGGGCACGCAATTTCCAGCCCCACGATTTTGGTTCGTTCTCGATGACCGCGATGATCCGGTCGGCTTTTTCGGTGATCGTCTTTCGCATCGTATCATCCAGAGCGGCGACTTTCAGCATGGCCGTTTTCACTTTGCCGAGGTTCGTCGTGCTGGTGTAGTAAAATCCCCAGTCGTCCGACATCCGCTTTGCCAGGAATTCCAGGTTGATCCCTTTCTCACCGCGGCGCTGAGCGGGGCTGCCACCAGCAGCAGCATTGCATCTTTCAGGTCTTTATCGTTGATTTCAACAATTTGCAGCTTTTGGAGGAGCAAATCGGTTAGAGAGACACAGTAAGGATGGATCTCGAGCCGGCCGCGATAATCTACCATGTGGTTCATATCCAGCTTATCGTAAAACACGTCGATCATCGGGATTTTATCACCGAAGTAAATGTGCCGGTCCTGTCCGAAATACATCATCGTGTCTTTGTCGAAATCGTACCCTGCTTTCTGGAAGAAAGGCACAAGTTTGCCGCGGTGTTTTCCATAGGCAGCATAATCGATGTCAGTAAATACGCGTTCGCCCAGGCGCTCCATACCGGCGGTAGAGGTCGACATATTCCGGAAAGTAATAGTGCAGCGCAATCGGACCCATGACGCGGATTACCAAACCTTGTTGCTGAGCGACATCGGTGAGCCGGTCGAGCTTCTTCCAGGTAGGTCTCTGGTTTTGGGTATTCATCCAGCGGAATGTCTTTTGGCAAGCTAAACTTTCTTCAGGGCCATACACCTCTCTCTAACCTGAGGTAAAGATATAATCCTTCACTTTACCTTTTTCGATCTCCAATATCACTCCGCGTAAGATGCCTTCGGAGTACTCGCTGCCCGGGTTGATCATCGTGGTTTTTCCCATCTTTTGAATTCCGCGTGATTCATGGATATGACCGTGCAGGCTCAAGAAACGGCTGGTATTTTTGGATCATTTTTGCAACGGCGAGGCTGCCTACATGGATTTTGCGATCGACAGCCTGAACCAGGTCTTTGGTCAATGCCGGGGCCAAATCCAGCGCATAGCCGTGAGGGGGCGCATGAAAATTGAAGATCGACCACTCGACTTTCTTGATCCCGCTTATCAATGCCTCCAGCATCGGTTCGAGTTCGGAATCCGGTTTTTCACGAGGGGTATCCCAGGGAGTGGGATTTGCCCAACAGAAAGTCGCCATTTCATGGTCGCCGATCATGACCACTTTATCGGCGCAGTTTTGATCATCTTTGAGCAGCCGATGATGTCGTCAACTTCCATCACATCATCATTTCCTGGCGCCATATAAACATTGATACCGGTTCCGTTGAGACGTTCATCCGCCAGACCATCCATTCCTGCAGCCGCTCGAGAGCCAGACGCTTGAACATGGCATCCTGCCGGGCAGGGTCATGGTGCATAGCATCGAACTCTTCCGGTGTCATATGCGTCCAGTAATAGCCCACCGTTTCGATGGTTTTCTTCAGACTGGCCAAATCTTCTTTGTTATCCACCTGGACGGGGCTGCCCATGAAGTTGGTTTCCCAGCCGCCCCCGGCTTTCTCCACCAACGGGATCATCAGCTTTCCAGTCAAATCACCGAGCAAAATGGCCACATCTACTTTATAGATCTTCAACCCGTTCAAAAATTTCCGGAAGACCGTATTGGAAGCGTGAATATCGCAGGCAAAAAAGATACGCATAATATCGTCTCTCCGTGCTTTGGGAGCAGGGGAACCAGGGTTCCCTGCTCCGATTTTCGATATTAGTCAGGGGGTAATTCGCTGAAAGCCATATCGGCATTAATGCCGCGCTTTTCGCTGCGTTTTTTCCAGTAATAGTACCAGGCGACACCCAGGATCCAGACACCCAGGAAGGTCAAATAAGGCCACAGCGCAAATCCTTCAATCGTAAAGAAGAAACCATAGAAGAGGATGGCGAGATAGATCAAGTTCATCACACCGCCAATGGTAATAACCGGAATACCAAATATTTTCCAGTTTTTATACGGAGAGGTTGCGTAGAGGTTCTTGATCTTCTTGCGATGCGCAAAGATCGTAGCTGAAACAGCTGTAACGGCGAAGACCGACACAATCTCAAGAGTGGTCACAACAAAGCCAGCGCGGAAATCGGCGAAGTAGCAGAAAGGCACCAGGAGAATTTCACCGATAACAAACAACAACAACATTGTTTTGATCGGTGTGGATGTTTTGTAGTTGATATCGGTGAACCAGCTCGGTCCAATGCGATCCATGCCCCAGGCAAACAGGATGCGAGGGAAGGCCAGGTAAGACATGGCTACGAACCAGATGCTAAAGGCAATGAAGGACACGCTGTAGAGGATCAAAATGATGGGGTTTTGGTTCAGAACAGCAGCTAATCCCAGGAAGTGAGTTGACCACGGGATGGTATATCCCGGCAAGACCGCACCGGCCCCATCCAGGTAGGATGCGGCCACGGTGAATTCATAGCCCACTGTTTGGTACAACACAATACCGCACCAGACCATGATGACGGATGGGATAAGGGTCGCCATGAAGCTTCCACCAATCAAGGTCTTATCGGGCCGTTTCACTTCACCAGCAATGAACGCGACCGCATAGGAGTAGATGATTAACCAGGAGCCGGCAATCATCAAGCCAATGGTTTCTGGCCAGTTCCAGGTAGTGGGAAGAGCGCTGCCCTGTTCGGCCATGTAGGTCTTCGCTCCCTCAAGGAAGCTGTTATAGTCGAGCGAACCGTATTGAGCCGCTAAAGCGTTCCATGAGTTGATGAAGTTTTGATGGGAGGAGAAGGTCAAAACCAGGAGGCAGACGACAACCCCGAGCAGCCCGATGGACATCGCGATCCGCTGTGCCTTCGCGTAGACTTTCATGCCAAAGGCGAGGAGCAAGAACGCCAGGACGTTGACCAGGCTGGAGAGGAGGAATAGACCCCAAAAGCCGGTTATGTAATCATTCAAGTAACCCAGCCCAAGAAAGCCAAACAGCATGGTCAAACCCGGATTGACCACATAGGGAGCCAGGGTTGTAATCCACAAAATCCATGCCCAGGCGTTGCCAAAACTTTCTGCCACGGCGATGACCGGCCCGAGGATGCGGGAGTTATAGACGTACTCGCCGCCGCTTCTGGGCATACTGCCGCCCAAAATTCCCCACACCAGTGGGAAACTAATTCCGCCCAGCAGGAAACCTAGAATTGCTGCGATGATGAGGTTTCCCCCAGGATAGATCAGCAAGCCGACGCTGATCATAAAAAACATACTGGGGGAAAGGCCGATGTTCATAATGCCTACACCGAAGGCATCCACGACCGAAAGTCCCCGTACCAGACCACTTGCTTTACGAGCAAATACTTTTTCAGCGGCCACGCATGTTCTCCTTTCGAAAATTCTGACCAAAACAGGTTTTATACCGAATGGTTCTAGGATCAGGAAAAATGGGAACAATTCTTTAGGCTCAGTTGGAAAATGGGTGTTGTATGGGTGAGGGCAGCCTCCTATTATTATTTCACCGGCGAATTACCGAATTTGGAATTCTCCATTGATCAATTTCTTTCAAAATAACCGGGATAATCGTCACAGTTGTGCGTCTCACACCGGGCATCTTGCCAATCACCTCATTCACCAGATAATGTAGATTGGGCAGGTCAGTGGCGAGAACCTGCAAGCTTATATTTCGGTCGCCGGTCGAGTAAGAAACATAACTAACCTGTTCCAGCTTCGAGAAGGAATCCGCCAGATCTGTCGGTTGTACTCGCATCCGTTTCAACCCAAACATCTGCAGTCACCGCAAAGCCGATGGATGGCGGATTGACCATCGCGTTAATCCGGATGATTTTGTTTTCCACCAGCCGTTTGATGCGGTGGCGGACAATACGTTCAGTAACATCGCCCATGCGCCGGACGATTTCGGTCGAGGACATACGACCATCTTCCTGAAGCAATTCAATAATTCTTGCGTCGATCAAGTCAATTCCAGTTACCATACCGAACCTAATTCTCCAATCTCAGGATAACCAAAGCCGGCATTTCATCGAGTGACGATACAAACGATAACAAAAGGCAACGCCTGTGGATGAATGCACGGCCAGGTATATTGCGAAAATGCATGACACTATTCTTTTCTAATAAAGATAGATGGGGGAGGTGAAGACCAGATAAATTAATTATTCTACTGGTATTATAGCAACTGTGTAGTATTATGTCAATATATATTAAAAAATTGTAGTAAACTACATATCCTTGAAAGCATCATATAAAAACCTGGCACTGATTATCAGTGCCAGGTTTTTATAAAGTTTTTTGAGGGTTATTTGTTGGTATTCAATCCGGGCCTGTTGGTCAGGCCTCAGCCTGCGCAGCAGCCTTCACGCTGTCAAGGGCATCCAACACCCGCTCGGGGGTTAACGGCAGCTCAAAAATACGAACACCCAGCGCATTGGCTACCGCATTGGCAACTGCCGGGGCGGCCGGGGTAAGTGAAGGCTCACCGATGCCTTTGGCCCCGAAGGGTCCTAACCCCGTGCCCGATTCCAGGATCATCGCCTTTGTGGTAGGGATATCGCATGTAGTGGGGATGAGGTATTCCGAGAGCGATCCCGCGCGGATGCGTCCCTTATCCACCGACAGGTCTTCGATTAGAGCCTAGCCCAAACCCTGGGCTGCACCCCCCTGGATCTGCCCGTCCACCGCAGCCGGGTTGATCGCCCGGCCCACATCATGGCAGGCCGACGCTCTTCAAGAAGGTGATTTCGCCGGTCTCGGTATCCACCGCCACCTCAACCGCCTGAGCGCCGAAGGTGAAGTCAGGCCAGATCTGGCCCTGACCGGTTTCCGGGTCGATGCGGCCCGGTGAAAGGCGCCTTGAACATCGCCAGGTTGGCCAAGTGCAAGGCCTTCTGCCGCACACATGGCGATCAGTTTCAGTAGCTGCAGGCATTCGCTCGGGATCGGCTTTGACAAAGACCTTCCCGTCGGCCAGGTCCAGGTTCTTCGGGTGTCTCTTCGAAGTGCTTCGAAGCGCGATCCAGCAGGTTCTTGCGGATGGCTGTGGCGGCCTGCAGGGTGGCATTGCCAGACATGTACAGCTGGCGGGTGGCGGTGGAGGTGCCCGATAGCGGTGTGACAGCCGAATTGGTGTGGTAGACAGTGATGTCCTTCATCGGCACGCCCAGCACCTCGCTCGACGATCTGGGCCAGGCGCAGAAATCTGCCCGGCGCCGAGGTCAGGGACGCCCGCTCGGATGGTAGCGGTACCATCCATTCCAGCCCTACCCAGGCCTGCGAGGTATCGTGCAGCCAGGTGATGCGCCCGTAGCTCTGCATAGTAGGAGGCAAAGCCCTGGCCAACCTTGACCGCTCCGTGGTCGGGTGTTTTCTCGCCCAGGGCTTCCAGGACCCGGGTGGTTGTTTCCTCCAGCCAGACGGCGGTGATCAGCTCCTGCCCGTGGGCGGTTCGATCGCCCTTGTGGAGGTAATTTATCCGGCGCAACTCGTAGGGGTCCATGCCGCAGGCTTTGGCGATCTCGTCCATCTGCTGCTCGTAAGCCACGCATACCTGCGGCGCGCCAAAACCGCGGAAAGCGCTGGTGTACGGGTTGTTGGTCGCCACCGACATGGCGTTGACCGAGACGTTTTCCATCCGGTACGGACCGGTGGCCATGCCCGGTGGAGTACAGCAGCACATACGGGCTGAGGAAAACATACGCGCCGGAATTGGAAATCAGCTTGATTTCGGCGGCGGTGATATGCCCGTCGCGGGTAACGCCGGTTCGATGGGTGATGATATAAGGGTGGCGCTTGGAATGCGCCAGGATGGATTCCTCGCGGGTATAGACCAGCCGAACCGGGCGCCCGGTTGCCTTCGTCAGCAGGCCCAGGATATATCTCGACAGTGATATCCTCTTTGCCGCCAAAACCGCCGCCCAACCATGGTACCCTGGATGCGCAGCTTGTTTTGGGGTACGCCCAAGGCCAGGGCGATGCTGCGGAAATGCTCTACCACCTGGGTGCAGACCCGGATATTGATCACGCCCCGTTCGTCCATCCAGGCCACACCGGCCTCGGGCTCCAGGTAGGCGTGCTCCTGGAACGGACATCGTGAAGGTGTTTTCTACGATCAAGTCCGCAGCCGCCATGCCTTCATGGACGTCGCCCTTGCGGATTTTCCAGCGGGCGACGATATTGTCGGGTGGATGGATTTGAGGCGCGCCTGGCTGCATGGCTTCCATGGGATCGAACACGGCCGGAAGGGGCTCGTATTCGACCTCGATCAGGCTCAGGGCTTGCTCGGCCAGGGATTCCGTTTCGGCCGCGACCAGAGCAATCGGTTCGCCGATAAAGCGCACGATTTCTGCAGCCAGCACCTGGGCATCGGTGCCCGCCCGGCGCTGCTGCCCGGTCTGCCCGGGCATATCGGTGACCAGGACCGAGACGGGTAAATCCTTGGCGGTCAGGACGCAGGCCACTCCCGGGAAGCGCTTGCCTTGCTGGTATCCAGCCGGGTGATACGCCCGTGGGGAATGCTGCTGCGGAAGACTTTTCCATGCAGCATGATTGGGCAGGATAATAATCGCCGGCATAGACGGTCGCGCCGACGGTCTTGCTGAGCGCATCAACCCGGCGCAGAGGCTTGCCCACCTGACGCAGCTCAGGCAGCATCGACAGGGGAAGAGGTTTGGCTGTGATCTTCATTCAACACCTCCACCATTACCTTCGGTTTGGCTACTACCGCACCTTCCGCGATTTGCTCTGCTGCGATTTGGACCGCCTGGATGATCTGGCCGTAACCGGTGCAGCGGCACAGGTTGCCCGAAATGGCCTCGCGGATCTCGGCTTCGGTCGGGATGCGGGTTCTGATCCAGCAGCGCCTTTGTGGCGATGACCATGCCCGGGGTGCAGTAGCCGCACTGGGCAGCGCCGGCGTCGGCATAGGCTTCCTGGATGGGATGGGGATGATCCAGGGTGCCCAGCCCGGCATTGGTCACAATTTCGCCGCCGTCCGCCTGCCAGGCCAGTACCAGGCAGCTGTTGACTGCTTTGCCGTTCAATAGAACGGTGCAAGCGCCGCAGTCGCCTTTTTCGCAGCCATTTTTCACATCGATGTAGCCCAGGCATTCGCGCAGGGCATGCAGCAGGGTCATATTCGGATCCAGCAGCGCTTTATGCTTGCGCGCCATTAATCGTCAAGTTGATGAGTTTCGGTTCCATTAGCTCAACCTGCCTTCCAGATTTCACGGCCGCCTGCCGCAGCAGGCGCTGTACGAGCACTGCAACCATCCGCCGGCGGTAGCAGCCGAAGCGCGTAGGTCAGAAATCGGGGATGCGGCCTCAGCTGCCAGTCGGCCGGCTTCGGCAGATGATTTCCGCATTTAGTAGCTTGCCCGCGCAGGCTTTCTTCGGCCGCAAGCGCGCGCAGCGGGCGGGGAGCAACCGAGCCCAGAGCGATGCGAGCCGTGCGGCAGCGACCATCCGGTTCTGCTTCCAGGCGGACCGCCACGCTGACCACGGATATCGCGTCCGCTTTGCGCAGGCCCAGCTTGTAGTAAGCAAAACCGGTGTTCGGTTTCACCGCTCCCAGCGCACATTGACCAGATGAGTTCGTCCGGCTCGACGGGTTGTTTTGCGAACACCGAGTGAAGAAATCTTGCAGAGGAATCGTGCGGCAGCCGCCCTGGCTGACGAGGTCCACCTCTGCATCCAGGGCCAGCAGCGGCGGGGCGGTATCTGCGGCGGGTGAGGCATCCACCAGGTTCCCGGCCAGTGTAGCCCGGTTGCGAATCATTGGATTGGCGAATAAGCGGGCTGCTTCTGTCAGAGGAGCAGCGTGCTCGCTGACCAGGGGCGAGGCAGCAGTTCGCTGATGGTCACGCTTCCACCGGCCTGTATGTGACCATTCTGGCGGCGAAGACCACGCAGCTCAGCCAACCGGCTGACATCCATTACAATTTTCGGGGTGTGGCGACCGCTGCGCAGGTCGGGGACCACATTGGTCCCCCCTGACAGAGGGATCGCTTCCGATCCGGCCGTGGACAGCTGCGCCAGCGCTTCGGGCAGTGTCTGCGGGGTCCAAAGTTCAAATTCAGGCAGCATAGGTCTCTCCTTTTCAATTTTGTGAGAGAAAATTTGCGATTATTCGAACGATTTTACGATTCTATCCGTTCTGCCGCATCCAGAACCGCACGGACGATACTGGCGTAACCGGTACAGCGGCAATGATTACCACGCAGATATTGGCGGACCTGTTCTTCGCTGGGTTTGGTGTTCTCCACCAGCAGCGATTTCGCCGTCATCAGAATTCCCGGGGTGCAGTAACCGCACTGGAAGGCGGTATTGTCGATAAATGCTTCCTGGACGGGATCGAGGCGCCGGTTTTCGGGTCCTGCAGCCCTTCGACGGTGGTGATCTCCTTACCCGCCGCGGAAACGGCCAGCATCAGGCAGGAAAGCATAGGCTTTGCCATCCATCTGGATGGTACAGGCGCTGCATTCGCCGATCCCGCAGGCGTATTTGGTGCCGGTCAGCTCGAGTTTCTCGCGGAGCACATTGAGGAGCAGCTCGTTTGGCGCGCACCCAGACTTTGGTTTTTCGCCCGTTGACATGCAGCTCGATTTCCTGGCGCTCCGTGGCCATGGCAGAGCCGTGACAACGAGGGAGATCTTTGTGGCCATTGGATGGGAATCAACGGATTGGGCTGGCCGTTTGGGTCGCGGCAGCTCGCTCCCAGGCAGTCGTCAGGGCGTCCTGGAGCATGACGATTCGCGATCTGTCGGCGGTACCAGGCGCTGGACCGGACATCATCGATCGGCCGAGATGTCCTCTGCGACGACCTTGCCGGCCTTCGCGAGCCAGCTCGGCTGAATAGACCTGCCCGTTCAGCAGCGTCTCCGGCCTCGGTGCAGCAGGATCGGGGTCGGGGCGACCGAACCCATGGCAACCCGGCAAGCGCTGATGCGGTCGCCCTGGCGGGCAAAGGCAACGGCCAGGCTGGCCTTGGCCAGGTCGGCGACGACGCGGGTCGATTTGAGAAAGACGCTGGTCGAACCCGGCTGCGGAGCGGGCAGTATGATCTCCGACAGCATTTCGTCCGCGCTGTAAGGCTGTTTTTCCGGGCCGATGAAGAACTGTTCCAGCGGCAGGATGCGCTTGCCCTGCCGGCTGGCCAGCATCAGCTCGCGCACAAGGACCAGTAGAACGGGGGCCGTATCCGCGGCCGGAGAGCCGTTGCACAGGTTGCCGCCGAGCGTGCCCATGGTCTCGATCTGGGTGCTGCCAAAGACAGGCAGGCCTCGGCCAAGGCCGGGTAGCGCGAGCGGATGCACCGGGTGGGTGGCCAGGGTATGGATCGTCACCAACGCGCCGATGTGGAGTGAGCCATCCGGCTGTTCATTGATCTCATTCAGGCCCGGGATCTTGCTGATGTTGATGATCGACTGCCGGGGTGACGCGCTCCATCTTCATCATCACCATCAGGTCGGTGCCGCCGGCCAACAGGCGGGCTCGCCCGTTCGTTGGTCCAGCAGGTGATCGCTTCGTCGACGGAGGAGGCTTCCCGGTACTCGAAATTCTGCACCAGCAGGTGGGAATTTGTCATCTCATGGGGGTGAGCGTGATTTTCCATTATTTCACCCCTTCGCTCATGGTAGTCTGCTTCCACCAGGGTTCTCCATTCATTCAGGGCCGAGCAGTTTTTCCGGGGTGATCGGCAGCTCGTAGAAGCGGATGCCGACGGCATTGTAGATGGCGTTGGCGTAGGCCGCCGGGACCGGGTTGATGGCGGCTTCGCCGATGCCCTTGGCCCCCAGCGGGCCGGTCGGCTCGTAGGTGTGGGCAAAATGGGTGCTCAGGTCATTCAAGGAGGGGCTCTCCATAATCCCGGGGGTCTTGGCATCGATCCAGTAGCCCTTCGAGCGCAGCTGCCCGTCTTCATCCCAGTCGATATCCTCGTACAGGGCCATCCCCGAGCCGCGCGACAGCCCGCCTTCCAGCTGGCCAATCGCGCCATCCGGGTTGACCACGGTGCCGCAGTCGGCGCCCAGCGCGTGCGCACGGTGCGGACGATGCCGGTCCAGGTATCGACCTCGACCTCGACAAACACGGTCACATAAGCCGGCGGGCAGTTGACCGGGCGGTAGCTGTCGACCGCGGCGATCGTCTTCCAGCTCTCGGTCCAGCAGCGGGAAGCCACCTGCTTGAGGGTCATCCACTTATCGGGGATGGAGGGCACGTAGATCACCGCCTGGCCCGAGCTCCTCGTCCATGCTTCATTCGCAGCGATTTCGGGCTGGACGTTCAGGTAACGTGCCGCCGTCTCGAAGATCTCCTTGCTTGACCTTGTTCGGCGACCTTGACGGCCGCCCCGCCGCCGGCATAGATGCCGCGGGTGGCGTGGGTGCAGACATCGTAAACGGTGGAGCAGGTGTCCGCTGGGACGACGTTGACCTTATCCAGCGGGACGCACAGCGTCTCGGAGACCAGCTTGGCCATCGCCTCCAGCGTCCCGCCGCCGTGGTCCATCAGGGCCGAGACCACGTCCACCGAGCCGTCCTGGTTGATCTTGACCAGCGCGCCGGAGTAGTCGATCACGTCCCCGGGCTGGGGCGCGCCGGCGCTGGAGGTGTGGAAACCGCGGCCCAGGCCGATCCCGCGGCGGTAGCGCCCGGTCTTGTGCCTGCCAGGCTCTCGCGCTGGTCCCAGCCGATCATCTCCTGGCCCTTGCCCAGCAGCTCGGGCACGCCGTCGCTCCAGATGATCGAGCGCACCATCGGGCCCTGGCCCCAGAAGGTCTCCCCAGGCCGACGTAGTTCTTCAGGCGCAGCTGGAGCGGGTCCATGCCGAGTTTTTCGGCCAGCTCGTCCATCAGCGATTCGGCCGCGAAGGTCACCTGCGGGTTGCCGAAACCCTGCATGGCGCAGGACGGGGCCTTGTTGGTGTAGACGCAGCGCCCTTGATAGCGCACGTTGGGGAAGCGGTAGAGCGAGACCAGCCAGCCGATCGACACGCCCAGGAAGGAATAGCCCTGGATGATGTGCGCGCCGATGTCGGCGATCAGCTCCATCTCGACCCCGGTCAGGGTGCCGTCTTTTTTCGCGCCGATCTTGAGGTGAGCCTGGGTGCCGAAGCGCCCGTGGTCGTGCATGTCCTCTTCGCGGGTCAGCGACAGCTTGACCGGGCGGCGGGCTTTGAGGGCCAGGGCGACGCAGATCGGCACGACGGAGTTCATCTGGATGCTCGAGCCGAACGTGCCGCCCACCGACATGCGCTTGACGTTGACCTTGCTCAGCGGGATGTCGAAGATCTGCCCGAGCACGATGCGGGCGTTGTGGATCGACTGGAGTGGTCGCCCACACCGTGATGCCGCCGTCCGGCTCGGGGCGGCAGACGACCGATTTGGGCTCCATCTGGGCGTGGTAGATCTTGTGGGTCGTGAAGGTGCCCTCGACGAAGACATCCGCCTCGGCAAAGGCCTTGTCCACATCGCCCTCGATGACCTCGCGGGTGCAGGCGATGTTGTTCTCGACCTTGATTTCCTTGTCGCCGTACATCACCGTCTCGTAGAGCGGCTCCGCGCCGGGCTTCAGCGCCTCGAGCGGGTCCAGGACGACCGGCAGCGGTTCGTACTCCACCTTGACCGCCCGGGCGGCCTTCTCGGCCAGCTCTTCGGTCTCCGCGGCGACCGCGGCCACCGCCTCGCCCATCCGGCGGACCTTGTCGGCCAGGATGTAGTGGTCCTTGTGCAGCGCCCACTCGACGGTGATGATGCGCTCGTTGTAGCGCAGCTGCGGGATATCCTTGAAGGTCAGCACCACCGCGCCCATGGCTTCCGCGGCGCTGGTATCGATCGCTTTGATGCGGGCATGGGCGTAAGGGGAGCAGACCGTGCGCCCGTACAGCATGCGCGGCAGGCGGATGTCAACGGTGTATTGTTCCTGCCCGGTAACCCGGGCGACCCCGTCTTTGCGCGGGGTTATATGCCCAACAACTTGAAAGTCTTTTTTCTCCATTCCCATTCCTCCGGAAATATGTCGATCTTGCTGGTCTTATGCCGGGATTGGCCCCGGGTGGTGAGATACGATAAAAGTAAAACTGGAAAACGCAATAAATCGTTCAGTTGCTATTTTCTTTTCCAATCATATGTTTAATGGACTTGTTTGAGTGGGCTCCTGATTGGAAATACTTATAGCGTTTGATACCTTGTTGGCGCATTCGCGGCATAATGCCGCATATTTTTATACCTGTTCCTGGCTGTAACGCGTGGTTGGACCAGCAAGCCGATCGCAGCAATCACTTTGCCTCTCCAATCTCGAATTGGCGTGGAAACGCCCCAGGCGCCCGGGTCAGTTTCTTCCAGGCTGTCGGCATAGCCGCGTTCCCTTATGCGGGCCAGTTCCTTCATGAGCTCGTCCACATCGGTGATGGTATTCGTGCATAACCGCGGTAGTCCTTTTTCTCGGACAATTTCCATCACTTCAGCTTCTGGCAGATAAGCCAGCAGAACTTTCGCTGCTGCACCCGCATGGGCAGCTCGCTGGGTCCCGATTTCCATTTTCAAGCGGATTGGGTGGCTTGTCTCGTACAATCCGATGCAAAGCACCTTCTGATCGTGATATACGGTAAGGATTGCTGTTTCTCCCGAAGCAGTTAACGAGTTCGGCCATGTATGGTCTGGCTATTTCACGCATATGGTACTTTCGGCGGTGGCGCTGCCCCAGACAATCAGGTGATATCCCATGCGCCATTTTTTTTCATTGGCATCCCGTCTTAAAATACCGTGGGAACTCAAGACTCACCAGAAAACGGTGGAGTGTACTTTTTGGTAAATTGAGATGCGAACTTAGTTCTGCCAGGGATACTGCAGTATGACCTTGGGCGAAATAGTCCAGTATTTCTACAAGACGGTCTATCGTTTTTACCGCTGAATTGTCAAGTATTTGATTGGTCATAGTGTTTCTGATAGAGGGAAAGCGCTAATTGTTCTAAATAGTGGAACGATATTCTATTATATAGAATTCTAACAAATTCTACATCTGGTGTCAAGTAGGTAATTACATGAAAACCACATCGTACTCTTTTGCAATTTGGTTTAGTTCTTCATATACCTTAGGGTTCAATGGAATGCCATCCCTGGATCTACGATCGAACTGTTCATATTCCTTCTCGCCATGAATATAAATCCGTTCTTGCCCTTCCGCTTTTGGGGCATTCTTCAGCCGGCGCTGGAGATCATCCATTAAATCGGTAAATTCCTTTACCGGCCTGATCGCATCCACCCGCAGGGCGCCAAAAACATGTCCAATACCCGACGGCAAATGTTGGCCATCTTCGGATACCGGGTACACCAGGTTTGCGTACAAAGCGCCTGGGAGGACACCGCACAACACTTCTACCAACAATCCCAGTCCGTAGCCTTTATGGCCGCTCAATAGCTCCCCATTTCCTCCCAATGGTTCCAGTCCACCGCGTAGTTGATCGGAATGGGTATTTGCGATTACGTGAGCCGCATCGGTGGTTGGAACCCCATTTTCATCGGATGCCCAGCCAAGCGGCATCGGTTTCTCCAGCCGGTTATAAACCTCCACCTTTCCAAATGGAACGGTACTGGTGGCCATATCGAGGACAAACGGCCGTTCCTTGTCCTGCCGGGGCAGCGACCGCGATTGGATTGGTTCCGAGCATCGCATCCCGGGCAAAGGTCGGAACAACAAACACACGCGAATTGGTCATCGACATGCCAATGCATTGGTGTTGTAATGCCATCATGGCGTAGTAACCCGCAATCCCATAATGGTTTGAGTTCCGAACGGTGACAAAGCCCATGCCATATTCTTCAGCCTTGGCAATGGCCATATTCATTGCCTGGTATGAAGCTGGTTGACCCATACCCCCACCCGCATCAATGAGAGCTGTGGTGGGGGTCTGATTAATCACTCGCGGTTTTACATTCGGGTGGATAACCCCGATTTGACGAAATCAACATACATGCCTAGCCGAGCAACCCCATGGCTGTCCACTCCGCGCAAATCGGCAGCCAGAAGCACATCCGCGATGATGCCCGCATTTCTCTTCTGTTTCGCCCAACTTCTGCATCACCTGGATGCATAGTAATCTTAATTTTTCTTGTGGTATTCGAACAAATTCAGAATTCATTTTTCCCTCTAAAGCGCTGCAAGATCATCTTCTCGCAATATTACGAGGAAATGGGATGAAGAGATGCACTACGATCGATCATTTCTATCCAACCAGATGCGGAATAGTCGCTGAGCCAATGGGCAAAACTACCAGCCGGGCCTGTGGCCCGTTGGCTTTCAGCAGCGTGTTCACACCGGTTTGAAGCGTTCTTACGGGATTGATCCCGATCGCCTGCAATTCCGGATCGGAAATGCCCGGCATGAAACCAAATATCTGTTTCTCAGCACGGATAAGGCTGAGGAAATAACCAAGAACGTTATAGGTAACTTTGCCGTTGCGCCGGGCGATATTCCGCAAGAAATCATCCGGTTTCTGGCCTGGTTGGGATAACAACCGGTAGAATGCATCGCTTCCGATCCCATCTGCACAGGGCGCTACCACCAGGATGCTGCCGCCGTGGCGGACGATGACATCGCCGTACTCGAGCGCGCGGATCGCCTGGTAAAAATCCATATCATAGGGATAAGCTGACACGACGGCAATATCCACCTGGCCCGGACAGTCCACTTCGTAAACCTGTTTGGCAAGGGCAACCCCGGCGGTGTGGATTTGTGGGGGCGAACCGGCGAATACCTGCGCAATCTGGCCGTCCTGGCAGAGAACCACGTTGATAAATTGATCCACCCGCACCATAGCGCCGGCTTCATTAATATCCTGGCGGCAGGGTAAGTCAACGCTTCCATAGCGGCGAAAGCTCAAGGTGGCAAGGGTATGGTTATTATCGATCGTCTCCAGAGCCGCCACCCCAGGTACAATCAGTTTCCAACCGCCGGCATAACCGGCGTAATCGCTTGGATCGATGTGGCCGATCCCAAAGACCCGGTCGGTTTCAACCACCAGCCGGTTGACCCAAACCGGGGTGCCCCGGCTGGTCAGGCCCAAAAATACCTGGCTGGATGAATCCATGCAGTCGTGCTGTTTGATTCGAAAACGCCCGTACAGGCTTTCGCCCAGTTTCTCTCGCAGCTCTTCCTCGCTGCTAGGCCGGTGAGTACCGGTCGAGACAAGCAGGGTGATATCATCATCGGGGATATGGCAGGCCTTCAACCGTTCGAGCAAATGGGGTAGGATCAGTGATACCGGAGTTCCGCGAGTATAGTCATCTACCAGTATAAGCACTTTCTCCCCAGACGTGACGATCTCCTGGATGGTAGGCGTGCCCAATGGATGGTCCAGTGCGCGTTGAATTTCTCGGTTGGGGTCTGCACAGGCGGAAATCGGATGCGGCCAGAGAACTCCTACCAGGTTCTCTTCTGGGACCTGGATGGAGATGAATTTTTTCCCATAAGGAAGGGTGATTGCCATAGGATGGTCTCGTTGTAGTGAACAGGCTGGAGTTTAAAGGCCGAGGTAAAACTTCTTGATATGGTCGCTGTGTGATAATTCAGCAGCCGAGCCTTCCATGGCAATCTGGCCATTTTCCAGTACATACCCGCGATCGGCCAACTCCAGGGCATAACCAGTGTTTTGTTCAACTAACAGCACGGTCAGGCCGGTGGATTTAAGGGCATGGATTTTTTCGTAAATCTCATCGACCAGTTTGGGGGCGACCCCCAGAGAAGGTTCATCCAGCATGATCAGTTTCGGGCGGGAGATCAACCCGCGCCCAATGGCAAGCATCTGCCGTTCGCCGCCACTTAGCGTGCGCGCATACTGCCCGCTGCGATTCTTCAAGATTGGGAATAACTGGTAGACTTCATCCATCACGCCGGTTTTAGAATGTTCGGGTTGCTATAGGCACCCATGCGAAGATTATCCAGCACGGTCAAATTGGGAAAGATACGGCCACCTTCTGGGACATATGCAAGACCCTTACGGACAACCAGGTCCGGCGATATTTCGGCGATATTATCTTTCCCAAAATAAACCTTCCCGGATTGGGCTTTGACGAGGCCTGAAATCGTCTTGAGCAGCGTACTCTTCCCGGCTCCGTTTGGGCCAATGATTGCGACCATTTCATCGTCATCGACATGGAAAGAGACATCGCGCAGGACAGTAACTTTTC
This sequence comes from uncultured Chloroflexia bacterium, assembly GCA_963823545.1. Lineage (GTDB taxonomy): Bacteria > Chloroflexota > Anaerolineae > Anaerolineales > Villigracilaceae > Denitrolinea. Next base: position 503,042 of record CAWGMC010000056.1, on the reverse strand, counting down.
CATAACCAGAATTTAAATTATTGATTTCTAGCATGCAGGGCTCGCTTTCCAAGATATGCTTCGATTACTCGGGGGTTCTTCGTGATCTCGGTGGGTGTGCCCTTGGCGATGATTTCACCCGCATCCAAAACGATAAGTTGTTGGCACAATCCCATCACCATCTGCATGACATGTTCAACCACGCAGAAAGTGATTTGACCTTCTTGATTCAACTTCTTGATCAAATCCATAAAAGTCGCCAGTTCGGTAGAATTCAATCCAGCCCCGGCTTCATCTAGCAAGAGCATTTCTGGTTCTGTTGCCAGTGCACGAGCAAGTTCAACCCGGCGCAGGGAAGCCAGACCCAGGTCCCCGCAAACGCGTTTGCGCATATCGGATAAATCACATATCCCGACGACCTGATCTACTTTTTCTTGCACATTCTTGTCGGTGTAACGGTTGTAAGCACCGACGCGTACAGTATCTTCAACGGTCATATGGGTGAAGGCACGGGTCACCTGGAAGGTACGCGACATCCCCAGCTGGCATACCTTGTGAGGCAGCCAACTGGTGATATTGACATCTTTAAAAATGACCGTACCCTCCTCGGGTTTATAAAGGCCGCTGATGGCATTGAAGAGGGTTGTTTTTCCAGCGCCATTTGGACCGATCAATCCGACAATCTCCCCCGCGATGAACCTCAAAATCAGCGTGGTTAACCGCAATCAGGTTGCCAAATTTTTTGGTCAGTTTATTGACTTTTAACATCGGCTGGTCGCCCATATCTTAGCTCCGAATAATACGTTTTGGCTTTCCTAAACCCACGCTCGATGACGGGGGCAACTCCACGCGGCTGGAACAGTGCTACCAGGATCAAGATTACCGCGTAAACGACCAGGTAAAGCCCTGCCAACTGGCTGCCCAGTTCTGCTCGTAACAGCTCGCGGAACGCTACCATGACAATGGCGGCGAATGCTGGTCCATAGATGATAGCCCATACCGCCGACGATCCCCAGGATGGCGATTTCCATGCTCATTGAGGTATCGAAGAAGGAGGGGTGGATGTAGCCGTAGATGCAGGCGTATACGCCGCCGACCACACCGCAGATAAACGCATAGATCGCCAGCGCTTTGAGCTTGGAGGCCTGCGAGTTGACCCCGAGCACCTCGACGGCGTCTTCGTCTTCACCCAGCGCCAGAAGTGAATAACCCAGCTTGGAGTAACGGATCCGCCGGTTGACCAACAGGACGATTACCAGCATCGACCAGCATGATGTAGTAATACGGGAGGTAAGTGTTGAACCGCATGCTGTACCACATTGACGTCCCAGTCGGCAAATATCTTTCGGTCGGCCCGCCAACGGCATTCCACATCATGAATAGAACCCGCATCACCACGACCAGAGCTGATGAGGATAGACGCATACCAGAGCTCTTTGACTTTGAAGCCAAACAAGGGGAAACCGATCAACATAGCCAGAGCCGTCGCGGTCACGCCCGCCAATGATCATGCCGATCCAAGGGGTGATGTTCCAGCGGATGAGCAGGGTGCCGGTGGTAAAGGCACCCAGTCCCAGATAAGCTGCCGCCGCCAGGTCGAGTTGGCCAGCCATCCCGCCGATAATATTCCAGGCGCTGGCCAGGACCGCATATAACAGGACGGTGGTCACCAGCACCATCGCATACTGGTTCGCTTCTAAAAGGCAATGGGATCACCGATGCTACCAGCAACCAACACCAGGATAATAACATTCTGACCCTTCAGTAAGTTCTTGATGTTCACTATTTCCTCCCGAACAGGCCACGGGCCGCAGCCAGAGTATCAGGATGAAGATGGCATAGACGCCCAACAGGCGGCTGCGGGGATCAAAAAAGGATACCGTCAGCGATTCGACGACCCCGACAATGATGCCTGCGACAATCAGTCCGGGTAGAGAGCCCAGGCCTGCCAGGGCCAGGATGCACCAGCTCAGCAGGCCAAAGCGGATCCCGCCAACCGGATCAGTCTGTTGGAAGCTCATCAACAGGCCGCCGGCAACCGCGGTGAGGCCTGCGCCGATGGCGAAGGTCAGCGCATAGGTGCGGTGGTAATTGACACCCATCAGTGAGGCAGCGTCCAGGTCATCCGAGGCAGCCCGCATGGCCTGCCCGCCCAGGTTTTATTCAGGAAATAGGCGATACCAGCGATAAAGACAAGGCTGATCAGCCGCGGCAATGAGCCGGGAGGTCAGAATCTGGAAATCTCCGATCTCGAATGTTGCCCTGGATGAATGAGTACTGCAGGGCCCGCGGCTGTGCTTTCCAGATAATCAAGGCTAACGAGCGCATTAGGATCTGTAACCCAACGGTCACCGCCAACTGGACCACATACATCTGTCGCAGGGTGCGATCAATGAGCAGGTAATAGGTAACGAGGCCAAAAATAAACATGAGCGGAACGGTGATCAAAGGGGTGACCACGGCATCCCAGGCCAGTGCGCTGCCCACCACATAAGAAAGGTACATGGATAACATCACGAAATCACCATGGGCGAAATTGGTGACATTCATCACCCCAAAAACAATGGAGAGGCCGAGCGCAATCAATGCATAGATTACCCCCATCAATACACCGGTAATAATACCTTGGGCGGCAGTTTCTATCATCTTTTATGAATCCTAGTCTAAACGGTGGAATCATTCTGCCGATCTTCTCGTTTCCTACGGGAGAAAGATAATTCCTGAGAGAAAACAGATGGAAAGGTTCCCGGACCGGGAATTGTTACCCCCGGTCCGGGATAGAACGACGAGATTTACGGTTTACTTGTAATACGGATTGGGGAAGATGGGTTTCGCTTCGGCTTCGATCGGCTGGATAGACGACCTTGGGCTCGCCGTTCTGGACCTGCAGCACCACCACACCAGGGAACTGGTTATCGCCCAGTGGCGTTGAACTTGATTTCGGGGCCAGGGTAGGTTTCCACGGCCGGGCCAGATTTCAGATCGAGAGCCATGAGAGGCCGCGCAGGTTTTCAGGGTTTAGCGGATCATCCGGGAAGTTCTTGCCGGAATATTCCAGGGCTTCATATAGGACCATCGCACCGTAGTAATTCATGCCGGCGCCTTCGGTGGGGATGTAACCCTTGATGGCTTTGTATTCCTCTACGAATTTCTTGTTCTGGGGGGTGTTCTTGGCAGGATTGTAGCTGAAGGTCATCGAGATACCTTCGGCTGCTTCGCCCAGGGCCTTGATCGACTGCGGATCGACATAACCGCAAGCGCCCGCGCCGGCAAGGAACACGGGTAGTAACCGGTCTCTTTGAACGCCTTGCCGAATACGATCGCGTCGTTGAAGTAAGGGGTGTGGATGATGACGTCCGGATTGACTTTCTTCAGTTGTTGCACGATCTGGGTGGCATCGGTGATATCGTACGGATATTCCAATGTGGTCACAACCGTGAATTTGTCAATCAACGCGGCTTCGGTAGCGCCCAGGGAGTTGGCGCGGCCATTGGCAGAATCTTCATTCAAGATTGCCAGGGATTTAACTTCGATACCTGCTTCTTTGGCCGTATCACGAACGAAATGGTAAGCCATGGCGCCGTGGTTGGATGCGGTCGGTCCGGGGCGGAAGAGGTATTGGCGGCCCATTTGGGTGATTTGAGGAACGAGAGCATCCGCGATCAGGATCACCTTCTCGCGATCGGTAACTTCAGAGGCAGCCATAACAAACCGGCTGATGTACTCGCCCAGGATAGCGACCGGGTGGTTCTTGCTGATCATGCTTTCGGTTGCAAGCTTGGCTGAATCGGCAGTGCCGCCGGCATCTTCGACCACGATCTTGATCTTCTTGCCGCCCATCGACTTGATGCCGCCGGCTTCATTGATGTGTTTTACGGCAAGCTCGGCGCCAATCTGGCCTTCTTTACCGAAGACCGCGAACGATCCGGTCAGAGGTTGCACAACCCCTACGATGATCTCATCCGGAAGCTGCTTTGCCGCTGCGGTTGGAGCCGCGGCTGGGGCAACGGAGGTAGCAGGCGCACAAGACGAGGCTATTAGTACGAAGACAACAGCCAATACCAAAATTACATAATTGAGCTTATGGTTCTTCATGATTTCTCCTCGGGGAATAGGACTGAGAAAATAGATCTAAATCAGGTAGCACCGATGTTTAGTTTCGTTCCACCTCCTTCGTTCCCGTCAACGAACTGGAATAAACAGAGTCAGGTAATAAACAACAGAAGTCAGAAATTTAATTGAAATTCTGACGAATACAAATGGATCGTGAAACTTATATAAGAGACACCTGTGCAGTGTTACCTGATGAAACGTGGCTCAATTGAATTGTATGGTTGTCGGATAAAATTGTGAGATGCGGGGGATTAAGACATTAAGTTCCATATAATGGAACCTTGTTCTTACTTGTAGAATGATAGCGAGGTTTTTCTGAAAAGTCAAGTGTTTTGCATAGCAATTAGGTGAATAACGGCTTGTGGCTGACAGGCAGGTGGTATGGAAGTCGTAAGATAACCTTCATCTTAATTATCCTTGGCTCGACGGTGGCAACCCACAGTTATAAAATCGCCGCGTAGGTAAATATTCCGGTCGCCCCATTGGGTATCTGCGGATTGTTTTCGGCCGTTTGCAGCTGCCCATTGCCATCATAGGCGCGCACCCGAAACACATGGCGGCCTTTCTGATAAGGATATTCGTAGCGCCAGGCTACCCAGGTAAGCGGGCTGACCGGTGGGATGATCAGGACTGCTTCTGTCCATCCGCCTTCATCTACCTGGATCTCCACTTTGCTGATACCGCGGGCGCCGGCAAAGGCAATCCCTCCCACAGGCACGGTTTGCTTCTGGGTATCCAGGTCGCCGACCGCCACATTATCGATCACGGATGTAGTTTGAACAAAGGCGGTCTTACTCCAGCCCCGGTCGACCCAATAACCAGATTGATCCGTATCCGAAACTTCGATGTGCTCAATCCATTTTGGCTGTTTCATCCCGTAGTGGTTGGGGATGTAGATCCGCAGTGGAAATCCGTGCTCGGGCGGCAGTGGACCGCCGTTCATTCCGTAAACCAGCAGCGTGCGATCATCCATGGCTTCGGTCATGCCGAGCAATTCATAAAACCCATCCTGTGCGGTGATATTGAGAAAAGCAGCCTGTGGCTTCAAACCTGCCTCGGCCAGAATGGTTTTGAGAGGAACCCCCATCCATTCTCCGGTACTGATAAGATCGCCACCGACCGCGTTGGAAATGCATTCAAGGGTTATAACCTGAGAAACGGCCGGGTATTTGCGCAAGTCGGCCAGGGTCAATGCGAGGGGATGATCGATCAGGCCGTCCAGCTGTAAATGCCAGGACGGCGAATCAACGTTGGGAACAGATGTGTTGATATCTACCCGGTAAAATTGTTCAGTCGGAGTTACCTCTGCTCGAGTCCCAGGGGCAAATGGCAGGCGTTTCCTTAAGGCATCCAAACCCGGTGAGGCGGCTGGCCCAGAGGTGTGGGCAACAGCTGTCGCTAGAAAATCGGAGTTTTGCGGGTTCGCGGTCACCGGAATTGCGCGCCGCATTGAAAGACGCTCTAAACCAATGGATGCCAGGACAAATCCCAGTCCGGCGCCAGCTGTTTTTAGCAAGAAAGCCCGGCGAGAAAGGCCGTCCACTCGGGTAGGCGCAGGCGATAGGGCAAGTTCCGTATCGACCCAGCGGTTCAACACCCATCCCCAACCTCCCATCAGCAGAACGCTCCACAAAATATCAGCAGGAGCACCCGCACCAGGAAAACCGAGTATAGCCTCGACAAGGATCGCTAACAATGCCAGCAGTATACCCGCGCCCTGGCTGGCCAGGTTAGCTTGAGCTGGTCTCCGCAGGAGGATCAGACCGAGCAAAAGGCCGAGGACAATACCCAGCAGAATAAATTGAGTGGTAGCGATGGTTTGTTCAGCCAGTTTAGCGGTACTCGCGGTTGGGCCGAGATGTAAGATGCCAATCAAACGTACGATCGTATCGATCACAAAAGTGACCAGCGGTCCCGGTAGGACGCGGGCCATCCAATCGAAAATGTCGAATGGTAAAAAAGGTAAACCAGCGATCTGCTTGCCCAAGGAAAAAAGCCCGACCAAACCAAGGCTGGTAATTCCACCAACAAACCCACCCCGAACCAAGACGCCTTTCCGGCTCATGAATCACTCCTTGGATAGAAGCGAAAAATTAACTAGATAATTAACATCTATATTATAATTATTATATTCAAGAAGACGAGGATTATCGTAAGAAATTCTTAATGTTTTGGTATTGGCGAAGTAAGATCTTACCGTTATCCTCTTTCTGTATACACAGACATATTAATGGTAGTGAAGGAAATTTCGGCCTTTGACCGATCAATCGCAAAACAAATCATTAACATTTTTTATGGAGGAATCAAATGAATAATGAACCCAATCAAAACCATATTTCCGGCAACACCGAACTGGCAACTCTGGCGGGAGGTTGTTTCTGGTGCCTGGAAGCAGTATTTGATGAACTGAGAGGGGTCGAAGATGTTGTTTCCGGCTATTCTGGCGGGCAGGCGCCTGATCCGAGTTACAAAGACGTTTGTACAGGGAGAACCGGACATGCTGAAGTGGTTCAGCTTCGCTATAATCCCGAAATCATCAGTTATCGTGAGATTCTGGAAGTATTCTTTACCATTCACGATCCAACCACATTGAACAGGCAGGGCGCCGATGTCGGCACCCAATATCGCTCGGCGATTTTCTACCATACCCCAGAACAAAAGGCGATCGCTGAAGAGGTGATGCGGGATTTACAGGCGCAGGGATTATGGGATAAACCCATTGTGACCCAATTGACGCCTTTTAGTGTGTTTTATCCGGCTGAGGCCTACCATCAAGAATATTTTGCGCGAAACCCTTATCAGGGCTACTGCCAGGTAATCATCGCGCCGAAGGTGGCAAAGTTTCGCAAGAAGTATCTCGAACAGTTGAAAGCCTGATAGGGATCTTTCCGCCTCATTTCAGTAGATCGTTGGAAAAATCAACCCTGGTTTATCGCCATACCGGCATGAACCAGGGTTCGTTTTGAATGGGTCTGATATTTATATCAATTTTGTTTCAATTTCCCGTTTCTGCGAACCGTTCATACATGGAGTGGGTTAAAGCTAAAGGGTCGAAATCCTGACATTTCCCCTAAATTTCAGCTTGCGATCGCGAATTTCCACAAAAATGATATCGGAGACCATTCATATGAAGGAAAAATCATCAGAGAAAGTCAAGAATGTTGATTTTCAATTACAGAAAACTCCTGTTGCAATTATCGGTATGGCTTCTATTTTCCCCAATGCGCATAATTTATCTGAATATTGGGATAATATCCTGAAGAAAATTGATTGTGTTACCGAAGTACCGCCTTCGCGCTGGAATATCGAAGATTATTACGATCCCAATCCGAGCTCACCGGATAAATCCTACTGCAAACGAGGCGGCTTTATCCCTGATATTGATTTTGACCCCACCGAGTACGGTCTACCGCCCAACATCCTCGAAGTGACGGATGTATCCCAGCTCCTCGGCCTGGTGGTCACCAAAGATGCCCTGGAAGATGCCGGATATGGTGAAGACCGGGAATTCAACCGCGAGAATACTGGCGTCATTTTGGGTGTGGTGGGTGTTTCCTCAAAATTATACGTGCCGTTGATGTCTCGACTGCAGTACCCGGTTTGGGAACGCGTTTTGAAAGCCAGCGGCGTGTCCGATGCGGATACCCAAAAAATCATCGAAAAAATCAAGCTGGCTTATGTCAATTGGGAAGAAAATTCATTCCCCGGCTCGCTGCCGAATGTGGTTGCGGGGCGCATCGCTAACCGGTTTGACCTGGGCGGGACCAACTGCGTGCTGGATGCAGCCTGCGCAACCTCCCTGGCAGCTATCAAGATGGCTATCATGGAGCTGGTCGAACGGCGCATGGATATGATGCTGACCGGCGGTATCGATACCGATAACTCGATTGGCGTGTACATGAGTTTCAGTAAAACCCCGGCTTTCTCAAAAGGCGAGGCGGTGCGAACCTTCGATACCGAATCGGATGGGATGATGGCCGGAGAAGGCCTTGGCATGTTGGTGCTCAAGCGTTTGGAAGATGCCGAGCGCGATGGTGACCGGATTTATGCGGTCATCCGCGGGATTGGCTCATCCAGCGACGGCCGTTTCAAGAGCATTTATGCACCCCGCCCATCCGGACAGGCCAAGGCAGTTCGGCGGGCTTACGCCGAGGCCGGCTATTCTCCAAAAACAGTTGGGTTGATCGAGGCGCATGGCACCGGAACCCCGGCGGGCGACCCGGCCGAATTCCAGGGACTCCGCGAAGTATTCGCCGAAGAAAACCCCGAGCAACAGTATATCGCTCTGGGGTCGGTAAAATCACAGATCGCCCATACCAAAGGCGCCGCCGGTGCAGCCGGAATGATCAAGGTTGCGATGGCCCTTCACCACAAAATCCTGCCGCCTACAATCAATGTCGTTCATCCAAACCCAAAGCTGGATGTAGAAAATTCACCGTTCTATATTAATGCGGAAACAAGACCCTGGTTCCGGCATGATGCCGGTACGCCGCGGCGTGCAGGGGTGAGCGCTTTTGGTTTCGGTGGTACCAATTTCCATGTCGCCCTGGAAGAATACCAGAACGAACACCAGGAAGCATACCGCACCAGTAAAGTCGCGCAAACGATCCTGGTTTCCGCACCAACTCACAAGGAATTATTGAGCGCCTGCCAGGAAACTTTTGCAAAAATGCAGGGTGCTGCTGGTCAGCAGGTTTATGATGAGCTGGTTAGCAGCTCTCAAAGCCTCCAGGTTCCGCTCCAGCATGCTCGCATTGGATTCGTGGCCGATTCTTTGGATGAAGCCCGGACCTGATGAAGACTGCCGTTGATCTGCTGGAACATAAACCACAGGATGAAACCTGGGAGCACCCCAAGGGGATTTACTACCGCAAGACGGGAATGGACCCGCAAGGGAAAGTAGTAGCGTTGTTCTCCGGACAGGGATCGCAGTATTTGGAAATGACACGTGATCTTACGATGAATTTCCCGCCTATGCGCCAGGCGTTCAGCGAGATGGATTCTCTTTTTGTAAAGGATGGATTGAAACCGATCTCCAGCCGGGTTTTCCCACCGCCGGTCTTTGAAAAAGAGCGCCGCGATGCATTGTCTGACACACTGACCCAAACCGAGCATGCTCAACCGGCTATCGGGGTGGTCAGCCAGGGTCTCTACCGGCTTTTACAGCAGGCCGGTTTAAAGCCTGATTTTGCCGCTGGACACAGTTTTGGTGAGCTGACTGCACTATGGGCTGCTGGAGTTCTGAGCGATTCGGATTACGCCTTCCTGGCAAAATCACGCGGAAAAGCCATGGCGGCCCCGAAGGATAGCAATTTCGACTCCGGGACCATGCTGGCAGTAAAAGGAAATGCGGGGCAGGTGGCGGAGGAGATCAAGCAATTCCCCGAAATCACCCTGGCAAATTGGAATTCCGATGAACAGGTTGTGCTGGCAGGATCCAAGCCTGCCATTCAGCAGGTCCAGCAATACCTGGCTGAGAAGGGCTATTCGGTTGTTCCACTGCCAGTTTCAGCTGCCTTCCACACACCGCTGGTTGGGCATGCCCAAAAACCATTTGCCGCGGCCATCAATTCAGTCACATTCCAGGCTCCAAAACTTCGCCTGTATTCAAATACCAGTGGAAAAGCCTATTCTAACGATCCAGATGAAATTCGCCAGGTGCTCAAAGGCCATATTCTCCAGCCGGTCCTTTTCCGGGATGAGATCAATGCGATTTACAGCGATGGTGGTACGTTCTTTATTGAGTTTGGCCCGAAAAACATCCTGACCAATTTGGTTAAAAACATTTTGGGTGAACGGCCACATTTTGCGGTGGCTTTGAATGCCAACGCAAAGAAGGACTCCGATCGCCAATTCCGCGAAGCGATCCTCCAGATGCGTGTAGCCGGATTAAACCTGGGACACGTCGATCCTTACCAGGCACCTATGCGGAAACGGGCTGCGCGTAAATTGAGCCCGGTGACTGTCAAATTGAACGGCGGCGCGTATGTCTCCCCCAAAACGACAGCCGCATTTGAAGCCGCCCTCCACGATGGTTTCAAGATTTCGATGCCTGTAAGCCAGAAACAGGCCGCCTCCCCTGTACTTCCATTGAACAAGATGACAAATACACAACCTGCACCAACCTCCGTTCCGGCGGTTTCCACCGGGGTCGCAGCAATGATTGAAATAGAACAACGACCCGTTTCCAACAATTCAAATAATGATCCTGCTCTCGCTGCGCAATTGGAAAGCAACCTGGCGCAATATCGGGAACACCAGAGTGAGATCGTACGCCTGCACGAGCAGTATCTACGCAATGAAGAGGCGAGCGCAGCGATTTTTGCAAAACTATCGGAGCTTGAAATTGGCCTGGTTTCAAAGGCTGATCCGGCTAAAATGGATCAGATTGTCTCGGTGATTGAAGGGTTGGAACGCAGTATGGCGCGGTTCCATGATCATCAGGCAGAGACCCTGCGGGTGCATCAGCAATATCTGAAAAGCCAGGAAGATTTTTCACAGACTTTTATAAAACTGGTCCAACAGCAGGTAGAGCCAGTCCAGGGCAGCCGGGTCTCGATTGCCGCTGTAGAGCAGCCCAAAGTAGAGAAACCGCTGCAAAGGGCGTTTACACTGCCGCCTGCGAACCTTGACCGGTTCGCGCAGCAAGAAATTATCGCTCCGGCTCCCCAAATCCAAAATCATGTACCGGTGGCGAGAATTCCAGAAAATGGAAACGGGTCAAAACCAGCCCCCGCCGTGAAGGTAGAAAGTTCAATTGCTCCTACTGTCGCTCCTGTTCAGAAGAATGCGGCCCCGGCTTATTCGTTTGAAGCGCTTACCAAGGCGCTCCTACAGGTGGTGAGTGAAAAGACTGGTTATCCGGTTGAAATGCTGGAGCTGGATACCGATATGGAAGCTGACCTGGGGATCGATTCGATCAAGCGAGTTGAGATCATGGGCGAGATGCGCAGCCAGTTCCCGAACCTGCCAAAGGCCGATCCGGAAGCCTTCGCCGATATGCGCACCCTGGGCCAAACCGTCGAGTATATGGCGGCGAGAAAAGCGGATCCAGTAATAGATAATGCACCCGTAATGCCAGCAAATCTGGTTGATGCTGCTGCTCCGGCGAGTGCATCACCAACCAGCCCTGCTCCTGCTGGAAATTACAGCCAGGCCGTCCTGGCGGAAGCACTGCTCAATGTAGTCAGTGAAAAGACCGGCTACCCAGTAGAAATGCTAGAGATGGACACCGATATGGAAGCAGACCTGGGGATCAATTCGATCAAACGGGTCGAGATCATGGGCGAGATGCGCAACCGGTTTCCCAATCTGCCCGCTGCAAATCCCGAAGCCTTTGCCGAAATGCGCACGTTGGGACAAACCGTCCAATACATGAGCAGCAGCGCCTCAAACAGCCAGCCCTGTTATTGAGGAAGCAACAACACAGGTACCTGAACCGGTTTTGCCCGCTGTAACCGCCAGTCCGGTGGTCGAAGAAACCCAGGCTGGATCTTACCCGGCTGAGATGCTCACCCAGGCCCTGGTCAGCATTGTCAGCGAGAAAACCGGTTACCCAATAGAGATGCTGGATTTGACGAATGATATGGAATCCGATCTGGGAATCAACTCGATCAAGCGGGTGGAAATCATGGGTGAGATGCGCAACCGCTATCCTAACCTTCCGAAGGTTGATCCAGAGGCGTTTGCCAATGTTCGAACACTGGGAGAGGTGATCACCTACCTGGGCGGTGGATCGGAATCAAAAACAACCGTTGTACCAGAGATTGATCTCCAGTAAAGTCACAAGATCCATCCATTCAGCGCGGTGTGGTGAATTTGAAATCTCTGCCTGAGCCGGATTTCTCCAGCTTTGTGCTGCCGGAAAAGCATATCTGCATCATCACCGACAAAGGCACCCCGGCAACTGGAATTCTGGCCCAAAGCCTGGTGGAGCGGAACTGGAAAGTCGTCGTGCTTAGTTTCCCGACCTCCCTGGTTCCAACACAATCTGCGCTTCCCGAAGGCGTTCAGCGGGTGACATTGACCGATATGAGCGAAGAGCAGCTGCAGCAGAAGCTGGCTGAGATTAGCTCAAAATATGGACCCGTGGGTGCCGTCATCCATTTGAACCCGGCGGGATTGACCAATGATGACATTTTCTCCGCCGAACAAAAAGAGATCATCAAACAGGTGTTCTTGCTTGCGAAACATCTAAAAGAACCGCTCACCCAGGTCGCAAAATCCGGGAACAGCGTTTTTATGGTCGTGACCAATCTGGATGGTGAATTTGGCCTGGGCGAAAAGATCGATTTTGATCCCATCAGCGGCGGATTGTTTGGCCTGGTCAAAACGCTCAACCTGGAGTGGGAGGATGTTTTCTGCCGGGCAATCGATATCACCCCGGAAATGGATGATGAACAAGCCGCCGAGCGTATCATCGCTGAGCTGTATGATCCCAACCGTTTGATTACCGAGGTGGGTTACAGCGCCAGGGGCCGGTCTACCCTGGTAGTAGAACAGCCGGTTTTATGCTGAGGTGATGGCATGATCAGACAAGATTTCGTTCAATCCTCTTCAGTAGTATTGGTCAGCGGCGGCGCCAGGGGGATCACAGCGCAGTGTGTGGTCAAACTGGCGGAACGCGCCCGCTGCAATTTATCCTCTTGGGCAGGTCTTCGGCGGATACAGCGAGAGCCGGAAGGGGCGCACGGATGTCGGGATGAAAGCTCGCTTAAAACAGGTTATCCTACAGGATTTGAAAGATAAAGGCGAAAAGCCGACCCTGCAGAAGGTGCAAAGGATCTATAAAGCCATTCAGGCGAAGCGGGAAATTGACGACACCCTCCAGGCCGTCAGGAAAGCAGGCGGCTACGCGGAATACGTGCGGGTCGATATTACCAATCGGGCCGAACTGCAGGAGAAACTGGCCGAACCGGTGCATCGCCTTGGGCCGGTCACCGGAATCATCCACGGCGCCGGCAACCTGGCGGACAAACTGATCGAGAAGAAAACGGTCGGAGACTTCGAGACCGTCTTTTCTTCAAAGATCAACGGCCTGGAAAATATGTTGACAACTGTACCCGCCAGCCAGCTCGATTTTCTGGTTCTTTTTTCTCGGTCGTTGGCTTTTATGGGAACGCGGGCCAGTCAGATTACGCCATGGCCAATGAAATTCTAAACAAGACCGCGCATTATATCAAACGAAAATATCCTTCCTGCCATGTGGTTTCCATTGGTTGGGGTCCCTGGGATTCTGGAATGGTCACCCCGGAACTCAAGAAGGTGTTTGAAGAGCAGAATGTTCACGTTATTCCGGCCGAGGTTGGCGCGGCAATGATGGTTAATGAGCTCATGCCTTCCGAACAGGAATCCACTCAGGTTGTGGTCGGCAATGCCCCACCGCGTTTAATCGAAGCCAATCACGGTGAACTGCGCCATTATGAAATTCGACGCAAGCTGTCTTTGGATGCCAATCCATTCTTGATCGACCACCGCATCGGTGATAAGCCGGTCCTTCCCGCCACCTGCGCTGCTGTTTGGGTGGCAAGTGCCTGCGAACAGTTGTATCCTGGGCACAGCTTCTTTACCCTGGAAGAATACAAAGTGCTTAAGGGGATTGTCTTTGATGAAAACCTGTCGGATGAATATATTTTGGATTTGAAAGAGACCGCCAAGACTGCTGAGGGCGAGATTGAGTTTGATTCGCTGATCTGGAGCTTAATAAGCACGCTGAAAACCGCAGTACCATTACAGTTTGCATGTCAAGTTGGTAAAAGATCCGCCGGCACCTCCGGTTGGCGAAATCATTCTGAAGGATCTGGATGGGATGGATGAAGCCATTCCCGGTCATATCCTCTACGAAAACGGGACTCTGTTTCATGGTCCTTCATTTCAGGGAGTTGAACGGGTACTGCATCTCAGCCGGGGCAAGCTGGTGATGCAGTGCGTTTTGCCGAAAATTGAAGATAAGCTGCAAGGCCAGTTTCCGGTGCAGACCGGCAACCCCTTCATCTACGATGCAATCGTACAAAGCCTTCTGATCTGGGCGCAGTATTTTTACCAGGCACCTTGCTTACCATCTTATATGCAAAAACTTGAGCAGTACATGGCTATTCCTTTTGGCGTACCGGTGACAGTTTCTATGGAAGTTCAATCCCAAACCGATACAGCGGTGGTTGCCAATCTTACCGTGCAGAATCTCTGGCGAGACCTATGTGCAAATCACTCACTTGCAGGGAACGATTAGCACGCGTCTAAACGATAAGATTGGGGTTCGCGCGGCTAATTAGCCGATGAAGCGAAATCGTGTCCATGAAACAAAATAAAAATAATGGTTGGATCATTACTGCTGGGGCCGATCAACTGGCAATCGTAGGAATGGATGTTTGTCTGGGTGGTGCAGAAAATTTATCTGCTTTCGAGTTTGGCCTTTTCCACGGTTTGCAGCCGTCCAGACTGGCGAGTGACATATTTATCGAAAAAGAAGCACGAGTATCGGCTGAAACGGCGTTGTTGAAGCTCGTTTCCACCCGGGCAATGCTCGATGCAGGTTTGGAATCCGATGGAAAGGAAAATCCTCGCCTGGGTGTTTTGTTTGCTCGGGGAAGCTCGCTGGCTGCTTCGGTAGCCGGTCGAATGAAACCGGACGTGATCTTGCCCGATCGTCCTGCTGATGATCCAGCTTATTGGATCCTCGGGTCAAACCGAAAGGCTGACCAGATGGTAGACCTGTCCGTCCGGGGCAACCCGGTTGCCGCCGGGCTAGCTGAAGCAAGCAAATTACTGGCAGATAGATTCAGTGGATGCTGTACTGCTTTCATCCGCGGTATTGTTGGATGATTTGGCCCAACTGCTTGAAATGGCCAGCGGCAAGATCTTTACAGGCCCAGCGACGCCCGGTTTTGATCGCGGCCATGAAGGCTGGTCGGTCGGCGAGGGGGCAGCGGCACTGGTCCTGATGCGGTACGATATTGCTCTGGCCGAAGGTAAACGGATTTACGCGGTCTTGGATGGGTTTGCCTGGGCGGAAAAGGACCTCGCCGAACCAAAAAAACAGTTGTTCCCCACGCTGCTGTCCTCTGAAACGATCCTCCAAAGCTGCCAGCAGGCCTTCGGCGAGGCGAAGATCGAAACCGGGCGGGTGGGTTACCTCGAGGTTCTCGGCAGCGGCTTCACCCCGGTCGATATCGCTGAAATTACCGGCCTTACCAGGGCTTACGCCAGTGCGGGAGAAATCCCAGGTTGCGCAGTGGGTTCTGTCCAGACCCAGGCAGGTTATCTTTTAACACCTCTGGCCTTCTGGCTCTCGTTAAAACTCCTTATGCCTGTATCACCGCTTAATCCCAAAGGAAGCCAATTGGTCCGGACCGAAAAAACCGGAACTCTGGCAAAATACACCTTTCTATGTCGCTCCGGAAACACAATCCTGGTTTTTAACCGCGGGAGACAAAAGGCGCACAGCTGCGGTGAATGCCATTGGATGGGATGGAAGCTGTGTCCATCTGCTTCTATCCGAGGAAATTTCACAGCAAAACCGCCCAAACCGGTTTTAATCCAATCACCCTTTTTCCTGTTTCCGGTCACGGGCGACAATCTACCGGATTTTTCAACAGCGTTATCCAGCCTTCAGCAAGACCTATTGAGCGGTACAACCGATTTATCCCAAATCGCAAAACAGAAGGTTGAGATCTTTCAAAATAACCCACGGCACTATATGCCGCGGCGATTGTCGGGCACGACCGGGAGGAAATCCAGCGTGAAATCGAACACGCTTTGCAGGGTATTCCGGCCGCCTTTGAGAAGAGATCCTCATGGCAAACCCCCCTCGGAAGCTGTTTCACTGCCGATCCGGCCGGCAGGCAGGGCGGGGTGGCTTTTGTTTATCCGGGGGCATTCAATTCATACCTGGGTCTCGGGCGGGACCTCTTTTTGTTGTTTCCGCAGCTTTATGAACCGATCACCCGGCTGACCCAAGACCTGAGCGCTACCATCCATGATGATAAATTGTATCCGCGCACCCTGGAAGCCCTCTCGAAGGAACAGGCAGCCGAGTTGGAAGGGCGATTGATTTCTGATCCGATCGCTATGATGACCACCGGATCGCTGATGGCGGTGCTTTTCACGATGATTGTCCGCGATATCTTCAAGGTCCAGCCATCGGCTGCAATGGGTTACAGCCTGGGTGAAATCGCGATGTTGTTTGGCACCGGCGTTTGGAGCCAGGCCGATGCCATCAGCACCAAGCTGAGGACTATGCCTCTCTTTCATACCCGCCTGTCTGGTCCCCAAAACGCGGTGCGCGCTTGTTGGGGCCTGCCCCCAAGGCCAGCAGACCTGCCGAGTGACGGTTTATGGAGCAATTATTTTTTGATGGCTCCATTCGAAAAAGTACGCGATGCGCTCATCGGTGAAGATCGGGTATATTTGACCCATACCAATACTCCCCGGCAGGTTGTGATAGGCGGTGATCCAATTGCCTGCCAGCGGATTATCGCCTCTCTGAGATGCACCTCCTTGAAAGCGCCTTTTGATTTCGCCCTGCACTGCGAGGCGATCCGATCGGAATATGCGGACCTGGTTGATTTGCACCATTGGCCAGTGGCCACCATACCGGACTGCAAGTTATATAGTGCGGCCGATAACCAACCGATTCCAATGCAGCCTCAGGGCAACGCCGAAAAGATTGCTACCATGCTGTGCAGGTCGCTGGACTTCCCCGCTCTGGTTAAGCAGGTCTATGCGGATGGAGCGCGTGTTTTTATCGAGTTAGGCGCCAATTCGAATTGTTCCAAATGGATCGATGAAACTCTGAAAGGCAGTACCTATGCTGCGATTCCGATCAACCGCCGCGGGGCAGATGATCAGACTTCTATTGTACGTATGCTGGCAAAGCTGGCAGTCCAGCGCGTACCGGTAGATTTATCACCTTTGTATGCATTCGAAAAGGGAATACGATGACACCCAACACCCTCAGTCTGATAACCCGGTTGCAAAAAATCCTTTCCGAGAATGCCCAACGGAGAAATGTCCTTCACAGCCAGTTTTTGGAGACCCAGCACAACACATTGCAGCATCTGAGCGAACTGATCAATCTGCAAATAACCGCCGTAGATGGTTCCCCGGATTCACACATAGAAGCTCCAAAACAAAACCTGCCGGTCTTATTTGACCGAACCCAGCTGGAAGAATTTGCGACCCGTTCCATGGCGAAATGCTTTGGCCCGGAATTCTTGATTTATGAAGGCCGCCGCCATCCACGGATACCCAATGGCGACCTGCTCTTAATGAGCCGGATTCTCGAAATTGATGGGCAGCGCCACCATTTTGACCGGCCAAGCAGTATCGTTTGTGAATATGACGTGCCTCAGGAGGCCTGGTATTTTCGCAGCCAGGAAAATATGAGCCTTCCGTATTCTGTTTGGATGGAGATCGCGCTCCAGCCTTGCGGTTTTTTGAGCGCATATCTGGGTACATCCTTGATGTATCCCGAGATGGATTACTTCTTTAGAAACCTGGATGGTAACAGCCGGGTTCTCCGAAAGATCGATATGCGTGGAAAAACCATTACTACCCACGCCAGGCTTCTCTCAACGGTGGCCAGCGGAAGCACTATTATTCAAAAATTTGAGTTCACCTGTTCGTGTCAGGATGAACCAGTTTTCTCTGGAGAATCCATTTTTGGCTTTTTCCCCCCACAAACGATGGCCAACCAGGTCGGATTGGATGGAGGGAAGAAGGTTCTTCCAGCCTATGAGACGGAAGGAAAAGGCCTGGCTGGAAATTGGATCGATTTGACCGATCCTGATCAATCTAGCCTTTTCTTCAACCAAAAGCCTGACCGCCCCGATTATAACCTGGCAGGCGGACAGCTCAATTACCTGGACCGGGTGTTTATTTCCGCGGATGCAAACGCAGGAAAGCCCGGCTATATTTTCGCAGTAAAGGATAATAACCCGCATTCCTGGTTCTATTCCTGTCATTTTTTCGAGGACCCGGTGATGCCGGGTTCATTAGGCGTAGAAGCAATTTGCGAAGCCATGCAGCTTTATGCCCTCCAGCATGATTTAGGTCGTCAGTTCCACTCTCCTCAATTTGGATTATCCTCTGATCTGGCTTTGACCTGGAAATACCGTGGACAGATCCAACCAGGAACCAGACAAATGAAAATTGAGGTGGATATTAATGATGTCATCATCCACCCGGATCAGGTAATTATCGAAGGGAATGCCAGTCTGTGGGCGGATACAATTCGAATTTACGAGCTTCAACATATTGCCATCTGTCTCACAGAAGGAGCTTAGAATTCACTATTGCCTCGCTGTGCTCAAACGACATCCTATCGTTTAAAAGCCGTATTTGCTCTTAATACCGGTCGAGCAGGGAAAGTCCTACGGGGATAGCAGGGAAATTACCGTATACATTAATATTCCCTCAGCTAATATTCACAACTGTAATCTATAAAATCATATATAATAAATCGTGGTGACCGATGACCTATATTGTTTTCGGTTAATTTAAAGTATTTGGTGTAGTTTAGTCTGCGCGCAAATTGAATACTACTAGTGATGGGGGAACCGGTTATTTGAGGTAAGAAAATATGGATGTACAATTATCGGTACAAGGTTCAAATGATGATTTAGATACCCTGAGTATCAATACCATTCGTTTTTTATCAATTGATGCGGTTCAAAAAGCAAACAGCGGTCATCCAGGGCTGCCGATGGATGCGGCTCCGATGGCTTATGTGTTATGGACCCGGTTCCTCAAATATAATCCGGCCAATCCACTTTGGTTTGACCGGGATCGTTTCTTGTTGTCAGCCGGTCATGGCTCCATGCTGCTATATAGTTTGCTTTACCTGACTGGCTACGATTTAACGCTCGATCAAATAAAGTCATTTAGGCAATATGGAAGCGAAACACCGGGTCACCCAGAACGCGGGGATACGCCCGGAGTAGAAGTGACCACCGGCCCGCTCGGGCAGGGTTTCGCCAATGGGGTAGGGATGGCGATCGCAGAAGCTCACCTGGCTGCTCGTTTCAACCGGCCTGGGTTTGATGTCATCAACCACTATACCTACTCGATTGTCAGCGATGGCGATTTAATGGAAGGTGTTGCCTCCGAGGCTGCCTCGATGGCTGGGGAGTTAAACTCGGAAAATTAATTTATCTTTACGACAGCAACCGCATCACCCTGTCAGGGTCGACCAACCTCGTATTCACAGAAAATGTCAACCAACGTTTTGATGCGTACGGCTGGCACACCCAGACAGTAGAAGACGGCAATGATGTCGCTGCCATTCAAAAGGCTTTAGAGAACGCTCGGCAGGAAACAAATCGTCCTTCGCTTATCACGGTGCATACCCATATCGGTTATGGGTCTCCCAATAAGCAGGATAGCTATAAAGCGCATGGGTCCCCGTTAGGACCCGACGAAGTGCAGGCAACCAAGAAGAACCTCGGCTGGCCGTTGGAACCGCCGTTCTATGTTCCAGAGAAAGCCAAGGACCACTTCCATACTGCTGTGGATCGGGGGAAAAAGTTTGAAGCAGAATGGGACCAAACCTTTCAACGGTACCAAAAAGAATTTCCTGACCAGGCAGCCGAACTTCGGCAAATGATCGATGGAAAATTAGTAGATGGCTGGGATCGTGGAATTTCTCCATTTCAGCCCGATGAAAAGGGAATGGCTACCCGGACAGCCTTAGGCAAGGTGATGAACGCCAGCGCGGAAAGACTGCCTTTCCTGATTGGCGGTTCTGCCGATCTGGATCCATCAACGTATACAGCCTTAAAGGATATGGGCGATTTCTTGAAAGGGAGCGACCCGGGTGAAGATCAACAGGGCTCCACTGGCGGCGGTTGGAGTTACAGCGGAAGGAATATCCATTTTGGGGTGCGCGAACATGCCATGGGAGGGATCGTCAATGGGTTGGCTGCCCACGGTGGTTTGCTGCCTTACAGCGCAACGTTCCTGATCTTTTCGGATTATATGCGGCCACCCATGCGACTGGCTTCCTTAATGCATCTGCATGTGATTTTTATATTTACCCATGATAGCATCGGCTTAGGCGAGGATGGACCTACCCACCAGCCTGTCGAACAGCTCTTGGGGCTTCGATCAATCCCAGGGATGACGGTTATCCGTCCAGCGGATGCAAATGAAACTGCGGCTGCATGGAGAATTGCTGTTGAGCAGGAAGCTGGCCCGATTGTGCTGGTGCTTTCCCGGCAGGAGCTACCGGTGCTGGATTTGAACCGCTATCCTGCGATCAATAAGGGAGTACAGACAGGGGGCTATATCCTCGAGGATTTGGATTCAAAACCAGATATCGTCCTGGTCGCAACCGGTTCGGAAGTTCACCTGGTTTTGGAGGCCCAACAAAAGTTAAAAGCGGAGGGAATCACGGCGCGCGTGGTAAGCATGCCTGGTTGGAACCTGTTTATTCAGCAGCCGGAATCTTACCGGAAAAAGGTCCTACCGCCGGATGTCCCAGCGCTTTCGATTGAAGCCGGAACCACTTTGGGATGGGAACCCTATTTTGGGGCGCGTATCGATGCGATTGGGGTGGACCGGTTTGGCGCTTCCGCGCCGGGTGAAGTTGTGATGGAACAATACGGGATAACTGTTGAGCATATCCTACAGCAGGTCCATACGGTGATAAACCATCAACCGGTGAAAGAAAAAGAAAGTTCTAGAAATGATGAGGGGAGTGGCAATATCTACAAATCGGGAAAAACCGGTTAATAGGAGTATAGCGATGGATAACAATCCCTTACGAAAACTTAAATCATATGGCCAGAGTGTCTGGTCGGACTTTATCAGCCGTGGAATGATGAACTCAGGCGAACTCCAAGGGTTGATCCGTGAGGATGGATTAAGCGGAGTCACATCAAACCCTTCCATTTTTGAAAAAGCAATCACTGGCAGCCGTGATTATGATGGTGCGATCCAGAAGCTGGCTCTGGAAGACAAAGATGCCATGCAAATTTACGAGGCAGTTACGGTCGAAGATATCCGACGGGCAGCCGATCTTTTCCGACCCATATATGAACGTACGCAAGGAATGGATGGCCTGGTCAGTATCGAAGTATCACCCCGTCTTGCCTATGATACCGAAGGCACAATTGTGGAAGCGCGCCGGCTGTGGGCTGAAGTTGACCGGCCTAATGCGATGGTAAAGGTGCCTGGTACTCGGGATGGGCTGGATGCTATTCGCCGGCTTACCGGCGAGGGCATAAATATCAACGTAACCTTGTTATTTGGCCTGGAACGCTACCAAGAAGTGGCTGAGGCCTACATTGCCGGCCTGGAAATACTTGCTGCCAAGGGGAAGCCGCTCAATAAAGTCACCTCCGTAGCGAGTTTCTTCTTGAGCCGGATCGATGTTCTTCTTGATCCCGTTATTGAAAAAGCTATGGCCGGCAAAGGAAAAGAGGCAGCGGTTGCTGCCAGTGTTCATGGGCAGGTTGCTATTGCCAGCGCAAAAGAAGCCTACTTTATCTACAAGGAAATCTTCAAATCTCCTCGTTTCCAAAAGTTGATCGATCAGGGAGCCCGGTCCCAGCATGTTTTATGGGCCAGCACCAGTACAAAAAATCCAGCTTACAGCGATGTGAAATATGTTGAGGTGTTGATTGGCCTAGATACGATCAATACAATGCCAATCGAGACCATCGAGGCATATCGGGACCATGGTGATCCTGCCCCTCGCCTGGAGGAAGACCTATACAACGCACAGCGCGTACTGGATGACCTCCCAAAGATCGGTATCAACCTGCGAGAAGCCACCCAACAATTGGAAGAAGAGGGTGTCCAAAAATTCGATACCGCTTATACCAAACTCCTGCAAATATTGGAAGAGAAGCGGCAGATGGCAATTCACCAACCTAGCTTATGAGCCAATCTATTTGGTGATTGCAGCTAGAACTGGAAAAGAGGTATAGGGAAGCCTGATGGAACCGATCAGTACTTTGTTTTTGGATATAGGTGGAGTCTTACTGACGAATGGATGGGATCGTGCAGCTCGTCAGAAGGCAGCACAGGTTTTTAACCTGGATTACCAGGAGATGGACGAGCGCCATCACCTGACCTTTGATACCTATGAGGAAGGGAAATTGAGCCTGGATGAGTATCTGACCCGCCTGGTCTTTTATCAAGATCGATCATTCTCGCGCGATGATTTCAAGTCGTTTATGTACGGGCGGTCAAAACCCTATTCAGAGATGATCAACCTGGTCAGAGCACTAAAAGCACAGTATGGGCTAAAAGTTGCCGCAATCAGCAATGAAGGCCGTGAGTTGACTGAATACCGCATCCGGGAATTTCAATTGGATCGTTTTATTGATTTCTTTATATCATCGTGCTTTGTCCACTTTCGAAAACCAGACGCTGATATTTACCGGATTGCATTGGATGTAGCCCAGGTGCAGCCGCCTAATGCAATATACATTGATGATCGTCCTATGTTTGTTGATGTAGCCAGCGATCTCAATATCCGGACGATCTGGCATAAAGATTTTTCGTCCACGAGAGACCGCCTGGTTGATTTTGGGTTATTCATCCCAGAAAGAAAGGATATTCCAGTCTGAGCAAACCAGCATTTGCACAAATTGATATTTTTTCTCTTATCAATCGCTCCTCTTGAGTTATTAAATACAGGGAATGATCAAGAATGGGAACCCTTAAATGACCCCAGTTGGAAAATTAGATCCTACGGTTTTAGTGATATTCGGGGCTGGTGGAGATCTTTCCTGGCGGAAGCTCGCTCCGGCTCTCTATAATCTGCGCTGTGATGAGATGCTGCCGGATCAATTCGAGGTCATCGGGTTAGACAAGAAAGAGATGAGCTCGGATGAGTTTCACCAGAGACTGCGAGATGGAATTGATCAATTTTCCAGACGCGGTAAGGTGGATGATGCCAGTTGGGCTGAGATTGCATCGAGGATTTCATATTTATCGGGTGATTTTGACGATCCCGGGTTATACAACGAGCTTGCGAGTAAACTGAAGAAACAGGAGACATCTTGGAAAACCGCTGCCAATACAGTTTTCTACCTGGCGACTCCACCGGATCTGGTTGAAATTATTGTGGGTCGCCTGGGGGAAGCCGGATTGGCAAAAGACCGGACGCGGCATCGAGTGGTTGTGGAAAAACCATTCGGGCACGATCTGGCATCGGCTTTGAATCTGAATAAGGAATTAACCAAGGTTTTTTCAGAAACTCAGATTTACCGGATCGACCACTATATGGGGAAGGAGACGGTTCAAAATATTCTGGCGTTAAGGTTTGCCAATGCTTTATTCGAACCACTTTGGGACCGGCGGTATATTGACCATGTTCAAATTACCGTGGCTGAAGATGTAGGAGTCGGCCATAGGGGTGGTTATTACGAACATGCCGGGGCTTTAAGGGACATGGTTCAAAACCATCTCCTCCAAATTCTGTGTCTGATAGCCATGGAACCGATGGTCTCGTTTAACCCGGATGAAATCCGAAGCAAGAAGGTGGATGTATTAAGAGCGATCCGGCCTATTCCAAAAGATAAAGTGGCGCAATTTGCTGCTCGCGGCCAATATGGGAAAGGCAGTGTCGATGGTGTGGAGGTCCCCGGTTACCGGGAGGAGACGGGGGTACCGCCCAATTCTACGACCGAAACGTATGCAGCAATCCAGCTTTTTATTGATAACTGGCGCTGGCAGGATGTACCTTTTTTCCTTCGAACCGGTAAGCGGTTGAACGACCGGGCGTCAGAGGTCGTGATTCAGTTCAAGCCGGTCCCGCACCGCTCGTTTCCCACAACTGCCATTCAGGCCTGGCAGCCCAATCGTCTCCGTCTGCGTATCCAGCCCGAGGAGGGGATTGTACTGAGCTTTCAGGCCAAGAATCCCGGCCAGGGAATGATATTAAATCCAGTGGATATGTTGTTTTCATATCAACGGACCTTTAAGGCTTCGCCGCCTGAGGCTTATGAAACCCTTCTCTATGATGTGATGGAGGCGGATGCAACCTTATTTATGCGTGCAGACCAGGTAGAAGCGTCCTGGTCAGTGATCATGCCGGTATTAAATGGGTGGGAATCATCGCCGCCCACTGATTTTCCCAATTATGAAGCTGGCTCCTGGGGGCCTGATAGTGCTGATCAAATGATCGCAGGGGATTGGCGTAGTTGGCTGCCGCCTTTAGGGAAAGAAGTATTGTCTTAGTGCATACTTCCGGTAGTACGGTTGGTGATTTTAGAATGGGCAGGGAGGCACGACGATGTTTAATAAGATATTGGTTCCCCTGGATGGGTCTAAGGTAGCGGAGAGGGCACTCCTCCATGCAGAGGAGTTTGCCCGAATTTTTCATTCAAAATTAGTCTTACTACAGGTGTTAGATCCATCGATTGTCCTGCCTGAAATTGGCAGCATTGAACCCCTAAAATGGCAAATCCTGAAGAGTGAGGCGCAGCGCTATTTACAGATGCTTACCGCAGAAATTCAAAATAAGGGGTTTGAAGTCGAGAACCACCTTCTGGAAGGCGGAGCATCCGATAATATTATTAATTTTGCTCAGACCGAAAATATCGACTTATTGGTAATCAGCAGCCATGGCAAAAGTGGGATCAACCGGTGGAACAACAGCAGTGTCACTCAGAAGGTAGTCAACAGCGTTTATCTGCCTGTATTACTGGTGCGTTCTTACCAACCCCCATTAGATCCTGAAGAAAAGGAACATTACCATCGCATTCTCGTCACGGTAGATGGATCAAAGCGGGCAGAATGCTCCTTACCAACCGCGATCACCATTGCAGAGGAAAGCCACGCGGTATTGATATTGGCATCGGTTATCCGGAGGCCGCTTCTGCCTTTTCCGACCCCAGTATCTGATAAGATCCAAGAATTGTCCGATGAATTTGTCCGTCTCAGTCAAGAAGCCGTCGAACAATACATAGAAGAATTGAGAAACAGGATACCGGTCAAAACAGAACAACGTATTACCGAAAGCGACAGTGTGTCTCAGTCTCTGCATGCCCTGGTTGAACAGGAAAACCCGGATTTGATTGTCTCATGCGCACACGGACTTACCGGTATTCCTCGTTGGCCGTACGGCAGCATTGCCGGCAACTTAATTGATCACGGCCATATATCCACCCTGATCATTCAAGATGTACCCCGATCACAGGCCAAACCCACTGCCGCTGAGTTAGCCGCCGAAAAGTATGGAAAGCGATAATCATGCTGCCGAGTGAACAACAAGCCATAAATGAACCCGCGGCGGTCGAAGAACCCACCGCAGCCACAAAAAATGATAAGTTACAGGAATTGGCTCAGCGTTTGGCGTTGAGTTATCAAGAAGTGCGCATCCTGCCCGGAGAAGATGTACTGCTCGGGTATCTGGATAGTTTTGAAAAACGTATATCAGAGGCATATTTATATTTTCAACAGATAACCAGCGATAAACTGGTCCTTTCGTATGCCTCTGAATGGATCCTGGACAACTATTATGTGATTCGTCAGGCGTTCCGGCAAATACGCGAAGATTTACCCCCCGGTTATGATCAGAAACTTCCCAGGTTGGTTCAACCGCCTTTTAAAAAATATCCACGCGTGTATGGAATTACTCATTCTCTGGCGGAGTTCAGCCAGCTAAAGCTCGATCTTGATGACACCAGGTTGGTTCTTCAGAGATTCCAGGAAACAACCCCATTAACCATGGGAGAAATTTGGGCAGTCCCTATCTTCCTACGCTACCTCGTATTAGAGACGCTGGCGGTCACCCTGGACAGGATAATTTCTCCTGACAAGAAAAAAAATGAACCAACTCCACCGGTTGAATTGACCATCAACCTCGAAGATGTGGTTGCCAACTGCGTGGTCAGCCTGCGCGATATTAGCAATCTGGATTGGAATGAATTTTTTGAACAGGTCAGCCTGGTCAACCGGATTTCTCGCACGGGATCCGTCCGCTGTGTATGATCAGATGGATTTTAAAACCCGTGATTTATATCGAAAAGCAGTAGAAGAATTGGCTGCAAGCACCCACCAGGATGAAAATAAAGTTGCCACCGAGGCAGTCAATATTGCGCGGCAATATATCATTGATCGAGAAGCACGAAAAGACCATAGTGATTCCGGTTACATACCAGACAGACAGGCGCATGTTGGCTATTACCTGATTTCCACAGGCCGATCTGCTCTGGAATTCAATTTGCGAGGATCACCCGGGTATGGAACCAGATTAAAAACCTGGGTGTCTGATCATACTTCCCTCTTTTACCTGGGCAGTATCTTCATCATCGCTGGGTTAGTTTTAGCTATTCTGGGTGGCTTTCTTTTCCGGTCTATTGGGTCCTCGTGGACAGCATGGGTAGGAACCCTTGTTTTAATCGTTCCGGCCTTAACAGTGGCTGTCAGCCTGGTTAATTGGGCAGCCACCTTACTAATACCTCCGCAAGCACTGCCCAAACTTGAGCTGGAAAAGACCATCCCTAAAAATCTTCAAACGATGGTTGTGATACCAGCATTATTGACCAGCAAGGAAGAGGTGGATTCTTGCTCGCCAGCTCGAGATCTATTACTTACGGAATCCCGAAGCAGGTTTATTTTTTGCGATGCTGACAGATTTTGGTGATGCTTCGCAGGAGAAAATGCCTGAAGATCATTCTCTAGTGGAAAGAGCAATTGGAGCCATCCATGCGCTCAACGAAAAATATGGCCAGCTGGAAGCCCGTACACCGTTCTATTTCTTTCACCGCAAGCGCATATGGAACCCTAATGAAGGTGTTTGGATGGGGTGGGAGCGAAAGCGTGGAAAGCTGCATGAATTGAACTTGCTGCTGCGCGGAAAGGATGGGCTATCTTTCTCCACGGTTTATGGCGATTCAGAGCATTTACCACCGATCACCTTCATCATCACTTTGGATGCCGATACGATTTTGCCCCAGGGTGCAGCCAAACGAATGATAGGCACCCTGGCACACCCACTGAACCGGGTATTGTTCGAGGGCGATCAAAACAAAGTAATCGATGGTTACACCATTTTGCAACCGCGCATTGAGATCGGACCGACCAGTTCAAACCAATCCTGGTTCACCCGAATCTTCTCCGGTGAAGCCGGGCTGGACCTGTATACCCTGGCAGTATCTGATCCATATCAAGATTTATTTGGGGAAGGTATCTATGTGGGAAAGGGGATTTATGATATCGACGGTTTCGAGCGTTCGACCGCCGGGCATGTCCCTGAAAACTCTCTTCTCAGTCATGATTTACTGGAGGGCCTGCTCGGCCGAGCCGGACTGGTTACGGATATCACCCTGGTGGAGGATTATCCTCCGCATTATTTGGTCCATGCAAAGCGGCAGCACCGCTGGATCCGAGGGGATTGGCAGCTGCTCCCATGGTTATTTGGCCGGCATCTCGAAGCCGGAAAATTTTCGATAATAGACCGATGGAAAATATCGGACAATCTCCGCCGCAGTCTTTTGATGCCGGCATTGCTGCTCGTGTTGGTTCTCGGATGGACATATCTGCCTGGTTCCCCATTTTTATGGACTATCTTTCCGTTAATTGTTTTGGGGGTTCCAGTGATTACAAGTGGTTTGGTCGGGGCTGTCCAGAACCTGAGGAAGGAAGGAACGAAGACGAATTTCCGACCGGTCGGTTTAGCCGCATTACGGTGGCTTCTGGCGATTGTGTTCTTGCCGTATGAAGCATTTATTGCTACTGACGCGATCCTGGTCACCCTCTACCGCCTGCTCATCAGTCATCGTAACATGCTGCAGTGGACCAGTGCGGCGCATGCCATCCGTACATTCCGTAAGCAAAACACGGAACAAGGCATTTGGCAGGAGATGAATGTTGTTCTCCTGGTTGTCAATGCAGTCCTGATTTGGATCATTCTGAAACACCCATCCGCCCTTCCCGCTGCGGCTCCCCTCCTATTTTCCTGGCTGCTCTCTCCTGAAGTAATCCGGCGGATAAGCCAGCCGTTCAAGGAGCGGGAAGTTGCGCTAACTGAAGAACAAAACCAACTCCTCCGGTCAGTTGCACGCCGGACCTGGGCTTTCTTTGAACAATTTGTGGGGCCGGAAGATCACTGGCTGCCACCCGACCATTTTCAAGAATCACCCCTGGGGATGGTAGGCCACCGTACATCGCCGACGAATATCGGGCTGCTGCTGACTTCTACCTTAGCAGCGCAAGATCTCGGTTACCTGGACCAATTTAACTTCATTACCCGTCTGAGGGCTACTTTCGATAACCTCGATAATTTGGAGCGCTACCGGGGACATTTTCTCAATTGGTACGATACCCGTTCGCTTCAACCGCTCAGCCAGCGTTATGTATCAACGGTTGATAGTGGCAACCTGGCTGCCGGTCTGATCGTAACCGCACAAGCGTGCCGCCAGATGCGTTCGGTCAGAATTTTCCGCTGGCAATGGTGGCTGGGATACCTGGATACGCTAAAGATGTTGGAAGAAGCCATCATCGATTTGAAAGGTGAAGAGGTTGAAACTCAAGTGGGTGAGTTGAGCAAGGAAATTGACCAACTTCGGGCGGATATCCTCTCGGTAAAAAGCCATACTAACCTATGGTATGACCTGTTTCAGCGCATCGTCGGACAGGTATGGCCAGATATATCCCGGCTCCTCACCGAGATTGTCCAAACCGGCAGTGAAACCTTAAGCCAGGTCATTTTACGAGGATTACTGGAAGTTGCCAAACAAGTAGAGATTTATCACAATGGCGTCGGGCGGACAATCCAGGAAGTCACTCCCTGGATTCCGATGTTTCAAAACATCCCAGAAAAATTAGTCGTGTTGTTCTCATCAAGTGATCAACAAGGCGAACTGGATCTTCTCATCAAAAATCTGCCGTTCAATCCAGAGTTAGGGCGAATTGCCCAAATTACTCATGACCAGATTGAACGGATTCAGAAGATGCAATCAGCAATCGCCCTTCAAAATTCTTCCGACGTCAACATTGAAAAAGCCGCGCAATGGTTGGTTGATCTGACGAATAAACTGCACGGAGCTTCCGCAAACGCCAGTCTGCTCCTCTCCGGTTATTACCAGTTAGCAGGCGAAGCAGAACGGTACGTGGAAGAGATGGATTTTCAATTTTTGTACGATCCTGACCGGCGTGTTTTTCATATCGGTTATAACCTCGACACAACCCAACTTGACCGCAACTATTATGATCTGCTCGCTTCTGAAGCTCGAATTGCCAGCATTATTGCCATCTCAAAGGGAGATGTTCCCCAACAGCATTGGCTGCACTTAAACCGCCCTGTTACGGAGGTAGACCGGAGACGGGTATTACTCTCCTGGAGCGCGACAATGTTCGAATATATCATGCCGCCGCTCTTCTTGAAATCCTATCCGGGCACGCTTCTTCATGAAAGCTCGCAAGGCGCCGTTAATTACCAGATTGAATATGGTCTTTCCAAGGGGAATTTGTGGGGAATATCCGAATCAGGTTTTTATCGTTTTGATGCGAATCAAAATTACCAGTATCGGGCATTTGGTGTACCTGGGCTTGGATTTAAGCGCGGGCTGGAAGATGATAAAGTGATTGCTCCGTATGCGTCGTTGATGGCAGTCAATTTCAACCCGGTAAGTGTATACGAGAACATCAAAAATTTGATCAAACATCAGATGCTGGGAATATATGGCTTTTATGAGGCTATTGATTTCACCCAGGACCGTCTGACGCTGGGTCAAAAGTATGCAATTGTATATTCTTATATGGCACATCATCAGGGTATGATCTTGCTCGCCCTGGATAACTACTTCAATTCAAATATCATGGTAGAGCGGATGCACGCCGACGTCAGGATCAAGAGTGTGGAAATATTACTGCAAGAGCAAATCCCATACTATGCACCCATCCAAAACCCCGAGTCCGTGGAGGTTTCTGGCTTGCAGCGGCTTTCGACCGCTACAGAGGAGATACTTCCATGGTCAGTCCCAATCTATACTCCAATCCCGCAGGTTCATCTGCTCTCGAATGGAGCTTTCAATTCGATTATTTCGAACTCCGGCAGTGGATTTATTCAGTGGCAAAATATCGATTTGGTCCGTTGGCGCTCAGATGCCACCCTAGATCCATGGGGTCTGTGGATCTATTTGCAAGACATGGAAATGAATTCCGATCAAGGATTATGGTCGATTAGCAACCAGCCTGTTCCAACGGATTCGGTTGAAATGCAGGTAACTAATTTTCCCCATAAGAGTGTGTTTCGACGGAATCAACATGATATTGCGGCAATGATGGAAGTTTTCGTCCCTCCGGATGAAAGCATCGAAATTCGTAGAGTCCAGGTGAGCAATACGGGAAACAGTCGTCGCCGTCTACGCCTCACCAGTTATGGTGAAGTGATTTTGAATAGCCAGGAGACGGATACCCGCCATCCGGCTTTCAATAAATTATTCATTGAAAGCGAATATTTGCCTGATTTAAATACGCTCATATTTTGGCGGCGAGCTCGATCGGCAGACGAGAAAACGATCTTTCTGGGTCATATGTTGGTGTTAGAAAATGCCCAGGATTATACCGGAGCTTCGAAACCGATCGTTCCCGATTTATTGGGCGAGGGCAAGATTACCGCCGGCCGTCAGCATTGTCCTCACCAGAATATTTATCTGAAACAGTCGGGGCAACCCTCGATCCAATTTTTTCGTTAGGGCAAAATCTCATTATTTCAGCCCACGAGAATGTGAACCTCGCCTACCTCACCTTTGCGGGAGCGAATTCGAGAGGATGTGATCGCTCTCGCGCATCGTTATCGAGAATGGAATATCATCGAGCGATCCTTCCGCCAGGCAAATATTTCGGCTGAAACCCGCATGCGTGAGCAAGCCATTACCAGTGAAAATGTTGTCACGATCGAGCAGATGTTATCCGCACTGCTTTATCCTTATAAACAGGTCCGGGCCAGCCAGGAGATCATCACCCAAAACACACTTGGGCAATCGGGCTTATGGCCGTACGGAATCTCGGGAGATTATCCAATCGTTGTGGTGACGATCAACCACCCCCAGAAACTGGAGTTGATTCGTGAAGTTCTTCAAGCTCACCGGTACTGGCGAGAACGACGGATGATGGTTGATCTGGTTATATTGAATGAGCAGCAGGTGAACTACGGCGCCGAGCTGAATGATTTGTTATACCGGCTGATTACCCATACCAACAGCGATAACTGGTTAAACCAACGGGGAGGCGTTTATATTCTTCATGGAAGCCAGATCAAGGCAGAGGAACAAATCCTTCTGCAAACCGCAGCCAGAGTAGTGCTGGATGGTGATCGTGGTTCCCTCAAGGAACAATTAGCCGATTATTTTATCCAGGTACCACACCTGCCCGCCTTCAATCCATCCAGGTTATTGTCGGATGTTGTGGATGAACTCCACCTCTGCCGGATCCAGGTCGGCTGCTGTTCGAGAATGGATACGGCGGTTTTTCAGCGGATGGGAAAGAATATGTGATTGACCTCAAACCAGGACAATGGACACCTGCACCGTGGGTTAATGTAATTGGATACCCACAGTTTGGATTTTTTAATCTCTGAATCCGGCAGCAGTTGTACCTGGTCGGTGAATAGTGGAGAAAACCGCTTGACCCCCTGGTTAAATGATCCAGTTTCCGATCCTAGCGGAGAAGCGATGTACCTGCGAGATGAGGAAACGGGAGAAATTTGGTCGCCAACCCCGTTGCCAGGTGGAAATGATACCCATTATCGGGTGCATCATGGAGCCGGCTATACGATTTTCGAACATAACAGCAACGGCCTGATCCAACGATTAAAAGTTTTTGCTTCGCCAACAGACCCGGTAAAAATTATCCAGCTTAGCCTGCAGAACACCTGGAATCGTCCGCGGCGCATTACCACAACCCAATATGTCGGTTGGGTTTTAGGTACAGCCAGAGAAGCCAACCAGCAGTACATCCTCTCTGAATACGATATTAGCCATGAAGCCATTCTATCGACCAACATGTATAACGCAGAGTTTAAGGATCGGGTGGCGTTTTTGGCGGCGAGTAAGGCAATCCATGGGTTGACCGCGGACCGCACGGAGTTCTTGGGCAGGAATGGATTACGAAGAGATCCAATCGGGCTGCGTCGAATTGGTCTCGAGGCCCGCACTACGGCGGGCGAGGATCCTTGCGGGGTTCTCCAGATGCATATCGATCTAGATCCTGGGCAATCCGAAGAGGTGTATTTCCTCCTGGGTCAGGGAGATAATCGGCAGCACGCGTTAGACCTGGTTGAACAATATCACCAAATTGAAAAGGTGAATGAAACCTGGGAACAGGTAGAGCGATTTTGGGATGATCTCCTTGGGACGATCCAGGTGACAACGCCCGATGAAGCAAATAATCTGATCCTGAACCGGTGGTTGGTTTATCAGACTCTATCCTGCCGAATTTGGGGTAGGACCGGTTTTTATCAATCGAGCGGCGCCTTCGGATTTCGTGACCAGTTACAAGATGTAATGGCAATTCTTCCAATAAAACCGGATATTGCGCGTAGCCATATATTGCTTGCGGCGTCTTACCAGTTTGAAGAAGGCGATGTTCTACATTGGTGGCATCCTCCATCAGGCCGGGGTGTGCGAACGCGCATTTCTGATGATCTTTTATGGCTGCCTTACGTAACCAGCGAATACATCCGCACGACCGGTGACAGCGATATTTTGGATGAGAAGGTTCCTTTCTTGAAAGGGGATATATTGAAGCCGGGCGAAGAAGAACGGTACAATTTATACAGTCATACGGCCGAAACCTATCCTTTACTCGAACATTGTTTACGAGCGATACAAAAGGGAACCGACTTCAGGCCCGCACACTTTACCATTGATTGGGACAGGTGATTGGAATGATGGTTTGAACCGGGTTGGAGTCTGAAGGGCAGGGAGAAAGCGTCTGGCTTGGGTGGTTCCTTTATGATGTGTTGACCCGGTTCGCGGAAGTATTGGATTCAAGGGAAGCACCAGCTCAAGGCGAAAAATTTCGAAATCAGGCCGACCGAATTGTTAAGAGCATTGAAGAAACAAGTTGGGATGGGAGTTGGTACCGGCGGGCTTACTATGACAATGGAACTCCGCTAGGATCCGCCAAAAGCTTCGAATGCAAGATCAACTCGATCGCACAATCCTGGGCTGTTATCAGCCGGGCAGGTGACAAACAACACACCAGCAAAGCCATGCAGTCGGTTCTCGATTTACTTGTCCATTCGGATAACCGTCTCATCCTTTTGTTCACGCCGCCTTTCGATAAAACCCAGCGCGATCCTGGCTATATCAAGGGGTATGTACCCGGTATCCGGGAAAACGGCGGCCAGTACCACATGCCTCTACCTGGGTGGCGTCGGGCATTCGCCCAAATGGGCGACGGCGAGCAGGCCTGGAGGTTGTACCAACTGCTAAATCCAATCTACCAATCCGATTCACTCGCTAAAGCGAATGTGTACAAGGTCGAACCATACGTGATTGTCGCCGATATTTACAGTACTCCCCCCCATGTAGGTCGTGGAGGTTGGAGCTGGTATACCGGTTCAGGCGGGTGGATGTACCGCCTTGGTTTAGAGGCCATTCTTGGTTTTCAAGTCCGAGGAAAACACCTCAGTATTAATCCGGTGATCCCGGCCGATTGGGAATTCTTATGAAATTCGCTACAAAGCGAACGGAAGTGAATATTTGATTAAGGTTGAAAACCCGGAACATGTCGAAAATGGCGTCTTGGAAATCCAAATGGATGGGCAGCCTTTAGCGGAAAAACTGATTCCCCTGGCGTCTGGTGGCGAAAAACATTCGATCACGGTAAGAATGGGCAAAACCAAAGACTAGACCGCTCTTTGGATAAAAAATCAGCCGCTCCGGAAAAGGGCGGCTGATTTGGTATGCTTGATTGAATGAAATATCAAATATTAAACTTTTTTTATCTCGTAGCGTTTCTTAATCGCATCCAGGGTGGATATAGCCACCTTACGCGGATCAATAAAACTGAGATAGTCCATTTGCAACCCTGGACAACCACCTAAGAACATGACCGATAACAAGACTTCGGTCAGGTCTGACACCAATGGGTAAGATTTGTTCGGAACGATTTCTTCCGCCATCAGATCGTCCAGCATCAAGCCAAACAATTTTCCATAGAAAACGTACGCCTGCTCTTTGACTTCCTGATCGCTGCCCAGCAGCGCGAGCACAATTACATCCGCCAAACTGGGATTCCGATCGATGAAATCAAAACTGCTGACAATAAACTCG
The DNA here is from genome assembly GCA_963823545.1 of uncultured Chloroflexia bacterium. Lineage (GTDB taxonomy): Bacteria > Chloroflexota > Anaerolineae > Anaerolineales > Villigracilaceae > Denitrolinea. The sequence goes on along the minus strand of CAWGMC010000056.1, from coordinate 468,714 downwards.
ATTAACCGCTCTTTAGTGGTGTACCCATCATGAAAGCGTTGGAAGATATAATCTTTTTGCGCCAGGCTTATTTCTTTGACTAACGCAACCATCAACGAACGTTTGTCGGGGAACAGCTTATGAAGCTCATCGGGATTCAAACCTCCCGTGTTGGCCATTTGTTTGAGGTTCAGACTGTGTAATCCCTTTAATGTCAGTTCATATGCGACAGTCTTGAACAACCATTCCCGCATGGATTGCATCAATTATTCTCCGGTGATGCGTAAACATCTATTATTACGACTTTGACCATGACAAGACTTTTATTTAGAAAACAAGGTGAAACCCAAACGACAAAGGGGATATTGTTACAGAATAAAAAGACGATCTTCAAGGAAAACAGCTTAATCCTCGAAAACCATTTCAATATTATACCGAATAATCTCGAAATCAAGTGGTTTGAGGATTTAGCGCGAGGTTTTGACAGAAGCCATTGAATTCAATTACTAATCAGCGCTGCCACATCGTTAAATAACACAACCGATCATGGTTTGTTTAGAGGGTAGGAGAAAATCGTATTTGGATTTTCGCCAAGAAGGTAAGGTGAACGGATTAGCTGTTCTTTTTGTTGAACTGGATTGCATCCGCAACCTGTTGTTCAGCGGCGGACTGAGCGAGGTCCGGTTTATGCATCTTTATCCCCGCCAGGATCTGTCCATGATTCGCCATCGCACGATCCTTTCCACCGGGCAACTCATCCGCCTGACGCACCACCTCTTCTAAAAGGCTGCGGATCAAATAGTAAGTTTGCAATAATATCTCATTTTTACTGGCCCGCGCGACGGCAAGGTGGAAGCGAACGTCAGCCCGTACAAAGGCCTGGCTGTCTTCTAGGGATAGTTGCATTTCTTGAATAGCCGCTTCGATTTCGTGGATGTCCTCTTCAGACGCACGTAATGCTGCAAGCCGGGTAAGCGCACCTTCAATTGCAAGACGTGCTTCCATAACCTGGTCTGCTTCAATGGTGCCGAGGTTGGCTTTCATCAGCATGGAGCTATTCAAAATCTTTAATGCATCCGGAAGGACACGCGTCCCACGCCCTGCATGGGCATCTACCAGGCCGAGGAGGGATAAACCCTTTACTGCTTCCCGGACCGTTGAAAGACCAACTCCGAACTGGGCGGCCATATCATGTTGAGAAGGAAGATTGTCGCCGGGAAGTACATCTCCGCGCCAGATTAAATCCTGGATTTTCCGAATTACTCTATCGGTCAGTGGATCCTGGCTAAGTTCTTCGATTTTTTTCATGTTATGGTCACTCTCGATTAACGGATAGGGGAAGCGACGGTCATTCGTAATCATAACATGATTTCAATCGTCAGATTATATGACTATCTATAATTCATTTTATTTCCATATGATTAATTATTACATGTCCATGACATTTGTCATATATCGCCGGAAGTAAATAATGTTGTATAAAATATAAAGTATAAATTCACCAAAATTTTTCAATTGAGACGGTGTTGCACCAAATATGAAACCTCTTCATCCACAATCGATGGAAGACAAAGGGTTATCGAATTGGGTCACGACAAGCCTGCGTGAAGCGATCTTGAATGGCAACTTTGAGCCGGGCGAGAAGCTCGATCAGGACATGATCGCTTCGGAATTAGATGTCAGCCGGACACCGATTCGGGAAGCTTTGAAAGTGCTGGCATCCGAGGGCTTCGTAGAAATCCGTTCCTATCATGGAGCGTATATTCCAATAATTTCCCAGCAGGATATCTATGATGTTTATGAAATTCGCTGGATTGTGGAAAGCGAAATCACCCGGCAGGCGACGTCTTCTATCCCGGTAGATGTGCTGGACTATTTAGATCATCTGGTACTGCAGGACACTTTACCGCTGGACGCTAACAGCGACAAGCGATTTTATCAGGTTGATCAAGAGCTTCATGGAACCATCGCCGGTTACTGCCGAAATAGACTATTCAAGGAAATTCTTGATAAGTTGAATAATCGTATCGTGCGTGTGCGAACCTTCGCTCTTCACCAGCCTGGTTCTCATCTGGATAACTCTCACTTCGAGCATGTAGAGATCATTGCAGCCATGCGCAGTCGCGATGAGACTGAAGCGGCCAAAAAGATGGAAATCCACCTGAAAAATTCTGCCCGCCGCATCATGAAACATATGAACGGCTAATTCGACAGCGCTGATTTACCCTTTTTTAGCTTTTGCGGATCGGGAGGTTGGTTTGGTTGATCTTACCTCCCTTAAACAAGATCATTTGATAAGGAGAAAAGTATGCGTAAGGTCCTGAGTTTGATCGTGTTATTGAGCATGATGTCGGCCATGTTGGTGGCCTGTGCAGCGCCAACCGCCGCACCTGCTGCCAAACCGACCGAAGCGGCTGCAGCCCCAGCCGTCGTAGAACCCACCAAGGCTCCCGAAGCGAGTACTTCTGGCCTGCCTTCGAAGATCACGGTAGGCGTCAACAGTGAGAATCCCCCGTGGATTTTCATGAAAGACGGCAAAATGACCGGTTTTGAAGCCGACATGGTCGAAGAATTTGCCAAACGCGAGAACATGACCATCGAATACAAATCTGCCCCGTTCTCCACCGTTCTGACCGGTGTGCAGTCAGGTCAGTGGGACGTCGCCATGTCCTCGATCTGGGTGAAGAAAGAGCGCCATGGAAGTGATGGATTTCGCTGATCCGCTATTATGATGCCCAGATCGGCCATGATGACCCACAAAGACGGGGGGATCACCGCCTTCACTGAGATGAAAGGACAAAGTCTTCGGTTCCGACACCGGTTCGGCTAACGAATCCTGGTTGAAAGAAGCCGTGACCAAATACGGGCCATACGAGATCAAGAGCTATGACTACTGGGCGGATGCCGTATCTGGATCTGCAGGCCGGTCGTCTGGATGGTGTGGTTGTGGATGCCCCCATCGCCCTGTACTACATCCAGCAGCACCCCGAGACCGATCTGGCGATGCCGTTGTACATCGACGACTATCATTTCGCCCAGTCGCTGGCCTTCAAGAAGGGTTCCGCCATACTGGCCGCCTTCAACAAGGTGCAGAACGAAATGAAGAAAGACGGCACGTTGAAAGCCATCTATGTGAAATGGTTTGGCGCTGAACCCCCAGCGGACAGCTCGGTCATCAATACGGTTGCACCTTACCTGCCCAACGAAAAACCCGCCATGGCGGGCGCTGCTGAACCAGCCCGAACTGCCTCAAAGATCACGGTGGGCGTCAACAGTGAGAATCCCCCGTGGATTTTCATGAAAGACGGCAAGATGACCGGTTTCGAAGCCGATCTGGTGAAGAATTTGCCAAGCGCGAAGGCATTACCATCGAATACAAATCCGCTCCGTTCTCCACCGTTCTGACCGGTGTGCAGTCAGGGCAGTGGGATGTCGCCATGTCCTCGATCTGGGTGAAGACAGAGCGCCTGGAAGTGATGGATTTCGCTGATCCCTATTATGATGCCCAGATCGGCCTGATGACCCACAAAGACGGCGGATCACCGCCTTCGATGAGATGAAAGGCAAAGTCTTCGGTTCTGACACCGGCTCGGCGAATGAATCCTGGCTGAAAGAAGCCGTGACGAAATACGGCCCGTACGAAATCAAGAGCTATGACTACTGGGCGGATGCCGTACTGGATCTGCAGGCCGGTCGTCTGGATGGTGTGGTCGTGGATGCTCCCGATCGCGCTGTACTACATCCAGCAGCACCCCGAGACCGAACTGGCCATGCCGCTTTTACATCGACGACTATCATTTCGCCCAGTCGCTGGCCTTCAAGAAGGGTTCCACCATCCTGCGCCAGCTTCAACAAGGTCCAGAACGAAATGAAGAAAGACGGCACCTTGAAAGCCATCTATGTGAAATGGTTTGGCGCCGAACCCCCAGCGGACAGCTCGGCGATCAACATAGTCGCGCCTTATCTGCCCAACGAAAAACCAAAACCTTAATTCTTCCAAATCCTCGACTGGCTCCATTGTCCCCGTGAAGGATCCAGGTTGAAGAATCCCTGCAAACACCCTCGAGGGCGCAACCGCGCCCCTGGGCGAGGGGATACGCGCCAGGCTGGCAGGAAATTCAAAAACTAAAAGCCGAAATTCGAAATAACAATAACCTGCCTGAAGATAATCTATGTATCCAACAACTACTGATGCGAAAACGAAATTCTTACGGACCCACCCAAGATGGATTTATTGGGTACGGCGATCCAATTTTTATTGCATGTCTCGTTTCTATTACTGGTAGGCTAGCAGTCTTATTGCTGCCCCAAAAAGACACACCGGCTTCTCTCAACATTATCAGCCTGAGTTTCTTCATGGTTTTGATCCTGGCATGGAGCGCAAATATCCTGGCGGATGGGGAGCAATCAGAATTCTTGAAAGGCGTCTGTCGCATTTGGCTTAATTGGTGTTTTATGCTTGGCTTTTCTATAATTACTCCGGCGCCCAATGGGAGCGCCTGCAGCAATCCTTTTTTGATTGGAAGCGAATGTCGGGCAATTGGGGCGGCTTGATTGGAGGATTTTTAGTTACCCTGGAATTAGCCCTCATGTCGGCATTCTTTAGTGTGATTGTTGGGCTTGTGGTGGCGATTTTGCGGTCCTTAGGCAGCCCAACCTTAAACTTTTTCTGATTGCATATATCGATATCTTCCGTTCGATCCCAATGGCCGTTTTGATGGTGGTACTGTTCTTCGCGCTGCCTTATGTTGGGATCAGTCTGGGATCCATTACGACGACGGTTGTAGCCCTATCGATTGGATACGGAGCATACGCGTCTGAATGCTTCCGGAGCGGTTTCGAATGCGGTCCATTCTGGCCAGATTGAGGCTGCCCGTGCTCTGGGGCTTTCTCGATGGCAAACAATCCGCATGATAATTCTGCCACAGGCCATTCCTGTGGTAATTCCACCTTTGACGGGAAACCTGGTGTCCATGTTGAAAGATACTGCGGTGGCTTCACTCGTAGCATCTCCCGAGTTATTGAAACGGGCTCGAGAGTTGTATACGAGCAAGGCCAGCCCTACCCCACTTCTGGCTGCCGCCATGTTTTATATCGCCGTCTTAGTCCCACTGGTGAGACTCTCTAATATGCTTGAAAACAGGATAAAGAAAGTAAAATGACCGAGATGACTTCCCCTGACGTATTACTCGAAGTTGTTGATCTGCATAAACAGTTCAAAGACTTGCATGTTCTGAACGGGATCAGCACAAAGATTACCCGCTCTGAAGTTGTGGCGATTATGGGGCCGTCTGGAAGCGGGAAGAGTACTTTCTTACGCTGCATGAACCGCCTCGAAGAGCCAAATTCTGGTCATATCTACATCGAAGGCGTTGATATCATGTCGCCGTACATTGATATCAATAAAATCCGCACCGAAATCGGCATGGTTTTCCAGAGCTTCAATCTTTTTCCGCATTTGACCTGCATCCAGAATATCATGCTGGCTCCCATGCATGTGCGAAAAGTGACCCAGGATGAAGCGCGCGAGCGGGGAATGAAGTTGTTGGATAAGGTCGGTTTACGGGTCAAAGCGGATTGTTTTCCAGAGCAAATTTCCGGCGGTCAGCAGCAGCGTGTAGCCATTGCACGTGCACTGGCAATGCAGCCGCAGCTCATGTTTTTGATGAGCCGACCTCAGCCCTTGATCCTGAAATGATTGGTGAGGTGCTGGATGTCATGCGCAATATGGCCAAGGAAGGCATGACCATGGTAGTTGTCAGCCATGAAATGGGCTTTATCCGTGAGGCAGCCGACCGGGTCCTTTTCTTAGCCGATGGGTTGTTGGTTGAAGAAGGTACTCCCAACGAAGATCTTTAACCACCCTAAACACGCCCGTACGCAAGATTTCCTGAATAAAATCCTGTAACCCATTCTGGGATAAGTGAGCACCTTTATGAACCAAACAAGTTATTCAAATAAGTCACTTTCTCGCTTGGTGGATGTCAAGAAACAGTCGGGAACTATTCCCGTCATCCGGCGGAACATGTTTGTTTATGGGTATCTGGCACTTTTAATCCTTTATGGTGCCTTTCTTCTTCCCGCAAACGGCGGTCAGGAAATATTGGGTAAGGTAATCATTGTCGTTTTCGGCTTTTAACCATGATCTGGGCAGTCATCATTTTTTCGGACGAGTTGAAGAAAGAATGGTTTAAACCCTTACAGCTTTTGTGCTGATTATCTTATTCGGTTGGTTGTACTATCGTTACACGACTGCCGAATGGGGACATATGAAAAGCTGTTTTTTAATATGGATGTGATTAAACAGAGCCTGGCCAACCCTTTGGAAGGGGTTGGGGATCACGATCTGAGATCGCCATTTTTGCAGCAGTGATGAGTACGATCCTGGGACTGCTTTTGGCTGTTTTCCGTTCGTTCAATAACCGGATCCTCAATATTTTTGTTATCGCTTATGTAGATTTTTTCCGGGCCATGCCGATCCTGGTTTTGATGGTCTCATCTATTATGCTCTGCCTTATCTCGGGATCCGGTTAGACGCGGTACTCTCCGGTATCATAGCGCTGGGATTGAATAGTTCGGCGTATGTCAGCGAGATATTCCGCGCCGGGATCCTATCGGTGAAGAAAGGCCAGCTCGAAGCGGCGCACTCTTTGGGGCTAACCTCGATGCAAACGATGCGGTTGGTTTTACTGCCGCAAGCATTTCGCGTCGTTATGCCTCCTCTGGTTGGAAATTATGTCGCCAGCGCAAAAGATACCGCGTTATGTTCCTCGATCTCAATCATAGAGCTTTTGAAGGCTGGGTTGTCGGAGCAAGCACTGCTGGCCAATCCATCGCCCTTGATCTTTTCCACTGCTCTATATTTGTTGATGTTTGTACCTTTGACTCGGCTTTCGAGTATGATCGAAACCCGAATGAAAACAGAGTCAGCGGAAAATAATCGTGTAACATCCGTGCGTTTACAGGGAGCGAAGCTATACCTGGTTGTTCGATTGAAAAACGCGCGGAATTAAATTGTGAGTTCGGGCAGCATCATTGGCCCAACATAAAAAAACGAAATCAATAAAATCATGAAGGAGTATTGCAATGCCAGATAAATGGGAAATGGATTCTACCGGCCCGAAGATTATTTTGCCGTAGAGGCAAAACGTGGGCGTGAATTTATTATTCGCATGACCACCGGTGCGGATGTGTTTAAAGCGATCCAGCAGTTTGCAAAAGATAACAATATCCGTTTTGCGAAAATTCATGCTGCATTTATGGGAGGCCTCCAGCCTGCTCAAGTTCCTGGTCTGGACTCCAGACACTCGCGATCCAAACAATTGGCACAATGAGACGGAAATGACCATTGATAATATCAGCATGGTATTGTCGATGGGTGGCATCATTCACCCTCGCCCGGTTAAAGGTGGAAATGGTGAGGAAGAACCCTTCCCCGCTATCCACTTCGTAACAGGCGGTTCCTGGAACTGCCCGGCTGTTGGTGGGCATATGAATGAAGGCACAATTGTGAAAGGTGTTGTTGAAGTCTTCATTACTGAAATCATGGGGATCGATGTTCTCTTCCCCTCTGGATGGCGTCCGGTCGGTTTTGCGGATGAATTCCCCGAGAACTGGTACAAAGAAATCAAGTAAATCGTTGATACCGTTCGCAGCCAGCCTGCTGTAAGAAATATCACCCTATTGAGGGGCGACCGGCTGGTCGCCCCTCAATATTGGCAGGAACGAAATATTTGTTTCATTGCGGGATAAGCTGAAAATGCTAAATGAATTGCCATGGTTCTAATTACATCCGAGTGACATTTGGCTATTTACACCCACTTGAAATAATGCTACTATTAGAGCATACATCAGATTATCAGATATTTGACAAGAAGAACTCATGAACCTACCAACTTCAACCACGGACACTCCCTCAACTAACTGTATAGAAGGAATGATTACGTTCCTTTACTATAAAGACCTACCGACCGTCGCAAGGTTTTATGAAGAGGTCCTTGGTCTGGAACTGGTAATGGATCAGGGTTTTGCAAAAATCTACAAAGTAGCCGGGTCGGCTCATATTGGGATTGTGGACGAAACCCGGGGTTACCACCGAGCCAATCCGATCAAACCGGTTGAGATTACGATGCTGGTCACGGACGTAGACGCATGGTACCAGCGGGTTCGCACCATGGGCGTGACGACCTTGAGCGAGCCGCGTGATCTGGTTACTCCCAGGCTGCGTATGTTCCTGATGCAAGATCCGGAAGGATACGTGATCGAAATTCAGAAATTCTTATAGGTGAGGAAATCGCCCGTGATCCAATCTGCGAAACGAGAACTTATCACTCATTCAGGGCAATACCCATTCTCAACCGCGGTGATGTTTGGCAATCTGGTTTTCATCTCAGGTGCGATTGGCCGCAGCCCAACCACTGGACAAATTGCAACAGGTGATGTTGCCGAACAAACACGGCAAGTATTGTCCAATCTTCAGAACCATCTGGTTGAGGCAGGCAGCTCATTGGAGCAGGCGCTGAAAGTGACCATCTTCCTGACTGAATTCCTTTGCTCGTCGCCAGTGTCGTGCTCGAGGCGCTGGCATTCGCCCTGGTCAACCCCATGACCGATCCCTCCTCGCCGTCGCGCTGGAATTAAGGAACGCGCCCGCATCAGCGCCATGGTCTATGTCGCCCTGCTCCTGCGTGGCCTCGCCCTGGGCTGAGATCGCCGGGCAGCCTGTCAGCCGTCGAGCCCCCAGCTCCCCTGAGCCCTCAACATGCTCATGTTTGCTGCAGTCGGCGCCGCCCTGGTCTCGTTCATCGGTCGCAGGGCGATTGACCCCCTCCTGCCGATCGTAAATCGTAAATCGTAAATTCCTTCCCCTCCCACCGCAATTTCCTCTTCTTTTCAAAAAAGAATGATCCGCGCCCGTCCGCATAATCCGTGTTTTCCGTGTCCTATTCACCATTCACTATTCCCCGACATGTCCACCCCGACCTCCATCCTTCTTAACGTTCGATGAGTATCCCTCCCAACCCAGTACTGGAGTACTAAAATCCCCCGCCTATCAGTTGCAGTCTCTCTTATTGACGGGTACAATGTAAGAACAAAATTAAGTTTCAGCTCGTTAATATACTGGTCTGCCAGTCTTCTGAATTGGAGGTCTCATGTCTTACAATCGACATTACCCGCGCGCCCGCGCCTCCTGAATGGATCGTCATCCTCGGTTTGGTGATCGCCACCGGCGCCAGCGCCCTGACGGCTTATGCCGCCCCCATGACCAATAACGTCATCGGCAGCGCCATCAAGATCACCACCCCCAACTATAACGGCGTTGTGGATGATGTGGTGCCTGCCACCACCTCCGCCACCGACCCCGTCATCTCCTGCGGAGCCTCCAAGGGCATGGACTCGGTCTGGTACACCTTCACCCCCCTCAGTTCGGGTGTGGTCAGCGTCAATACCCTCAACAGCCAGTACGATACCATCCTTGCCATCTACCATGATGACCCCCTCGTCCCCGGTGCCCTGGTCGAGTTGGGCTGCAATGACAACTCCGGCGGCACCACCTCCGCCATCAGTATGGCGCTGCGCGGCGGCATCCGCTATTACATCGAGGTCGTCCGCAAGACCGGCACGGCTGTTTCCTCCCCCGACCGCCTGAACATCAGTTACTCCTTTGCCAACAAGATCGTCGCCTGGGGCGACCCCCTCGGCAGGAAATGGGATGCAAAGGATGACAGTCTCTTCGCCTACACCGGTGGTTGGACTACCTTCCCTCTGGCGGGTGCATACAGGAACAACATCGAGATCTCCAACAATGTGAACGGCACCGCCACCGCCTACTTCGACGGGGGCAGCTTTGACCTCCACTACGCCCTCGGTCCCACCATGGGCACCCTCTCCGTCTATGTGGACAATGTCTTCCAGGTCAACCTCGGTCAGGGCGCTGCCGCCTACACACCCGGCATGGTTTGGAGCAGCCCCATGTATTCCGACGGCGTTCACAAGCTCACCCTCAGGCACACCGTCGGCAGCACCCAGGTCAATTTCGACCACATCGTGGTCTACTCCTTCCCGGATGTCATCCCGCCCGACCGGATCCTCACGCTGGCAGCCAGCGTCGCCGCCGCCACCGGCAAGGTCACCCTGAAGTGGAAGGCGGTTGGGGATGATGCCTATGTCGGCACCGCCACCAGGTACGAACTCCGCTACTTCCCCTACACCGGTGTTGCCATTGGCTGTGTTGGCGACTGGGCGGCCGGCACGCCTTATAGCACCGGTCTTCCCACCCCCACCGTCGCCGGCACCAACCAGCAGGTCACCCTCACCGGGTTCACGCCCGGCTTGAAGTATTACTTCTGCCTCGCCGCAGTGGATGATGTCGGCAACATGGGCATCCCCTCCAACCGCGTCGCCGCCACCCCCACTGCCGCTGTCCCTCTATGGCACCGGCACCTATGATGACCGCCACCCCGGCTGGACCTACACCGGCAACTGGACCCTCGAGAACAACCCCGACGCCCGCTACAACACCCTGCATGTCTCCAACAAGGTCGATGACACCGCCGTCTTCTCCTTCACCGGCACCCAGTTCGTCTTCACCTATCTCACCGGACCCACCAGCGGCTTGATGGATGTCTATATCGACGGCGTCTTTGTGACCACCATCGACCAGTACACCTTCTATCCCAACAGTTTCTACTACACCAGCCCCATCCTCGCCAACGGTCCGCATGTGGTGCGCTTTGTCCACATGACCCCCGTCACGGTCACCGTGGACCAGATCTACATCTGGTCGCCGGTTGATGGCGGTCCGCCCGATCCCATCACCGACCTCGTGGCTGTTCCCGGCGTCAATGACGGTGAGGTCGACCTGACCTGGACCGCCACCGGCGATGACCCCGGCGGTGTCGGCACAGCCGATCACTACGAGATCCGCTACTCCACCACCCCCATCACTAATGCCGTGGATTGGGACTACGCCAAACCGGCTGCGGGTGTCTTCCCCGCGCCTCAGCCGGCAGGAGCAGCCGAAGCCATGACCGTCATCGGTCTCACCCCCGCTGCCCACTACTACTTCGCGGTGCGCGCCTCCGATAATGCCTACTACGATGTCCTCTCCAACACCACGCATTCGGATGTCGCCTACTCGGGTCCCTTCGCCCCCGCTGGCTTTCGTACGACGATGCCCACGCCATCTGGTCCTACAATGGCACCTGGGCGACCGTCCTGAATGCCAGTGCCACGGGTGGTCATTTCCACAGGATCAACAGCTTCTACCCCGGTTCCTCCGCCCCCTTCTGGTTCACCGGAACATATTTCATGCTGCGCTACCATGCGGCTCCGGGCTATGGACGGGTGAATGTCTACGTGGACGGCACGCTGGTTACCTTCATCAACCAGTACTGGGGCATCGAAACATTCAGGAACTGGACCTCGCCGGTCTTTGCCGCGGGCAACCATGTGGTGCAGTTCGTCCCCCTGGACACCAAAGCCACCGTTGATACCATCCGCATCTACCCCTAGACCCCGCCTGCTTGAACAACCAGAACCCCGTTTGAAAAACGGGGTTCTGCCTTAAAGTAATCTGGGTCAGTCAGTTGCGAGCGCAGCGAAGCAATCTCCTCGCAAATCATATACAATTTTTTGGGATGACTTCCCGTCATCATCTTTTTTCCAAAGGAGGACACATGTCCAACTGGCTCGCCGCCCTGGTCACCCTGTTCATCTGCATCCTCTGGCTCAGGATCATGGATTTCGCCGCCCGCCGCGGCTGGATCGAAAGCCGCCTCAGCCGCAAGGTCATCCACATCACCACCGGACCGGTCTTCGTGCTCTGCTGGTTCCTCTTCCGCGCATCCCCGGATGCGCGCTGGTGGGCTGCCGTTGTCCCCTTCCTCATCACCGTCCAGTTCGCGCTCACCGGTCTGGGCATCCTCAAGGATGAGGCCTCGGTGAAAGCCATGTCGCGCACCGGCGACCGCCGCGAGATCCTGCGCGGCCCGCTCATCTACGGCATCGTCTTCGTCGCCCTCACCCTGCTCTTCTGGCGGGATTCCCCCATCGGCATCATCGCCCTCATGATCATGTGCGGCGGCGATGGCATCGCGGACATTGTCGGCAGGCGCTTCCCCTCTCCAAAACTTCAATGGAGCCGCGAAAAATCCTGGCTGGGTACTCTCAGTGTTTTGGTCGGCGGGTTTGTCCTCGCCGCCCTCATCCTGTGGGTCTATGTCTCCGCCGGCGTCTTCCCCGCTCCCTTCAGCCAATACCTCCTGCCCCTCGCCCTGCTCTCCCTGACCGCCGCCGCCGTCGAGTCCCTGCCCTTTCACGACATCGATAACTTCACCGTCCCGCTGGCGGTCGTTCTTCTGGGCTTGCTTCTTTTTTAATGTTCATCATGTAGGGGCGGGGTCTCCCCGCCCTTTTCTTCCAATGTGTCACACTTGCCCTGGCGGGCAGTGCCAGGGTTCCCGAGTCGAAGCGTGGCAATCTATTGTTATCGGGTTACCCCACTATGGCAATAGCGGCATCAACGCCTCTGCCAGCATCTGGGTGTACACCTCTCGCGCTTCGGGCTGCACGTGGAACCGGTCAATGTAGTCCTCCACGCCCAGGCGCGCATCCCCCTCCAGGTCCGCAAACCGGACGCCGTTCTTCATCAGGTGATCCTTCAATTCAAGGATATATCCATCCAGCCCGGACGGTTTGGGGATCTCCACGAAACTGATGGTCTTGCCGCGCACCAGGATCAACGGGATGCCGTTCTCCCGGCACAGGCGCATGATCTCCGGCAGGAAGGATTCTCCACCTGCGCGCTGAAGTCGAGCGCCTCATCCGTGTAGAGCATGCTTTCAGACTGCGCGATCGTGTCGTTCGCGGTGGGCGCGGCGGTCGTGCGGAAATTGAAGACGTTGAGATAAGCCGTGTCCACGCAGCGCTTCCCGCACCCCAGCAGGACGCGGTCAGCGCGTACCGGTTGATGAAATCCACGCCGTTCCGGAACCGGAAGCCAAAACGTACCACGGGAAATACTGGCGGGCTGTCCTTTCCAGCGGGTTCATCTGGTTGAGATACGCCAGCCGGATGAACAGTTCCTCGTCCGCTCCCGCCAGCGTGTCGATCGCCTGGTCGTAGCTTCCGCCGACCCGGTAATCGGGGGTCGTCAGGGTGCTGTCCCGGAAGAGGATGACCAGCGCCTGTGGTCTGTGCTCTGAAAGCAGGATGTTGTTCTTGATGGACAGGTACCACATGGCGGAGGCCGCGCCCGGGTAGCTGACCCGGTGGATCGTGCGTCCCAGCGCATCCGACAGCGCCGGAAGGTCCACGTTCTCCTCCACCATCGAATCTCCCAGCAGGATGACCTGCGGTTTCTGTGCGTCGATCTGGTCCCGGTGGGTCATGTCGATCTCTGCGTCGAAATCCGGTCCAGCCTGTGCTGGAAAAGGCACCCAGCCGCGTGCCACGACCAGGGCGCAGAGACAGGCGATCAGGATCAGCAGGCGCGAGAGATAATGCCGGAAGTTTTTCATTGCGGGCTGAAAAGAGGCAGGGCGCGCAGGGCATCCACGATCAAGGCGGTGAAGACCTCCCGTCCCTCCTCGTTAAGGTGCAGGGGGTCGTAGAAGAATTCCTCCTTCAGGCGTGCATCCTGTCCGTAATCGAGCAGGATCACCCCGTTCGCCTCCAGGTAGGCTGCCAGTTTGTTCATGTAGGTTTTCAACTCGGGCGGCTCGGAATCCTCATCGGGATAGAACATGGTCTTGGTACGGATGAAGATGAGCTGCGTGCCGTTCTCGCGCGTCATGCGCACCATCTCCGGCAGGAAGGAGCGCTCCAGCTGCCGGTCAAAGTCCATAGCCTGCGCGTTGTAGAGGTAGGATTCTGCCGTCCCGATCGCATCCCCGAGGATGTTCTGTTCCATGTTGCCCGCGCCATAGACCGTGCCCATGGCGATGTCCGTGCATTCGGCGTCACATCCCAGCACCCGGTTCCCGCTGTAGCGGATGTAGTGGTCCAGGGTTTCACGCAGGCGCAGGCGTGAGCCGTAGAGCGGGAAGGATCCATCCGCGAATTTCTCCAGCGGATTCATCAGGTTGACGTACGCCCGTTCAATGATCAGTTTGTCGTCGGGCGTGGCGTATTCATCCAGTTGCGTAAAGTAACTTCCGTTCACCCGGTAACCGGGTGTGGTCAGCATGGTGTCGCGGAAGACGATGATGAGCGCTTCAGGCTTATATGGCGAGGGGAGCAGGTTGTGCTTGATGACCGCATACCAGAGGGCGGAGGCGGATCCCGCCACGCCGATCCCGTAGACGGTCTTGCCCGTCTCGCTTGCCAGCTTTTTGCGGTCCACGCCGCGCATGAAAACCGAATCGCCCACCATCACGATCTGCGGCTTTTCGGTGGCGATGGCTTGCAATCCATCCCGCTTGAAGAATTCATCGAACAGCGGACCCACCTGGCGCGGATAGTGGACGCCGTACCGGGCTGGGATGATCACCGACAGGAGGGTGAGCACCAGCACCAGGCTCAGGCTGTAGCGCAGGAATGACCTCGACATCATTGACCTGTCTGCATCAACGGCAGCAATGCCTCAGCCAGCAGCCGGGTGAATACCGCCATCCCGGCGTCGTTCATGTGCAGCACGTCCACGAAGTATTCCTGGGGCAGGCGCGGGTCGTAGGAAAAATCGATCAGGGTGACCCCCTGTTCCTCCAGGTATTCAGCCATATCCCGTTTGTATTCCTGCAGGGCTTTCGGTTCAGCCGCCGCGGCAGGGAAGAGGAAGGTGCGCTCGTGGACAAGGATCAGGCGGATGTTGTTCTCGCGTGCCAGCCGGATCATCTCCGGCAGGAAGGATTTCTCCACCTGTCCCTTGAAGTCCATGGCGCGCTTGGTGAAGAGGAACTCCTCGTCCTCCACCAGGGCTGCCTCCTGGAATTCAGGGACCACGTTGTCAATGTGGAAGATCGCCGCGTGGGCGCGGTCGAGACATTCCCCCTTGCAGGACAGGCTGAGGGCGGGCAGCATGTTGCGCGCATAATAGTCGATCGTGTCCGTGACCTGCTGGCGTGAACTGTAAAGCGGGAACCAGGTCAACGCCAATTTTTCCAGCGGGTTCATGAAATTCAGGTAGGAGCGTTCCACCAGGACTTCCTCGTGCTTGGTGGCGAACTGGTCCAGCTCGTTGACGTAGCCCCCCTTGACGTGGAAATCGGGCAGGGTCAGGATGGTATCGCGGTACAGCAGGATGACATATTCCGGCTGCGGGTCCGCCTCCAGGATGATGTTTTTCAGGATGAGATACCAGAACGGTGAGGTGGAGCCCGGGACGGCGATCGGATAGGAAGGCATGTTCAACGCAGCCGAGAGCGCCTGTCCATCCACGCTCTGTTCCAGCACGGAATCGCCCATCAGCGCCACCCTCACCTTGTATTCCTGGAGGATGTTGGTGTACCGGCTCCTCACCGCGTTGTCGAATATCGGACCAGCCTGTGCGGGGTAGGGCGCTCCGAAGGCGCGCGGCAGGTAAATGGTCAGCGCAACCAGGACGGCGAGCAGCAGCAGGAAGTATCGCAGGAAGGAACGCATGCTAGAACTGGAAGTAGATGAAGTCCGGCGAGGACGAATTCAGGTATGCCAGCATGGCGACCGTGGCTGCCACGTAGTAGAGATCGTGCCAGATGGAGTCGGGGCGCAGGCGGCGGTCCATCACCATCTTGATGATCAGCGGTGCGGCATAGAAGGCGGTCATTGACAGGGTGACAACGGTCACAGCCTGGAAGTCGGTTGAGCCGAGCAGCGGGCTGTTCCTCAGGATCGAGACCAGCCATTCCAGCGTGGGCGCGCGGAAGATGGCGAAAGTGGTGAAGATGAAGGTGAACATCACCAGCCATGCGAGGAATTGTGTGACCTTGCTGCGCGGCTTCCATGCGCCGCCCATCCCGATGAACTGGTAGATGACGATCAGCACGCCGTAGGCAAGCCCCCAGATCACGTAGGTCCAGCCCGCGCCGTGCCAGAGACCGCTGGCGAACATGGTCACCAGCGGGGGCAGCACGTCTGCCAGCCAGCGCGGCCAGCGGGCGCGCAGGATCGCGCGGCGCAGGGGGAAGAAGATGTAATCGCGCAGCCAGTTGGAGAGCGTGATGTGCCAGCGGTTCCAAAAGTCCGTGGGCGTCAGTGCCAGGTAGGGTTGGCGGAAATTCTCGGAGGTGTCGTAACCGAACAGGCGGGCGATGGCGCGTGCCAGGTCGGTGTAGGCGGAGAAATCCGCCAGGATCTGCAGGGTGAAGCCCAGCGAGGCAGCCAGCAGCAGCATGATGGTCGGCTCCTTCAGGCTGAAGACACGGTCCACCACCACGCCGATGGTGTCGGAAATGACCACCTTCTTGAAGAACCCCATCACGATCAGCTGCCAGGCGGAGAGGAAGTTTTCCGCCTTCCAACTCCGGTCGGATTGGATCTGCGGCAGGAGTTTTTGAGCCCGGTCGATCGGTCCGGCGTTGATCTGCGGGAAAAAGGCGGTGAACAGGCTGAAGCTGAGCAGGTCGCGCGTCGGTTCCAGGTCCCCGCGCGCCACATCGATGATGTAGGCTAATTTTTTCAGGGTGTAGAACGACAGCCCCGCCGGCAGGAGCACGCGCACCAGCAGCATGTCTGCCTGCACGCCAAGGTTGGTCAGCGCGGCGACCAGTCCCTCGCTGAAGAAGTTGTAATACTTGAAAATGGCAAGCACGCCCAGGTTGAGCAGCAGGCTGAGGATCACGTAACGGCGCGTGTGGTTTCGGTCACGCGCGATGCCGAGCGCCAGCCCATAGTCCGCCAGGGTCGAGAGTCCCAGCAGCAGCGCGTACCAGGGGTGCACCCACGCATAAAAAACATAGCTGGCTGCCAGCAGGAGCACGTTCTGCCACAGCCTGCGGCGCGCCAGCCAGTACAGGCTGAACACGATGATGAAGAAGATCAGGAAATCATAACTGGTGAAGACCATGCGCTGCTACTCCTCGACCTGCAGGTTCAAGCGCCCCGATTCTATCATTTTTAATTGTGTTTAGTTTTCAGGCTGGTCATCCTCATGGAACATCACTTTATAGGACTCGGCATATTTCAGCCCCTTCTCCCTGCCGGTCTCCGCAGCCCATTCGCGCAGCATTTTCCCGGGATCCCAGTCCCCCAGCTGGCTCTTGTGCTTTTTCAATGCCCTGATCTTCAGGCTGATCGTGGAGCTGATGTCCACCCAGGTGTCGGTTTTTTCCGCCCCGTGAATGTATATCCGTTTGACCTTGTGCGGCTCAAGCCCCTCCTTGAGCAGGTCGGTGAAGATCAGGCGCGTCTCCGCGGACGGGAAGACCGCGTACAGCCCGGCTTGCGCGGCTGCCCGGTGGTCCGGGTGGTTGATGTAGTCACTGCCGTAATACATCCCCTCGGGGTCGCCGATGACCACTGCCTCGGGTTTGTACCTGCGGATCAGGCGCGTCAGGTCCTTTCTCAGTGCCAGCGTCGGCTCCAGTTCACCGTCGGGGTAGCCCAGGCAGACCGTCTCCTTCACGCCAAGTGTTTTGTTCGCTGCTTTCTGTTCCTTCTCGCGCAGTCCTGCCAGCGCAGGTTTGTATTCCTCACCGTGTTCGGGCAGGTTCGAGCCTGCATCCCCGCCGGTAATGATGACCGAGACGATCTCGCATCCCGCCTGTGCCCACCTGGCAAGGGTTCCGGCAACGGTGAACTCCTGGTCATCCGGGTGAGCATGGATGGACATGGCGCGTTTTGGGATGTATTCTTTTTCAGTGGACATGACATTCTCTCCTGGGTGCCTGATTTTAATCCAAAAAAGTTCGGGAGGCGCAATGCCTCCCGAACTCGCCGCCAGATTGACCGAAGGTCCTCGAAGAGGGAAGGTCTCTTACTGGCGCAAAATCTTTTCCATCGCTTTTCCTTTTGCGAGTTCATCGATCAGTTTGTCCAGGTACCGTATTTTTTGCATCAGCGGATCTTCGATTTCCTCCACGCGAACACCGCACACCACACCTTTGATCAGTGAACGATTTGGATTTATGGCTGGTGCCTGGGCAAAAAAAGTTTCAAGATCATTTCCCTGTTCGATCTGCTGTTGCAGTCCCGCCTGATCATAGCCGGTCAACCAGCAGATGATCTGGTCAACTTCCTCTTTCGTGCGATTTTTACGTTCTGCTTTCTGAACGTATAGTGGATATATACCTGCAAATTTCATTGTGAAAATTCTATGTTTAGGCATCGTCATTCCTCCAACAGGTCGAGTCCCGATATACATGCCGTCATCAAAACGCCCAACTGTATTCGTTACTGGCGCTGGGGTGGGCGTAAAAAGGGATTCATGCCTCGTCACCGGTGCGTTCTTTTTCGATCAGGGAGAGAAAAACATCGACCACCTTCGGATCAAAATGTCTGCCTGACTGCCCGGTAATGTACTGCATGCTCTGTTCTCTCGACCAGCGCGCGCGGTATGGGCGGTCGGAACGCAGGGCATCCCAGACATCCACCACGGCGAAGAGACGCGCCGCCAGCGGGATCTGGTCACCTTTCAACCCACGCGGGTAACCTGTGCTGTCCCATTTTTCGTGATGGCAATATGGGATGTCGAGTGCGGGGCGCAGGAATTCAATGGGGAACAGCAGGTCGTAGGCAAATTGTGGATGCTGGCGCATGAGCACCCACTCTTCCTCGGTTAACGAAGAGGGTTTGAGCAGGACCGAATCGGGTACGCCCAGTTTCCCCATATCGTGCAGGAGCGCGCCGCGGCGGACATGGGCGATTTCAACGTCGCTCATTCCCATGGAGGCGGCGAGTTCCACGGTCATTCGGGTGACGCGCTGGGTGTGTCCCTCGGTCTCCTTGTCGCGCAGGTCAAGCGCCCGCGACCAGCCTTCGATGGTGGCATCATAGGACATGGCAAGTTCCAGGTTGGAACGTTGCAGTTCATTAAAGAGCTGGGTGTCTTCGATGGTGATGGCAGCCTGGTTCGCCAGGGTCTCCGCAAAGTTGATCCACTCGTTATCCGGATTCAGGAGTGAGCGATGAAAGATCTCCAGCACCCCCTTGACCTGACCTTTGATGATCAGCGGTATGGCAAAATAGGATTTGAAGTTCTCCCCCGCCAGCTTTGATGATCGTGCCGGTTCATCCGGGTTGCCTGCCAGGTCCTGGATATGGATGGTTTGTCTTTTCAGCGCCGCGAGACCCGCATGTCCAAATCCGATCGGAAGTTGCATGTGTTGAATGGCATTGGAATGGAATCCACGACCGGCGGCAGGACGGAGCATGTGCGTATGAGGTTCAAGCAGCAGGATGCCTGCCGCGTCCACCGCCAGGGTGGAGAGAAGTTTCTCGAGCAGCAAGCCAAGGCTGACATTCATTTCAAGACCCGCGGTGATCGCCATGTCGATCCGGTGCAGGGTCTCCAGTCTTTGAAGTTGTTTCTGCGCCTGTTCCTCGGCGAGTTTGCGTTCGGTGATATCGGTGATGGTGCCAACATAGCCGACCACCTGGTTATCGGAACTCATTTCAGGAACCGCCAGTCCCATCACCCACCTGATCGTCCCATCCGGGTGCACAAAACGATAATCTGAAGCAGATTCTCTTTTTACCTGGGTGGACGCCTGCCAGCCTTTGCTGACCCTTTCCCTGTCATCAGGGTGAACCGCCTTAAGCCATCCATCCCCCAGTGCATCCTCAAAGGATATCCCCGAGATTTCGCACCATCTCGGATTGACATAGGTGGTGACACCCTCTGCGTCGGTGCGAAAGATTCCGACCGGGGAGATCCTGGCGAGGGTCTGATACTTCCCCTCGCTTTCGCGCAGCAGGGATTCCGTTTGCCGCCCGCGTTGATACTCGATCTCAAACTTCTCACGGTAGGACAGGATGTGGAAAATATCCTGGAAGGGCTGGGTCTCGTGACCTTTGGTCTTGGCGAAGCGCAGATAGACCGTCAGGGCAAGGGCAAAGAAGGTTGCCATGACGACCTTGCCGATGATTCCTGATGTAAGCAGGGTGAGGTAATCCGGCTGTCCGTAAAAAACCCCGGTGGTAAAAACCAGGCTGTCAAAAATGAGGACGATGGTGATGGTTAAATAGATGCGCAGGAAAATATTTCTGGTGATCAGTCGCCAGATCGCTTCATAGACAAGAATGAGAATTACGGTGTCTGCAAAAAGGACAATGGTTCCTGTGAGCATGATCCGGGCGGTTCGAATGAGCACCTCGCGTGACAGGTTGAGGAAGTTCACCGTATGGAGCAGTCCCAACTGTGCGCCAAAGATCATCAGGAGCAGTGTCATGATCAAATTGGCAAACACGATCCCGTAAACCGCCTTGCGGGTTTCGGTTACATCCTCAAAAATATAAACCAGTAAAATAACGAACAGGCTGGCAGTGAACATGATCACGGAGCCCGGGCTGACAATGACCCCCGGCAAGATCTCCACGTAAACGGTTGCAGCCAGGATCGTTTGGACAGGCTGAAACACACCCAGGGTAATATAGAGCGGGGATAGTCCGAAGCGCGACCTCATGTGGAACAGGAACAGCACCATGAGGGAGATAATGAGGGCTTCGGCGCAAAAGATCGCTAATTGTATATTATTCATAAAGGTCTCCGCCGATCATGAGGGTACCCTTATTGTGTTTTCTGGAGTATAGCATTTTTGCAGAAAAACAAGGTTGCGATTCCAAAAAAATTGTCCGGGAGGCAAAGCCTCCCGGACAATGATTTGAACAGTGGAAACAGGGTTATGGGGTTTAGCGGAAGCGGAACAGGACCTCGGGTGAGGTTTGCCCGTCGCTGAACTCGACGAACATCATGCGGCAGGTGTGGCGGTAATCCCTGGAGGTCTTCCAGCGGAAGATCCAGTTGCCATCGCCAAGATAACGCAGACCGGCCATTGCCGGGACCTGTTCCCACGACGGCAGTCGCAGGATCACCCACCAGTGTGGTGCAATCCACTGCATAGGATTTCAACGCCACAAAACTGGATGGATCGCTGACCGGTGTCACACCGTCGCTGAGCGTGAGCCGCCACTTGACCGGGATGGTGCGGGGTGCATTGGCACGGTTGTCCACGCCCATGCGAATGGGCGGGCGGAATCCACTGAACGTGAACTGCTCCTGTCCGGACAGGGTCGTGCATGCCTGTTCGCCAACGTTGCCAACCGCATCCGTGCCGCGTACGCAGACCTGGTTGTCACCAGCCTGGGTCACGGTGAAGGATGCCGTGACATTTTCCATTCCGGTGTCGAAGACACCATCCGATGCGCTCATCATCGTCCAGGCTCCGCCATTGACGTTAAATTCCGCGGACTGGATATTCGATCCGCCGGTGGTGGTGTCATCCACTGTGGCGGTGACAGTGACCGAGGTATTGATGGCTGCAGGGTTGGGTGCTGCAGCCACCGCAGACGTGATCGGTCCCAACGTATCGTCCTCTGCCAGAACATTCCCCGTTGGAATGGCGGCTATTACCAGGGCAGCTGCCATCAGCAATGCGAACATCGTGCGAAGTTTATTCATTCGTGCTCCTTTCTTCGGGCATTGTAGGCGATGGGAGCCGACCT
The DNA here is from genome assembly GCA_963823545.1 of uncultured Chloroflexia bacterium. Classification (GTDB taxonomy): domain Bacteria; phylum Chloroflexota; class Anaerolineae; order Anaerolineales; family Villigracilaceae; genus Denitrolinea. Next base: position 447,156 of record CAWGMC010000056.1, on the reverse strand, counting down.
TCCAATAGGATATCTATCCTAATTGCGATTAATTTTTGGTAAGTACTTGTTGGAATCCACCCAATAATCTACATAGTCTCAAATTATCCTGTGCAATTATGAGAACAACTTAAAACTGCTTGTCGAATTTCGATAACAATGTCACCAGGTGGGAAGCTTCCGGCACACCCTCGAACTCCCGTATTGCCTGTATGCTCACCTGGCTTGTGGATGGGAATATCCCGCTTGCCGCACGATCCCTGACGCGCGGGATGAAGATGAATTGCAGCCATTGTGAAAAGGTCATGGTATCCATGGCGAAGGCTTTGGAGAACTGGTATTGCTCCGGTTGAAGCGGTTCTGCCTGCCAGAGACCAATGCGGTGCATTTCAGCTTCGATTTCCGCAATTATGAAAAGAACGGTTTGGGTGTCGGGTGGCATGGGTTCATCCCTCCCGGATTGTATTACAATTAAGTCCTGGAGTTGATCATGCCCATCTATGAATATGTCTGCCTGAAATGCAGGCAGGAATTCGAAGTCATCCGTCCCATGAGTCAGAAGGACGCTTCCATCCCCTGTGAGAAGTGCGGCAGCAGGACCGTGAAGCGCAAGCTGGCGCTGGTCAATGCTCACAATGGCGGGAGTTCTGTGCCTGTCGCTTCAGGCGGTGGCGGGGGATGCGGTTCCTGTTCCGGCGGGGATTGCGGACACTGCGGACATTAGTGATCGTTGGTATTGGAGAATGAAGAAACATCCCGCCTTCAAAATGGGATGTTTTTGTTTGGAGTACAATTCCGGAAAATCACAGGCTCCCGCAGCCTATCACAGGAGAATGCAATATGCCCATCCGCCTCGATGGTTCTTCCCTCACCATTGAAAAACTGGTCGCGATCGCCCGCGATAATGAAAAGGTCAAGCTTGCCCCCGCCGCGCTGGAGCGCATCAAGGTCTGCCGCGCCATGCTGGAGGAGAAACTTGCCAACCGGGAGGTCATGTACGGTACGAATACCGGCATCGGTGAGTTTTCAGAGAAGCTGCTGAATGACGATCAGGTGAAGGATTTTCAGAAGTACCTCATCTACAATCACGCTGCAGGCATTGGCGACCCCGCGCCGGTCGAGTATGTGCGCGGCGCCCTGGCGGGACGCATCAACGTCCACGCGCACGGGAATTCAGGCTGCCGTCCCGAGATCACGCTCACCCTGGTGGAGATGCTCAACAAAGGTGTCACGCCCGTGGTCTGCCAGAAGGGTTCCGTGGGTGCGTGCGGTGACCTGGCTCCCATGGCACAGGCTGCGCTGCTCCTCATGGGGGAGGGCGAAGCCTTCTACCAGGGCGAGCGCCTGCCGGGCGCGGAGGCGATGAAGCGGGCGGGCATCCCCATCCCCGGTCTGCAGGCGCGCGACGGTCTGGCAGCCATCAATGGCTCGAACCTGCTGACCGCCATGTCCGCCATTCACATTTACGATATGGAGCGATTCATCAGGCAGGCGGAGATCGCGGCCGCCATGTCCATCGAAGCCCTGCTTGGCAACCTTAAACCGTACAACACAAAGCTGCATGAATTGCGGGGCTTCAAGGGCGCGGTCATCTCCGCCCAGAACATCATGAAGGTCATAGCCGGTTCAGACCTGACCACCGGCAAAATGAAGACCAAGGTGCAGGATGCCTACTCGATGCGTTCCACCCCGCAGGTGATCGGCGCCGCGCGCGATGCGGTCGCCTATGCCCGTTCACAGGTGGAGATGGAGTTGAACGGCGTGGGCGACAACCCGATCTTTGTCCCCGAGATGAAGCTGACCCTGACCGGCGCCAATTTCCAGGGTTCGCCGGTTTCGCTTCCAATGGATATGGCGGGCACCGCGGTGACGATGGTCTGCGTGCTCTCGGAGCGTCGTCTCAACCGCCTGACCAACCCCGCCCTCTCGCAGGGACTCCCGGATTTCCTGGCGCACGAACCGGGCTTTTACTCGGGCTTGATGCTTTCGCAGTACACCGCCGACCATCTCATCGTGGAGCAGAGGATCCTGTCCGCCCCCGCCTCCATCCAGTCCATCCCCGCCGCCGCGGACCAGGAGGACTTCGTCTCGATGGGCATGAATACCGCCATCAAGAACGGGCAGATCCTGGATAATGCCTATGGCGTTCTCGGTATTGAATTCATGGCTGCCGCGCAGGCGCTTGACTTCCGCGAGTTCACACCCGGCAGCGGGAACGCAGAAGGCGCGCGAGGTCATCCGCGAACATGTGGCGCATCTCAACGTGGACCGTCCGCTGTATCCCGACCACAACGCCATGAAGGCGCTGGTTAAGTCCGGTGAGATACTCTCTGAGGTTGAGAAAGCAGGTGGGGAGTTTATCCGGGTAACAATTACAGCTAAAAACCGCCCGGATTAAGAATGCCTTTGTATTTGGATACAGATGAATTATATGCGGTACAATGCCCTCACGAGGAAAAATGAAAAGAACTTTTTTTGTTATTTTGTTAGTTTCCCTGCTGTTGGTGTCGTGCGGAACAGCACCCTCCACTACTACTATTGGGGATCGTGTACCAAATCCTGATCATCTCGCCAAGCTGAAACGAAGGTGTGGATGCCTGGAATGAGTGGAGAAGTCAAAACCCGCGTATCATTCCTGATCTGGAGATCCGCGAACCTGTACCAGGCAAACCTGGAAGGCTTCAATCTCTCCAAAGTGGTCCTGAGCAATGCCAACCTGGAGAACGCCGACCTGAAAGGCGGCTGACCTGACCGAAGCCAACCTGAAGAGGGCAAACCTACCACGGCCGACCTGACCGGAGCCACGCTAAGTGGAACCAGATATGACAAACGAACAAAATGGCCGGAGGGGTTTGATCCGGTGGCAGCCGGCGCAAACCAGGTTGCCCAGTGACTGTTCCATATCAACCAGACCGATAAGGCTGGAAAAAAGCAAAAAAGTTGGATCCGGCGAGATTTTGGATGCAGTCGAAACAGCGGTCGGAACGTTAAATTAGCCTGCCAAAACAGAAAAATCATGACCCCACTCAGCCGAAGAAACTTTCTTAAACTGGTCGGGCTGGCCACGTTGGGCGCCGCGGGTGCCTGTCAATCCAACGCATCGGTCTTGCTCCCGTCTGAACCTGCCCAACCAAATGGAAAGAAGCGCGTCCTGCGCATTGCCCACATGACCGATTTCCACGTCTGGTCACTGGGCGGTGCGCCCGATGGAATGAAGCGCGCCCTGCGCCACGCGCAAACCCAGGAAGATCCGCCCGACATCATCGTTAACACTGGCGATTCGATCATGGACTCGCTCGAGCACGCGTGATAAGGGCGCGGTGGAAGCGCAATGGGATGTCTACAACAGCCCCCTCAAATCCGAGTGCAGTCTACCGGTCATCCATGCCATCGGCAACCACGACGTGTGGGGCTGGAGTCGTCCCGAGGAGTCCATCAACAGCGATCCCCTCTATGGAAAGAACATGGCGCTGGAAAAACTGGGTCTGGATAAACCTTACTACAGTTTCGACCGCGCGGGATGGCATTTCCTGGTGCTCGACAGCATCCATCTCCCCAACGAGGCTTCCGAATATCCCTACATCGGTCAACTGGACGAGGAGCAGTTCAAGTGGCTGATGGAGGACATCAACAGCCTGGCGGATACCAACAAGCCCATTTGCATCCTCAGCCACATCCCCATTGTGGCTGCCTGCGAGTATTTCGACGGTCCGAACGAGGAGAGCGGAAACTGGGTGGTGCCCGGCAGTTGGATGCACATCGATGCACGCCGCTTCCGCGATTACTTCCTGCAGGCGCCCAACGTCCGCCTCTGCCTGAGCGGACATACGCATCAATATGAATCCCTGGACTATCTGGGCGTCCGCTATGTGACCAGCGGCGCCGTATGCGGCAACTGGTGGAAGGGTGACTATTTGAATTTTCCCCCAGCCTACGTGATGGTCAACCTCTACGAGGATGGTACGGCAGACAGCCACTTTGTGCCATATGACCAGGTGTGATGGCTATTCTGCACAGTCCGCCACTTTAAAAACTTAATAGCAACAGAGGCTGTGTTTCCATACACAGCCTCTGTGATCATTTTCTGCGTCATGATTCTCTCATTATTCCACGCTGACGATCGAACCCAGGGCGTTCAGGTGCAGGGTCCACGAGCTTCCCTCGGAATAATATTGGAACTCCTCCGGGCTGTCGGGAGTGTAGACGTATTCCTTCCCGTTCGCCACGAAATGGACTTCCATCACCAGTGTCCCGTCGCCCAGCTGCTGTCCCGAATAAATGCTGGGTTGTGAATATTGCGGGAAATAGTCGTTCCCGTCCAGCGTGTATGTCTGGATGGTGGTCCACTCGTCCACGGTATAGGAGCAGTACTGCGTGGTTTCATCGTGACATTCCTGGACCACTTCCGCATAACCGTTGCCCAGGTCCACCGTCTTTTCCTCGCACACCTGTTGCACGTCGTCGTAGCACGAAACATTGTAGGCGCCCGAAGGGGGACTGCCCTGCTCGTTCGAATAACTGACCGCCTGGACCTCCTGCACCGGGATGGAGGTCTGCCAGTAGACATTGTTGACGGTTGCCGTCACGGTCTTGGATGGCGCCATGAACATGTACACCCCGATGCAGATGACCGCCACGCAGGCAACGATCCCCGCGACCACAGCCCAGGGGATCTTCTTCTTCCCCGCGGTGTCCGCCGCGCCCTGCGCCGATGGCGACCCTCCCGTGCCGGGGCGAGGCAGCGGTGCGCCGCATTTCGCGCACATCCTGTCCGAGGATACGTTCATCGCTCCGCAGTTCGTGCACTTCACCTCCACGGCTGCTGCCTCACGCTGCATCTCGCGCCCCGCCTGGCGCGCCTTGCCCTCCTTTAGATCTCCGCCGCACTGGGAGCAGACCGTTGCATTGCCGGGATTGCGCGTCCCGCAGAACCCGCAGTGAATGTCCGCGCCTGCCTTGGCAGCCTTGGCTGCGTTCTCATCCTGTATGATCTTTGCCTCGGCGGGCAGGTAGAACTGCACGTTTTCCGGCTGGGGCCCGCCGCAGTTCTCGCAGGTCTTCTCCGGTCCGGGATTGCGGCTGTTGCAGTTCGGGCAGATCCATTCGGTTTGGATAAAACCCTTGGATTGTTTTGAGGTAGCCATCACTCACTCCTTGTCAACGAACACGAACTGATGATCGCAGAAAACAAAAGGGGATTTCTTGAACTCACTTATGCGAATCCATTCCATTCACGAATGGATTCTATCATCTTCTCAATGTCCGGTTCCGGGTATGGAGACTTGTCGTGGGGATCGACGAAAGGTTCTCCACTCAGCGCGGCAAAAGTGGCGCAGGCACCGTTTGCCATGTTGGTCGGGTCGTATCCGCCCTCCAGCACGAAGACGATTCGTCCGCCGCACAGTTCCTGCGCCAGTTCCACCAGGTGTTTTGCGATCGCGGAGAAGCCCGCGCTGGACAGCCCCAGCATGGTGATCGGATCGCTCCAGTGCGAGTCGAAGCCTGCCGAGACGAGCAGCATCTCCGGGCGGAATGACTTCACCATCGGCTCGATCACTTTTTGGGTGATCTGTGCAAAACACGCGTCCCCTGCGTAGGCAGGCAGCGGCACGTTGACGATGCGCCCCTTTGCATGCGGCACCTCGTCCATCCAGCCGCTGCCCGGGTAGATCCCCCATTGATGTGTGGAGAGATACGCCAGCCGTGCCGTCCTTCAGGAACGCCGCCTGGGTCCCGTTGCCGTGATGCGCGTCGTAATCCACCACCAGCACGCGGCTTGCCCCGCGCTCCAGCAGGTCGCGCGCCGCGATGGCGATATTGTTGAAAACGCAGAAGCCCATGGCGCGCGAGGGTTCGGAGTGATGACCCGGCGGGCGGATCAGGGCGAACGCGTTGGCAGCCTCCCCCGCCCAGACCGCGCGGGCGCACTTCAGGGTGCCGCCTGCCGCCAGCAGGGCGGCATCAAAGGAGGCGCGCGTGACGTATGTCGGGGCATAATCGATGATGCCCCCGCCCTGCGCGCACGCTGATTCCACGCCCTGGATCATGTCCTTCGTATGGACGCGCGCGATCTCATCGCGCGTGGCTGGGCTGGCATCCACCCGTTGTGCATGGATGGATGGGAGCCGGGTCTCAAGCTCGGTCATGCGTCCGGGGCGTTCGGGGTGTTCGGGATATTCATGCTCCGGTGCCGGCAGCCATGTGTAGATTGTGGTCATGCTGGGATTATAGCCTCTCCGGTGATTGGATGAGAGGGCTGCCAGGCGGAGTCCGCAGGCACGCTTTGGAGGAAACGAATGGGAACGAATGGGATTTGAATAGTAACCGGGGCGGACGGGGTATTTAATGGTTATGCGGCATGTCAGAGACATGCCGCATAACCTTGAGGGGGAGGGACACCACCGAAGGACAGCATGGGGGGGACATGCGGACCAATTATCGGTGGCAGACACCACAATTACCAATAAAAAGGGAGGACAGGTGTCTTGTTGGTAATATACACCTTATTACTCGGGATTACATTAAAATTAGATTAGCATTTGGACACAATTTGTCTGAATTAGCGCTTATTTTCACGAAATAGTTTTAGCCACTCTTCGACTTCCGCTTCTGATAACCCCTTTTGACCGGAACCTGGATCAGGCACGCGGGCGGAGGCGACCTGCCTGGCAAAGTCCGCGGAGGAGATGACGCCCGCCCCCAGCGCGCGTGCCCTCGTTCTGCACGCGGCGGTCCGAGCTGACCACCTTCCAGTTGCGCGCCGCGCGTCCGAGCGCCTGGAGCCGGGCAGAGATGGCTGAATCAGCCGTGGCGCCTTTTCGCACGAAATGAGCGGTAACCAGCCCGTGCTTCCTCGTCCGCGCCTGTCCTGCCGGGGCGCCGTCGAAGTAGACCTCCACCGGCTGCCGGCTGGCGCGGCAGAATACCTGCAGGCGTTCGACCAGCTGCATCTCGTCATCGATCGAGCGCAGGCTCAGCCCCAGGTGCGGGATCAGGTTGTGACCATCGATCAGGATCGGCATCGCAGCTCATTTTAGCATCTGCGGGAGATAAAAACAACGCGAAGGGCTGATGCCCTTCGCGTTGTCTGCGGTGGATTGGCTCTACACCACGACGGTTGCGATCTCGAACTTGGGCGGGTTCTCGAGGGTCTTCTTCACCTTGCACAGGTCCGCCGCGCGGATGAGCGCATCGTGATACTGTTTGGGGAAGGCGGGCGGCACCTGGATCTCCAATTCGACCTTATCCGCCATGCTGGTGACGGGGTTGTAGGCGGTGCGCTGGATGACGCGGATGCCCTCGGTGGGGATGTTGCGCTGCTTGCAGAAGCCGAGGATGTAGATGCCTGCGCATGTGCCGATGGAGGCGAGGAACACCTCGAAGGGCATGGGCGCAGAATTTGCACCACCACCCTGGGCAGGCTGGTCGGTGGGAAGGGTGTGACCTCGGAAGTGCGCGTCCACCCGTGCACCGCCGGGAAAGTCGATGATCATATCCATTTTATTTACTCCAAATTGACGATTTTCTGTACGGGGAACAGACAGGTTCTCTGATAAAAAACTTACCTGTTCAGCGTATAATCAGTTTATTAGTTCCATTGCATTCGCTGCAATAATCACCTTCTTCCGTCACAGCGGCAGATGTCGCAACAGGGAAAAAATAGGAACCCGTATATTACACAGGAGACTAACATGCCTGATAAAAAACCTGGCGATCTCGTTATATCCCCCTCCGGGGGCATGATCAAGGATGTGGTCATGCGCCTCAAACTCATCCTGCGCCTGATGGGTGACCGGCGGGTTAATTTCTTTCTAAAACTGGTGCCGGTTGCCGCGCTGGCATATCTTATTTCCCCCGTGGACCTGGCTCCGGGAATCGCGCTGCCCGTGATCGGTGCGCTGGATGATGCTGCCATCGTCGGGCTGGGCGCCTACCTCTTCGTGGAACTCTGCCCGCCCGGGGTGGTGAAGGAACACCTGAAGAGCCTGACCAGCAACCTGGACCAGGAAATCCCCCCGGATGAGATCGTGGACGCGGAGACCACCGACCTGCCGCCTGATGAAAGAAAGTAAGTCATGCGCAGAACAGCCATCCTGCTGATCGTGCTGGCATTTGCCGCCTCCGCCTGCGGGGCAAATCCCACGCCTGTTGCTGCACCTCCAACCGCCACGGCGACACTTCCACCCATCCCCACTGAGACCCGCCTCCCCGCTCCCGCTCCCGGTCGCGGCGCCGACCGATTTCCCGGATCCCGCCTCCTTTCAATGGGAGCTCGTCGCGGGTGGATTTGTCCGCCCGCTGGACATCCAGAACGCCGGGGATGGATCGGGACGTTTGTTCATCGTGGAACAGGCAGGTGTGATTCGCATCCTGCAGAACGGGGCACTGCTGGAGATACCCTTCCTGGATATCAGCGAGCGCGTGGAGAACAAGGGCAATGAGCAGGGACTGCTGGGACTGGCGTTCCACCCGGACTTTGCGGGGAATGGATTCTTTTACGTGAACTACACCGAAAAGGGCGGTCGATACGGTCATCGCCAGGTTCACTGCCGCCGGGGATGTTGCCGACCCGAACAGCGAACTGCGTTTGCTCGGCGTCCAGCAGCCCTTCCCGAATCACAACGGCGGCGGACTGGCGTTCGGTCCGGATGGTTATCTCTACATCACGCTGGGCGACGGAGGCTCAGGCGGTGACCCGCAGGGCAACGGGCAGAGCCTGGATACCCTGCTTGGCAAGCTCCTGCGCATCGATGTGAACGGCGGCAGTCCGTATGCCATCCCTGCCGATAATCCCTTCGGCAATGAGATCTTCCATTATGGTCTGCGCAACCCCTGGCGCTTCTCCTTTGATCCCCTGACCGGCGACCTGTGGATCGGTGACGTGGGACAGGGTGCCTGGGAGGAGATCGATTTCCTGCCTGCCGGCACACCCGGCGGGGTCAACTTCGGCTGGAACCTCTTTGAGGGCATGCACGAATACATCCCCGGCGCGCAGTTGGAGAACCACCACCCGCCCCTCTTTGAGTACGATCACAACCAGGGCTGCTCGGTGACCGGGGGAAACGTCTATCGCGGTTCCATGCCCGAATGGCAGGGCGTCTATTTCTATGCGGATTTCTGCAAAGGAAAAGTATGGGGCGCGCTGAGGATCGTGACCCCGACCGAAGAGACTATCCATAACCACCCTGCTCTTTGAGACGGGGGCGCTGGTCACCTCCTTTGGCGTGGACGAATCAGGAGAGATCTACCTCGTTGATCAAAATGGGAATATCCTGCGCCTGGCGCGCAAATCCCTCCATGATCTGTGCCTGCTGCTCAACCGGAATGATCCTGTCTGCCATCGGGAACAGGATGCTGTTTATCCTTTTGGATATGCTGGCGCAGCAGTGCTGCATAACCGAGCGCATTTTGCGTGATCTGTGGAATGGCAGCTGTGTCACCTCTCTGCAACTGCTCCGCGCCTTCGCACATTGCCCGTGTGAATTGCCGCCCCTGCTCGTGTTCAGCCAGCATGACAGCCACTACCGGTTCACCTTCCTTCGACATCCCATTTGCAACCAGCTTTACATAAAAAGAAACGCCATCTTCTTTGTGGTGACAGCCATCCGCAAAGCCCTTGATGAAATCAGCCGCCTTGAGGAAAAAATCAAAAATTGACCGCTGAAGTTGTTCGCGCCTTTTCAGCGTTACTCTTCATGCAGGTGATCTTCCATGTATTTCAGGCTTTCAGATATTCTCCAATTTCTCCAATAATCTTAATCCGACAAATGCGAGAAATGTCATCCAGAAAAGGGTATATTGTCAGAATGATATGTGACGCCTGTCACTGGAGATTTCATTCCCCTTCGTTTAAACTGGGTAATGTAGTCAGGAGGCTGACATGGCATTTAGAACCTGGCAAATCGACAAGATCAAGTACTGCGAGCACGTTGGGCACGAGATCGCGCTCGAAGCGGAGGTGGTCTACCCCGCCGAGCACCTGCCCGAACAACCGCCGCGCGTGCTTGCCCGCCGCTGTTCCAATGCCACCGCCTGCAACATGTTCGACAAAAGTGTCTGCAAGTGGTGCGGCACCAATCCTGACCACGATCCCATGTAACAACCAGACAGGCGCATGCCTGATTGGCTTCTCTCCTCCCTCTGAGTTGGCTTAAGGCGTCCCCGCGATCACTCGCGGGGTTCGCCGTTAAAAGGGTCAGTCCACTGCGACCATGATGCTGGAGGCTTTGATGACGGCATAAGCCTCCTTCCCCTTGACCAGTCCAAGCGACTTGACCGAGCTGTTGGTGATGATCGAGACGAGTTTTTCCCCGCCCGGCAGTTCAAGGATCACCTCGGAATTGACCGCCCCTTTCGTCACCTTCACCACCTTGCCCTTCAGAATGTTGCGCACGCTGAGTTTCATGTTCTCTCCTTTTCGGTTATATGCGAGGACTTTTTCCCATGTTCTTGGCGATAATTGTAACAGCACACGCCTAGCGGGGTAACTCCTTCAGGAATGCCGCCACCGTCTCGTCGGCGGGCTGCGCTTTGACCTGCTGCACCGAACCCGCCTGCCTCAGCTTCCCCTCCACGATCACTGCCACGCGCTGTCCCACCTGCGCGGCCTCCCTCAGGTTGTGGGTCACGAAGACCGCGGTCCGGTGATCCTCTGCCAGCAGGCTGGAGAGCTCCTCCAGCAGGTTCGCGTGCGTCGGCGGATCAAGCGCCGCGAACGGTTCATCCAGCAGCAGTAATTCGGGCTCGAGCACGAACGCCCGCGCCAGGCTGACCCTCTGCGCCTCGCCCCCGGAGAGCTGACCTGCCCGGCGGTCTGCCAGCGGAGAGATTCCCAGGCGGCTCATCCATTTCCTCGTGCGCGCCCGGATCTCCTCCCGCGCCACCCCGCGGAACTTGAGCCCCAGTGCCACATTCTGCTCGACGCTCATATCCATCAGCAGGGGGGACTGGAACACGAAGGATATCTTGCGGCGGTATTCCAGTTCATTCCACTTGCGCAGGGATGTCCCGTCAAAAAGGATCTCGCCGCACGCGGGACGCAGGAGATGCGCCAGTGCCAGCAGCAGGGTGCTCTTTCCCGCCCCGTTCGGACCCACCACGGCCAGTGTTTCGCCGCGCGGGATGTCAAGCGCATTCACAGTCAGGACATCGCGTCCATTGCGCTGGATGAGCAGGTCATGGATCTGTATCAGGGGGGTCATCGCTTCACCCCCTTTTGCTGGACCCATGTCAGTGCCAGGTTGATCAGGTAGGTGATGACCAACAGCAGGGCGCCCAGTGCCAGCGCTCTCTCAAAATCCCCCTTGGAGGTTTCCAGCACGATGGCGGTGGTCAGCACGCGCGTCTGCCCCTTGATGTTGCCGCCCACCATCATGGAGGCACCCACCTCCGAGATGATGGAACCGAAACCAGCCATGAAGGCAGCCAGCAGCGGCAGCCGCGCCTCCCGCCACAACAGCCAGATCATCTGCCTGCGCGATGCGCCCAGTCCGAGCAATTGCTGCCCGAGGCGCGGGTCGAGCGAGGCCAGCGCAGCCGCGGTCAATCCGGTGATCACCGGCGCAGCGATGATCGTCTGCGCGATGACGATCGCCCACGGGGTATAGATCAACTTAAGGTCGCCGAGGGGTCCGCTTCGCCAGAGTGCCATCGCCACCACCAGTCCCACCACCACGGGCGGCAGTGCCATGCCCGTGTTGATGATGCTCAGGATGAATGAACGTCCGCGGAAGTTCGACAGCGCCAGCCCGGTGCCCAGGGGCAGCCCGATCAACAGGCTGATGATCGTCGCCAGGGCGGAAACCTGTAAAGATAAGGTTGTGATCTGAAGGATCTCGTCCATGATGAAATACGGTTAATTTTTCCTTCAATTCTGGTACGAGAGGGGCGGGTGTGAGCCGCCCCTCTTGATGGATGAATGTTACAGTCCGAGGTCGGCGTCGGTCTTTCCGCCGTCGGGATTGAAGAGCGGGATGCCGAACTTATCCACGCCGAACTGTGCCAGCACATCCTGCGCGCTGGAGGACAGCATGAAGTTCATGAAAGCCAGCGCGCCCTCGTAGTTGACCTTCGGCCATTTCTCCGGGTTGACGGTGATGATGTGATAGACGTTCAACAGGGACGGGTCGCCTTCGACCAGCAGCACCAGTTCAAGGTTCGCCTGGCTGGCGAGGAAGGTGCCGCGATCGGTCAGGATGTACGCGCCCTTCTCGGATGCGATCGTCAGGGATGCGCCCATGCCCTGTCCCGTTTCGATGTACCAGGCAGGCTTGGTCGTGGCGGGATCGAGTTCCGCCTTCTTCCAGATGCCCAGTTCCTTGGTGGAGGTGCCGGACTTGTCTGCGCGTGCCACAAAGTTCGACTCTGCCGCGGCGATGGCTTTGAAGGCTTCCACCGGGGAGAGACCCTTGATTCCCGCGGGGTCCGCTTCGGGACCCACGATGATGTAATCGTTGTGGGCGATCAGGACGCGTTCCTTGCCGAAGCCCTCGGACATGAGGGTCTTCTCATCGGTCGGCGAATGGACGAACAGCACATCCGCGTTGCCTTCGCGTCCCATCTGGATGGCAGCGCCCGAACCGACTGCCACGGTCTGGACCGTGTAACCGCTCTCTTTTTCAAAGAGCGGGATCAATACGTCCAGCAGCCCCGAGTCCTGCACGGAGGTGGTGGTTGCCAGGATCAGGGTCGGGTTGGATGGTTTGGGAGTGCAGGCACTGACGAGCAGCGTCAATAGAAAGAGGATGGTGACAAAACGTTTCATGGATGCTCCTATGTGGAGCGGGATGCATCCCGCTCTATAACAAGATTTGCTCACCGCTGTGGGCGGGGTTGTAGCCCGTCAGCGTGTTGAGTACATTGCGGAATGCCGCCGTCTGCAGGTGATCCAGCAGCGGGGAGAGTTTCTCCTCATTCTCGCGCGGCAGTACGAGGTCATAGCGTTCTTCAAAGAGCGGGATGAAATCCAGTCCGTTCTGGTGCGCGGCAGCTTGCAAGCCCAGCGAAACATCCGCCTTGTTCGATGCCACCAGCGAGGCTGCCTCGCTGTGGGTCTGGACCGTTCTTTCGTAACCGGCGATGCCTTCCGTGGGGATTTCCTGGCGTCCCAGTTCCGCCTCCAGCCACAGGCGCGTCCCCGAGCCTGCGTTGCGGTTCACGAAGCGGATGTTCGGGCGCGCGATGTCGCGGATGCCCCGGATGTGTTTGGGATTGCCCGCCGCGATCATCAGTCCCTGCGTGCGGTGCGCCAGCGTGAACAGTTCCACCGGTCGGTCGGGGAACAGGTGGCGGACGAAGGGCGTGTTGTATTCCCCGTTTTCATCCAGCAGGTGCGCGCCCGAGACCTGGCACAGTCCCTGGCGCAGGTTCACCAGTCCATCCAGTGATCCGACCGGCAGGCTGAGCAGGGTGATGTGTTTCGCCAGGTGTTCAGCGATGCCCTCCAGCGCCAGGTCGTGACTGCCCGAGAACAGGATGGCGGGCTTGCTGGATTTCGGCAGCACCATTTCCTGCAAAAGCAGAGCGTCCGCCTTGGCGCGGTAATACTTCTCGGTGACCCTGCCGGTCCTGCGTATCTCGCTGATCTCCACCAGGTCCGCCGCTGTGCAGCGCCAGCATGTGGTGCCGCACCCACGCCGGGGATTGACCCAGCCGGCCGGCGATCTGCGTCAGCGTGGCAGGGCAGGTCATCAGCAGGCGCAGGATCCCCATGCGCCGCGGGTCGGACAGGAGTTTGATCTTTTCAAAGGAATGCAGGGGTTGGATCGTTTTCATTTTTTCAGTTAAGGAAAAACTTAACTGAAAGTCTAAACGGAAAAATGCCGGCTGTCAAGCAGGCGGGTCCCGCTGCCTGCCTCCGGATGGTAAGATTGCTGCACATGCTTCAGACATTCGAAGAACTCTCCCCTGCCTGGTTGGAAACGGTCCTGGGTGTGCGCCTCTCATCCTTCTCCCTGCACAGGGATTCTTCGCTTAACTCCTCCATCGCACACCTGGAGTTGGATTACGCCGCGCAAACCGCTCTGCCGCGCCGCCTGCTTCTCAAGCTGAACCGTGAACACGCTGGTCAGAACGAGATCCAGCTCTACCGCCTGTCCGCCGGCATGGACCTGCCGGTGATGCCCCCCTGTCTGGGGATGGATTACGACCCCCTCAGCGGACTCTCATACCTGCTGCTGGCAGACCTGTCTGAAACGCACCTCCCGCCCGTCACGCGCGGGCAGCTTCTGGCGTCTGGAGGGCGTTCCCGGTGCCGGTCACCTGGATGCCATCCTCGAACGCGCTGGCACGATTTCATGCCGCCTTCTGGGGGCATCCATCCTTCAACACGATTCCTGGTCTCACTGAAATGCGCTGGTGGTACCGGGATGCAGGTTTTCATGATAAGCATGTGGAGCGCCGCGCAGGCGAATGGAGGAAATTCAAGGAAAACTTCGGAGGGGATGTCCCATCCGAATGGCTGGCATTGGGCGAATCCGCGCTTGCAGGTCTGCCCGGCTTGTTCAAAAGATACATCCAGCCGCGCCTGGATTCCATGCAGTCACTGACCATCAGCCATGGGGATTGCTACCTGACCCAGTTCCTCGTCCCGCGCTCCGGGAAAGGCAGCGCCTTCCTCGTGGATTTCCAGGATGCCAGCCTCAACTTTCCCGCCTATGACCTGGTCTACCTGCTCTGCACCTTCTGGACGCGTGCCCAGCGTGCCCACCACGAGGAACGTCTCCTGCGCCGCTACCTTAACGAACTGAACCGCCTCGGTGTGGGATACACCTGGGAAAACCTTTCTCAAGATTATCGCCTGTGCATTGCTTATATGTTCTTCGACGCGGTCTGGAATACCTCCTCCGGCTCTTCACGCGACTACTGGTTCCCGAAATTATCCTGCCTCGTCTCCGCATACCAGGATTGGGACTGCGCCGGACTTTAAAAACTCAGCCCCCGGAATTCCGGGGGCTGTTGATTTACGCTTCCTTCAGGAAACGCATCAGGAACTCTCTGTTGTCAATGGCATGAAGAAGGTGTTTTCCAACGTTTTACTGGCGAACAGGATGCAGGCGCGAATATCGTCGAGCGTCAAGCCCTCATACTCCTTGATGATCTCCTGCGCATCCTGCCCATGTGCCAGCAAATTCAGGATGTATTCCACCGTCAGGCGCGTGCCGCGGATGACAGGTTTGCCAGTCAAAACGTTGGGGTCCATGTTAATTCGTTCAAGAAGTTTTTGGTTTGTCATGGGAACCTCACGACAGGATTATACAACATTCCACCAGGTTGTTTTTCTCGCGGCACGCTGTAAATGTAAGAGACTCGAAGAGGGAAAGTCTCCCCAGTCCAGCATACTCAAATTTCGACTGGATATAAGGTTTAACCTTATATCCAGTTCACATTTACGCTCTTTCCAGTGCGAACTTGTGCTTTCCGATGCGGTAATCGCCGTTGCTTGGCAAGCACCTTGTCCACGAACTGCTCGGGGATGTCCACCATCGTATGCTTGTCCTCGATGCGGATCTTGCCGATGGTGTTGCCGGGGATGTCGGCGTGGTAGGCGATCATGCCGACCACATCGTTCGGGCGGACGCCGTGATATTTGCCCGTGTTCAGCTTCAGGCGGATCATGCCTGCCTCGTGCGAGACCCTGTCCGAAGTATCGTGTCGTCCCGTGTTCCTCGAGTATCGCGCCGCGTGTTCCTGGGGCGGTTCCGGCTGAAGTCGCGTTCGCGCGGCTGGTAGGGACTCTCCACCACCTCTGCGACCGTCGCGACCGGGCGTTGTTTCTCGCCCGCCCGCGCCAGTTTCAGTGCCGCCGAGGCGATATCCAGCACGTCGTGCCCTTCCGCCGCCAGTTGTTCCACGATCAGGCGTTCGCGCTTGGCGCGCCCGCGTGCCAGCCAGACCTTCATCTGCTCCAGCACCTGTTCCTCGCGGCGTTTGAAGATATCCTCCTGGGTGGGGAGTTTCGCCAGCGTGAGTTTCTGTTTGGTGAAGCCTTCGATGTCGCGCAGGCGGCGCTTTTCGCGCGGCGTAAAGAAGGACATGGCGATGCCCGTCTTGCCGGCGCGTCCCGTCCTGCCCGATGCGGTGGACGTAGACTTCGGGATCGTCGGGCAGCTGGTAATTGATCACGTGCGAGATGTCGTCGATGTCCAGGCCGCGCGCCGCCACGTCGGTCGCCACCAGCACCTTGAGCGTGTTCGCGCGGAAGCGTCCCAGGATGCGTTCGCGGGCGTTCTGTTCCAGGTCGCCGTTCAGTGCCTCGGCGGGGAAGCCGCGCACGGATAGTTCGCTTGCCAGCTGCGTCGTCTCGGCGCGTGTGCGGGCGAAGATCAGCGCGCTGGTCATGGGTTCCATTTCAAAGAGGTTGGTCAGCGCGTTCAGTTTGTCCGATTCGTGCACCAGGTAATAGCGCTGCTCGGTTTCCCGGACGGTCACGGTGGCTTGTTTCACGGAAACGAATTGCGGGTCCCGCATGAAACGGTTTGCCAGGGCGCGGATGCGTGCCGGCATGGTCGCGGTGAAGAGCGCCGTCTGCCGTTCCATGGGCGTCGCGGACAGGATCTCTTCGACGCATTCGATGAAGCCCATGTTGAGCATCTCGTCCGCCTCGTCGATCACGACGGTCTTGACCTCGCTCAGGTCGAGCACCTTGCGTTCCAGCAGGTCGATCAAGCGCCCGGGTGTGCCGACCACGATGTCCACGCCGCGCTTGAGCTGGCTGACCTGCGGGGCGTAGGGCTGCCCGCCGTAGACCGGCAGCACGCGCACCTTGAGCAGGCGTCCAAGGCGATGGTCGCCTCTGCCACCTGCAACGCCAGTTCGCGCGTGGGTGCCAGGATCAGCGCCTGTGGTTTGCGGTTGGATTGAAGGTTGTGGAGAATGGGGAGCGCGAAGGCGGCGGTCTTGCCGGTGCCGGTCTGTGCCTGCCCGATCACGTCCGCGCCGGTCAGCATGACGGGGATCATGGCGGACTGGATGGGCGTCGGCTCGGCATAGCCAAGCGCAGTGACTGCCTGCACGAGTTCCTCGCGCAGGTTTAAAGAAGTGAAATCGGTTGTCATCTTTTCCTTTTTGTCATTGCGAGCGGTCGTCCTGAGCGGAGCGGTACTCACGGCGTAATCGAAGGACTGCGTGCTGACGCAATGACACTAAATTGGGAACGTCCCGATGACTCCGACTAACTTCCTTCCTGCCAAGGGGCTTTTCTTTTCAGAGCAGCCCGCCCAACAAAAAAGCCCGACCATCTTGCGTCGGGCTATCATTCAGAGTGATCAAAACAATTTCCCAGAAGTATTGCGCTCCTTTTCAGAGCGGCGGGAGTATAACACAGAATGTAGAGGAGGGGGAATGGTTTCAGAGAATTTCCTGTTCACTTGCCTCGCGGGGATTTTCGCGAAGAATCCCCGCCACCCTCACATGTGTGGAACATGCATACCGGCGCGATACCGCACGGTCTGGAGCGTCCGGTGGAGCCGGTGTTAGCTGGCATTATTGTTTTCTATGAATTTGAAATCCGGTTTCATCGAATTAGGTAAATTCCACAATTTCACAGTAAATATTCCATTCCCTGAAGGAACGAATGTAATTTGAATGTTCTGCCGCAACATCATTGTTTGTAATAGTGTAGCATCCATAATCCATGCCAATGTGCCAACATCTACTTGGCGATAACCTAAGCACCTTAATGGGAAAGTTTTTTCTCTAATTTCAACATCCACTTCAAAATTCAAAGAAGTAATAATTGATTTAATCGCGTTTTGGATCCACGAAAGATGTTGGCCGCTTTCAGGAAAATGCATTTTTATCTTATGGGTCACATTGTGTTTAACATGTTCTTCATGCCTATCAAGATATAAGCCTATAAGATCGTTTAGTGATAGAAAAACTGGAAAACCGTCTAAAACAAACACTTTATCATTCATGTTATTTTTTACTAGCCTGTTGGGAGCGATTGCCATGTTTTTATCTCTAACTGAATACTTTCTACATCTTGCGATATTCGTTGTAACACATGAACGCTATTATCTACTACAAACATCGCACTATCCCTTTCTATTTCTTCTAGCAAAACTAACCTTACTGTTGACCATATTTCTTCTGGTCTCATCAATTATCGACTTTGGGAATTCTTGCCGTGAAACGCAGATAAGATGTTGAGCGCCAACCTTTCTCATTTTGGTACATAAACCATCAAACGTTGTGATGTCAAATGGTTTAGTACGATCTTGAACTTCAACTATTGATATGGTCTCTCTTGGCGAAGAACCCGACCGAATTACTATGTCGCATTGTCGTTTATTACTGGATTTTGTTAAGTCTGGCAACCAAACATTATGTTCGACTCTTGAGTTAAGGTGAAAGCGATTGCTCAAGGAGGTTCACTACATGTTCAACTAATTTCCATTTTGGCATTTTGTTTACATTCTTACTCACTTCGGGTTGCCAGCTAACGGCAAGTGTTAGCGGCAGGCGTTCGGCGAGGAGCATTTACAGCCTGACGCTGGCAATATACTTGTATGCTTCTATTATAACCTCGCTGGCAAACCATTTCCCCTCCCTTTATGGCGTTCTTCAGCCGTTTGGGGAGGTCACACAGGGGTAGGGCTATCGTTACGTCCCAACACCCCCCTCCCATCCTCGGTCTTACTTTTTTTTGTGGAAACACCGTGAGTGAGGTTTTTGCCACGCCGGAGTAGAATTGGAGAAATAATAAGCACGAAACCTTGTCGATCAGGAGTAGACATTGGGATCCATACAGACACGCCCTTTTGTTTTAAATGCTTTGGAAGTTGCAAAGGCATACGAAATAGGCAGAAGGAACCTTTCTCGAAAAGAGATGAAGATATTCCTTTTGGTTGTGGCAATTTCTGTAGTGCTTGCACTATCTCCGTTGTTTCTTGCGGCGTTATTTCTTCCTATTGAACGTACAAATGTTGTTAATGGTCTCCTGACTCTTTCCAAGTGGTTTGTTGGTTTCGTCGTGGTTTTATATGTTGTTTTTCCCCTGATATTTCGTTTCCGAATCTGGATAGCGCTTAAAACAAATCCTAACCTATATCAAAAAACCTGGGCAGTTACGTTTTCAGATCAAGGAGTTGATTTTGTTAGCAACAATAGCAACTCGCATATCGACTGGTCGTACTACCAATCGGTAAAAGAAAGCAAGGATTTCTTCCTTTTGCTTGCTGGAAAAAACGTTTTCAATACACTTCCCAAAAAGGCACTTGAACAAACACAGGTGGGTGAACTTCGGGCGTTGCTAAAAGAAAAAATTGGGAAATACAAAGAGCTTTTTTGACAGAATATAAGCTCTTGCTCGGCGATGGTCGTCGACACCCCGCCGCCACTTTGACCGCCGAAGGTCCTCGTAGAGGGCAGGTCTCTCCTCTCAACCTCCAGATGGTCGTTTTTTTGTATCTTAAGACGTTCCGATCCAGCCGAATACCAGCGCGGTGACGATCGCTCCCGCCAACGCACCTGCGATAAGTTGCGGGATGTTATGCTTGCGGCGATGCAGGCGTGCCCAGGCGACCAGCGGCAGGGAGAGAAACGCCCACAGCGTGGGCGCGCCAAAGACGAAGACCAGCGCGGTGGAAAATCCGCCCACGCCCGCCATGTGCATGCTGATTTTCCAGAAACTGGAGATGCTGAACATGACGATCGCCAGGCAGAAGTAGGTCAACACGATGATGGTCAGGAGATGCGGACCGCCCAGGAAGCGGAGAACCAGCAAAGCCAGTACGTCACTGCTCAAACTGATGAGGATGAAGCGCGGGCGTTCTTCACGCCTGGAAAGTTCCATGTCGCTGACCCAGCCGCCTTTGATGCCGATCAGCAGGTAAGCCAATGGAATACCCGTCACAATGAGAAGCACCAGGATCGCCCAGAGCAAGCCCGGGGTCTGGGAGGATACGTAGCCGAAAGCCAGGAAGATCGGCAGGGACAGGATCGAACTGTCGAAGAGGATGGAAATCCAGCGGGCGATTTGGTCAGTCATGTTTCCCCGCTTTCGGAACATTCCCATCGACCGCTCCCTTGCCACCGCTGAAGGAATGCGCCACTTGATCATCGCGACCTTCACGGCGTCGTTCACGACCAGGCACGCGACCATCGCATAGGCGAATATCGCGAGCATCTGCCACCAGGGCAAGGGCATCAGGCCCGGGAGACCCACGAGCGTCAGGACGGTGCCCATGAGCGCATCCGCGGCGAGGGCCGCCAGGAAGGTCTTGCTGGGCATTGTCCCCCAGAACCAGCGGCGCTCCCGCGCGGACACAATGGAGAACACAGCAAAGTAGAGCAGCATCAGGAAGCTAAAGGTGTAGAGGGCTTGTCGTTGGTCGCCAGGCCGAAACGCGACCAGCCGATCTACAAGAAAAGAAGCGCCTCCACGACCATCGCCACGCCCAGCACCACGGACACCGCGATGAAGCCCCCGATGTTCCACGTCTCCGGTTTCCTGGATGGTCGAACTGGTCGGTGGCGAGGGCGATCTTCGCAAAGTCCGTCATGAAGACCAGCAGCAGCATCGCAAAGGCGGAGACGACGAACTTGCCGGTCACCACGAACGCGATGGCCACGAAGGCCGCCTTCAGGATCGTCCGGCTGATCTTGTTGATGATCCACGTCAGCATGCGCTGGTAGATGGTCCGCCCCTGCTCGACCAACGCCACGATGTTGGTCAGCCCCGGTTCGGTCAGGACGACGCTGGCGGCGCCCTTGGCGACATCGGTCGCGCTGCTGACGGCGATGCCCACTTCGGCCTGGCGCAGCGCGGGCGCATCATTGACGCCGTCGCCCGTCATGCCGGTGACGTGCCCCGCGGCCTGCAGGTGCTGCACCACGATGTACTTGTCCTCCGGTACACCTCGGCGAAACCATCGGCCCCTGCCAGAGGTCAACCGCCTCGTTGCCGGGCTGGGCGCTCGCGGCCTTCAGGTCCGCCACGCGCCGGATGTTGGGCAACCCGACTCCCTGCGCGATTTCACTCGCAACCGCCAGCGCGTCGCCGGTGAGCATCTTTACCGAAACGCCGAGGTCGCGGAGCGCGGCGATCAGTTGCTTGGCGTCCGGCCGGGGCGGATCATACAACGTCACCAGTCCGACCAATGCGGGGGTGCCTGTTTCGGGGCCGCGCGCCACCGCCAGCGTCCGATATCCCTTTAGGCCGATTCGCTGACCCGCGCCTCCAACGCCTCGATTGCCGGGGGCTGGAGTCCGCAGGCCTCGGCGATGGTTCGCACCGCGCCCTTCATCACCCGCAGTCGCTGCCCGTTCTGTTCGACCACGGCTTCCGTCCGCCGGTTTTTCGCGTCGAACGGCGCGAAGGAGACGGGCGTGACCGCGGGCACACCATCGAAGATATGCGCTCTTTCGCTGCGGCGAGGAACGCCAGGTCGATCGGATCCTGGTTGGCCTCTTGGGACGCGAGTGCGCCGGCAAACAGCACGTCGGCTTCCGTCGCGTGCTCCAGCGGGATCACCCCGGTGACCGCCAGTTGGTTCATCGTGATCGTGCCCGTCTTGTCCACGCAGAGCACATCCATTGTCGCGGCATCCTCCGCGGCGCTGAGGCGCGTGACCAGCACGCCGCGCTTCGCCAGTTCCTTTGCCCCGACGGCCATGCTGACCGTGAACATGACGGGGAGGGCGACCGGCACCGCGCTCATCAACAGGACGAGCATGAGCGGGACCATCTCGAGGAGCGGCGCGCCGCGGATCAACGACAGCACGATGACGACGCCGAGCAGCGCGCCGACGATGACGAAGAGCCAGCGGACCACCTTGGCCACCACCGCTTCGATGTGGAGTTTCGGCCGCGCCTGCTGCACCAGTTCCGTGGTGCGGCCGAAGTAGGTCTTCGCCCCGGTCAGCATGACCACGCCGTTGCCTTCGCCCTGGCGGACGACGGACCCCGACGAGAGCACGTCGCCGGGCGCCTTGTCGACATCCTTCGACTCGCCGGTGAGGGCCGACTGGTCAACGCTCAACGCTCCGGTCAGGAGCTTGATGTCCGCCGGGAATGATGTCGCCCGGACGGACGCGGACGATGTCGCCGGGGACCAGTTCCCGGGCGGGAATGACCTGCCAGCTCGCCTCGCGCCGGACACGCGCCCTGACCTGCAACCGGCGCCGCAGCGTCTCGACGACGCCGGCAGCCCGGCGCTCCTGCATGAAACCCAACACGGCATTGACGACCAGCAGCGCGCCCACGACAGCGAGATCCGAGTATTTCCGAAGGACAGCCGACAGGATCATGATCAGTTCGAGCATCCACGCCGACACGCCCCAGAATTTGCTGAGAAACATGAGGACCGGTGCCCCTTTTGCTCGGCCACTTCGTTGTAGCCGTGCTCCTTCCGGCGGGCGTCCACCTCCGCGCGCGTGAGCCGGTCTCGGGGTTCACGTGGAGCGCCGCGAGCGTATCGGGAACCGATGCGGATGCGATGTCGGGTGCCTTCCCCACTGCCGGCTTTGTGGCGGGACTTTCCTTTTTCAATTTCCTTGTGTTTGATTTCATGACAGCTAACCTTTCCGCACTGGCGATCTCCTCAAAGAGTGGAAGGCTGGATCGCAAGTGTTGAATGCGGGTGACTCGCTCGGTGAGGGTGTTTTCGCCAAGCACCCCCGAAGCGTAGCGGAGGGGGCCCGACCCCCGCCGCCGGGTATGACCGAAGGTCTCCATTTCTCCTCATTCATTATATCCTCCCAACCTCGCAACTTCTTTCGCTTGACGATTTAGAACACTTGTGCTAATATCGTCCTCGTCGGTTCCCAGCCATTTCAGGCTTGGGGCTCCAGGAGGGTTCTCTTGATTCTCGCACCCCAAAACATCCCGCCTTCATCTTTTTGGAATCTGCACCATGTTGCCTGAAACAACCAAACTTCCTGACTACTTGCCGTACAATACTTCGCGTAGTTGTCAAATAATTGAACCTCAATTGAACCGCGGTTCAATTCGATCCCCAGACCAGAGGTCATTCGTTTCGATTTATTTTAAAAAATCGACGCGTTATCATGTTTCTAATCTTATAAGTGTCATTGCGAGGGTACTCCCGAAGCGATCTCCCGGTAATTCCCGACCTCCCTTTCCAGGATTCTCCGCTTTCCTCTCGTACAAACCGTCATCACCTTTTTCGAAAACGCTCTGCCGGACTCTCGTCCAACGAAAATGGATTTGTTTAACCGCATTTATTCTCCTCATTGTCAATTCAAAATCGTTAATCGTAAATCCTTCATCCATTCTCGCATTAATCATTCCAACCATAAAATGGGCTAAAAACCTATTCGAACCGCGTTTCGAATGCTTTTTTTACGAAGGGAAATTATTCGAACCGAGGTTCGAATGCCCGTTTTACGAGAGAAAACCTATTCGAACCTCTTTTCCCCGCGGACACTGCTCGCGGCAGGCTTTTGCAGCTCCCTATTCGCCGTTCCTCCATTCATCTTCTCCTTCATCTCTCCGTGTCATCCGTGTCATCCGTGAACTTCGACTATTCACCATTCACTATTCACTATTCACTATTCTCCACTCTCCATCACCCATGATCCATTCTCCATTAACCGACCTTCGACTTTTGACCTTCGACCATTCAGACCACTTAGACTATTTAGACCACTGAGACTATAATTCCTCCGCCATGGACACCAAGACCCTCTCCGTCCTCGAATACCCAAAGATCCTCGACCGCCTCGCCGCCAACTGCTCCTTCTCCGCCTCGGTCGACCTGGCGCGGGCAGCTCCAGCCCTCCACCCATCTCGAGGAGATCCAGCGCCTGCAAGCCGAGACCAGCGAGGCGCGGCGCCTGCTCGCCATCAGCGAGGCCTCCATCGGCGGCGCGCATGACGTGCGTCCCGCCGTCGAACTGGCGCGCCGCGGCGGCGTCATCGACCCGCAGGAAATGCTGGATATCAAGTCCACGCTCATCTCGGCGCGCAACCTGAAGAAGATGTTCGAGAAGACCGCCAGGGAGGATAAGGAGGAGACGCCGGAGATTGCCGAGGTCAAGCCTCGCAAGGGGCACGGCCCGCACCGACTCCCAGCCCTACCCGCACCTGAGCGAGATCGCCCTCGGTCTTCCCTCCCCCATCGGCATCGTGGATGCCATCACGCGCACCATCTCCGACCGTGGCGAGGTGCTCGACTCCGCCTCCCCCAAGCTTGCCTCCCTGCGCCGTGAGAGCAGGATCGCGCATGACCGCTTGATGACCCGCCTGCAGAAATACATCACCGATTCCCGCACAGCCACCATGCTGCAGGAATCCATCATCACCCAGCGCGACGGGCGCTACGTGATTCCCCTGCGCTCCGAGTTCAAGGGGCGCATCAAAGCCATCGTCCACGACCAGAGCTCCAGCGGTGCCACGCTCTTCATCGAGCCCATCCCCGTCGTGGAAGCCAACAACGAACTGCGCGAGCTCCAGCTCAAGGAGCGCGACGAGGAACGCCGCGTCCTGGCGGAACTCTCCGCGCTGGTCGCGCAGCATGCCGACGAGATCGTCTGGGGCGTCGAGTCGCTTGCCCAGCTCGACCTCGCCTTTGCCAAAGCCAAATATGCCGAAGAGTTGAAAGCCAGTGAACCGGTCTTGCATGAGTTGAAGCTCCCGGCTTCAAAGTCGAAGGATGCCCAGCCTTCAACCTTCAACCTTCCAACCTTCAACCTGATCCAGGCGCGTCATCCTCTGCTCGATCCCGCCACCGTGGTCGCCATCGATTTTGACCTGCCCGAAGGGACGCGCTCGGTCGTCATCACCGGACCCAACACCGGCGGCAAGACCGTCGCCCTCAAGACCGTCGGTCTGTTCGTCCTGATGGCGCAAAGCGGTCTGCACATCCCCGCCGAGAGCGGCTCGGAAATGAGCCTCTTCCAGGCGGTCTATGCCGACATCGGCGATGAGCAGTCCATCCAGCAGTCCCTCTCCACCTTCAGCGGTCACATCACCAACATCATCCATATCTTAAAGAAGGCGGATGCACAGTCGCTGGTCATCATGGATGAGCTCGGCGCCGGCACCGATCCGCAGGAGGGCGCCGCCCTGGCGCGCGCCATCCTTGCCCACCTGATCCAGCGCGGCGTCACCACCCTGGTCACCACGCACCACCCCGAACTCAAGGCATTTGCCCACGAGACGGATGGCATCGTCAACGCCAGCGTGGAATTTGACGTCAAGACCCTGCGCCCGACCTTCCAGCTCACCATCGGTCTGCCCGGTCGTTCGAACGCCATCGCCATCGCCTCCCGCCTCGGGCTGGACCCGGAAATTGTCGCGGCGGCGAAGAGCGAGGTCCATCCCGACGACCTGCGCACCGACAAGCTCCTGCAGGACATCCGCCGCGAGCGCAACCGCTCCTCGCGTGAACGCGACAAAGCCATCAAGGCGCGCCAGAAGACGGACGAGTTGAACCGCGAGCTTGAAAAACGATTGGAAACCATCGAGGACGAACGCCGTGAGGTCCTGGCAAAAGCGCGCGCCGAGGGCGAACTGGAGATCGCGGTCCTCAAGCGCAACCTTGATTCGCTGAAGAGCCAGTTGCGCAACGCCCGCCAGCCATTGGATGCTCTCAAATCGCTGGAACAGAAAGTGGATGCGGTCGAGCAGAAGGTGGAAGCCCCCGTGGAGCGTAAACCTTCCAGGGACGAAGTTCAGTTGGGCGCGCCGAAGCTGGGGGAGCGCGTCCGCATCACCACCCTGAACGCCGAGGGTGTGGTGACCGCCCTGGGTGAGTCCGATGCCGAGGTCCAGATCGGCTCCCTGCGCGTGCGCGCCCGCCTCGTCGACATCGAGAGGAAAGGTTCACCCATCCTCAGTGATCCGTCTCCGGCGATGGGAGGCAGGTCAGCGGATGCGACGCGCCCTGCTTCCATTGGTACCAAGTCCCCCGGACTGGAGGTCAGCCTGCGCGGCTTGATGGTGGAGGATGCGCTGATTGAGCTGGAGCGTTACCTGGAAAAGGCGTATCTCGCCGGTCTCCCGTTCGTGCGCATCGTGCACGGCAAGGGCACCGGTAAATTGCGCGCCGCCGTCCGGGATGCCCTGCGCGGGCATTCCTATGTGAAGTCCTTCGAGGAGGCCCACCCCAACGAGGGCGGCGAAGGCGTCACCGTCGCCATCATTGCGAGTTGAGATGGAAAGATCGAAGAAGATGCTATCGATACAATCCCTCACTACATGTCACACTTGCACCGCACGCAAGTGCAGGTGTTGCGAGACGGTGCTCTGTCCGTCGAAGCAATCTCCTCGCAATCCCAATAAACCTTAAAGGATATCCCCATGCCCAGTAAAGTATTCTTCGGTTCCGCACACCAGGCGCGTTTGGAAGCAAAGGAAACCCTGCCTGCCAAGCTCGACCTGATCCTCGACCAGCTCCACATCCGCGACCGCGTCAAGGATGAGACCGTGGTCATCAAGATGCACACCGGCAACAACATGGTCTATTCCACCATTCATCCCGTCTTCGTGCGCCGCGTGGTCCAGGCGGTCAAGGACGGCGGCGGCAAGCCCTTCGTGGTGGATGTCAACTGGGACGCGGCTGGCGCCGAGACTGCGCGGCTATTCCACCGAGGTCCTCGGCTGTCCCGTCTATCCCGCCGCGGGTCCGGATGAAAAATATTTCTACGAGCATGAGCGCCCGTATAAGAGTATCAAGAGTTGGAATGTCTCCGGTCTGATCCAGGACTCGACCTTCATGATCAACTTCGCGCATGTCAAGGGACATCCCAGCTGCGGCTTTGGCGCGGCGTTCAAGAACATCGCCCTCGGCTGCATGGCTGGCAGGACGCGCGGTGCCATGCACGACTCCATGCATTATGACCAGTACTGGTTCCCCGAAAAATGCCCCGACAAAGCCGTGCTGAAGCAGATCGTCGATGCCTGCCCCCACAACGGGGTGGTGGAAGACAAGGAGAAGCCCGGCGAACTCCACATGCACTTTGAAGAATGCAACCAGTGCGGCAGGTGCCTGAAGATCGCGCCGGAGGGCAGCCTGCTCATCTCCCCCGTGAATTTCCACACCTTCCAGGAGGCTTGTGCCATCTCGGTGGACATCGTGCTCTCCACCTTCGCCCCCGGCAAGGTCACCCACCTCAACCTCGCCACGCACATGACCCCTGTCTGCGATTGCTTCGGGTTCACCTCCATGCAGATCCTCCCCGACGCCGGCATCTTCGGCTCGGACGATATCGTCGCCCTCGACCAGGCTACGCTGGATGTCACCGGGCAGACGCGCCTCATCGAGGAGAACATCCCCACCTCCATGGAAGTCCACACGCGTGAGGGGCATCCCTTCCGCTGGCTTCACGGACCCCTCAAGGATCCCTACATGGTCACCGAGTACGGCGAGAAACTGGGTCTCGGCTCGCGGGATTACGAACTGGTGGACGTCCTGCCCGTGGAAAAAGTGGAGCGCTCCTCCGCGACCTACATCGTGGCACACTGATAAAAATAAACCTCCGGGCTCAAAATGAACCCGGAGGTTTTGATTAACCGTTACTTTTCACTACACTAGCGCGTCCTCGCCCTGCTTACTGAACTGGCTCATGTACAGTTCGTGGTAGGCGCCCTGCTTTGCAAGCAGTTCCTCGTGGTTGCCCTGCTCCACGATGTCGCCGTGCTGCATGACCAGGATCAGGTCCGCGTCGCGGATGGTGGAGAGGCGGTGGGCGATGACGAAGCTGGTGCGGTTCTTCATCAGGTTGTCCATGGCGCGCTGGATGAGGATCTCGGTGCGGGTGTCCACCGAGCTGGTCGCCTCGTCGAGGATCAGGATCTTCGGGTCTGCCAGCACCGCCCGGGCGATGGTCAGCAGCTGCATCTGCCCCTGCGAGATGTTCGAGGTCTCCTCGTTGAGCACCATGTTGTAACCATCCGGCAGGGTGTGAACGAAGTGGTCCACGTGCGCCGCCCGCGCGGCCGCGATGACCTCCTCATCCGTGGCGGTCGGGCGCCCGTAGCGGATGTTCTCCATGATGGTCCCGTTGTAGAGCCAGGTATCCTGCAGGACCATGCCGAACAGTTTGCGCAGGTCGTGGCGGGTGAACTCGCGGATGTCATGCCCGTCCACCAGGATGGCGCCGCTGTTCACATCGTAGAAGCGCATCAGCAGCTTGACCATGGTGGTCTTGCCCGCGCCGGTCGGACCGACGATGGCGATCTTGTGACCGGGCTCAGCCTCCGCGGAGAAATCGTTGATGATGATCTTGTCCGGGCTGTAGCCGAAGTGCACGTCCTTGAACTCCACGTGCCCTTCCACCTTTTCCAGTTTGACCGGGCTGGCGGATTCGGGGACCTCCTCCGCCTCCTCCAGGAATTCGAAGACGCGTTCCGCCGCGGCCGCGGTCTGCTGCAGGATGTTGGAGATGTTCGCGAGCTGCGTGATGGGCTGGGTGAACGAGCGCACGTACTGGATGAACGCCTGGATGTCGCCCACGGTGATGGTCTGCTTGATCGCCAGGTAGCCTCCGAGGATGGCGACCGCCACGTAGCCCAGGTTGCCGATGAACATCATGATCGGCATCATCAAGCCGGACAGGAACTGGGATTTCCAGGCGGCATCGTAGAGTTTGTCGTTCGACTGGTCGAATTTCCGGATGCTCTCCTCTTCGCCGTTGAAGGCTTTCATCACGATGTGACCGCCGTACATCTCCTCCACGTGCCCGTTGACGTGACCCAGGTAGTCCTGCTGTTCCTTGAAGTACTTCTGCGACTGGCGCACGATCAGCATGACCGTCACCATCGAGAGCGGTATGATGACCAGTGCCACCAGCGTCATCAGCCAGCTGATGGAGAACATCATGATCAGCACGCCGATCACGGTCACCAGCGAGGTGATGATCTGTGTCAGGCTCTGGCTGAGGGTCTGGTTGACCGTGTCCACATCGTTGGTGATGCGCGAGAGCACTTCGCCATGCGTGGTGCCGTCGAAATACTTCAGCGGCATGCGGTTGATCTTCTCCGAGATGTCGCGGCGGAAGCGGTAGGCAATGTTGGTGGAGACGTTCGCCATGATCCAGCCCTGGATGTAGGCGAAGAACGCCGAGACAAGATACAGGCCGAGGGTGATGAGGACGATGCGACCGATGTAGTCAAAATCGATCGAGCCGGTTCCACTCAGTTGTGCCATCACGCCTTCGAACAGTTTGGTGGTGGCGTTGCCGAGGATCTTCGGTCCGACGATGTTGGCGGCGGTCGAGGCGACCGCGAAGACGAAAACGACCAGGATGGGAATCCGGTATGCTCCCAGGTATTCGATCAGCTTGCGCATCGTGCCTTTAAAGTCGCGGGCTTTGACCACGGGACCACCCATCATGTGACCGGGAGGTCCGCCCATGGGACCGCGCCGCGTCATTGGGTCGCGTTGTTGTTCGTCGGTTCTCTGCTGCATCATGCCAATTCCTCCTTGCTGAGCTGTGACAGTGCGATCTCCTTGTACGTGTTCGCAGGTTTCCATCAACTCGCGATGGGTGCCCCTGCCAACGATGCGCCCGTCCTCAAGCACGATGATCTGCTCGGCGTCCTTGATGGTGGAAACGCGCTGGGTCACGACCAGCAGGGTGCTGTCCGCGGTCTTTTCCTTGAAGGCGCGGCGCAGTGCCGCATCCGTCTTGAAGTCCAGTGCGGAGAAGCTGTCGTCGAGGATGTAGATGGGTGGTTTTTTGACGATGGCGCGGGCGATGGAAAGCCTCTGCTTCTGTCCGCCCGAGACGTTCGAGCCGCCCTGGGATATTTCCGCGCTCATGCCCCCGGGGATGGTGTCAACGAATTCCTTCGCCTGTGCGATCTCGATGGCGGACTGGAGCATCTCCTGCGTGGCGTTCCTGTCCGCATAGCGCAGGTTGCTCTCGATCGTGCCGGAGAACAACGCGCTCTTCTGCGGGACATAACCGATCTTTTCGCGCAGGGTATGCTGGGTCACCTCACGGATATCCACACCATCGATCAGGATGGCACCGTCGGTGACTTCGTAAAAACGGGGCAGCAGGTTGATGATCGTTGATTTGCCCGAGCCGGTGGAACCGATGAACGCGGTGGTCTGCCCGGGTCGTGCGGTAAAGCTGATATCGTGCAAGACGTCCTCATCTGCATTGGGATAACGGAACGACACGTTGCGGAATTCCACGTGACCGGTAAAAGGTGAGGGGAGAGCCCTGGGTTCCCCGGGGTCAAGGATCGTCCCCCTGGTATTGAGCACTTCCGCAATGCGATCGCCGGAAACCGAGGCGCGTGGCAGGATGATGAACATCATGGAAAGCATCAGGAATGACATCACGATCTGCATGGCATATTGGATGAACGCCATGATGTCGCCGACCTGCATGTGGGCATCCGCCACTTCGTTCGCGCCGAACCAGATGATCGAAACCATCAGGACGTTCATGATGAGCATCATTAATGGCATCATCACCACCATGATGCGGTTGATGAACAGGCTGACCGAGGTCAGGTCCTGGTTGGCTTTGTCGAAGCGCTGCTCCTCAAACCCCTGCATGTTGAAGGCGCGGATGACCATCATGCCGGAGAGGTTCTCGCGCGAGACCAGGTTGAGGCGGTCCACCAGTTTCTGGATGATCTTGAACTTGGGCAGGGCGATCGAGAAGACCAGCATGATCAGGCTGATCAGCATGAGCACTGCCACGCCGATCAGCCACGAGAGCGGCGAGTTTTTGGTCACCACCTTGATGATGCCGCCGATGCCGATGATGGGCGCATAGAACACCATGCGCACCATCATGACGATGACCATCTGGATCTGGGTCACATCGTTGGTGGTGCGTGTGATGAGCGAGGCTGTGGAGAACTTGTCGAACTCGGTATTGGAATAACCTTCAACTGTTTTGAATACATCGCGGCGGATATCGCGCGCCATGCCGGCGCCGATCCTGGCGGACAGGAAGCCCACGATGATGGTACAGATGCCGGAACCGAGTGTCAGCAGGATCATCCATCCGCCGACGTTCAGGATGTAGTCATTCTGCAGTTTGCCGGTGTCCATGCCAAGCGCGATGTACTCGTTTTTGACCGCGCCGACGGCTGCCTGCACAAGCATGTTGTCGCCCAGGGCTGCGAACTTCTCATCCATGGCATCGGAGATGGACTGAGCGCTGCTGTTCGGGCATGCCCGCCAGCATGGTGAACACATCCATGCCGGGGGGCAGCTGGCTCAGGTTGAAGCCGCCAAAAGCCGCGCCCAGTTCGGCAGCCTTTGCCGGGTCTGCCAGCGCCTGCTCGATGCCGGAGACGGCCAGGAGCGCCTTCGCCATGACCGGGTTAAGCCGGTCGAGTTCAGCCTGCGTAAGTTCGTT
This sequence comes from uncultured Chloroflexia bacterium, assembly GCA_963823545.1. Taxonomy (GTDB): domain Bacteria; phylum Chloroflexota; class Anaerolineae; order Anaerolineales; family Villigracilaceae; genus Denitrolinea. The sequence goes on along the minus strand of CAWGMC010000056.1, from coordinate 415,885 downwards.
CCGCACGTAGACGGGTTCGTTCGCGAGGGCGGGGTATTTGGACAGCCAGGTTTCGTAATCTGCTGAATCCCGGTTAACGAGGGTGTATGCCGCCAGGACGGACTCCTCCTCGTCGGCGCTCATGAAGATGACGACGCGCTCCATTTCGCTGGCACGAATCGCCAGGGGCAGGGCATCCTCGACGCCGCCCTGCTGGATGCCGTCGTTCACGATGCGCGAGAGGTAATCAGGGAGAGCCAGTTCAAAGTTGGCTTGTGCGAACAGGAGCGCGATGGAAAGCACCAGCAGCAGCCAATAGGGTTTTACATATTTTGCCAGTTTAAGCATGGATGATAGTGCTCCTAGGAAGTATAATGTAAATTGCAAGGGGTCAAACACTCATGCAGGCAGATTCCCATGCACAGGCACGCAAGGGAATGAGCATGCACGCGGTCCAGTTACTTGTCGAAGTTGCGTTCCGCTTCCGTGAGAATGGTCAGGACTTCGCGGATCTTTGCCTTCTGCTCCGCGGAGAGGTTCTTCTCCAATTTTTCCACCCAGCGGAAACGTTCCGAGTTGCTTTTGTCGATCAACTCGAGACCTTTGGGAGAAAGGGTCACCTGCTTTGCGCGGCGGTCGTTCGGGTCCTCGGCGCGCTCGAGCAGCCCGCCCTGGACGAGCTTGTCCACTGTCTGGCTGGCAGCCGCGGTGGTGATCTCCATGTGGTCGCTGAGATCGGTGATGCCACACTGCTTTTTGTGGTGGATGTGCATGAGCAAAAAAAATTGGGGCATGGTCAAGCCCAGAGACTTGACATAGCGCGAATGGTCGCGCATGGTGCGGTGGGTGATCAGCTCCACCCACTCACGCAAGGAATGGGATATCTGCGGGGAATCGGTCATAGTTAAGCCTTCTTTCTATTTAAGCGGGCTTTACTTTATATGATTGTTAAGTTTTCGTCAAGGGAGGGAGAATAAGAGGAGCGTTAGAAAAACAGGACAGGAATGCCTGTCCTGTTTGGTTGGATGGCAGCGGATGTCAGGCGGGGCATATCTCATCGATGAAGTCCGAGATGTGCCCGATGGCTTCACGCCCCTCCGGGAGCAGGCTGGCGGCATACTGCCACTCGTGCTGCATGCCCTTCCAGACCTCCAGCCTCACATCCACCCCGGCAGACCGGGCTTTCGCTGCGAACTGGACCCCATCCGACAGGATCGCCTCATCCGAGCCGACCTGTACCAGGATGGGCGGCAGGTTCCGCAGGTCTCCGAAAAGCGGAGAGGCGAGCGGGGTGTACGGGTCGGTATCAAGTAAATAGATATCCGCGGATTGCTGGGTGGGTATCAATTTCAGCATGAAATCCTTTTTGGCATTCCCTGTCCAGGATACCCCTGAACAGGTCAGGTCCGTCCAGGGAGAGAGGCAGGCAGCCGCGGCGGGAAGGGGCAGACCCTGGTCGCGCAGCGCGAGCAGGAGCGCCAGCACCAGCCCGCCGCCGGCTGAATCACCCGCGAGCACGATCTTGTGAGGATCGATATTTTGCGACAGCAACCAGCGATAGGCGGAGAGGGCGTCCTCCAGGGCGGCAGGGAAGGGGTGCTCCGGGGCGAGGCGGTAGTCGATGGACAGCAGGCGCGAGCGGGCGGCGAGGGCGATATTGCCGGTCAATGGAATGTGTGAGGTGATGGAACCGGAGTTATAGCTGCCACCGTGCGCATACAGGATCACCCGCCCGGTCAACGTCTCCGGGGGGATGATCCAGGCTGCAGGAACGCCGCCCGCATCCACGTTCAGCATGTCCACTTTCCCGAGCGGCTTGAACATCCTTGCAAAGGATTCCGTTTCAGCCCGGTCTTTCGCCACGTTCAGTTCCGCGGAAGACGAGGTGAGTTTTTTCTGAATACGCATCACGAACATCAAGAGTCGTGCCTGCCAGGTCATGGGATAGTTCATAATCGTTCCTTTCCTGTTGGTACGTCCATCCGCTGCCTGTCAGATACGGAGGAGCAGGTTGAGCGCTTCGGCTATTTCGACCACTTTTTGACAATCGACAATGCCGGGCTGGTCCCTGGGTGTGTGCGTGACATCCTGGTTGTCCATGTTGCTGGTGAACCACTCCGATGAGACCGCAATGGCTGGACACCCGTTCTGGATGAAGATGCTGTGGTCACCCTGGACCCACTGCGGACCCTCGAGGATGCCATCGAACTTTTGCATCACCTCGAGCGCCTTCTGCTTCAGTTCCTGCGGGAGATCGTAGAAGGAGAATGCAGAGCGTCCCTCCCGGTACCCCGCACCGTCGATATTGATGTTGAACAGGATATCCTGGAGGCGGTCCCGGTTCTCTTCGAGATAGCGCATCTGACCGGGCACGGCATAATAGTCTTCGCCGTTCAACGCCACGATCTCGATCTGCCTGTCGCCCTTGTAATCCTCCATCAGCCGGGCGAGGAGCAGCAGGACGATGACGCCGGTGGCATTATCGATCGCGCCGGGGGTGCCTTTCTTGGCGTCGATGTGGGCGGTGACCAGGATGCGTTTGCCCTGCCCTTTTCCTTTCCGGGCGATGATATTTTCACCCTTTCCCGGGATGCGCTTTGAGACAGATCTCAACGAAACGGTCTCTCCCGTGTGAGGCAGCAACCTGAGCCCATCCACATCCTTCATGTAGACCGAGGGGATGTTAAAGTCGCCATCCTCGATCAACGGAAAAGGATACGCCCCGCCCGCCAGAGAGGAGTTCCGTCCCGTCGCGCAGATGATGGCGAGGGGTTCACCCTTTTCCAGCAGGGAGAGGATGTGCTGGTGTTCCTGCGGGTTGAAGAAGACGAAGTTCTTCGGCATCAGTTGTTCTTTGGCAATCTCCCCGTGCAGGAGAAGGATCCTGTCCTTCAGCGCGAGACTTTCCAATTCCGTCACGCTGGAGGCGGAGATCAGCGTTCCTTCCACATCGCATCCAAGCGAGTAGGGGGAAACCAGCACCTCGAAGTTTTCATCCCTGCAGGTGATATTCGCCCCGCCCTGTTCCCAATCCATGGCGTCGAATTCCTGTGCCTCGGTCTTCCATCCGAACGTGGAGATCTCCTCCTTGAAGAATTGGGTGGCTTTGCGGTTTCCTTCGCTGCCGACGCAGCGTTCAGGAATCTCCATGCAGAGTTTATGCAGATAGACCACACATTTTTGTTGCAACAGCGCGTTATCCATGGATGCCTCAGTGATTATTGTGCCGTATTCCCGCCGTCCACCAGTAACAAATGACCGGTCACGAACGAAGAATCGTCGGAGGCAAGAAATAGAACGGCGCGCGCGATCTCTTCGGGCTTGCCAAAGCGTCCCATCGGGATGTAGGCGCTCGACTCCTGCATCGCCTGCTCCAGTGTCACCGGGTCGGAATGCTCAAAATAGCCCTTCTCCAGCCAGCGGTCCACGAAGGTATCGCCCGGGCAGACGGCGTTCACGCGGATGCCGTCGCGGGCATAATCGAGCGCCATGGCTTTTGTCATCATCCCGACCGCGCCCTTGCTGACGATATAGGGGAAGGCATCCTTTCCCGCCACCACCGACCAGTCCGAGCCATTGTTGATGATGACACCTTTTCCCTGTTTTCTCATCTGAGGGAGGACCAGCCTGCTCATGCGCCAGACTGCGGTCACGTTGATCTCCAGCGTCTCCCGCCAGACGGATTCATCCGTGGTCTCGGCGGTCCCGCTGGTGACGATGCCGGCGTTGTTGAAGAGGATGTCGATCCGACCGAACTCGCGCAGGGCGGCATCCACCACCTTTTGACAATCCCCCGCCTGCGTGTGATCCGCCTGGACGAAGATGCAGCGCGCGCCCTTCTGCAAGCATTCCGCCTCAACCTGCCTCCCAGCTCAACGCGCCGACCGGTGATGACAAGCTGGGCGCCTTCCTGCGCGAAGAGCAGTGCCGTGGCTTTTCCGATCCCCGAAGTCGCGCCGGTGATGATGGCTGTGCTGCCTGTCAGTCTATCCATCAGTAACTCCTGTAAGGTGTCCCATGGGAGGGATAAAGATGATCGATTCTAACCGTTGTGCGGTCTTTAATCGGAAGGAAGGAAAAAACCTGGCGGCTCGCAGCAGGCTGTCCCGGTCATCTGCTGAGACCGGTTCCCCCGCCCATTTGGACCAGATGCGCGTGCTGCGTGGGTTGATGCGGATGGCTTCCGCCAGCCAGTCTGCCACCTCCGCCCCGGTGAGCGGCTCGGCAAGCGCCTCAAATTCCTTGCGCCCAGCCTGCACATGCACGCGTGGATCGGCTTCCAGGTTGCGCCGCCAATCCGTCCTGCCACCCCAGCCTGCCATGATGATCATATACCCGGTGCCCTGTTCACGGTGGTATTCAAGCGGCGTCTGCCGCGGTTTTCCGCTCCTGCGACCGGTGGTGGTGAGCAGCAGGATGAAGTTTCCAAACAAGGGCAAGCCGATGCGATAAAAGAAGACCGGCACCTTGAACAGCCATTTGAATACGGGACCCGGGGAATCCATTGGCACGAGCCGGGTCATGATCACGTCTTCGGCGCGGCAGCAGAAATTTCTCAAAGGGCGTGAGTTTTTTCATTTATATTTCCTGCCCGGGGTGAGATGAGCAATTGAATGGATGTCATGGATGAGGTCACCCCCGGATGCCCTGTAAGACCATGACCCTGTCATCGTATACCTGCAGGTCCATAACCTTGAAGCGGGGAAAAATACGCTGAAACTCCTCGGGCGTGAAGAGGTGATGCGGGAGTCCCGCCTCCGTGCCGCTGGTGGGGACAAACGTATCTGGCTCGATCTCCTCATGCTCCGGCGCATCCTCGGAGATGGCTTTTCGGGTGGGGACGCTGACCAGGATCAATCCATCCCGTGCGGACGATGCGTTCGATCTCCCTGGCGGTATCCAGCACGGCGGCAAGCAGCGCGTGATGGATGACCTGCGCGGAGAGCAGCGCGTCGAAGGAGTTGTCCTTGAACGGCAGGGGCTGGCGCATATCGGACAGGACCAGGTCGGCTGTGAGTCCCGCCTGCTTCAGCCATTGCCGTGTCAGCTTCAAGGCGGTGGGGGCGTTGTCGGACCCGCTGACACGCAAGCCTTTCCTTGCCATGTGGATGACATGCCGCCCTGTCCCGCAACCGAGGTCGAGAACCGTGTGCAGACCAAGTTCCAACAGCAATTCGGTAAAACGCACCACGCGGGCGCGGCTCGGGAAAGACATGCCCAGCCTGCCGGAATATTTTCTCCCACCGGGTCGGTTCTGAATCCATCAGATCTTTCCGGCAGCCGCGGCACGCTCCAGGACCTTGCGGGCGTTCTTCAACAACGGCATGTCGATCATCATGCCATCCAGTGCGTAGGCGCCCCTGCCTGCCTTTTGACTTGCCTCAAATGTCTCAACGATCCGGCGGGCGTGGGCGATTGCCTCATCAGCGGGCGTGAAGGCGGTCTGGACCGGTTCCACCTGGGCGGGATGGATGATCTGCTTGCCGGCATAGCCCAGGCGTGCGCCGAACTCCGCCTCGGCGCGGACGATCTCCAGATTCTTGAAATCGATCGTGACAATGTCGATCGCCTGCAGGTCGAAGGCGGCGCAGGTGGTGACGACTGCCTGGCGGGCATACAGCAGTTCGGTTGCCTCGGGGGTGCGCGTGGCGCCGATCGAGGCGGCGAAATCCTCCCCGCCGAAAATGATGCCGTCCAGCCGCGGGTGCGAAGCGATCTCCCCCAGGTTCAGGATGCCCCGGGCGGTCTCGACGCCCACCAGCATGCGGATCGAATTCGACCTGCCAGCCATGTTCCAATTCAGCAGCCTGAATGATGTCGCTGCCCCAGCGAACCTGGTCGAGGGATTCAACCTTCGGAATGACGATCCCGTCCGGGTGATAAGGAAGAACCGCCTGGATGTCATCCATTTCCCAGCCCGAACCAACGGAGTTGATGCGCGCCAGTTTTTCGCTTTTGCCAAAATCCAGTTCCTGCAAAGCCCGGGCGACCGTCGCGCGCCTCCGCCTTGCGGCTGACCGCCACCGCATCTTCCATGTCCATGCAGATGCAATCCACGCCCAGGGTGATGGACTTGGTGATCTTCTTCCAGTCGTCGCCGGGCATGTAGAGGAGAGCGCGTCGGGAGGGCATGTTAATCCTTTCGGTTGAAGGGAGGGCGCAGGGAAAGGGTCATGAGCTGCCTGCCAGTTCGACCACGAACATTTCCAGCGCAGTATCGAGGGGCATGGCGCTGGTTTTGTATGCCTCATCCATTTTCAGCAGGCGGCGGTGAATGGATTCGAGATTTCGCATCGTGAAGCGCCCCGCCTGCTGGAATGCTTTCCCCGCCACGAACGGATGCACTCCCAGCGCTTCCTGCACATCCTGCACCATGCCGCGCGCTTCCACGATCTCGCGCGCCTGGATCAAGAGCCGGAACTGGCGGATGATCATCGGGAAGATCTCGGCGGCGTTCTTCTCTTCGAGCATTTTTCGCAGCATGGATTGAGCCGTTTTACCGTCCCCTAGCTGCAAGGCTGTCCACCAAATCAAAGATGTTCACTTCCGCCGAGGAAACGCAGACCGCCTGCACATCCGCCAGGTCGATCTGCCTTTCCCAGTTGACGTAGGTCAAGACCTTGGCGATCTCCTGCGCGGCCTGGCGCGTGTCGGCACCGACCAGTTCCGCCAGTTTTGCAGCCGCCTCGGAGGATATTTTCCCACCCTGCTGCTTTGTCTCGTTGACGATCCAGCCGTTCATGTCGCGCACTTTGGGCGCCATCAAGGCTTCGGTTTTGGCGGATCCGATCTTTGCAACCCCTTTGACCAGCCAGTGTTTTTCCGCTTCCTTCGGTTCGAGGGTCTCATGCATGACCAGCAGGGTGGTCGACGGGACATTGGCAAGGAAGGCGGTGAATTTCTTTTTTGTCTCCGCGGAATTGAATTTCTGGGAGGGGTTGGCGAGAATCACCAGACGCTTGTCCGAGAGGAACGGCATGCGAGTTGACGGCGTTGTTCAATTCCTGCTCGCCCGCCAGGCGCGCCTCGAAGCGGGAGGTGTTCATGCCGTCCCGGTCGGTCTGGGAGGCGATCCCGGAGATGCGGCGGGAAATGGCAAATTCGTCGGTGCCGTAGAGGAGGAGGATGGGCATAAGATTCACACAGGGATGGGAGTCGCCCCCCAGCCATTATTTTGTGAGGATGCGGTGCACGCCTTTTCGAACCAGGCGGACCTCGAGGATCTGTAAATTGCCGAGTTTTGCCTCGGTGGTGACCCGCTGCTGGAGGGCGGGTCCGAGGGGACGCGCGAGGGCGTATCCCAGTGCGGCGAACACCAGCGCGATGGGGATGACCGCCAGGCGCCCGAGGGTGGATCTCCTGCCCTGAAGCGGGAGCCAGGCAAAGGTCCCTGCAAAGAACAGGGAGGTGGCGATGTTGGTCCCGCAGCCGGGGTGGACCGCCAGTTCATGCTCGCCAGCGTTAAGCCGCTGCCAGGCTTCGTGCGCGGCGGCGCGCAGTTCCTCCGTCGTAACATCGCCGAGGATGAAATAACCGGTCGGGTTGGAATGCCCTGCAAGCGGTCCCTTGCGGGTGGGCGCCAGCATGTGGAGCGTGGCGTGCTCGAGGGCGTGATTGCGGCGGGTTTCAAGGATGAGGGGAAGGTCGAGGAGCATGGGGTGATTATAAGAGAGAAAGGGGGATAGGGGGAGGAGAGAGTAAAGAGAGTAGAGAATAGAGAGCAGTGAATGGTGAATGGTGTTCAGTGTTCAGTTTTCGGTGTTCAGTGTTCAGTGAGGGAGGTTGAAGGTTGAAAGTTGCAGGTCGGTTAATGGAGAATGGTGAATGGTGGGGGAATACGGAAAACACAGACGGACACAAGCTGCAGGTGCTACGTGAAGGCAACGAAGGAAGGATGAAAGAGGAAAGAAGCGGAGTTGACTTGGGTTTGCCTGCCTGGAAGGGGCGTCGGAGACTCGTGTCTCCGACGTAGCCGAGGCTGGCTGGATGCCACCTCGGCTGAAAAAACCTGCCGCGAGCAGTGCGCGCGGGGAAAAGAGGTTCGAATAGGTTTTCTCTCTTAAAACGGGCATTGGAACCGCGGTTCGAATAATATCCCTTCGTAAAAAAAGCATTCGAAACGCGGTTCGAATAAGTTTTTAAGCCATTTTTCATGGGGGAGATTAATGCCAGATGAGAAAGATTAATTGACGCATTTAAAAAAAATACGCGGAACAAATCCATTTCGGTTGGAGGAACTCCAAGTCATTGTTTTAAAAAGGTGAGGACGTTTCGTCTGAGGAGGCGGGATCCTGGAAAAGGCTGGTTGGGTAGTGCCGGGAGATTGCTTCCTGACGGACCGATCAGTACCCTCGCAACCTGCACTGCATGCGGTGCAAGTTGACACCTGAAACATTAGAAAGATGATAACGCGTCAATTTTTTAAAATAAATGGGAACGAATGACCTCTGGCTGGGGAGTGAATTGAACCGCGGTTCAATTGAGGTTCAATTATTTGACCACTACGCGAGGTGTAGGATGGCAAGTATTTAGGAAGTTTGGTTGCTTTCAGGGAACATGTTCCAGATGGGGGGGCGTCCAAAAAGGTGAAGGCGGGATGTTTTGGGTTGCAAGAATTCAAGAGAACCATCCTTGTGCCCGACTACGAGTAGGGCGGGTTGTGGTGATCTTGAATCTAGCACAGATGTTCTAAGTTGTCAAGCAAGGGAGGGGTGTATAGATTTTAGATCGAGGGATGATAAAACATGACATGTCTCAGGCGAGCCATGAAGAACGCGACTCGTCTCTGGCTCGGGAGTAATGATGACAAGACATCTTATATGATGTCATGTTTCCACGCTCACACCCTCGCCGAGCGAGGATATGGATATGGTTAATTAATAATGCAAATCTCAATTTGGTTGGAAGAAATTGAACCTTTCCAACGAATCACCATATTCGTGGGCAATATAAACAAGTTTGAGGAAGTATTGGCCATCTGGAATGGGCTGGGACTGATTAGAGTGCCGGAAATCCACCATATATTTAGAAGGGAAGTAGTATTCAATAGAAACATCAAACTTACTGTGCGCAGGCAAAATCCGAATGAGTGGGGAATTCGGATTTCAAGGATCGCCTGCCATGAAATACCTCGGGAGCAAATAAGCGCTCGTTGTGCAACGTGATTAAAACGGGAAATAACTGCCCCATACTTCTAATTCAGACAATGTGACTGAAATTGGGTTGTAATCCACAATGCTCACCTGCATGTCCCTTAGGTTTTCATACGTGAGGATGATAGGTATTTGCATACCTGGTCGATAGCATATTTCGTTCATCATTTTAATAGACAGCTTAAGGTTTTTATCTGAGACTTTGATTCGAGTCATCATATATGTTGGGTTTTGTGGAGATAGTCTCAGGAGTATATTGAACAGTGACTTTTGTTTCGGTCAATTCAGGAAGGGATTGACCCAAGGTTGCCTGCTGCACGTTCGTGGATGTTAACACAATTGATGGCGATGTGGCTGCAGGTGCTGTTTTTGTTAGTGAACAAGATGCAAGCATGCAGGAACCGAGCAAGCAAAACAAGGTAATTTTCCGATGTATAGCCATTGCAATCTCCGCAAACAATTAGCAGCAGAAAAAAAAATCTAGGAGATAATTGATTATAGTTGATGGGTCTATGGGTGTGTCAGGGTATAACGCGGAGACCTTCGGTCATGGGGCGGCGGGGTGAGGCTATCTCCGTTATGCTTTGGGGGTGCTACGCGGAGACGCTCGCCGAACGAGGATGATTTGTGCGAGGAGGACCCAGGCGGGGGAATGCCCAAAGAACGGGCACACGTGAATTCCCCGCCTCAAGACATGGAAGTCGGCATAAGCCAACTTATTGCCATCTTCGAAGGGCTGCGGCGGTCATGGGAATGGCGGGGTGAGGCCCCCTCCGCTACGCTTTGGGGTGCTACGCTGGGACCCTCGCCGAGCGGGTCAACAAGTTCAATTTGTTGATCCAGATTTTCTTAGCATCGGCCATTTGTTAAGGTAAGTACTATGATTTCGTATAAATTAATTATGAATATTGGTAATGTGCCTACTGAAATAAACAACGAACCGATGATAAAAAAGATATAAGGAGTTCCAATGTTTCCAGATTTCGAAGAAAAAAAATAAATAAGCATTCCTAATCCTGGTGCTGCGCTTGACAGTGCTATGGCTAATGGAAGGTATTTGTTCCCTTTATCTGGGCGGTCAACAGATTTGTAAATCAATACTTTTGGTGATATGAAGGAGTACTAAACCAACGGAAATGAACAGGATGACAAAAGATATCCTAGAAATTATGTGGGGGTTATAGAACTCATAAGCCAAAATAACAGCCAAAGTCCAGAAAATAGCAAATAGCATAGCGATAAAGCCAAGATCATACATGCTTTTGAGTAGTATGATTAAAATTTTGTGTATACTGATTATGGAATTTTTTGTGTTTATACTTTTTCAATTCATAAAGAATAATCAACACAAATAACAGTAAAGAAACAATAACTAAGTAATGAAAATAAAATAATTGATATTATCAAATTTTGATAATACAATGAGATCAATGAACATTAAGAACGGAGGAATCATAAAGGTACCCCAAACACTTTGTTTCTTGGTAGAAAAAAAATCCAGCCCTAAATATCCACAAATCATTAAATCTTTGCCTGAGTTATTTTCATTAAGATCTCCATTCTTATTTATGGTATCGAAATCCAATAACGATTTGGACCGGAATTTACTGAGTTAATGACGTCATTTGCAGAAGCGATAGTATTGATTATGCCATCTCTGGCATATTGATCGAATCCAGTAACTTTATACCACCGGCAACAAAGGCCCCCACGGTAGCCTCCCCCATTTACAAAAAGCGGAAATGGGGGAGGAAATAATTTCATTCCGGTTCCAAGACTGCACTTGCATGCCAATATTATATGCCTCTCGCTGGCAAACAAATCCCCTCCCCAAAATGCGTTCTCAAACCATTTGGGGAGGGGAGCGTGTTTGGATGTAAAGCCTCGGAAAAAAACCTGACATGTCTCCGGGGCGGCATGAAAAATGACTACTCATGTCCAGGAAATTTGGACTGCTGTTGACACAGTTTCGATAAGACATGTCAGGTTTTCAGTTGGCGGATGTAGTGATTCTCCAAATACCCTCGCCAAGAGAAAAAAACCCGTTTTCGGAGGGAAAACGGGTTTGATGGTATGTGATGGGACTTTAATTTGCGGGGGCGGGCACGGAGACGGGCTCGCTCATCCCGGTGGTGGCACGCAGGAAACCGAGGAAGAGCAGGATGATGCCCAGGAATTCCCCGAGGTACAACGCGCCGGGAATCTGCAGGCGGCTGAAGAAACCGCCGAAGGCTGGAAGCATGGCACCCACGGCGATGAGGATGTTGCCAACGGCGCGGTGCAGGAGGATGCGCTTGCGCCAGAAAATATAAGCGGAGTAAGCAGCCCCGCCGACCAGCGTGAGGGTGCCATACAGATTGAAGAACGGGGTCAGCACGCGCACGCCATCCGTGACGATGGCACGCCCACTCAACTCACTGCCGGTGTGACCACTTGCCGCCATGAGCGCCGGGTCGAGTTCGGCGGTGAAGACCTTGTAAACGGCAAAAAGCGAGCCGAGCAGGAGAATGATCATCAAGGTTTTCGCCCAGCCCGGTTTGGCGAGCAGGTAAACGGTGCCTTGTCCAAGCCAGGCAGCCACCAGGATGGCGCCGAACAGGTACCAGAGGCGGAAGATCAACGGATCCCAGCCAAAGGCGCCGTAGTAAAACTCGCAAAATCCGCCGATGCCATAGAAGAGGGTGCCGATCCCCCACAACAGCAGATGGGTTCCCTTGCGGGTGCGGTAACGGTTGAACACAAAAAAGGCAAAAACAAAACTGATCAGGCTTGAAAGCAGAGGTAGAACGGTATTCATGGAGTCTCCGGGAGGAAGGGATTTGGGTCACGCCGTGCCGGGAATCATGTTCAGGGCAACGGCGATCGTCACGATGACCAGCACGAGCAGAAGCAGGGCAAGGGCATACAGTGCGAACGGGATGATGCCGTTCATAAAGAGGGGGATATTTTCTGGAAGTCTTTGTTTTATCCATTTGGACCTTCAAGTTCCTGGTAGGTTTGGAGAAGGCTGACGAGGATGGTATCCGTGAAGGTGTGCATGCGATGGAGCATCTCGTCAAAGGGAACGTTTGCCTCGCGGTAGGCGTGTACGACCGACTCGATCAGTGTGTTGCGGAAGAACAAAAAAGCCTGGGCGGCCTCCACGTAACTTAAATCGTAGCGATGGGCGCGGGAGGCGTATTCAAACCCGATGGCGTGGGCTTCCGAACCCGCGTCGCTCTCCCTTGAGGAAAGAAAGGTGATCATTCCCTGGAAGAGCGAATGCCCGCTCCGGCGGTAATGAACGCGGGCATCCTCGTCCAGTTTTTGATACCAGGCCTCCGCCTCCAGGCTGCCCTCGGCGATGCGCATGCGGATATTCCGCACCGCGGATTGCAGCATGTCGTCGGTTTCCAGGTTGCCGCGGCGCAGATGTTCCGCCCAGAGTTCCACATCCACGCGCTGGTAGCGCCGGTGCCCGCCGGCGGTGCGGTGGGCGGGGAGGATGCCCTTATCGGTCCACAAGCGGACCGTGCTTGGATGGACACCGATGATGGCGGCGGCGTCTTTCAGGGAGAGGGATTTTTCGGTCATGTGTCCTGGATGAAATGGCGGGGAATCAATCCGGAGAACCGGTCAGTCGGATGCCAGGGCGAGCTTGTCTTCAAAGGCGGGTTCGGCGGCGCGTTTTCTGAAGGTGGCGGGATCAATGCGCGAGAGCAGGAGCGCGGCGACGATGAGCATGAGGGCTTCGATGCCGAAGACGATCAGGTATCCATTCAAGGCGGAACCGGTGACCTGCGTGCCCAGGTCGGCGACAATACCCGCCAGGAAAAGTCCGGTCAAGCGGGAAAGCCCGTTCGAGAAGCCCCAGGCACCGATGTATAAACCGACCTGCCCGGGCACGGTGAGATCGAACATCAGGGACAGGTTGGCAATGGTGGACAATCCCGTGCCAAAGCCGAGCAGGACCAAACCGACGTAGAAGGTGCCGGTTGAATCCAGGAGACCGCTGAGCAGGATGGTGAGGAAGCCCGCCAGTGCACCGAGGTTGCCGGTCTGAGCGAGAATCCGTTTTGGAACGCGCCCTTCCAGGACACCTGCCAGGATGAAGGCGAGCAGGGTGAAGGTTCCCATGATGGAGACGATGCGGGAGGTCTGCTCGATGGTCATGCCGAAGGCGTGGGCGGCGAACGGTTCGAGCAGGACATCCTGTCCGAGCAGCGCTGCCAGGAGGAGCAAAAGATAGATGAAAAAGACGCGCGCCACGGGATTGGCGAGGATGGCATCCGCCATCTGCCGGACGGTATGCACCTCGGCATGCTGACCGGGAGCAGCCTTCCCGCCCAGGCGCGGTTCCAGCTTGAGGAGACCGAGCAAACCCAGAACCAGGGCGGTGGCGGCAACAAAGTTGAAGGCGCGGGATAAAATCTCCGGGGAATACTCCGGTATAAGACGGCTGAGGGTGATGCCGGTCGCGATCATGCCGAGAATCATCATGAAGAACATGACTGCGACGGTGCGACCGCGACCCTTTTCCCCTGAGAGTTCCGAGGCAAGTGAGAGGTAGGAAACGGCAGACAGGTTGTAGCCCATGCCCCAGGCGCCGAATGCCAGCAGACCCAAAAGGATGCCAAGCGTGAAGTTCTCACTGATGAGAAGCGCCACCTGGGGCGAGACGACCACGCCTGCCACGCATAACAGCAGTCCGAGCAGGATGTAAGGCGTGCGGCGGAAACCCAGGATGGGGTGACGGTCCGAGAAGGAGCCGATGTAGACCTGGACCGGGGAAAGAAGGTAGGGGGAGATCGCCAGCAGGGTGACCAGGGTCTTGGAGAGACCCAGCTCGTGGATCATGACGCGGTTGAGCGTGCTGTTGATCGGGACGAGGGTCATGGCGACGGCAGTATGCAGGAGACCGAGTTGAAGACGTTTTATCAGCATCCAAGGGTCGATTGTATGGAGGGGAGTTGAAAGGTCAATGTAGATTATGTAGAATTTTATAATAATCAGATGAAAAGGATATGAGCGTTAGTTCTACCCCGCGCATGAAAGAGCCGTGCGATGAGCACGGCTCGTAGAACCTGTCTAAAAATGATTAGGAATCCCGTTTTCGTGCAGGACGATTCGCTTCGGGAGTACCGCTCGCACAGTGACACTGCTAAGTGTGTATTGAGATGGGCGGGTAGTGACCCGCCCAATATCCCTGAAACCGATTCTCAGGGTTTGAAGATCAGGTCGAGGTATTTCTTGAGCATGTCACTGACCAGGCCGCGCATGGGCATGGTGGATGCCATGCCGTAGATGGGAGCCATGCTGCCTTTTTCCTCCGGATGCGCCTTGACGTGTTCCACCGCCTCGCGCAGGTCGGCGAGGAAGCGATCCGCCACGCCGGGCTGGGTATGGCGCAGGGTCACGCACAGGTGCACGCAGGTCGGTTTGTGCAGCCCGTTCAGGCTCCACTTCTTGTGGGACATGAAGTCCAGCACCTTGTAGACATCGACCGAGTCCGAGGCGAAGGCAACCACAAAGAGAGGGTCGCCCTGTATATGCAGTTCGGGAATCTGACGGATGCCCTCCTTGATCCTGGCGGCGGTCTCGAGGATCCTTTTGGTCGCGTCGAGGTAGCCCTGCTCACCGATGGAGGTCAAGGCAGCCCAGCAGGCTGCGCTCAAAGCGCCGGGGCGGCTGCCGGCGAAGGTCGGTGAGAAGTACAGACCGCCGGGCCAGTCCGGGATGGTGTAGTACTGGTAATGGAGCAGGTCGAGGCCGCGGTACAGGACGACCGAGGTGCCCTTGGCGGCATAACCGTACTTGTGCGTGTCGACGGACATGGAAGTGACGCCCGGCAACCGGAAGTCAAAGGGCGGGACAGGGTAACCGAGGCGTTCCGCCCACGGCAGGACGAAGCCTCCCAGGCAGGCGTCGGTGTGAAAACCGATCCCGTGCTGGCGCGCCAGTTCGGACAGTTCCGCGATGGGGTCAATGGCGCCGTGCGGGAAGGTGGGGGCGGACCCGACCAGGACAATGGTATTGCGGTTGATCGCCTTGCGGGCGGCGTTCACATCCGCGCGGAAATTTTCATCCACCGGGATGTGGACGGTCTTGATGTTGAAATACTGGCTGGCTTTGTCGAAGGCGGCATGGGCGGTGATGGGGACGATCATCTCGGGCTGGGTGATGCCCTTCTCTGCGCGTGCCCGGTCGCGATAGGTCTTCATCGCCAGCAGGATGCTCTCCGTGCCCCCGGAGGTCACTGTGCCGTGGACGTCCTGACCATTCCCACCCAGCATGTCCGCGGTCATGGCGACGATCTCGGCCTCGAACTTGGTGGCGCTTGGGAATACGTCGGCATGCAGGGGATTGCTCTGCGAGTTGAGCGCATAGACCTGGTTCAGAAACTGGATGTGCTCCTCGTCGCCGTGATAGACCGCGCCCGAGACATAGCCATCCTTCCAGGTTTTCTCCTCCTGATCGCGCAGGGCTTGCAGGTCCTTTAAAATTTCGGCGCGGGCTCTGCCGGTGGCGGGAATCTGCGTGAAGACGGGGAATTTATCCTTGTAGGGCTTGACCGAACCTTCCAGTTCTCCCATCATGCTGTCATATTCCTTTTCGACCTTTTGGCTGACCCCCGGAATGACCTTGATCGCTTTTTCGACCTGCTTGAAGAAGAAGTCTTTGATGCTCATGGGAGGCTCCAATTGTCTTGGATGGTGCGAGGAGATTGCCACGCCTGCTCCGCAGGCTCGCAATGACAGCAAGAATTCAAGCTACGCGGTTCAGGCGTGCGTAGATCTTGCGGTTGTTTTCGTAGATCGCCACGAACTCCGAGAACAGTTCATCATACAACTTGCGGTTGGCGGGTTTGGGCAGGTAGGTGTTTGCCACGGGCACGCGCGCTCCGATCTCGTCATAGCGGAGGTACCCCAGCGCGGCGGAGGCAAGCAGGGCTGCCCCGCGCACATTGACCTCGATGGGATCCTTCATCTGGCGAATCGGGCGGTCCAGCACATCGGCATGGATCTGGCACCAGATCGCCGACTTTGCCCCGCCGCCGACCATGTTGACCGCCTCGGCGGGTCGCCCATTGAACTGCTCCACGTACTTCAATATCCAGCGTGAGTTGAAGGCGACGCCCTCGAATACCGCCCGAATCATGTGCTCGCGGTTGGTTTCCAGTGATTGATTGTAAAAGCCGCCGCGCACGGACTCGTCATCGATGGGAGCACGCTCGCCATAGAGCCACGGCAGGAAGATGACCCTGCCGCTGCCGGCGGGAGTGCGCGCGGCGATCTGGTCGAAGACCTGGTAGGCGTTCACGGGCTTATCGCCGGCAGGGAAGCTCATCCTTGTGGAACAGGATGTTATCGCGCAGGAATTGCAGGCAGACCCCTGCACATTCCTGTTCATCCGTCAACAGGTAACGACCGGGGATGCCGGACGGCAGCGACGCAAGGTTATGGAAGATGTCGGTCTTCTTGCGCGGTACGTGACATGTCAGCCAGGAGGAGGTCCCAATATAAAGATGGGATTCGAAGTCGTTGACAGCCCCGGACCCGACCGCGGCTGATTGCACATCGGGTGAACCCATCACCACCTGCACCTGCTCGCGCAGACCCCACGCGCGTGCCACATCCGCCTGGAGCGAGCCCAAGGATGGAGTTGGCAGGCTGAAGGTCCGGGAGTTTTGAACGCTCGATGGTCGAGTGCTTGAGGAGCGACCTGTCATAGGTCACAGCGGATATTTTCCGGATGTCAGCCAGCCAGTGTAATGCAATGGAGTTGAACGAGGCGGCAATGCGCCCTGTCAGGCGCATGCCAATGTAATCCATCGGCTCGAGGAATTTGTGGGTGCGCTGATAGATCTCCGGATGGACATGCTTGAGATATAAAATATGCGCGGTTGGATCCTTGCCCGCCTTGCCGGGAATGCCGCCGGTTTTTCGGATCCATTCAAACAACTTCAGGACGTTATACCCCTGGAGTGCGAGCCCGCCTCCGCACATCTCCCGGATGTAGGGAGCGCCGCGGGAATCCATCCAGATGATCGCAGGCAACAGAGGTTTGCCAGCCTCATCCACTGCCACCGTCCCCGACCATTGACCGGTGGTGGCGATGGCAACAATATCCTTGTTCGGGGCGAGCCCGCGGGAGAGCAAGCGTTTAACTGCCTTGTCGATGGCTGTCCACCACTCACTGGGGGATTGTTCCGCCCCGCCATTTTCCAGCAAGGTCAGATGTGTTTCCTCGAATTCACTGCCCAGCAATTCCCCCTGGGTTGAGAACAAAGCCACTTTAGGTCCGGATGTGCCCAGGTCAATTGAGAGTATGAATTTGTCTGCCATGCGGCCTCCCGGAATGATTCTACTACCAAAGAAAAAGCCACATCATTTGACGCGGTTTTTTCAGACTACAAGTGGCGCAGGGCAAACGCAATGGATGCCGCCCATGCCAGCACTTTGAATTCCCCATGTGCCAGGGCGGATTCGACCTGTGAACGGGTGAGCAGAATCATCTCCTGCTCTTCGAGATCATCCGCATCCCGAGGTTTGACATAGACCGCATTGCGCGCCAGATAGAGATGCCCCATGGCGACACCGCGGTTCGGGTCCACCCGGTATGTGCCGAGCGGGACCCAATCCGTTGATGCGTAACCAGTCTCTTCGCTGAGTTCGCGCTGCGCGGCGTGGAACGGGTCTTCGCCTGCCTCCACAAAACCTCCCACGATGCCGAGCGTCTCGCCCTCCAGCCCATATTTGACCTGGCGAAAGCAGATGAAGTTTCCATCCGCGGTGACCGCCACCACGTTGATGTAATCAGGGGTGATGATCCACGGCCAGTCGGGGATGAGGCGCCCGTCCGGCAGTTCCACGGTGTGATATTCCACCACCAGCCAGGGACGCTGCTCAAGGACGGTTCTACGGTCTTTGGTTTTCCAGGGTTGCATGGGAGGCTCCTGGATAAGGATTGTATCAAAAGGAAAGGCCGCGTCCCATGAGGCGCGGCCTGATCGATCTCTGAAAACCGGTTACTCTAGACCTTGCCCGTGATGGTCGCCATCTTCAACTCGCCGATGGCCTTGGTGATCTGGATCTCGCGCGGGCAGGCCATCGTGCAGTTGAAGATGGTGTGGCAGCGTGCCAGGCCGCTGGTCTCGCTGACGATCTTCATGCGCTCGGCAGCGCCTTCATCGCGGCTGTCAAAGATGAAGCGGTGCGCGGTCACCAGCGCGGCAGGGCCCAGATAATCATCACTGCGCCCAGTAGGACGGGCAGGAGGTGGTGCAGGCCGCGCACAGGATGCACTTGGTGGTGTCGTCAAAGCGGGCGCGCTGCTCGGGGCTTTGCAGGCGTTCCTTTCCATCCGCGGGCAGCGGGGAGTCGTTGATGAACTAGGGCAGCACCTTCTTGTAGTTGTCGAAGAACGGTTCCATATCCACGATCAGGTCCTTGATCACCTTCAAGCCCAGCAACGGCTCCACCGTGATCTTGGCTGCCCACGTCGCGCACCAGAGCTCTTGCAGGCCAGCATGTTGCGCCCGTTGATGCGCATCGCATCCGAGCCGCAGACGCCGTGCGCGCAGGAACGGCGGAAGGAAAGCGTGCCATCCATGTAGCCCTTGACCTTTTCAAGCAGGTCGAGCACGCGGTCGGTCTCTTCGCCTTCGAGGGTTAGGTTTCGTAGTGGAATTTCTTGTCCACTTCGGGGTTGTAGCGGAAGATTTTCAGTGTTATCTGCATGGTCAGCCTCACTAATAAACGCGTGCTTTGGGTTGATATTTCGTGATCATCACCGGCTTGTAACCGATCTCGATCTGTCGCCATCTTCTTCCAGGCCAGCGTGTGCTTCAGCCAGTTCTTGTCGTCGCGCTTCGGGATAATCCTCGCGCGAATGTCCGCCGCGCGATTCCTGTGCGGTTCAACGCGCATGACGGCGATCACCTCCGCCATCTCGAGCATGTTGCCAAGTTCCCAGGCGTTCAACAGTTCGGTGTTGAAGATCTTGCCGGTATCGGTCACGCTGACCTGCTTGTAGCGCTCCTTCAACTCGCGGACTTTCTCGATGGCGAGACTGCATGCCCTTCTCAGTGCCGATAAATGCCGACCTCGTCGAACATGACCTTTTTCATTTCGATCGCGATATCGAAGGCGTTCTCTTTGCCCGATCCATTCCGCAATGCATCAAACTGGGACATTGCGCTCGGCTTCCGCGTCTGCGGGCAGTTTCTCAAAATCAGCCTGGTTCGCGTATTCCGCGGCTTTGAGCCCGGCATGCTTGCCGAACACCACCAGGTCGAGCAGGGAATTGGTCCCGAGCCGGTTTGCCCCGTGGACGGAAACGCAGGCACATTCGCCCGCCGCATACAAGCCCGGGAAGACCGTGTTCTTGTCGTCGATCACCACTTCGCCATATTTGTTGGTCGGGATGCCGCCCATCGTGTAATGCGCGGTCGGCTGGATGGGCATCATCTGGGTGATCGGGTCAACGCCGAGGTAGACGCGGTTGAAGTCCACGATGTCGGGCAGTTTCGCCAGCAACTGTTCGCCTGTGATGGTATATGGCGAACCATCGGGATTTGTGCGTCCATCCAGCGCCGCATATTTGTTGACGCTTCTCAGGGCGCACATCCAGATAGACGTAGTTCTTGCCGTTGACGCCGCGCCCTTCGCGGATCTCGGTGTAGATGGCGCGGCTGACGACATCGCGCGAGGCCAGGTCCTTGACCGTCGGCGCGTACTTCGGCATGAAGCGCTCGCCCTGCGCCGTTGATGAGGATGCCGCCTTCGCCGCGCACGCCTTCGGTGATGAGAATGCCGAGTTTGTAGATGCCGGTCGGGTGGAACTGGAAGAACTCCATGTCCTCCAGCGGAAGCCCGCGGCGCAGACAGGGCGCGCACCATCGCCTGTGTAGGCATAGGCATTGGAGGTGACTTCGAAGATGCGCCCATGTCCGCCCGTGGCGATGATGACCGCCTTGGCATGGAAGGTGTGCAGTTCGCCGGTGGCAAGTTCCACCGCCACCACGCCCGACGGTCTTCTGCCATTGACGATCAGGAAATCCAACACCTGGTACTCATCGAAGAAATTGACCTTGTTCTTCAAGCACTGCTGGTACAGCGTTTGCAGGATCATGTGACCCGTGCGGTCGGCGGCATGCGCGGCGCGGCGGACGGGTTTGCCGGTCACGTTATTGGTGTGACCGCCGAAAGGACGCTGGGAGATGCGCCCATCGGGTGTGCGGTCAAAGGGCAGACCCATGTGTTCCAGTTCGAGCACCGCCTCGATCGCCTCCTTGCACATGAACTCGATGGCATCCTGGTCGCCGAGATAATCGGAACCTTTGACCGTGTCGTAGGTGTGCCATTCGGGATTGTCTTCTTCAAGATTGCCGAGCGCGGCGCCGATGCCGCCCTGCGCCGCGCCGGTGTGCGAGCGCGTGGGATACAGTTTGCTGATGACCGCTGTCTTGGCGGTACGCGAGGCGTACAAACCCGCCATCAAACCTGCGCCCCCGGCGCCGACCACAACCACATCAAATTGATGAATGCTCATGAATCCCATCCTGCCTATGAAGTCCAGAGAATGTAAAGACCGATCGCGATCATGGTCAACATGAACACGATGCTGATGAGCCGGACGATCTTCCGCCCGTTCGTGCTGACGATGTAATCATCCGCGATGACCACCAGTCCATGCACCCCATGTGCCACCGCCACCAGGAGCAGTGCGCTGCCAGCCAACTTCCAGAAGGAGCGTGGACCAGATATCCAGGCTCTGGCCAGTATCACGCTTTGCACGTGGCTGCTGTTGGGCATGAACGCCCCAGCGCATCACGTCCGCAAAATTCATCTGGGTGCGGGCGCCCATGACCAGCGCGCCGATGATCGCAAACAGGATCAAGCGCGTACATCGCCAGGGCGGAGAGCCGCGTGAAGAGCCACATCAGCATTTCAAAGTTCATGCCGCGTTTTGCCAGGGGCAGGGATTCTGGATTTGTCTGCCATGTCAGCCTCCCAATGCCGTGGTCAGGATGACAAGGACGGCAAAAGCATAGAGGGGGATGAAGACCGCCCACTCCACCCAGACCGCCTCGCGCAGGTGTGCAAGCAGCTCGGGAACAGGTCAAGGATGGTGATGCGCAGTCCATTGATGGCAGTGGAACAGCGCACAGAAGAAAATGAAAATCTGGAAAGCCCAGTGTTCGTAAATGGAGTTGAGGAAAGCCCCGGCAGCCAGCTCGCTGGTGGTCATGAAGGTCGCCAGGATATGGACCGTGACAAAGATCGCCATGCCCATGCCGCCGATGCGGTGCAGGACAAAGGTCAGCATGGGACCCTGTCCCTTGTAGCGTAGCCCGGTTGCCAGACTGACATTCCTATTCAGGCTCATGGAGCCTCCTTGCGATGGATTTGGGGAGATGTCCTATTATCTCACCCAACTTTCTCTGAATAAAAGTGACAATACTCATGGGTTATTCGTTTCAGACTTCCTCTAATAAAGAGGCGATTGACCCGTATAATCCATGCAGTACAATACCAACGCTGTCCAATTCTAATCGAATCCATGAGCCGTTGCGAGTGTCCGCCAGAACAGCCCGGGCTTTGATCACAATCTACACGACCCAAAGTTGTGTGCTTTGCCGGAGGTAGCATGTCTGAATCCATCCATCGCAGGGATTTCATGAAGACGACCATCTATTTTGTCGGGGGAATTATCGGGTCTGCAGTTGGCATCCCAGTCGTCGGTTATCTGATCGACCCTGCCCTGCAAGAGCGGCTCAAAGGAGGCGTGGATCCCCATTGGAAAATTGGAGGACATGCCCGAGCTCAACAAGCCCTACCCGTTCTCGTTCACGCGCGTCCAGGTGAACGGCTGGGAGCGAACCGCCACCAGCCACGGCGGATTCATCTTCCGCAGATCGGAGAAGCCGGATGACATCCTGATCCTGAACAGCCGCTGCACGCACCTTGCCTGCACCGTCAACTGGAAGGAGGAGGAGGGCCTCTTCCTGTGCCCGTGCCATGATGCCAGTTTTGGGAAGGAGGGCGAGGTGCTGGACGGGCCTCCGCCCCGTCCGCTGGACCGTTATGAGGAATTCCGCATCAGCGCGGAAGGCATCCTCGAGATATTTTTGAAGGAGGGCTAGGGCATGTGGAAAAAATTTGTCGCCTGGCTGGATGAACGCCTGGGTCTGAACGACCTGCAGAAAAACCTGCTCGACCGCCCCGAACCAAAAGGCAACTGGTGGAACACGCTCGGCTCCGCCAGCCTGTTCCTGTTCCTGCTCCAGGGTGCCACCGGCATCTTCCTGAGCGTGTATTACACCCCTTCGCCCGACCATGCCTATGACTCGATCCAGTACATCATGAATGATGTCGCCTTCGGCTGGCTGGTGCGCGGCATCCATCACTGGGGCGCGACCCTGATGGTGCTGGTGGTCTTCATCCACCTGCTGCGCGTCTTTGTGACCGCCTCCTTCAAGTACCCGCGTGAATTGACCTGGATCATCGGCGTCGGGCTGCTGATCGCCACGCTGGGGATGGGCTTTACCGGTTACCTGCTCCCGTGGAACCAGCGTGCATACTGGGCGACCACCGTCGGCACCCAGATCGCGGGGAGCGTGCCGCTTGATCGGAGAATTCATCCTGAAGGCCCTGCGCGGCGGCACGGACCTGAGCGCGCTGACCCTGCAGCGGTTCTTCTCCGCGCACATCTGGATCGTTCCTTCAATCCTGGCTGGTTTCATCGGTGTGCACATGTACCTCATCATCCGCCACGGCGAATCGCACTGGCCGACCAGGGAAGACTAAGGAGCGCGCCATGGATAACGACACCAAGAAACAGATCAAGCAGCGCTACGAGCGCGAACTGAACAAGGGTGAACTCTTCTGGCCGGACAGCATCTTCAAGGATGTCATCGTCTGGCTGGGATCTGTTCGTCCTGCTGGTCCTGCTCGCCACCTTCATCGGCGTGGCGGGGAACCCAAGGCGGACCCGAGCGACACATCCTATGTTCCGCGCCCGGAGTGGTATTTCCTCTTCCTGTTCAAGTTCCTGGCGCTCTACGGTCAGATCCCCGTCATCGGCAAGATCGAATGGCTTGCCACGGTCCTCATCCCGAGCATCGGCATTGGTTTGATCCTGCTGCTGCCCTTCATTGAACGGAGCAAGGATCGTTACTATGCCAAACGCGCCATGCCGATCGGCATCATGGTCGTCATGGTGGTGGATATTGTGATCCTGACGTTGATCTCCAACATTACCACCGTGGCGGCAGAGGATGCCACCCTGACCGAAAAATTTTCCGCCCTGCTGCAACCCTATGCCGGGTTGGTCATTCCAGCCATCGTGGTTGCGACCCTGGTCATCCTGGCGTATGTCTTCAAGAATACCTCCTGGAAACTGATGGCATGGGTCACGGGCATTGGTTCCGTGTTGATGATCGTGCTGACCGTCCTGCATCATGGTCGTTCGCACCCGTCGTCGAGACCACGGAGACGGCTGTGGCAGAAACCCTGGCGGACCAGATCCTGGCGGGGCAGGACCTGTACTCGATCCACTGCGTGGAATGCCACGGCGATGACGGCAAGGTGACCACCATCGAGGGCGTGGAGGGACTGGAAGGCAAGGAGATCTCCGCCATCAACAGCCAGGATGTGCTGTACACGATCAACGATGCCTCGATGGCTGAGATCATCGCCTATGGACGCCCCGACTGCGGGCATGAACCCGTTCGGGAAAATGTACAACCCCGAAGGTCTGAGCAAGAGCGAGATCGATAACACCGTGCTCTTCATGCGCTACATGTGGGACGACCGCTTCGAGGTGCCTGCCGAGGTGCTCAAGCCGCTGTTCCCGCCGCTGGCGGATGGGGAAGTGCCTTCCTACGATGTGCACATCGCCCCGATCGTCAAACGCTATTGCATCTCCTGTCACCGCGCCGGCAAGGATAACAACAACTACCTGATGAGCACCTATGAGGAGATCCTCACCACCGGCGATAACGTGGACAATAACATCATGGCGGGCAACATGGATAGTTACCTGTTACAGGTCATCCAGGGACCCCCATCATGGATCCCGAAAAACCTGACGAGGAAATGATCCGGGTCATGCCGCTTAAGACCACGCTTAAACCGAACATCATCGACGTGTTCATCCGCTGGATCATGAACGGCATGCCGCTCACGGCGGAGGAGGCTGCCGCGTTGTTCGTCGCTCCGACGCCTGCCTTGACGCCCACACCTGAAGTCACACCCGTTCCATAATTGATGCGAGTCATATCAAAGTATGCCGCCCACCAGGCGGCTTACTTTTTTATAAGAGCAGAATAAATCAAGCACTTTTCCTGATGGATAACGGTTAAAATTCGGCATCCAAAAATCAATCCAGGAGAAACCATGAAAACAGCAAGCGGACTCGAATACATCGAAGTGGAAGCCGGAACGGGTGTACAGGCGGTCGCTGGAAAAACCGTCAGCGTGCACTATACCGGCAAATTGAAGGACGGAACAGTTTTTGACAGTTCCATCCCGCGCGGCGAACCCATCACCTTCCCCCTGGGCAAGGGGCGTGTGATCAAAGGCTGGGATGAAGGCATCGCGCTGATGAAGGTCGGCGGAAAGGCGCAGCTGATCATTCCCCCGGACCTGGCGTATGGTAAAAACGGTGCCGGCGGGGTCATCCCGCCGAATGCGACCCTGATCTTCGATGTGGAACTGGTGGATGTGAAGTAGATAATGGAAAGCCCGGGCTTCAAAGCCCGGGCTTTTGATTCATTGGGTGTTATTGCCAATACTACATGTGCTTGATGATCGCGTCGCCAAACTCGGAGCACTTGACCTCGGTGGCGCCTTCCATCAGGCGGGCAAAGTCATAGGTGACCGTCTTCGCCGCGACCGCGCCTTCCATGCCCTTGACGATCAGGTCGGCAGCTTCGGTCCAGCCCATGTAGCGGAACATCATCTCGCCGGAAAGGATGACCGAGCCGGGATTGACCTTGTCGAGGTCGGCGTATTTGGGCGCGGTGCCGTGGGTGGCCTCGAAGATGGCATGACCGGTCTCGTAGTTGATGTTCGCGCCCGGGGCGATGCCGATGCCGCCCACCTGGGCTGCCAGGGCATCGGACAGGTAATCGCCATTCAGGTTGAGGGTGGCGATCACATCGTAGTCCGCGGGCGGATGAGCGTGAATTGCAGGCTTACATCGGCAATGGAGTCCTTGATCAACAGCATCTTTTTCCATTTGCCACTGCCATGCGTATCCCACAGCTTCAGCGCTTCCTCCACTTCCTGCTTGATATCGTTCTGCTGGGCAGGCGACATCATGTCGAAGCCGGGGTCGATCATCTTGGCGTTCTCTTCCACGCTTAGACCGGCGTTGGCTTCCTTGTTGCCCAGGATCCAGGTCTCGCGCTCGGTGACGACCTGGTCGCGGAACTCGCGTTTGGCGAGGGCGTATCCCCAGTCCTTGAATGCGCCCTTCCGTGTATTTCATGATGTTGCCCTTGTGGACGATGTTCACGCTCCGGCGTTTGTTTTCCAGCGACCAACTGATGGCCGCGCGTATCAGCCGTTCGGTACCTTCAACGGATACAGGCTTGATCCCGATGCCTGAGGTATCGGGGAAGCGCATCTTGGCGTATTCCTTCGGGAATGCCTGCTTGAACAGTTCCTTGAATTTCGTGTTCTCCTCGGTCCCATACTGGAACTCGATGCCGGTGTAAATATCCTCCGTGTTCTCGCGGAAGATGACCATGTCCACGTATTCGGGATGAAGTACAGGGGAGGGTACGCCCTTGTACCAGCGCACCGGGTCGCTGGCAGACATACAGGTCAAGCAGTTTGCGGAGCGCCACATTTAAGGAGCGGATGCCGCCGCCGATGGGCGTGGTCAACGGACCCTTGATGCCCACCAGGAATTCCCTGAACGCCTCGGTGGTCTCATCCGGCAGCCAGCTTTGGAATAACTTGAATGATTTCTCGCCCGCGTACACTTCCATCCAGTGGATTTTGCGTTTGCCGCCGTAGGCCTTCTCCACAGCCGCATCGAACACCCGCACCGAGGCGCGCCAGATGTCACGACCGGTGCCGTCGCCCTCCACGAACGGGATGATGGGATTGTCGGGGACCTGCAACTTCCCATCCTGGATGGTGATCTTTGCCCCGCCGGCGGGAACCGTAACATTTTTATATGCCATTGCTCTTCTCTCCTGGCGAATTATTAGGTATTATAACAAACCGGATTGCGATTATTAGTGGGGCTCAACCTGAGATTTCTTACCTCTTGACAGAATCCCGCGCCTGAATAGAATCACACGCAATATGGGCGCGAAGCCTTTCCCTGCTTCCAATCTGTTCAAGAGCCTGTCCCTGTTCATTAGAGAGCCGTCTGCGGCTCTCTTTTTTTTGCCTGTACGCGGCCCGGCGTACAACAACAAACCAAAGGAGAAAAATGGCTGAACAATCCAAATCAACTGTCGTGGGATACCTTCCGGATGACACGCCACCCATCGGCGCGATGCTGTCGCTTGGCTTCCAGCAGTTCCTGACGATGTTCCCCGCCACCGTGCTGGTCGCCATCCTGACCAAGTTCGATGTCGGCATCACCCTGCTGGCTTCGGGACTTGGCACCATCATTGCCCTGCTGGTTTCCAAACGCAAGATCCCGATGTACTATGGCTCGTCATTCTCGTACATTGCGGTCATCATCACGGTCATGAGCAAATTCGCGCCGGACTGCTTCAATTCCACGGCAGTCTATTGCCCGGAAGGTGTGAAGATCGTGCAAGTCGGCATCATCCTGACGGCGGTATTCGAGATCCTGATCGGCCTGCTCATCATGCGCATCGGCAAAGCCGCGCTGGACCGCGTCCTGCCTCCCATCGTCACCGGTTCGATGGCAATGGTCATCGGCGTTGCGCTGGCTAACGCGGCGCTGGGAAACGCGGGCAACTGGGCAGCGCCAGAAGTGGCTGCCACAACCTGGACTAGTGGCATTCATCACCCTGATCGCGACCATCCTGTTCTCGGTCTACCTGCAAGGCAAAGGACTGATCGGGATGCTGCCGATCCTGCTCGGCGCGATCTTTGGCTACCTTGTCGCCATTCCTTTTGGGTTGGTGCATTTTGAAAATGTCGCCAGCGCTGCCTGGTTTGAACTGCCCAAGTTCACCTTCCCCGCCTTCAACAATCCCGACGCCTGGGGCATGGCGTTGAGTATTGCGCTTATCTTCATCGCCACCGTTCCTGAATCCACCGCGCATCTCTACCAGATGAGCCTCTACATCGACGAACTCGCGGCAGAACTGGGACGCAAGCCCTACAACATCAAGGAACTGATCGGCCTCAATCTCGTCGCAGATGGTGCGGATGACCTCGTTGTCGGCTTCCTGGGCGGATGTGCCGGCACAAATTACGGCGAGAACAACTCGCTCATGGCGATCACGCGCAACTACTCCACCGCCGTGCTGATGACTGCGGGAGGCATGGCGATCGTGCTTGGCTTCTTCGGCAAACTGGTGGCGCTGGTCAACACCATGCCCGCGGCAGTTGTCGGCGGATTGAGCATCTACCTGTTCGGCGTGATCGGCATGCAGGGCGTTGCCCTGATCCAATCCGAGAAGGTCAACCTGTTCGACCCGAAGCAACTTGCAGTCGGCGCGATCATCCTGATCTCGGGCATCGGTGGCAACCTTGCACTGCCCAATGGCGTGTTCCCCTTCAATATCCCATTCCTGTTCCCGAACGGCATCCCCGCCATCGTATTCGCGGCCATCCTGGGCATCTTCGTCAACTCGATCTTCCTGATCTTCAAAGCGCCCTCAGTGCGTGGTGAATAAAGGACGTGCTTATAGAAGTTTCCCATGGGAATTGGATGCGTCCAATTCCCATTTTTTTTGAAATGCTCAATTGTTGGCTGACAGACCGACAGCTGACGGCTCTCTTTTTTGCCTGATGCCAGGAACCCAACCATGCTCAAACTCCCCGGCTTGATCGACCCTCACGTCCACGTGCGCGAACCCGGACAGACCCACAAGGAGGACTGGGACACCGCGACGCAATCCGCCCTGGCAGGCGGCGTGACCATGATCCTCGCCATGCCCAACACCAAGCCGCCGATCTTCGACGCGGCGACCCTCGACCAGTGCATTGGAGGCCGCGAGGTCGAAAGCGCGCTGCGACTATGCCCAGTTCCTGGGCGCCGGACCTGATAACGCTCAAATGGCTGCCGCCCTTGCGGAAAAAGCCGCGGGTCTGAAGATGTACCTCGACTCCACTTTTGGCGAACTGCGCCTGGATGACATGACCCTCTGGGGACCGCATTTTGAGAGGTATCCAAAGCAATATCCCATCGTGGCGCACAGCGAAAGCCGGAGCATGGCGGCTGCGATCCTGTTCGCAGCCATCCACGACCGTCCCGTTCATATCGCGCATATTTCATTAAAGGAAGAAGTGCTGCTCATCAAGAGCGCCAAGGAACGCGGCATCAAGGTGACCTGCGAAGTCTCCCCGCATCACCTGTTCCTGACCAGGGATGATATTCCCGCCATCTCGCAGGGTCATCCCGGGCGCGGCGAGGTCCGCCCGCGCCTGGCGGGCAGGGAGGATGTGGAAGCCCTGTGGGAGAACATGGATGTGATCGACTGTTTTGCCACCGACCATGCCCCGCACACCCTGGAGGAAAAGGACTCGGAAAATCCCCCGCCGGGCTTCCCCGGGTTGGAGACAATGCTGCCATTGCTGCTGACCGCCGTGGACGAGGGACGGTTGAGCCTGGACGATCTCATTCAAAGATCCGTCATCAACCCGCGCCGGATATTCAACCTCCCCGAACAGCCGGAGACCTGGGTGGAAGTGGACGAGACAGCCCGGTACGAGATCCATGCTGCGGACCTGCACTCCCGCTGCGGCTGGACGCCCTTTGAAGGCTGGCAGGTGAAGGGACGCGTCACGCGCGTCGTCCTGCGCGGGCGCGAAGCATTCCGGGATGGTAAAGTGCTGGTGGAAAAAGGATATGGGAGGAACGTGAGAGAGGTATGGAATGAATGACCCGGCTTTGGAATCATGCAACATCCTGAACCGGTGAATTGAAAGCTGCCGCAAGAAATAAAAAACCAAAGGAGAAAAAATGCCCACCCAATCCTCTTCCCTCCATCTGCCGTTTGGCGAGAACAAACATGCCGAGTGGTATGGCAAGGACATCATTTCCGTCAAACAGTTCGGACGCAAGGACCTGGAATACGTCTTTGGCGTGGCGCACGAGATGCGCGGCATGGTCGAGCGCGTCGGGACGTTCGACCTGCTGAAAGGCAAGATCCTCGCCAACCTGTTCTATGAACCCTCCACGCGCACCTCCTCCTCGTTCACTGCCGCCATGGAACGCCTCGGCGGGTCGGTCATCCCGATCAACGAAGTGAAGTATTCCTCGGTCTCGAAGGGCGAAAGCCTGCCCGATACCGTCCGCACGCTGGAATGCTATGCGGATGTGATCGTGCTGCGCCATCCCGAAACGGGCTCGGCGGCGATCGCGGCAAAGGCGGCGCGCAAACCCGTCATCAACGCGGGCGACGGCGTGGGCGAGCATCCGACGCAGGCCCTGCTCGATACGTTCACCATCATGGAGGAACTGGGCAGGCTCGACAACCTCAACGTCACCATGCTCGGCGACCTGAAATACGGGCGCACGGTCCACTCGCTGGCGCGCCTGCTCTCGCAGTTCAAGGACATCAGGTTGAATTACGTTTCGCCTGAAATTTTGAAGATGCCCAAGGAAGTGATGGACGAAGTCGCCGAGAAGAAGGTCCCGCAGGCTGAGTTCGCCTCGCTCGAGAAGGTCCTGCCCGAAACCGACGTGCTCTACGTGACCCGTGTCCAGAAGGAACGCTTTGAGGACCCGGCTGATTACGAAAAGGTCAAGGGCGCCTATGTGATCGACCCCGGGATGATGAAGGCCGCCAAACAGGAGATGATCGTCATGCACCCCCTGCCGCGCGTCGGCGAGATCAGCGCGGACTTCGATGAAGACCCCCGCGCAGCCTACTTCCGGCAGATGGAATACGGTCTGTATGTCAGGATGGCTCTGCTGGCGATGGTGTTGGGCAAGGCATAGCGGATACAATTGCAAAATCGGAGACGCATGGAATCCTTCTTCTCTTTTCTGGAAAGACGTGTGGATGATTGCTCGTCGCTCCTGTGCGTCGGGCTCGACCCGCACATTCCTGATCTAAAGGAACCGACCGCCGCGGCGGCGCTCGACTTCTGCCTTGATCTTGTGAAAAAGACCGCCCCTTATGCCGCGGCCTTCAAGCCCAATGCCGCCTTCTTTGAAGTCTTTGGCGCGGAGGGCTGGACCGCGCTCAAGCAGGTCATCGAGGCGATCAATGAGCAGTCGGTCCGCCTGGGGTCGATGATCCCCGTCGTCCTGGATGCCAAACGCGGCGATATTGCCTCCACAGCCGAAGCGTATGCCAATTCGGCATTCAAGACCCTTGGCGCGCACTGCATCACCTTGAGCCCATACCTGGGCAATGACTCGATCGAACCTTTCCTTCAGGACCAGGAGAAGGGTGTGTTCCTGCTGTGCAAGACATCCAATGCCGGTTCAAAGGACCTGCAGGACGTGCCGGTCATTCCGGCAGGCTCGGATGCTCCTGTGCCTTTATATATGTATGTCGCCGGACTTGCCCAGCAGTGGAACACGAGGAACAACATCGGCATCGTGGTCGGCGCGACACACCTGGAGGTTTTATCCGCTGTCCGGGCTGCCGTGCCCGATTTATGGTTCCTTGCCCCCGGCGTCGGCGCCCAGGGCGGGGAATTGGAGTCCACGCTGCAGGCGGGTCTGCGCAAGGATGGCAAGGGATTGCTGATCCCCATCTCGCGGAGCATCTCGCGTGCGCAGGATCCGGCAGGGCTGCGGCGGATATCCGCGATCAGATGCTGGGTATTAGAATGTAGTACCACCAGGCTGAAAAGAAAAAGGCAGCATGTCACAACTCACATCAACATCTCACGGCGCTTGCGGACGGGCTTCTCTCTGCGGGCTGCATCAAATTCGGGGATTTCACCCTCAAGTCCGGGCTGAAATCCCCCATCTACATTGACCTGCGCAGGATCATCACCCATCCAAAATTGCTGGAACAGGTCGGCGCGGCATATCTGCCGCTGTTACAAACGCTGAAGTTCGACCGGATCGCAGGGCTGCCCTATGCCGCCATCCCGATCGCGACCGCGATCTCCCTGCAGGGCGGTTATCCCATGATCTACCCGCGCAAGGAAGCCAAGTCCTATGGCACAAAAGCGGAGATCGAAGGGGAATACCAGGCAGGCGAGACAGTCGTCATCATCGATGACCTTGCCACCACGGGCGGAAGTAAATTCGAAGCCATCGAGAAATTGACCGGTGCCGGACTGGTTGTGAAGGATGTGGTTGTGTTGATCGACCGCCAATCGGGTGCGAAGGAGTCGCTGGCGCAGGCTGGATTCACCCTGCACGCGGTGCTGACCATCACACAATTGTTGGATTATTGGGAATCGACAGGGAAGGTGGAAAAGGATAAAATCGAGGCGACCAGGAATTTCCTAACGGAGACGAAGTCATGACCAAAACACATACTTTCTACAGCCACCATCAAAAATGCAGGCGGGGGCGGCGCGTTCGTGGAAGTCCCCTTCGATGTGGAGGCTGCCTTTGGTTCCAAGAAACCCAAGGTCAAAGCCCTGATCGACGGAGTCCCCTATCGCGGGACCCTGGTGCGCATGGGGACGGAATGCCATCTCCTGCTCATCCTCAAGAGCATCCGCGCGCAGATCGGCAAGACCTTTGGCGATAAGGTGGAAGATCAGCGTGGAACCGGATACCGAGCCGCGCGTGATCGAGGTTCCGCCGGAGTTGAAGAAGCTTTTCAAAACAGAGAAGGAAGCCAAAGCCGTCTTTGAAAAACTTTCCTATTCACATCAGAGGGAATACGTGCAGTGGATCAATGAAGCCAAACGGGATGAAACGCGCCAGGCACGCATCCTCAAAACCATTGAAATGCTGAAAAAGGGCAGGAAGGCGCGCTGAGGGCACCTGCGGGAACACATGCAATCTCCGCCTTTTCCCTGGCGCCCATTATCCGCTCTCCTGCTGGCGCTATTCGCGCAGACCCTGCTGGAGCCGCCCGCGCACGTCCTTCCCGCGCTGGTGATCTACATCCTGGCAGGTGGACTGGGTGCCTGGTCGTGCCTGCGCGGGGAATGGAACCTGCCCTCTCCGAAGCCCGAATCTCCACCTGAAAAGATACAACCGGTCCGCCTGCTCCCGCTGCTCGCCTCGCTGCCCCTGCTCGCGGCGGCATATTATCTATTTGGGGAAAATCAATTTACCCTTCTGAATCTTTCTCTCTGGCTGGCAGGGGTCGTTCTTTTTACGGGCGCATTCTGGCAGGGCAGGCAAGCTCATGCCGGTGAAGAGGGGATCGCTTTGCGAAGTGCGCCCGCAATGACAAACTCAAAAAAATGGCTTTGGTATGCTCTGGTAGCTGTCGTCCTGCTCAGCGCGGCTTTCTTCCGCTTTTATCGCCTGGAGGCCGTGCCTGCCGAGCCGTTCAGCGATCACGCCGAAAAGATCCTGGATGTGTATGACATTACGCAGGGCGAGACGCGCATCTTCTTCCCGCGCAACACCGGGCGCGAGCCCATCCAGTTCTACTGGACCCTGCTGGTTGCCGCGGTCTTTCAAACCGGGCTCAGTTTTCAAAGCCTCAAGATAGGCACAGCCCTGCTTGGTTTTTTCACGCTGCCCTTCATATACCTGCTGGGGAAGGAGATCGCCAACCGGCGCGCCGGGCTGCTTGCCATGCTCTTTGCCGGCATTGCATACTGGGCGAACGTGATCAGCCGCGTTGGTTTGCGCTTCCCGCTCTACCCGCTGTTTGTCGCGCCGACCTGCTATTTTCTCCTGCGTGGTCTTCGTACACGCAACCGCAATGATTTCCTCCTTGCCGGTCTCTTCCTTGGTCTGGGTCTGCACGGTTACACCCCGTTCCGCATCGTGCCCCTGCTCCTGGTTGTAACTTTTCTGCTTGCATTGGTCTATGCACGCAGGAAAGACTTAAATACAAATATGCAGGCTTATGGAAGAATTTCGGACTGCTGTTCGGCGCGGGTTTTATTGTCTTTCTCCCGCTTCTTCGATATGCAATTGCACACCCGGACGAATTTTGGAATCGCGCCGCCTCGCGTGCCCTTGCAGAATCCCCTCTCCCGATCTTTTTCTCCAATCTCTGGAACGGTCTGTTGATGTTTAACGTTGATGACGGGAACATCCTTGTCAATTCGGTTGTCCATCGCCCCGCATTGGATGTGATCACCGGGGCATTGTTCCTGTTGGGGCTGATCTTCCTCCTGGTTCGCCGTCGCTTTACTGACGTGTGGCTGGTCGCTGCGATCCTGATCCTGATCCTGCCTTCGGTCTTCTCCCTCGCCTATCCTGACGAGAATCCCGCCTTGAACCGTGCCTCCGGCGCGCTGGTGCCGGTCTTCATCGTGGTGGGGATGACCCTGGATGGTCTTCTCACCGGTCTCCAGTCCGGTTTGAACCGAGGCGGTCAGGTATTGGTCAGCGCGGGGGTGGTGGTCATCCTTTTCGCGGGGTCCGCCCTGCAGAATTACGACCTTGTCTTCCGCCAGTTTGATGAACAGTACGATCGCGTCACCTGGCGGACCTCCGAGATGGGCGCGGTCATCCGCGAGTTCGGTGATCATGAAAGCGCCTGGATCATCCCCTATGCCCACTGGGTGGACACGCGCCTGCCCGGCGTCTGGGCGGGCATCCCGAACCATGACTTCGCCCTGCCGCGCGAGGAACTGGCGGATACGTTACAATTGCCAGGGGCAAAGCTGTTCATCTTTAAAGCCAGCCCCTACAGTGCGGCTTATGATGACGCTGCCACGCGTGAGGCGCTGCAGAAATTGTATCCGCAGGGCGAATTAAGCCTGCATGAATCGGACCCGTGGTGGCAGAGTTTCTGGGTATACTTCGTGCCCGCGGAATAAAAAACCACCGGATTCGGGTTGGATGGATGGCAGGCGAACGACACCCTTATCCCAATTCAAAACTTGATGCCTGAAAAACGTCCCTGGATTTATGATCTTCTGCTGATCGCCGTGCTTATGCTCGCGGTCTGGTTGCGCGTCACGGGTGAGGACTGGGGGGAGGGGCAGCACCAGCATCCCGATGAGCTGTTCCTGAGCGGGGTGACCGGGAACCTGCGTGCCCACGTCTGCATCGATGAAGGTGTGGCGATCGAAGCCTGTCCAGCCGACCGCCAGCGCTGGATGACCCCGGCGGAATATTTCGATACGGCTCATTCCACGCTCAATCCCACCAATCGCGGCGCGGGTTTTTACGTGTACGGCAACCTGCCGGTGACGATGGTGCGCATAGTCTATGAGATGCTCGGTGACTCTGCGGGTCCATTGAAGTATTTTGGGCGCCAGTTCTCCGCCATCGCAGACCTGTTGACCATCCTGATCCTGTATCTCATCGCGGCGCGCCTCTACAACCGGAGAACCGCCCTGCTTGCCGCGGCTTTCTCCGCGCTGGCGGTCATGCAGATCCAGCAGTCGCACTACTACACGGTGGACCTGTTCATGAATCCCTTCATGTACGCCGCCCTGTATTTTGCGGTCAGGATCGCGTACGACGAACAAGTACCAGGGGAAGGTCACCTGGATGCTGCCTCTCAAATATT
The DNA here is from genome assembly GCA_963823545.1 of uncultured Chloroflexia bacterium. Classification (GTDB taxonomy): domain Bacteria; phylum Chloroflexota; class Anaerolineae; order Anaerolineales; family Villigracilaceae; genus Denitrolinea. The sequence continues at coordinate 381,037 of CAWGMC010000056.1, read as the reverse complement.
ACGTTTTTTCCGCGACCCGCTCTTCCTGCACTCCCTGTTCTTTGGTTTCTTCCTCGGCATGGCTGCTGCCAGCAAGATCAACGCGGTGGTGCTGGCGGTCATGCTCCCGATCGCGCTGTTGGTCCGGTACATCCGCAAGCCTTCCATCCCGAATCAACCAACAGACCAGGATGCGGAGGTCGATAAGCGCTCTTTGGGTGCTGATGGTTGGTTGAAGATCACCATCTACCTGGTCGCGGGCGGGATTGCCACCCTGCTCGCCTTCCGCATCTTCCAGCCATACGCCTTCGATGGTCTGCTCCCCAGCCAGCAGTGGTTGGACAACATGGCAGAGATCCGTGCCCAAGCCACCGGTCTGGCTGACCTGCCGTGGAACCTGCAATGGGCGCGGCGGACACACCTGTACTCATTTACCAATCTCACCGTCTGGGGTCTCGGTCTTCCGCTGGGCATCCTTGCCTGGGCGGGATTCCTCGCCATGGGCTGGCGCATCCTCAAGGGTGAGAAGGGACATATCCTGCTCTGGGTCTGGACGGCGATCTACTTTACCTGGCAGTCGCTCCAATTTAATGCGACCATGCGCTACCAGCTGCCCATCTATCCGCTGCTGTGTCTCATGGCTGCGTGGCTCGCGTTCCAGGTCACCAGGTCGAGGGTCGCGAATGCCGTGTTGCGATTCTCAGGAGTGATCGTCCTGATCGCCACTGCAATCTGGGCATTTGCATTTCTCAGTGTCTACACCCGCCCCGAGACGCGTGTGGCAGCCTCGCGCTGGATCTACCAGAACGTGCCGGGACCCATCAACCTGCATTATGAAGATGGAACATCCCAGCCCCTGCCTTTTACCGCCGGGACGAACATCCTCGATGGTTCGCCTTATCTCGTCACCTTTACCGCGGGGACGGACGGCGTCCTGACGGAAGTCCTGCTCCCGCATGTGCTTGCCAACCCTGCCTCCCCCCAGACGCTCTCCGTATCGTTGCTTGGTCAGCCCGATTCCACTTCTGCGCTTGGCAGGGTATCGATCACGTCCGATTTTGGCGTTGTGAATGACCAGCGCGGGCAGCCATACACATTCATATTTGAAGATCCGATCCAGCTGCTGGAGGGTCAGGCATACTTTATCCGCATCGAGACCACGGGCGCGCTGACCCTCTCGGGCGCGACCATCGCCAATGAAACCGACTACGACTGGAGCCTGCCCTTCCGCGTTGATGGTTATGATGCCTTTGGCGGTCTTTATCGCGGCGACCTCAACCTGCAAGTCTATTGGGACGACAATGCCGACAAGCTGACCCGTTTCCAGGACACCCTGAATCAAACCGATTACATTTTCATCCCGACCAACCACCAGTATGCCCAGATCACCCGCATTCCCGAGCGGTATCCACTCACCACGCTTTACTATCGTGAGTTGATCGGCTGTCCGACCGGCGAAGATATCATCGAGTGCTACCGTTTGGCGGAGCCCGGCATGTACGAAGGTCGGCTTGGATTTGACCTGGTCAAGACCTTCACCTCCTATCCCACGCTCGGACCCCTGGTCATCAACGACGGAGCCGCGGAGGAGGCATTCACCTTCTATGACCATCCGAAGGTGCTCATCTTTAAGAAGAACGCCAACTATGACCCGGCGAAGGTTGCCGCCATTCTTGGCACGGTGGACCTGACCAAGGTTGTCCACCTTGTGCCGAAGAATGCCGCCTCCTACGAGCCTCCCAAAAGCCTCATGCTCCCCGCGGACCGGCTTGCCGGGCAGCAGGCGGGCGGCACCTGGTCGCAGTTGTTTGATTATGACTGGCTGCAGAATAGGGTTCCCGCGTTGGGCGGGCTTTTCTGGTATGCCTTCATCTTCATGCTTGGCTTGTTCACCTATCCGCTGGCGCGGCGTGCCCTGCCCGGTCTCGCGGATAAGGGTTACGCGTTCTCGCGCACCCTGGGGCTCGTGCTCCTGGCGTACGTCTCCTGGTTGATGGGTTCCCTGGGGGTTGGTTACAACCGCACGACCATCGGCGTTGTCTTCGGGGGAATCGTGCTGGTCGGCGCCTGGCAGGGCTGGGTCCAGAGAAAGGAACTGGCGCGCGAGTGGAAGTCCAACCGCCGGGCATTCCTCATCCTCGAGGGCGTCTTCCTGGCGCTTTTCATCATTGACCTGCTCATCCGCCTTGGCAACCCGGATCTGTGGCATCCGTCCAAGGGCGGTGAACGTCCGATGGACTTTTCGTATTTCAACGCGGTGTTGAAGAGCACCACCTTCCCGCCGTATGACCCGTGGTTCGCGGGCGGTTACATCAACTACTATTATTACGGTTATGTGCTGGTGGGCACACCCGTCAAGCTGCTCGGCATCGTGCCATCCATCGCCTATAACCTGATCCTCCCGACGCTGTTCGCGCTGGTCGGCGTCAGCGCCTTTTCGATCGGCTCAAATCTCGTTCGACGGAATGGCGACTCGCCAGCGGCTGATCCCCTGTCGCTGATCACCGGTTTTGCCTCCACCGCGCTCATGCTCCTGTTGGGCAACCTGGGCACCATCCAGATGCTGGTGCGCACCTTCCAGCGGGCGGGCGCACCGGGCGGACTGGTGGGCGAGGCGAACTTTTTCCAGCGTTTTGGCTGGGGGATGGATGGTTTAGCCAAAATTCTGACCAGGAATGCCCAACTGCCGGGACCGGGGGAATGGTACTGGCAGCCGAGCCGCGTCATCCCCGCCCCCGGCGACGTGGAGCCGATCACCGAGTTCCCGCTCTTCACGTTCCTGTATAGCGACCTGCATGCCCACATGATCGTGATGATCCTGACATTGTTCGTCATCGCGTGGGGCTTGTCATTTGTGCTGGCATTGCGTTCTGCGAGCCGGGATGCGCGCCTGTCGTTGCCTGCCCTGGTCACGAGGCACGGGTCCCTGAGTCTCCTCCCGATCCTCCTGGGAGCGCTTGTCCTCGGCGCCATCTATCCCACCAATACCTGGGACGCCTACACGTTCATCCCGCTGGCGTCCCTGGCGGTTGGCTATGCCTTGTTCAATGCGGTGGAATTCAAAGAGAACAAGTTCAACATTCCGCCCGTCATTTTACGGTTTGCAGTTGCCGCGGCTGGCGCCTTGATCCTGGTCGTCCTGACCTTTCTTTTTTATCGCCCGTATTTCCAGTGGTGGGGCTCAGGCTACAACGATGTGGATCCCTGGCGCGGCGGGCACACTCCGTTATCCTCCTATTTCACGCATTGGGGGTTGTTCCTCTTCCTGCTCTTCGCATGGATGGCATGGGAGACCCGCGAGTGGATGGCCTCCACCCCGCTTTCAGCGCTGGGTAAACTGAAAAAGGTTCAACTCCTGATCGAGATCCTGATCGCGCTCTTCCTGGTGCTGCTGATCTATCTTTTGTATCGCAAGGCAGGCATCTCCCTGGTCGCCCTGCCGATGGCGATCTGGGCAGCGATCCTGCTCCTGCGCCCGAACCAACCCGATTCCAAACGCTGGGTACTTTTCATGGTCGGCACCTCGCTCATGCTCACCATTGCAGTGGAGATCATCGTGGTGGTCGGCGACATCGGGCGCATGAACACGGTCTTCAAGCTGTACCTGCAGGCGTGGGCGATGCTCTCTGTCAGCGCGGCTGCCGCCTTGGGGTGGACTCTGCCGGCGCTCACGTCCTGGCGTCTTCGCTGGCGGACCGTCTGGGAGGTGGGGTTGATCCTGCTCCTGGCGGGCGCGGCGTCCTTCACATTATCTGCCACGTCAGACAAGATCACCGACCGGATGAATCGTGAAGCACCCCATACGCTCGACTCGATGACCTATATGTCCACCTCGCAGTTCTGGGATTCAGTGACCATGGACATCGGGCAGGACTACCGCGCCATCCGCTGGATGCAGGACAACGTGCAGGGGTCGCCGGTCATCGTGGAGGGCAACTGCATCGAATACCGCTGGTGCTCGCGCTTCACCGTCTATACCGGTCTGCCCGGGGTGGTCGGCTGGAACTGGCACCAGCGCCAGCAGCGCGGCTTTGTGGAAGCGCTCATTGTTGAGAACCGCATCGCGGAGATCACGGAGTTCTATAATACACTTGACCTGGTCTCAGCCCTTGGGTTCATTCAAAAATACAATGTCCGTTACATCATTGTCGGGCAGGTGGAGAGCGTCTACTATCCGGGTGAAGGCTTGCTCAAGTTTGAGCAGTATGATGGCACATACTGGACCGAGGTCTTCCGCGATGGAATGACGGTCATCTATGCAGTGAAATAATAGGAACAGAGAGAGGAAGCATGACCATCCTTCATATCACCCATGCGTCAGAATGGACGGATGCCCGGCGCAAAGGCTATTACTCTGTGCCCGGTCTCGCCACCGAGGGATTCATCCATTGCTCCACCCCCTCACAGGTGGTTGGCGTGGCGGAGCGCTACTACGCCGGTCAGCACGGACTGCTCCTGATGGTCATTGACCCGGGGCGGCTCGAAGCCGAGGTTAAATATGAGCCGGGCACGGACAAGCCCGATGAGTTGTTCCCGCATGTCTATGGGAGAATCAACCTGGATGCGGTCACGCGCGTCCTGGAGTTTGAGCCTGACGCGGCAGGGAAGTGGAACCTGCCTGCCCTATAGAATTTGCCTTACCGCTGATTACTGAACACTGATGACAGCCTCCATCTCCTGGTACCTTGCCTCCTCCTTCCTCGGCTGGTTGACCTTCCCGCTGGTCTTCCGCCTGCTCCCCGCCTTGACCGACCGGGGTTATTCCCTCGCCCGCGCGGCGGGCATCCTGCTCTGGGGCTGGGTCTTCTGGATCCTTGCGTCGCTCGGCATCCTCCGCAATGACCTGGGGGGAGTCTTGTTCGCGATCCTCCCGTTGCTTGGGTTGAGCCTGTGGTCACTGGCGAAGGATGATCGGTCGCAGGTTGCTCAAATAAAGGCCTGGTTCTCATCCCACAAGTCCCTGGTCCTGGTCACCGAGCTGCTCTTCCTGGTCACCTTTGCCTTCATGGCTTTCGTTCGTTCCACCAATCCCGAGGCGGTGGGCACCGAAAAGCCGATGGAACTGGCGTTCATCAATGGCATCCTGCGCTCGCCGGCGCTCCCGCCCAACGACCCATGGATGTCGGGCTATTCGATCTCCTATTATCACTTTGGTTACATCCTCACCGCCATGCTGGCGCGCCTGACGGGCGTCTCCGGCAACATTGCTTTCAACCTGATGCTGGCACTGGTCTTTGCACTTGCTGCCGTTGGTTCCTATGGCATTCTCTACAACCTGCTGGCGGCGTACCCGGTTAAGAAGGAAGATACATCGGGCACCCAGACTCCCGGCACTGAAAACCGTTCACTGAAAACTGGTTACTGGTTCCCGGCTCTGCTCGCCCCTCTCTTCCTGCTCATCCTCTCCAATGCGGAAGGGCTGCTTGAGATATTCCATGGTCTGGGCTGGTTCTGGACATCCTCTTCCACCGATAACTTCTGGACATGGCTCAATATCAAGGATCTGAATGTCCCGCCATCAGGCGAAGGCTGGTTGCCCACCCGGTATTTATGGTGGTGGCGCGCCTCGCGGGTCATCTCTGATTTCGACCTGGTCAACACCTTCCAGGAAGTGATCGACGAGTTCCCCGCCTTTTCCTTCGTGCTGGGCGACCTCCATCCGCACGTGCTTGCGCTTCCCTTTAACATGCTGGGCATTGGGCTGGCGCTGAATGTCTTCCTTGGCGGCTGGCGCGGCGTGATCCGTTTCTTTGATCTTCACATCCGCACCACGCCCCGCGACTTCTTCTTTACCGCCCTGGTGCTTGGGGGATTGGCTTTTCTCAACACCTGGGACCTGCTCGTCACTGCCGCCCTGGTCGTCGGTGCCTACATCCTCGTCCGGGTGCGGGAGCAGGGCTGGAGTTGGGCTTGTCTCGAAGATGCCTTCCTGCTCGGCATTCCCCTGGCGGTTGCTTCATTCATCCTCTACCTGCCCTTCTATATTGGCTTCTCCTCGCAAGCAGGCGGCATCCTTCCCAACCTGGTCAACCCGACGCGCGGCGCCCAACTATGGGTCATGTGGGGAACGCTTCTCATCCCGCTTTTTGCCTACCTGGTCTTTCAAGCGCGCGATGGCAGGGAGCGTCCCCGCTACGGCACAGCCCTGCTGTGGACTTTGGGCTTGATACTTTTCCTCTGGGCGTTCTCCTGGTTGATGGGCTTGGTCGCCCAATTGAGTGACCCGGAATTTGCGGCGCAATACCTCTCCTCCCAAAACATGCCGGACGTCCCAGCTCTCTTCTCCGCCGCGACCGCGCGCCGCCTGTCCCATATCGCCGGTCTGCTGACCATTGCATCCATCCTCTGGCTTGCCCTTTCCAACCTGCTTTCAACAGCCAGAGCATCACAGCAGCCCGTTGCAGGAGATTCCTCATCTCCTCTTCCTTCTTCTTCCACCTTCATCCTGCTTGTCATACTCCTCGGCTCGCTCCTGATCCTCGCCCCTGATTTTGTTTACCTCCGTGACCTGTTCGGTTACCGCATCAATACTGTTTTCAAGTTTTATTATCAAGCCTGGCAGTTGTGGTCGCTTGCAGCAGCCTTCGGGACGGTCATCCTGCTGCGGAACCTGCGTGGACTCTGGAATGTCCTCTGGCGGGTCCTGCTGGGTTTGGTCCTCATCGCCGGGCTGATCTACCCCATCCTTGCCTTTGCCAACCGGACGAGCAACTTCAAGCCGGTCGTTGGCTACAGCCTCGACGCATCCGCCCATCTTGACCGGGACAATCCCGATGATGCAGCTGCCATCCGTTATCTTCAGTCCGCGCCCCTCGGGGTGGTGGCTGAGGCGATCGGCGGCAGTTATTCCTACTATGCCCGCATTGCCACCCATACCGGGTTGCCAACCGTGCTGGGCTGGCCCTGGCACGAATACCAGTGGCGCGGGGAATGGTCCGCGCACGGGACGCGTGAGGTGGATATAAAGACCCTCTACGAGGTCCCCGATTGGGATTACGCGCGCGCCATCCTTGACCAGTACCAGGTCCGCTATGTCGTGGTCGGCAGCCTGGAACGGACGACCTACAATGTCAGCGAGACCAAGTTCCAACAGCACCTGGTGGTCCTGTTCCAGACGGGAAATACCGTGGTCTATGGTGTGCCGTGATGGCGAGTCTCATCCAAAACGGCATTCCACTGCCTTGTGCTAAAATTGCCCCATGAATTTCCGCCTCTCCCGCCGTGAGCTAATTGCATACCTGCTGGCTCTTCTCCTCGCCCTGGGGTTGCGTTTTATCGGGTTGGGAGAACTCCCGTTGACCGATTCCGAAGCCCGCCTTGCGCTGGATGCCTTGCAGATCGCACAGGGGGAAAGCCCTGCGCTCAGCTCCCATGTGGCTTATACCAACCTCACCGCGGTCTTGTTTTTCCTGTTTGGCAGTTTCAATTTTCTCGCCCGCTTCTGGCCTGCCCTGGCAGGTTCCGCGCTCGTGTTTGCCCCCCTGCTCTTCCGCGAAAAAATTCATCCGCGCCCGGCTGCCATCCTCGCCTTCTTCCTTGCATTGGACCCCGCCTTTGTCGCCTTTTCAAGACAGGCTGGCAGTCCCATGCTCGCGCTGACAGCCTCCCTGTTTGCCGCCGGGTTCTGGCTGCGCCGCCAGCCGCGTGCAGCGGGCGTCTTCCTTGCACTGGCACTTCTCTCCGGTCCCGCTCTATGGCTGGGAGTGTTTTCCCTCCTGCTTGCCTGGATGCTCATGCAATTGTTTTCGGCACGTCAATCCACGGCTGAGGCAGACTCTCCCGAAAGCGCGGGATCCGACCCGGGAACGGAAACCGGCGCGGCACCCGCTGTGTTTTCGATCCAGCCGTATGTTCCTCTCCTCATATCCGCCATTCTCACCCTGCTGGTGATCTCCACCCTTTTCCTGCTCGCACCGCAGGGATTGGGCGCCTGGCTCGCGTCATTGCCGCAATTCCTGGCGGGCTGGATCGGCGCTTCGGCTGTTCCCGTCGGCAGGCTCCTGCTTTTATTGGGCATGTGCCAGCTGCTCGGCATCCTGTTCGCAGTATATGCCCTCGTGCGCGGCTGGTTGAACGGGAACGGTCAATCCATCTTCCTCAGCCTGTGGATGCTGGTGGCGCTCCTGCTGGCGATCTTTTATACCACCCGGCAGGCTGCGGACCTGGTGTGGATGCTCATCCCATTGTGGACTCTCGCCGCGCTGGAGCTTGACCGCCACTTTGAACTTGACAGCCAGGATCGCCTGGAGGCATTGGGGGTGATGATCTTCACCGTGCTCCTGCTGGCTTTTGCCTGGATGGATCTTAACGCCCTCTCCCTGACCCCCATCCCATCGGAACAGGCCACCATCCGCTTGTTTCTGTTCGCGGGCGCACTGCTGCTGCTTGTCTTGAGTGTGTTGTTGGTGGGCTTTGGCTGGTCGGCAAGCATCGCCCGGGTTGGCACGGTTTGGGGCGTGGTCATTGTCCTCGGTCTCTACACCCTTGGCGCTGCCTGGGGTGCCACGGGGCTTCGCAACGCGAATGCCATCCAACCCTGGAGTTCCTCCCCAGGCATCCTGCAGGCGGACCTGCTCTCACAGACCGCGGATGAGATCTCGGAGTGGTCGACGGGTCACGCGGACACCCTGGCTGTCACCATTTATGGAGTGGATTCTGCCCGCCCTGCTCTGGTCCCTTCGGAATCACGATGTGACGGTCGTGCAGGCTCTCGACCCGGCTTCATCTCCTGAACTGATCGTCACCCCGCTGCAGGATGAACCCGGCTTGACCGTTGCCTATCGCGGTCAGGATTTCAACTGGCGGCAGGCTCCCGTCTGGGATTCGATTCCCGCCTATTTCCTGCGCTGGTTCCTCTATCACGAATTGCCGTCCTCGTCTGAGAGCCTGGTTCTTTGGGTTCGCAATGACCTGTTCATCGATTCAGATTCCCTCCAGCCGTAAATACCATCCCATCTTTCTCCTGGTATCGGATATATGAATACTCCCAACATTATTGCCATTGACGGTCCCGCCGCTTCAGGGAAATCCACCATAGGAAAACGTCTCGCCGACGACCTCGGCTATCTCTTTTTCGACACGGGTGTGATGTATCGCGCCGTCACCTGGATCGCTCTTCAGCGGGGCGTGGATGTGAATGACGAACCCGCGGTCACCCGCCTGGCAGTGGAGATCCCGATCGATGTCGCGCCTGTTTCAAAGATGGACGGGCGTGCCTGCGATGTCCTGGTCGAGGGAGTCGATATCACCTGGGAGGTGCGCCGCCCGGAGGTGGACGCGAACGTGTCTGTCGTCTCCGCCTATCCCGGTGTGCGGCAGGCGCTCAGCCAGCAGCAGCGCCGCATCGGTCAGCGCGGCCGCGTGGTCATGGTCGGGCGCGACATAGGCACCGTGGTCCTGCCCGAGGCGGATTTGAAAATATATCTGGATGCCTCTGCCCGGGAACGCGCCCGCCGCCGGTACAAGGAGATCATCGCGAGAGGGGAGCAGGCGGATTTCAAGGAGATCCTCTCCAAGGTCCGCGCCCGTGACCAGATCGATTCGACCCGTGCGGTTGCCCCCCTGCGTCCAGCCGAGGATGCGATCATCATTGATTCAGATAAAATGTCGGCTGACCAGGTCTTTGCCCGTATCAGGGAATTGTGTGATGGGTGAGTACCGCGTTCCTCTGAAATACCGCCTGACGCGTCCGATCTTGCGATGGGTCTTCCGCGGCATCTTCCATATCCTGGCGCGCGTGAAGGTCACCGGGCGGGAGAATGTGCCGTTTGGCAAACCGTATGTGACAGCCATCAACCACATCTCGCTTTATGACCCGCCTTTTGCAGCCGCCTTCTGGCCTGAAGCATTGGAGATCATCGGCGCTTCGGATGTGTTTGACAGACCCGGTCAGGGGCAATTGCTCAGGTTGTATGGTGTGACTCCCGTGCATCGCGGCGAATATGACCGTGCCCTGCTGGAATGGACGGTGGGTGTCATCCGGGCAGGGCGCCCGTTGATGCTTGCGCCGGAGGGCGGACGCTCCCATGTGACTGCCATGCGGCGTGCCCAGCCGGGGGTCGGTTACATTATCGAGGAAACGCACGTGCCGGTCCTGCCTGCCGCCATCTTTGGCACCACGGACGATTTTTGGGAGCGCGCCCGCCGCGGAGAGAGACCCGATTTTGGAGATGCACATCGGCAAACCGGTCATCCTGCCGCCGATCGAGGAGAAGGGCGCTGCCCGGCGCGAAGCCCGCCAGCATAATGCAGACCTGGTGATGAGACACATTGCCGGGTTGCTGCCACACGAATACCGGGGGGTCTATGCAGAACTCCGCCATCCCTCCCGCCTAAACCTGTCGCGGATGTCCTTCGTCCCGAGCTCACACGCCTGCCCAAATATGGTTTTGGGCGCAGGCTGGCCCGCCGCGCTCTGAGGTTGGTGGAACGTTTTTTGGTGGCAACCCGTCTCAAGTTGACGGTGAACGGGTTGGAGAACTTTCCCGCCCACGGTCCCGCGCTGATCGTACTTAATCATCTTGGCGACGCTGATATTGTGGTCATTCTCTCCCAACTTCGAACGCTGGAGATCGATCCACTGGCTGCCAGCAACCTGTATGATATCCCCGGGCTGGGGTTCGTTGCGGAAATGTATGGCGTCATCTGGATTCATCGCGGGCATCCAGACCGCCGCGCCCTGAATTGTGCGCTCGAATCTTTGCGCCTCGGGCGGTTCGTGGCGATCGCCCCGGAGGGACGTGAGAGCGTGGGGGGTGGTCTCGAACAGGGATTGGATGGAGCAGCCTTCCTTGCGCTGCGGGCTGGCGTGCCCATCATACCGATCGCGATCACCGGGACGGAGAATCCCCGCATCTACCATGGATTGGTCTGCCGGCCGCGGGTACCCGTCAGCCTGACCGTTGGAAAGCCCTTCGATATTACAAGAACCGGGGACCGCCGCTCCGACCTCAGGAACGGCACTGAACAGATCATGCGCTCCATTGCCAGTCTCCTCCCGCCTGAATACCAGGGTGCATACAGGCAGGATCAAACTGGAAACGATCAGCGATGATGGGGTTGGTCCGCATGATTTGTACTATAATATCGCCCGCCTCCCATCACAGGAATATTTTTAGCTTTTTACCTGTTTCCAGAAAAGAGAAATTATGAGCACGGCACCCCCCGAAGATGATGATCGCAGCCACTTGATGATGCGCATGACCGCGCATACACCGCGCCGATCGATCAGCCACTGGCTGACCGGTCGTCCTTTATCCACGGCGGATGCGTCCCATGAGACGATCGGAAAAGCCGTCGGGCTTGCCGTCTTCGCATCCGATGCGCTGTCTTCCAATGCCTATGCCACGCAGGAGATACTTGTCATCCTGGCTGCAGCCGGGACAACGGCATTTGGCTATGTTTTCCCGATCGCCATTGCCATCGTTGTCCTGCTGGTCATCGTGACACTTTCGTATGAGCAGATCATTCATTCCTATCCGAACGGAGGCGGCGCGTATATTGTTGCCAAGGATAATCTGGGTGAGAATGCCGCCCTCATGGCTGCCGCCGCCCTGCTCACCGATTACATCCTGACGGTATCCGTCTCCATTGCCTCCGGTGTGGCGCAGATCGTTTCGGCTGCGCCGGAATTGTTTCCCTATCGTGTGCCGCTGGCGGTCGCGTTCATCTTCCTTGTCATGTTCATTAATCTGCGCGGGGTTCGCGAATCCGGGTTTCTTTTTGCCACGCCGAATTATTTTTTTATCCTGATGATGTATGTCACCCTGGGCATCGGAGTTTTTCGGCAGTTGAGCGGTGGCCTGGGGTCCGTGGTCGATCCCCCTGAACTGGAAATTGCCCGGACATTGCAGCTCGTCACACCGTTCCTCATTCTCCATGCTTTTTCGAGCGGAACAGCCGCCTTGACGGGTATTGAGGCGATCTCGAATGGCATCACGGCGTTCAAGGAACCGCGCAGTAAAAATGCGGGCATTACCCTGCTCTGGATGGGCTTCATTCTGGCGACCCTGTTCCTTGGCATCTCCTTCCTGACAAAGACAATCGGGGCGGTTCCATCCGAGCAGGAGACGGTTATTTCCCAGTTGGCGCGCACGGTGTATGACGGCCGCGGCGTGTTCTATTTCATGTTGATCACCAGTACCACCATTATCCTGGTGCTGGCAGCCAACACAGCCTTTGCAGGTTTTCCGCGCCTGGGAGCCCTGGCAGCCCAGGATGGCTTCCTGCCGCGCCAGTTGACCTATCGTGGCAGCCGCCTGGTCTATTCCTATGGAATTTTTGCTCTTGCGATCCTGGCTTCCATTCTGGTGATCGTTTTTCAAGCCAGTGTCACCCGCTTGATCCCCCTGTATGCCATTGGGGTGTTCCTGTCCTTCACCCTTGCCCAGGTTGGGATGGCGCGTCGCTGGTGGCGTGCCGGACATCTTAATCCCGGGGAGGAGATCCTGGAGAATGGGACACCCCTCCGCTATGAACCCGGCTGGCGGGTCAAGCTGGCAATGAATTCGTTCGGTGCTTTCTGTACCGGGATCGTCATGCTTGTTTTCTCGGTGACGAAGTTCCAGTGACGGCGCCTGGATCGTATTGATTCTCACCCCCCTGTTGATCTTTGTTTTCAAGCGCATCAACCGCCATTATAAGAACGTTGCCCAAAAATTATCCCTTGATCATTATGCCAAACCCGCCCCCCATGTGACGCGCCACCGGGTCATCATGCCGGTCAGCGGCGTGCACCAGGGTACCCTGGAGGGGCTGCGTTATGCGCGCATGCTCTCGCATGATGTGACGGCTGTGCATGTATCGATCGACCCGGCAGAAACCGAGAAGCTGCAAAAGAAATGGAACACCTGGGGGGATGGCGTCCGCCTGTTGATCCTGGATTCCCCTTATCGCATGTTCGTGGAGCCGTTATTGCAATATGTTGATGAGATATTGGCGCAGCGCCAGGTGAACGAAGTCATCACCATCGTTGTGCCGCAGTTTGTGGCAGGCTCATCGATTGAAAGCGCCCTGCACATGAACACTGCTGATATACTCCGCAAGGAATTGCTTAACACACCCGGGATCGTCATTACCGATGTTCCCTACCAGGTTTCGAAGAGAAAGGAAAGACAATGAACTTCATTGTGGTTGGTTGCGGGCGCGTGGGCGCGGAACTTGCCCTGCGCTTGTATAAAAGTGGTCATGGAGTGGTGGTCGTTGACCAGGACGAATCATCATTTAACCGCATCCATCCCGAGTTCCGCGGGCGTACGGTCCATGGCGAGATCCTGCGCGATGATGTGCTGGAGCGCGCCGGCATTAGAACGGCGGATGGCCTGGCGGCAGTCACCAACTCGGATACGTTGAATGCGGTCGTATCGCACGCGGCACGTGCCATTTTTAATGTACCGGTTGTGATCTGCCGCAATTATGATCCGCACCTGCGAGGCATGCTGGAGGCGTTCGGCTTGCAGATCGTCAGTTCCACCTCCTGGGGCGCTCAGCGTACGGAGGAATTGTTGACCAGCGTCTTATCCCGCGCCGTGTTCTCGGCAGGGAACGGCGAGGTGGAGGTCTATGAAATGATTATTCCGGATCAATGGGCAGGTCGTACCTGGAATGACCTGTGTACCGGCAATGTTGGAACTCTTCCGGTCGCGCTGACCCGTGCGGGACGCGCCATCCTGCCTGCCGGGGATACTGTTCTTGAGAGTGGCGATGTGCTGGCTGTCAGTGCCACGTTTGAGGGTGTCAAATCTCTGCGGGCACGCCTGGATCAGGGAAGGGAGGCTTGACATGTTCGTACTAATCGCCGGTGGAGGCCGTACTGGTGCCCAGTTGGCAACCCTCCTTCTATCTGAAAATTACACGATCCGCCTGGTGGAGCATCGCCCGGATATTCTTGCCCATCTTCACCAGGAATTACCGACCGAGTCCATTTACGAGGGTAACCCCAGTGATCCTGCCGTGCTTGAGGCGGCTGGCATTCGTCAGGCACATGCCATGGCTGCCACCACCACGGATGACGCCGCCAACCTGAGCCTGTGTTTCATCGCGCGCAAACTGTTTGATGTGCCGCGTACCATTGCCCGTGTTAATAACCCGCGCAATGCCTGGCTTTTCACCGACAAGTTTCATGTGGATGTGGCGCTGACCCAGGCGAATGTCCTCGCGCATCTCATCCAGGAGGAGATGTCCCTGGGAGACATGATGACCGTCTTCAAGATCCGCCGCGGCAAGTACGCCGTGGTTGAGGAAAAGGTGCCTGCAGGTGCCCGGGCGATCGGTGTCCCGCTCAAGGACATGGGACTCGCGCAGCATTGCGTGGTCGCCGCGATCATCCGGGACGGGGTGATGACCCTGCCCCGTGGTGACAGCACCCTGCAGGAGAACGATGAGATCATCGCGGTTGCCAGCCCCGAAGGCGCGCAAAAACTTGCCGCCCTGCTGGCTCATCCCGTCTACCCCACCCGGAAGGCGGAAAAAACTCCGGAGTAGTACGTCAGGGAGAGAAACCCGGTCTGGAATTTCAGAAAAACACCCCGGAATTCAAATTGACCGAATCGACCGCCTTACGGTATAATCTCGCGCCTGTCCGCCATGCTGCGGACATTATCCTGTCAACAGCTTCCCCCGGGGAGTTGCAACACCTGTAGTGAGGAACGTACATGCCTAAACGAACTTATCAACCCAAGATCCGCCGCCGCGTGCGCGTGCATGGCTTCCGCCAGCGCATGGCGACCGCCGACGGCCGCGCCGTGCTCAAACGCCGCCGCTTGAAAGGGCGCTATAAACTGACCACCACCGCCAACGAGCACGTCAAGCGGACGCGCTGGTAATCGTGGAGTGGGGCGGGATTTCCCGTCAGTCACCTCAGTCAATGGAAGGGTAGTGCGGTTTGCAGCGAAAGTTCCGCCTGACCCGGTCAACCGATTTCAAGCGGGTGCGGCGTTTTGGCAAGTCTTATGCCCACCCGCTTGTTGTCTTGATTGTCCAGCACAGTGACCAGCCGCATTTGCGTGTGGGAGTGACAGCCGGGAGGACCGTTGGACAGGCGGTGCAGCGGAACCGTGCCAAGCGTCTCCTGCGGGCTGCCATGCAAAGCCTCCTGCCGGATCTTGCACCCGGCACCGACATCCTGCTCGTCGCCCGCCAGCCTTTGACCAGTTCCACGCTTGAACAAACCCGTACTGCGCTTATCTCCCTTTTCCGCCGCGCCGGCTTGATGATCTCCAGCAATGCAACCTGAGTTTTATCTGCCCCAGGAATATCCCAACGAACCGCGTCTGCGCGACCTGCCGCGCACCCCGCTCTACTGGCCGCGCCTGGTCCTGCTTGCTCTTATCCGTTTCTACCAGAAGACCATCTCGCGTGCCATGCCCGCGGATACCTGTCGCTTCTATCCATCCTGCTCCCATTACGGGTATCAAGCCATCTACAAACACGGCGCACTGAAAGGTTCTGTCATGGCAACCTGGCGGGTCCTGCGCTGTAATCCATTCAACCCCGGTGGTTACGACCCCGTTCCCTAGGAGTGAAATAAATTCCACATGAAGAATAATCGTCTGCTGTTACTCCTCCTGTTCACCCTCCTGGTACTGACTCTCAGCGCCTGCGGCGGTTCGCCCGCCGCCTCCACCTGGCCTGGTCTTGCCGCGGATGAGACCACGGCTTATCTCGCCAATGGCTCCGCTGTTCATGCCATCCGTCTCAGTGACGGCGAGGAACTTTGGAGTTTCCCGGAAAAAGCCAGCACCAAGCTGATCTTTTATTCCAATCCTGTCTTCACCTCCGATGGGCAATTGCTGGTCGGCTCCAGCGGATCGGAACATACCCTCTTCCGTGTGGACCCCGAAACCGGCAAAGAGACCTGGTCGTTCTCCGATGCCAGGGATCATTGGGTCGCCAGCCCGCTGGTGGTTGGTGAGCTGGTCTACGCGCCCAACGCCGACGGCACGCTTTACGTGTTTGATATGTCCATGGAAGGCAAGGATAAACTTGCATGGAAGACGGAAATTGGCGATCAGTTCTGGGCTCAACCCGTCATCGATGGCGGGAAGCTCTACCTGACCTCGCTCGACCACGTTGTTCATGTGGTGGATCTGAAGACACATCGGGCAGACATCCTTGCCCGGCTTGAAGGTGCCATTACGGGTGTGCCCGTTTGGGCGGATGGACAATTGTATGTCGGCTCCTTCGATGCATCCATGGTCGCCATCAACGCGAAGGATGGGAGCATCACCTGGACCACACCGGTCGAATCCTGGATCTGGGGCGGTCCCATCCTGATGGACGGCACGCTTTACTTTGGCGATCTCGAAGGTAATTTTTATTCCATCAATGCCGCGGATGGCAGCCTGATTGACTCATCCATGCCGGATGGACCCATTGTTGCCACCCCTCTTTTCCTGGATGGACAGGTGATCTTCGTCACCGAGGATGGCACCGTCTATTCCCTGACGCCTGGTGAAAACCCCCAGAGCCTGGAAAAACTGGACGGCAAACTATATACCGCGCCTGTTGCTGCAGGCGATTTCCTCCTCGTTGCCCCCTTCCAGGGCGAGCACCTGCTGGTCGCGCTGGATCTGGATGGCAAAGAGGCATGGCATTATCCGGCGGAACAGAAGTAGAGGCATCATGTCACCCTGGGATTTCTTTGTTTCACTTTTCGTCAATTCCCTGTTGTGGATCTACAACGTTGTTGGTCAGAATTTTGGCGTGGCCATCATCCTCTTCACGATCCTCATCAAGGTCGTCACCTGGCCGCTCAATGGCGCCCAGTTGAAAAGCGCCAAAGCCATGCAGGATCTGCAAAACGATAAGGACTGGCAGGCGATTCAGAAGAAGTATGCCAAGGACAAGGAGAAACTCGCGCAGGAACAGATGCGCGTCTACAAGGAAAAAGGCATCAATCCCTTCTCCTCCTGCCTGCCAACGCTCATCCAGCTGCCTGTCATCTTTGCTCTTTACCAGAGCATCACCCGTTCGCTTGCCACCACCCCGCTGGCGCTCCTCCAACTCACCCGCAGCATCGGTTCCTTCCTGGATGTGTCGGCGCTCATCCCGCTCAACAGCAAATTCCTGTGGATGGACCTGGGGCTCCCGGAAGGCGTCCTGATTCCCGGGCTGAATATCTCCTTCCTGCCGAACGGCATTCCAACGCTCGCCATCATTGTTGCCATCACCACGTATATCCAGACCAAGCTGACCACCCCGCCCAACACCAATCCCAACGATCAATCTGCAGCCATGAGCGGCATGATGAGCATCTACATGCCGCTGATGCTCGGCTGGTTTGCGCTCACCTTTGCGTCCGGGCTGGCAGTCTACTTTATCGTCAGCAACCTTCTTGGCATCGTCCAATACGCCATGATGGGACGTGCCAACTGGCGAAATCTTCTGCCTGGCGGCAACAAGCCGGCAGCAGCCAAATAGTCCCGAGGTTTCTTATGGAAGAACGACCTACTCTTGAGATCATTGCCCCTACTGTTGAAGAAGCCATTGCCCAGGGGCTGGAACAACTGGGCTTGACCGCCGATGCTGTTTCCGTGGAAGTGCTGGATGCCGGCACAAAGGGCTTGTTTGGCATTGGGGGGCGACAGGTGCGCGTGCGTTTGACCGTGCCGCGGATCAGGGGAAGCCCCTGTATCAACTCCTGCCCCCGTTTCCCGTCCGGAGCGTACCGCGGCTCCTGCTTCCAGGTCTTCTGTGGATGAGTCCCATGATGCCATCCTTGACCTGAGTGAATCGGTCATCTCCAAGCTTCTGTATAACCTGGGCTTGGAGGCGCAGGTTTCCGCCCACCTGGATGAAAGTGATCGTGACGAACGTCGTTCGATCCGTGTGGATGTGCGCGGCAGCGACCTGAGCATATTGATCGGGCGTCATGCGGAAACGTTGAACGCCTTTCAATATGTCGCCAGCCTGATCGTCGGCAAGCAAGCCGGGCAGTTCGTGCAGCTGGTGGTCGATGTGGAGGGTTTCCGCGCCCGCCGCGAAAAGCAGTTGCGCCAGATGGCTCAGCGCATGGCAGACCAGGCTCTGAAGATGGGTCGCCGTGTTGCGCTTGAGCCGATGAGCGCTGCCGAGCGCCGCATCGTGCACATGGAACTGCAGGGACATCCCGCCGTGATGACCGAAAGCACCGGTGAGGAGCCCCGTCGCAAGGTAACCATTATTCCAAAGGAATAACGGAGATGTACAGACCCAGGTTTCATCAAGAACCTGGGTTTTTTCTTGCTCATCCCCCTTCCTTCCCCTTTCTCCGTCCCTTATCCCTCCCTCAGGTATAATTTCAGCATGTTATCCTTGGTCCCGTCGGAACCGGTGGATTACCTTGTCATTGGTCACGCCGCATGTGACTTGACCCCTTCTGGTACGCGCCTTGGGGGGACTGTGGCTTTCTCGGCATTGACGGCGCGCGCCCTGGGACTGCGCGTTGGCATCCTCACCAGCGTTGGCACGGACATCCCGCTCTCCGCGTTGGACGGCATTCCGATCGTCGTCATCCCTTCCGATCACAGCACCACCTTCGAGAACATCTATTCTGCTGAAGGGCGGAGGCAGGTCCTGCACCACCGTGCCACGCCCATCGATTTCAACAGGGTGCCGGATGTTTGGCGGCGGTCAGGCATCATCCATATTGGACCGATCGCCAACGAGGTCAGCCCCATTCTGCCAAAGGGTTTCTCTCCCGATCTGCTCGGCTTGACCCCGCAGGGTTGGATGCGCGACTGGGATGAAACAGGGCGCGTCCATCCCGTGACCTGGGAGGATGAATTTGCGCTCGAAGCCGCCGGCGCGGTCGTCCTCAGCCTCGAGGATGTGGGCGGCGACATGGAGCAGGTGGAACGTCTCGCCCAGCATACGCGCATCCTGGCGGTGACCGAGGGGGCGGCTGGATGTGTGCTGTACTGGAACGGTGACCGCCGTCGTATCAATGCGCCTCGTTTTCCGGAAGTGGATGCCACCGGCGCGGGTGACATCTTCGCTGCCGCATTCTTCATCCGTCTCTTTACCACGCGCGATCCGTGGGAAGCCGCGCGTTTTGCAACCTTGCTCGCCTCCCATTCCGTCACGCGCGCGGGATTGGATGGGATCCCGACGGAGAGCGAGATCCAATCCTGCCTGGTGGAAATTCTCCAATGAATTCGTGGATATGAATTGAAGATCAAATGACCCGCATCTACACTTTTGTCAATCAAAAAGGCGGCGTTGGCAAGACCACCACCGCCATCAACCTGGGCGCGTTCCTGGCGCAGCTCGGTCAGCGCGTTCTCATCGTGGATCTCGATCCGCAGGCAAATGCCACCTCCTCCCTCGGTGTCGATAAGAATTCGGTCAGCGGCAGCACCTATGAAGTCCTGCTCGGCAACCTGCCGCCCGATGCCCTGCCCCTGCGCAATGAGCGTCTTGGTCTGTCCATCCTGCCCTCCTCGCCCGCCCTGGCGGGCGCGGAGGTGGAACTGGTCAACGAACTGGCGCGCGAGACGCGGCTCAAGCAGGCGTTGGCGAAGTTGGATGGTCGTTATGACTACATCCTGGTCGATTGTCCCCCCTCGCTGGGCTTGCTGACCGTCAATGGTCTCGTCGCGGCGCGCGATGGGGTGGTGATTCCTGTCCAATGTGAATATCTTGCGCTCGAAGGTCTTGGTCAACTGACCCAGACCATCAACCGGGTCCGTGCAGCGCTCTTCCCGGAATTGAAGGTGCGCGGTGTGGTGTTGACCATGTTCGATCCGCGTGCCAATCTCTCCGCAGACGTGGTGGAGGAGGTCAATAAACACTTCCCCAAGCAGGCATTTCATACGGTCATCCCGCGCAGCATCCGCCTTGCAGAAGCGCCCTCTTATGGGCTGCCCATTTCGGCTTACGCACCCTCATCCGCCGGTGCAAAAGCCTATGAGGCGCTGGCGCGCGAAGTTCTTAAGGGTGATGGTGTAAGGATCTAAAACAAAAAGATCAGGCAGCACGGGAATCCTTCTCCTGTGATGTCCTGGCGACGACAAGGAGCAATACATGGCGCAACGAACCGGACTTGGCAAGGGATTGGATGCCCTTATTCCTGGCAGCGGAGGGGAGACTCTCACCGCCGCCGGTGGCGTGATGCAGGCTCCCGTGGAGTCCATTGGGCGCAACCCGCGCCAGCCGCGCAGCCGGTTTGACCCGGGTGAACTCGAGGAACTGGCTGCTTCCATCCGTGAGCATGGGGTCATCCAGCCGCTCATCGTTTCACCGGGGAAGGGCGGAAATTTCGTGTTGATCGCGGGGGAGCGCCGTTTGCAGGCTGCCAAAAAAGCCGGGCTCAAAACCGTGCCTGTCATCATCCGCCAGGCAACCGACCGCCAGCACCTGGAGCTCGCCCTGATCGAAAATGTTCAGCGTGCGGACCTGGGTCCGCTGGAGGAGGCTGAGGCTTACCAGCACCTGGTCCAGGACTTCGGCTTGTCACAGGAACAGGTGGCGGACCGCGTTGGGAAGAGCCGCGTGGCGGTCACCAATACCCTGCGCTTGTTGGGTCTCTCTGCAAAAGTGAAGCAGGCACTGGTGGATGAGAAGATCACCGAAGGGCATGCCCGCGCCCTGCTGGGTTTGACCAGCGGAAAAGCCCAGGATGCCGCCCTGCAGACCGTGTTGAAACTATATCTCTCGGTCCGGCAGACGGAGGGACTTGTTCGCAAACTGGGAGGCGAGAAACCAAGGACAAAACCGAGATCCCGTCCATCTGCGGAGGTCGCGGATATCGAACGCCGCCTGCGCGCCAGTCTTGGCACCAAGGTTTCATTAAAGCATGGCAAAAAGGGCGGCGTGGTCACCATTTTTTATTATTCCAATGAGGAGTTGGATACGCTGCTCGAAAAACTTTTGTAATGGATGACGGCGGTTTCCCGCCTATCTGCCTGGAGGGAACTGCCCGGAAAAATATGCAATTAATCCACAACGCCCGCATCCACACCATGCATGCCGCGCAGCCGCTCGCGAGTGCATTGTTGATCGACCACGGCGAAATTCTTGCTGTAGGTGGGGATGAATTGCTGGATACCCGTGCCGATGGGATTGACCTTGGGGGGCGTGTCGTTTTGCCCGGCTTGACCGATGCCCATCTCCACCTGCAATATTACTCCCTCGGTCTGCAAAAAATCGATTGCGAAACAGCCACCCTTGCGGAATGCCTGCGCCGGGTGGCGGAGCGCGCCCGGATCACCAGGCAGGGCGATTGGGTCCTGGGACATGGATGGAATCAGAATGAGTGGGAGGACTCGGGCTGGCCGCGTGCCTCCGACCTGGATGCCATCGCGCCAGGCTATCCGGTTTATCTCACAGCCAAATCACTGCATGCCGCCTGGGCAAACACCGCCGCGTTGAAGATCGCCGGTCTCACGGCCTCCACTCCGGATCCTGCCAACGGAGAGATCCAGCGCGATGAGCATGGACAGCCCACCGGCATCCTGCTCGAATCCGCGATGGATCTGGTCAGCAGTAAAATTCCGCAGCCGGGTCTCCGGGATGTGGTTGACGCCATCCGTTCCGCCCAGCCCATTTTATGGAAAATGGGTCTGACAGGGGTTCATGATTTTGACCGCCGCTCCTGCTTCATGGCACTCCAGCAGTTGCATCGATCCCATGAACTCAAACTGCGCGTGGTCAAGAGCATTCCCGTGGACGCTCTCGACCATGCTTATGAGATTGGGCTGCGCAGCGGTTTTGGGGATGATTGGATCCGCATCGGCTCGGTCAAAGCCTTCATGGATGGTGCCCTTGGTCCGCATACAGCCGCCATGTTCCAGCCTTACCTGGACGAACCCGATAATCGTGGCATCCTGAACATGGATGGCGAGCATCTCTTTGAGCTTGCCCGCACGGCGGTGGACGCCGGTCTCAGCCTTGCCGTCCATGCCATCGGTGACCGCGCCAACCACGAGGTGCTGGATGCCTACGAACAGCTGCGCCGCTATGAGCGTGAGCAGGGGCTGCCGCCTCTTCGCCATCGCATTGAACACGTCCAGGTGCTTCATCCCGATGACGTGGCGCGCCTTGCCCAATTGGAGGTGATCGCCTCGATGCAGCCGGTCCACGCCACCTCGGATATGTTCATGGCGGACCAGTTCTGGGGGGAACGTGTCCCGGCTTGCCTATGCCTGGCGGACTCAGCTCTCCCGGGGCGCCCGGCTTGCATTCGGCTCGGACGCACCGGTCGAATCGCCCAATCCCTTCCTGGGTCTCTTTGCCGCCTTGACACGCCGCCGCGCGGATGGTTCCCCCTCCCCTGAAGGCTGGATTCCTGAAGAAAAGTTGACCATGCACGAGGCGCTCGAAGCGTATACAATTAACCCGGCTTATGCAGGCGGCATCGAATCCAGGGTGGGTCGATTGGCACCTGGTTTCCTTGCTGATCTGATCGTCCTGGAGCATGACCCGTTCACCTGCCCGGTGGAGGAACTGCTCTCCCTGCATCCCTCCGCAACCATGGTCGGCGGGGAATGGGTCTGGAGGTCTGTATGACTACAAACGAACTTCTTCTCAGCCCGGAAATGTTGGTGCCGCGTCTTGGGGATTCGCTTGTTCAGAAGGGCTATCTGAGCCCGGACGATTTGCAGAAGGCGCTGATCTATCAGCAGGAACAGGCGGCGCAGGGCAGGGCTGTTCTGTTGGGGCAGGCGCTGGTTGACCTGAAATTGCTCGAACGGTCCGTGATCGACCGGGTGGTGACGGAACAGATCATCCAGTTGCGCAATGCCCTGCAGGCAGCCAATCGCAGCCTGGAGCAGCGCGTCCAGCAGCGCACGGTGGAATTGCAGAACGCGCTGGCGCGCCTGTCTGAACTCAGCCAGATGAAAGCCAACTTTGTTTCGAATGTCTCCCATGAATTGCGCACACCCCTGACGCATGTCAAGGGCTATATTGAGTTGTTGTTGAGCGAAACGCTGGGACCCATCAGCGCTGAACAGAAACATGCCCTGCAGATCAGCCAGCAGTCCAACTCGCGCCTGGAAAGTCTCATCGAAGATCTCATCATGTTCTCGCTGGCTTCCCGCGGGGAATTGAGCTTGAAGTTGGAAGCTGTGGATATTGAGTTGATGGCAAAAATGAGCATCAAGACGGTGGAGCAAAAAGCCCGGGACCGCGGCGTGACGGTTGAGGTCGTCCTGGACCGGGATCTGCCGAAGGTCCAGGCGGATCCTCAGAAGATCGCCTGGGCGCTGGGGCAGTTGTTGGACAATGCTGTCAAGTTCACCTCCTCGGGCGGGCGCGTGTCGCTGGGTGTGCAGTGCGAGACCGCCAACCTTGTCATGGTTTCCGTAACCGATACAGGCATCGGCATTCCTCCCCACCGCATCGGAGAGATCTTCGAGCCTTTTCATCAGCTGGATGATTCCTCCACTCGCAGGTACGCCGGGACGGGCATTGGTCTCTCGCTGGTGCGCCAGATCGTGGAAGCCCATGGTTCCATGCTGGATGTGGCTTCCGTAAGCGGCAAGGGTTCCACCTTTAAATTCCCCCTGCTTGCCATGTCCGGGGAGAAAGCTGAAAAAGGATGAACGCCGCCGGGCTGAATTCCCTTTTTGCCCTTTTTCGCAAGGCGTCGGCACAGGCAGACTGGAAGCCTGCGCTGGAAACGCTGGTTACGAAATTGCGTCCCTTCATGATGTTCGATAATATTGCCCTTTATTTGACGGATCCGCAGACCTCCGTCCTCGAAGTGGCTTATGCCCGCGCCCTCGGGCGTGGAAAAACTGCCGAGGCGGATGCTGCCTGGGGCGGGCGCATTGCAGCCGAGGTCCTTGCGCATGGACAGATCATCGTCCAGGTCCTCCGCATAAGATCAAGCCTGTTACTGACCGGCTTGAGCAGTCCCATCTGTTGGGGTTGCCCCTGTACGATGGTCCGGAACTGTCGGGCGCGGTCATCTTCATTCGGTTTGGCGGTCCCGAGTTTTCGGATGAGCATTTGCAGGTGGCGGCTTTGACTTCCATTAGCATGTCCTGCCTGCTGGAACGCCGCAACTGGCTGGATACCTACCACCAGTTGGATGAGGTGCAGCGCCGCATCCGCCTGCAGGATGACTTTCTCGCCACGGTCTCGCATGAACTCCGCACTCCGCTGGGATTTATCAAGGGCTACTCGACCACGCTCCTGCGCCAGGACACCAGTTGGGATGCCGCCACCCAGCGTGAATTCCTCACCATCATCGAGGAGGAGGCGGATCGCCTTGCCCAGCTGATCGAAGACCTGCTGGAATCCTCCCGCCTGCAGAGCAACACCATCCAGTTCAAGTTTCAGCCCATGCGCATGGATGCGCTCATCCGTGATGTGGTCCTGCGCACCAGGCAGCGCCACCCTGGCGTTTCGATCGATCTTAAATTTGAAAATGTGCCGCCCATCCCCGGGGACACCACCCACCTGGCACGTGTCTTTGAGAACCTGTTCAGTAATGCCATCAAGTATGCCCCCGGCGCCCCGCTGGAAGTTGCCCTGGAAAAAGAGGCTGGAATGCTGCATATCCGCTTCATCGATCATGGTCCCGGCATTTCCCCCGAGCACCAGGAATTGATCTTTGAACGCTTCTACCGTGTGCCGGACGAAAATACCCACAGCACCGGCACCGGGCTGGGATTGTACATCTGCAGGGAAATTATCATGGCACATCATGGTAAGATTTGGGTGGAGTCCACTTGCGGGCAGGGCACCACTTTCCATATCGAACTTCCGCTCAATGCGGACGGTCAAGTCGGTGCGTGAGCGAAAAGGAGAACAGCATGGCAAAACGAGTCCTGATCGTTGATGACGAGCCGCGTTACCTGCGTTTGCTGGAAGCCAACCTGCGTACGGAGGG
This sequence comes from uncultured Chloroflexia bacterium, assembly GCA_963823545.1. Taxonomy (GTDB): domain Bacteria; phylum Chloroflexota; class Anaerolineae; order Anaerolineales; family Villigracilaceae; genus Denitrolinea. The sequence continues at coordinate 356,241 of CAWGMC010000056.1, read as the reverse complement.
GTATGAAGTGGTTACCGCCCAGGACGGTCAGCAGGCAGTTGATGTTTTTTCCGGTCAACCCATTGATCTTGTCCTGCTCGACATCATGATGCCCCGCCTGGATGGGTTTGGTGCGACCCAGCGCATCCGTGAATTCTCCAGTGTGCCCATCATCATCCTCACTGCGAAAGGCGAGGAACAGGACCGTGTGCGCGGCCTCGACCTGGGTGCCGACGACTACCTGGTCAAGCCCTTCTCGGCGACTGAACTGCTGGCGCGCGTGCGCGCGGTGCTGCGCCGTGCCCAGGTGCCCTCCGAAAGCGGGCAGGCGCGCTTCTTCACCCACGACAACCTGCGCATTGACTTCGCGCGTGCGGAGGTCTGGCGCGGCGAGCAGGATATTTCACTCTCCGCCACTGAATACCGCCTGCTCCTGCAATTTGCCCATAACCTTGGCAAGATCCTCACTTCCGAGGACCTGCTCACCAGCGTCTGGGGTCCGGAATACAAAGGGGATAAGGAAATATTGTGGGTGAGTATTGCCCGCCTGCGCCAGAAATTGGAGGATGATCCCCATAACCCCAGGCACATTGTCACGCGCTCCGGGCTGGGTTACCTGATGCCGCCCATGGAAGATTAATGGTGAGAGGCTTTCATGACCGAAAAGACAGTCCTGATCGTGGATGGGGACGCTGCCAGTCGAAAATTCTTGGCGCGCACATTTAAAAAAAAGCGATGCCGTGTACTGGAGACTTCGCTTGGGAGGGAGGGACTTGTCTTTGCCTGGCGCGATCGCCCGGATCTGATCTTGGTTGATCCCAATATCATAGACCTACCTGGGGAGGAACTATTGCGCAAGTTGCGCGCCGACGCGCGCACCACCTCCGTGCCCGCCTTTGCCCTTAGTAGTGACCCCAACCCTTCGCGAAAAAAAGTCTGCTTGGAGGCAGGCTTTAACGAATACTTTTATAAATCAGAGGAAGACGTTCCTCTGTTAATGGATGCCATTGACCTGTGGCTGCGGGAGCCGGCTGAACCTCCCCCTGAAGAAACGAAGGATGAAAACAAAGGTGGTAAATTGATCGTGTTTCTCAGCGCCAAGGGTGGAACAGGTGCCTCTTCATTATGTGCCAATGTGGCCATGAACATTTTCCAGTTTAAACCAAAGGCGCGCGTTGTCGTGCTTGACGGCGCTCTCCCCATCGGTTCCATTGCATTCATTGTCGGTTATAACGGCCAGATGAACCTATCCACCATTGCCGCTCTACAACCCGCAGAAACCAACGAAACCTTTTTCCGTGAGAACCTGCCAGAACTGCCTGCCTGGCGATTTCGACTTCTGGCAGGTGTATCTGACCCTGAAAAGACAAGCAACCTGAACTGTCAACCGGATCGGACAGATTGTCCAAATGCTTAAATCAGCTTATGATTATATTTTTATAGACATTGGCCGCTCGATTTCCCAGATCATCTTACCGCTCATCCAGCAAGCGGATGTAGTGGCCCTTGTGGTCAGTGCCGACATGGTTGCCGTTGATTTGACGCGTGTCATTCTCGGGTACCTGAAGGAAAAAGGCCTGCCTCCTAATCGCATTTATGCCATCCTCAACCGCGTGGTTGGATTCGAGGGAGTATCCAAACCCGAAGTGGAAAGCCTTTTGGGCTTGCCGATCCAAAATACAGTTCCCTATCTTGGTGGGAATTTCTCGCTGGCCAATAACCAGCACATTCCCGTTGCGCTCAAGTTTCCTGGAGATACTGCTACCATGATTTTAAAGGAAATGGCCTCGCAGATAATCAGCCTGGCAGATCGCGTACGCGCTGAATCGCAATAAGGAGGTTTGCATGTCAATTGAATTTGAGGATGAAAAAGGGAAACTTTTTACCGAGGTGGTTACCAAGATTCCCGTCCGGGCCACTGTACAGACAACCACCCACCAACTGATCGGCAATATCCACGTTCGTCCTGACCAGCGCCTGAAAGATGAACTCAATGAGGGGGACCCCTTCATTGCAGTAACCGACGCGTATATCCTCGACGCAGACGGGAAGACCGTCCTCCAGACCAATTTTCTTGCCATTCGCCGTGACCAGATTGTCTGGGTCATGCCCAATGAGGGGAAGCAATGACCACACTCCAGAATCAGCCCCCCCCAACCTAACCGCGGCGGACATGGTGAAATTCAAGAACTATTTAATTGAAAACTTGTCGCGCACACTTGAAGGGAAGGATATCCCTATTGAAAGACAGAGGGAGTATGTGGTCAAGGGTATTGCTGATGTCTATGAACATGCCCAGTTGAACCTGCCTGATGCCGTCCGTCAGCAACTGAGTCGCGATGTGCTGGACGAGGTGCTTGGTTTTGGCCCGATCCAGCCCCTGCTCGACGACCCCGAAGTCAGCGAGGTGATGGTCAACGGCGCAAAGAGAATCTATGTGGAAAAAAAGGGGCAGTTGATTAAAACCCCGATCACATTCGACAACGACCAGCATGTTCTGCGGGTGATTGACAAGATCATATTGCCGCTTGGCCGCCGGGTGGATGTCGACAGCCCTGCAGTGGATGCGCGCTTGCCCGATGGATCGCGCGTCAATGCCATCATTCCGCCCGTGGCTCTGGATGGCCCATCGATCACCATTCGAAAATTCCGCAAGGATAAACTCACCATCCAGCAGTTAATTGAATATGGCTCCATGACCGAGTCCATGGCCCAGTTCCTGCGTGCCTGTGTGCTGGCACGGCTTAATATCATCATCTCCGGCGGGACGGGTTCGGGCAAGACCAGCCTGTTGAATGTGCTATCCAGTTACATCCCCGAGAATGAACGCATTGTTACCATTGAGGATGCAGCGGAGTTGCAACTTCAACAGGAACACGTGGTTCGACTGGAAACCAAGACCGCCTCCATTGATGGGCAGGGCGCCATGACTATTCGCGACCTGGTACGCAACTGCCTGCGTATGCGCCCGGACCGCATTGTGGTGGGTGAGTGCCGCGGTGAAGAAGCACTGGACATGCTCCAGGCTATGAACACTGGCCATGATGGATCACTGACCACCGTCCATGCCAATTCGCCACGCGATGCACTCTCGCGTGTAGAGACGCTGGTGATGATGGCAGGCATGGACCTGCCCATCAAAGTTGTCCGTCAGCAGGTGGCTTCGGCCGTGGATGTGATTGTTCAGCAATCACGCCTGAAGGATGGATCGCGCAAGTTAACGGCCATCACCGAAGTGGCGGGTATGGAAGGGGATACTGTCATACTGACAGATGTATTCAAGTTCGAGCAGACCGGGATCTCTGAGGACGGCCGCATCCTTGGAGATCTTAAACCCACCGGCCTCCGTCCTTTGTTTTCACCGCGTTTGGAGGCGGCTGGTCTGAAACTTGGCCCGGAAGTCTTTGGCGCCAATCTGTCCAATCGTCCACGCCGCCGAGAATAACAGCACCGCCAGCCCATCTGAAGATTAATCCAAGAGGCAGTATAATCTGAACATTGAAACTGCCATCCTCCCTCGCAAGGAAGTGAAATGGATACTCGCTCCCAGATCACCATTCGTACCAAGAAACTAGGCGTTCTCCTGCGGGATGCGCGTCTTGCCTCGCGAAAAACCGTGCAGGAATGTGCGGAAGCCATCGGGGTTACCAAGGGTGTCTTCAAATCCTATGAAGAGGGGCGTCGTCCCCCCTCCCTGCCGGAGCTGGAAGTGCTGATCTATTACCTTAAACTGCCCATCAACCATTTCTGGGGCAATGAGGCAATTTCAGATAATGCTCCCTCCACAACACCCATGGACCTGCCGCGCCTGCTGCAACTGCGCCAGCGAATGATCGGTGCGTTACTGCGGCAGGATCGCGAGAAGGCGAATAAATCCGTGAAGCAGCTCTCACAGGAGACAGGCATTCCCTCCGGTCGCATCAAGGGCTTTGAACTGGGCGAACGCCCGATCCCCGTGCCCGACCTGGAGGTCCTGCTCCGCGCTCTCAACAGCCGCGTGGAGGACCTGTTCGATCAGAATGGTCCGGTGGGGCAGTGGATGACCGAGCAGAAAGCCGTCAACGACTTCCTGCGCCTGCCTGCGGACCTGAGGACCTTTGCCAGCCAGCCGGTGAACATCCCCTATCTTGAGCTGGCACGTAAACTGAGCAGCATGTCCACCGATCGCCTGCGCTCGGTGGCTGAAGGCCTGCTCGATATCACCTTCTAGACCTTATGGAAAAAACACCGGATCAACTTGCCGAAGAGGGGAAGCGTGCATTCGCGGCTGGACGTTACGCCGATGCCGCCCGTCTTTTTACTGAAGCCTCGCAGGGATATACGCTGGCGGGGGACCGGCTGCACGCCGCAGAGATGGACAACAACCGCAGTGTCGCCCTGCTCCAGGGCAAACACCCGGACCAGGCTTTGGAGGCTGCTGCAGGCACCGACAAGTTATTCGAGTCGCTTGCCGACCCGAAAAGGCAAGCCATGGCGCTTGGCAACCAGGCAGCTGCCCTGGAAGCCCTCAAACGTTTTGACGAAGCCCTGCCGCTCTATGAGCATGCCGCGGCGCTGTTTGAACAGTGCGGTGAAAAGGACATGCGTGCCCTGGTGCTAAAATCCGTGGCTGCCATCCGGCTGAAACAGGGGAAACTGGGGGATGCCGGCATGGAGATGCTGGGCTCGCTTGGATCGGTGGAAAAGCCCAATCTCCTCCAGCGCATTCTTAAATCCATCCTGCGTTTTACGAGATGATCGGGCTAAATCTCCGGGTCCGCCCTGCAACATTGCAGGATCGTCAGTCGATCTCCAACCTGATATTTCTCCAAAACCACGCACATCGTCACCTTGACTGGCGCCATCCTTTGGATTGGCTGGGTTCGCCAAATTTCTGGGTGCTGGAGGATGAAGGACGCACGCTTGCCGCGCTTGCCTGCCCGCCTGATCCGCCCGGGATCGCCTGGGTGCGCTTGTTCGCTTTTAATGGACAGTGCTCCGCCCTGGATGCCTGGTCCATGTTGTGGAATGTGGCACGCGAGGAGATTGCCGGTCGGGGGGGAGCCCGGGTGGCGGTCATTACCATGCAGGTGTGGATGTACGAATTGATGGCACGTACGAATTTCAAACACACCCAGGATATTATTTTGCTTGAATACCGCAGGCGTCCCCTTGTGCAGCCTGTCCTCCCCCCGGGGGCTGTCCTGCGCCCGCTGGTCGGGTCGGATCTGCCGGAGGTGGAGCAGGTCGATGCAGATGCCTTTGAGCCCCTCTGGCATATCTCGCTGGACAGCCTCCAGCGCGCTTTCCTGCAGTCGGCGGTCTCATCGGTGGTCGAATCTCACGGGCGTCTGCTGGGTTACCAGCTCTCCACCGGCAAACCCTCCGGGGTACACCTCGCCCGCCTGGCGGTCCGGAAGGAAGCGCAGGGGTCCGGCTTGGGCGCGGCATTGGTCACCGATCTCATTGGTCAGATGCGGGCGCGTGGGGAGGATCTCATCTCCGTCAATACCCAGGACGATAACCGCGTTTCACTGGCGCTGTATCAAAAGACCGGTTTTGTTCGAACAGGGGATGAATACCCTGTTTTTTGCTTTGATATCGAGCCGGAAGGTTGACACGCGCTGGATGCGGGCGGCGGGACTTGACTTCCGCGCAGCTTAACAACTCATAAGCATGCAGTTTTTTATCTGGACAAATCATATCTACCGTGGCAAAATTCCGCAACTTAACTGAGAAGGAGAAGAACCATGCCAAACGAACTGGGAAAGAGCAAGCGTCAACAATTGCGTGAGAAACGCCAGCGCGAGCAGAACCGCAACCGCGCCATTAGTATTGGTGTAGTGGTTGTCGGGGCACTGATCCTGGCTTTCTTGTTCATCTATCCCAATATCAAGCCGGTCGGGCAACGTCGTTTCAATTACGCCGGGTGTGTACCCGCAAACCGATATGAACACGATGGGCGATCCGGATGCACCGGTCAAGTTGGAGATATGGGAGGATTTCCAGTGTCCTGCCTGTAAAAATTTCAGCGAGGACATTGAGCCGCTCCTGATTCAAAATTATGTTGCCACGGGCAAGGTCTATTACATTTTCCATCACTATCCATTCATTGACGATTACTCCTCCTCCAGGGAATCCGATCAGGCCGCCAATGCCAGCATGTGTGCCGGTGAGCAGGGACGTTTCTGGGATTACAAGAAGATCCTCTTTGCCAATTGGAACGGGGAAAATAACGGCTCATTTGCGGATCGCAAGCTGGTTGCGTTTGCCGAGTCGCTTGGATTGGATAAGGATAAGTTCAATTCGTGCTTCAATGCGAATACCTTCAAGGCGCAGATCGACCAGGATTTTACGGATGGTGTTGATGCCGGTGTAACCGGCACCCCTGCCATTTTCGTGGCTGGTGTATTTGTGGTGAATCCCAATGGGGAGGGCTATATTCCCTCCTATGAGGATATCGCTGCGGCGATCGAAGCCGCCATCGCCAAGGCCACCCAGTAGAGATTTGCAGGTTTAATGAAAAGGACGCTCCCGCCCGGGAGCGTCCTTTTTGTTCTTCCGGGTGGAATGGTTATGGGAACAGGCTCAGTATCCACACGATCAAGGGCGCGATCACCAGCGCGGGCAGGAAATTCCCCACGCGGATGGGCTTGATCTCCAGCAGGCTGCTGATCGCCAGCCCCATCAATATCACGCCGCCGGTTGCGGTCATTTCCGCCATCATGGCATCCGTGACGATGCTGCTCAGCGCGCCCGCCAGCAGGCTGATGCCTCCCTGGTAGACAAGGATCACCAACGACGAGAACAGCACGCCGATCCCCAGCGTGGATGCGAAAGCCAGTGATGCGAACGCATCCAGCACGGATTTCACTGCCAGCAGGTTGTAATCCCCGCTCAATCCATCCTGGATGGAACCCAGGATCGCCATGGGACCAACACAGAACAGCAGCGAGGCGGTCAGGAACCCGCGCACGAAACGCGCCGAGCCTTCCGGGCTTTCATCCCGCGCGAATCGTTTTTCAAGCTGTGCGCCCAGGTGCTGCAGCCCGTCTTCAATGCGCCACCACTCGCCGAGCAGCGCGCCGGTTATCAGCGCTCCCAGTACGATCAGGGAGTTTTCTGTTTTGAGGAACATCTGTATGCCCATTGCGAAGGTGAACAACCCCATCCCTGCAATGACGGTGGATTTGAACCGTTCGGAAATGCGTGCCCCGAAGAACAAGCCGATCAGTCCTCCGATCAACACGGCGGCGATATTGAGCAGGGTGCCGGTCATAAGTGTCGCTTTTTGGAACCCGGGATTGGATGCATGGGGTTCGTTTATTCCTTTGCCAGTGTTGTTTCTTTCCCTGCCGCGTTGTTTTCCACCAGTTCGAGTACAAAACACAGTGAGGACAGGCGGTTGAGATAGCGACCCAACTCCGGGTTGGAAATATCCTTCAAGTTCGACAGTTCCACCACGCGGCGTTCGGCGCGCCGGATGACCGCCCGCGCCAGCGAGAGTGCCGCGCCTGCCGGCGTGTCACCGGGGATGATGAACTCACGCGGCATGTTGGTGCTCGAGGCAAGCGTGTCGATCTGTGCTTCCAGCCACGCCACCCGCCCTGCGTCGATCGAATGGAATTTATCAGCCTGCTCAGGCGTGGCAGGCCACTTCCGCCATTAATTTGTACAGGTCGCGCTGCGCTTCGAGCAGGATCTTCCCGCTGCGTGGATCCTTCGCCTGGGCGCGCGCCAATCCCAGTGCCGCGGTGGATTCGTCCAGCGCACCCAGTGTCTCGATGCGTGCATCCGTCTTGGAGACGCGTCCTTCACCCAGCAAGCCGGTCGTCCCGTCGTCGCCGGTTCCTGTGTAAAATTTCATGAGGGTATTATACTCTGGCGTATAATCGGCACATGCAATTATCGATGTGCTTCTTATGGTTGGATCAGGGTAGTCGCTCCCGGGGGCGAAGATAGGATGCTAAGTCGTCATCATGGTGATATCACTCGTCAAGCCATTGGCACGCAGGTCAGTCCGCGTGCCCTCAAGGTCATCCTTCTCGCCAACCTGTGGCAGGATGGTCCGCAGCACCAGTTTGGGCGTGACCATTTTCATTTCGATAACAACAGCATCGCTGCCTCCCATGCCTACATCGAGCAGCAGCGTGCTGCGGTTTCGGACAATCTTTCCCGCGGGGATGCGCGTGCCGCCTGGCGGGCATTTGGACGGATGATCCACACCGCCCAGGATTTTTATGCCCACAGTGACTACGTTCCCCGCTGGCTTTCACGGTTCAATGGGGGAAAGCCGCCTCTCCGGAAGAGATCGATCCCGTCTCTGCTGATGTTCTGGAACATCCCGACCTTCATACCGGCATGATCTACCACCCGCTGGAAGCTCTTGCCTTCCTGCCTTTCCTGCGGAAGTTTGTCCTGCCGCACCTGCCTCCCGATGCCCACGCGCACATGAACCATGACGGACCTCATGTCAGCTCACAATGGGATTATGTCTTCCATGCCTCTGTCAAACGCACCCGTCTTGAGTTTGAGAAGACCATGTCCAGGCTTGCCCCTGCGCAGCGATTATCCTTCACGGACCTCTAACCCTCGAAACGAACATGCCGCGTAAAAACACCCGCACCTCCTCCTTCGGCTCTCCCGGGCGCGCCGGTCATGATGCCAGCGCCTTTTATTCCGCGCGCCTTTACGAAGGACAACCGCAGGGTCAGGAGCAGGCATACTTTGAGAGCCCGGTCCCTTCCGAAAAACTGGATGCCATCATTCATTCCTCCTCCGAGTCGATGACCGGTCTGCCGGATGCCAGCGTGCATCTCATGGTCACCTCCCCGCCCTACAATGTCGGCAAGGATTATGACGAGGACCTCTCGCTGACCGAACACCTGTCCTTCCTCAAGCGCGTCTGGGCGGAGACCTGGCGCGTGCTCGTCCCCGGCGGGCGCGCCTGCATCAATGTCGCCAACCTGGGGCGCAAGCCCTACATCCCCCTGCATGCCATGCTCATCGCCGATATGCTCGACCTCGGTTTCCTCATGCGCGGTGAGATCATCTGGGATAAAGCCGCCTCCGCCAGCAGTTCCACCGCCTGGGGTTCCTGGCAGTCTGCCGTCAATCCCACCCTGCGCGATACCCACGAGTACATTCTCGTTTTCTCAAAGGGCGGTTTCCGCCGCCCAAAAGTGGATGGGCGGGAAAGCACCATTTCAAAGGAAGAGTTCCTGGAGTTCACCAAATCCGTGTGGACGTTCGGAGCCGAATCGGCGCGCAAGGTGGGTCATCCTGCTCCGTTCCCGGTCGTGCTGCCCTGGCGCCTCATCCAGTTGTACACCTTCAGTGGGGAGGTGGTGCTGGATCCCTTCATGGGTTCAGGTCAGACCGCACTCGCCGCACTGAAAGCCGGTCGCCATTTTGTGGGCTATGAGGTCAATGAGAAATATCTAAAATTGGCGGAGAAGCGCATCCGCGAGCGCTGAGCTGGTTGCCGGGTTGAGTATCCCCTGGACATCGATGATGGAGAATCGCATGAATCAAACCATGGATGTATTGTTGAAGCGCAAGTCGATACGTGCGTATGAGGAGCGCGAGATCAGCCCGGAGGTCCGTTCCGAAATACTACAAGCCACCCTGCGCGCCCCCACGGCGGGGAATTTGATGCTGTACTCCATCCTGGATGTGACCGACCAGGCGATCAAGGACAGGCTGGCGGTCACCTGCGATCACCAGCCCTTCATCGCCCGTGCACCCATGGTCTGGGTCTTCCTTGCGGATTACCAGCGCTGGTATGACTATTTCCTTGCTTCGAATGTGGAGGGACTCTGCGCCAGGAAGAACATGCCTCTGGAAAAGCCCCAGGAGGGCGACCTCTTCCTTGCCTGTTGTGATGCCCTGATCGCCGCCCAGAACGCGGTCATCGCGGCTGAGTCTTTGGGTGTCGGTTCCTGCTACATCGGTGACATCATGGAGCAGTACGAGACCCATAAGCAGATCTTCGACCTGCCGCAATATGTCTTCCCGATCTGCATGCTGGTCTTTGGTTATCCCACCCAACAGCAGAAGGATCGCGCCCATACCACGCGCTTTGATGGGAAGTTCGTGGTCTTTGAGAACCAGTATCACCGCCTTGATCAGGCTGAATATGATGAAATGTTCGCCAGGCATGTGGAGCGGCTGCCAAAGGGCAAAGCGATGGAGGATGTGGAAAATTTTGGGCAGTTCATGTACCTGCAGAAATTCGGCGCGGAGTATTCGCTGGAGATGAGGCGTTCCGTGCGCGAGATCCTGAAAACCTGGATGGGGTAGGGGATCCCCATGTCTCCCGATGGATCACGCACGGTCTGGTCGTCCGAAGCCGGTGACCTGCGCAAGGAAAAGGAGGCGACACGGACAACCTCATCCCTCCCGTTGGGTAAGCAGACTGCCTACCTGCACCGCGACTCGAAAGGTCGTGCCGGCAAGGGGGTGATTCTCATCAAAAACCTCCACCTTTCGGAGGAGGATTTATCCGCATTGGCGAAAAGGATCAAGCAGGCTTGCGGCACGGGCGGGACGGTCAAGGACGGTGTCATCGAGATCCAGGGCGGGAACCGTGAACGCATCGCGCAGGTCTTGCTCAAGTTGGGCTGCAAGGTGAAAATGGCTGGAGGTTGAACCTGGCTGCCTCCCCGGGAATATTTGTTTGACATGCATCCCCGCCTGTGATATAAAACCGGACAACTTCGACTCCGTACTCATCCAGAGAGGCTGAGGGACCGACCCTTTGACGCCTCGGCAACCGGAACTGGTTAGGTGGTTGGTTGGATGGTTATGTAGTTGCAAACTACATGACTGCACGAGCTACCAAACTACGTAACCATCCCAGGTGCCAACTTCGGCGGACGCATGTCCGGGAGATGAGAGATGACCTCTGTGTATTGATGTCGCCTCTCGTTACCGGGAGGCGATATTCTTATGAAAGGAGACCGATGGAAGACATCCTGAGCATCCAGGCATTGATCGCCCGCTTTGCCACCAGCTTTGACGTCAAAGACTGGAGCGGACTGCGTGCCTGCCTGACCGACTCCCTTTATACTGACTACTCCGACCTGCGCGGCACCCCGCCTCAGATCATCTCTTCCGCGGACTATGTGGCGGCACGCATCGAAACCCTCGATCAACTCAAACTTCACCACCTGGTCGGTAACTACGAAGTGGACTTTTCCACCCGGGATCAGGCTGCCTGCCGCGCCTCGATGATCGTCTGGCGCAGATCGGACCAGGAAGAGTTTGCATCGCATTGCATTTACACCTTCCAGTTGACCAGGCAGGCGGATGGCTGGAGGATCAGCGGCATCACGCAGAAGGTGCTGTGGAACGAAGGAACTTCGTCCATCCACAAAGGCGCGCAATGAACTGTCCCGAATGCGGCGCGAACGGTTCCCTGTGCAAGGAGCGCTTTGATGAATGCCTCGCGCTGGAATTTTCCGACATGCGCTATGGAGCCGTCCATCACCTGACCGTTTCTGCCTACATGCTCCAGCATTCCAGCCGGTTGACGCAGCGAAGGCTGGCTTCACGAGCGTAAGTTGTTGAGGGAGTTCCTCGTCGAGAATAAGCCGCCTTCGTTCATCCGCAAACAGAACAGGGACCTGGTGGACAGCGGCAGGCGCACCTTCAAATTCAAATCAAGGGATGGCAAGCCCGTCATTCAAAAATCCTCCTGGGCGCGGACCATCCTCGATGTCCACATGGGCGATCCTGAAACCTATTGCATCGATATCACCGCCTGGGCGAGGTCCGTGCTGGAAGAAGCAGAGACAATAAAACATGAGTGAAGGATTTGTATCATCCATCAGTTAAACCACCCTTGTTTATTGGAGACATTTTCAATGACCCAACGTAAATACACCAACCGCCGCTACCTCGATGCCCTCGAAAAGAAAGTCCTTGTCTTCGACGGCGCCATGGGCACCAGCCTGCAGAACCAGAACCTCACTGCCGAACATTTTGGCGGCGAGCAATACAACGGCTGCAACGACTACCTCGTCATCTCGTATCCCGAAGCCGTGGAAAAAGTCCACCGCTCCTTCCTCGAAGTCGGCGTGGATGTGCATCGAAACCGACACCTTCCGCTCCAACCGCATCACGATGAAGGAATACGGACTGGGGGACCGGGTCATCGAGATCAACGAAACCGCCGCCCGCTTGCCCGCCGCCTCGCAGATGAATATGCTGGGAAAACCAGGTCAGCCTCGTTTCGTCGCCGGCTCCATCGGTCCCTCCGGCAAACTCCCCTCCGCCAATGACCCCGAACTCTCCAACGTGTCACTTCGACGAACTCGTCGATGTCTTCCGCGAGCAGGCCGTCGGTCTGATCCGCGGCGGCGTGGATGTGCTGCTCATCGAAACCTCGCAGGACATCCTCGAAGTCAAAGCCGCCATCATCGGCATCCACAAGGCCTTCGACGAGACCCAAATCTATTTGCCCATCCAGGCGCAGGTCACGCTCGATACCACCGGTCGCATGCTGCTCGGCACCGATATCAACGCCGCGCTCGCCATCCTCGAAGGCATGGGCATCGATGTCATCGGCCTCAACTGCTCCACCGGACCCGAGCACATGCGCGAGCCCATCCGCATCCTCGGCGAAAATTCCACCCTGCCCGTTTCGTGCATCCCCAATGCCGGTCTGCCGCTCAACGTGGATGGTCAGGCTGTCTATCCGCTCGAGCCGGAACCGTTCGCCAATGACCTGTACGAATTCGTGACCAAACACAACATCTCGGTCGTGGGTGGATGCTGCGGGACGACTCCCGCGCACCTCAAACTTCTGGTGGAAAAGTTGAACGGGATTCCGCATCCCCGACGCCCGCCTCACGCGACGCCTCAGCTTGCCTCCGCCATGTCAGCCATCGCCATGCGGCAGGATCCTCCTCCCACCCTGCTCGGCGAACGCTGCAACGCCCAGGGCTCGCGCAAGTTCAAGCGCCTCCTGCTCGAGGAAGATTACGACTCCATCCTGGAGATCGCCCGCGAACAGGTCGAGTATCGGCGCGCACGCCCTCGATATCTCCTGCGCCGTCACCGAACGCCCCGACGAAGTCGAACTCATGCGCAAGGTGGTCAAGAAACTCGAGATGGGCGTGGACGTCCCGCTGGTGATCGACACCACCGAGCTCGATGTGCTCGAAATCGCGCTCAAAACCGCGCCCGGTCGCTGTCTGATCAACTCGACCCATCTCGAAGCCGGGCGTGCCAAAGCCGACAAGATCTTCAAACTGGCCAAGGAACACAACGCCGCGGTCATCGTGCTGACCATCGACGAAAACGGCATGGCAAAGACCCGCGAGAAAAAACTGGAAGTCGCCAAGCGCATCTACGACATCGCCGTCAACGAGCACGGACTCAAGCCCGAAGACCTGGTCTACGACACGCTGACCTTCACCCTTGCCACCGGCGACGCGGAATTTGCCAACTCCGCCATCGAGACCATCGAAGGCATCCGCCTCATCAAGCAGAATCTGCCCGGCGTGATGGCTTCACTGGGCGTGAGCAACCTGTCGTTTGGTCTTGCTCCGCATGCCCGCCCGGTGTTGAACTCGGTCATGCTCTATCACTGCGTGCAGGCTGGTCTGGATATGGCGATCATCAATCCCGCGCATGTCACCGCTTATGCCGACATCCCGCAGGAGGAAAGGAACTTGCCGAAGACCTGATCTTCAACCGCCGCCCGGACGCGCTGCAGCGATACATCGAATACTATGAAAAGGTCACGCCAACATCCGAAGCCTGCCCTCGCCGATCCCACCGAAGGCATGACCCCCGAACAGCGCCTGCACTGGAAGATCGTCCACCGCCACAAGGAAGGCGTCGAAGCGGATATTGATGAGATCATCAACCGCGGCGATTTTCCCACCAGGCATGAGACCGCCGTTCATACCCTCAACAACGTCCTGCTCCCCGCCATGAAGGAAGTCGGCGACAAATTCGGCGCGGGCGAACTGATCCTGCCCTTCGTGCTCCAATCCGCCGAAGTGATGAAGAAGACCGTCGCCCATCTGGAGAACTACCTCGAAAAAGTGGAAGGTGTGACCAAGGGCACGGTCGTCATTGCCACCGTCTATGGCGATGTGCATGACATCGGCAAGAACCTGGTCAAGACCATCCTTGCCAACAACGGCTACACCGTCATCGACCTTGGCAAGCAAGTCCCTGCCGAGACGATCATCACCAAAGCCGTCGAAGTCAATGCCACCGCCATCGGTCTCTCCGCGCTGCTGGTTTCCACCTCCAAGCAGATGCCGCTCATCGTCAACGAACTGCATCGCCGCGGGCACCAAATTCCCGTGCTGGTCGGCGGCGCGGCCATCAACCGCCGCTTTGGTCGCCGCATCCTCTTCACCGAAGATGGCATCCGCATGAGCCCGGCGTCTTCTACTGCAAGGATGCCTTCGAAGGCCTCGAGACGATGGACCAACTCATCGTCCCGCAGAAGCGCGAGGAACTGCTCGACAAGGTCCGCCGCGAAGCGGACATGGAAATGGGACGCGCTGCTGCAGGCACCCGAGCCAACCGCAAATCAACCGCGACCCGCTCCTCCGTCCAGCCGCAACCGATCAATCACCCGCTCAAATGGGGTGTGCGCGTCGTCAGGGATATGCCGCTCGAGATGGTGTTCAAGCATCTCAGCCTCAACGAACTCTATCGCCTGTCCTGGGGTGCGAAGAACGCACACGGTGATGAATGGGAAAAACTGAAAGCCGAATTCGACAAGCGTCTCGAGCGCATGAACAGGGAAGCCCTCCGGGATGGCTGGCTCAAACCCCAGGCTGTCTACGGCTTCTTCCCCTGCCAGGCTGACGGTGATGACCTGATCATCTACAATCCCGAGACGATCAACTCCGCCTCACCCGATGAAATGACCCGCTTCTCCTTCCCGCGCCAGCCCTTTCGATGATCATCTCTGCCTGGCGGATTACTTTGCCCCCGTCGAACTCGGGCAAAATGGATGTGGTTGCCTTCCAGGTTGTGACCGTCGGACGCGAAGCCACGGAACGCATTCGACAACCTGCATGCGAAGGGCGACTACACCGAAGCTACTTCATGCACGGGCTGGCCGTCCAGACCGCGGAAGCCACCGCGGACTATCTGCACGACCATATCCGCCGCGAACTGGGTCTGGGTGAAGAGCAGGGCAAACGCTACTCCTGGGGTTATCCTGCCATCCCCGAACTGGAGGATCACCACAAGGTCTTCGATCTCCTGCCTGTGGAAAAGGAACTCGGCATGAGCCTCAGCCCGGCCTACCAGTTGATTCCCGAGCAATCCACCGCCGCGATCATCGTTCACCATCCGCAGGCAAAATATTACAGCGTCGGCGAAGACCGCCTCGACCAATTGATGAAGTAGGCTAAGTAGCATTTACCTGTCATTGCGAGGGCGTACTCGCCCGATCGCGAAGCATCCTGAAAGGAAGCAATCTCCTCGTTTACAGGAATTACCCGGCTTGCATTGACAGGTAATAGTAGGAAGGTAACCATGACAAACCAATTTCTGGATCTTCTCTCTTCTCAAACCCTCCTCGCCGACGGCGCCATGGGCACCATGCTCCACGGGCGCGGCATCGGCTTTGACAAATGCTTCGATGAACTCAATCTCACCAATCCCGCCGCGGTCGCGGATATCCACCGCGAGTACATCGAGGCAGGTGCGCGCCTTGTCATCACCAATACCTTTGGCGCAAACCGTTTCAAGTTATCCAAGCATGGACTGGAAGATCAGGTTGCAGAGATCAACCATGCCGGTGTGGAATTGGCGAAGCGCGCGGTCTCCGCCTCCTTCAAGGATGTGCTCGTGGCGGGCGATGTCGGTCCGCTCGGGGTGCGCATCGCGCCCTATGGACGTGTCCAGCCTGAGATGGCACGCGCTGCCTTCGCGGAGCAGATCGACGCATTATGCTCTGCCGGTGCGGACCTGATCGTGATCGAGACCATGAGCGATCTGTATGAGATCAAGGAGGCCATCAAGGCTGCCCGCGCCTCCTGCACCTTGCCGGTTGTCGCCTCCGTGACCTTCACGCGCGATGACCGCACCATCCTCGGCGATGACCCTGCCAAGGTTGCCCGCATTCTCTCCGAGGCAGGCGCGGACGTGATCGGCGTCAACTGCTCCGGCGGTCCCGCCCAACTCCTGCGCATTCTCAAAGCCATGCGCGGCTGCCGCGCCCGATAAACGCTTCTGGGTCAAACCCAACGCCGGTTGGCCGGAACAGGTCGGCGGGCGCATCATGTATCCTGCGGAAGCGGAATATTTCGGCGAGTATGCCCTCTCCTTCCGTGAGGCGGGCGCCAGTGTGGTCGGCGGGTGCTGTGGGACCACGCCCGCGCACATTGCCTCCATGCGGCTGGCATTGGACTCTGCGGCCGCGCCTGCTCCATTGACGGTGACCCCGCTGCCCATTGAAGAGGAAGCCCTGGAGATCGCCCAACCTCCGTCAGAACTGGCGCAAAAACTGTCAGCCGGAAAATTTGTCATCTCCATTGAAATGGACCCGCCGCGCGGCTTGTCCACGCATAAATTGATCGCGGGCGCCTCGCTCCTGCACGACGCCGGCGCGGATGTCATCAATGTGGCCGACAGCCCCATGGCGCGCATGCGCATGTCCGCCTGGGCGGTCTGTGACGTGGTGCAGAGGCAGGTCGGCGTCGAGACCACCCTGCATTTCCCGACGCGTGGACGCAACCTGCTGCGCGTTCAGGGTGACCTGCTCGCCGCGCACGCGCTTGGGATCCGCAACGTCTTCGTGGTCATGGGCGACCCGACCTCCATTGGCGATTACCCCGAGGCGATGGATAACTACGACCTGGTGCCCTCCGGTCTGATCAAGTTGATCAAGCAGGGATTTAACGTGGGCGTGGATCATTCCGGCACCTCCATTGGTCAGCCGACCAATTTCTTCGTGGGCGCCGCGTTGAATTTGTGTCCGCCCGACATTGCCACCGAGTTCAAGAATCTGGGACGCAAGGTCAAGGCGGGCGCGGATTATTTCCTGACCCAGCCCATCTACCGCGCCGAGGATGGCGAGGGATTCCTCGCAAAGTATGCGCTACAGCACGGCGCTTTGAACTGTCCTGTCCTGGTTGGCATCCTGCCGCTGGTGAGTGCCAAGCATGCCAACTTCCTGAACCATGAGGTGCCCGGCATCTCGATTCCAGATGAAGCGATCGCGCGCATGGAAGCCGCGGGGGAGGATGCCGCAAAGGTCGGTGTGGAACTGGCAGTCGAATTGATTCAGAAGATCAAACCCTGGGCACAGGGTGTCTACATCATGCCGCAATTCCATCGCTACGATCTGATCGCGGAGATCATCGAGAAATTGAAAAGCTGACGCCAGTCCGCACGACCTTCCATTATTCTGCCTGTAATTCGCGTCTTGCAGGCACAGGTGAGCAGGATAATTAACCCCTTAACACTAATTCGCGGTGGAGATTAATCTCGAAGCGGTAAAATAGACTATGGACGATGAACGGTGGATCGTTGGAACCGCTTATTGTTTTCTGTCAATTTTCAACAAGGAGATAAAAATGACCAAAGGTGAATTGGATGTCATTCCTCTAATCTCTGGAACCGAGAGAAGACGTTGAAGTTGCTGTGATAAACGCAACATTTCGAATCATAGATGCTACTACATATAAGTTTCCACCCTCCGATTTCGGCGCATGGCTCATCAATGAGATTTTTGAAAAGCAAAAAATCATGGCGAAAACTGAGGGCTTGGTCTTGAGACAGACAGGTGGTCGTGGTCGCATGCTCGCCTGCAGGAGTGTATCCTCATCGCGCCGAAATCGCGGATGTTTTTGATTTTTAAACGTCAATGATGAAACCGGGTCATCGGTCGGGTCAACCAGTCGGACAGTAAACTCGCCTGGAAGACGAGCCCCTGCCCGGTGACGGCTACGTGGACGCATGGTCGCGGATCGGGGAGCGCCTCTACGTGGCATCCGAAATGGACCTGTTGCTTTCAACGCCGCGGACGGCAGCCGTATTCCGGAGGATCGCCCTGCCGGACAAACTGGAACTCTTCTGTTGAGGACAACCTGGTCATCCAGGATGGTATACTGATCGTGATGACCATGGATCGTTCCATCCAGGCTTACGATGCCGGCACGGGTGCCATGCTCTGGAGCCGCCCCGTTGCTGGGTTATTCCCGCGGTCTGCGGATCATGGGGGAGACGCTGGTGATTCTGGATTACATCGGGGACGGGCATGATTTCAATATCATCCTGATCGATCCAAAGGATGGCAGCCAGGATCAGGTCATCTTCCCGGTTTGCAATTCGGACAACTCGTGGGAGGAAAACCTGGATGATAACTCTGGGGTATTGTTTATGACAGCGCCGCGACGATCTTACCTCGTCTTTGGCACATCCTTTGGCTGCATCCAGCGCTATGATCTGGGCACCGGTCGCCTGGTGTGGGAGAACCGATCCGAAGAATTCCTTGAACTCCTTTTACGGCTTTAACTATTACCAGTCCACCATACATCTACTTTGCCAATGAAGCCGCGTTCACCCTGGACAAGCAGGCTGGGGTTTGAAATTGCTCTTCGAAAACGAAGCCTACGAAATGTCTCCTCTTGCCTTGATGGGAACTTGACTTGATCCTCGCCAGGCGGACGAAAGGCTCGCAGCGTTTCGAGCTATGGGGCTTGAATTCGTCTTCCGGCGAGCGCGCTGGCAATGGTCCCGGAAAAATCCAGCCCCGTCGACCCGTCCGTACGCAGATGTCCGGTCTGGTGGATAAAGAAATTCCGGCTGGACCTGGCATACTACCTCCTGGGGTCTATTGTTGATCATAGTTCCAGGCGGAACCGAACCAGCTACCTCCTCACAACTACGATCCGAAAAGCACCAGCCTCTCGGAACAGGTGTCCCCATGCTGTCGTCGATTTCTATTCAGTCCCGGTTGTCCTCGGCTGGCACGCTGACCAGGTGTATTTCATCCTGGATACAACGGGTTTTACTCATGGATGTGACCACCGGGGAATTGATGCATGGAGTATCAATAACACGTTTCCGTGTATACTTATCTACTATTCGCTAATCCTGTAATATCTTTTCTCATCCATGCTCCTCACCATTGATCTCGGCAATACCAACCTCACCATCGGTCTCTACGAAGGCGAAACGCTCGTCCACCACTGGCGGGTTGCCACTGAGGACGCGCGCATGCCCGATGAATACGGTCTGCAGCTCCTCGGTCTTCTCACGCATATCGGAAAGACCCCTGCCGACCTGACCGGCATTTGCCTCGCCTCCGTTGTCCCGCCTCTCACCAACCGTGTCGCGGAAGCCTGCCGTGAATATCTCAAGTGCGAAGCCTTCATCGTGGATACGGGCATCAAGACCGGCATCAAGATCCGCTACGATGACCCCAAGGCTGTCGGCGCGGACCGTGTGGCGGATGCGGTTGCCGTCCTCAAGCTCTACGGCGGTCCCGCCTGTGTGATCGACTTTGGCACCGCCACCACCTTCAATGCCGTCACTGCCGATGGTCAATATCTTGGCGGCGCCATCACTGCCGGGATCAACCTCGCTGCCGATGCCCTCTTCACGCATACTGCCAAGCTTGCCCGCATCGATGTCCAGCGCCCGCCCTCGGTCATCGGTCGCAATACCGTCCATGCCATGCAGTCCGGTCTGCTCTTTGGCTATGTCAGCATGGTCGAAGGCATGGTCGCCCGCTTCCGCAAGGAATTGGGCAGGGACATGAAGGTCGTCGCCACGGGCGGTCTTTCCGAGATCGTCGCCAGGGAGACCGATGTCATCAATGTCATCGCCCCCTGGCTCACCCTCGACGGTCTGCGGATTATCTGGGAACTTAATCGTTAGCTCCTTCTCCACCATAACGGGGCACGTCGGTCACACAGGCAGGAAAACCGGGACCTCCTAAGGTCTTCCATCCTTTGTTGCCTTTGTGTCTTGTGTTAAATATTTTCAACTATAATGTCCCCCTACGAATTGGAGATCTGCCAATGAAACGCCTTATCCTTCTTACCGTTTTTGCCTCCCTCCTGCTCGCCGCCTGCGGTACCTCCTCCGCGGCTGGACCCGAAAAAGCCGTGGAAGCCTACCTGAACGCCCTCAACGAAAAAGATTCCACCCGCCTCTCCACCCTCTCCTGCGCGGATTGGGAGCCCACCGCCCTCATGGAACTCGATTCCTTCCAGGCGGTCAGCACCACCCTCGAGGGTCTCTCCTGCGCACAGACCGGCACGGACGGCGATAATGCCCTGGTGAAATGCCAGGGGAAGATCGTCGCCAGTTACAACGGCGAACTGCAGGACTTTGACCTCTCCACCCGCACCTATACTGTTGAGAATTCCACCGGGGAGTGGTTGGTGTGCGGCGCGCAATAGAACGCCTCTTCACGCGTGAGAACCGCTGGGCGATCGCCATCGCCCTGCTGCTCGTCCTCCTCACCATCCTCACCGCCAGCGCCGCCCCGCTCTGGATCTATCAGGGCTTCTGATGACCCTGGTCCATATCGCCATCTTCGGCGCGCTGACATTCCTCGCTGCCATCCTTTTCTCAGACCGCCTCCGCGGTCTTTTTCTGTTCACGCTCAGCATCCTGGCGGTCTTCGCCCTCCAGCCTGCCCTGCCAATTCGATATCTCGACTTTTGGCTGCCGACTGTTACCCTCGGGTTGGTGGTGGTCTTTTGGTTTTCCCTCACGCCGCCCGGATCCCGCTTCACGCGCGGGAATATCCTGTCCGCCGCCTGGATGGCTGCCCTCATCCTGCTCCTTGGGCTGACGCGTTTCCTGCCCTCTGCCTCGCCCCTCACCGCCTCCACCCCTCCGCGCCTCGAATGGGTGCTGGTTGCCATCCTGCTGATCGTCCTCCTTGCCGCCTTGCTGGGGCGTCTCCGCTTCACATGGGTTCACTGGATCGGGTTGGTCGCACTGATCGCCCTGCTGGTGATTCTAAAATCACCGGAACTCGGTCTCTGGCTCGCGCGTACTCTTCGTCTCGCCGCCGGGCAAAATGTGGAGACCGCCTCCAGGTTTGATATCCGCTGGCTTGGCATCTCCTATATCATCTTCCGCATCCTCCATACCTTGCGCGATCGTCAGGCTGGCTTATTGCCTGCGGTCTCCTTGCGCGAGTATGTCACGTATATTTTCTTCTACCCTGCCCTCACTGCCGGTCCCATCGACCGCCTGGAGCGTTTCATCGGGGACCTGCGCACCTCCCTGGTGCTCACGCAGGAGGATTGGATCTATGTCGCCAGGCGTCTCGGGTGGGGTTTGTTCAAGAAATTCATCATCGCCGACAGCCTTGCCCTCATGGCGTTGAATGCCCAAAATTCCGGTCAGGTGCAGTCCCCGGGCTGGGCTTGGGTCATGCTGTATGCCTACAGCCTGCAGATTTACTTTGATTTCAGCGGGTACACGGATATCGCCATCGGGTTGGGGCGCATGGTCGGCGTTCACCTGCCTGAGAACTTCAACAACCCCTACCTGCGTCCGAACCTTGCCCGCTTCTGGGACAACTGGCACATCACCCTCGCCCAATGGTTCCGTTCCTATTTCTTCTACCCGCTCGCGCTCTACCTGCGTCCCAAAAGGATTCCCAACTGGAGCATGGTGTTGATCGCCCAGCTTTCCACGATGACCCTCATCGGGTTATGGCATGGCGTGACGTGGAATTTCGTGATCTGGGGGCTGTGGCATGGCATTGGGCTCTTCGTCCACAACCGCTGGCACGATGCTTTCCGCGCCCGTCATGCAGGACAGGCTTCCGCTCACCGCCAGGGTGGTCTTCTCAATGCCCTGGGGATTTTCCTGACCTTTAATTTTGTTGCCCTTGGCTGGATCTGGTTCGTCCTCCCCACCCCTTCCGTCGCCCTCCAATTCTTTGCCCGTCTCTTCGGAATGTAGTGTCTAACCACCACCTTATGACATCCCTGACCACTCCGACTATTACATCAGACCATTTAGACCACCCTCATGTCATCCTCCTTTAACCTCCTCCGCGCTCTCACCAAGGGATTCATTCTCTTTCTTTTGATCGCCTTCCTGGTTGCATTGCCGCTTCCCGGTCTTGGGAAGGTGTCTGCCTACAACCTGCTTTTCCCCGGTCGCCCGCGCCTGCCATTTGGAGAGAATCCCTCCGAGGCATATAACTTCAGCCTGTATGATCTGGATGCCATGTTCGCCGCGCATGAGATCGCGGGAGCAGCCAAACCCTCGGACGAGTTTCGCGTCCTTGTCATCGGTGATTCTTCCGTCTGGGGCACTCTCCTCCGCCCCGAAGAGACCCTCAGCGCCCGGTTGAATTCCGCCGCGCCGGTCTATTGCGGCAGGACTGCCCGGTTCTACAATCTCGGTTATCCCACCATCACCGTCACCAAGGACCTGATGTTGATGGATTACGCCGCCCGCTACCAGCCTGACCAGATCCTCTGGTTGACCTCCCTTGAAGCCCTGCCGCTGGATAAACAGCTCGACACCCCGCTGGTTGCCAATAACGCCGCTGTCATCGACTCGCTGGTTGCGCGCTACGACCTGCCTCTGGACCTGAACGATCCGTCCCTTGTCCGTCCCTCATTTTGGGGCAGGACTTTGTTCGGTCAGCGCCGCGCCCTTGCCGACCTCCTCCGCCTGCAGTTGTATGGTGTCCCCTGGTCTGCCACCGGTGTGGACCAGGTCTATCCATCCTACCCCTCCCCCCAGACCGACTTTGCTGAGGATGATGACAACTTCCATGAGATGAGTGCCCCGCTGGACGGATCCGCCCTCGCCTACGAAATCCTCGCCGCAGGCATGACCCACGCCCCCGCGCCCATCCTGCTGGTAAATGAGCCCATCCTGATAAGCACGGGACAGAACAGCCATATCCGCTATAATTTCTTCTACCCGCGCTGGGCATACGATGCCTACCGGGTTCAACTCGGCGACCTCGCTCAAACCGGGGGCTGGGATTATCTCGATCTCTGGGATCTCCTGCCTCCCGCTGAGTTCACCAATAGTGCCATCCATCTCACTCCTGCCGGTGAAATGATCCTTGCCCAAACCATCCTTGCTGCACTTCACCCGGATTGCCAATAAAATCATGAAACGTTCCCTCCTCTTTATTGTTATCCTGCTTGGACTGACTGCCTGCGCGCAGCAGGTGACTCCCGTCCCCTCCACCCTTACCCCTGAACCCATCCCGCCGACGCTGGTTGTTCTTCCCACCGCCACTGCCTCGCCTCTTGCTCCCACTCCCACTTTCGCCCCTGGTGCATGGATGGCGCAGCCTGTCATCCCTGTCTTCAGTGATAATGTCCGCCGCATTTATCAGCGCGGGCTTCAGTTGGGTCGCGACTCGAACCGCTTCTCCAAGGCTGGTGATTGCGAGAGCACCACGGGCTGGTACCTTGCCGAGTTTGACGGCGATCCGCCCACCTATCGTCTTGGCGAGTATGCCTATCTACAGTCCACCATTGATTATTATGCCGGTTCCTTCAAGCGTGAGAGTCTTGCCGTGCGTCGTGGTGCCAACACGTCCTCCCTGCTCACCACCCTCTGGGCGGATCCGGACCAGTGCCGCTCCGGCGAGTCCATGCTGGCGTGCGAGTTTCGCGTCCATAATCCATCCATCGTACTCATCGCGGTCGGCTCCAATGATGTCGTCAGCGTGGATACCTTTGAGGATCAGATGCGCCGTATCATCGAGTACACCATCTCCGAAGGCGTCATCCCGGTGCTCTCCACCAAGGCGGATAATTTCGAAGGCGATCATCTGATCAACAGCATCATTGCCCGCCTCGCCTATGAATACGATATCCCGCTTTGGAATTTCTGGCTGGCGGTTCAGCCTCTTCCCGCTCATGGTCTCTCGAGCGATGGCGTTCACCTCACCTTCGCGGGCAACCGCTTTGACGATCCTGTCAACATGCAAAAAGCCTGGCCCTGGCGCAACCTGACCGCCCTGCAAACCCTCGATGCCTTGCGCACAGGTTTGGGATTGCCCTAACCTGTCTCCCGGCAACATGTTACAAGGTATTCTCCATGAAGCGAATTCTCCATGCAGCCTGTCTTTTATCCCTGCTTTTGGCAGGTTGCGCCCCCTCTTAACCCTCCACGAACATCCCTGGTACCAAAACGATGGGGGTGTCCACACCTGCCGCGCCCACAACAGCTGGTATTGCGTCAACCACTGCCTCCCCTCTCCCGCCGGGAACCGCACAAGGCTGATGCGGTGACTCCCACCCCCGATCTTCGCCTCCCGCCGGAGGAATGGCAGAAATGGTCGGTTGTCCCTGTCGTCAGCGCTCGTGCCCGTGAGATCTATCAGCGTGGTCTTGCCCTTGGGAATGACCCCCATGCTTTCTCCAGGATCGGCGATTGTCAGAGTGTTCCCGCCTCCTTCCTCGGCATCTACGATACCGACCGCTATTCCTTCGCCCCGGAATACCGGTATCTTCAGGAGACCGTGGATTATTTTGCCGGCTCCTTCAACCGCGAGGGCGAATCTGTCCGCGGCGGTTTTAACACCTCCTCCGTCCTCCTCCCGTTCTGGGCAAATGCCGAGGTCTGCCAGCCTGGCGAGAACCCCATGGCTTGCGAGAACCGCATCCACAATCCCAGCCTCGTTTTCATCAGCCTCGAGGTCTGGTTCGAAGGGCGCACGCCCGATGTCTATGAGGGATACCTGCGCCGCATCATCGAATACAACATTGAGCAGGGCACGCTTCCCATCCTCGCCACAAAAGCGGACAACGTGGAAGGTGACCAAAGCATCAATTCCACCATCGCCAGGCTCGCGTATGAGTATGACCTGCCTCTTTGGAACTACTGGCTCGCTGTCCAGCCGCTTCCCAATCACGGTCTTGACCCCGCGGACCCGACCGGTTTCCATCTCAACCTGGATGGTTGGAACATGCGCAGTTTCTCCGCCTTGCAGGTCCTGGATGCGGTTCATCGCTCCGTGGCGGCTTCGACTCCCGGCGGGACTCCGCTCGCGACGTCCTCCGCCTCGACCTCCGCTCCCGCCCTTTCGTTCACTCCCGGACCGGTGTCCGCTCTGCCCTTCTCGCGGCCTGGTTCCCGCCTCAGCCTCTTCTGCTCCCGCCTCCCTCCTGTTGGGATTCTCCACCCGCCTGGGCGCGGAGATCGTCTCTGCTGGCATCTTCCAGGGTGATCTGAACGGAAACAACTGGCTTGCCCTCGCCGGGACCGGCATGACCCTCTTGGATCGTTCCGATGCAGGCATCCTTGCCGCGCAGGGGAATGAACTTTACCTGGTCAGGGATGCCCAACCCGCCCTCATCACGGACCAACTCCTCCCGGGTACAAAACAGGCTGCCATCCTCCTCCCCGATGGACGTATCGCTGCCATCCTGCATGTGGATGCTGGAAATCAACTTGCCATCTTCTCAGGTGATGTTCCGCAAATTATCTCCGCTTCAGAGACCCCTCAGATTCTTTATCCCAGCCGCGACCCGCAGCGATTATATTGGGGTGCCGGTCAATGTGATGATTTGATCTGCCCCGTGGAGCAGATTGTCTCCACCACCTTGAACGACTTGGTCTCAACCGTCCTTCCGTATGAGGGTCAACCCGCATTCGCTGTGGATGGCAAAATGGCTTTCATTAGCCGCGCTGCAAAAGGCACGAACCAGCTCACCCTTGTCAATGGCGACCAGACCCGGACTTTTCCCATTTTCGGCAACCGGCTTGTGGATATGTCCTGGTCGCCCGATGGTTCCACGTTGGCGATCAGCCTTGCAAATGTCAGCGATTATTCGGGACTGGTCCTGAAATCGCGCTTGTATTTCGTTTCGTGGCCTGCCAGTGTGGACCAGGTATTGGATTTGACAGACGAGACCATCGAAGGTCAGGTCTGGTCTCCCGACGGCAGATCCCTGCTGGTGATTACCCGCAAGGTGGATGGTCAGGAGTATCACTTGAGCTTTTCTGTGCTGGATGTCTGTAGCGCAGCAGAAAATCCCCTCGCTTGGCTTTGACCTGGTCAGTGAAGAATACCTGCTGCTCCAGCCTGTGTTTTGGGTGCCATGAAATATAAGCTGGCGTTTCTTTCTTTTGCCCTGTACATTAGTGCCTGTAGTGGGGATGTTTCCGCCGTTGTTTTACCATTAGAGCTCCCAGCGCCGACTCTTCCTGCTACGCTTGTTCCATCCCCGACTCCAAAGCCGTATTACTTGAAAATGACAGTTTGGGTGGAGGAGCCCCGCGTGCCAATGCTTGCTTATCATCAACTTGCACCCGACACTTCCGAATATTCGACAGGTCATAAAGTGCGGGTTTCCGATCTGGGCAATCAATTGGAAGACTTGTACTTGGCTGGTTTTACTCTTGTGTCAGTGGAGGATTGGATTGGTGGGGATATCTCCGTCCCGTTTGGACGCAAGCCGTTGATTATCAGTATGGATGACCTGTTCTTCAACAATCAAATCACGCTTGGTGAGGATGGGATTCCCACTAAAGATACTGCCATCGGGGTCTATATGGCAGTTTGCACAGGATCATCCTCAATTTGGTTTCCATCTTGCCTTGTTTGCCAATTTAGGTGATAAACTGTACGCTGAACCGGATTATCCGGATTGGGAGGAAAAACTGGCGCATGCCATTGCATGGTGTCTCGACCACGGCGCGGGAGTCTACAATCACACTTACCAGCATGTTCGTTTGGATAGGACCGACCCGCTGGGTGTCAAGTCGGAACTGCGCAGGAACGATCTTTATTTGCGTGAACTCTTGGCTCTGATTGGACGTCAGGATCTGATTCCGAAACTGGGAAATATGCTTGCGCTTCCTTATGGATATTGGCCGGACGCGAATGGTGTCTTTATAATAAAGAATTACGCCACGCCGGAGGATGTCCTCATGCAGGCAGTCTTTCTCATCGATAACAATGAACGTGCAGGCTTTGTCCCACCACCATACTCCCCCAAGTTTGACCGATTTAAGATCCCGCGTATCGCAGCCCGTCCGGTTACCATTCAATACTTGTTGGACCATGCAGATGATTTTCCTGCTGCAAATTCTTGCCGGCTGGGACCAGTTGATCCTTTACGCTTATCGGATTTCACTTATCTATCCGAACAAATTAAGTTGGTTGTGAACTCTGAGATTTGTCCTGTGGGGATGTATGCGGTGAATGGATGGATCTTTAACGCATATTTGCCTGCGGTTCCCCTTGTCTTTCCCTGATTAAGAAAGCTTTGGGGAACACCGGCTGGAATGGCTGGATACTTCCAGATGGTTTGGATATCGTCTCCTTGACATCCCGTCGTTTTTGCAGATAATTCTAGTCAACAGGCGAGCCAATCAAAGGCAATGACAGAGGAAAGTAGACTGGCGGAAGCCGCCAGAGAGGTGCAGGACCTGCTGAAACCTGCGCCCGGCGGAAACCAGTCGAAGTTCCCTCTCGAGCCGTCCAGGTGAAAACTCCAGTAGTTTGAACCGCAGTCCCAGCGTTATTGGGGAGGCCGATGATGGTCGGCACAAAGTGAATCACAAACCTTATGTGATTAATTTGGGTGGTACCGCGGGAACTTCCTCCCGTCCCATTGTTGGACGGGAGATTTTTTTTATTGCCATGAAGACCAGGTTCCCTGGCGCCTTTGTGGTGAAGAATGCAAATAGAGGTGTACCATGCTGGATCAATTGAATCGAGATCGAAAAATCCGCCCTGGAAGAGCTTGCCTCGGTCACCACCGGGGATGCGCTCCAGGCCTGGAAGACCGCCCAGCTCGGGCGCAGTTCCCCGTTGATGCAGGTCTTTGCCGGGTTTGGGAAACTCTCGAAGGAGGAGAAACCCGTCGTCGGGCAGGCGGCGAACCGGGTCAAGGTGCCGCTGGAAGCTGCTTTTGCGGAGCGCGAGGCGGCGATCAAAGCTGCCGCGCTGGCGAAATCCCTGGAAGAGGAACAGCTCGATGTGACCCTGCCCGGGCGCGCGGTTCATCTCGGGCGTCTGCATCCATCCACGCAGCAGTTGCGCCGCGTGCTGGACATCCTCGCCGAGATGGGCTTTCAGGTCTACACCTCGCGCGAAGTGGAAACCGATGAGATCAACTTCCAGTTGCTGAACTTCCCGCCGCATCATCCTGCCCGCGAGATGCAGGATTCCTTCTACGTCGAGGCGGAGGAGCGCGGCGATAACCCGATCCTGCTGCGCACCCATACCTCGCCCGGACAGATCCACGCCATGCGCGAGTTCGCCGCCACCAACCCGCAGAACCCGCCGCCCATCCGCATTGCCCTGCCCGGCATGTGCTTCCGCTATGAGCAGATCACGGCGCGCTCCGAGATCCAGTTCAACCAGGTGGAGGGACTGGCCGTCGGCGAGAACATCACCTTCGCCGATCTGAAAGGCACGCTGACCGATTTTGCCCGGCGCATGTTCGGGCAGAATGCGCGCACGCGTTTCCGCGCCGACTACTTCCCGTTCACCGAACCCTCCGCCGAAATGGATGTGGAATGTTTTGTCTGCGGCGGCAAGGGCTGCTCGGTCTGCAAGAGTTCCGGCTGGCTGGAGATCCTCGGCTGCGGCATGGTGCATCCCGTCGTCCTGCAGAACGGCGGCTATGACCCGCACCGTTACACCGGCTTTGCCTTGGGCATGGGACCCGAACGCCAGTTGATGCTGCGCTACAAGATCGACGACATCCGTTATTTCTGGGGCAACGATCGATTCTGGAGCAGTTCTAAACCTTACCGGAAAGGCAAGTTCTAGTGGATGTGACATTGGAAATAATATGAAATTACCTATTTCCTGGCTAAAAGATTTCATTGACCTCGACGGCCTGTCTGTCGAAGATATTGCCCGCAAGCTGACTCTGGCTGGGCTCGAAGTGGACGAGATCCAATATGCGGGTCTGCCGATGCCGGACAGTACAAAGGACATGCATTCGAGAAGCGTCACGAATTCAAGACCAGCGGCATTCGCCTGGGACCAGGAAAAGATTGTCGTGGCCGAAATCCGCGAGGTGAATGCCGCATCCCAACGCGGACCGTCTGACCCTGCTCGACCTGTTCGACGGTCAGCAGGATCCAGGTCGTGCTGACCGGCGCGCCGAACATCTTCCACTTGAAAGGCACAGGGCAAACTGCCCAAGCCGATCAAGGTGGCGTATGCCAAGGAAGGCTCGACCATCTATGACGGTCACGCCGATGGACTGGTGCTGACCACGCTCAAGCGCGACAAAGATCCGCGGCGTGGATTCCTACTCGATGGTCTGCTCGGAAAAGGAACTCGGCATCACCGAGGAACATGAAGGCATCATCATCCTCGATGACGATGCCCCTGTTGGCATGCCGCTGGTGGATTACATGGGCGATGCGGTGCTGGATATCAAGATCCTTCCGAACATGGCGCGCAACGCCAATGTGCTCGGCATTGCGCGTGAACTCGCCGCCCTGACCGGGCGTGAACTCAAGCAGCCGAGGATCGAATACAAGACGTAAGGCAAGCCGGTCGAATGAATTGGTTTCCATCGAGATCACCGACCCTGAACTCAATCCGCGCTTCGTGCTGGGGTTGATCCGCGATGTGGAGATCAAGCCCAGTCCCTATCAGATCCAGCGCAGGCTCAAGCTGGCAGGCATGCGCCCCATCAACAATATCGTGGATGCCACCAACTACGCCATGCTCGAACTCGGCGAGCCGCTGCACGCCTTTGATTATGATGTGCTGAAAGAACGCGCCGGCAAACAACCGTCAAGATCATCACCCGCGCCGCAAAAGATGGCGAGAAACTCACCACCCTCGATGGCGTGGAACGCAAGCTCACCTCCATGAACGTGCTGGTCTGTGACGAAAAGGGTCCGCTCTCCCTCGCGGGTGTGATGGGCGGCGCGGAAAGCGAAGTGTACGATGCCTCCAAAGAAGTGCTGGATGCCAAAGGCATCGAAACACACCGCCGGTGAGATGCAGCAGCGGAAAGATCAGCCTGCGCGGCAAGAGCACGACCAATATCTTGCTCGAAGGCGCGGCCTGGAACTTCATCAACATCCGCCGCACCGCCAAACAGCACAACCTTCCGTCCGAAGCCTCGTTCCGTTTCTCGCGCGGCGTGCATCCTGCCCTGGCGGAGATCGGCGTGAAGCGCGGCCTGCAGTTCATGGCGGAATGGTCGGGCGGCAAGGTCGCTCCCGGCCTCGTGGATGAATATCCGCTGAAGCCGAAGGATGCGGTCGTCGAGGTCACGCCGCAAGATGTCAAACGCCTGCTCGGCATCGACCTCACGCCGAAGAAATTGCCGCTCTGCTCGAGCGCCTTGAATTCAAATGCACGATCAAGGGCGAGACCATCACAGTCATCACCCCGCCTCATCGCATGGACATTGGTGAAGGCGTCGTCGGTCTCGCCGATGTGCTCGAAGAAGTCGCGCGCTCTACGGCTACGACAACATCCCCGAAACGCACATGGCCGACGCGCTCCCGCCGCAGATCGGCAATCCCGTCCATGAGTGGGAGGAGCATGTCCGCGATCTCCTCGTCGCCTCGGCTTGCAGGAAGTCGTCAGCTATCGCATGACCTCGCCCGAACGCGAAGGTCGCCTGCTTCGCACGGGACGAATATGTCCGCATCGCCAATCCCATCGCGCCCGAGCGCAGTGTCCTGCGCCGCAGTCTGCTTGCCTCCGTGCTTGAGGTCGCCGAGAAAAATGTCCGCGCCGAGTCGATTGCGATGTTCGAGATCGGTCCGGTCTTCGAGCCTGTCAAGAATGAACTGCCGCAGCGAGCCGCGCAAACTTGCCATCGTGATGACCGGTCTGCGGTCTGCCACCTGCCTGGGATGTGAAGGACTCGCCCGCTTTTGATTTCTACGATCATGAAGGGACGCATCGAACTCCTTTTGGCGGGCTCCGTTACAAGGACATTTCCTACACTGCCGACTGACTCCGTCACCTACCTGCACCCGGGCAAAGCCGCCGAAGTAAAAGTGAACGGACAGGTGGTCGGCGTCTTCGGTGAACTGCATCCGCTGGTCAAGGAGAAATATGAATTCGGCGATGCCCCCGTCCTCGTGGCAGAATTCGACCTGGAGAACCTGCGCGCTGCCAGCCCTGCCTATGGCATCGTACCCGTCTCTGAGTTCCCGCCCGTCTATGAAGATATCGCCGTCATCGTGGACGAATCAGTCGCCGCCGCGCGTGTCGAAGCCTTGATCAGGCAGACGGGCGGAAAGACCGTGACCGACGTCCGCCTGTTCGATGTCTATCGCGATGAAAAGATCGGCGCGGGCAAAAAGTCACTGGCCTACAGTCTCACCTATCAATCCGAGAAAACCATGACCGATGCCGAAGCCGCCGCGATCCGCAACAAGATCGTCAAGCGGCTGGAAGAGGAAGTCGGCGCAAAACTTCGCAGTTGACGTGTTTTTTACTGTATACTTTGTTAAACTTTGTCAAAGGAGAATCGAATGGATAAGAGAACTGTCGGCATCATTGGCACCGTGGTGAGCGCCCTCGTCTGCGGGTGCTCCGCCATCTTTGCCTGTGTCTGGGGTGTTATTTCCGTGACCGGAACCCCGATCAACATCACCACCAATGGTCAGCAGTCTATGGAGACCCTGCCGCCCACGGTGGGTTATGTCCTGCTCTGCCTGAGCGTGTTGTTCGTGGCGGTGCCCATCGCGGTCGGGTTCTTCACCCTGCGCAAAAAGCCCCAGCCCCCGGTGGTGGATAATAACGAGCCCATTCCCCCCGCCTCATGATTAAGCGACAACGGCGACCACCTGGTCGCCGTTGTTTGTTATTAAGGTGTGCTTTCGTCAGTCAGCAATGATCTTTTGTTCCAGGGCGCAGAATAGTTCATCACCAATTTGCATGATCCAGGTGGTGAGATACGTGCCGCGCTTATTGGGTACTTGCATGGCGACCACCAGGTCCACCCCTTTTTTGGGCGCGACACTGATGGGCAGGTCGTAAAGCGACTGCTTGTGCATCGGTGTGCCGCTCACGTACTTGTAATCCACGCTGTTTCGATCCCACACCACGTTTCCCGTGTTCGTCACTCTCCAGGTGGTTTTAAAGTTTTTGCCTCGGGTCAGGTGGGCTCCATACGCGGGGCTGACCTTCACGACGTTGCAGGTGTAGACTGGTTCGAAGCCTCCGCCCCCGCCTCCACCACCACCGCCTCCGCCTCCACCACCACCCCCGCCCCCTCCTCCACCACCGCCGCTGAAGACCATCGTCGGTGTCTTAAAGATGAACGTGGCTGTGGGGCTGACCGTGAGGGTCGCTGTATAGGTTGGTCTGGCAGTGGCTGGCAGGGTTGGAGTGGGTGACGCGTTGATTGCAGTTGCCATTGCCGCGGCTGCATGCGTGCCCGCGATCATGGTTTCCACCGCGCCGACCGCCTGGGTGGGTAGCGGAGCCACGGACGGGAGCACGGGCGCACAGGCGAGTGTGATCGCCAGTATGACTAACAGGGTGCCAATTCGTTTTTTCCGGTCCATAGGCATTTCCTCCAGGAACCGGGTTTCTCAAAGAAACCTGGTTCCTGACCGATTCCAAATTACGGCGTCATTCCCGGGCGGATGATCTCGACCTGGACCCACGGCGTGCAGAACTTGGTGCCGTGTGCAACCAGCGCCATCTGTACCGTGATGTAGATCGGGTCGTGCCCTTCAAACGCCGCCGGGGCGGTCAGTTCAACGCCCAGTTCCACCCACTCTTTCGGCAGGATGTCCACGCCGCCCAGACCGATGCTCAAGGGCATGGGGTTGGTGTCAGCAGTTTGTTGGCGGGGATATCAGAGCGGACTGTCTCCTCCCAGGCTATCCAGCCGAAGGTCGCGGCTTCCCATTTCTTGGTGCCGATGTTCTTCAGCGTCCACTTGACATCCAGCTTCTCCCCGGTCTTGATGATCAGGTCCGGGGAACCATCCAGCGGCACCTGGTCGATCAGCTGGCACATGTAGCGCGGGTCCTGTGTCGGTCCTGCTCCGCCGCCGGTCGGTTCCGGTGCCGTTGCCGGTACCTGGACCCGGTGTGACAACAAAGGGTGTCAGCGTGGGGAAGGGGGTCAGGGTCGGGAAGGGGGTATTGGGGGGCGGAACCGGTGTGTCGGTGCTCAACGGTGCAGCCGCCGCGGTCAGGGCCTCCCCCGCCGCCACGGTCAGCGCCACCGATTGCGCGATCTGCTGGGCGTTATCAATTGCCTGGGTCGTCTGCCCGGGCGCGCACGCGCCGACCAGCAGCATCATTACGATCAGGAAGTACATGAGATGGGATTTTTTCATTCTTCTGTCTCCTTTATTGTTTACCGTCATTGCGGGCAGGGCGAAGCCTGGCGAAGCGAATTTCTCGCATGAGTTCGGGCTGCTTTCAGGATGATTATTTTTCCTTGTCTGCTTCCCCACCCGGACCAATGCCGAGGGGCTCCCATTTCTTTTCGTCTTTCAAGCGGTGCTGGATGCCGTGCCGGTCATGCATCTCGTCAAAGCCCTCCGGCTTGATGAACATCTGCTCGCCTTCCAGCAGCCCGTGGATGCCGGTCTGCCCGGGTTCGGGTCGCTTGTCGACCCTTGAATTTGGCCGCATCGCTCGGCAGGTAATCGGTCGGCTCCTCGTAGGTGGTGACGTAGCCTTCGTAGTTGCGCAGGATGATCTTGTGGTCCGACATGCTCAGCAGGTAGTTGGGCATGACGGGGATCTTCCCGCCGCCGCCCGGCGCATCCACGATGTACTGCGGCACGGCATAACCGGAGGTGTGCCCGCGCAGGCCTTCCATGATCTCGATGCCCTTTGCCACCGGGGTGCGGAAGTGACCGGCGCCTTCCACCAGGTCGCACTGGTAGAGATAATACGGGCGCACGCGGATGCGCACCAGGTCCTGCACCAGTTTGCGCTGGATGTGAACGTTGTCGTTCACGCCTGCCAGCAGCACGGACTGGTTGCCGAGCGGAATGCCTGCTCGAGTAAGACGGTCACAGGCCTGTTCCAGTTCCAAGCGAGATCTCGTTCGAGTGGTTGACGTGGATGTTCAGCCACAGCGGGTGGAATTT
The DNA here is from genome assembly GCA_963823545.1 of uncultured Chloroflexia bacterium. Classification (GTDB taxonomy): domain Bacteria; phylum Chloroflexota; class Anaerolineae; order Anaerolineales; family Villigracilaceae; genus Denitrolinea. The sequence continues at coordinate 322,279 of CAWGMC010000056.1, read as the reverse complement.
CGCCAGCATGTCGCACAGTTCCTGCGTGATGCGCATGGGCATGAAGACCGGCACGCGCGAGCCGATGCGGACGATCTCGATGTGCGGGATCTCGCGCAGGCGGGTCAGGATCTCTTCCAGGATCTTGGGCGCCAGCACCAGCGGGTCGCCGCCCGAGAGCAGCACATCCCGCACCTGCGGGGTGCGCTTGAGATACTCGATCTGCATCTCGAATTCGCTGGCGATGAAGGTCTGCCCGGGGTCGCCCACGATGCGCGAGCGTGTGCAGTAACGGCAGTAGGAGGCGCACTGGGTCGTCACCAGCATCAGCACCCGGTCAGGATAGCGGTGCACCAGCCCGGGCACGGGGGAGTGGCGGTCCTCCGCCAGCGAGTCTTCCATCATGGCGGTGAAGGCTTTGCATCTCCTCCGAGCGGGGGATGATCTGCTTGCGGATGGGGTCATCCGGGTCGTTCGGGTCGATCAGCGAAATGAAGTAGGGGGTTATATCCACGCGGAACAAGCCGCTGGTGTTGCAGCGCCTTGCGCTCGGACTCGGTCAGCGGGATGACTTTCTCGATCTCTTCGGCAGTATTCAGGCGGTGGCTTAACTGCCAGCGCCAGTCGTTCCACTTTTCATCGGGAACGTCTGCATAGATGGGGGCACGCTTGGAAACAAAGGGTTAGGCATGGTTTTCTCCGGTAAGGGCTAATCTGCAAACGAATAAGACAGGGGGACACATGGGAACGCCTGCGGAGGGTCGTGATCGGGGCGGAAGAAACCCGCACGGTTTGAGTTCATCATATCATTGTAAAAGCAAACCCAAAGCGGGTCAATGTTACTATTCTAGCCCTAATGGGGGCAGTTTAGCAGGGTACATTCAGCCTAACTTAGTCTCCATTAATCTCCATTTTCCCTCAGGTTTGGCGGGAATTTGCGATTCCCGCTGAATTGAACCTTATCCCGTCCCAAGCGGGGTAAAATAAGGGCATCAGTTTCAAAGGAGTTGACATGTCGCAATTTTCCGTCGTCACAGACAGCACATGCAGCATCCCCGAGCCGATGCTTGAAGAACTGAATATTCATACCGTCGCATATTACATTCACCGCGGCAGGGAAGTCTTGCGGGACCTGGTCACCATCCAGAGGGATGAGTTCCTGCGCTGGATGATGACCACCACCACCCTTCCCACCACTGCCAGCCCGGGTCCCGGGGATTACGTGGAGACCTACAAGGCGCTTGCAGGGAAAGGTTCCAGGAACATCCTTTCCATTCACATGACTGCCGCCGGTTCGGGCGCCTTCCAGGCTGCCAGCATCGCCCGGGACAGCCTGCGGGAGGAGCTGCCCGAGGTTCGCGTGGAGGTGGTGGACACGCGCAACGTCTCGCTCTGCATGGGCTGGATGGTCATCGAGGCAGCCCGCGCCGCCGTTGCCGGTCTCAACCTGGACGAAGCCCTGGAGCGCGTCCGGCGCATGATTCCCATCACCCGCATGATCCAGACCGCCGACACGCTCAAGTATCTCTACATGGGCGGGCGCATCGGCAAAGCCCAGCACCTGGTCGGTTCGCTGCTCAAGATCAAGCCGCTGATCGGGATGAAGGACGGCGTGATCGTTGCCTTGGGCAGGGCGCACAGCCGCCTGCAGGCTTACACCGCCATGTCCGACATGCTGGCAGAGGCGGTCGGGAAGGGCAAAACCAGGGTGGCTTATGTGCATGCCGGGGCAAAGCAGGAAGTGGAGAAGATCCGCGACCTGGTGGAGGCGAAGGTGGACGTCCTGGAATCCTTCTTCGCGGAGCTCTCTCCTGCACTGGCGGTCCACACCGGACCCGGCACGGCAGGCTTGTGCTTCTATCCCGCATTTTGAGTTGATAAGGAGAATGGATTTGGACACTGAGTCATTGAAGGTGGAACATCACCCCGAACAAAACCGCTTTGAGATAAGAGTGGGGGATGAGACCGCCGTCCTGGAATACACGCTGACCCGCTCGACCATCGTCTTCACGCACACCGGTGTACCGCCTGCCCTGGAGGGGAAGGGTATCGCCTCCAAACTGGCAAAGGCGGGTCTCGAGCATGCCCGTGAAAAGGGTTACAAGGTGCGCTCCCTGTGCAGTTTTGTGAGCGGGTATATCGAGCGTCATCCCGAATACCAGGACCTGCTGGACTTAATCAGAAACCCGGCTGTTTCACAGCCGGGTTCTTTTTCTGGCGGGGAGGAGGGATTCGAATACCATCCCCTCGATGGGGGCGCTCGGCTGAACTACCGGGAATTTTTAGCGGGGAGGGATTCGACCTCGGCTAGGTTAAGCCCCAGCACTCACTTAGCAGGCGAGCCCAATCGGCCACTCTGGCACCTCCCCAGGTGCCAGGTGATTGCGAACCCTCGGCTGAGGTTTAAGCCCCAGCACTCACTTAGCAGGCGAGCCCAATGCGGCACTCTGGCACCTCCCCAGGTGCAGCGTGTTTGTATTTTACCCGAAAAAAACGGAGCGGAGGGAGTGGGATTCGAACCCACGTTGGTGTGACCCAAACATGTTTTCAAGACATGCGCCTTAGGCCGCTCGGCCATCCCTCCGGGCGCGGAGATTTTACCATGAGTGGGGGGTGGTTGAAGGTGGAGTGGGAAAAGGTTAACGGAGGATGGTCGAAGATCCTTTTAGACACTCCCAGGCGGGAGACCCGGTTTTTATATTCAGTTTTTAAGGTGCGAGTAGTAGTCAGATAGTTATGTGGTCGGATGGTCAGGCTTCAGCGCCTGTTTTTTGTGTTCCACGAGTGATTTGCCTCGATTTTTTAAAATAAATCCGAACAAACGAATACCACTGGATGAGAGGATAAGAACGGGGGTATTCGATATTGAGGAACGAAGAGGAACGGCTCTTCTTCCGGTGTGCGGTTGAGTAGTTGAAGGTTTGAGGTTCCATGCAGCAGTGTCCATTATTAAATGGTCCCGACTTCCTTATATCAGAGACTCGTGTCTCTGATGTAACCGATGCTGGCTGGATGCCAGCTCGGTTGAGGGGCGTCGGGACAGAGTGTATTTTAGAACAAACGTTCGTATTTGTCAAGGGGGAATTTTATCACGACCCCCACCCTTTACAGGGCTTTCAGCAAGGTGCTTCGAGAAGGGGAAACCTTCGGTCACGCGGAAGGCGGGGTGAGAACACCCTCGCCGAGCGGGTGTAATATTGGCAAACTTCATCATTAATACTTGTGAGTTAGCCCAAATTCCTTCATAAGGGCTCTGAATTCCTTGCTGCTGCGTATTCTATCCAACTCAGGGTCAGATACTGCTTTAAAACGAGTCCTTTCCGCCCCTTGAAGGCGATGCGCAACCATGCACAAGTATCACTTGCTCGGTTAAAGGTACGCGTAAGCCAAAGCAACTACATATGCAGGTCCTCCATCCCCTTTGATAAGGGATCTGACCTGCTCCATATCTACCTCAGCTTCTGGATCTTTGTGCATTGCGAGATACGTACGCGCGCGCCAGGCGTAGTTGTAAGCTTCGTCGGGTTCCAAATCAACTGCTCGCATAAAGTCGGCAAGAGCGGCACTGTATTGCCTTACCCGCCAATAAGCTCTTCCACGCGTAAAGTAACTATGCAAATTATCTGGATTCTGCTCTACAGCAGACGTGTGTAATTTTATTGCGTCATAATAATTCTTGAGGGCTTCGTCCCACTCGGGTTCGGGTTTATATTGTAGACAATAGCCGATCAGATGTAAGGTGCTGGCGCGGTCAGCCGCCTGCTCGGGAGCGGTGAGCAATGCCAATGCCTCGCGATAATTCTTGAGGGCTTCGTCCCACTCGGGTTCGGGTTTGTTGTGCAGACAGTAGCCGATCTGATGTAAGGTGCTGGCGCGGTCAGCCGCCTGCTCGGGAGCGGTGCGCAATGCCAACGCCTCGCGATAATTCTTGAGGGCTTCGTCCCACTCGGGTTCGGGTTTGTTGTGCAGACAGTAGCCGATCATATGCAAGGTGCTGGCGCGGGCAGCCGCCTGCTCGGGAGCGGTGAGCAATGCCAATGCCTCGCGATAATTCTTGAGGGCTTCGTCCCACTCGGGTTCGGGTTTGTTGTGCAAACAGTAGCCGATCATATGCAAGGTGCTGGCGCGGTCAGCCGCCTGCTCAGGAGCGGTGCGCAATGACAATGCCTCGCGATAATTCTTGAGCGCTTCGTCCCACTCGGGTTCGGGTTTGTTGTGCAGACAGTAGCCGATCTGATACAAGGTGCTGGCGCGGTCAGCCGCCTGTTCGGGAGAGGTGAGCAATGCCAACGCCTCGCGATAATTCTTGAGCGCTTCGTCCCACTCGGGTTCGGGTTTGTTGTGCAGACAGTAGCCGATTACATGTAAGGTGCTGGCGCGGTCAGCCGCCTGCTCGGGAGAGGTCAGCAATGCCAACACCTCGCGATAATTCTTGAGGGCTTCGTCCCACTCGGGTTCGGGTATGTTATGCAGACAGTAGCCGATCTGATACAAGGTACTGGCGCGGTCAGCCGCCTGCTCGGGAGCGGTGAGCAATGCCAACGCCTCGCGATAATTCTTGAGCGCTTCGTCCCACTCGGGTTCGGGTTTGTTGTGCAGACAGTAGCCGATCTGATACAAGGTACTGGCGCGGTCAACCGCCTGCTCGGGAGCGGGGTATAGCGTCAACGCCTCGCGATAATTCTTGAGCGCTTCGTCCCACTCGGGTTCGGGTTTATGTTGCAAACAGTAGCCGATCTGATACAAGGTGCTGGCGCGGTAACGCCTGCCGGGAGCGGTGCGCAATACCAACGCCTCGCGATAATTCTTGAGGGCTTCGTCCCACTCGGGTTCGGGTTTGTTGTGCAGACAGTAGCCGATTACATGTAAGGTGCTGGCGCGGTCAGCCGCCTGCTCGGGAGAGGTGAGCAATGCCAACGCCTCGCGATAATTCTTGAGCGCTTCGTCCCACTCGGGTTCGGGTTTATATTGTAGACAGTAGCCGATTACATGTAAGGTGCTGGCGCGGACAGCTGCCTGCTCGGGAGCGGTGCGCAATGCCAACGCTTCGCGACAATTCTTGAGCGCTTCGTCCCACTTGGGTTCGGGTTTGTGTTGTAGACAGTAGCCGATCTGATACAAGGTCCTGGCGCGGTCAGCCGCCTGCTCGGGAGCGGTGCGCAATGCCAACGCCTCGCGTATTCTTGAGGGCTTCGTCCCACTCGGGTTCGGGTTTGTTGTGCAGACAGTAGCCGATTACATGTAAGGTGCTGGCGCGGTCAGCCGCCTGCTCGGGAGCGGTGCGCAATGCCAACGCCTCGCGATAATTCTTGAGCGCTTCGTCCCACTCGGGTTCGGGTTTGTTGTGCAGACAGTAGCCGATTACATGTAAGGTGCTGGCGCGGTCAGCCGCCTGCTCGGGAGCGGTGCGCAATGCCAACGCCTCGCGAGAATTCTTGAGCGCTCGTCCCACTCGGGTTCGGGTTTGTTGTGCAAACAGTAGCCGATCTGATACAAGTCTGTTGATCTCCCGCGGTTGTCCTTGAGTTCCAACTTATCTCTGACAGCGCTGATATGCCTCTATTGCTCGTCCATAATCTCGGAACTCCTCGATTGGAAAATATGGGCGATATCATAGTACATCCTCCGCAGATCACCGAGACTCCCGATGTCCTCCGCTATCTCGCTAGCCCGGATTAAGTACGATAACGCAGTGGCGAATTCTTTCTTTTTTGTATAAATCCCCGCCATGATCCTAAATGAACAACTTGACCAGCAAGATCTCCCAATTGCTCAGCCGTTCCTAGAGCTTGCTGCTGATAGAGTAGCGCTTGATCGTATTCACCGTGACTGGCGTGAATAAAGACTATTAAGACAGTCCGATATCCCCCAGTCATCCTTGATGTTGCGTCGGATTCCCAAACTTTGTTCATAAACTTTAAAGCTTTATCCTCTTTGCCACTTTGGCGATAAATGGCTCCGATGCCTCTCAATATGCATGCAACGAGGTGATCATCACCAATTTTTTCCGCCATTTTTAGCGCCTTGTTCGCATATTCGAGAGCTTTGTCGTAATCTTGATTTCCGAAGATGTAGTTCAGCTAACGAATTGAGTGTTTCAGCATAACCTTCTTCGTCCTGCCCTTCTCTCTGCAAATCCATCGCCTGCAAATACAATTCTTTTGCTCTTTCAATCCTACCGGTTCCCCAAAACACCGCCCCTTGAGAAGATAGAATGCGTCCCTTCAACTTTGTGGGTAAAATTTGTTTTGTGAGTTCATCAAAGAGGCTTTCTGCTTTTCTGTAATTTGCAGAGTAGAGGGCTATTTCGCCTTCATTGAACCTCATCCAATGACGTCCCTATCTGTCAGCGTCCATATTTGTTCCTGTCCAAGGCGCAATAGATAGTCGGCATCTGAAAGCCGCCATCGTTTAACGGAATTTCTAACTCATATTGAAACTCCGAAAAGCCTTCCACCCTATCAGCCGCTAGCCGATGGTAGAGTGCTTCGACACGGTAGACAAATAAGCTCTGCTTGGTTTGGTCAGACTCGCCAAATTAGCCATAACCGTCTGCTTTGCTCGCGACATTTGTCTTGTCGTTCAGCATGCCAAGTAGTTACAGACGTTCCCGTACGCGTTGATGAAGCACATAAGTCTGGTCTTCTCTCATCTTCACGAAGGAAAGCGCTTAATCTCCATCAAAAAGTCTTTGCGCCAATGGCTCAGTACTACTATCTATCAGCACACGCATTATTGATTTATCGAACGAATGAGGCAGAGCTGATTGTTCGAGTGCCTCACGTATTTCCGGTTTAAGAGAATTCAAGATGAACTTGAATGTGTTCCTCCATTTCTTCATCAGAAAGGCGTTTGGCGAATAGGTCTTCCAAATTCTTTCGGACAGGCTTACTCATTCGCTTCTTAACTTTGTAATCAAATCCCGCTAAATACGCGTCGCGGAGTTTACTCATTACACTCATGGTATAACATGCAGCAGTCAAAAAAGTTAGCACCTCGGCATCCGTCACCTTTAGATTATTCTTCGCCAGATAATCTCGAATATCCGTCTCTTCTGGCGTGCTGAAAGTCTCGTGGACGTGCATAATTGACTTCCAAGGTCGTGGCTGCTTCACATATTCATGAATATCTGGGCGACCTGCAATCACTACAACCAAGTTCGGGAATTGATCAAAAAGGTGTTCAAAAAGCCATTCATCAAGCCAATTACGCGTTTCGCTGGATATCTGCTCAAAGGTGTCAAAGATTAGCACCATTTGCCTCTCTTGGCACATTCTGCCCATGTCTGTCATGAAGGCGCGTCCCATTTCATCTCTAAGTCTCTTCTGGTGTTCGACCTCATCACCACTTGATCCGGAGAAGTTTGCGACTATTATGGGCTTGTCACGTCCTGTCCAATCCTCCAACTTTGATTTTTCAATCTTTGTTCTCCGCTCACCGTGATGCCGCCGCCGCCCGCCTCAGGGTGATAATCTACTAACGGAAAGCCTCCTGGTTGCCGTCTCTCGCACATGTTGACATTTGGAAAATGCTCAGAATCAAATTCGTCGAGGATCTTGCCTGCAAACTTCCAGTAAGAAATTGGGTCCTTGCCCCGCTGGTCGAAGTCAACGAGTCCCACTGGTATGTGTTTTCTGCGACAGTAATCCAAGAAGTAATACATCAAATAGGTTTTCCCATGTTCGGGTTTGATCGGGAACACAAGGACGCGTTGGCTCTTTTTCCCGAAAGGGTCTCTTCGAACAAAAGGATTTCCTCTATGCGGTTTATGAAATCGGGTGGAAATGACACAGTTATTTCTCCTCGGTATTGTCTCCGCCCGTCCAGTTTGAAACATCCGTGTCTTTGATTGACAAATTTCTCCCGATCTTGATACCGCCCGTTTTTCCGCCTTCGCCATTTTGGGAGCCTCCTTGTGTTATTACCGCCAACCCAGTTCTTTGCAACGGAGTTGTCTATTTTTGTATCTTCACCAAGCTCAATCCCTGGCTTAGGTTCGTTCGAGGCATCGATTTCTGCTTCAAATGGTCCTGCTTTGCCGCGGCTTTCACACGCTGAAACAGGTAGAATGCGGTCAACACAACGACCGCCAATATTGCAATTGCACCTAATGTATTGATGTCCATTGCTATTCTCCTAGGTTCGTATTACTTACGAAATTATAATCTAAGCAGCGCTCTTCGTGTTCCTGCAACAGACGTTTGGAGAACTTCCGAAATTCGCTGGACAAAATCCAACGCCAACCGATCTACTGGCTAGCAGTGTCTTGGTTCAGCTAGAATTGGCCGCTTTGCGTGGCCGACCAGTATCTGTAGTCATACACTAGCGACTTTGTTCCTGTAGCCGTTACGATAATCAAAATCCGTTTGAATCCCGCCTCCCTCCGCATTGCCAGATCCATGGAATGGGTGTATAGTTGCCGCCCTTGTGGGGAATTGCACAAATTGCCCGCCTAACCCAGGCATACCTGAGACGCTTCCGATAACATGCGTTTGGAAATGCATGCCTTGTGATTGATCGTGCTGTCAAACAAAACACAGGAGCTTTAATGTTCACAAAGAAGTTGATACCCCTGATCTTCGTTGCAAGTCTTTTACTCGCCGCCTGCGGAACGAATTCTCTCACCGATGAGGAATTCACCGCCGCGGCACGCCCGACCTGTACCACCTTGAATACCGAGGTCGCCTCCCTGGGAGAATTGCACCTGGCTGCCCGGGCGGTAAGTTATCGCAAAGCCGCTGTAGCGCTGGACGCCCTGTCCATCACGACGGGCTCCGCCCCCAACGGATTCCGCTTGCGCACCGCGGCTGGCGGACCTTGCGGTTGCCAGTGAAAAATTTGCCGCGGCTCTCTCGGATGCCAACGTGGACGAAACGGCGACCCTCTTCGTCACCGAGGAAGGGTCCGTGTATGTCACCACCGGCGGTGTCCTGGAGATGACCAAACTCCCCATCGATCCTGCCATCGCCAAAGAGCTGCAGACCCTCCAGGCGGAGGTGACCGAGGCCGCCACCGCCCTCGGTCTCACCGAGTGCAACCTGGCTTGGTAACAATGTCCGCCTGCCTGATGGCAGGCGGTTCTTTTTAAGCTGGATCTCGAATATTGCTATTGTTCTCTTATCTTTTTTCATCGCCCCTAATCCTGATTGGTTTCTCAGGATGAGCTACCGATTTAGATCGTCCTGATTGGACGAGTGTTATTCAAGTCGGAGGTGTACACCGCGATCATCGTCGCCTCCTTGTCCGGGTCAAGGGGAAAACTGGTGTCTGCTTTGGTGATGTCATCCCAAAACCAGACCTTGCATTTAATGGTCCCTCGCACAGACGAACACCGATGGTGTGTAACGCCTTCGCGGTTTGCATTGTCCTTTGGGTTCACCACGACCATGAAGGAGTTCTTGGTGCTTCCCACGACCTGGTAATCGATGGTGAGCGTCGGCGGGCTTCTATCTCGACGTATGAAGTTGGTGCCGGGTTGGAACATGCACCCAGCAGAAATACGGTCACCAGGAATACAAGCAGATTTTTTATCATTTCTCATCCGATCTCGAGTTTATCGCTTTAGGGATTTACCTGCACAATATTATATCCCCGCCTTCCCCCACCCATCTCAAAATCCAAAATCACGAATTTAAAATCGTAAATCGCAAATCGTAAATCGTAAATCGCAAATCCCCCCTACTGGCTTCCCGCGCTGATCACCATCCCTTCCGCCCCCGCGGTCATGTGGATTTCGCCTTCCGCATCGATCAGGATGACCTCCACGCCGGGCAAACCAGCCCACCTTTTCCAATCCCATTTCCACCCCCATCACGAACAGCGCCGTGGCGAGTGCATCCGCCAACACCGGCGAATCCGCCAGCACGCTGCAGCTGATGACCCCGTTAGGCGGATAACCGGTAAAGGGATTCAGGATGTGCCCGTATTTGATGCCGTTGATCGTGATGAACCGTTCATAATCCCCGGCGGTGTCGATGCCGGTATCGTGGATGTCCACGTATCCGATCACCGCCTCGGTCTGCTGCGGATTCCTGATCCCGATGCGCCAGGCAGTCCCATCTGCTTTATAGCCGATCGTATGGATGTTCCCCCCAGCCTGGACCATGGCGGACTTTATTCCCGCCTTCTCCAGGATCAATACCGCCTGCTCGACCGCATACCCCTTGGCGATTCCCCCCAGGTCGATCATCATCCCCTCCCTCGGCAAAAAGACCGTTTGGTTCGCGCTGTCCAATTCGATCAGCTGGAAGTTCGTCAGGGGCAGCAGGGTTTCGATCTCCTTTGATGTGGGGACCCTGCCGTCCTCCCCGGCGTTCTGCCATAGTTTCACCAGCGGACCGATGGCGGGGTTGAAACTCCCCTCCGTGATCTGCGCGATGTCGATGGCTTCCTGGATGATCTCGAATGTTTCGGGCGATACCCGCTGTGGCGTGCTTCCCGCGGAGCGGTTCAATTGCGACAATTCACTGGTGGCATCGTAAAAATTGAGCGTCTGGTCCAGCTTTGCCATCTTGTCCAGGGCTTTGGTCACCGCCGCCTTTGCATCCCTGCCGTACGCCTCGATGTAGACTTCGGTGTCGAACAGGATGCGCGTCTCCAGGTAGGTTTCGTTCCTGGTGTTGCAGGAAACGAGGTTTGCCAACCAGGCACAGCAAGCCGATTAAACGGAACCCCCATCCGGACCGGTGGCGTTCTTTTAACATGGATGGGTTATAGGACCCGCAGGACCAGCTTGTTCGGCAGGCACACGATGGATTCACCGGGGCGGGTGATGGAGCCCATCATCGAGCAGATCTTCTTCGGGCAGTTCTCGTTGTCCTCGTGCACGAATATCCGCTCCCCGTCCAGGACGATGTCGCGGCGGTCCCGTTTTTCACAGGGATGTGCAGGTCCTTCCGCGAACCGGGGATTGAAGCCACCCTGCTCAGACAATTCTCCCGTCGATGGTGATCTGCCAGTCAGGTTCGCCCGTTTTTTCCATGGCATTCACCAGGGTGGTCTCCCGCCTGAATAGAGTACGCCAGTTCGCGAGCCAGGAGAATAGTCAGTCCGGCTCCCGGCGGATTCCCTTGCCCTTCCAAGGGCAAATGTCGTAATCGCGCCGCTCAAGTAGTGTCTGCCACATGTCATCACTTGCACCGCGACAAGTGAGTGCCGCAGGTCCTAGCGCTTTTCCAGCAGGGACATCATGATCAGCAGATCGTCCTGCTGCTTTTCAGTAGTGCAGGTGTCGCACTGCTCCAGCGACCGTGATCGCTGGAGATATTGCTCGACTCATTTCATTCGTCTTGACAAATTAGAACACTTGTGCTAAATTGGATGTGTCAATACCCATCCCACTCACGGTTGGGCTCAAGGAGGGTCTGCTTCTTGATCGATCTCGCTATCGTGCACAACAAGTGCTGATGTCCTCCTTTGAAGATTCCCCATCGCCAATTTACCGATCTACCGGTATCCCGCCGTTCAGACTCCTGGATATGCAAGCGAATTATTCGTTCCGATTTATTTTAAAAAATCGACGCGATATCATGTTTCTCATCGTTTCACACTTGCCTCGGATGCAGTGCGAGGGTTGTACTCGTCCCGACGATCTGCAATCTCCCGGCGCACCCGACCAGCCCCTTCCAGGATCCCGCCTCCTCATACGAAACGTCATCACTTTTTAAACTATGACTTGGACTTCCTCCAACCGAAATGGATTTGTTCCGCGTATTTTTTTTGAATCCACGCGTTATCATCTTTCTCATCTTTGTGCCACTTGGAACGTGGAACCTGAAACTTGGAACCTGAAACTTCCCCCATTCCCATTCACTATCACTATTCCCAATTGTCCAGACCTCCTCCCAAACCACCCCTCAAAAATGTGCAATTTTGCATAAAAAACGCGCACTGCCTAAAGGGAAAATGCATTTGAAAAGAGGTTCAAATCGATCATTGAATTTTTCATCCCCCTTCTTGGCTCTTATTAAAACCCCCTGTTTTTTTTCAAAAAATCAGCCGTTTTCCCCTCAAAAATGATTGTCTGGACATAATTGAACCTCGAATTGAACCTCCAACTCCTCGCGGCAGGTTTTCCAGGCCGCTTTTTGGGATAAAAAACCCTGGCACCTCATGAAGTGCCAGGTCTCGTACTGCTCAGCCCTCGACCTATTTACTATTCACCATTAACCATTTTCCATTAACCATTATCCCTTCCGTCAATCGTAAATCGAACACTCGTACCAACTCTCGACTCAAATCTGACCAATCTACCCAACTCCCGAACTCCCGACCTCCATTGGTATAATTCCACCCTCATGAAAAAATACCACCTCTGGACCGAAGGCTGCCAGATGAACGTCGCCGACTCGCAGCGCGTCGGCTCCTCCCTCGAACACCTCGGTTACACCTTTACTGATAAAGCCGAAGAAGCGGATGTGATCGTCCTCAACACCTGTGTCGTGCGCCAGTCCGCCGAGGACAAAGCCATCGGGCGCCTCACTCAACTGCGCCCTCTCAAACTCAAGAACCCGGATCTCGTCATCAACCTGATGGGCTGTCTCGTGGGCGTGCGCGGCGCGGAGAAACTGCGCGCCAAACTTCCCTTCGTGGATGTCTTCTCCCCGCCCTCCGATCCCGGTCCGCTCATCTCCTTCCTCACCCAGGGCGAGGCGCGCGTCATCGAAGCCGATGACACCGCCCGCCGCTTCGGCTTGATGGACGGCGAGCCCTCGACCGCGCTCGGGGCAAGCCTGATCCTGCCGGAGCATGAGCGCGGCAATACGGTCAGTGTCCACGTGCCCATCGTCTACGGCTGTTCCCACGCCTGCACCTTCTGCATCATCCCCTACCGCCGCGGCATCGAGCGCAGCCGTCCCGCGCCGGACATCCTGAGCGAGATCCGTTCGCTCGCCGCCCAGGGCGTCAAGGAAGTGACCCTCCTCGGTCAGATCGTGGACCGTTACGGCAAGGACCTCCCGGAAGGACCCGACCTTGCCGGGCTCCTCCGCCTCGTGCACGAAGTGGATGGCATCCAGCGCATCCGCTTCCTCACCTCGCACCCCAACTACTTCACCGACGACCTGATGGATGCCGTGGCCGCCCTGCCCAAGGTCATGCCGCACATCGAGGTCCCCATCCAGGCGGGCGATGACGAAGTACTGAAGAACATGCGCCGCGGCTACACCCAGCAGGATTACCGCGACCTCGTGGCAAAGATCCGCGACCGCATCCCCGGCTGCTCCATCGCCACCGACATCATCGTCGGCTTCCCCGGCGAGACCGAGGCGCAGTTCATGGAGACCCATCGCGTCCTCCGTGACCTGCGGCTGGACGTGGCTCACCTGGCGCGCTACTCCTCCCGTGAAGGTACCGTCGCCACGCGCAGCATGGGCGATGACGTGCCCGACGAGGAGAAGATGCGCCGCTTCCGCCTGCTGGAGGAACTGCAGGAGGGCATCGTCGGCTGAGATCAACAGCCAGTATCTCGGCGAAAAGGTGGATGTCCTCTTTGAGGATAAAGTGAAGGGACGCTGGCGCGGGCGCACCCCCACCAACAAACTGGTCTTCGTGGAATCTGACCGGAACCTGCTCGGTCGCGTGGAGTCGGTCAAGGTCACCTGGACAGGACCCTGGTCCATGCAGGCGACCCTGGAACAGAAGCCGGAATTGATAACATTGTAGGGGCGGATGGCCATCCGCCCGTGTTATTGTGAGAGATGATGCCGGACCAGATCCGCCCCTTGGCGCTCTGCCTCTTTCGTAACTCCGGTCGCATCCTGGTCTTTGAGGGATACGATCCCCTCAAGCAGCAGACCTTCTACCGTCCGCTGGGAGGGGGGATCGAGTTCGGTGAGCGCGCCGAGGATGCCGTCCGCCGTGAGATCCGCGAGGAGATCCGGGCGGAGATCGCCTCCCTTGACATATCTGTTCACCCTGGAGAACATCTTCACCTATAATGGCGAGCCGGGGCATGAGATTGTTATGGTCTTCGATGGGCAGCTGGCAGATGAGAGGTTGTATACACAGGATCGCATCCCCGGGCAGGAGACTGACGGCGCTCAACATGCCCCCATGCTCGTCCTCTGGAAGCGGCTGGAGGAATTTGGACCCCGGGCGCCGCTCTATCCCGACGGATTGCTCGAACGCTTAAAATGAAAACTTCCCGCCTCGAGGCGGGAAGTTTTGTTCTAAAGACTGGAGAGACTATCGTTGACCGTACTGAAGACGTTCCCAATGACCGGTCCGAGTAGCATAAGCACAGCAATGACAACAATGGCAACCAAAACAAGAATGAGAGCGTACTCTACGAGGCCTTGACCTTTTTGGGTGATCATGCCAGTCACCTCCTTTCGTGTTGAGATGGCTTACTCTAGCACAGGCTGCCTAAAAGCGCAATCGATACTTTTGTCAGGCATCTCACTCCACCACATCCACCCGGGTGGCGTTCGCGAACTCGTATTTGTACTGTTTTTCCGGCGGCACGCTCGGCAAGGACCAGCGGTACAGCCATTTTGCCGCCGATGGCGACAGGTTGACGCACCCGTGGGAGCGCGGGTGCCCGAAATCGTTGTGCCAGTAGGTGCCGTGCAGGGAGATGCCGTTATCCTTGATGTAAAGCACCCACGGCACACCGGGCAGGTCGAACCCGCTGGCGGTGATGTCCCCGGCAGCCATGTGCCGGCTGGGGCGCTTGTGATAGGTCTGGAAACGCCCGATCGGGGTGGTGTAGGTCCCCACCCGCAGGATGGCACCCGTCGCGGCGCGTGCCGCGAACACCGACCGCCCGGCTTCGTATGCCACCACCAGCTGCGCCTTCAACCGGATCTCGATGCGCTTCTCACGCGGCCGCACGGAAGGGGAGAGCGGTTCCAGTTCCGAGCGCGGCAGGATGCGCAAATGCATGGCGGGCACAAAATAGTATTCCTCGAACTTGTCGTCCAGCAGCCGTGCCCATGGATTTCCGTCCGAACCGGTGACGGTCTCAAAAGCCCAGTGCGTGGTCTCGTAGTACAGGCGGTAGATCACCTTTGAGTTGGGATCGGGTGATTCGTGCGCGTCGGTGAATGGGACGCTGATCTCCCCCAGCAGACCTTCCTTTGGATAGGTCCTGACCGGTTCGTTCAGGATGGTGCGGACGGGTTGCACCCCGCCGGAATACAGGTAACCGCCTGCCATGAGCTTGTACCAGATGCGGTTGTAGGCACTGGTGTCCTCATCGATGGCGGTGTGGTCGATTTCAACGACCAGGTCGCGCCAGTAGAGCTTGACGCGTTTGCCTTTGTCGGAGGGGATGTCGTATGCCCAGGCGGTTCCCGTGGTGATGCGTCCCTGGAGCGTGGACTCGTCTGCAGGCGTCAGTCCTGAAAGGAGCGAGAGCGGACGGCTCGGGAGCGCGGCTCCCAGCAATCCCAGTCCGCCCAGTTTCAGGAAATCGCGGCGGGATAATTTGCTGTCAGGATCGTACATCGGTCTAGTAGTGAACTTTTACCGTTGTCCCAAAGGTGGACCAGTTATAGATCCATCCGGCATCCGGGATGCTCATGTTGACACAGCCGTGGCTCATCGGCACGCCGAAGTTGTTGTGCCAGTACGTCCCGTGGATGCCGTAGCTCTTGTGGAAGTACATCGTGTATGGGACATCCGGCAGGTAGTAACCGGGACCGTGCATGTCCGCATACAGGTAGCGGGCGTAGATCTTGAATGTGCCGGTGACCGTGGGTGTGGACGACACGCCGGTGGATACCAGGAACGAGGCGACGATCACATCCCCCTCATAGGCATACAGCCGCTGGGCGGAGAGATCGATATCGATCCAATGCGTGCCGTTGCCAACGCCGCTCGGCGGGTTGTACGCCTTTTGGGTTGGCGCGACGGCTGTGGGTGTATCGGCGACGATCGCGGCTTCCATCGCGCCGGGCGTCTCGGTCGGCAGGGGCGTGTCGGTCGGCAGTGGCGTGGATGTGAATTCAGGCGTGGGGGTGTCGCTGGGCGTGGGCGTGAATTTGGGGGTCAGGGTGAATGTCGGTGTAAAGGTGAGTGTGGGCGTGGATGTCCACTCGGGTGTGTAGGTCGGCTTGGAAATATCCGCCTGCGCGTAATGCTGCTCGAGCGGTTGCGTGGCGGGAGGCTCGTCGGAATTCCATACGATGGATGCCAGTGCGGATGACTTGCTGACCCGCCAGGCGGCGAACGCGACCACCGCGCAGGTCAATCCAGCCAGCAAAAGGATCGGCACCAGCCGGTTGCGGGGTTTCACTGCCCGGGGTGTCTCTTCGACTGGTGCTTGCTCGGCTGGCGGTTGTTCCGGCAGTATGGCGGTCGCGAATGGCGTCACGGTTTGCGGCGCTGTGGTCCCGGCTTTGGATGCCGGGGTCTTGACGGTTTTGATCTCGACCGGCGGTTCCACCCTGGGTTCGATTCCCAGGCGTTTGTTCGCCCATTCCACGGCGGTGTGCGCTCTTTTGGATGATGGGTTGATCTTCAGGGCGTGCTGGGCATGTTTCAGGCTCTCCCGCGGGCTGGAGACGGCGGCAAGCAAAAGCCAGGGGTCTTCCAGTTCGGGGGCGAGCTGGGCGGCTTGTTCTGCCCAGCGGCGCGCCTCGCTTTGTTTGCCGCTTCGCAGTGCCTGGCGCGCGTTCTGGATGAGTGAACGGATTTGGGTGGGGTCAGTGCTCATATGGAACCGTTTGGTTATCCTTTGCCGGTCATCACCATTGTATCTCGACTGGGGTGCCGATCTCCGCCCAGTTGTAAAGCAGGCTCGCCTCGTAGGAATCGAGCACCACGCATCCATAGGAGATGGGACGACCGAGATAGCCCGCCCATAGCTCCGCCCCGTTGGACAGGATGGGCAGGGCGTGGATGCCGTTTTCCAATCCGCCGGCATAGTAGATGCCGAGCCAGTTGGGCATCCAGATGTCCCACGTGGCGCCGTATGCATTGGGGATCTTGCTTTGCACCTGGAACACGCCGGTGCGGGTGGCATTGTTCATGCCGGTGGATGCCACGAAGCTGTAGATCAACTGCTCGTTCTCATAAACATACATGTGCTGCTCGGAGATATCCACCAGGATGTACTTGCTGCCCCCGTAGGAAGGTCCGGGATTCCCTGCCTGGGTTGGGAGGCTGGATGGCTCCACGATGGACATCTCGATTTGCGCAGGTGTCTCGGTGGGGGTGGGGAATGGCGTGGGGGATGGGATCGGGGTGATTGTCGGGAGAGGCGTGTAGGTTGGTTTCGCAATATCCGCCAGGGAATACTGGGGGACGGGGGTGGAAACAGTTCGGTTCGCGCCGAGGATGGATGCCATGACGGGCGAGGCGCCGATGACGATCAGCGACCATCACCAGCCCCATTGCTGTAAAAAAGGCGAACAACAGCAGCAGCCGGAGGTAAAGTTTTCCACGGGGGGAGAGGGACCTGGTGCTCATTCTGGGATGGGGGTTGGCTCGATGTTCTCGTTGTTAACGAAGCACAGGATGCCCTGCACGATGCCTTCCGCCACCTGGTCGGTGTGTTCGGTCAGGTATTCGCGGTCGAGGTGCAGGAAGCCGGTCTCGATGATGGCAGCTGTCGTGGTTGGGTCGATCTCCAGGAAGGAGTGGTAATACGTCATGTCGGGGGTGATGCTGCCGGCGTGGTAGGTCAGTTTGGTGATTTGCAGGTAACGGTCCACCAGGCAGGCGGTCAGGCGGTTGGCGCGGTTGATGTCCCGCGTCTCCATCGCCGCCGCAACCTTAAATCCCGTGGCTTGATCGTTGTAGTAGTCGCACGAATCATTGTGGATGGACACCAGCGCCGCGGCGCGATAGCCAGCCAGGCGCGTGTCATACTCCTGCAGCAGGTCCACCTGGAAACCGCGCGCGATGAGATTATTCCGCACCAGGGTGGCGATCTTCTGGTTCATCTCCTGCTCGGTCAGCGTGACCTCCTGGTTCTCATCCACGCAGACCGACCCCGAATCATTCCCGAGATGACCAGCCACGATCCCGATGCGCGTGGCAGGGCGGGGCGTGGTAATGCCAGCCTCCCCTACTGCCGGGCGGGGCGTCATCATCTGTGCCAGTTTTTCCGAGAGATTGCCGAACGAAAGGCTGGTGGGAGTCCACGCGGTGAAGAGCGTGGCAAAAAAAACAGCGACCAGGATGGTGGTGCCAAATATGTTCGCCCGCGGCGAACGGCGTTTCCTGGGACGCGGGGTGGGTTGGGAAGCTGTGTCCATTTCCCATAAATAGTACTCAATTGGTGGGTAATTGGCAAGGAAAAATATATGGAGATTTCTATGGGCATTTTTGCCCTCGCAGCTCATCTTGACTCCGTCCTGCCTCTTCGTTATGATGAAATTCATGGAGAAACCATCCCTGCCCCCGGAGGCTGGAGACTTCCGCCGTGCCATGCGCGCATGGACCACCGGCGTGGGAGTGCTGATGTCCGCCCATGAGGGGCAGGCTTACGGTGTGACCATCAACTCGCTGGCATCCCTCTCGCTCGATCCGCCCCTGGTGACGGTGGTGCTGATGAACGACTCGTTCATTTACCGCCTGGTGACCGGCGCGCGTGCCTTCAGCCTCACGCTCCTCCGGGCGGACCAGCAGGAAGTGGCGGAGGACTTTGCCGGAAAACTGCGCGGCCCGGAGCGCATGACATCCGCCCCGATTCAAACCCTGCCCGGTGGCATGCCTGTCCTGCAGGGCGGGCTGGCGTGGCTGGATTGCCGTGTGGTTCACACCCACCCGGTCGGGACGAATACATTGTTCATCGCGGAGGTGGTGGAGACAGAGGTTTTCTCCACCGAAGACCCGCTGGTGTATCATGACCGCGGCTATCATCGATTGGGGAAGAACTGAACCTCACCCGGTCTTTTTCCAGTGGGTGAGCGGAGACTGGCAGGAGGAACACATGACCGACCAACTGACCTCTGAAGACAAACAGGTCCTGTTGCGTTTTGCGCGGCAGGCATTGGAATCGGGAGTGCGCGGTGAGAAATTGCCGCCGCTCGATCGGGAATCCCTCTCCCCATGCTTGCGCGCGGATGGCGCAGCCTTTGTCACGTTGACCGAGGGCGGGCAGCTGCGCGGCTGCATTGGCGCGCTGGAGGCATACCAGCCCCTGGCGGAGGATGTGCGCGAGCATGCCATCGCCGCGGCCTTGAGCGATTACCGCTTCCCCCCGGTGCAGGTCTCCGAGTTGAAGGGCATCCACATCGAGGTCTCGCGCCTGACCGCACCTGTGGATCTTGAGTATGCCGGTCCCGAAGACCTGGTCGCCAAATTGCGCCCCGGCGTGGACGGTGTCATCCTGCGGGATGGCAACCGCCGCGCCACCTTCCTGCCGCAGGTCTGGGAGCAGCTGCCGGATGTGGAGGATTTTCTCGCGCACCTGTGCAATAAGATGGGGGCGTCGACTGACCTCTGGCAGCGCAAACACCTGGATGTGCAGATCTACCAGGTGGAGGAATTTCACGAGTGAATCTGATACAATCCAGTCATGGCAGATGAAGTTGATACCATGTTCCAGGAGGCGGTCGAGGCCCTGCGGGTGGGGGAAAAGGCGCGCGCCAAGGACCTGCTGACCCGCCTGCTCAAGACCGACCAGAACAACGTTGACTACTGGATCTGGATGAGCGCCGCGGTGGAGACCACCAAGGAGCGCGTCTACTGCCTGCAGACGGCGTTCCGCCTCGACCCGCAAAATGCCGCAGCCAAACGAGGCCTGATCCTGCTGGGGGCGCTCCCGCCGGATGAAAATGCCCAGCCCTTCCCCATGAACCACCCGCGCGCCTGGGAGGAAGAGCTCAAGCTCGCCCAGGAAAAGCCGAAGGAACGGAAACCCTTCTTTTCCCAACCGCTTGTGCGCCTGGCAGGATTGAGTATGTTGGGCATCGCCCTCTGTGGCGTGGTCTATTACATGTTCGTATTGCCAAGCCTGCCGACCCTGATCGCTCTCGCCAATACGAACACCCCCGGTCCATCGCCCACCTTCACCCTGACCCCCACCGCGCAAAATTTCACTGCGCGTCCTTCGCCCACCTTTGTCGGTCCCACACCCCTGTGGGCGTTCCTGCCCGCCACCTACACCCCCACGCCTTTCTACAACCCCACCCCGCGGCAGCCCCAATCGGGTGACATCTTCCGCGCAGCCAGCGACGCCTATAAGCGCGGCAACTGGGATGAGGTGATTCTGTATATGACCCAGATCACGGATGCGGAGCCCGATGCCGCGGACCCGTGGTATTTCATCGGTGAGGCATACCGCTTCCAGGGCAAGTATCCCGAGGCGCTCGAGGCTTACGAGAAAGCCATCGCGATCAATCCGAACTTCGGTCCTGCCTATGTGGGGCGGGCGCGCGTCAACCTGGCGCTCAATCCCAAGGCGAACCCGCTGGAAGACCTGGAGGCCGCGATCGGGAATGATCCTGCCTACCTGGATGCCTACCTCCTGCTGGCTGTCTACAAGACCGACCATGATGATGCCCGACGGCGCAGTGGAAGACCTGAAGATCGCCGAGGAAATTGCACCCGGTTCTGCGCTTGTCCAATATGAACTTGCGCGTGCCTATTTTGCACTGGAGGACTTTGAAAAGGCGCAGGTCGCTGCTGAGCGCGCCAATGAACTGGATATCACCCTGGTGCCCGTGTACCTGGTCCTCAGCGATGTTTACTCCGCCACCGGTCAATCGGAAGAGGCTCAAAAGGCTCTGCAGACCTATGTGACCTACGCCGAGCAGACCAGTTACACGCTATACCTGCAGGGCAAGTTGTATTATATGAACGGGGAATATGAGCTTGCGCTGGATAAGCTGGACCAGTCCATCGAACTGGAGAACTATCCCATGGCGCGCCTGTACCGGGGGCTCACCCACCTGGAACTGGGGGATGGACCGAACGCCATCTATGAACTGCGGGTGGCGTTGTTATCCTTCCCGGAATCCTTCGAGGGGCAGATCGGTCTGACGCGCGCCTATATGCTCGACAAGAGATATGGGAATGCCTACCTGCAGGCGGAGCAGGCTTTCCCGCTCGCGGAGACCGACGGGCAGCGCGCCCAGGTCTATTACTGGCGGGCGCTTGCCCAGGAAAAGATGGGTCAGATTTCCGGCGCCAAACGCGACTGGGAGTCTCTGCTGGCACTGCCCACCGAGTTTGTCCCCACGGCCTGGTGGCGCGAGGCGCAGCAGCACCTCGCCGCGTTGAATACCCCCTCCGTCACGCCGACCATCACGCGGACGCCCACCAGGACCAGCACTCCCAAGCCGGGTACAAAAACTCCCACCCCAACCCCCTAATGATTAAAAATCCTGGTTTCTTAAGAAACCAGGATTTTGTTTTGGTCTCACACCCTTTCGATCACGGTGGCGGTCGCCATGCCGTGACCGATGCACATCGTCTGCAGACCGTATCTCCCCTTGATGCGCATCAATTCATGGATCAGTTTTGTCATCAGGATCGCCCCGGTCGCGCCCAGCGGGTGACCGAGCGCGATCGCTCCCCGTTCGGGTTGACCTTGCTCATGTCGGGATGCAGTTCCCTTTGCCAGGGCAGGATCATCGAAGCAAATGCCTCGTTGATCTCGATCACATCCATCTCGGCGAGGGTCAGCCCGGCGCGCTTGAGCACCTTCTGCGTGGCGGCGATGGGACCATCCAGCATCCGCGTCGGGTCGGAGCCGACCGCCAGGCGTGCCACGATGCGCGCCATGGGGTTCAGGTTGTAGCGCCCGACCGCGCTCGCGGAGGCGATCAGCAGCGCGGCTGCCGCATCGCTCACCTGGCTGGAATTGCCCGCCGTGACGATGCCGTCCTCCTTGAAGACCGGTTTCAGGGCGCGCATCTTTTCGCGGTCGGGAGGGCGGCGCACGCCCTGGTCGATGGTGAACTGTTTTCCATCCGGCAGGCTGACGGGCAGGATCTGTTCAGTGAAATGCCCCGCCTCGATGGCGCGTCCCGCCTTGAGGTGCGATTCATAGGCGTAATCATCCAGTTCGTCGCGGGTCAGTTTCCACTTCTCCGCCATCAGTTCCGCGCTCAGTCCCTGGTGGATGAGCGGATGACCGACCTCCGGCCATTCCGCCGGGTAGTCCGCGCCCAGCGGCTGGTGCGACATCATCTCGGTGCCGCCCGCCAGCACCAGGTCCGCGTCCCCCGCCAGGATGGACTGCGCCGCGAAGTGCACCGCCTGCTGGCTGGAGCCGCACATCCGGTTCAGGCTGACCGCCGGCACGTGGATGGGAAAGCCCGCCTTGAGCACGCCCAGCCGCGCCAGGTTGCCGCCCTGGTCGCCCACCGGCGTGACCACGCCCCAGACCGCGTCGTCGAGCCGGTCCGGGTCCACTCCCGCCCGGCGGACCGCCTCCTGCATCACGAGCGCGGTCAATTCCACGGGCTGGAACGGGTGCAGCGCGCCGCTCTCCCTGCCGGAGCCGATGGCGGTGCGCACCGCCGAAACGATGAAGACATCTGTATCAGGCATGGGACCTCCACTGTTTTGATTTTCGCTGATTCGGTGTAAAGTATATTATACAGAGATTGATCGGTTGATACATTAAAGGGGATGTTCCCCGGCTTACACCTCTCTGGCAGCTGATCGGTCTGAATGATGCCCCCCGGAAATGTTTTACAAATGATATGTTGGATTTTCGGTTTCCAAACTATAATCAGGCTAGCTGATATAGGGAGTGGAATTATGAAAATGCCGAAGATCTTCATGAACCGTCAGTTCAGGTGGGTGGCGATTGTAATTGTCATCTTCATGCTCGTTCTTACATTCGTCAATGTCTTTATGGTTGGGGGGGATGTGTTTATTTATAACCTCAACAGCAGTGTCGATCCTCCTCTCTCCATCCTCGTCACGGTCTTCGCCGCCCTCCTCTGGCGCCGGATGAGCCAGGAAAAACACAACCGTTTTCTCTGGTCGGGGATGTTCATTGGCTGGGCACTCTGGACGATCGCCGAGATCATCTGGATGGCTTCCACGCTCCTCGGACAGGAAGTCCCGTACCCATCCGCCGCGGATTTCTTCTGGGTGCTCGGGTACATTCCCATGGGCATCGGGCTCATCGCCCGCATCCGGACAATGCCCGCCAAACCGACCCGCACCCAAAATCTTCTGGTTTTTGGGACTTCCGTCGCGGTAGTTATTGTCACCTCGATCTTCATCTTCCTGCCGATCATCCAGTACTTTGACCCGCAACTGATGTTGGCGAGCATCCTGGATTTTGTTTATCCGCTGGGCGACTTGTTCCTGCTGATCGTCGTATTGAATTTGTTCTTCACTTATGAGGAGGGCGATTATGGTTTCGCCTGGAGGCTGCTGGCGATCGGTTTCCTGTTAATGGCGATATCGGATTTTGTGTTCACTTACGCCACCTGGCAGGAAATATATTATCCCGGGGGCGAGGCGACTTTTGTCAGCCGGTTGATCATCGATGTCCCCTACACCTTCTCCTTCCTTTTCTGGTTGGCGGGCATCCTCGCCTTGTACATCCTGGTGGGGGAGGCGCGTCCCGTTGGACTGGGTGACAGGCTCAGGAGGGTGCGGACCTATGGGCACATCCTGGTCTACACCAGGGACGATGATACCGTCATCGATGTCAGCCCCAACTTCCAGCGTTTTTTTTCATCCGGCGCTGTGATTGGCAGATCGCTGGCTGAGACCCTCTCGCTCCCTGAAGAGGATGCGCGTGTCATCCTGGATAAGATCCGAGATGAAGGCAGGTTGGTCGATCTGCCGCTTCAGATTCGTGACTTCATTGGTGCCTTGCGGGATGTCAACTTGTGCGGCGCGGCAGTCTATAACATAAAGAACGAATACGCCGGGGGTAATCTGTTGTTGCGGGTGCGGGTAAAGGACACTTCGTTCGATAAGGACCTTAGCCCCGAATCCAGGTCGTTGGCACGCCACCTGCTGGAGCGGAGTGGCAGCAGTTACAAGGCGGAGATCGGTCAGTTCCTTTCAGACTACTATCTTACCCATCTGAGATCCCTGCTCGATATGGCTGAGCACCATGGCGGGCAGAAATTATCCCAGGCGCTCCTGGATCGGTTGGGGGCGACCGCCAGGGCAAATCACTGGCAGATGAAGTTCAACCCCCGGACGGTGATGGACAGCACGGATTATCCTCTTGAAGTATTGCAGGAGGCTTTGCCCCTCCTGCTTGAATCGGCAAAAGGCGTTATTTCCGAGGTGACGGATCCTGCGGTCGTCAGAGCCCGCCTGGCTGAGCTGGATTTGCAACTGGGCGAGACCGTCCGCCGGGATGTTGAGTTTTATGGGAAATACAAGGGCGACATGGGTTTCTCCGACCATCGCAAACGAACTCGTTAGCCCTTGCGCGCCAGATCGTTAAAAAAACTCACCCGCGAATTTTCGCGGGTGAGTTCATCTTACAAACCTGCCCTGGAGAGCACCCTCTCAATTCCCGCCGCGGTGATCTGGTGGTGGCGGGGCTTGACGCGCTCGAAGAGCGGGCGGGCAAGCGCGCGCGACCATTCCGCCTGGCTCAGGGCGCGGAAGACCGGCATGATGTAGAGCATGCGCCCGATCTTCTCCGCGAAGTCCTCCACGCGCGGCAGGATCTCCTGCCAGCCGCTGGCGATGCAGATGGAATAATAGAACGAGTAATGCGCGGCATCGTTGCGTTTCTTCAGGTCCAGGATCTCCTCCAGTTTCCGGCAGTCCTCCACGGGGATGCGGGCGGGCAGTCCCTGCAGGAAGGATTTGACCTGGTCGCTGTGCCATTTCTCCACCATCGACTTTTCGGGCAGGCGTTCCCTGCTGGTAGGCGTTCAGCGCCGACTGGACTTCATCATATAAATTCGATTGCGGTCTCTGCCAGCTCTCCGGCATGCCCGGTTCATAGATCCACTTCTTCACATCCACTTTCGCAAAGACCTCCGGCAGTTCCACCTTCATGAAGTCGAGGAAGGTCTCGGTGGTGATGGACTGGAACTGGAAGCGCTTCATGTAGCTCTTGATGAACTGGTCGAAGCGGGGGCGTCCCACGGCGCGCTCGCATTCCTGCAGGAAGAAGCAGCCCTTGTAATAGGGGATGCTGGACGGACCCTCGACATCCATGTCGTTCACCCGTTTCAGGCAGGTCAGCGGGGAGTCCATCCCGGCGGTCTGCATGGCTTGCATCATCTCGCGTTCATGGAAGACCGCGTTCAGGTTGTTGAATTCCAGTCCCTCCAGCAGCTCGGTGATGCGCGTCTCGGCGTAGGTGGTCCAGCCCTCGTTCAGCCACAGGTCCTGCCAGGTGGCGTTGGTCACCAGGTTGCCGGTCCAGGCGTGGGCGAGCTCGTGCGTGATCAGGTAGGTCTGCCCGCGCGTGCCGAGGATGGAGGTGGGGGTCAGGAAGGTCAGGCGGGGGTTTTCCATGCCGCCGAACGGGAAGGAGGGCGGAAGCACCAGCAGGTCGTAGCGCCCCCACAGGTACGGTCCCAGCAGTTTCTCCGCTTCCATCATCTTCTTTTCGTTCTCGGCGAACTCCCATGCCGCTGCCTCGATGATCTGCGGTTCGGCGTAAATTCCGGTGCGCGGACCGAACTCGCGGAACTCCAGGTTCCCCGCGCCGATGGCGAACAGGTAGGAGGGGATGGGCTGGGGCATGCGGAACTTGAAATGCCCGCCTCCCTTTTCACCTTTCACCTGTTCCGCCGCCATGACCGCCGTCAATCCTTCCGGCACCTCCACCTCCGCGCTGTACGTGAAGCGCACGGAGGGGGTGTCCTGGCAGGGGAAGACGCTGCGGGCGTTGATCGCCTGGCACTGGCTGTAGAGGAAGGGATGCTTCCCGCCCAGCGTCTGTTCGGCATTCAGCCACTGCAGGGCGTTGGCATCCGGCGAGGTGCGGAACTCCAGCGTGAATTTCGCCTGCCCGTCCAGCCCCTTCAGGTGCAGGCGCGTCCCCAGTTGTTCCTGCTGGGTATCGAACTCCCAGGTCAGGTCATGCTCGTCCGTGTATGCCTTTTGCAGATCGATCCTGCTGGAGTCCAGGAAAAAAGGTCCGCGGCGCGGCGTATCCAGGTGATAGATGGCTTGGATGGTCAGCGTCTGCGTCTGGAAATCCGCCCGGATGTGAAAGTCGATGTGTTGTATCCGCCCCTGCGAGAGGTCGGCGAACGAGGTGGGATCATGAACGGTCATTGGGATTGCTCCGGTCTACCAGTATTTGGAATGACCTATTTTACCGCGTTGATGAAGTCCGCGAGCAAGCCATAGGCGGTCTCCTCGGGACCGCCCTTCATGCCGGGGCGCTCGCTGACCGTGATGGAGTAATCGGGCAGGACGTCGGTGCGGAAGGTCAGACCGGTGGAGGATTCCATGATGCCGTAAAGCGGGGAGGAGGCGTCCACCAGTTCCGGCGCGACGCGGGCGCGCACCCGGGTGCCGTCGCGTTCGGCGCTCGCGATCAGCTTCCAGCGTTTGCCGTCCGCCCTGGCTTGCTTCACCATCTCCGGCGTGATGCCGCGGATGCCTTCCCGTTCCACCTCCCGGGGCTTGAGCGGGATCTTCATCAATACCGTGGCGAGCGCCGCCACCTTGACGGAGGCATCCCAGCCGTCGATATCCCCGGAGGGATCGGTCTCAGCCAGCCCGACTGCCTGGCAGTAGCGCACTGCCTCGTCAAATGTTTTGCCCTGCTCCATCAGCGAAAGGATCTGGTTGGTGGTGGCGTTGATGATGCCCCTGAAGGAGTGCAGTTCCGCCGCGGGCATGGCTTCGCGGAAGGTGGAGAAGACCGGCGTGCCGCCCAGGACGGTGGATTCGTAGTAGAACTTCCTGCCTTTCGAGGCAGCCAGTTCGGTCAGTTCCTGGTGGGCATGCACGACCGTGCCCTTGTTGGCGGTGCTGACGTGCATGCCAGCCTGCAGCGCCGCGCGGGCGTGATCGATGGCGGGCTGACCGGTCTCATAGTTGACCGGGGAATTCTCGAACATGAAGTCCGCCTCCGAGAGCCGGATCACATCCAGGGAGTTGTTGCAGGGCGCGGCGGACAGGCTTGAGATGGCTCTCGCCCTTTTCCACCAGTGCCAGCGCGCGCTCGAACTCCAGCCCACGCGGGTCGGCGGCGAAACCGTGCCTGCCGGTGGCGATGCCTGTCACCGAGAAAGTGATGCCGTACTCGCCTTCGAGCAGGCTTTGCTTGCGCATCAGCAGGCGCACCAGGGAACGCGCGACGTTGCCGAAACCGATCAAGACGAGTTTTTGATGGGTCATGCTTCTCCTTGATTATCTAAAGCGGGGGATAGGGGAAGGCGCGCCGGTCGCTGGGCGGGAGCGGGAAGACGCCGCTTTCGAGCAATGCCGCCGCGCGGGCGTGCAGGCTGTCCAGTTCGCGCGGGCTGAGGTAACCCTGGAGCATCTCGCGCCAGCCCGATGTGCGGGAGAGAGGCGCCAGCAGTTCCGGGGGAATCGGCTGACCGGCAAAGTCCCAGATGACGGTGCGCAGCTTGTCCTCCTCATGGAAGCACAGCCCGTGGTCGATCGCCCACAGCTTGTGGTCATCGTCGAATAAAACGTGACCGCCCTTGCGGTCGGCGTTGTTGCACAGCAGGTCGAAGAGCGCCACCGGCTTGAGCAGTTCCCTCTCCTGCGCGGTGAAGTTGAAGTAGTGGTGCTCGGGATCGTACTCGATGAACTGCTGGAGCGAGCCGGGACCGAAGGGACCTTCGCGCAGCAGGGTGAAGGGGACGAGATCGAAGCCGAGCGCCTGGCTGACGAGGAACGCCGCCACCTCGCGCAGCGTGAGGGTATTGTCCTCGAAATCCCAGAGCGGTTGTTCGCCTTTGGTGGGTTTATAGACCGCCGGCAGGGTCTCACCTTCGTGGTGCACCTCCACCAGGAAGGTGTAATTCGAGCCGAGCATGAACCTGCCTTTCAGCTCGATCTCGCCGTTTTGGAGCACCTCGCGCAGTCGTTCGTCATTGGGCATGGGGGGATTGTACTGTGTTAACAGGAACCAGGTTTCTTAAAGAAACCTGGTTTCTACTCATAGGCTGCCGGCGAAGATCTGCAGCTCCTTGCCGGGTTCCACGCCCACCTCCTCCAGCAGGGTTTGCCGGTATTGAACGTAGTGCGCTTTCGCCGCCGCGCGCGCCTTCAACTGCACCAGGCATTTCATCAACCCCAGGTGCAGGCTGTCCTGGTACGGGTCTTTTGAAACAGCCTGTGCATAGACTCCCCGTGCCTCTTCGAAACGCGCATGCTCGAATTCATGCGCCGCGAAATGCTCGAGGAACGAGAGATATTTCTCGCGCAGCTCCAGGCGCCGCATATTCGCCCACGGCATGTCGATATCAGGCAGAAAATCGCCGGCGTAGAGTTCGATCGCCTGCGCGCCCAATGACCTGCATTCGACATCCGGAATGCCCGCATCGTTCAGCCTGTCCAGCAGCGATTCGAACTCGCGTATATCGTAAAAAACATCCACCTCGGCATGGATCGAATAGTACTGCCCGTCAAAGGCGATCACATTCTTTTTCCCCAGGGCATTCCGCACACGCCACAGGGTCGTATGGAAATTGCTGTTGACCCTGGCGTTGCTGAACTCCGGCCAGAATTCGAGAGCCAGTTCATCCCTCCTGGCTTTCCCCTTGTCCAGGATGTAAAAGAATAGCGCCCGCGCGCCTGCGGATTGCCATTTCGACTGCGGGATGATCTCCGCATCCCGCCGGATCTCGCAGGTCCCCAGCGCCCTGATCTGCAGGGAGATTCCCCCATGCTCATCCGGCTTGTGCTCCTGCAGGACAAGCTGTTCGTAACCCTTGGGGATGTGTGCCGCCCGGGAAAGGATCGTTTTAAGGTGCCGGTTGTTCCAGGTCTTTGCCAGTTCCTGCAGCGTTTCCGGTCTCCGGTGGGCGGCGTTGACCAGGAAGCTGTCATAGCCGAGCCGGGCTGCCTCGCTCAGGGATCGTTTCAGATGGGACAAGGCTTCCTCCCGGTTGCCCAGGCGGAACTCCGCCTCCGCCAGGTAATAGAGTCCCAGCGAGCGCAGGTGGTTCGGTTTTTCATCCTCGGAAAGTTTTTTAACCGCCGGTGAGAGCATCGCCTCAGCCAGCTGCACCTGCTCCATATCCAGGTAGACAGCCCCCATGCGCACCTGGTAACCCGGGTCGTGCAGGTCCGTGCCGCTGGTCTGTGCCGCTTCACGCAGGTGGAACATGGCTTGATTGAAATTGCCCTTCAGGCTTTCCAGTTCAGCCAGTTCCTGCCAGGTGGCGGGGGAGACCCTGCCCTCCGGGGACGGATTGCGCGACCAGTTCCGCCCGCTGCAATGCCGCCCCGGCTTTTTCAAATTCATCGAACAACATCAATAGTTCCGCCTGACCGTTCAATACCTGGGTGATGGTGCGCGTCCAGTTGACCAGTTCGGCAGCCATCAGAGCCTGCTCATAGTAACGCCAGGCTTGCTGGAAATCCCCCACCAGGAAGGAGATGTAAGCCTGGTTGTTCGCGCAGGTCGCCAGGTCTCCCTGGTTGCCGCGCATGCGTCAGGCTGGTTGCCAGGGCTTCCTTGAAACTGCCCTGGGCGTCGAAAATATTCCCCGAGAGAAGCGACATCATCCCGATGTCGGTCAGCAGCATGATCAGGTCGTGTTTCAAGCGGTCGCTGGGCTGTTCTGCGATCAAGCCGCGGAATCCGTTCAGGGCTTTTTGGAAGGCAAGCGCAGCCGCCTCGGGCTGCCCGGTGTGATACAGCCCCAGTCCCTCCAGGCGCGCCGCCTGGTAGGCATAATACCGGTCGAGACCGTGTTCATCCACCAGTTCCATGGCGCGCCTGGCGATTCCGACTGCAGCCTCGTATTGGGATTGGAAACGCAGGATCATGCCCCGCACCACCATCAGGTTCGCCACGTGATCGAATTCCTCCCGGGCGGCGAACACCGGTTCGACCAGGTCGAGCAATTCCAGGCAGCCCTCCAGTTTTCCCTGGTTGACCCTGATCTTCACATAATTCAGCACCAGGTCGGGGGCGAGCTGTTTCAGGTCGGGCGGGGTGGACAGTTGCCCGGAACCAGTCGTTCAGCATGTTCTCCTGCCCGTCGATGTATAACGGGCGGGCATATTGGTCCATGACCCTGGCTGCCCCTTCCCGGTCACCCGCCTGCAGGTAATGAGCCACGGCTGGCACCGGCTCGCCCTGCTGCTCATACCACGCCGCGATTCGCGAGTGGATCAGGACCTGCTCGGATGCGGGTTCCTCCTTGAATTGTGCGAGCAGAAAATCCCGGAAGAGTTGGTGGTACTGGTATTTATTGCCCGGGCTTTCCGGTACGGGGGAGATGAAGAGATTCTGGTTTTCGAGTTGCCGGATGATTTCCGCGGCATCTTCCATCTCCAGGACGTAATTTGCCAGGGGGATATCGAACTCGTCGCAGGCTGCGGTGCAGAGCAGGAAGCGCCTGGTATCTGCCGGCAGGCGCGCGTACACTTCACGCGCCAGGTATTCATAGACCTGGTCCCTGGCGCCCGCCAGCCTGGGGATGGCAGCCGAGGGCGCGCCATCCTGGAACGAAAGCAGGATGGATGTGATCCAGCCGTCCGATTGGACGGCGATCTCCTCAGCCTGTTCCTGTGTCAGGTGGATGCGGAAATACTGGCGCGCCAGGTCCCGCACCTCGCCGGCTCGAAAGCGCAGGTCGTGCGCGGAAAGCACCGCCAGTTCCTCATTGACGTACAATGAGGAGGAGGGGATGCCGTAGACGCTGCGCGAACCGATCACCATGCGCAGGTTTTCGGGCAGAAGTTCGAGGACGTGTTCCACGAACGAGACGATCGGCAGGTCTTCGCTGATGACGTGATAGTCGTCCAGGATCAGCAGCGTAAAGTCGTCCACCCAGGCGATCATCTCGTTCACCAGTTCCACCGCCAAAGCCTGCGGCGAGCTGGCGGCTGCCCGGATCGAGGCACCTTCCAGGTCGGCGCCGAATCCCGGGTAGGTCTGGTGCAGCGCCAGCACCAGGTGCCGGAAGAAGTGCGCCAGGTCCTTGTCCGCCGCCCCCACCTGGCACCAGGCGATCCTGCTGTTCGCATCCTCGCAAAAATCAGCCAGCAGGGTGGTCTTCCCGTAACCAGCCGGCGCGCAAAGGAAGGTCAATTTCCGGTGGATGTTCTGGTGGATTAAATCCAGCAGTCGATGCCTGCGCAGGGTATTTGGGCGGCGCTGTGGTCGACGAACTGTGGGGATGGCGATTACCATGGGATGCACCAGGTACCAACGACGGTCTTGCTTGTACTATATTATCTCATTTTAATATCCAGCGGCGACTCTTGCCATGCGCCTTCCGTATGCACGGGTAAAACCCGTTTAGTGCTTCGTTTATACCACTTGCATAAGATGAACGAAAAAAAGGAGATAAACATGGATACAAAATGGCTTGCGAACAGGACCGAATTGCTCAACCATCCGGGGATGATCTGGGGCTTGAGGATGCTCATCCTGGCGATCAGTCTGCTGGCAGCCGCCTTCCTGAACACCGGGGTGGCGCTTGCGGAGCCGGGCTGGGGCGGGGTTGGCGGGTAGGGGCGGAGGAATGCGATCATGAGCAACTACCAGATCAACGCGATTGTTACCAGGGCATTGGCGGATCAGGATTTTCAGAAGGCGATCCTGAACGGGCAGCGCCGCGAGCGGTTGCAGGATTTAACCTTTCCCCGAATTGGAGGAAACCATCATGTCCTTCAAGCGGGGCAGCATCGACCAGATGATCTGCCAGTTGAACGACCTGTCCATGTCGCTGACAGGCAGGAACAACCCCGGCGTTTCAAGGAGTTTCCATGCCGCAGACCAGGGCTTCTCCAGGTCGCAGTGAAAAAAGGCTTTACACGCGCCCCCATCTTAAGCTGCTTCATCCCGCGATAGTGGAGGAAGCCTCGATCCTGGATGCGATCGTCAAGCTTCGGCAGGCAGCGCAGGAACAGGAAAGGGCGAGCCGATTGATTCCCCCGGTTGCAGAGCAGCCGGAGAAAGAGGAACCGGCGGTCGCTCCGGTAAATGCCATGTATGAGTAGAGCTTGACGCGTTTTAGGCACGTGACGCCAATTCGTGAAATGAACGCTCCCCCTGGTGATGACGCCGAACCGGATGGAAGTACGTTGGTATGAAACTGAAGAACATCAACGGAACATCACAACCCAAATGCCTGTGCGGGTCGTGGCTCAAGCATTGGGAAAGGTATAGCGGGCGGAGCGTGGCTTTCTGTCCCGTCAGCGGATGCCTGAACATGGACCTGGTCGGCGCGCATGTTCAAAAAGCCGACAGCCCCGACACGAATTGGTACATTTATCCGCTCTGCAGCTCTCATAACCAAAGCAAGGGTGAGTTGCAGGTGGCGGGTGCCTACAAGCTGATTCCTTCCTGCACGCAGGAAACCTGCGAAAAAAGGTAGCGGCATTTCTGCGAACTCATCTCAAAAACACTCTTTGCGGTGTCACTTGCAGACGTAAGTGCAGTGTTGCGAGGGTACTCCGACGAAGCAATCTCCTCAGCAAATCGGGATTCTCAACCATTTTTGAGATGACCACTAGTTGGTATTTTATGGCAGATGTATTGAACACACCGGCGGTCATGTGCCCGGATGGGGTGGAGCACTTTGCAGTGTGCTTCGCGAACACCCTTGCCGGGCAGGCAGCCAATTCGTTACAGGTATAAAGGAGCACGCAATGGCGCGTAAGGTCTTCTACAGCTTCCACTACAAACCGGACAAATGGCGCGCATCACAGGTCCGCAACATGGGCATCCTCGAAGGCAACCAGTCGGTCGTGGACAACGAATGGGAAAAAATTGTCCAGGGCGGGGACGAAAGCATTAAGGAATGGATCTCCGCCCAGTTGGATGGCAGGTCATGCGTGGTGGTCCTCATCGGTTCGACCACCGCCGGCAGAAAATGGATCAACTACGAGATCATGCAGGGCTGGAACGCGGGAAAAGGTGTGGTTGGCATCCATATCCACAACCTGCTGGATAACAACCAGGCGCAGTCCCCCAGGGGCAGGAATCCGTTCGAGGGCATTGAGTATGGGGATTCTGGAAAAATGCTTTCCTCCGTGGTAAAGGCATACGATCCCCCATACTTAACCAGCAAGTATGTCTATGATCATATCATCTCCCACCTTGCTGCCTGGGTGGATGAAGCGATTTCCATTCGAAAGAATTTCGGTACCGGGGAACTTCGGCGGTTTGACCTCCGCGGATTCTCCACCTGGAGCCCCTCCCCGGGCGAACCCTGATATATCTCTTGTGTGACATCATGATGGGAGTGGAAAACTTTCAATGATGAAATTGGCACGGGCAAAAATTCCCAACCTTAAAATTACCTCCGCCTGCTTGACTTTTTGTGTGAAATTTTGTACAGTGTATTTGTTGTTCATCGTATGCTTGCATCTTTCCAGGTCATAGCGCATTGTGAAGGGACATATAATGAAATCATTCTTGAATTTCCTTGTAGCCTTCGTGATGATCCTGCAAACGGGTTTCCTGTCAGCGATACCCGCGCACGCCGAGGGGGACGTAACTGAAACACCCACACCGGAGTCAACCAATACACCGGAACCAACGGCGGCTGAAACCGCCAGTCCCACACTGGAACCAACCGGCACGCCCACGCCGGAGGTTACAGAAACCGCGCCGGTTATTCCGGAGGAGATCACTCTCAGCCTCTCCTCCAAGCCGGATTACATCAAACGCGGCAAGGAGTTGTACGTGGAATGGAATATTGGGGGTTTGAAGGAGATCATCAAAGGAACCATCCTGCGTTTTTATCTTCCGAAGGGAATCACCCTGATCGACCCAAAGATCGGAATACTGGATGAAGCGGGGGGTGTACTGGATATCGAAATCATTGACCTTATTGGAAAAGTTGGATTTATCGTAGGGGAGGAAGTGGAAACGCCGCTGGTCATCACGGCGGAATTATTGCAGGAAGGGATGCCGCTGGCAAATGCGGAAGTCAGCCTGCTCGAGCCCGAGGAAACGCGGTTGACAATAAAGGCGGACGGGCGGATTGGATTGAAGGGACGCGTGGAAGTCACCTTCCCGGAGGGGCATTGCTGGAGAGCGTAAAGGTCAGCATCGGAAAACCCTCGAAGGAATCCCTGCCGGTGAAGTCGCTGAGCGGCTCACCTTTCGAACTCACGGCAGTGTCGGAGAGCACGGCGGCGGAAGTGACGAGCTTCGCGAAGCCGGTGGAGATCCAGGTGCGCTACAGCGAGGCGGGGATGACGAGCGAAGAAGACCTGCGCCTGTACTGGTATGACCCCGCAGACGGGTACTGGAAACTGGCTCTGAACCAGCACGTGGATATCGAAAACAACATGCTGTACGGCGTACGTGGACCACTTCACGGTCTTCGACGCATACAGCTCCAACTGGCAGACCGCGGTAGACGCCCACCTTGAGAGGTTTCCAACCTCGGGCTTCACGGGCGCGGCGAGTTTCTCGATGCCGATCAAGGTGCCGGCGGGACCGGGCGGGTTCCAGCCGAACCTGAGCCTGAGTTACACCAGTTCCACGGTGGACAACGCCGGTTCGCAGACCCAAGCCTCCTGGGTGGGGATGGGCTGGTCTTTGCAGCCAGTTACATCGAGCGCAACGGGCACGGGACGAACAGCGTGATGGATGATTCGTACCAGCTGAACGTGAATGGGGTCAGCATGGAACTCCTGCCGGGCGCGGATGGGAAGTTCCACGCCTCGGATGAGAACTTCTACAGGATCGGAATTCACTGTACCGATGCCGGAGGGCGGAACTTGCCAGCACCTGGACCATCTGGGACAAGAGCGGCAACATCTATTTCTTCGAGGAGCGCACGAACTTCCTGCAAGAACAGCGAAATACCCCGACGGTCTGGATATGATAACCCTATGTCTGGCGCTGGTCGCTGACCCGGGTGGTCAATATCTACGGGCAGGAAATGGATTACACCTACCAGGAGGATACCAAGACTCTGCAATACACGGATTGCGATGAACATCGCTGTCAGCACAACCGCCAACACCTGGGTCTACCCGTGCGACGATCACCTATGCGAACGGGAAATATCGGATCCTCTTCACGCGTACGCACGCGCTGGACTACAAAAGCCTGTGGGACAGCCCGTATAACTATACTATATGGCTTACCAGAAATCGCTTTTGAGCATGATCATCCATCATGCAGGATTCAGACGGGGATGGAGACTTCGATGACAATGATACGGTTGTGCGGAAATACGTTTTCACCTACGCCACCAGACATTGCCGACTTTATCTTTCCTGACCTGGTATGGGAGGCGGGCGGACGGACTCCCACGCTAATAGTGTAAGGGAATATGGGCTGGGCGGCACTGGCACACCCCTGCCCGGTTACACCTTCATCTATGACGACGACATGCACCTGACCAGTGCCACCAACGGCTACGGCGGGACAGTGGCTATTATACCTACGATAACTGGAACGAAAACATGCCCTACCAGGATTGGGGCAGGGACGGATAACATCGTAAGCGAGAGCAGATTCCCCGTTGGGGCAACCCGATCCTGTACAAGTTCAACCATTGGCAGGAGGGCTGGGCTGGCGGCAGGTCCCTACACCAACCATGGTGACCTACAATCCGGGCGGGACCGGCTCGATCACCGTGGGGGCTGGTGCGACGCGAATCCGAACGCAGGCGATGCAGCCCTTCCAGCCGGGGCGCTGGTACCTTGTGCTGGCGAGCGCGAAAAAGACCGCAGGCACAGGCACGAAATGCGTCTGGGATTGCGCTACAACAGTGGGCAGCGGGTCCACGTATGCGAGCCTGGGTCCATGGCTCCCCCTGACAACCGGTTACCAAACCATCTCCAGTGGGTTGATCTTTTTGCCGGTGAACGCCACGGCGATGGAACCGCTGATCGACTCCATCCTCCCACTCGCACGGCTCCATGATACCGTGGACTGGATTGCGGTTTATCCCATGCCCACCGCCTATCGCGTCACTGCGCGGACGCTTTCGACGGGGAGCAACTCGTATACGTTTACCTATACTTATGCGGAGCCAGCCACCAATGACCCGGACGTCTGCAGAGGCGGGCGGACCTCATCCCTACACCAGGGCTTACACCGAGTTTCGCGGGCATCACTTTGTGACCGAGACCGACCCGTATGGCAAGAAAGTTATCACGCACCTATTACCAGAACGATTGCTACAGTGGGCGTTCGAGCGTGGTGACGATTTCGGGCTGCGAACAACGCGGTTTTGCAGCAAACCCAAACTCGTACGCCTGCACCCAAACGAATTCGACCATCTATTTGAAAGACAAGGACACGCGCAACCCGGCGTTGTATGACACGTATTTCGACCCGATCAAATACCGCTGGGTGCGGACGGCTTCGGAAACGAAAGAGTGTTTTCCGGTGGACCCGCCAAACATAGGTGGTGGACACGCTGACGACCTCCTACGATACGAATGCCACCTACGGCAACCTGATCCAGAAGACCGTCCAGGGGCGGAATGACACGCTGGTCACCTACTACAGATTATTACCCGAATGTCAGCGGCGGCTTATGGCTGGTGGGACTGCCGGCCGGACGTATGTGACGGATACTTGGCGGAACGACGCTCTCGATTTCGATCAACCTGTATGACGGTAACAACCTATAACGACCGCGCCCGACCACGGCATCCTGACCGCCACGCGGACATTGATCAGTGGGACGAATTACAGCCAGACGTGCATGACCCATGATACGTCTGGGAACGTGACCGGCCAGACGGTCTGGACGGGATATGGACCGGGAAGCTGCGCCACGCCGAAGGCGCGCAGACCAGCTACACTTGTTACGGCGGGGAGGCACGCGGGCGGGAAAGCCTGCGCGAACGACGGTTATCACACCTATGCCTTGTGGACGAAGAACGCCAAGGGACACGTTTCTTACGTTACCTACGATTATGCCAAGGGCTTGCCGCTGACTGAAACCGACCCGAACGGCGCGGTCGACCTCCGTGACGTATGATAACTTCGGGCGCTTCACCAGCCTTACCAAACCGGATGAGACAACGCCTTCGTTGAATGTTTCCTATGTGAACTCACCCTTTAAAGTTACCTTGACTAAGCCATTGACACGGGACTTACCTATTCACTGTCGTCCGCAACTACGATGGCATGGGCAGGCAGACCTCGACCGTGACCAACGATGATGGTGACTCCACCTTCGACGCCTATGGCAAGCCGCTGACCCAGTCCATGCCGCATCGAGACCGGGGCATGGTACTACACCACAACCACTTATGATTTGATGGGCAGATCGCTGACGATGACCGCGCCGGACGGGACAGTGACTTCCTATGCCTACAATGGATTGGAAACAAAAGTTATCGATGCCAGGGCGAACACGACAACAACGATGACCGATATCCTGGGGCGGACTCTGTCTGTCACTCCCAGGATTCATCCGGTCTCCCCTTGGTCCGAACGTGGACTATGAATATGATGAACTGGGGAACCTGATCATTCGTTTCACACGGCGGGGCGGATCTGACCCTGACCTACGACCAGGCGGGAAGAAAACTGACAATGAATGATCCGGATATGGGGGTCTGGAGTTACGCCTACAATGCGCTGGGGAACATGACCCAGCCAGACGGGGTTGCCCGCGGGTGTGTACCTGACCTTGACTTATGATGAGTTGAACCGGCTTGACACAAAGAACCAGTTCAGGAAATTGTGGACAACAGATCAGTGTGGATTATGATTACGATAGCACAAGCGGTGGGAATAAAGGTATTGGTCACTGGGCCTCCATGGGAGTTTCGGGTGGCGACTTCACCTCCTGGGCGTATGACGAGCGCAGCAGGGTAAAAAGCGAAGATCCAGGACAAGATCCTCCCCGGCGGCGGTCAGTTCGTCACGGCGTTCACCTACGATCTGGCTGACCTGCCGGAGACGATGACCTACCCCGGCACGAACGGTGAATTGGTGAACTTTGATTACAATAACCGCATGCTGCCCATTTATGTGAGCGGCACGGATACCTATGCCCAATCCATTGCCTATGATTCCGCCAGCAGGATGGTTGAGATTATCCACGGACGCGAACAAGATCCACACGGATTACAACTACAATGTCTGGAGCACGGGACGGCGGGAGACTGCTCAACATCACATCCACGCAGGTCTCGACATCGAACACACTCCAGAACCTGACTTATGATTACGATGCGGTGGGGAACATTTAACACAATTCTGGATTCTGTTAAAAAGATATTCCGACAATCCACAGAAACAATGTTTCCAATATGACGCCTTGGATCGTTTGTTGCAATCCACCGCATCATATCAGGAAGCCGATCAGGGTTGTACAACGCAAATCGGCGACGGCAATTACAGCGAGGGTTATTCCTACAATGGCACTACAGGCAACCTCGCCAGCAAGGGCGGGGTGGATTACACTGCCTACGATACAAATCACAAGCATGCGGTGACCACCCTCTCAAACGGCAACTCCTACGGCTACGATGCAAATGGCAATATGACCTCGCGCAATGTCGGCGGGCAGTCCTTCACGTTGAACTACGATGCCGAAAATCGCCTGGTCTCCGTGACCGGCGCGGCGACCGCCAGCTTCTCCTACGATGCCGATGGCAGGCAGGTCATTGGCACGGTGAACGGCGTGACCACGTATTATGTGGGCAATCACTATGAAGTAAAGAATGACGTTGTCACCAAATATTACTTCGCGGGTGCAACGCGCCTGGCGGTGCGGACAGGCGGGACGCTCTCCTTCCTGCTCGCAGATCACATCGGCAGTTCGTCCGTGACGACGGATGCGAATGGCGGGTATTCCGCAAGGAGCTCTATAAGGCGTTCGGCGAATCTCGCTATACTCGACGGGACGCTTGGCACGGACTACAAATTCACCGGGCAACGCAGCGAAGCCGCGCTCGGAATCTACTGGTTCCAGTCCCGCTGGTATCGACCGTCGTTAGGCAGGTTCACCCAGCCGGACACCATCGTCCCCACCCAGACCCAGGGCACCCAAGCCTGGGACCGCTACGCCTTCGTGAATAATAATCCGGTCAGGTATAACGACCCGACGGGGCATCAAATTGAGGAAGATAAGGGAGACAGAAAGGTCATTTAGCGGATGAAAGAGACAAGAATGAAGACCCATATTGCGCTTTGGCACAGACCGGCAACCCAACTTGTAAAGGGGCATTTCTTAACCGCGCGGAAGTGGGTGGTTTGGCTGAAGCGTTAGATGTAAATGCAAACTCTTTTGAACGACCTTGCATTTTGGGGTTTAGTTGCAGCTGGTGGTCTTCCTTTTTCTTGGGGTTGGCTTAGCCGCCTTTGGGTTTATCGCAATTATCAGGTGCTGCATTTGCAGGCGATTGCTACAGCTTCTGCCTTGATAAGGTATTGTGGCTGGCTTGGCTGCCGGAGAAGCAAATAGGTCTTCAACCCAGCGTCTAGGCAAATTAACTGGTATAGCCAATTCAATAGATACTGGCGCTCATGTAGCCACAATAACATTGGATATAACGGTCCTAGAATTGGATGTGGACGGGTAGTATATATTAGATAATGTAGAAATGTGGGGTATTACTGGATATTTTTGTTAACATTGAATTTCTTAAACGGAAACTCATTAAGGAATTTTCATGGTGAAAGTATGAATACTAAACTTACAGTATACAGTCTGCGGCAGCCTCCTATTTTTTCCTCAGTCTTCTTCTTTTTGGTAGCATTATTCATCGGTACCAACTGTTGGGTATTTAGGAGAGAAGTATTTTATTGGATGGTCCTCGACCGCATCTTTTCAACAGTTGTTTGACAACTCAACGTTTCTTATGCTAGCGATACTGTCGGGAGCAGGCACACTTATTCTTGGCGTGGTAGGTTTGCATATGGTTGTTTCGTTTGATGATTGTCCAGAGGGCTGAAGGTGAAATTTGTTAACAGCAAACCGACACTGAATGTATTTTTATGAAATTTAGATATTTGCTTCGTTTAAGGTGAACAAAGGTTTTTTTTGATAGGCTTAATTAACAATAAAACGCTTTTTTTTAATTAGGGTAGTGATTTGGCATCGTTTTTATCAGGTCATTTGGAATTTTATTTATGGTAAGTACCTCCACCGTGACCGGCGAGGGTGTTCATAGCCCTACCCCTGAAGAGCCCTACCCCTTAGGTCCCCTCCCCAAATTCTCCGAATTTAGGAAGGGGAAATGTTTGCCGGTGAGGAATATAATAAATTCATGCAAGCGCAGTTGTGGAACCGGAATGAAATTATTCCTCCCCCATTTCCGCTTTCTGTAAATGGGTGAGGTCGGTGGCTCCTCGGTTGGCGAAGAAGCGCCTTCTTCTTTGGCACGATGCCCGCCAGGTACACCTTCACGGGACAATACTCGTACACCGACGACCCGTCCACGCCGGGAGTGACCCAGGCATCAGGGTTGATGTTTTTCAACGCAAGATGGATGGATCCGTCGTTAGGCAGGTTCACCCAGCCCGACCCATCATCCCCACCCAGACGCAGGGCACGCAAGCCTGGGACCGCTACACGTTCGTGAATAATAATCCGGTCAGGTATAACGACCCGACGGGACATATGATCACGGGAGATGGACCTTCTCATTTCGATCACACCAATTCTTCTACTGATCCTTGTCTGCGTTATGGGAAGGGCTCTCCACAATGCCCGGATACGAATGACAATTCCAGTGATACTCCGGATTCATCTGATGAGGATTTGGACGATATAGTTGAAGACGACGACGATGACAACGGAAAATGTCCTGGGCCGGCGCACGCAGTGGCTTCGACCCAATCGTCGATCCTAGATAAATGCTGGCAGGATATTGACTGTATACTTGCCTTCACAAGTACAGTCTTAAATGGGGCAGCATTTGTATGCAGGTATCGCTGCTATGCTTGGAGTGACTTTTGGTGCCCTTCTGCCTATTATCGGCGTTGCTGTTGTAATTATTGCTGGCGTACAGATAGTTCGAACTGAAATTGCCTATCACAATGGAGAATTGAGTAATGAGAAAAGATGGACTTCGCATATCATTTCGGCACTTGGCGGTATAAGAGGTTACGGTTTATTTCCCTCGCTCACTGGTTTTCTAAATGAAGCAACGCCATACTGGTAACAGGATAACAGAATGACAAAGATTGATCTCTTCTCAATTGCTTTGCTTGTGGCTGGCTTGTCCCTTGGAATTCTATTGTTTTTCGTAATGAAACAGAACAAACCACTCACCAATAAGTGGCCACGGGCTTTTGGGCTTGGGGCCGCAATATTCTTGTTTGTATCTTTGATTCTAGCAAGGATGTTGTTCTTTCCAACGACAGATTTTTTCAGTCACCTAACTGATAGTTTATTATTGTCGCTTGTAATTGGTATTGTTGCTTGGTTTGGAGCCGCCGTTAATGGATGGCTAAAAAAATAATAAGCAGATCGTAACTCTCGCTGGCAAGGTTCTCTCCTTTCCTGTTCGCAGATCACATTGGCAGTTCGTCCGTAACCACCGATGCGAATGGCGGCTATTCCACGCAGGAGCCGTATAAGGCGTTGGGGAAAGTCTCGCTATACCGATGGGACGCTTGGCACGGACTACAAATTCACCGGGCAGCGCGGCGAAGCCGCGCTCGGTATCTACTGGTTCCAGTCCAGGTGGTATAACGGCGCGCTCCAGCAGATTCACCCAGCCCAAATTCCGTCCGTCCCCACCCCCAACCCAGGGCACGCAAGCCTGGGACCGCTATGCGTTTGTGAATAATAATCCAGTCAGGTATAACGACCCGACGGGGCATGATATTGGCCCGGCAATTATGGCTGCGGGCGCAACCCTGATGGCCATAGGTCTTATTATGTCCTTTATTCCCCAATTGCCGACAGCTGGAGTAATCGTTGAAATAATAGGGGCCGTAGTGACTGTTGTTGGGATGGTCGTGTGGTATGCCGAGATCGCAATCTTCACCGCAATCACCCACTACTACTTCTACCCCCAGCGCCACTCCCACAACCACTACTACTCCGACTCCCAGCGCCACTCCCACAGCCACTACTACTCCAACTCCCACAGCCACTCCCGCAGCCACTACTACTCCAGACTCCCAGCGCCACTCCCGCACCCACTACTACTTCTACCCCCAGCGCCACTCCCGCCTCCGCCTTGAAATACAGATTGTTATAGATACCCCAACTCCTTATTAGTGCCCCAATAAAGTAAACGGGTAGTGGTCGAGAAACAAATGATGGCAACCTAAAAAAACGGCATTTTGTAACTTCATCTTGACCACTACTATACAGCTCCTCTGAAATCCATTTTCCATTAAGACCTGGCCTTCGAGTATAAGCAGTGAAAATTCAGAAACGAAAGGAAATAAAGATGCGACGCTTATCTATTCGAGTCTTTATCGGAGCATTGCTCGCAGATATTTTATGTGGATTGTTTTGGGTACTAGGTGGCCTACTGGGAGTAGAGGGGTATACACATATATTTGTATTCCCAACATTATTAGATAACCCGTTGAGCCTATCGAGCATACTGGTTGGAGTAATAGAACTTCCTGCCAGCATTTATTTATTAATATTTAATGCTTCGGCAAGCATTTCCAAGCGGCATAATAAAAGCCTTGATCTCCGCTCAGGAGGTTCCCTTTGCTAAACGAACGCGGGACTTCCCGGTTCTTTTTGCGCTAGGAGTGCTTGCTGGCTTAGCCGGTAATGCATTAGTAATTTTTTACCGAGGCATAATCCTTCTCAAGTGATTGCGATTTTCCATCGGATGATACTTATTTTTAGATAGAGTACGGATATGATATCTCACTCGGCAGGGTCTCCTGACCCCCTCTGCTATCCTGACCGAAGGTCTCCATCGCCCTACCCCTTAAAATGCCTACCCGGATAAAAACGCACATCCAGGGAGGGGAAATATGTCTGATCCCTGATCGGATGCGGGGTGACGGCGGGGACCAATCATCATAGTTATCACTCAATAATAAAAATCACAGTTCAAGACAAACTCATGCCATTCCATCGTAAATCGTCCCGAAGGTTTCCTCAGACACCCGGCAGACCTCCTCGAACCTTCGGGACGTTCCACTCTCCCCCTTGACAAATAAGAACAATTGTACTACAATAACCCTGTCCCGACGCCCCTCAACCGAGCCGGCATCCAGCCAGCATCGGTTACATCAGAGACACGTGTCTCTGATGTAAGGAAGTCGGGACATTTTAATAATGGATACTACCGCATGGAACCTGTAACCTTCAGCCACTACTCGGATTCCGCCTTTAATCACCCCGAAAAAGGGCATTCGTTTGGATTTAAATTTACAAATGTACACAAATTACTCATGGACCACAAAAATAACCAGTCCCAAACCCCGCCCCTGATCACCCCCAACCAGGATCCATTCGTTTGGATTTATTTAAAAAAAATGAGGGGATATCATGTTTCTCATCTTATAGGTGTCACACTTGCCCTAGCACGCAGTGCAAGGGTTGCGAGGGTACTCCCGAAGCAATCTCCCGGTACAACCCGACCAGCCCTTTCCAGGATCCCGCCTCCTCATACGAAACGTCATCACTCTTTTAAAACACTGACTTGGACTTCCTCCAACCAAAATAGATTTGTTCCGCGTATTTTTTAATAAGTCCCTCAATTTAAGGATTCTCATCTGGCATTAATCTCTCCCTCTTCTGTGCTCACTCCACATCCCATCGGGTCGAGTGTCAGCGTCATTCCCCCGTTCCATCCTTACCTCCTATTTCTCTCCGGGCTTCCTCCAGTTTGACTCCGCTGTTATCCGCGTCCCGCATTCTCCAATCGTCACTCGTAAATCTGTACACTGACCACC
The DNA here is from genome assembly GCA_963823545.1 of uncultured Chloroflexia bacterium. Classification (GTDB taxonomy): domain Bacteria; phylum Chloroflexota; class Anaerolineae; order Anaerolineales; family Villigracilaceae; genus Denitrolinea. Next base: position 278,490 of record CAWGMC010000056.1, on the reverse strand, counting down.
CCCTCCCCCCCTTGACAAATTAGAACATTAGTTCTATACTACCTCCAAACGTGCCTCCCGGGCACAAAGGAGTATCTTATGAACCGCAATCTCCACCTTAATTTGACCCCCTTCCTGCGTGGAACCGCCATCAAGCGTGGCGCCATCTTCGGCACCATCCTGGTCATGGCGCTCGTCGCCTTCGAGATCTTCAACTTCAGCACCACGCAGTTCGCTCTCACCGACATGCTCGGAACCATGAGCTTCGCCGGTCTCAAATGGGCGACCATCCTGGCGCTTGCCTTCTGCGGCATGGATTTCGCCGGGATCGCCCGCATCTTCACCCCCGAGCAGGGTCGCGATGAGCCCAACGAGGTCCGCTACCTCTTCGGTGCCTGGTTGCTCGCCGCAGGCTTCAACGCCGCTCTCACCTGGTGGGGCGTCTCCGCTGCCATCGCCAACCACCAGTCCCAGGGCGCATCCCTCTTCCAGCCGGGCGTCTTCCCCCGCATCGTGCCGGTCTTCGTCGCGGGCATGGTCTGGCTCATCCGTGTGCTGATCATCGGCACCTTCTCCCTCGCGGGCGAGCGCCTCTTCAGCGTCGCCGAGCAGCACGCCGGTTCCCGCCCCTTCCAGCGCCGTGAGGAATCCCGCCCCCAGCCCAGCCAGGGCATCAAGCCCGTTCCATCCTATGTGCGTCCCGCGCCCCGCCCCCTCCCCAGCGCGGCCGTTGGCATGCGGAACCCCGTCAATGCCGAGCCGACCTACCATCCTGTTGGGATGACAGCCAGCGGGCGCGACGATAACGCTTCCGTTCGGAGGTGAGATCCACAGAACCTTAACAGCATCCCATCCAGCAAAAGAGACGACTCATCCGGGTCGTCTCGCTGCTTTTCCGCGTCTCACTTGCACCTGCCCTGAGCGGAGCGACCCCAGGGAGCGTTCGAAGGGAGGCGCTACATCTCGTTCCCCATCACCGCATTCCCATCCGTCAGGATGTAGAAACTTTGGTTGGTTGCACGGTCGTGGATGAAATCCGTGGCGAGATACCCGGAAGCGAAACAGGTCTCGAACACCTCCCGCGTGAAGAACCGCCAGTCGCGGGCAAGCGACAGGTCCGCGGATTTCAGGGCTGTGAAATCGGGTGGGATCTCCGCCAGCGAAAGGCGCTCCCCGGGTGGTGTGAATGCTTCGGGCGGCTGCAGGAAACCGTCCGCGCGGGGCACCGCGGAGTAGATCGGCTGGACCTCCGCCTCCCGCACCTGCGACAGGCTGATGGTCCCGCGTGCACGTTTAGCCAGGCGCTGTTCCACCCGGCGGGTGCGGATCCACCAGTCCACCTGGAAGCGGTCGGAGGGCAGACCCGCATTCAGCCCGTCCCGCAGCGTTCCGTACTGTGAACGCAGGTAGGTGCTGCAGACCGCCCCCAGCCTGGCGATGTTCAGGTGGGCATTGCGGCTCAGCAGCGGGTCGTATGTCCAGGTCACATGGCTGAGACCCTGCTGGCGGACCATCTGCCACTGGGCGCGTTTGAGCGCAAACCCGACGCCCAGGTCGCGGTGCGAGTCCAGCACCCCCAGCATGTGCGAGCAGTGCTTCGGGTGCGGACCGTCGGGCAGGGTTTCGAGACCCGGAAAGCCGAACACGAAGCCGACCAGCTTCCCTTCATCGAAGGCGCCCAGCAGCACCCCGCCATTGTGGACTGCGGTGATGAGCAGGTGCGCGGGGACGATCTCGGTCTCGCTTCCCGACCAGACCGCGCGCTGCAGTTCTTCGACCGCTGTCATTTCTTCGGGTGTTTCAAGCAGGCGGATGGTGGACATTGGGAGTTAGCGATTAGTATTCAGTGATCGGTGTTCAGTGATTACAAGTCAACTAAAAACGCACTTAGCGGTGTTATTGCGAGGGTACTCCCGAAGCAATCTCCTCAGAAACGGATTCCAACCATTTTTGAGACAGATTCTAGTTGGAGGCTGTTATTCGGGAGGGCGCAGCGATGGGAAGCGCTCGCGCAACTTCTCGGCGTATTTTTTCCTCTGTGCGGTCGCCCAGCGCGACAGGCGGTCGGTCCAGGGCGTGCGCCGCAGGTAATCCAGGCGGTACGTGAAGCGGGCGGGCATCAGACCGAAAGCCCGCGTCAGGTTATCGACGGGACAGGTGCGGTTGATGGAGAAGTAGTCCAGCGAATAGGACGAGAAGGGAAAGTCCGGGTTCCCGGCGCCCAGCATGATGATCAGGGCGCGCATGGCAGGCATCGAAAGCGGGACGATCCTGCGCCTGCGCCGGTTCACCTCCATGATGGTCTCCACCACCTGCCGCAGCGGAAAATACTCGCTCCCGCCGATCTCGTAGGTCTGGTTTGCCATCCCCGGGTTGTCGAACGCCCACAGGATGCAGGTCACCAGGTCCTCGATCCAGAGCGGCTGGATGACCGCCCGACCGCCGCCCGGCAGCGGCAGGAGCCCGGGCGCGGCGCGCAGGACGCGCGTCAGGGGGACTGTGAAATGGTCCTCCGGTCCATAGACGATGGAGGAGCGCAGGATGGTGAACGGCACCCCGGAACGGCGGATGTGTTCCTCCGCGATGCCCTTGGCTTTGTGCACCGCGAAGGCGGACATCCGGTCCGCGCCGAGATGGCTGACGTACAGGAAGCGCTTCACGCCCGCGTCAGCCGCCGCCTCAGCCAGGTTGCGGGTGCCCTGGATGTCGGTGGTCAGCAGGTCGCCGCGCGTGCCCTGGGCTTCGGCGCTCGCCAGGTGGATGACGTAGTCCACCCCCCCGAGGGCAGCCCGCAGACCGCGCGGGTCGTTCAGGCTCGCGACCGCCACTTCGAGCGGCACGCCGGTCGGCAGTCTTGGGGTGCGTGGTGAGGGACGGATCAGGCTGCGCAGCGGATGCCCGGCATCGAACATATGCCTGAGCAGCGCCCGCCCGATGAATCCCGTCCCGCCGGTGACAAGGAACATGCGTTGATTATAAAGGATGAACGTAGGGGAATCGCATGGAACCCGTTTTTATGCCCCTTCGTTATGCAGGTGCAAGGAGCATCTTCTCAAGCGAGCATCCATGAAACGCCCCCTCCTGTTCCTTTCCCTCACCGGCATGATCTGCCTCGCGGCTTGCGGCTCCAGCCTGACCCCCGACCAGTTGAGCATGGCGGTCCAGACGCTGACCGCGGTCTCGTACACGCCCACCCCCAGCGCCACGCCCGACCCGGACGAAAGCGCCATCGTGATCCTGCTCAACCGCGGGCTGGTGGAGACCGGCGACCCGCTTTCGCAGACCATCGAGGCGCGTTACCAGGTGCTGGAGGCGGGTTTCCCCGTGGACCCGGACGGCAGCCTGTCCACTTTCCAGGTGGATGTGCGCTGTGAGTGTGCCGGGACCTCCGCCTGCTGCACGGCGGAGAGGATCTTCATCGTGCTGACATCCGCCATGCGGGCGGAGATGCAGAGGATCATCCGGCAGGTGCCGGGCACGGTTGCCAACCTGCGGGTGGATTGCCACGACCATGCCACCCGCATCGGGATGATCATGGTCGCCTGGGAGGATATGCTCGGCTATCTGCGCGGATCGATCAACGGCTTTCAACTGGGCGCGCGTATCGTGAAATTTGACGGACCGTGAAAGGGAATTCTATACCACGCAGGTGAACAGCGGAATCTCCATCTCCTGCGGGGTCAAGCCGCCGTGGTGACCGTGAAACTTCTGCTCATACTTGTCCTTGACGTACCACCAGACGGATTCATACCGCCGGGGCAGGATCACCAGGTTCCCGACGCGGGCGCGGAAGGCGGGGGAGATGACGGGACCGAAATAGCCCGCCTCCGCCAGGTCGCTGACCTTGACCACCTCCGCTTTGCCCTCCAGCCGGGTGGATAGAAATGCCTGCGCCTCGTCCAGCAGGTCATCCTGGATGTAGAGGAACATGTCGCGTGCCGAACCGGCAGGCACCAGCAGTTCCCCCGCCCGGTTGGATTTGAGGAAGCGCTCCACCCCCGCAAAGCGCGGGTCCGTGTTGAGATACACCGCCGTCTTCGGGTCCACCTCGGAGGCGCCGTGGTCGGCGGTCATCAGGAAGAGGATGCGTTTGCCGCTCGGGAAGACGCGCGTGAAGTAATGCTCCATGATGAGCAGGAAGGTCTCGATCTCCGCCTCGGTCTGCGGGGCGTTCGGACCGTACCCGTGGCACAGACCGTCGATCATGTCGAGGTAGAGATTGACATACACCGGCTTGGTCTGTTTTTCGAGCAGGAGCTGCAGGTTGACCAGCGCCTCCGAAAGCGTCCTGAAGGAACGCATCCCCGCGCCGTTCATGACGATGTTCGAGTAGGTGGAGGGGGTGTAATCGCGCACCCCGAAGACGTGGGATTCGACTCCCGAGTTCTTGAAGGAGTTGTAAAGCGTTTTGGTCGGGTACAGTTTGCGGGCGTCCACATGGGACTTCAGCGTGTCCCGATCCTTATCCCCCGCGAAGGAGAACAGCAGCGGGGCGATCAGGCGGTCGAGCAGCGGCTCATAGTAGTACCACTCGAACACCCCGCTCTCGCCGACCGTCTGACCGGTGTGGATGGTGGTGATATGCGGGGCGGTGGTGGATGGGAACTGGGAGGTGAGTTTCTCCACCTGCCCGGAGCGCGTCAATCTCTTAATGAAGGGAGCCTCCTGGAAGCGCTCGACGAAACGCCAGCCGAAACCGTCCACCAGGAACAGGATCACCGCGTCGTACTGCCCGGAGGCAAGCTGCTCGCGGATGCGCTGTGGGGATCCCCGCGAACCCGCCCGCGTCATAGCGCGGTTTGATGAAGTGCTCCCCCGGGATCATAAGGTCTTCCGCCAGGAGCATCTGTGCGGCGCGCCGCCCGATCTCGACCGCGAAGTTCGTGCCGCGGTCCCACGGGTAGACCTGGCTCATGGAGGCAAAGTACAAACCCTCCACGGGCGTCCGGATGGCGGGGATGTTCCTGGAGTGGTTCAACAGCGGCACGGGCTGGGCATAATTGGTCTTGAAGGACCAGACCTTCTTCACCCAGTCGCGTTGAAAGGCGGGGTTGATCCTTTGGAAGGCGGGCAGGAACCTTTCCAGCAATTGCGTTTCACTGAGGGAGAAATACTCATGTCCCTGTTCAAGATAATCACCGGCGTACAGGATGTGGTCGCCGCCGAAGTTTTCAGGCGGGACGAAGTTGGTGTGTTCCACCAGCGCCAGGAAGGGGAAGCCCTCCTCCTTTGGCAGGTTGAACCAGTAATAGCCCTGCTCCGAGAGCTTGTGCGTGAGCGAGAGCACCATCACGACCGCGCCCATCGACTTGAGTTCCAGCAAGCCCTTGAGGTAGTCCTCCGGCAGGTCGGGACACATTTTCCCCATCAAGCTCGGGGAGGTGGTGACCAGCACCTTGTCGAAGGTTTCGGCTTTTCCAGCGTCCACCAGCAGACCTTTCCCCTGGTCCGCCTTGATGGACCTCGACCGCCGTCCCGAGCCGGAACTCCACGCCCATCTCCCCGAGCCGCGCCGCGAACGCATCCGCGAAAGCCTGGAAGCCGCCCTCGAAGGTGCCCAGGCGGGTGGTGCGTGCCTTGATGCGCGCCCACATCCACGCCATGTTGACATCCCGGTAATAGGGACCGAACTTGCCGATCAGCAGGGGCTTCCACATCTTCTCGTAAACTTCGCGGCCAGCCCATTTCAGCATCCACGCGTCGGCGGTGACCTTTTCGAGGGCGCGCCAGTTGTTCGTCAGCCGCAGGAACAAGCCGACGAAGCCGAAGCGGATCTTGTTGATGCCAAACCCCAGTCCCGGGAAGAGCAGTGCCTTAAGGATCGAATCGAAGGGATAAAACTTCCCCTCATGGTACATGACGGTCAGCGGGCGGGGGAAGCGCACCCTGTCCTGCCAGCCCAGTTCGCGGATCAAGCCGAGCATGGAGGCGTCGGTCTGGAACCAGTGGTGATAGAACTTCTCGACCGACCAGTCCCAATGGGGTTCCTTGAACCCGCTGGCAAGCCCGCCCACAAAACCGGCGGATTCGAAAATGGTGACCTGATGCCCCGCTTTGCGCAGATCATAGGCGGCAGCCATGCCGCCAAACCCTGCGCCAATGATGGCAATTTTCATGGATACTCCAGGAAAGGATATTTAAGCAGTGCGGTAATAGCCCACATCCACCGAATAGATGCGGCCGCGCTTGATGACCTGCTTGACCAGGTTGGTGCCGTAGCGATAACCGACCTGGCGGTAGTCCGCCACGGACAGGATCAGCATGTCCGCCAGTTTGCCGACCTCGATGGAGCCGATCTCGTGCGCGCGGCGAATGGCATGCGCGGAGTTGATGGTGGAGGCGGCGATCGCCTGGGCGGGGGTCAGCTTCATGGTGCGGCAGGCAAGCGCGATGACAAACTGCATGGACTCGTTGGGGGTCGTGCCGGGGTTGCAGTCGGTGGCAAGCGCAAAGATGGCATCCGCTTCGATGAGTTCCCGGGCGGGCGTGTAGGAATGCTCAGCCAGCCCGAAGGGAGTGCAGGGCAGGGAGACCGCCACCGTATCCGAACTGCCCAATGCGGCGATGTCTGCTTCGGATGTTTTTACGAGGTGGTCGGCGGAGACGGCGCCCAGTTCCACCGCGAGCGATGCGCCGCCGAGGTTGTCGAACTCGTCCGCGTGGATCTTGATTGGGAATCCCAGCGAACTGGCGCAGGTGAGGACCTGGCGCGATTGCTCAAGGGTGAAAGCCTTGTTCTCGCAGAAGATATCCACAAAAGGCAGGGGATAATGGGGCGCATGCGTTCCCCACCAATCCTTGAGCATGGGCAGCGTGGTGTTGACGAGCTCTTCCACATAGCCCTGGGGGTTGTCCTTGAATTCGGGCGGGATGGCATGCGCGCCGAGGAAGGTGATGGCAAGGTCGACCGGTCCCTCGTCATCCAGCGCCAGCAGGGCTTTGAGCAGGCGCAGCTCGGTGGCGGTCTGCAGCCCGTAACCGGTCTTGGCTTCGGCGGTGGTGGTGCCGTGCCTGAACATGCGCAGCAGGCGGGGGCGGGTCTGCGCGATGAGCGTTTCCAGGCTGGCGGTGCGGGTGGCGCGCACCGTGGAGAGGATGCCGCCGCCCGCGGCGAGGATGTCGAGATAGGGGGTGCCTGCCATCTTCATCTCGAATTCATTGGCGCGGTCGCCCGCCCAGATGAGATGGGTATGCGGGTCCACGAAGCCGGGCATGAGGACACATTGGGCTGCGTCCAGGCTGGGTTCATCGGGATAGGCGGCGCGCAATTCATCGGTCCTGCCGACCGCGATGATCCTTTCATCACGGAGGACGACCGCGCCGTTCTCTATGATGCCGAGCTCCCCGAGGACGTGACCGCGCTGCGGTCCGCCCGCGAGGGTGAGAAGTTGGGAGGCGGAGTGAATGAGCATGGGAAATACCAGTTTTCAGTGTTCGGTGATCAGTGGGCAGTGATCGGATACCAACGCTATTGTAGCAGAAAAGAAAAAAGCCGCCCCTTGCGGAGCGGCTTTGGATCGAAGTAATTCATTCCGGAGGTGCCAGGAACTGGAAGTATCCAAATCCCAGGGCGAGGACCAGGTACACCACGACGAGCAGCCAGCCGAACCAGCCGAACACGCCGGTCAGCGTGGCATTGAGCGCGATCACCACTCCCAGCACGTCCGCGATCAGGTTGCTGAAGTTGATGGCGCTGCGCGCCATCGGGTCGGTCACCTCGCGCGCCAGCAGGGTGGTCATACCGCCCACCACCAGTCCCACCCCGAGCAGTTGGCTGAGCGTGCGCGTTTCAGCGCTGTTGTTCATGCCGAACAGGTTGACCATGACGGAGGTCATTAAAAGAAGTCCAAGTGCGAGGACAAGGGTAATGATGGAATTGACAAGATATAAATTTCGCAGTTTCATGAGGTTCTCCTTTTGAGTTGCCTCATTCTATGTCAACAGATTTTCAGATTCAACGGTACGCTTGTACGGGATGACCTTGGTACCCCCGGTTTCAGGAAGACAGGCAGATGATATTATGTTAGTGCTGCATCCCAGCTGTTTGCGAATTTCAAAATCCGCGGGCGGATGTAGAACGCGAAGGGATCGGCAACCGGGCGGCGCTCGGAGATCAGTTTCATGGCATCCAGGGGAGCGTGTCCCTGCGCGATGAGGACAGCCGCGCCCATGGCTACGCCGCGGTGACGCCCGCCGGCACAATGAGCATAGACCCTGCAGCCTTTGCGGATGGCTTCGAGGGCAGCCAGTGCGCCGCGCTGCAGCTTGCGGATGGGGATGGGGAAGAAGGGGCTGTCGATGGTTCGCAGCCAGAGCAGGGTCAATGGTTCAGGGTACGGATCGGGTGCGAGCTGGTGCTCCCAGCGCATGTTGATGACCAGTCCCACCCCCAGGTCGTGCAGGCGCGGATAATCAGCCAGGGAGGGTGTCGTGCCGATCAAAAGGTCAGGGGAGATGGTATCAAAATTCATGCGGGACATAATACCGCAAATGCGAACTTTGTGTTAAAGTTGGACAATTTTACAGGAGACTGATATGAGTGAAATCACACCCCAGCCCAAACGTACCGGGCTTCTCATCTGGCTGATCGTTTCGCAACTTCTGGCAGTGGCATCCCTTTTCTTCTGGCTCCTGATGGCGGGACTCTCGGTCATGGCTTTTGACTCGGGCGTAACCCAGGAGGCATGGAATGTCGTTATCGCGGTTTGGCTCTACCCGGTTTTCCCGCTGGTGATGATCATCGGCGCGTGGATCGCGTATGCCAAACGAAAGAACAGGCTGGCCGCGATCCTTTCGGGACTATCCTTCATCCCGCCTGCCCTGTTGTTCCTGGCGATGTGGATACAGACCACGCTCTGGAGTATAACGCAGTGACCTGCCCTGGCATCAAAAAAGGACCCAGCCTGCGCTGAGTCCTTTTTTGTTACAAAAAACAGTTACTTGTCCTCTTTCGGCACAAAATACACATCCGTCGGCTTCAGCTTGGAATTGCGCAGGAAGCGCGGCTTGACCTCCATGCCGATCCAATCGAGCGCGGGGGCGGCAGGGTCAACGCCCATCAGGCGCGTCAGCAGGAGGGTGTTCACGCCGTCAAATTCGATCAGTGCCAGGACGAACGGGCGTCTCTGGCAGGAATTCCTCCGAGCCGAAGTAGCAGACGGTGAAGGCGTGCACGTGGGCGGGGACATTCGTGATGTCGATCCATTTGGTCTCCGCGCCGGAATACATGTCGTGCCCGCGCGGGTTGGCGGTGGTGTATCCGCTCTTGGGGTCGCGCGAGGCGAGCAGGTGCTTGTTCGTCAGCGCCGCGAACCACGGGCTGTCCTGTCCATAGGAATGCAGGTAGGTGATCCTGTATTCCTGTTCGATCTGGATGGGCGCCATCTTCTTCAGGAATTCCAGCGCCTCCTCATCCGTGCTGACCGGGAAGGGGATGCCGTGGACGATGTAACCGCCAAGGGTCTCTTCACGCTGGTTGGGTAGTTTTGCCATGGCTTAACCCTCCCTTTCCATGATGGAAACGGAAACGTAAGTGCCTGTGCCCGCATGGCTGTGGATGGCACCCCGCTTCGCATTCTTTACCTGCAGGTGGTCATCGCGGAAATGTTTCTTGATGGTGCCTGCAGCTGCCAGATGGCGAAGACAGCCTGCATCAGCCCCGTCGCGCCGACTGGATGCCCGCAGGCGATCAGCCCGCCCGAGGGATTGACCACACAGGTGGGTTTGTCCTTGAGCTTCAAGCCATAGTCGATGTTCGGCAAAAATGCCTTGCCTGATTCTGCGAACGGACCGCCTTCGCCGTAGCGGCATAATCCCAGGTCCTCGTAGGTCTGGATCTCGGAGGAGGTGTAGGCATCGTGCAGTTCCACGAAGTCCAGTTCGTTCAGACGGGTCCGGGATGCCCGCGTGCTTGTAAGCCATGTTGCCTGCCGTGCGTCCCGCCCGGAAGGAATGGACGCCGGGATAACGCGTGCCATGCTCCCAGAGCTTTTTGTAGTACTTGCGCGTATCATCCGAGGATCTTTCCTGGTCGGTGGCGTAATCGCGCATGAAGGTGTCGTAATCCACGTGCGGGCGGTCAGCCATGCGCATCATGTCCGTGCCGCGGCCGATGCCGGTCACTTTCACGAGCGGACGTGCGATCTTTGCGCCGGCTGCCTCGAGCTTCTTCAAGCCCTCCTCCGAGCACAGGATGGTCGCCGCGGCGCCATCCGACATGACACAGATATCGAGCCTGGTCAGGGGCCAGGCGACCATCGGCGAATTGCGCACATCCTGGACGGTGATGCGAAGGCTCTTCTGGGCGTAGGGGTTGTGACAGCGCGTTGGTGTAATTCTTGACGCTGACATGCGCCAGTTGTTCGGGCGTGGTGCCGAACTCCTTCATGTGGCGCGTCACCATCATGGCATAGTAGCCGGAATAAAAACCTCCGACGGGATAATCGAACGAGATGTCGGAGGCCAGCGCGATGAACTCATTTCCTTTCCAGGTTTCCACATGGGACATGGTTTCGAAGCCGTATGCCACGCAGACGTCCATGTGACCGCTGGCAACCGACTTCCACGCCTCCTGGAAACAGATCCCGCCTGTTGCGCCGCCGCCCTCCACGCGGTGACCGGGCTTGGGGCACAAACCCAGGTAATCCTGTGCCATGATGCCCGCCATCAACTGGCGGGAAAAATGGTCCGAGAAGTAGGATGCCACCGAACCATCGACGATGCGGGTGAAGGTCGGGAAGTCCAGTCCAATATCCTGGATGGCATAATCGTATGCCTCCTTGATGATCGCCTGGAAGGTCTTGTCGGGACGGGCTTTGGCGAACTTGGAAACCCCGCCCGAGATTGCGTACACTGGTCTCATCAGCGAACCTCCTTTGGAAGTTGGGAATGTGGTTATTGTAATGGAAAACGCGGAGAAGGCAACATAAAAATTTCAGCAGGTGTTATCATCGGGTGGATAGGAGAAAAGCTCGTGAATAAATGGGGCGTTCGTTTGATTGGGTGTTTATTTCCTCATCGGGCATCTCAGGTCTACCAATTGATAACGGGCACAGGCATGGAAAGGTTTTTTTGGCATCTACCTAAGTAGCAATAATAATGGCACTGATGCAATAGATCTCATGGCTTGTATTGGTGGTTTGCATTCTTATTTATACCGGATCATGTTGGTGTTCAACTATTGCGATTTCAGCCAAGTGGTCGTGACCTGGGCTTTATCTTCTTTTGGCCTGGGAACAATAATTATTGGTGTTTTATGCATTTGGATTATCGTCTTGTCAATCTTCTCTTTTTACCCGTCCACTGGAACAAGTTTACTCCCTACGAATTGCACCGACCAAGTGTGGTCAGACGAAAATCAACGACCCTTTCATATTTTCATGTGATTTCCTTTGGGTTTTTCTTTGCTGTTTTATCCCCTTGTATATCTTCTGATGAGAAAAGATACAAAGATATTGTTCCAAAAGGCTGACGCGATAAAAGAGAATAATGTACATCCCGATGTGCCATTCACTTCAGACCAAACGATGACAAAAAAGTGAGGTGCCGATGATCCTCCTCAATCCCCAAAATCCCACCCGCTTCTATCCCGACGAAGGCTCGCGCCAGATCATGCTCAAGACCATTGCCTTCTTTGAAGAGAAAGGCAAGGCACGCATCAAGGAGGATGACCACAAGCGGACCTGGTATGCGGATTTCATCGAGTTCCAGAAGAAGGAAAAAATCTTTGCCAGCCTGTTGACGCCCATGCCTTACGGGGAGAGCGGGGCACGCTGGGATACCTGGCGCAACTGCGAGTTCAACGAGATCCTCGGCTTCTACGGGCTGGCGTACTGGTACACCTGGCAGGTGTCCATCCTCGGGCTGGGTCCCATCTGGATGAGCTCCAACGAGGCGCAAAAAAAGAGGGCGGCGCAGTTGTTGCGCGAGGGCGAGGTCTTTGCCTTCGGTCTTTCGGAGCGCGAGCACGGCGCGGACATCTATTCGACCGGGATGTCGCTCACGCCTCAACCGGATGGGACGTACCTGGCGAACGGGGAGAAGTACTACATCGGCAACGGCAATGTTGCGCCGATGGTCTCGACCTTCGGCAAGTTCGCAGACACGGGCGAGTACGTTTTCTTCACGGCGGATTACCGCCACCGGAATTACAACCTGATCGGGAATGTCACGGACAGCCAGTCCTATGTGGCCAATTTTGCCTTAAAGGATTATCCCATCACGGAAGGGGAGATCCTGCATCGAGGACAGGCGGCCTGGGATGCGGCGCTGAACACGGTCAACATCGGCAAGTACAACCTGGGCTGGGCTTCGATCGGCATCTGCACGCACGCCCTCTATGAAGCCATCCATCATGCTGCGAACCGCCGCCTGTACGGCATGGCTGTCACCGATTTCCCGCACGTCAAGCAAATGTTCACGGATGCCTATGCGCGCCTGGTGGCGATGAAGCTCTTTGCCCTGCGAGCCGGGGATTACATGCGGGCTGCCTCGCCGGAGGACCGCCGCTACCTGCTCTACAACCCGACGGTCAAGATGAAGGTCACCACCCAGGGCGAGGAAGTGATCAACCTGCTGTGGGATGTGATCGCAGCCAAAGGCTTTGAAAAGGATATGTACTTCGAGATGGCGGCGCGTGACATCCGCGCCCTGCCCAAGCTGGAAGGCACGGTGCACGTCAACATTGCGCTGATCGTCAAGTTCATGGCGAATTATTTCTTCTTCCCGGGTGAATATCCGCCCGTGCTCACCCGCAGCGAGCCTGCCAACGATGATTTCCTGTTCAACCAGGGACCGGCAAAAGGATTGAGTAAGATCCAGTTCCACGATTACAACCTGGCCTATGGCCTGTACGACCTGCCCAACATCCGGGTCTTCCGCGAGCAGATCGAGACCCTGAAAACCTTCCTTGCCACTGCCACCCCGGATGATGCCCAGCAAAAGGATACGGATTTCCTGCTGGCGCTCGGCGAACTCTTTACGCTGGTGGTCTACGGGCAATTGATCCTGGAGAACGCCCGGTTGTATAAAGTGCCGGAGGACACGGTCGATCAGATCTTTGACTTCATGGTGCGTGATTTTTCCAAGTACGCCCTGCAGCTTTATGGAAAACCCAGCACCACACCTCAGCAAATGGAACTGTGTTTAAAGATGATACGAAAACCGGACACAGATACCGCCCGCTTCAGCCGCGTCTGGCAGGGGACGGTGTATGCATTCCGCGACGCTTATACGATGAGGCCATAACGCGATAAACTTGCAAATCACTTTATTCAGAGGATATCGAGATGAGTTTTGAAAATTCCAAATCAACCGGCAGTCCCCACCACTTCCTTGCCCAAATGGCTGGTAACTGGAAGGGCATATCCAGGCTCTGGCTGGAGCCTGACAAATTAGCCGATGAATCCCCCGTGATTGGAACGATCCAACTCCTGCTCGAAGGACGCTTCGCCCTGTATCTCTACCAGGGCTCGATCGAAGGCAATCCGCAGCACGGCATGTTCACTTTTGGCTATAACACCACATTGGACCAATTCGAAGCCAGTTGGGTGGACAGTTTCCACAACAACACCGCCATCATGTTTTGTGTTGGAGCGGCTAAAGACAAGGGTTTCTCCGTTCTTGGCAGTTACCCGGATCCCAGCGGTGGACCGGATTGGGGCTGGCGCACGGAAGTCGAAATGCCTGATCCCGACCATCTGACCATCAGCGCGTATAATATCCTTCCCGATGGCATCGAAGCCAGAGCCGTGGAGACGGAACTGACGCGGGTCCGGAGTTGATCCCGCATTCCCAGACAGACGATGCCCGAGGCAAGGACCATGCCGATCACCCGACGCGACTTCCTCAAATTGAGCGGCGCGGGACTGTTGTCCCTTGCGCTGGCTGAACTGCACCTGGATGATGTCCTGGCGCGCGAATCCCCCACCAGCTTCCAGGGACGCATGGCGATCAGCGGGGTGCCTGTTTATGATGCGCCCTCCTTCAAAGCCAAACAGTTGAAACTGCTCGGCAAGGACCGGGTGGTGGACATCCTTGCGCAGTTGACAAGCGAGGGTTCCCACAACCGCATCTGGTATCGTTTTGCCGAGGGCTACATCCACTCGGCGGACGTCCAGCCTGTCCACACCCAGTTGCAGCAGCCGGTCACCAAGCTGAAACGCAAGCAGGCGCTGGGCGAGGTCACCGTCCCGTATTCGGATACGCGTCGCGGTTACAACAAATATGCAGATAACGCCTATCGTGTGTTCTACGGCTCGACCCACTGGGTGACCGACATCAAGAAGAATCCGAATGACGGCAGTGTCTGGTACCAGATCGTGGATAATCATCTGCACCAGTACTTCTACCTGGCGGCGGAGCACGTCCGCCTCGTCCCGGATGCGGAGCTGTCCCCGCTGTCCCCGGATGTTCCGGACTCGCTGAAGACCATCTACGTGGACCTGATCTCGCAGTACGTGATGGCTTTTGAGGATGAACGGCTTGTCCTGCGGACGCGCTGCGCGAGCGGCACGGGACGCAGCCAGACGCCGACCGGTAAATTCGACACCTATCACAAGGGTCCATCCGTCCACATGACGAACGATGGGGATCCCAAAAAGGATCTCTACGACCTGCCCGGTGTTCCGTGGTGCAGTTTCTTCACCGGCACAGGGATCGCCCTGCACGGCACCTACTGGCATAATGATTTTGGCAAGCCGCGCAGCCACGGGTGCGTGAACCTTCCCACCAGCGCCGCGAAATTCATATACCGCTGGACCAGCCCGGTTGTCCCGCCTGAAGAGGATTATGTCCATGAGCCCGGCAAGGGCACAGTGGTCCATGTCAGTTCAGGACAATGAGCCGGAGTGATCTTCCAAAAGGAGACGACATGCAATTAGTGTTCCAGCAAAACCAGTACCTGCTCCGCCGCCAGGTGTTTGCGCTGACGGGAAAATTCCGCGTTTATGACCCGTCCGGGAACCAGGTGCTGTTCAGTGAACAGAAGATGTTCCGCCTGCGCGAGGATATCCGCGTCTATTCGGACGAGAGCAAGACGCAGGAGGTGCTGACCATCAAGGCGCGGCAGATCATCGACTTCTCGGCGGCATACGATGTAATGGACAGCCTGACAGGGGAGAAGGTGGGGGTGCTGAGGCGCAAGGGCTGGCGGTCGATGCTGAGGGATGAATGGGAAGTGCTGGATGCAAATGACCAGGTGCGCGGCATGCTCTTTGAGGATTCGGTGGGTCTGGCGATGCTGCGCCGTTTCCTGCTGGGCTCGCTCCTGCCGCAGAATTATGACATCACCCTGGGAGAGGTCCGCGTGGGAGACCTGCGCCAGCGCTTCAACCCCTTCCGTTATGAACTGGATCTCGACTTTAGCATGGACCCCTTGCGCACGCTGGACCGCCGCCTGGGTATTGCTGCGGGAATCCTGCTGGCGACCGTTGAAGGAAAACAAAGCAGTTAAGTGTAGGGCACAGCGGAACATAATCGGAATCAAGTTTTTCATACATTCGCAGTGCTCCGTAACTTTTAGAAGATAAACATCATGCCAAAACATCCCCTTTTCCCCGGACTCGTCTTTGACGAGAATGACCAACCTGCTGGAACCGCGTATGTGGGCGATGAACCCTGCTACGTGGTGGATGATGCAGGTTTCCGCCGTCACATCCCATCCGAGCAGGTGGACCGGCAGGTTCTGTCCAGAATGCAGGAGCTCATCAAGGGCAACGAAGAACTCCTCGGCGAGCAGACCGCCAAGATGCTTGGACAGGACGATGTCTTCAGCGTGGCTGCCATTGCCAGCCAGCTCAAGAACATGGACAAGCAATTTGATGCCATGCTGGAGACAGGCTTGCCTGAAGAAGCGCGTGCCTACCTGGGCATGCTGGGGTTCAAGATCGTCATCGATATGCACGGGGAGGTCCTGCGCGTGGACCAGCCCGGGGCTGCCGGCGGTGACGGTAATGACGGAAGAAATGAATAATCAATAGTTTGACATTGACCGTTCAACGATGCAACGTTGAACGTTTTTTCAGGACATCATGGACACCAAAACATCGATCAAGAAACTTCCCCGCAACGTTTGGATCGTCACAGCCACCTCCCTGCTGACCGACATCTCCTCCGAGATGATCGTGTATCTCGTCCCGCTCTTTCTTTCCAACGTGCTGGGGGTGCGCACCGCGGTCATCGGTCTGATCGATGGCGTGGCGGAAACCACCGCCAGCCTGCTCAAGATCTACTCGGGCGCGCTTTCCGACAAACTGGGCAAACGGAAATGGCTGACCGTGGCGGGGTATTCCATCTCGACCATTGCCAAGCCATTCCTTTACATCGCCAACACATGGGGCTGGGTGCTGGGCGTCCGGTTTTCGGACCGGGTCGGCAAGGGAATCCGCACCGCACCGCGCGATGCCCTGGTGGCGGATTCGATCGACTCCTCCCAGCGCGGGCTGGCATTTGGCTTGCATCGCGCCGGCGATACGCTTGGAGCATTCATCGGGCTCGCGCTGGCGGCGATCATCGTCTGGTTGAACCAGTCCCAGGCGGAGTTCCTGACCCGTTCGACCTTCCAGATTGCCATCCTGGTCAGCATCGTCCCGGCTGTGCTGGCGGTGATCGTGCTTGCCATCGGCGCGCGGGATGTGGCAAAGGCGAATCCATCCTCCAGACCGACCCTGTCGCTCAAGGGATTCGACAGCCGTTTCAAGACCTTCCTCGTCATCGTTGTGCTGTTCACCCTCGGCAACTCCTCCGATTCGTTCATCGTGCTGCGCGGGCAGGAACGCGGGTTGAACGTCCTGCAGGTGATGCTGATGGTGATGACGTTCAATTTTGTGTACTTCCTGCTGGCTGGTCCGCTCGGCGCGCTATCGGACAGGATCGGGCGGAGACGGTTGATCCTCTTCGGCTGGCTGGCTTATGGGCTGGTCTATCTCGGTTTCGCGTTCTCCCAAACCGGCTGGCAGGTGTGGATGCTGTTCGGTCTGTACGGCATCTACTATGCCGCGACGGAGGGGGTTGCCAAGGCGTTGATCGCGGACATCGTCCCCGAGACCCAGCGCGGCACGGCGTATGGTTTGTTTGCTGCGGCGGTGGGGTTGACCGCGCTGCCCGCCTCCCTGATCGCGGGGTCTGTTATGGCAGGGGATTGGCGCGTGGACTGGCTTCGGCGCATCTGCCCCGTTCTTTTTCGGCGCGGTGATGTCCCTGCTGGCGGGGTTTCCTGTTCTGGCGTTTGGTCAAGGCGTGAAATTGGGCGGAGGATGAGGAAAACAGGTAGAATCCTGCCTGGATATCGGAGGCAGCATGCTTAAACAGAAGATCACATTTATCGGTCCGGGAGTGATGGCGGAAGCCATGATCGCCGGATTGCTCCGCAAAAAACTCGCCAAACCCGGGGATATTACCGCCTCCGGTCCGCGCGAGGAACGCATCGCGGAGTTGGGAAAAAAGCACGGGATAAAAACAACCACGGACAATTCCGCCGCGGCGGCTGGCGCGGATGTCATCGTGCTATCGGTCAAGCCGCAGAGACTGACCGAGGTGATGAAGGAACTGAAAGGCGTCCGCGCGGATGCGCTGGTGCTCTCCATTATTGCAGGTGCAAGCATTAAGAAACTGGGCGCAGGACTGAAACATAAAGCCATCGTCCGTTCGATGCCGAACACCCCGGGGCAGATCGGGGAGGGCATCACGGTCTGGACGGCATCCAAAGAGACGACCGGTGAACAGCGGGAGATGGCGCGCTCCATCCTTGGGGCGCTGGGCGAGGAAGTGTTCGTGGAGGATGAGGGCTACCTGGACATGGCGACCGCGCTCTCGGGCACGGGACCTGCCTATGTCTTCCTCTTCACGGAGGCGTTGATCGACGCGGGGGTGCACATGGGCTTGCCGCGCCGCATTGCCGAGCAGCTGGTCCTGCAGACCATCAAGGGTTCCGCCGCCTTTTATGAACAGGCGGGAAGGCATCCTGCCACACTGCGGAACCAGGTCACCTCGCCGGGGGGAACGTCCGCCGAGGCGCTGTACTACCTGGAAAAAGCGGGCTTCCGCACTGCCATCTCGCGTGCGGTATGGGCGGCGTACCAGCGATCGCTGGAATTGGGCAAGGAGAAACCGGGACACGTTCCTGAAGGAAAGCCGCAGGAAGAAGCCTGAGTTTTTTCGAAGGATGTTCCTGGCAAGCGAATGGAGCAGGTGCATCCATTCGCTTGCTTTATAATTTGGGCGTTACTGAATACTGATCACTGAAAACTGATAACTGATTACCGTGTCCCTCATCACCGCCACCTCCCTCTCGAAATCCTTTGGCGCGGAAGACATCTTCCGCGGCATTACCTTTTCCGTTCCCAAGGGCGCGCGGCTTGCCGTCGTGGGTCCCAACGGGTGCGGCAAGACCACCCTGCTGCGCATCCTGATCGGCGAGGACGAAGCCTCATCGGGAACGGTGACCCGCGCCAGGTCCACCCGGATCGGGTACCTGCCCCAGGAGGCGGACTTCCAGATGGAGGGCACGCTCTGGGAAGCCTGCCTGACCCCGTTCGCGGAACTGATCAAACAGCAGGAGGAACTCCACCGGCTGGAATCCATGATGGGCGGCACAGCCGGGGCGGACGCGGAACTCCTGGCACGCTACGGAAAATTACAGCATGATTTTGAACGCCGCGGCGGGTACACATACATCACGCGCATCAAGCAGGTGCTGACCGGGCTGGGTTTTGAAGCCTCGGACTATGACCTGAGCCTGGAACACCTCTCGGGCGGGCAGCGCACGCGCGCCTTCCTGGCGCGGCTGCTGCTCTCCGATCCCGACCTGCTGCTGCTGGACGAGCCGACCAACCACCTCGACATCCGCGCCGTGGAATGGCTGGAGAGTTACCTGGCGCAGTGGGAGGGCGCGGCGGTGATCGTCTCGCATGACCGCTATTTCCTGGACCGCGCCGCCAACGTGATCCTGGAGATGCGCCGGGATGGCGGGGAGGTCTACCGCGGCAACTACACCCACTACCTGCAGCAGCGTGAGGAACGCTGGAACCGCCGCGAGCAGGTCTTCAACAGCGAGAAGGAAAAACTGCTCAAGGAAGTGGAGTACATCAAGAAGAATATTTCGGGGCAGAACACGCTGCAGGCCAAGGGCAAGCTTAAACGCCTGACGCGTGTGGTGCAGGCGATCGAACAGGTGGGCATGGATGCGGTTGTCAACACCAGCTGGAGCCAGCTGGACATTGAGACCACCACCAGCCCGTTCGGCGTGGAGGAGGCTGAGCGCCACGTGCGCGCCCTGCGCCTGCCTGATAACCGCCCGCCGAAATTCCATTTACGCCTGCGCACAGCTGCGCGTTCAGGGGAACTGGTCCTGCGGACGAAAGACCTGCAGGTCGGTTACCCGGACAAAATACTTTTCTCTGCGGAGGATATCGTCCTGCGGAGACAGGATTGCGCGGCGCTGATCGGTCCGAACGGCGCGGGCAAGACCACCTTCCTGAAAACCGCGCTGGAAAACCTGCCGCCCCTGCGCGGCGAGGTCATCCTGGGGGCATCCCTGCACATTGGTTACTTTGCCCAGGCGCACGAGGGACTGGACCCGCAGAAGACGCTGATGCAGGAGATACAATCCGTGCGCCCGGAGTTCCTGATCCATGAGGTGCGGGATGTGCTGGGCAGGTTCCTGTTCTCGGGCGATGATGCCTACAAACTGGTGGACATGCTCAGCGGCGGGGAGCGCGGCAGGCTGGCGCTTGCCAAGCTGGCATTACAGCAGACCAATTTCCTGCTGCTGGATGAGCCGACCAACCATCTCGACATCCCCGCGCAGGAGGTGCTGCAATCCGTGCTCGATAACTATGACGGCACCATCCTGCTCGTCAGCCACGACCGCTACCTGATCGATGCCCTCGCCACGCAGATCTGGGAGATCGATCCCGATGAGTTCGCGCTGACGGTCTACAATGGCACCTACTCGCAGATGAAGGATGAACGCGAGAAACAGGCGGCGCGCCTGGCGGAGGCAACAGGCGGCGGTGGCGGAATCCCGAAAAGCGGGTGATGTATCGCGCAGGACCAGGAATGTGAAGACGAAAGAGGAAAGAAGAAAGATCGCTCAACTGCAGGAACTTGAAAATGCCATCGCAACGCTCGAGGCGGACCTGGCGAACCTGGGTGCGCAACTGGATAGTCCCTTCGTGAACCCGAAGGAAGTTGCTGTATTGGGCAGGGAATACGAGCGCGTCCAGAAGGAGATGGACGAAAAGCTGAAGGAGTGGGAAGGGATGCAGGGATGAACTGCAGGGCAATCAAGTCTCGATAAAACCGAGCGAATACGAACATCTTTGTCGACGATAATCATGATTCGAGATGTATCTTCCACATCGTGTTTTATGGAGTGTTCATCGTAGTTGGCTTTGCTTGTGCTTCTGCATCTTGGATAATGCATTCTTGTATTAATATCTGCCTAACATAGGGATCTACTTCTGAATATCCGAGGGGACGTTCTATGTCATTTTATGTTCATTCTGCAACTTATTACCAGCTGGTTGGGTTAAGTACTGGCATATCTTGGAAAAGCTTTCCTGAAATGGATTCCGTCGCACATTTGAATTATCAACAGTTAAGTACAGTTTTTGTTCAAATTCCTGGTCGGAAAGAAATGACATTGGAGAAGAAATATCCGCTTTTGGCAGTTTTGGGATTTTCAGGACAATTTTTTGGCTGGGATTAAAATTTCAATCCAATGGCAATCGTGTTTCGACCCTTTCGATTTCAGAAAAGTTTCCGGTTTTATGAAGCCTTCAAGGATTTCAAGCATGGAAATCTTGAAAGCGTGGAAAGAATGAAGCGTGATCTTTTTGATTGTCTTGGGAATCCAGCGAAGACATGTATATTGAATGACATTTCACCTGAAATGAGCTGATTATAGACCAATGATGAAGTATTCAGGTGCCAGAATTTGTCAGGGTCAGGGGAGATGATGGTGTATACTATTTTGGACAGTGGGATGATTATCTTCCGAAAGGAGTGACGCATGTCCTGGCAAACCCAACTCCGAGGGGACTCAGTATCCTGGCTTCTCAAATTCCGACTCCTCCAATGTCCGCTACCTGGCGATGCGCGACCTGCTCGACCTCCCGCCTGACGATAAAAAACTGAAAGCCGCGCGTAAACTGGCGCATAAGGAAGGACCGATCCCGCATATCCTCTCGAAGATGGATGAGGAGGGCTGGTGGATGAGACCGGGGACGGGGTACGGTCCGAAATACAAGTCCACGGTCTGGGCATTGATCCTGCTGGCGCAGCTTGGCGCGTCGGTGAAGGAAGACAAGCGGATCAAAGTGGCATGCAAATATTACCTGGACAACGCCTTGAACCCGGGCGGGCAAATTTCAGGCATGACCAATAAATCCCCCTCGGGGACGTTCGACTGCCTGCAAGGGAACATGCTCTGGTCACTGATGGAATTGGGCTATGACGATCCGCGTCTTGACGTGGCATACGAGTGGACGGCGCGCACGGTCACGGGCGAGGGCATCGCGCCGGTGAAGGATAAACATGCCGAGGTCCGTTATTATGCCGCCAAGTGTGGTCCGACCTTCGCCTGCGGAGCGAACAATAAACTGCCGTGCGCGTGGGGCGGGGTCAAGGTCATGCTGGCTTTTGGGTAAATTGCCCGCCGGGAAGACGGAATGATCTGATCCGGCGAGCCATCCAACATGGTGTTGATTTCTTTTTCCGTGTCGATCCGTCCACGGCGGATTATCCAAATGGCTGGGCGGAAAAACCCAGCGGCAACTGGTGGAAGTTCGGCTTCCCCGTCTTTTACGTCACGGATATTTTGCAGATCGCAGAAGCGTTGACAGAATTGGGTTATGCCCGTGACCCGCGTTTGGCGAACACATTGGAACTCATCCGCTCGAAACAGGATGAGGCAGGGACGCTGGATGCTTGAATACAATTATGACGGCAAGACATGGATGAGATTTGGGAAGATGAAAGAACCAAATCCATGGGTCACGCTGCGGGCGCTGAGGGTTCTAAAGAAGGCAGACTGAGAAAAATCCCGATGACTGCCTGCGTTGAGGAGCAATGAAGGGAATATTCTGGCAAACAAAGGTCTATCGCCATATCATCTTCGGTTGCGGTCTGTTCGTCCTGTTGACCATCGCGGCGATGTTCACTTATCCCGGCGGGAATGTTAAAGAGGAAGTCACCACAGGGTACGACTTCTTTCATAATTTTTTCAGTGACCTGGGGCGGATCAGGGTGGCAGGCGGGGAATCGAACCTGGTCTCCGCCAGCCTGTTTTGCGTCGCGCTGACCCTGGCGGGGCTGGGGCTCGTGGGCTTTTTCCTTGCCTTCCGCGTCATTCTTCCTCACTGATCGGACCGGGCAGAGTGCTCAGCACCATCGGGACGGTCATCGGGGTGATCTCCGGCTTGTGCTTTGTGGGCATCGCCTGGGCGCCTTATGACGTTTTCTTTAATGTCCACTACCAGTTGGTGTTCTGGGCGTTCCGCACCTTTCTTTTCGCGGTGGCGATCTACGCCCTTGTCATCTTCCGCCAGCGGGCATACCCGCGCCGATATGGCTGGGTGTTCATCATTTTCACCCTGTTTCTCGCAGCATACCTGGTCCTGCTCACTTACGGACCGGATAGCACGTTCAAGCTGCCGGGTTGGTGATCCAAGCCGCCGGGCAGAAAGTGATCGTGTATGTGTCGATCCTGAGCGTGGTGGCGCAGTCCTGGCTGGCGCTCCGTTTCCGCCGGCAACCCGCCATGTAAAACCGTTCATGCAATATTTTTGGAATCATGACTGGAGGTTTCCATGCAGATCAACTTTAATGGCAGGACGTACAACAGCCTGGAGGAAATGCCCCTCAATGAACGCCAGGCTTACGAGCAGATGCAGAAAATCTTCGTGGATGCGAATGGGAACGGCATCCCCGATTTCCTGGAAGGCGATGTGGCACAGAAGGTGATCTCTGCCTTCACCAACACCATTAACTACGAAGGCAAGGTCTATAACTCCCTGGATGAACTCCCTGCCGAGGCGCGCCAGAAGGTGCAGGCTGCATTTGCAAAACTCAACCAGATGGGAATACTGGGTCCCAACGTGACTGCCAAGGAACCAGCCAAAACTCCCGCCTTTGATTTTGCTTTCAAACCATCCGCCCCGCTTATCCCCACGGATTCTGCCATCGGTGAAGAAAGCAGGGCGAAAACCAGCATGGCTGGTCATTATCATTGCCCTGGTCGGCTTGCTTGTTCTCGGTGCGGCAGTGGCGAGCGATCCTCCTGTTCGCAGGTTGGTGAACCCTCGGTTTGGATGGAATCAATGGATGATCGTCAACCTGTTGACTCGTGAACATCCTTTTTCAGGGCGTTTTCATCCGCAGGCTCGATATCCGTTTGAATGACGGCATCCGGCAGTTCATCACGGACGGCATGCTCAAAGTCCTCAGCAACATGATGAGCCTCGTGCAGGGTCCATGTCCCGGGTGCCCGCATATGCACTGACAGGAATCGCTGCGATGCGGACTGCCGCGTGCGTAATGAGTGGAAGACAACCCCCTTCCCGCGAAATTTATCCATCACTTCCCTGATGATCTTCTGCTCTTTTACGGGCAGGGACGCATCCATCAGTCCAGCCACCGATCTGCGGAGCAGTTGATATGCGGTCCAGATGATGTTCAGACCGACGAGGACGGCAACGATCGGGTCAATGGTCTGCCAGCCTGTCAATGCAACGATCGCCATGCCCGAGATGACTCCCAGTGAAGTCCACACATCCGTCATCAAATGGTGTGCGTCCGCCTCCAGCGTGATGGAGTTTTCGCGTTTCCCTGCCTTCAGCAGGATGCGGGCTGCAAAGAAGTTCACCAGGGATGCAACCACGGATAAAGCCACACCAATGCCGAGCTGTTCCAAAGGTTGGGGGGCAAGGAAGCGCCGGACAGCTGTGGTGATGATTCCGCCTGCCGCCACCAGGATGAGGATGCCCTCGGTGGTGCTGGAAAAATATTCCGCCTTGCTGTGACCATAGGCGTGATTTTCATCAGCCGGACGAGCCGCGACCGTCAGCATGGCAAGCGCCATGAAACCCGCCACAAGATTCACGATGGATTCGACCGCGTCGGATAGAAAACCGACCGAGTTGGTCAGGAGATAGGCAAGTGACTTCAGCAGAATGGTGAGGATGGATGCCCCAATGGAGATCCAGGCGTAACGCACGAGGGCGGCGCGGCTGTTTGATCCGTTCCCAGCTGTTTTTGATTGCTGTGTCATATCGGACTCCTTTAACAGGCAGGCGGGATTATTTACCAGGTCCGGGTGATTTTTTCCTGGCTGTCCCAGGCTTATCCCCTGCAGGCTCCACATGGACGGTCACATCCGATTTGGGCAGAATGCCTGCCACCACTGTCTCGATCTTTTCCGTGACCTTGTGGCTCTGCTCCACGGAAAAATTCCTGTCCATGGTCACATGCATGTCCACGAACCAGCCCGCGCCGGAGGTGCGGATGCGCACGGCGTGCACATCATTCACTTCCTTGAGCGCGTTCACGGTCTCAATGATCTTTTCAGTCTCGCCGTTCTTCGGCGCGGCATCCAGCAATCCCTGGATGGAGCGCATGCCCAGTTGACCGCTGACGTAAATGACAATGACCGCCACCACCAGGGCAGCCACCGCATCGGCTTTTTCCATGAATGCCAGCACGGGGAAAGGCGCGCGCCACCAGCACGGCGATCAAACCAAGGATGACCACGGAGGAAGACCAGATATCGGTGGAGAAGTGCAGGGCGTCTGCTTCAAGCGCCTGTGAGTTGTGTTTTTTGGCAGCTCTCATCAGGATGCGGGAGCGGGTTGCATCGATGATGATGGAGGTGCCCATCACGATAAAGCTCCAGATGGAGACCTCCACCTCCACCCCTTTTGCTGTCAGGCGGTGCACTGCCTCGTTGATGATCCAGGCTGAGGTGGCGAGCAGGAGCAGGGTCTCGAACAATGCTGAAACATTCTCCACCTTGCCATGCCCGAAGGGATGTTCGGAGTCGGCGGGTTTGTCTGAGACGCGCACGGCGAAAAAGGTCATGACGGCAGCTGCCAGGTCCAGGGCGGAGTGTGCCGCCTCCGCCAGGATGCCGAGGGAATTGGTTAGAACACCGACGATGATCTTGAATGTTGTCAGTCCAACCGCGGCAAAGACCGAGCTAAGCGCGGCGGAACGTTTGTCTCTTTGAGCCTCTGTATGCGACATGGATTCCTCAATGGTTAGAATGAGGTCGCCTGTCGTAATTCGATTGAATTGAAAAAGGGGATACGACTTTGATATTCTGGCGCCGATGTTGGAATGATACCTGAAATCGAGTTTATTGAAAATGGACAAAAGTCACCTGGTGAATTTCTCTCAGGATTTTCTAAAGAATCTGAACACCGTTTTGGGGAAACCATCCTGGAATTGAAATAACGGCTGGTCTCCACATTCCCTTCCTGAACGAGGAAGGAAGAGTTTGAAGTCCGTGTTCACATACGATACAATCAAAGCCCATGAAAGAATTTCTCTATTCCCGTAATGCCGTGTATGAGAGCCTGCGCGCCAAACGCAGGCAGGTCTTTTCCATCGAAATTGCCGAAGGCGCCCAGGAAAAGGGCAGGATAAAGGACATTCTTGAGCTTGCCGGGCAGCGAAAGGTCCCTGTCAAGCGCGTCCCGCGCGGCAGGCTCGACCGGGTCCACGAGAACCACCAGGGCGTGGCTGCGGAGGTGGATGGCTATCCCTACGTGGATGTGGCGGATATCCTCGATTCTGCCAGCCGGAAGGATGAACCGCCCTTTGTGCTGGTGCTTGATTCCCTGCAGGACCCGCAAAACCTGGGCACTCTGCTCCGCACCGCGGAGGTGGTGGGAGTGCACGGTGTCATCATCCCCCTGGCGCGGACGGTGGAGGTCACGCCTGCCGTGGTGAATGCGTCATCGGGTGCGAGCGAGCATTTGTTCATCGCCCAGTCGAATCTCTCGCAGGCGATCGATACTCTCAAGGGCGCGGATACCTGGATGGTCGGGCTGGACCAGGCGGGGGTCCAGATGGAGGCGGGGTCACGCCATTTGCGAGGGGCGCTGGGGTTGGTGGTCGGTTCGGAGGGGGAGGGCTTGCATGAGTTGACGCGCAAGAAATGCGACATCCTGCTCAAGCTGCCGATGCGCGGCGAGATCGAGTCGCTTAATGCGGCGGTGGCGGGATCGGTTGCACTGTACCTGGCATACCTGGCAAGATCGTAAAGGATACAACGAAATCCGGGCACGACACGGCGGTCTCCCGTGCTGTTGTGCCCCTACAAGGAGAACTGCATGCCTCAAGCAACCTATCATTTTCCGAAGGGCTTTTTATGGGGGACGGCAACCGCTGCACACCAGGTGGAGGGCAACAATACCAATAATAACTGGTGGAAGTGGGAACAGGAGGGACACACCAACGGGAGGTCGGGGCTGGCTTCGGACTGGTGGGGCGGGCGCTGGCGTGAGGACCTTGACCGCGCCGCCGAGGCGGGACAAAACGCCCACCGCATGTCGGTGGAATGGAGCCGCATCCAGCCCGCGCCTGATCGTTGGGATGAGGATGCTCTTGAGAAATACCGCGCTCATGCTGCGCGGGCTGAAGGAACGCGGCATGACCGCCTTGGTGACCCTGCATCATTTTTCCGATCCGCTCTGGCTCGCTGAGATGGGAGGCTGGGAAACGGAGGCGGTGGTCCCACTCTTCGAGAAATTCGTCCGCAAGACGGTCGGCGCGCTGAAGGAATACTGCACTCTATGGTGCACGATCAACGAGCCGAACGTGTATGCCATTGAAGGCTACATCCGTGCCCACTTCCCGCCCGGCAAGTCGGACATGAAAATGGCGTTGCTGGTGCAGGCGAACATGGTGCGCGCCCATGCCGCTGCATACCGCACCATCCATGAAATTCAACCCGAGTCACGCGTGGGGTATGCCCTGCATTTCCGCCCGCAGGAACCGGCACATTCCTGGTCACCGTTGGACCGGTTGATGCGGAACATCAAATTCAGCGCCATTAACATGGCATTCCCCTCCGCGATCTCCACGGGAGTGATGCGTTCACCGGTCGGGAGTGTGCCCGTGCCGGAAGCCAGGGGCACGCAGGATTATTTCGGCTTGAACTACTATTCGGTGGATACGGTCGCCTTTGACCTGACCAATCGAGCCGAAGCCTTTTCCCGTTCCTTTTTCCCGGAGGGGACCGACCTGGCAGACGCCAAACAGAATGCCAACCAGCCTGAGGGTTTCTACCAGGCGATCAAGTGGGCTGTCCGCACCTATCCCGACCTGCCCATCCTGGTCACCGAGAACGGGATCGAGGACATCACCGACCGCATCCGCCCGCGCTACATGGCGCAGCATGTTCATGCCATGTGGCGCGCGGTCAACTTCAACTGGCCGGTGAAGGGCTACTTCCACTGGTCCCTGGTGGACAACTTTGAGTGGGAGCGCGGCTGGACCCAGCGTTTTGGATTGTGGGGTATCGACCCCGAAACGCAGAAGCGCACCAAACGTCCCAGCGCGGACCTGTATGCGGAGATCTGCAGGGAGAACGGGCTTTCATCGGAAATGGTTTCCAGGTACTGTCCCGAGGTCTTTGAGAAACTGTTTCCTTCCTGAATCATTGATCGCACTGATGAATGATTTCTCATCCCCTCGCGTCGTTGTACGCCCCGCCCTGCCCAGGGATAAGGCGGATGTGGCGGAGTTCACCAGGTTCATCTGGGACGGGCATGATTATGTTGGCAGGGTCTTCCCGTACTGGCTTGAAGACCCGCAGGGACAGTTGTTCGCGGCTGAGTATGCGGGGAAGTGCGTCGGCACGGCAAAAGTGAGTTTGGTCGCGCCAGGCGAGTGGTGGCTGGAGGGCTTCCGCGTTGACCCGAATTACCAGGGTCAAAAAATCGGCTCACGATTGGATGCAGCCTGCAACGAGTGGTGGGACGAGCATGGGGACGGTATTGTCCGCTTGATGACCAACTCCAAGCGTGTCAAGGTCCATCATTTGAGCGAAGCGCGCGGGTACAGGCGGTTGGGGGAGGTCTATGCCTATGAAGCGGAACCGCTGGCTGAGTTCACGGATGCATTCACACCATTGAAGTTGGAGGATGTGAATGAGGCGGTCGCGTTCTGCCAGCGGATCGCGCCGGGTGGATTGATGGGGGTGGGCTGGACATTTTCAATGCCGTCGCTTCACTACTTTGCACAAGGCTGCAGAGGCAGGCTTAGCCTGGTGGTGGCGCGGGCGGGCGGGTATTATTTCAGCATGGAAGGATGATGATGAACGAGGGGACTACCTGACGCTGGGCTTGGATGTATGTGCAGCAGATGACCGGGTTGGGCTGCTGATGGATTATCGACGTTTTGCCTCTCTTCGGGGAGATGTGGTTGCAAGCCGGATGGGGGTGGTGAGCGAATCGTATGTCCAGGCATTGGAGGCTGCTGGATTCCACAGGGAATGGGAGGATGCGGGATATTTGTACGAACGCAGGCATGCCTGACGGACAGCCTCCCATGCGGGAGGTTGTTTCATTATCCACGGCTCGCCTGCCGGGGATCCGGGTGGGACCGGCATGGTAGAATTCCTTGCTTATGTCCGCCACACCCCTGCCTGCAGAATTTACCATGGTGCGCAAGCACACCAGTGACCGTTCCAGCCCGATGCGCTGGGTGGTCTCCCATGCGCTGCGTTACTGGCCGATCCTCATCCTGCTGGTGATCGGCGCGTATGGCAATGGCGCCCTGGCGGGATTCGTACCTCAATACGTGGGGCGGGCATTTGACACGATCATGACTGCCTCGCCGGCATGGGGCGCGCTGATTCCCATCGCCCTGGCGATCGGTATTTCACAGATCGTGCGCGGATTCCTGCAGTTTGCCAGGAACTTTGGGGCGGAATTGATGGCGCAGCGCATCGAGCGCGATGTCCGCGATGAACTGTATCTGTCCCTGCTCGGCAAGAGCATGACCTTCCACAACCTGCAGCCCGTGGGCGATACCATGGCGCGCGCCACGAACGATGTGCGCGAGGTGAACTTCATGTTCAGCCCCGGCTTAAATCTCGTGGTCGGGTCGTTCTTCTTCCTGATCGTCCCGCTCACCTCCAGTTCCGCCATCCATCCGGACCTGCTGCTGGTCCCCATCCTTTTTACCATCGCCTACTTTCTCGCGCTGGTGCAATACCTGCGGACGCTGTCACCCGTTACCGACGCGGTGCGCGGCGCCTTCGGGATGATGAACACGCATCTTTCCGAGGCGCTGGATGGCGTGGAGACGATGAAGGGCGCGGCACAGGAAAATTCCGAGATCGAGCGTTTTATCGGCAATGCGCGGCGCCTGCGGTCAGCCTTTGTCCGCCAGGGAGACCTGGAGGCGCGTTTCCTGCCCATGCTCCTGCTGGGCATCACCTACGCGGGGGGATTGTTCCATGCGCTCCTGCTTTTCCGCGCGGGTGAGATCACCGTGGGCGGCGTGGTGGCATACTTTGGCTTGCTGCGCCTGCTGGAATTCCCGACCTTTGCCTCCACCTTTGCATACAGCCAGATCTCCCTGGGGGTTTCAGGGGCGCGCCGCATCCTTGAACTGATCAATCGCGAGAGCGACCTTGACCAGAACGCTTCAGGTTTGGATGCCCATATTAAAGGCGAAGTGGAGTTTGACAGGGTCGGTTTTGAATACAACCAGGGCGAAAAGATCCTTGAAGACATCTCCTTCAAGGTCAGACCCGGGCAGACGGTCGCCATTGTCGGGCAGACCGGCGCGGGCAAGACCAGCCTGGTCAAGCTGATCAACCGCATCCACGACGCGTCCAGCGGCTCGGTCAGGGTGGATGGGGTGGACGTCCGCGACTGGAACCTGGCCGCGCTGCGCCGCCAGATCTCCATCATTGAGCAGGACATCTTCCTTTTCTCGCGCTCCGTCGCCGATAACATTGCCTTTGGCAAACCCGGCGCGACGCGTGACGAGATCGAATCGGCTGCGCGCTCCGCGCAGGCGCACGAGTTCATCCTCACCTTTGAGAAGGGCTATGACACGGTCATCGGCGAGCGCGGCGTGACCCTTTCGGGCGGGCAGCGGCAGAGGCTCGCCCTGGCGCGCGCCTTCCTCACCGATCCGCGCATCCTCATCCTGGATGATTCCACCTCGGCGATCGACAGCGCCACCGAGGACCGGATCCAGCGTGCCATTGCGACGGCATCCAGGGGGCGCACGACCTTCATCATCACGCACCGCCTTTCCCAGATCCGCTGGGCGGACCTGATCATTGTCCTGCGCAAGGGGCGCATTGCAGCGATCGGCACCCATGAGGAACTGATGAAAACATCGGATGCATATTCGAGGATATTCCGGGAATGAGCCAGCCGGGAAACATTGACTGCATGAGCATCGGGTAACCAATGGGATTTTTTGCAGGACTTAACCCTGAAAAATATGACCGCCAGTACAGCGACCGTGTGCTGGCTCAACGCATCGCGGGTTATTTCAAATCGCAGGTAAAACGCCTGTCCATCGTCGTCCTGCTGGTCATCTCACTGTCAGGCATCAATGCCGCCCTGCCCGTGTTGATCGGCAAGGTGGTGGATCTGTTGGACACCCAACCCGGACTTAATGCCATCTGGCTGATCGGGCTGGCGATGCTGGTCATCGGCGTGGGCACCTGGGGATTCAACTGGGCGCGGCGCAGTCTCACCGTGCGCGCGGTGGGGGATGTGGTTCTCAATTTGCGCACCCAGGCTTTCCACGCCGCGGCGGAACACGACCTTTCGTTCTATGACCAGTTCTCCTCGGGGCGCATCGTCAGCCGCATCACCTCCGACACCAACGATTTCGGTCAACTGATCGTCATCCTGACCGATGTCACCGCGCAGATGTTCCAGGCGGTCCTGCTGGGGTTCATCCTGTTCCGGACCGAGTGGCACCTGGGACTGCTGATGATCGCCTTCCTGCCCGTCAACCTGGCGCTCACGCTCGGTTTCCGGGCGCTGGCGCGGCGCGTCACCAAGCGCGGCATGCAGGCGATGGCGGATGTCAACGCGACCATCAAGGAGACCGTCAGCGGCATCTCCATTGCCAAGAATTTCCGGCAGGAAGCCAGCATCTTCCAGATCTTTCGACTCCGCCAACCAGATCTCCTACGGGGTCAATATTCAGCGCGGGCTGGTCTTCTCAGTGGTCTTCCCCGTGCTGAATGCCTTGAGCGGCATCTATACAGCCATCCTGGTATACACGGGCGGGCTGTCCATTGAGCAGGGCATCATCACCGCCGGGGCGTGGTATCTCTTCATCCTCAGCCTGGATAACTTCATGTTCCCGATCATGAACCTGTCCTCCTACTGGGCGCAGATCCAGTCCGGGCTTTCAGCGGCGGAACGCGTCTTTGCCCTGATCGACGCTGATCCGAACGTGGTGCAGACCGACGCGTACATTGTGGGACGGCTCAGGGGCGAGGTCCGGTTTGAGAACCTGGGATTTCATTACAAGGATGATGAGCCGATCCTGGCGGATTTCAACCTGTTCATTCATCCCGGCGAAAACCTTGCGCTGGTGGGACACACCGGGGCGGGCAAGTCATCCATTGCCAAGTTGATCGCCCGCTTCTACGAGTTCCAATCCGGGCGGTTGACGATCGACGGGCGCGATATCCGCACGCTCGACCTGCAATCCTATCGCCGCCAGTTGGGCATTGTCTCGCAGGTGCCGTTCCTCTTTTCAGGCACGGTGGCGGAAAACATCAGTTATGCCGCGCCCGGCGCGCCGGAATCCGAGATGCTGCGCCTGGCGCGGCAG
Source organism: uncultured Chloroflexia bacterium (assembly GCA_963823545.1). Classification (GTDB taxonomy): domain Bacteria; phylum Chloroflexota; class Anaerolineae; order Anaerolineales; family Villigracilaceae; genus Denitrolinea. Next base: position 246,687 of record CAWGMC010000056.1, on the reverse strand, counting down.
ATCGGGGATGGCGAGTGGCTGGAGACCCTGCCGGACGGGTTGAACACGCAGGTGGGGGAGCGCGGCAACCGCCTGTCGATGGGGCAGCGCCAGCTGGTTGCGTTGATGCGGGTGCTGGTGCAGAACCCCGCCATTTTCATCCTGGATGAGGCCACCGCCAGCATTGACCCGTTCACGGAATGGCAGATCCAGCAGGCGTTGGGGCTGATCCTGAAGAATGCCACCAGCATCCTGATCGCGCACCGTCTGTCCACGGTGAAAGCCGCCGACCGGATCGTGGTCATGCAGAAAGGTGCCATCATCGAGGAAGGCAACCACGACGCGCTGCTGCAACAGGGCGGGCATTATGCCGAGTTGTACAACACGTACTTCAGGCATCAGTCGTTGAATTACAGACCGGATTGGGTGGAAGAGAAAACGGCTGCCAAATTGTAAAAAAATAATGAGCCCCATTTTCAAGATGAAAATGGGGCTTTGTTATCAGGAATGTTTTTGCAGCCACAGCTCGATCGAGCGTCTGGTGTAGGTGTCCAATTCCAATCCCAGTGACTGGTCCGGTCTCACCCAGGTGAAATCCCTCAGCCTCGTCGTTGAGCTGCACCCGGGTGTCGTCTGTTTGACAGGCAAAATCAAAGAAGATGAAGTGGCGTTTCTTCCAGAAGGCGGGGTCATGGATGAACTGCTGGAAATTGATGAATTCAATTTCGCTGACATCCAGTCCCGTCTCCTCCTTCGCTTCGCGGACGACCGCTTCCTCCAGCCGTTCCCCCAGTTCCACGTGCCCGCCGGGGACAACGTAACGCCCCGGCCATTTATGGCTTTGCAGCAGCAGCAGTTCCCCGCGTCGGTTGAAGATGAAGGCGCCCACGGTCGGTTCCGGGAAGGTCTGTTCAGGCATGCTTCACCTATCCAAATAGTGCGATCAAGGAGATGCCGGCAAAGATCACGATGGCACCCAGCAGCCGGTAACCGCCCATTTCTTCGCCGAGAAATTTCCATCCGAGCAGCGCGCCCATCACCACGCTGACCTCGCGGATGGCTTCCGAGTAGTTCAGCGGCGCAAAGGAATAGGCATAGAGCGCGGTGGTGTAGGCGACCACCCCCAGTATGCCTCCCAGGATCAGGCGGAAGCGCTGCTCGCGCCAGGCGCGCGCATAGGCTCCCCAGCCATACTTTTGAACCACCACGGGTGTGGTCATCAAGGGGACCAGCGCGAACATGGAGAGCGCATAGGGCAGGGCGGCTTCGGGCTGCTGCTTGACGGCTATCCCATCCACGATCGTATAAACCGAGATGATGATCGCCACACCCAGGGCAAGCAGGATGCCCTTCAAATGGGGCTTGTGGTCGTGGTTGTTAAGCAGGCTGGTCCCGCCGATGATGATCAAGCCCAGGATGATCAGCGCAATGCCGGACAATCCGAGGGTGGTGGGAATCTCCCGCAGGAAGAGCGCCGCCCAGATCACCACCAGCGCGGGCGCCGCGCCGCGTGCCACGGGGTAAATGACGGAGAAATCATGATCGCTGTAGGCGTACATCAGCAGGAAGAAATACAGCACCTCCAGGACCGCGCTGACGAGGGTGAACAGCCAGAGAGAGCGGGGAGGCAGCCCCAGGAAGAGCATGGCGAGGAGGGCGGCTGCTCCACCCAGCAGCACCTGCCAGTTCATGGCAACATACTTGACCTCGGATTGCTTGAGGATCAGGTTCCACAGGGCGTGCATGACCGCGGAGGTCAGCAGGAGGACGATCGCCAGGCTGGGCATGGGTTACCTCAGGAATTCCACCAGCTTTTGATTAACCTCCTCCGCCGCGTCATGCTGAACCCAGTGGGTGGCATGCTCGAAGGTGACCAGTTCCCCCTTTTCGCACAGGTCGATGGATGGTTGTGCCATTTCGTAACCGAGCGCAACATCATGTTTTCCCCACAGCATCAGCGTCGGGACGCGGACCATGCGCGCGGGAATGTTTTTCGGATCCCAGCTGCCGCGCAGCGCGCGGCGGAAGAATGCCCGGTACCAGTTCAACATGCCCGTCAATGCCCCCGGCTGCGACCAGGCTCTTTTATATTCCAGGATATCTTCCAGGCGTGAAGGAGCCGCGCCTGCCGGTCAGGGCGCGTTCCATGTTGTGGTAATCATTCCGGCGCAGGATCCATTCCGCCCAGGGGAGCTGGAAGAAGAAGACGTACCAGGATCTTTTGCGCTGTGCGGGATTCCCCAGCACGAAGCGCGTCATTACGTCGGGATGGGGGACGTTGAGGATGGCAAGTTTCTCCAGCCGTTCAGGATGCTGGAGGGCGGTCATCCAGGCGACCATTGCGCCCCAATCGTGACCGACGAGCCGGGCTTTGGGGATCTGGAAGTGATCCAGCAGCCCGATCACATCCCGGACGAGGACGTCCACATCATAAGCCGGGATGCCTTTCGGTTTGTCGGACAGGTTGTAGCCGCGCTGGTCCGGCACGATGACGAAGAAGCCTGCCCGGGTCAGGGCGGGAACCTGGTTTCTCCACCCGTAATGAAATTCGGGAAAGCCGTGCAATAAAATGACCGGCGGATCCTTTTCTGAACCGTCGGTCATGACATGCAATTTTATTCCATTGGTGGTGATGTGCTGATTTTGCATCAGGCAAGTATAACGGAAAAAACATCCGGGCTATGCCTGGTCGATCGAGAGCAATGCCAGCGCATCTCCCTGGGCGGCAAACGCATATGCGGTCAGTTTGCCGAGCACACCCGTGGCGCCCGTGATGACGACCACGCGATCAGTCATCTTGTTCATCGGGTGTCATCCCTTCGAGGAACGGCTGGTCGCTCTGTTCCTGCAGGTGCTCGCGACCGGTGAAGTCGAGCAGGTGCCCCGACTTGTGGGCTTTGGTCTCAAGGTAGAAGCGGTTATGCTCGTTGGGTTCCATGATGTGCGGGATGCGGTCCGTGACGGTGATGCCGTAATCGGTGAGCTGCTGGATCTTCTTCGGGTTGTTGGTGATGAGCCGCACCGAGTTCACCTTGAGCGACATCAGCATGTGCGCAGCCACGGCGTAATCGCGTTCATCGTCGCGGAAGCCCAGCGCCAGGTTCGCCTGGACCGTGTCGAGCCCTTGATCCTGCAGGCTGTAGGCGCGGATCTTGTTGATCAAACCGATGCCGCGTCCCTCCTGGCGCAGGTAGAGCACGATGCCGCGCTCCATTTTACCGATCATGCGCAGCGAGGCTTCCAGCTGGTCGCGGCAATCGCAGCGCAGGGACCCGATCACGTCGCCGGTCAGGCATTCCGAGTGCAGGCGCACGGGCACGTTCGAGGCGCCGATCACATCCCCGTGCGTGATGGCAACGTGTTCCTTGCCGTCGCGGTTGTTCTCAAATGCCACGATGTGAAAATCGCCAAAGCGCGAGGGCAGTTCCGCCATGGCGACGATGCGGACACAGATCTTTTCGCGTCCCAGCCCCTCGCATTCGTGGTCGGGATCGTCCTTCAAAAGCAGATGCAGTTTTTCGTGCATGGTGGTGGTCATGTTCACCTCAATAAGTATTGTAGTACCACTCCGCCGTCCTCGAGCACTTCGCTGCCTGCCAGTCGCAGCGGGATCGCATCGCTGCGCACCAGCCCTGCGCCTGCCGCGGGAGTGGGCGCGGATGCCCCGCCAAAGATCATCGGCGCGATGTACATCGTCAGTTCATCCACCAGCCCGAGACGGAGCAGTTCGAAGTTGAGCGTACCTCCGCCTTCAACCATCAGGCGGTTCACCCCCAGTTCGCCCAGGGAGTCCAGAGCCTTTTCCAGGTCGACGCGCGGGGTGGGGTGGATAAAGACCTCCACGCCCTGTGCGCGCAGGAATTCGACCTGTACTTTGGATGTCTTTTCGGTGGTAAATATTACCCTGCGCGCCCCGCCGGAGGTGAGAAAATTCGAAGCGGGGCGTAACTCCGCACGGGTAACGATGCCCACCTTGATGGGATCCGGGGACAGCCCGCGCGAAACCCTTTCCGCGCGCAGGGCTTCGCTCTTGACGGTCAGTCCGGGGTCCTCGTCCAGCAGGGTGCGCCCGCCGACCATGACCGCGTCCGAATCCGCCCGCAGCCTGTCCACGCGCGCCTTATCCGCCGCGGAGGAGATGGCTGCACCCTTGCGCTCGATGGTGTCCATTTTGCCATCGGCGGTGACTGCCACATTGATGAAAACAAAAGGTTTCGCCATTTCCGTTAGTGTGAATTTTGAAAATAAGCCGAGACCAGGTCGGAGATGTCCTTCGTGGTGTGGGCGCGCAGGATGGTGAAGAAATCACCGGCGGTGGCGCGGCGGTGGGACATCTGGGCGGCGTAATCCTGGAGGAAGGCGTAAAAAGCCTGGTCGCCGATGCGCATGCGCAGATCCTCGATGAAGGTCGCCCCGTTGAGGTAGACCGCGTTGGTGTAATCGCGGAAGGAGACGTTATCATAAATGGAGGTGTCCACCCAGCCGTTCGGTCCGAAATAATTGACGCGGAACTGCCACCACCAGTTCAACAGCCCCGGGTTGGTGTATTCAAAGAAGATGCGTTCGCTGTACAGCGCCATGGCCTCATCCAGCCAGGGCTCCAGCGCCTGGTCGTTTGCCACCAGCCCGAACCACCAGTTGTGCGCCATCTCGTGCACGCCGATCGTCACCAGGTTGTTCTGCGAGCCGCCGTCATAGGTCTCGTAGAAGTTGCTGCTCAGGAAGCACAGCCCGTCGTATTCCTGCCCGTCGTTGTATTCCAGTTCCACCACGTTGATGACGGGATAGGGATAGGGCGCGAAGACCGGCTCAAAGAGCCCGATCACCTGCGTCCCGACGGTCATCAGCTTGAGCCCGGCGTCCTCGTGACCCGCGAAGTAGTAGGAACGCACCACCACCGTCCCGACCGCGGATTCCGACAGGAGGAAATCGCGGCTCATGGACAGCGCGAAGGTGCGCGCCCCCGCCAGGCGGTAACGCGTCCACTCACCGTTGACCTCCGGCAGGGCGGGCGCGGCGACCATGGGCGCGGAGAGGGAATCCGCAAAACGGAGATTGAGCTCGAAATCGGCGGCGTCATAGACGAGATGCTCGCCATAGGGCATGAAATCATGCAGGAGCCAGCCCGCGTTGGGATCGTAGGGGACGACGAAGGGGAACCAATCCGTCAGGTTGGTCTGGTAGGAGAGCCAGCCAAAGGTGTTGCCTTTTTGCTTGACGGGGATGTTGAGTTCGTATTCCAATACCAGGGTAACCTGTCCACCCGGGGGCAGGGGCGCGGACAGGGGCACGCCCAGGCGGTGCGAGACCAGCGAGTAATCACTGCTTTGTATGCCGTTCACCGATATGGATATTAACTGGAAGGCACTGGCATACAGCATGGGCTCCACCGCCAGCACCAGTTCGCTGAGCGGGGCGCCGGTCTGGTTGGGATAGGTGATCGCCTGGTCCACCGCAACGTGGTGATCGTCGTAGTCCACGGTGGCGTAGAGGATGTAGGACGGGCGCGCCACAGCGGGCGCGGGAACCTGGGGCGTGGAACCGCTCGGAACGGCGGTATCCGCCGGCGCGAGGGTCGGGGAGGAAGTGAAGGTGGGTTCCGGCGAAGAGGTCTCGGTGGCGGGTTCCAGCGTCGCAGAGGGTTCCGCACTCGGCATGAGGCTGCCAATGTAAAACGGAGCTCTGAATGGCGGGGTGGGGGTTATGGCTGGCGTCCCCGCGCAGGAGACAAGCAGTATCCCGGTGACCGCGTACTGCAGGAGGCGTAGTGAGTGCTTCGGTGAACTGGTTAAATTCTTCATGCTAATGAGGGTTCTGAAAGTATTGGGTGATGAGGTCGGAGATATCCGCGTCGGTATGCAGGCGCAGGATGCGGAAGAAATCATCGGTGGTGGAGATCCTGCCCTGCATCTGCGCCAGGTAATCCTGGATGAAGGCAAAGAAGGTCTCATCCCCGATGCGGCTGCGCAGATCCTGCAGGAAGTGCGCGCCGTTCAGGTAGGTCTTGTTCCAGTAGGGGCGCTGTCCCTCGCCTTCATAGATGCGCGAGTCCACCATGTTGAGCGGGACATAGGGGTCGAAACGGTATGTCCACCACCAGCTTGCCAGCGCCTCGGGTTGGACGGTCTCGTAATAGATGATCTCGCTGTAGGTGGCGAGCGATTCGTCCAGCCACGGCTCGAAGCCCTGGTCATTCGCCACCTGCTCGAACCACCACTGGTGCGCGGTCTCGTGGACGGAGACGGCGGTCAGGTGATTGGTCAGTGTCCCGTCGTAGTTGTTGTAGATGCCCTTGCTGTGATAATAGAGGGCGGAATATTCCATGCCGTCGTTGAAGTCGCCCTGGACGACCGAGAGCGTCCGGTGCGGATAGGGACCGAAGCGCTGGCTGTAGATCTCGAAGGACTGGGCGGTGGCGCGCAGGACCGCGTTGGCGGCGGTTTCATAGGGCGGGAAATAATAACTGTTGATGGTGACATCCCCGACCGTCGTGGATAAAACGCGATATTCCAGTGGCAAACGACAGGGCAAATGTCCGCCCGGATCCAATGATGAAGCGGCGGATAAATGTGCTGCCTGAATCGACTTCCTCGCCGCTGGAGGCGATGACGGGGGTGCTCCCGTCGGTGAAGCGGACGCTCACGTCAAAGTCCGCGGCCTCGAAGGTGAGATGTTCGCCGTAGTACCAGGGGTTGTGCAGCACCCAGCCCTTGCCGCTGATGTACGGCACGATGAAGGGATACCAGTCCACCAGGTTGACCTGCTGGGAGGTGTAACCGTAGATCTGGGAGCACAGGCTGGCCTCGTCGCTGAAGTTGCCGACGACCGGCAGGATCAGACCGAAGTCGAGCTGGACCGTGAGGCTTTCATCCGGAGCGAGAGGCTGGGGGAGGGGGATCTCCAGGCGGTGGCGGATGTACGCCTGCACGTTCTGGTAGTCAAAGATGGGTTCGTGACAGGCTGCCCGTTCACCGTGAGCGCGTTCAGGGTGAAACTCTGCGTGCAGGTCGGTTCGACCGCCAGGACCAGGCTGGTCAGCGCGTCGGTGCTGTGGTTGGTGTAGAGGATGGTCTCGCTGACCAGGGCGCTTTTATTGGAATAGTTGAACTGCAGGTCCAGCGTGTACTGCGTGCGCGGCGGCACGGGGACCGGGGTCGCGGTGGGGCTGGCGGGCACTTCGCTGGGGAGCGGTTCCTGGATCTCGGGCGTCGAGGTGTCCGGGAGCGCGGTGTCCGTGGGGATGGGGAGGGGCGTATCCGGCGCGCAGGCTGAAAGCAGGGGAATCACCAGGAGCAGGGATAACAGGATGCTTATGGCGTCACCTGGCGTTTTTCATGGGGCTTATTTTACCCCTCGAGAAAAGGCGCAGATTCATTTTCGCAAGACCCCCTGCTTTGGATTGAACAGGAAGACGATTATGAACAGCGCGGTGGCGGTCAGCACGATGGCTGCACCGGAGGCGATGTTGAGATAATAACTGAAGTACAGCCCGACCACCGAGGAGGAAGCGCCGATGACGGCTGCCAGCACCATCATCTTCCACAGGCGGCGCGTCAGCAGGTAGGCGGTGGCGGCGGGTGTGACCAGCATGGCGACCATCAACGCCACGCCGACCGTCTGCATGGAGACCGCCACGGTGACCGCGATCATCCCCAGCAGCAGGTTGTTGAGCAGGTTGACCGGCATGCGCAGGGTGGCGGCCAGCACGGGGTCGAAGGAGATGGTCAGGAATTCCTTGTAGAGCATGAACACCAGCAACAGGACGAGACCCCCGAAGACGGCGGTCAGCACCAGGTCGCGGTCCGTGACGCCCAGCACATCGCCGAACAGGAAGTGGGACAGGTCGACCGCGTAGGAGCGCACGGTGGAGATGAGCGCGATGCCCAGCGCGAACATGCCCGCAAAGATGATGCCGATGGCGGTGTCCTCCTTGATGCGGGCGTTCCGGCTGATGGCGCCGATGCCCAGGGACGCCAGCACCGCCGTGCCCAGCGCCCACCAGAAGAGCGGTTCGCGGCTGCCGCCGCTGACGATGTATCCCAGCGCGACGCCGGGCAGCACGGTATGCGCCAGCGCGTCGCCAAAGAATGCCATGCCGCGCAGAACCACATACGTGCCGACCACCGCGCAGACCATGCCAACCAGAATACCGGCAGCAAGACCGCGCAGCATGAACGGATATTGGAGAGGCTCAAGCAGCCAATCAAGCATGGTCGTGTTCTCCATCATCGCAGCAGGTGTCATCCACTGCCAGGAGGTTGCCGTCCGCCCCGATCACCCGCAGCCTGCCCCCGTACGCCTTGAGCAATATGTCGGACTTGAGCACCTCGTTGGAGGGTCCGAATGCCAGCAGGCGGTGGTTGAGCAGCATGATACGGTCAAAATGTTTCCCCGCCTGGTCGAGATCATGCGTGGCGACCATGACGGTCACTTTCTGCGCCTGGAGCGCATCCAGCAGCTTGAGGATGCCCTCCTGCGCGGGCTGGTCGAGACCGGTCAGCGGCTCGTCCATCAACATCAGTTCCGCCTCCTGCGCCAGGGCGCGGGCGATGAACATGCGCTGCTGCTGCCCGCCTGAAAGTTCGCTGATCTGGCGCATGTGCAGGTCGTTCAATTCCACCGTCTCAAGCGCGCGGTGGACGAAATTCCAGTCGCGCGCGAGGGCGAGCGGAAGGCGCCCATGCTGCGCGCTGCGCCCCATCATGACCACATCCGCCACGCTGACAGGGAAATTCCAGTCCACCTGGTTGCGCTGCGGCACATAACCGATGCAGGTGTGGGTGACCGGTCGCGTCCCCAGGACGGTGACCGTCCCCTCGCTGGGAGTCAATACGCCCGCCACCACCTTGAAGAGCGTGCTCTTGCCGGCGCCGTTGGGTCCGACGACTGCCACGCGTTCCCCGGCGTGCAGGTGAAAGGTGACATCCTCGAGCGCGATGTGGTCTCCGTAGCGCACGGTCAGGTGCTGCACATCCAGGATGGGCTGGTTGGAGAGATGGTGGGCATGCGGGTACATTACTTGAGCGCCTCCACGATGGCGGTCACGTTATAGCGCATGAATGCCAGGTAGGAATCCGCCCCCCCGCCCGCGGCGCTCAACGAATCGGTGAAGAGCGGCACCAGTTGCACGCCCGTGTCATCCGCCACCCGCCGGCTGAGGTCCGGGCTGACGGTGGAGCCGACGAAGATCGCCTTGACCCCGCTGGCGCGAATGGTGTCCTCGAGCTTTGCCAGTTCCTGCGCGGAGGGCGAGGAGCCTGTGCTGAGGGAGGGGATGATGGCGCCCACCTGTTCGAAGCCGTAGCGGGCAGCGAAATAGCCGAAGGTGGCATGTTCCGTGACCAGCCTGCGGTTCGCTTCGGGAATCTGCGCGACCTGTTCACGGATCCAGGCGTCGAGGGCGGTCAGCTCATTGATGTAGGCATCCGCGTTCGCCGCGTATTCAGCCGCGTGCGCCGGGTCGGCTGACGGAGAACGCCTCGGCGATGTTGTGCGCCCAGATGATGACGTTGTTCGGGTCCTGCCAGACGTGCGGGTCGAGCCCGCCTTCCTCCCCGCTAAAAGGCAGGGCTTGGATGCCATCGGAGACCACGACGACGGTTTTGGCGTTCTCGAGCATGGATGGAGAGCGTCTCCTCAAGACCCAGCCCGTTGACCAGCACCAGTTCCGCGTCGGTCAGCGCGGCGATATCCTGCGGGCGCGGTTCGTAGGCGTGCGGGTCCGCGCCGGTGGGCAGCAGCACGCGCACGTTCACGCGCGCACCGCCCACCTGTGCCGCGACATCCCCGATGATGGAGGTGGTCGCCACGACCGGCAGCCGTGCCATCCGCCGGGGTTGAGGCAGGCGCGGAGCAGGCGGTCAGAGCGAGCAGGGTCAGGAGGCAGAGCAGTTTGCGCATGTCTTTACAGTTCGATCCAATTCTGCGATGTCGTCCGGGGTGATCTCCTTGCGCAGGATGAAATAGGCGCCGGTGAAATGTTCATCGGCGTTGCTGACCAGCAGCGAGCCGCGCTTGGGGATGAAGTTGACCACCTCCCAGCCTTCCAGCCCGGCTTCGTCCAGCCCCGGGATATCCACCGCCTCGCCCTCGGGTGAATCGCCCAGGATCTCGCCCAGCGGCAGGAACAGGCTCTTGTAGATGAAGACCTTCCTGCCCTTCTGGACGCGGGTGTGCGCGCCGCGCACCTTTTCCGCGAACTTCCGTTTCTCCTCCGCCTCCATTTCCTCCACCTTGCGTTTGGTGGCGGGGTCAGCCAGGATCTCCTGTGCGTAATCGCGCACCTCGCGCGAGTCGCTGAAGGTGGCGTTCTGCAAAAAGCTGACCCCCTCGCGCTCGCCCAGTTTCGCCAGTCCCTCGGCGGCATCCATCTGCATCATCCAGTCGTCGGAACTTTCCATCAGGTCGTAGAGCGTTTCCAGGTCGTTCATGCGGACGAGATCGTCTATGTTCTTTCCCATGTTGTTTCTCCTATTTAGAAAAAGTGTCCTGTGGGTGATGATTATATGATGAATTGAGGCGGGGAGAGGGGAATTTACGATTTACGATTAACGATTTACGATTGAGGGAGAAATGCAAATTCGGTTTAACCCGAAGGAACGAAGGTACACGAAGGAAAACCATTGAGAGGAATGGTGGACGTGGAGAACTCGAATCACGGACGATAGCACGAGGCTGGCTGAGAGGCCAGTTTCGGCTGAAAAAACCTGCCGCGAGGAGTTCGAGGTTCAATTCGAGGTTCAATTATGTCCAGACAATACACAAGAAGGGGATTTTTCATGAACATCCCTACCCATGGTGTTTTTGGAAATGACAAGAAGGGGGAAGCCAAATATGGGGGATCGATTTGAACCGCGGTTCAAATGCTTTTTCCCTTTAGGCTGATCGCGTTTTTTATGCAAATTTGCACATATCCAAGGAAGGTCATAAAGTGATGTCTGGACAATTGTAGGCATGGTTAAATCAGTCCTTCCTGGAGGAGGAAAGAAGGAGAACGGGATCATGGTTTATGGAGAATGGATCATGGTCGTAAGTTAAAGGTCGAAGGTCGAAGGTCAAAGGTCGAAGTGTCAGGGCAAATCATCAGGCGGCTCCTTGAATAAAAATCCCGACAATCTGGGCAGGAGCCCAGGGTCGGGAGGTGGATGTAGTTTAGCACAGATGTTCTAAATTGTCAATACCGTAGTGCTATAATGAATATATCGGTTTGTTCCCCTTCTTCCCTGAGAGTACTTTAGATTTGTTAAGTCTGATTTCCTTAATGACCATAGAAATTGGAGACGCTGCACATCGTCAAAACTATGTTCAAAGATAGAATGAAAGGATATCAAAATGGCAAATCTTCCCGGAAAAGTTCAAGAACGATTAAGCGCAGGCATCAAACGGTTCCAGCCAGTTCTCAACTCGGCAAAATCCCGCGATGTCAATGAATCCGACACTGTAACCATCATCACAGACATGCTTGCTGATGTCTTTGGCTTTGATAAATACTCTGAGATCACCTCCGAGTATGTCATCCGGTCTACTTATGTGGATCTTGCGATTAAACTGGATGGCAAGACACAAATGCTGATTGAAGTCAAAGCCATTGGGCTTGATCTCAAAGATACTTATGTAAAACAAGCTGTGGACTATGGAGCCAATGAAGGCATTGAATGGATAGTGCTCACCAATGGCGCAACATGGCAGGTTTATAAGGTCTCGTTTGGGAAACCTGTGGGCGCTGATCTTGTAATCTCAATTGATTTCATGCATTTTAACTCTAAGGGCATCTCTGATCTTGAAAATTTATTCCTCTTGACCAAGGAAGGAATTGGGAAATCCATGCTTGGCGAATATCATACCCAGCGCCAGGCGCTTAGCCGTTTCTTCATCGGAGCGATCACACTGAGTGAACCCGTTCTCGAGATCATCCGACGCGAACTCCGTAAAATCTCCCCTGATGTAAAAATATCCACTGATCAGATCAAGGAAGTATTAATTCAGGAGATCATCAAGCGAGATGTGATGGAAGGCGAAAAAGCCGATGAAGCACAGCGCAAGGTGGTTCGCGCAACCAAGAAGATAGTGCGTAAAGTATCCAAGGAAACAGCATCTGCGGACGATGAGACTCCCTTGGAAGAAGAGCAGGAAGTATCAACCGAAAATAACGAAATGACTGATAAGCCTGAGTTGTTTGATCAACGTTAGGTAAATATGCCCTGGAAACCCCCATCCATCCCGACTGCCTATCCAATCGTCGCTTAAAAGTTAAAGAGAGTGGCAGAACTCAACCTTTGGAAATGCGTTGTAAAACGGAGGACGGGGAACAAGATTACATTGTCAAATTATGGGGCAATGTAGAGCTTGGAACTCATGGTCTTGCCCGTGAGATATTTGGTTCTTTACTTGCAGATTATTTCCACTTAGTAACACCAGAAATTGCTATAGTTGAAATTCCGCCAGATTTCGCAGATTCCCAACTCGATCCTAAAATTCAAGGATTTCTTGAAGAATAGCCCCGGGTTGAATTTTGGTAGCAGGTATATTCCGGGTGCTATTCATTTTAATCCACCTACTCCATCAAGTCACTTATCTATTGCAGCTGGAGTTTCTTCTGCTTCGATATGCTGATTGGAAATGTTGACCGTCGGCTCTCGAAAGTCAACTTATTTACAACATCAAACGGATTCATTCTTATTGATCATGAACAGGCATTCCCGTTTTCCCGCCCATATATGATGATTGGTGGATATCCGCCTTCCTGGGAATTTGTAAAAAAATCTTGGTCAAGAGACCACATTCTTTATCCAAACATAAAAGGCAAGTCATTAGCGCTTGAAATTGAGGAGTTTATATCCGATCTTGTAAGGTTAAACGATGATATTTTGGTTACAATAGAAGAGCAGATCCCTGTCGATTGGCAACCTGATTTGGAAAATATCGCAAATTATCTAGCAAATACCCGTCAAAATGCGAACTCGTTTCAAGAGGAGTTTACAGGAGTTACTAGCATGAACACAAGAATTCCCTTCAAATTTTCCGTGTTGAAATACATCCACGATACCTTCACTGGAGAATTCCTTAATGTTGGACTTGTCTTATATGCCCAGGAACCGCCCTCGCTTCGTGTCAAATTGTTAACTAAATATGCTCGTATTACAAATACTTTCCCTTCAGCAGATGGAGAGCATTATCATGGCTATATATCCCGTCTACAAACCAAGTTTGATGCAATTGCCGAGAGTGTTAACAATAAACAATTGACCTTCGATACCCATCAGCCTTCTAAAATAGAAGAGTTGCTTGGGGCAGTCTTGCCCGTGGATGATTCTTCTCTTCAATTCGGCCCTGTCCATGGCGGAATGACGCATGATGTAGATTATGCTTTTGAGGATTTGTATAAACGCTTTGTGGAGGCGCATCTGCCCATGGAAAGGGAGAATACTCGTGACGAAGGAGCAATCTGGCGGCTTTTTAGCAGACCGCTCAAGGAGAATATGATCACCCACCAACTACGGTCTACAATAATCAAAACTCCACGAGATGACATCGAATTCGATCACGCATGGAAAAATGGTCGCTGGAATGCCCTTCAACCAATCTCCTTCGATCTTTTACACGCGGGTAATATTAGAAGAAAATCTCATGAATGGTTTACAGCGAATGTGCTTATAAATAATGCCCCCGATGTAGCATCTATTTACTACTTATTGGGAAAACCGCAAAGTGATGAATTGACTGTTATAAAGGCTTATCAAAAAGCAAAGGATCTTCTTGGAACAGGCGACTTTTCTCAAAAAGTGGAAGTCATTGAAGAAGATCAGGCACAAGACTTTGCTAAAACGATTGCCCGCCGAATTATCGCTGACACAGAACATTCTGAGGGCGAAGAGTAATATAGGTTTTTCCTCTAGGTCTTTGACTGATCAATGGAAACCGATTAAAACGCACATCGCTCCATCACTGGAGCGGGGCCATTCCAAGGAGAGCGGATGTCCCCTCGCTCGGCGAGGGTGATTGGAAAGATAGCCTACTCTTGCTCGAAGTAGATGCTTTTTATGACCCCAAGAAAAAGTATCAAACCCAAGTCATCTCCTAAAATACTTGATTTGCCTTCCGATTGGTGGAAAACCGCAAATGCCTCTTCAATTCTTATAAAACAATTTGAGAGACACGTTCTCCTCTCATTGTTGCTGTCAGGGTTGACCATGACGTTCAATATAACGTATATACCGGTTTCTTGCTACAACAGGACAATAGAATAGTTTGGATAACCGCCGGTCATATCGTAGATGAAATTTTAATAATTCTTACCTGTCCCAATATCAAAATATATTCTATGGCTTGGCTCGATCGATATAATAATCCCAAAGCACAGTCCGTTAATTTGCATAGAACCGATATTCCTATGAAGTCATGGAGCAATACTGGTCTTGATTTGGGAGTGGTTTTACCAAGCCTTTTGGACATTGGTAATCTCCAGATGAATGAAAAGATAGAACCCGTCAACGCCAATATTTGGAAAAATCTTGATGAAGCAACCCCAGAGGGCTACTTCGCCGTAGGATTTCCTCGTCCCTGGTGCTACCATACTCAAACTTCAGTTGCCAACGATAAAATCCTAAATTCTGTACAAGCAAATCTTGCCTGCTTGCCTCTTATAAAAACCTCACCTCCTACAGAATTTGCTGATGATCCAAAGTGGTCGGATCCGGAAGCCTTCTATGGACAATTGGTAGAATATCCAGATTATCCATCATTCGACCTTGAGGATGTAAAAGGAATGAGTGGTGGACCAATATTATCAGTCGAACGTACAGTTGATAATCATATACGTTATCGATTAGTAGGTATTGTTCAGTCATATGCTAGTGGACAGTCCATTTTCCGTGCAGAACCGATCCAGCGAATAGCGCCGGTTATATCGGCGTGGCTGAAAAATGAGACATAATATTCGCTCGGCGAGGGTCTCCTGACCCCGCCGCCTCCCCGACCGAAGGTCTCCTCACATCACCCCATCCAACAGAAAAACCCCATTCATGGGGCACCCCATATAGCCCGCCGATTTATCGGCGGGCAATTCTCAATCCAAAATCAAAAATCCAGGAGATCTTTCTATAATGGAATTCGATGCTCATGTCTTCCGAGCATAGAAGAACTGTTCTCTTCCCGGATCTGCTCGATTTCGTGGCGTTGCAAGTGATCTCTGGCTAAAGCCATCATTTTGTTCCTTCTCTCCATTTCGTCTGCAGCCTGCTTGAGGGTGTTGATCGCTTTGAGTAATTTTGCGTTTTTCACTGCGGCTGGATCGATCTTTTGGAGATGGGGATGCAGATAAGGCTTTCTCGTGGCGGATAAGGTGGGAATCCTGGAATGTGACATGCTCGCTCCTTTGTCATTTCTCCCATCATACACAGCGGGTATAAACGACCCACTAAACAAAAATAGGGGGTGTTATCTGGAGTGTCAAGGTCCGATTACCCCGCCGGGCAGGTCTCCCAATTCCCCTCTCCTCCTCCGCGCCGCCCCCCAGGCACATGTTGATTCCATTCACCATTCACCATTCACCATTCACTATTCACTATTCTCCATTAACCATTCTCCATTAACCATTCTTTCCCCCCTTGACATAATTAGAACACTTGTGCTATTATATCCCTGCCCCCGACCTGTTCTTAACAGTCGTGAGCATTGTTAAGGGGGAGGCTGGTCGGGGGCAAAGGAATTTTCTATGACCGTCGAAACCCTTACCCCTCTCAAACGCAAACCCGGCGCGCCGGTTGGCAACCGCAATTCCTATAAGCACGGCTTCTATTCAAAACAAAAGACCCCTGCTGTCCTCGCCCTCGATTCCGTCCGTGCCGCCCTCCCCGGCATGCCCTCCATCGACCCCCGTTACTTTGTCAGGGAAAACCTCCTCCTGATTGAAAAGATCAATTCGGTTCTTGCCGTCATTGCCCCCAAAATGCTGCTGGCAGATACCTACAAGGATACTCTCACCTGGTTCCGTCCCGTCCTCAAACTGGTGCGTGCCAAGCAGCAGGTCATCCGTTCCATCCTCCTTCTCGAAAATCCCCGCCGTACCCTTCTCGCTCTTTCCCGCAAATTGCTCTATTACACCCTCTGGGAGTTCAGGGATCGTGGTTTGCGCGAGTATCCCATCACCCCTCCTCCCGATTTCGAGCAGTTCTGCTCCGATCCCTCTTCCACTTCCCATACCTTTCAAAATAATGCCATTTTCCCGCCAAGGGGGGCAAAGGGAATTGATCCGCGTATTTTTTTTGAATCGAGGCGTTCTAATCTTTCTCATCTTCCTTTAATGATTCCCAGCCCCTTTCTCACTGACCAGCAGTGGCTTCGCATTGAGAACTCCTTCCATGAGTTTCGTGAAAAGATGGATTCCGATCTCGCCGGCTGAGGTCGAAGAAAGAACGAAATTTCCTCCCCGCCTGCTTTTTGAAGCCATTTTTATCAAGTTCGCCTTCAATTTCCCTTGGGAGGAACTTCCTCGCCTGTTTCATGATATTCACCCCGATCTTCCTCCATTGTCTCGTTGGAAATGTTCTTCCTTCTATAGTGAGCTCTACAATTCCGGTTTCCTCCAGGGTGTCTATCGCCAGCTTTACCTGCACCTCCGCCAATACGGTGGCACACCCCTTGAAGAAAAGATCCTATCCGGCTGCTTCCAGCTTGATGATTCCGCCGTTTTCCTCGCCTCCGGTAGCCTCTCACCTGGCAGAACTTCACCGCCCTCCTCCTTCTCCAGCGCGCCTATCACAACTTCCGGATTATCCAGCGCGAAAGCAGGGGGTAAAATATCCGGGACCAATTGAAACAGAGAGGCTTCATCATGACACGCCTTGTACAATTCCATCACACAAAAACAACTCGCCAGCCTGGCTCTGATAGGGTTGGCGATCCTGGCTCTGTTCGCCGCCGCCTTCATCTGGCTTTATTATGTTGGAGTTTTGGGGAATGGAGGCGGTCAGGTGGTGCTTGCACTCGCACCATATTGGATCTACCCTTACCTGTTCGTGACCAGTGCCTATGTCGGCTTTTTTGCGGCAAGATTCGCAAGAGGCAGATGGAAGCATGCCTGGCTTTGGGGAGTCGCCGGTTTTGTCCTGACGCTCCTGTTCATCCCCGGCATTCCAAGCCTGTTAGCCCCCATATTTCCATATCCCGGTCCCACCATATTCGCAGGTCCCGCCCTCCTGGCATTCGCAGCGCCGGTACTCTCGGCACTGTTCATCGTGCTGATAATATCCCTGCGCGGAAAGGGGACTGTCTAGCTGGTCGAACATCCCATTGGGTGTCCGATCAAGAGACATGGGAAAATTTACCCGGAGAATAAAAATCCATGACCCATACCAAACAACACCTGGTCTTGCTAACTCTCATCGCCTGGCTGTCCATGCTCGGCTTTGATTTCCTTTTGCACGCAGGACTCCTGGCAGGACTTTACATTCAACCAAGCCCGTTCCTGCTGCCACCTTTGACAGCCTTGAAATTAATTCCGCTCGGCTATTTATCATTTCTCCTGCTGTCCGTTCTACTGACCTGGTTAATGGTACGATTAAAGTTGGCAGGCTGGCGGCAAGGCGCTGTCTTTGGACTGGAATTGGGTGCGCTGGCATGGGGCGCATTTGTGTTGGGTTTGCTCTCCATCTCGACCGCCAGCCTCTCCCTGCTCCTTGCCTGGTTCATCGGACAGACGTTGGAATTGGCGATCGCAGGTGCGGTCATCGGCAGCGGGCTGGCAGGCACGCGTTTACGGCGCCTGTTTGGAGTGGTGATCATTTTTGTCTTACTTTCGGTGATCACGGTCATCATCCTGCAATCCCTGGGGCTGGTCCCCACCACACGCATATCATGAACGCCGCCCGGCAGCCAACTACCGCATTATCCAGCGCGAAGGCAGGGACTGATGACCTTCAACCTCATCTAAAAGACGGCACCAGGCTTCTCGGAGATACCTGGTTTCTAGGGATTTGACCGTGTCAACTTGCCGGTGTTAATTTAACTGCTTTCGACCTATTGCCGCCAGGAGGAGAAACCGGGGTCTCCCAGATAACCCTCATCCAGCACGAACGGATCCAGGTGCGGAATAACCACTGGCGCCGATTGACCGGTCTCCAGCGACACCACCACGAAGTGCACGTAGCCCTCGTAGACTTCCATCAGCAAGGTACTTCCCGTCGCGGGAAAATTGAATATCCATGTAGTCGGGAGTTGTGTACTTGTCGTCCGCCACATACACCTCGCGCGTGTCAGGACCGATGCCGTAAGTATCCGCGGGCAGGTTATATTGACCGACGCGCGGCGCAACGTACAGGCGGCGCAGATTGGCGAATGCCACCTGTGTACCGTCCGGCGACCAGACGAAAGGAAAGACAGCCGAAGTGGGATTGTCGAAGGTTCCGAACGAGTGGATCACGCTCCCATCCAGCGCCAGCACGTCCACCGCCCGCTGCGGACTGCCGCCGTTACGGCGTCGTGCTGTCCGCCGCAAGCAGGGAACCGCCATCCGGCGCCAGCGCGTAGTTCACCAGGCGGGAGGATTCGAACAGGGTCGTCACCTGCCCATCGAAATTCAACTTTTCGACGGCATGCGTGAAATCCGCGGTCGAGCCGGGGTGAAGCGGAGCGGCGCAGCAGGATGTTGTCCCCGATCCAGCCCAGGATGGTCCCGTAATCGTTCAGACCGCCCAGTCGCTGCAAGCCGCTGCCGTCCGGATGGATCACATACACGCCATCCTCCGCCTGGAAGGGATGAACGGATATCATGCTGGAGGAAACCACGAAAGCGATCCACTCCCCATCCGGCGACCAATGCGCGGCATAGAAGAACTTGCGGTCCGCGCGGTAGAGTTCACGCCAGGTGTCGGTCCCGGCATCGAAGACATACAGGCTGGAGGCGGAAATGTTGAGATCCTCCAGTTTGCTGGTCTTGAATTGCTCCCACTCCTCCGCCGTCCAGCCCTCGGTGAAATCATCCGGCGGGTGGATGATGAGCATGCCATAGCGTCCGTCGGGCGACCAGGTCAACGAGCCGCTGTCCATATCCATGGCGAGCACATACTTCATGTTGAAGGGGGTCGGGACCTCCTCGGGGAGGGACATTCGATCAAGCCGACCACGCACGAACCGGGCAGGCGCATGAGACGATAAGTTGCCTCGTCCACACCGGGCGGAGGCGTGGCAGGCGGGTAATACTGTTTGGGTTGAATGACAGTGAAATAGAACTCCCCGTACGGATCGCCCGGCTCGGAGGTCGCCACGGAGACCGGGGTCGGACCGTCCTCCGGCGCTGGTTCCGTTTCCGGCAGGGGCATCAACGTGGGCGAGGGCGAGAGGCGTCGGCGATTCCACCGCCACCTGGAAGGTGCCGTTGGCGACGAACATATTTGCCAGCAGCAGGACTCCGGCAGACAAGAGGGTGTAGAGTATCTTTTTCATGGTTGCTCCTTATGTGTGTGCTTACAGGAGCATTTATAGTCATTTCCTGTCACAAGCGGGACACAACCATGTCACAGCTTGGTGACATCATTTCCGGCGGGTCACCGGCAGGCGCATTGTGAAGATCGTGCCGTGTTCGCTGTCCTGCTGGCTGCGCAAGGTCAATTCGCCCCCGTGCAGGTCCACGATGCGCTTGACGAACGACAGTCCCAGTCCGCTGCCGTCAATGCCGCGCGCGTTCTCGCCGCGATACAACTCCTCGAAGACGCGTGCCTGCTCCTCGGAGGGGATGCCGGGACCGCTGTCCGCCACCTCGACGACGACCGCCCGACCGTTGTCCCGCACGCGCACCTCCAGCGCTTCATTCTGGACCGTGAACTTGAGCGCGTTATCCAGCAGGTTGTACAACCCCAGACCGAGCAGGTCACGGTCACCCAGCACGGGCAGGCGGAGGCGTGGGGACCTGCGTCACCAGCAGCTTGACCTCGCGCCCCTCCCGCCCCGGGGTGGCGCGCACCACCTCCAGGAGCTCGGTCAACAGTTCGGGGATGTCCACCGGCTCGCGCTCGAGCATGCTTGCTTCGAGGTCGGAGAGTTTGCGCAGGTCGCGCAACAAGCGGACGAGCCGCTCCAGCGAACGCTGGATGTTGGTTTCCGCTTTCCGGCGCGCCCCGGCGTCGGTGGCGGCTTGCAGATTCTCCAGCGAGGCTTGCAGGCTGGTGAGCGGATTCTTCACTTCGTGGTCGAGGCGGCGGATGAAACGACGGTGACCGTCCTCATAGTCCCGAATGGCGGCGTCAATTTCGGCACGGGCGCGCTTCTCGCGGCGGGCGTCCAGCACGGCGAGGGATTCGATCCACAAGGTGATGAGCAGTCCCGCGAAGAACAGGACAAAGCCCAGACCGGCGCGAAACGAGAGCACGATCTCGGGAATGACGAGGTTGGGCAGAAGGATCAACGCCAGCGCGCCGAGGATGAGCGGCACAAAGGGCAGGAGAAAAGTGAGACGTTTCATGGGGCGGGATGGACGGGCGCGATGAAAATGTAGCCCTCGCCCGTCAGGGTCCGGATGAAGCGCGGCGCGGAGGCGTCATCGTTGAGGGCGCGGCGCAGTTCGTTGACGCGCGTGTCGACGGTGCGCGTGCCGGTGGGATATTCCCAGCCCCAGACCGAGTGCAAAAGTTCCTCGCGGCTGACGGCTTCGTCGGGATGGGTCATCAGGTATTCGAGGACGGCAAAGGCTTTGGGCGTGAGGTTGAGGGAGTCTTCCCGAGCGACACGCGGCGGGACTGGCGATCCATGACGAGGTCGAGCGCGGCGAGGCGGCGCGCGGAGAGCAGGGATTGTCCGCCCGTGGCGCGGGCGCGGCGCAACACGGCGTGAATGCGCGCCAGCAATTCCTGCGAGTGGAAGGGCTTGTTGATGTAATCGTCCGCGCCCTCCTCCAGCGCGATGGCACGCTCCGCCGCCTCGCCCACCTGGGTCAGCAGGATGGTCGGCGTCCAGATGTTGGACTTGCGCATGCGGCGCAGGGCTTCGCGCCCGTTGACGAGCGGCATGAGCACATCCATCACGATCACGTCGGGGTGGTGTGAGCGCACCTTGCTCAAGGCTTCGTCGCCGTTGCTGGCGATCAGCACATGAAAGCCCGAGCGCTCCAAAAGCGGTGCGAGGCTTTCCACGACCATCGGGTCATCGTCCACGAGCAGGAGGGTGGTTTGGGTCATGAGCGAGGGTGATTATATGATGAATTGGGCGGGGAGAGAGGGAAAGGTTTTGAACGATGAGTGGGATGATCATGAGATTGGAGACCCTGAAGGTTTCCATTGTAAATCATGTGCCGGGTTGGGCAGGGAAAACCTTCAGGGTCATGTTGTGGATGGGTAACTGCTTGAGATGGTCACTGCCGAAGTGGAACAAAAAGCCGGGTTCCTTTCAAGGAACCCGGCTTTCCAATTTCTATTCGGTCGGGTAGCCGAGCGCCAGCCACTCCTTCAGACCGCCATCCATGCTGGTGACATCGGTGAAGCCCGCCCTCCAGCAGGATATCCCGCCCCTGCTGACTGCGGTTGCCCGAACGGCAGATCACCACGATCGCGCTGGTCCCTGGGCAGTTCATCGACGCGCTCAGCCAGTTCGCCGAGCGGGATGTGGGTCGTATCCGGCACATGGAACTCGTCCCATTCCGAGTTTTCACGGACATCCAGCAGGAACACGCCCTGCTGGTACAGCGAATACGCCTCATCCACGCTGATGGTGGCGGGAAGCCCGTTCTCCTTGCCTGCACTGCCGGTGCCCGTGACCACCAGCCAGATGACCAGTGCCAGCACGGCGACCAAGCCGATCAGAACGAACGGGTTGGTCAGGAGCGAACGGGAGGACGACCGGGACGACGGTTGGTGTCGTCTATGCGCCGTGTTTTTGGAAACGTGAGTCTTTTTCTTTGCCATCTGAATGCTCCGCGGGATTGCCTATTTGACGTTGAACGCCCACTCGCCATTGCGCAGGACCGGTTCCACACGACCACCGGCGGTGACGCCGTCAATGTTCATCTTATCCGAGCCGACCATGAAGTCCACGTGGATCAGGCTCTGGTTGCCGCCGCGCGCCTCGAATTGTTTATCCGTGAGCTTCAGCCCGCCCTGCAGGTTGAACTTGTAGGCGCGCCCGAATGCGAGGTGGCAGGAGGCGTTCTCATCGAAGAGCGTGTTGTGGAATATCAAGCCGGACTTCGAGATGGGCGAGCTGTGCGGCACGATGGCGATCTCACCCAGGCGCCCCGCGCCGTCGTCGGTGGCGATCATCTTGCGCAGGACATTCTCATTCCGGCTGGCATGCGCCTCGACGGCGCGCCCGTTCTTGAAGCGCACCACGATGCCTTCGATGAGCGTCCCGCTGTAGTTGAGGGTCTTGGTGGAGGTCACGATGCCATCGGCCCGGTTACGGTCGCCCATGGTGAAGGTCTCCTCGGTGGGGATGTTGGCGGTGAAATCGATGCCGTTCTGGGCGGTCTCGCGGGCGCTCGCCCAGTTATGTCCCTTCGGCAGTCCGAGGGTCAGGTCCGTGCCGGGCGCCGAATATTTAAGGGAGACATATTGCTTTTCGTTCAGGTAGGTGCTGCGCGCCCGCAGGTCGCGGATGTGCTTCTTCCAGGCTGCGACCGGGTCCTCGGCGTCCACGCGGCACATCTTGAAGATGGTCTCCCATTGTTTGGCGACCGCCTTCTCCACCGGCAGCCCGGGGAACATCTTCTTCGCCCAGGAGGGGCGCGCGGCGGAGATGACGCACCAGTTCATGGTGTTGTTCGAGCCGTGCCGCATGTAGGGTGCCATCTCCTTCCACATCGTGCCCTGGTAGATGTTGACCAGTTTCGGGTCCTGACCCGCCAGCAGGTCCGGGTCGGTGGCAGAGATGGTCAGGATGGCGTCGCCCTTCTCGGCGTATTCCAGCGGACCGACCGCCTTCCACTTCGGGAATTCCGTGAACGAATTGCGCGGGGCTTTGGCAAAGCGGATCAATTCCATCTGCTCGTCGCCCCAGAACACATCCACGAGGCGGGCGCCCGCCTTGTAGGCGGCTTCGGCGATGTAGTGGACGAGCGGCGCGTGTTCGAACGCCACCCCGTAGGGGGAGGGCGCGCGCACCAGCAGGCGCTGCCCGGGGCGCAGGTTGACGCCCACGCGGACAGCCAGTTCGGCATATTTTTGGAGCATGCGGTCAAATTTGGTGGTCATGTTGTTTCCTTGAATGAATGTGGGAATAAAAACGGTCAGCCCGGCAATTATAACGGGGCAAATCCTTTCCGGTCAGCCCTGCCCGTTATGCTGCTCCCGATCCTGGTCCTGCGCACCCGCCTCCGCCAGCAGGTCCTTCCAACCCAGCAGGCGCGCCCCGCCCAGCAGGCTGACCGCCATCGTCACCAGCCGGATCAGCAGCGCCGCCGCAAGACCCTGTTCGTAGGAGGCGCCCTGCGTGACCAGCAGCGCGGTCAGGCTGCCCTCGAGCAGCCCCAGCCCGTTGACGGAGACCGGTATCAGCGCCGCAAAATACGAGATGACCGCGACCGCCGAAGCCT
The DNA here is from genome assembly GCA_963823545.1 of uncultured Chloroflexia bacterium. Taxonomy (GTDB): domain Bacteria; phylum Chloroflexota; class Anaerolineae; order Anaerolineales; family Villigracilaceae; genus Denitrolinea. The sequence continues at coordinate 223,193 of CAWGMC010000056.1, read as the reverse complement.
GCCAGAATGAGAGCTGGATGTTCAACGCCAGTGTGAGGATCCAGAACGAGAGGAAGGACAAGCCGATGGACAGCCACGAAAGCAGGAGCGCGATGAGGACACAGCGCGGCGAGATGAACCAGGCGCGCCCGGCGTTGAAGACCCGCACCAGGCGCGACCAGGTCTTTTCGATGAAGGGTACCTGCAGCAGACCGGCTGCCGGCATGCCACCCGCACCTGCAGGCGGGTTCGCTGCCTGGAGGGAGAAAATGAACGGAAGCCAGAAGAACATCGCGGCGAGGTTGAACAGACGGTCGGCTGCCACCGAGGCGACCGCGGCGGCGCGCTTCTCCTGCCCGCGGGCGATCGCGACCATCTTGAGGATGTCCCCGCCGATGGTGGTGGGGAGGAAGTTCGAGGCGAAGGCGCCGACCAGCACCAACCAGACCAGGCGCATCAACGGCAGGCGGATATCCTGGAAGCGCAGCAGGTACTGCCAGCGCACGGCGATGACGATCTGCGACAGGAGGAACGCCAGCGCGGAGAGCAGCAGGCTGGTCCACGAGACCTGTGAGAGCAGGGGCAGGATCTCCCCCCAGTCCACCCGGCTGAGCAGGAATCCGATCAGCCCCAGCGGGACCAGCCAGCGGAGAATCTGCCAAATGCGTTTGGATGCGCTGCTTTGCTCCACTTCACGCCTCGCGGTGACAGACGAACAGGAACTGGTTCACGCCCAGCCAGTGGATCCATTTTGGATGAAGCGCATTCCCGCGCCGGGCAAACAGGCGCGAGAGGGCGGTCGTCCACGCGTAGCCGCCCGTCCACATGGGATAGGTCACATCGAGGCGCAGACCGTTTTCACCGATGGCGGAATGCAGGTCTGCGGGGGTGAAGTGGTTGATCCAGGCGGGATGCTGCTGGATGGGGAATGTTTTGTAAAAGGGAAAGTAAATGGCGCTGACGAGAAACAACCCGCCGGGGCGCAGGGCTTTTTCAACCGCGGCGTGGAATACCGCGCGCCAGTCCTTCAGGTATTCCAGGACACCCGAGATGACGACCGCGTCAAAGGGTTCATCAATTACAGCGGAGAGGGAATCCGCGTTGTCAAAATCGATGTAGCGAACAAGCGCGGACCGCTCCCTGCTCCCGGTGATATCCAGACCCAGGTAGCGGATGTCGTCCCCGAGCAAACCTGCCAGCGTCCCGGAGCCCGCGCCCAGGTCCAGGACGGAATGGATGGAGGCATCCTGCCGGAGGGTCTCCGCGATCAGGCGCAGGCGGGCATGTGCCCAGTGATATTTGGGTGCTTCCCCGCGCCAGTACGACTCTTTACGGTTCATTGGAGGTCCAACACCTTTTTCAATGCGGCGAGATTTTCCCGGATGGCTTTTTCAACCGCAGAGCGCACCCTGCCGCGTTCCGCCTCAGGCTCCCTCAGCATGCCTTCCGCCTGTTCCAGCACAGCCTGCGGTGAATCGATGAACGCGCGCAGGTCTGCCACGGAATTGGGCAGACCCATGTGGCGGAGGATATCCCCGCCCTTGAGAGTGTAGCTCAGGTTGATGGACGGCACGCCGAAGCGCAATGCCACCAGCGACGAGTGCAGGCGCATGCCGATCATCAGGTGCAGGCGGGACATCAGGCTGAAATATGCCGGCATGCCCAGCGGAGCATCCACGAGCATGACCTCAGCATCCTGATCGAATTTCGCCTTGACGCGTTCCAACCAGGGCAGGTCATCCTCCCACGGGCGGACGCCCGGCTGGTAGGCGGAGATCAACAAGATGCGCGCCGCCTGCCGTTCCCGCAGGGAAGCGATCAGGCTGCTCATCGATTCGATCAATGCCCCCATCCTCTCCCCGGAGCGCTGCATGTATTTCTGCCGCGAGAACTGGTAGGGCAGGAGCGAGGATGCAAAGTGGAACCACTGGCGCAGGTTGACCCCGATGACCGGGCGACCGTCATCCGGGAAGAAGCGCTCCAGGGAATCCTTTTCGGCAGGTGACATGGCAGCCAGGTCATCTTCAAAGCCGGGCAGGAAAATGGCATCGTGGGCGAGGATGCATTTTGTGCCCGGGCGCAGTTTTTCGATCAGCGCGGAGGTGCCGGGGTCGCGGGCGATGAAGGTCTCCACCTGCGAGAGGACCGCGCGCCCAAGCATGCGCCCCATCCCGGTCGTGATGGGACCCGCGCCCTGGAACAGGCAGATGACCTTGAGACCGAGGGCGCGGTAATAAGAGAAGGCTGTCCATAAATAAAGCATGCGGGCAAGGCTGGAGTCATCCTGCATGTCCAGTCCGACCGCCCACAGGACGATGTCCGACGCGCGCAGGGCATCCCGGGCGGGACGGTCCAGGCGCAGGTTATGGAAGGGACGATAGGCAAGAGAATGGAAAGGAAGAGGCGGGAGATCGCCTTCCAGGTGGCGGAAGACGGTCACATCCCGCACACCCAGTTGATGGAGGGCGCGCAGAACACCCCAGCGGCTGGCAAGGTCGCCGAGGTTGCCATAGATGACGCGCGGCAGGATGTACTTCACGCGCAAGCCTCTTTCAGCAGGTTCTCGTAGGCGTCAACCACGCGGCGGATGTCGAACTTCTCCGCGAGCTGCAGGCTCTTCTCCCGGGCGCGGCGCAGGGCGGAGGTGTCCGATAGCAGCAGGCGCAGGCTGGCGGAGAGACCCGCACTGTCACTGGCAGTCATGCAGGTAACCATTTTCGCCTTCGGAGACCAGGTCCGTGAAACCCCCGGCGCGACCGACGACCAGGGCAAGACCGCGCGCCAATGCCTGCACCCCCACCACGGGCAAGCCCTCGGCGCGCGAGGGCATGAAGAGCAGGTCGGAGCGCGAGAATTCGTCCAGTACATCCTGCGGGGTGACCCATCCCGGCAGGTGGAAGCGGTCCGTCAAGCCGAGGCGCTCCACTTCCGCGCGGGTCGCCTCCAGCAGGACGCCATCCCCGAGCATGGTGCATTCCCAGCGCAGGTCCTTCAACGTGGCGAGGACGCGCGGCACCTGCAGCGGATCCTTTTGCCCGACGAACCTGCCTGCGAAAACGATGCGCGGGGGATCGTTCACACGGATAGCGTGCGGGGCGAGGGCGGATGTGTCCACACCGTTCGGTATGACCTGGATGGGGACCTTGTAATGCCGGAGGGCAAGGTCGCGCGTGTAATTGCTGACCGCGGCGATGCGGGTTGCATCCTTCCAGATGCGATGGGTGAAGGGCAGGAGCCAGCGGAACCACTTGTCCGTCTTTTCGGGCACACCGCCCGGAACATCACCAAGATGGGCGGTCAGGATATACGGCACGTGAACCCAGCGCGAGAGCAGCCGGGCAGCCGCGCCGGCAGGCACCGCGAAGTGGGCGTGGATGACATCGGGGCGCCATTCCGCAGCCAGCCGCCGACCAGCCGATATCCCCGCCAGCACAAAGCCTGCCATCTCGAGGAGCGTGGCGCGATAAGGTTCCTTCCTCAAGGACCGGATGCGCATCACATCCACGCCTTCATCCATCTCCCGTTCCGGCAAGCCCGTGAAGTGCGCGGTCAGCACCTTCACTTCGTGACCGCGTTGCACGAATCCGCGGCAGATATCGCGGGCGGCTGCGCCGCCTCCGCCGCCGATGGGAGGGTATTCATGGATGAGGACAAGGATGCGCATTTTCTGCATCAGGGACAATCCGCCGTATCCGACGGCACAAGGACCAGGGTGTTGGATGATTTCGAGCGTGAAGCTGCGTTCATAATAACAGAGCAGGGGCGTGGAGACGGCATCGATCCAGACGTTGTTCTCCTCCGCGAAGGCTTCCCCTTCCTTCTTAACGATGCGCTGTTTGCGGCTGACGATCAGCGCGAAGCGATGCGAGGCAAGGTCGCTCCGGAAACGCTCCAGGTAGAGCCCGTTGCCCGACATTGCCATCTCCATCAGGGTCACCACTTCGTAATCGGGCACCAGGCTGACATGGTCAAGCATGCGGAAGGTGACCAGGTGGCGTTCGCTGATGAAGAGGACTTCCCCGCCCTGGGCTGTGGCGGATGCCACCGCGGCGCGCAGCTGGTCGAGGTCCGCCTCTGCCTGGGCGCGGTCATACGTGAAGCGTGCAGAAACACCGGAGATCGAAAACACGGCAGGCACGAGGACGATCAACGGGATGAGCCAGGCTGGCAGACCGCCCCAGCCCGAATTTCCCTTCTCCGGGATGACACGACCCGCGAAGAATGAGGCGGCAATGATCGCCAGCAGCGTGATGTACGCATCCATGTTGTGGATATCCCCGCCGCCGCCGATCTTGGTGCTGACCACCAGCCCGCCGAGGAAGAGCACGACCAGCATGGAGAAGATCCCAGCGGGCGGATGAAATGCCAGTTCCCAGCCCTGCCGCGCAGGAAAAAGAACAACGCGATCCACAACGGCGCGGAGACGAGCAGGATGCCCGGCAGGACACCCATTGGATAGGTGGCATTGGGCAGCAACCGGCTCCAGATCAGGTCGGAGGTGAAAGCCGTGCCGAAGTCGCCTGCGTTACCCGTGTTGCCCGACCAGAAGATGTAGAGCGCCTGGCTGAGGAGCGCGGCGAGCAGACCGGTGACAGCCCACAGGAATGGCTGGAGCAGATACTTCCACAAGTTGGAGACATGTGAGAACGGTTCTTCGAGCAGGTACAAGGCGATCGCCAGCATGGCAGGGACGGGGAACCAGTTGACGCGGCTGATGCCTGCCCAGAGCGAGGCAAGCAGGACGGCAATCAACGAGCGCCAGGGATGCCGGGTGGATACGCCCAGCAGGATGATGATGACACAGACCTGCAGGTGATAATAGACCGCTCCCTGCAGGAGGAAGACAAAACCCCACATGGCGGTCAGAACGGTCAGCCCTCTGTTCGATAATTTCAAGCGGCGTGCCAGGAGGAAGGAGGCCGCGCCGGTGAGAATGATCCAGAGCAATGCCTGCCAGAGGCGATGTGCCCAAAGCGGGAGCCCCGGGATGATATAGGGGATGGCTTGCAGCAGGTAGCGGGTGGGATGCAGGCTGGAGAGCGGCAGGTCCATGCCGTAAAGCGACCGGCTGAACCAGAGCGATCCATAATAGAAGCGGCTGGTCTCCGAGTATTCGAGGGTGAACGGGAAATCGGTGACCGCGCCCAGGATGCTCCACAGGCGGAACAGGACGATGTGCGGCAATACCACGGAGGCGAAGGAGGCTTCAAAGGAAAGACCGGTGATGGCTTTCATGAGCAGCATGGCGAGGATGCTGATCCACAGAAGAATCCAGAGCGAGGGGAACAATTGCGGCAGGATGTCCGTGAACACCCGCAGGCGGATGAACCAGAATGAGGCCAGGAGGAGAATCAGGATGAGTGCTGCCAGCCAGCGCAGCATCCGGGGAAGGGAGGCGGATTCAAATCGTTGAAGAATCCGGTCGAACCAGCCGCGCGCGACTCCCCAGATCACCAGCCCGGCAGCGGGGATATTGAGGATGAAAAGACCGAGCAGGATCGTCCACCTGGAACGGAACAGGGATATCCCGCCAGCCTGCAACTGCGGGACGGCTTGCAGCAACGCCAGGGCGGAAAGCAGGGCGGTGAGCGTGAGCAGGATGTACCAGAATGAACGGGATGGCTTCATGGTTCAGAAGGAGGCGGATCGGATTTCCGGTTGGTCATATTTGCCAGCGTGGATGGGAGGAATGCCGCTCCCGGCAGGCTGGAGAACATGAAATAGGCACGGATGAGTATGGCGATGGTCAGGCTGTTCTGTGCGCTCAACCCCGCCACGTTGGACATGAGAAAGGTAAAGGAGAGTTCCTGGAGACCGAGACCATTGATGGAAATGGGGATGAGCGTGACGAAGTAGGTCAGGCTCCACAGCCCGGCGATCATCCAGAATGAGACGGGGGTGCCGAGTCCGCTGACGAACACCGAGATGGATGCGAACAGGCAGAGCATGTGCACCCAGGTGAAGGACAGGGAGAGCAGCAGGGCGCCCGGCTTTTTGATCCAGAGGGAGAAGCTGTTCAGGGTCCGCTTGAGAAAATCCAATGGGCGGCGCAGGAAGGCAGGCATGGCAAGGGCGGAGGCTGCGCCACCGAAGAGCGTATTCCATGCGTAGGCAAGCCCCAGCGGAGCAGCCATGCTCATGCCCAGCATCCCGATGATGCGGTCCACGGCGAGCGATGCCAGGCAGACGGCACGGTCGAATCCCATCTGCATGATGCCCCCCAGGCGGACGGCATCCCCGCCGATGGTGGTGGGCAGGAAATTGGAGGCGAACAAGCCGGTGAAGGTGAGTGAGAGCGAATCGCGGAATGGGATATCCACACCACCCGAGCGCAGCAGGACATGCCAGCGGGCTGCGGTGGCAAAGCGTGAGATGGCAAAGAACACGGCAACCAGCAGCAGGTCAGTGAGCCGGATGGCTTTCAAGGCGGCGAGGATCTCGTCCCAGCCCTCCTCCCTGACCAGGAGGAATATCAAAAAGATCGCCAGCAGTGTGCCGGCCAGCTGCAGGAGAAGTCGGCGGTTGTGAACCCACCAATCACTCATTTTCTCTGTTCTTCTCAAGCGTGTTGCGGACGGTGTAGGTGGTTTTGCTCTGCGATTCGTGATAGGTGCGGACGAGCAATTCGGCGATCAACCCCATGAGTACGCTTTGAAAGCCCATGATGGCGAACATGACCCCCACCAGCAGCAGGGGGGAGGTGGAGGCGGGGATGCCCCAAAAACGCCGGATGAAGAGGTACAGCAGGTCCGCCAGCCCGAGGAACATCAAGACCATGCCTGCACCCCCAAAAAGGTAGATGGGCTTGCTGGAATAATCGAGCAGGAACTTGACCGTGAACAGGTCCAGCACCACCTTGAGCGTGCGTTCCAGCCCGTATTTTGCCCTGCCGAACTTGCGCGGGTGGTGGTTCACTTCCACTTCGGTGATGCGCGCCCCGACCGAATGTGCAAAGACGGGGATGAAGCGGTGCATCTCGCCGTACAGGCGGAAGCCTGCCAGCACATCGCGTCGATAGGCCTTGAGGGTGCAGCCGTAGTCGTGCAGGTGGACGCCGGTCACGGTCGAGATGAGCCAGTTGGCAATGTGCGAAGGCAGGTTGCGCGTGAGGACATTGTCCTTGCGTTTCCTGCGCCAGCCGCTGACAAGGTCGTAGCCCTCGTCCAGTTTTGCCAGCAGCATGGGGATGTCTGCCGGGTCGTTCTGCATATCCGCATCGAGCAGGACGATCGACCTCGCCGCGGGCGTGGTCGATGCCTGCCGCGATGGCGGCGGTCTGCCCGAAATTTCGCCGGAACTCGATCACGCGGACGTGATCCGGATCCCGTTCGTAAAGGTCTTTCAATATGGAACTGCTTTTATCCTGCGAGCCGTCATCCACGAAGAGGACCTCCCACGGACGGGCAAGCGGTTCGACCGCGGCGAGGATGGCGTCGAACAAGAGAGGCAGGTTCTTCTCTTCGTTATAGACGGGGACGATTATGGAAATATTCATTTTGGCTTCTCGTCGACCAATTTCAGCGGTTAATGGGTGTTCACTTCTTCCAGTGCCTTACGCATTCATCATCAAATAAACCAATATACTCGATTCTCCCGTCCCTCGCAAACGTCTCAAAGGGCGGGAAAGGGAGCAGTTCCTGCGCAGGCGATCACGCAACTGAAAACAGGCGGCACAGCCACCTGTGTACCATGACTCAATTCCAATCTCCACGTCATGATCGAAAACCATGACGCCTATATGTTTTCACTGGAAGGGCAGTTTTGGCGGTGGATTGTCGCTATTTACTCAGGCGTTTCAGGTCCGAATCCACCATCATCTCAACCAGCTGCTTGAAGCCAACATGCGGTTCCCAGCCAAGCACCTTGCCCGCCTTGGAGGCGTCCGAGATCAGCAGGTCCACTTCAGCCGGGCGGTAATAACGTTCATCCACGATCACATGTTTCTTGTAGTCCAGGTCGACACGACCGAAGGCGATCTCGCAGCATTCCTGCACGGAATGAGTCTCGCCCGTCCCGATGACAAAGTTGTCGGGCTTGTCCTGCTGCAGCATCATCCACATGGCTTCCACGTAATCGCCTGCGAAGCCCCAATCGCGCCGGGATTCGAGGTTGCCCAGGCGCACTTCGTTTGCCAGCCCCAGTTTGATGCGCGCGGCCGCGTTCGTGATCTTGCGGGTGACGAATTCCAGCCCGCGGCGCGGGGATTCGTGGTTGAAGAGGATGCCCGACACGGCGAACAGGTTGAACGACTCGCGGTAGTTGATCGTGATGTAGTGCCCGTACACCTTTGCCACGCCATAGGGACTGCGCGGGTAGAACGGCGTGGTCTCACGTTGCGGGACTTCCACCACCTTGCCGAACATCTCGCTGGAGGAGGCCTGGTAAAAGCGGATCTTCGGGTTGATATAACGGATGGCTTCCAGGATGCGGGTCACTCCCAGGGCGGTGACATCCCCCGTCAACGCCGGCTGATTCCACGAGGTGGGGACGAAGGACTGTGCTGCGAGATTGTAGACCTCGTCAGGTTTGTGTTCCTCCAGCAGGGCGATCAGGGAACCCTGGTCGGTCAGGTCGCCCTGCACGATCTGCGATGGAATCCAGCAGGTGTTCGATGCGTTCATAGTTGAGCGTGCTGGCGCGGCGGGCCACCCCAAGCACCTTGTAGCCCTTGGAGAGTAATAGTTCTGCCAGGTACGATCCGTCCTGTCCCGTGATCCCTGTGATTATGGCTGTAGGCATGTCTGCTCCCGGATAAATCAAAATTCAGCGGCTGAATTATACCTTGAAAATCCACTGCTCCCGGTAAATGGAGAGATAACCGGGAACGATATTTGGGGAAATAAAAAAGGACAGATATTGGATTTATCAGCCCTTTTTATATCTCAAGGCAGTGGTCTTCTTCGCCGATCCCACCACCAACCGCCAAGCAGGATCAACCCTGCAATGATGAGAATCAGCAAAATCATTATACCAAACGGCAGCTGCCCTCCGATGTGAAGGTAGCGGCTGAGGTACCACTGCGTGAATATGACCAGGAAGACGGCTTCCACCGCCAGCCAGCGAAGCAGCCAGCGGTCGCGGTGTACCCAGGCAAAGCCTGCCACGAGTGCCTGGACCGCGATCAGGATCGCCCGGTAGCGGGGATTGTCCCACTGGTCCGCGCCGCCTCGCAGGGCTGCAACGATGATCCACAACCATGCCACCGCCGTCAGCCAGTACCATAACCGGCGGGCTGAACCCTGCGGCATGCGGGAGATGGCGAAGGGGGCATAGAACAGCAGGGGCACGAGTGCGTACCATCCCAAGGCACGGAATATCATCAGCGCGCGGATGAGAGGCGTGGTGGGTTCGATGAGCGTGGCGGGCAGGACGGGCTGGGTCACCCCGTAGACCATCACGAAGAGGGGATGCAGGGAGGCGGGCATTTCATTGAATAGTTTTTGCACCCAGCCTGAACTGCGGACCAATTGATAGGTGTCCCATTTGACCGCCTCGCGGGACCAGTTCAGGATGATGCCCAGCGGGGAGGAGCCGAAGGCTTGTTCGCGTTCCAGTCCCCATGCCAGCAGGTACAGACCCGCGATGAAGACAAGTCCCGCAATGACCAGCGCGACCCATGAGAGGCGGGCGTGCTCGCGCCCCATCCATGCCCAGCCCCCCAGGATGACCAGCATGAGCAATGCGATGGCGGGTGAAACCAGCAGCATGCCTGCAAAACCGATCGCCAGCCAGAGCGCGGAAAATTTCCAGCCTGACCCGCGGCTCACGAACCCCCACAATGAAATGGCGACAAATGCCATCAGGAAAGGTTCGCGCATTTGCGCGCTTCCCAGGAAAATGGATTCGGGGTAGAGGGCATAGATGCATGCCGCGGCAAAGGCGAGGCTTTTCATCCCACTGGCGTGCCGCCGCCTTCCATAAAAAGGCAAGACCCAGTGCCGAGATCAGGGCGCCGAAGAAGACCGGCAGCAGGGGGCGGTGAGCGTCCGGCGAGAGGTACCGATAGATGAACGCGTCGAAAGCCAGCAGTCCGCCGTACTGGTCGGAGTGGAAATTCCTGTTGAACGCGGAGAGGATGCCAGCCTCGGACTCCGCCAGTTCCCAAGCCTGGGTATCACGTTGATAGGAATCCAGGAAGATGTAGCCTGCGTCATGCTGTTCGTTCGGGTTGCCGCCTTCCGGAAGAGCCAGGTAAAGCCCTGTGCCAAGCAAAAGACGGAGGAAAAATGCCAGGACAACGAGAATGGTGATGGAATACCCGGCATTCAGCCATGGGTGAATGGCACGAATAATGTAACTGGATAGAAGGAAGAGGATGGAGAAAACCAGCCAGCCGATCCAAAAGCTCCCGGGTTGGACGGCTGACAGCGCCGCTCCAAGCAGGAGACTGGAGAGAATGGCTGCGAGGTGGAATTTCATGGACTTCATAATATCAGGAATTGACCGGGAATCCCTGCATGATCCTCTGAGCCCGCGCGATCCAGGTGTATTTTTCAACCTCACGCCGGGCGTTGGAGGCAAGCCTGGCGCGGAGCTCTGCGTCAGACAATAAGCGCGTCAATGCGGTTGACCAGGCGGATGGGGTCCTCCGGGGGTGCAAAGGCGGCGGATGAATCGTCCAGCACTTCGCGGATGACCGGCAGGTCGCTGGTTAGAATGGCGCGACCGGCTGCCATGTATTCGAACATCTTCATCGGGCTGGCTACCGCGGCGGAGGATGCATCCCCGCTGGAACCCAGGATGGAGCGCGCATAGGGCATGAGCAGCACATCCGCGGCGGCAAGGTGGCGCGGCAGGTCAGCATTCGGGACAAAACCCGTGAACGTGACGTTGGGCAGAGTCCCGGCTTTTCCCCTCCATTCCGCCACGTCCTCCTGCCTGCCGCCCACCCAGACGAAGTGCGCGTCGGGCAGGGTCTTTGCCAGTTGCAGGAACAGGTCGGCACCGCGCCCCTGGTACAGGTGACCTGCGCAGAGCACGGTCGGGGCTTCGCGCAGACCCAGGGACCGGCGTGCGGATGCGGGGTCGGGCAGGGATGCGAAGCGTTCCAGTTCGACACCGTTGGGGGCGATGACCACTTCATCCGCGCGGAGTTTCATCCCATGCTCGCGTTCAAGTGTCGCCTGCAGTGCCCTGGTGATGCAAGCCAGTCGTTTGCTCCCGCGCAGGCGTGCAAAGGCGCGATGCCAGAGCGGACCGAACATCCCGGTGGGCTGGAGATGGGCTTCGAAAACCACGGGTTTTTGCGCCAGCAATCCAAACACAGCCGATTGAGGCATCCAGGCATAAAGCAGGTCGGGATGGAGCGCAATTGCCCGGCGGACGGACTGCCAGGTGAACAGGCGCCGGTTCGAGGATCTTAACCATTCGATGGGAAAAATATTTGGAAGACCGTAATGGACTTGAAGATCGAAGCCCGAAGGTCGCAGATCAAATTCGGGAACGAGAAGCGTGAGGTCATGACCAATCTGGACGAGGGCGGAGCATGCCTTCATCACCTGGATGCTGTTGGCTGTGTCAGACGGGACGTGCGAGCCTGCAATGGCGATGATCTTCATTCGGGTTTGCGGGTTCCTGCCCGCCGGTTGATCTCAGTTATACCGCGCCAGGCGACGAGACCGATGGAGATGACCAGGTAGGCGGAGAGCAGGGCTGCCATCCCCAGGTAGCCATAAGCGGGGACCAGGATGAAAATGAGCGCAATTTGTGCCGCGCCGACGAGGATGGCAACCATCAAGGGATACGAGGGTTTGCCGAGCGCAAGCAGCAGCGGGCGGTTCCAGTGCAGGATGTTGGCAACCCCATAGCCGATCAGCAGGATGACGGTCGCGGGGTATACAGGCGCCGCATCTGTGCCGTAGACGAGGGGGATCAACCACCAACCCAAAGCGGCAAGCACCCCGCCCGCGGAGAGAGTCCATGCCGCGGCGATGGCGGAGACGCGTTTCAACAGGCGCCTGGTCGCGTCCCATTGGGCGCGGGCAATGGTCCCGGTGATCTCTGCATAGGTGGGCCAGATGAACGGTTCGATGGGAAGGGTCACGAGGCTGACCAGGGAGAGCGCCAGTTTGAAATAGCCGACCTCCACCTGTGACGCGAACGCAGCCAGGAAGAGCGGCGCAGAATCGCGGACGACCAGGCTGACCGTTCCATTAAGATTGGTGTTGAGGGAAAAACCGATGATCCCGCGCCAGTCCGGGACGAGGGACAGCGGGGCGCGCCACCAGTCCGTGCCAAGGTTGGTTTTGAGTTCGCGTACGGCAAAGATGGCGATGAGCAGCCCTGCGAGCAGTTTTCCTGCAAGGTAGGCTGCGAGGATATGAATTAAATTTCCTTTTAAGATGAATGCAACCAGGACACAGGCTGCGATCGTGAGGCTGCCCGCCAGTTGAACTGCCGAGATCCGGTCAAAACGTTTGTATGTTTGCAGGACGCCCGTGGAGGTCTCATACACAAGGTTGCCGAGCAGGTACAGCCCATAGGCGGGGAAAAGGGGCGCAAGCGAGGGATTATAGGCAAAGGTTCGTGCCGCCCAGGGAGTCAAGGCGACCAGGACCAGGTACGCGGCGATGGAGGTCCCGATCTCGATCAAGCCAAGTCCCTTGAACAGGGCGGCAGTGCGTTCCTTGTCGTTCTGTGCGAGAGCCTCCCCGGCATACTTGACCGCCACTTCGCTCATTCGGAAGGAGAGCAGGCGGTTGACGTTCGTGGCAAAGATGAAGACCACTCCCACCAGCAAGCCGTATCCCTCGATGCCGATCAGGCGGACAACCAGGATGCCCTGGATGAATCCCAGCGCGGCAGATACGACCGTACTGCTGAAAAGATAGCCGCTGTTACGGAGGAGGCGTTTGAGGAGATCGTCTGCGCGCCAGGAGGGTGACCGGGGGGTGGATGACATCTGGATAAGAGGGGGAACGCAAAATATCCCTTGCGCCCTAGACGGTGATAATATCCTTCGCCCACGCACGCTCAGCCCGATACCATTCGATCAATTTCCACAGACCCTCGCGCAAATTGTATTGAGGCTGCCAGTCGAGCAATTGGCGTGCTTTCGAAACGTCCGCCCAATTCTGGTACATGTCCGCCAGGTTGGGCGGACCGTATTCGACCCTGGCTTGTTTCCCAGCCAGTTCCTCGGTCAACTCGATCAAGTCGTTGATGGTGATGGTCTCGTGTCCGCCGAGGTTGATGATCTCATACCCCAGGGGTTTCAGGGCTGCGATGGTGCCGCGTGCGATATCGTCCACGAAGGTGAAACCGCGTGATTGTGTCCCATCGCCATTCACCAGGACGGGGCGTTCCTCGCTGATCCACTGTACGAAACGGAACATGGCGAGATCAGGGCGCCCGGCTGGACCATAGACGGTGAAATAGCGGACCACGCTCACATCGATGCCGTACAGGTAGTGGTAACTGTGCGCCAGCACCTCCGCCCCCTTTTTGCTGGCGGCATAAGGCTGGAGAGGTTCACTGCTGGAGGCAGTCTCGGGTGTGGGATAGGGCGGGTTTGCCCCGTAGATGCTGGAGGTGGACGCCAGCAGGAATTTTTTACAATCCGTCTGGCGGCAGAGTTCAAGCATGTTCAAGCGTGCCCATCACGTTCGATTCAAGGAAAGCCCAGGGATTTTCCACGCTGAAACGGACGCCTGCCCGCGCTGCCAGGTTGATGACCGCATCGAATTTGTGGTTTAGCCAGTTGTGCCAGCACGGAACGTTCCGAGATGTCGGCGCGGATGAATTCAAAACCCTGCAATGCCTGGAGGCGTTTGAGACGATACTCCTTGATGCGGACATCGTAGGCGTCGTTCATGTTGTCCACGCCGACGACGGTATGTCCCTGCTCGATCAGCATTTCAGTAGTGCGGGCGCCGATAAAGCCTGCCGCGCCGGTTACCAGGTAGTTTGACATTCGTCTCCCGTATTGACTTTCCGATCCAGCCTGCCGCCTTGTTACAACCTGACGACCTTCCCGCTGCCCTTCGCGATCCTGCCGGTCGCATTGCGCGTGTCAAAGACGAATTTTGCATCCCTGACAATGGCAGCATAGTCATAGACCGTGTGATTGGTGATGATCACCACTGCATCCGCCTCCCGGACCGCCTTCAGCATGTCCTTGACGCTGTCCATCTGCCAGCCGTCATACTCGTGGTGAAGGTGCGGGATGTACGGGTCGTGGTATTCCACCTGCGCGCCCTTCTTCTGGAGCAGACCGATCACATCCAGGGCGGGGGATTCGCGCACATCGTCAATGTCGGGTTTGTACGCCGCGCCCAGCACGAGCACCCGGCTGCCCTTGAGCAGCTGACCGCGGTCATTCATCGCGTCCAGCAGGCGGTTGACCACGTAGCGCGGCATGTTGGTGTTGATCTCGGATGCCAGTTCGATGAAGCGCGTGTTGTAATTGAAGGTCTTCATCTTCCAGGAAAGATAAAGGGGATCGATCGGGATGCAGTGACCTCCCAGCCCGGGTCCGGGCGTGAACTTCATGAAGCCGAACGGTTTGCTGGCAGCCGCGTCGATCACCTCCCATACATCCATGCCGAGGCGCTCGCACATGATCGCCATTTCATTGACCAGACCGATGTTGATCATGCGGAAGGTGTTTTCCAGCAGTTTCGCCATCTCAGCCGCTTCCGCCGTGGACACACGGATGACCGTGTCCAATGCCTGTTCGTACCAGGCAGCCGCGACATCGGAGCAATCCTCCGTGATGCCGCCAACCACCTTGGGGGTGTTCCTGGTGGTCCAGTCTTCGCGGCCGGGATCCACGCGCTCGGGGGAGAAGGCGATGAAGAGGTCCTTGCCAGCCTGCAATCCATTGTCCGTTAAACGTCGGCACGACCATTTCGCGCGTGGTGCCGGGATAGGTGCTGGATTCAAGCACCACCACCATGCCGGGGTGGGCATACGGCGCCAGTCCTTCGGTGGCGGAGATGATGAAGGACAGGTCCGGGTCGCCGGTCTTGCGCAGCGGGGTCGGCACGCAGATGCTGACCGCGTCGGCATTCTTCAGAACGGAGAAATCCGTGGTCGCCTTGAGATGACCCGACTTGACCAGCGCTGCAACTGCCTCGCTCTTGACATCGGGAATGTATGACTCGCCCTTGTTGATCGAATCCACCTTGCGCACGTCCGGGTCCACGCCCGTGACCTTGAATCCGGCCTCGGCAAATACCACGGCGAGAGGCAGCCCCACGTAGCCGAGTCCCAATATGGCGATGTTCGCGGTCTTATCCTGCAGTTTCCTGATGAGTGTGTCTTTGATGGTCATTCGAATCCTTGAATATTTTGTGCTCCTTCCGGGAAGGAGCCTGTAATTTTACTAGAATAAACTTAATTGTTTCGGCTCGGCACTGGCTTCTTCAACCGTTGCCGCTGCAGGTGCGGATTTTGCCAGTTCCTTGCGAGCCACATCCAACAGCTGCGGCAGCTTGGCGAAATCCGCCATGATGGTCTTCATCAGGTCGGGCTGGTGCAGCGCCGCGGCTGGATGGATACATGGCGATCACAAAGCGGTTGCCGATCTTGCGCATCTGCCCGTGTATGGCGCTGATCTTTGCGCCCGGCATGAATTTGCCCATCGAGAAGCGTCCGAGTGTCACGATGATGCGCGGGTCGATCGCCTCGATCTGGCGTTCGAGATAGGTGTTGCATGCCGCCAGTTCATCGGGTTGGGGGTCGCGGTTTTCGGGCGGGCGGCATTTTACCACGTTCCCGATCCAGACCGTCTCGCGCTTCAAGCCGGCTTGCGCCAGCAGCTGGTTCAGGAAATTCCCGGCTGCCCCCACGAACGGGCGTCCCTGCTCGTTCTCATTCATGCCCGGACCTTCGCCAATGAACATGATCTCACTGTTGGCTGGTCCTTCGCCGGGCACGGATTTCTTGCGCGTCTTGTGCAGGATGCAGTTCGTGCAAACGGCTACTTCACCCGCGATCTGCTTCAGTGTCTCTTCCGCGCTCATTCAGCCTCCGCGTATTCCAGGTCTTTCAGGTTGTCCAGCGTCATCAGCAATGCATCCTCGTCGTTGTCGTGATAATACTTCGGGCGGCGACCCACTTCCACGAAACCGAGGTCCCGATAGATCTTCTGTGCCGTGGTGTGACGGGCGCGCACTTCCAGCAACGCCTTTACCGCCCCCTCTTCGCGTGCCGAGACCAGCGCCCTGGTCAGCAGCCTGCTGCCCAGTCCCTGCCGCCGATAATGCGGATGCGTGGCGACCGTGGCAATGTGGGCTTCGTCCAGGATGATCCACAACACCAGCATGGCAACCACGCGGTCATCCAGGGTCGCGACCCAGCAGCGCGCCGCCTTGTTCTCCTCCACTTCATACTTGTAGGCGCGTTCCGTCCACGGCAGGGTGAATGAACTGCGGTCGATCTCCAGCACTTCGGGGATGTCCCTGCCTTCCATGCGTCGTATCGTGATCAAGAAGGTCCCCCCTCAGTATGCAAATAGATCGGCGCGAGCGAGGCGGTATCATCCAGCCTGCCTGATTTCCAGCGTGCCCATGCCAGCTCTGCCAGCAGCGCGGGGCGCCGGACGGACTGTGCGGGTGAGGCCAGCTGGATGTTCTTCCGCTTGCGCTCCAGCCGCTGGCGTTCCGGCGCGGTCAACTCTCCAACGATCAGCGTGGGCTGGTGGATCAATTCTGCCAGGGCGTCCGCGTTCGTGGTCTGGATCGAACCTTCCGCCAGCCACCCGTTTTCGGAGGCCTTGTACCAGCCCAGGGCGAGCCGTGCCGCGCCCGGCTTGCAGAACAGCCGCCAGCGGGATGTCCTGCACCGGCATGCTGGCAGCCACTGTGTCCAGGGTGGGAACGCCGATCACGGGCAGATGCCGCGCCAGCGCAAGACCTTTGACAAACGCCAGCCCCACGCGCAGGCTGGTGAATGAACCGGGACCGATCGCCACCCCCAGGGCGGCAAGATCCTTAATGGAAATACCGGTGCGGTCGAGCAGCCCGGAAAGAGCCGGTGCCAGCTCCACGGTGTGACGTGCGCGCGAAGTCCAGGTCAGTTCCGCGATGACCACGGCGCCATCATACAGCGCCAGCCCCAATTGGGCGGTGGAGGTATCCACTGCAAGCAACATCAGCCTACTCCAAACATCGATCTGCGTAATTTTGACACGATCTCATCGTAACGTTTCCCGCGTGCCGCGAATCGCAGTTGACGGTGCTCCTCGCTGACATGTTCAAGTTTCACCCATAAGCGCTCGTCCGGCAGGATGTCCTGGATGCGGTCTGCCCATTCAATGAGAAGGATGCCCTTCGTTGAGCATGGTCACCAGGTCCAGTTCCTCAGCCTTCGGATGAGGATTCGATCCGGTAGGCATCCATGTGAAAAAAATTCCCGTCACCCGCCCGGCGATACACATTGACCAGCACAAAAGTGGGACTCGAGACGGGGTCGAACGCGCCCCAGCCCTGTGCGATACCCTGGACCAGGGTGGTCTTGCCTGCCCCCAGTTCACCTTCCAGGCAAAGGAGATCACCGCTTTTTAGCAAGCCGCCCAGGCGAATGCCAATGCGCCGGGTCTGCTCGGGACTGCGGCTGATGAAATCGAGGCTGTGATCATCCAGGATGGGCATGGACGGGATTATACCTCTCCGAAAGAGGATGGATTCTGCGTTCCGGTCAGGTGCTCCGGATCTCCAGAGGGTGCCGGCGATATTATTCCTGATCGTCGTCCAATTCCGGCTCGGGGCAGAGACCCGCCTGGGAGCCGATGTAGCGGGCGATCAGCCGGGCAGACTGCGGGCGTGCCGTATTCAGGCAGTTCTTTGCAAAACGCTGGCGTTCTTCCGGGTTTTCCAGCCATTTCTTGAGCGTGCGCACCACGCGGTCCGTCCGTGGCGCCCAGACTCCCACGCGTTCCTTCTGCACATAAGTGACGTTGCCATCCTCCTGCCCCAGGACGCGCGAGTTCAGGATGATCGGCAGCCCGGCGTTCATCGATTCGGCGATGGTGCCCGGTCCCGCCTTGGTCACCAGTACATCCGCGGCGCGCATGAAATCGGGCAGTTCGCGGGTGAAGCCGTAGATGCGCGTCGGGATGTCCCAAGCGCGCTTCTCAAGTTTTGCCTGCAGGCTGCTGTTCCGCCCGGCAACAATGACCAACCCGAGGTCCAAGCCGGAGGCATTGATGGCGTCGGCGGTATGTGCGATGGGTCCCATTCCCTCGCCGCCGCCGATCAGCAGGACGATCATCCTGTCCAGCTGCCAGCCTAATTTTTTCCGGAGTGCGCGCTTGTTGCCCGGGGGAGCGCAATAGCGGTCCGCCACGGGCTGCCCGACCACGTGCACTTTTTCGGGCGGCATGTGGTAACCGATCGCGCGTTCGCGTGCCATCTCCGTGGGGACGAGGATCAGGTCGGCGCGCTTGTCGAACCACAGCGCGTGCGTGGTGACGGGATCGGTGACCACGCTGATCCAGCGGCGGGTTCGATTTTTTCCCAGCGCTTTCAGCCCGACCGAGATGGCTGCCGGATGGGTTGCGACGATGATATCGCTGGGATGATTGTTGATCAGTTTTTTGGCGGCGCGGCTGGCATAAGGCCAGAAGGCACTGGTGAGAACGCGTGCCTGCGGACGCCCGTCGGTCGCATAAAAACCAGCCTGCCATAAATGCGGTGCCTTGACCAATCTGGGATACAGGTCGGGCATCCTGTTAAATGGAATGGGCGCGTACTCTTTAAAGAAATCCACCATTTCAGCCGTGATGGAATCGCCGAATTCCAGCCCGAGCGCTTCGATGACGGCTTCGCTCGCGCTGCGGTGCCCGCCCCCGGTATCAGAGAAGAGGAACAGCACGTGCGGTTTTGTCATGATTTGGATTCTGCTGCCCTGCCCGGATCCGAGGGATGTGCCTGGGGTGTGATGCTCTTTGCGCGCCGCATGAGTTCCCGCCGGGTGAGCATGACATGCCGTCCGCATCCCAGGCATTCCAGACCAATGTCTGCACCGAGGCGTATCACTTTCCAATCCGTCGCACCGCAGGGATGTGCCTTCCGCATGCGGACGGTGTCATTGATCTGCAGGTTTGGAAGCATGGGAGGATTATACCCGCCATGAATCGTTTATGATAAACTACCATAAATTTGACCTGTACCAGGAGACCAATGAGCCGCGAAACCTATTCCATTGAGATCGCCGGACTGAAGCGTGAACTGCGCCTGTTCAGGATCAAGCCGGGTCTGCGAATCGCCATCCTTAACATCCTGGGGGATGCGGAACTGGTCCAGGCTTGCGCGCGTGAACTGGGGAAAAAACTGGAGGGGATCCAGTTCGATGTGCTGGTCACTGCCGAGGCAAAGTCCATCCCGCTGGCGTATGCGCTGGCAGTGGAAATGAAGAAACCCTATGTTGTTTTGCGAAAGACCTACAAGCCCTATATGGGGGAGGCGCTGAGAACTGAGACGTTGTCCATCACCACCGGTCAGCCGCAGATGCTGGTGCTGGATGAGAAGGACCGCGAGATGATGGAGGGGAAAAAGGTGATGCTGGTGGACGATGTGATCAGCACCGGTTCCACGGTCCAGGGCATGCGGATGCTGATGGAAAAGGCGGGTGCGGAAGTCGCCGGCGAGGCAGCCATCCTCACCGAGGGGGATCGCGCCCAGTGGAATCACGTCATCTCTTTGGGGCACCTGCCGGTATTTCCGGAGTGACCTTGCGGGCGGTCAACCTGCCCGGTGCGTATCGATCAATTTATGTTTTCGTTCACGGGTCATCTTCTTGATGACCCGTTCCCTTTTCATCGCTTCCGTGCGTGAAGATAACTCCACCACGTAGACCAGCCTGACCGGTCGCCGGGTGCGCGTATACCTGGCACCGCGTCCGGCGTTGTGTTGTTTCTCGCGCCGCGTTGGATCGGTGGTCCAGCCTGTGTAGTATGTGCCGTCGCCGCATTCCAGGATGTAACAGTAGAATGCCATGCGGCGGTCAGTTCCTGGGATTGGCGAGACCACCCAGGAAGGATTGCTTGAGGCGGTCTCCAAATGTGGGGTTGTTGGGATCCTTCGAGCTGCCGCTTCCACCGGGAGGGGAATATTTTTCCAGGTGGCGTTCCGCCAGCCATTGGAAGGCGCTGTCCTGCGCGTCGCGGATCTTTTGATCCAGTTTTTCGCGTTCTTCATTTTGGATGTGGTCGCGTAGTGCGCGCAGGGATTCGAGATAGCCATCCAGCAGTCGCACCAGGTTGTCCCGGTTTGCAAGTGCGGCTTCGCCCAGC
This sequence comes from uncultured Chloroflexia bacterium, assembly GCA_963823545.1. Taxonomy (GTDB): domain Bacteria; phylum Chloroflexota; class Anaerolineae; order Anaerolineales; family Villigracilaceae; genus Denitrolinea. Next base: position 202,978 of record CAWGMC010000056.1, on the reverse strand, counting down.
GTCTCCCCAATTTCCCGGTCAAATACCGCCGCCACGGGCATGGCATAGGGCGGACCCGCCAGTTCTTTTGCATCCGCCCAACCCGGTTTATCCATCGTTACATCCACCAGTGACACGGCGAGTATTTTGGGCAGGGTGATCATCCCCGCCAGCAAACCGTCCGCTTCGGCCGAGTCACAGAGGATCGGATTTGCGCCGATCAATTTTAAGCAGGTCAGTTGCCAGCCGCACCGCGTTCTCGGGCAAGCCGGGCATGCTGCAGACCAGGCAGGTCGCACCCTGGAAAAGGTCGGCGCGTGCGCCTTCCAGCCCGCCTCCTGTTTCCAGAAGGTGTCCAGACTGGATGGCGGGTACAAGCCCGACGTAATAGCGTCCCGCGGGCAGGAGTTCGCGTGCCAGCGCCTCACCCTGGCGCCTGGCGGGGGAGGTATCCAGCACCACCGCGCCCTCCTTCAGGTCTGCGCTGATCATATTGAGCGTGTCCCGAACTTCGTGTAGTGGTACTGACAGGATGACCAGATCCGCCCCTTCCACTGCGGAATGCAGGTTCACCTTGCACGTTGTCCACCACGTCCTTCTTTTTTGCGGCGCGGGTGGTATCAGAGTCCGTGTCATGTCCCACACGGGTGATCTTTTCCTTCTGTGGTGCCAGCGCCAAACCGATGGAGCTGCCGATCTGTCCGAGACCGAGGATGGTCACTTTGACTGTCATGGGTCACCTTCCAGTAGTTGTAATTGCTTGTGGTATGAGCAGATTATACTTCCCCGCTGGGATGAAAACCGGCACCAGAAAAAACAGTTCTCCCCTGGAAATCGTGAGAGCCAGGGACGCCGACCCTGGCTCTCGTTGAAAGGAGGAGAAGAGAAATCACCTTACGCCATCATGTTATCATCCCTGCCCGGATTGTACTTGACGGTAAACCTACGCCTGCCCTACGATTGTTCGACAACTTTCATAATTGTCAGGTATTTTCGCCTTTTTTCCTCTTTTTGAGGGTGAAAATCATGATTGAGTTGGTGCATGCCCTCCGTCATCATTGATTCCCAAATCCGATCACCGGTTACTGAACACTGAACCCTGAACACCAATCCCACTTTGAGAAAGCCATGATATAGTTGACGCGACAGGAGCAAAAATGGCAGCAGATGTCCCTATCCACCTTGGCTTGCTCAAGCATACGCCGCTCGGGGACTTGTGGGTGGCTGTCTCCGAAAAGGGATTGGTGGCGGTCGAATGGGCTGACCAGCGATCCGCCCTGGATGTGTACCTGACCAAACGCCTCAAACATCCATCCATTCTCAATGCGGAAAAAACCTCCAGTGCTCTCCGCCAGTTGGGTGAGTATTTAAGCGGCGACCGGACATCCTTTTCCTTTCCGATCGACTGGAGCCTGCTCCGTCCTTTCCAGCGTACAGTGTTGAAACTTGTTTTTACCATTCCTTACGGGGAAACCCGCACCTATGGTGAGATCGCGCACCAGATGGGGCGTGCGCGCGCTGCCCGCGCCGTCGGTCGCGCCAATGCGACCAACCCCATGCCGCTGGTGATCCCCTGTCACCGTGTCGTCGGTGCGGATGGTAAACTGCGCGGCTATGGCGGCGGGGAGGGGCTGAAAACAAAGGAGTGGCTGCTCAAGATGGAGGGCGCCGTCATCGCATGAATCCCCGCTCCACGCTTCGCTCCATACTCTACCAGACCGAAAAACTTGCACAGCGCGCCCGCTTTGCCTCCCTGCCCGAGCCGGGGAACGGCTGGCCGATCCTGCTCGGCATCTCCTTTCCCAAGAGCGGCACGCATCTCCTGGACCAGATCCTGCTGGGTTTTGCAAAGGTCGCGCCATTTGCAAAACGCCTGCATTCCTTTTATGCCGAATACGAAGGGGAAAGCGGGCAAAAGCGGACTCCTGATCAAGCGCTTGCCTGGTTGTCTGCATTACATCCCCTGGATGTCGCTTCAGCGCATCTCTTCGCCCGCCCCGAGATTTTGGCGCGCGTGAAGTCTTCCGCGTATGTTCCTTATTTCATCTTCCGCGACCCGCGGGATGTGGTGGTCTCGCATGTCTACTATGTGACCGACATGGAAGCCCGCCATGTTCATCATGATCACTATCAATCCCTTCCCGATTTCGATGCGCGGCTGAAGGTCAGCATCCTGGGAAGACCCGGGGGGAGATCGAGTTCCCGAATATTGCCGAAAGATTTGCCCCCTACCTTGGATGGCTGGGTCAGCCGGAGATCCTGCCGATCCATTTCGAGGATCTCATCCTCGATCGTCCCGGTACGCTGGCGCGCATCATGGAGCATCTGCTGCGGCGCGCAGCGCTGCCCGCCTCGCGCGAACAGGTGCTGGAGGCAATGGAGTCGTCCATCAATCCCGCCAGGTCCCCCACCTTCCGATCGGGAAAAACCGGTGAGTGGAAAAAACACTTTTCGCCCGAGCACAGGAGGATCTTCAAGGATGTCGCCGGCGATCTGTTGACAACCCTGGGGTATGAGAAGGATGGGGATTGGTAGTCCGGCTGCCGATCCATCGATCTCCGTCATGAAATGTTCCCTGGTCATCCGCGCCTATAATGAATCCGCCCACCTTGGGCGTCTGCTGGAAGGTGTCCGGCACCAGACGGTCGAGGATGTGGAAGTGATCCTGGTGGACTCGGGCTCTGTCGACTCGACGGTCGCCATCGCGGAATCGTTCGGCGCGCGGGTGGTGCACATCCCTCCCGGCGAATTCACTTTTGGTCGTTCGCTCAATCTCGGCATCCGTGCGGCGAGGCGCGAATTGGTCGTGATTGCCAGCGCCCACGTCCATCCCGTCTACCCGGATTGGCTGGAATCCCTCCTGCGTCCGTTCGAGGATGAAAAAGTGGCATTGACCTATGGGAAACAACGCGGTCCTGCGACCGCAAAATTCTCCGAGCAGCAGATCTTCCAGCAATGGTATCCGGATGTCAGCCAGCCCCGGCAGTCGACAGCCTTTTGTAATAACGCCAATGCCGCCATCCGCAGGTCATTATGGAATGCAAACCCGTACGACGAATCGTTGACCGGGCTGGAGGACCTTGCCTGGGCAAAGTGGGCAAAGGAGCAGGGACATGCGATCGCCTATGTGGCGGAGGCGGAGGTCATTCACGTCCATGCTGAGACTCCCCGCGGTGTGTTCAATCGCTATCGTCGCGAGGCAATGGCTTTTAAGCAGATCCACCCCGAGGCGCACTTCAACCTGTATGACTTCGTGCGCCTGACGACCGCCAACGTTTTGAGCGATCTCTGGCATGCGGGACGGGAGCGAACGCTGTGGAGAGATCTCGCATCCATATTCTGGTTCCGGGTCATGCAATTCCACGGCACACGCATGGGTTATCGTGAGTCCGGGATGGTCACACCGCAACTGCGCGAGACCTTCTACTATGCCCGGGAAAGAAGGGGGAAACAGGAAAAGAAAAGGGATGTGGAGCCGATCTCCTACAAATGATTGTACGATGTTTCCCAAATAATAAAGGAGCACCGTAAAACGATGCTCCTTGTGCCGGCTGGAATCCGGTGGTTGGTCAATCGACTTTCGCCAGTTCCTTGTCCTTCCTCTTTGTTTAACAATTTCCGTATCCGTGCATGTCGCTTGCGCGTCAGCGGGTAGAACCATGCCACCAGTACCGCGCTGAAGAGCAATACCGCCCCGAACGGTCCAAGCAGGACGCGGATCGCCATCAACGCAGAATCGGGTTGGGTGAATTGGGTTACGCCTGCCGGGGGTGTCTGGTAACCGAACCATCCCAGGGTCTGCAAGCCGATGAAGATCGCCAGTGCCCCCGTCAGTTTGCGGATGAAATTCTTGACGCCGTAGTAGATCCCCTCGGAGCGGCGGCGGGTGCGCAACTCATCCCATTCGATCACGTCGGGGAAGAGCGAGTCGGGCAGCAGGTGCGCGGATGAAACGCTGATGCCCGCCAGGACGCTCAGGCTGAGCACCAGCGTGATCTGTCCGGGCTGGACCGAGAAGATGGCAAGCTGGACGACTGCCCAGAAGACCATGCCCACGATGTAGGCGATCTGTTTGCTGAAGCGGCGCGAGATGATAGATCCAAAACGGCAGGACGAGCACGGATGTGATCAACAGCAGGGCAAAGACCGCCGACTCGATCGGCAGGCTCATTCCAAAGACGTTCGCCTGTGCCAGGAGATCGCCGCCTGCGATCCAATATAGCAAATAGAACGGCAGGACGAGTGCCACCAGGTCAAATGTGATCCAGTTAAGCATGAAGACCGCCGTGGCATAACGGAAGGGGATGTTAGCCCAGGCGGTGCGGATGGTCTCGATGAACGAAACCCTGTTCATCTGCTCGGGCGTGAGTTCAGGTTCGCGGATGACTGCAAAGATCAACAGGAAGGGGACAGCCGCCATGCCACCGAAAATGGCTGCCGTGACGAGGTAGCCCTGTTGCTGTGTGCCGCCGCCTGCCACCACGCCATCCACGATGGCGGGTGCTGCCACGGCTGCCACCAGTGAGATGGCGAGGTTGAAGAACATGCGGAAACCTGTCAGCGAGGTGCGTTCGTCATAATCCCGCGTCAGTTCGGGGGTCAGGGCAGAGAATGGTACGCTCACCAGCGTCTCGAACGTATCGGCGATCATGAAAGCCAGGGTTACAAAGATGGTCTTGGCAATTTGCCCATCGAACGGCGGCGCCCACCATAACAAAAGGAAACCCAAACCATAGGGGATCGAAAACCACAACAGGAATGGACGTCTCCGTCCCCAGCGCGTGCGCACACGGTCGCTGAGCATGCCCACCAGCGGGTCGTTGATGGCATCCCAGAGGATGCCGACCAGGGCAGCCACGGATGCCAGCCGCGGCTCCAGCCCCACCACATCCGTTAAGAAGATGGCATAGAAGACCTGCCGTAGTGTTCCATATCCCGCCGCTCCCCAATCGCCCGTTCCGTAAACCAGTTTTGTCCAGAATGATAATTTACCTTCCCTGGGTTTCGTCATCAATTCTCCTGTGGTTGACGGGCATTTTTGCCGAGTATACCAGTACTAACACCGCGTTCCGCCATACGATACAATTGCCTTGTGAGTTCTCCCAAACCTTCCCTTGGGGATAAATTGAAAGCGCTGGGCGTCAAGGTCGGGGCCTCCCAATTGGAGCGACCCGGGACCGGCGCCCATTTTCCCATCCAGAGCGTGGTCCCGGGCGGATTCCGCCTGACCGCGCGCGGCGAGGCTTTTGTCTCCGAGCAGACCTTTGATACGAACTACCATCATGGAAGCCAGCCATTGCCTGTCACGAGCTCTCTCGATGCAGTCGCAGCCTGGGCGCGCGACCCGCTTATTTCCTCCTATCCCTCTCTCTTCCTTTGCTTTTCTCGATACCGAGACCTCGGGTCTGGCAGGCGGCACAGGCACGTATGCCTTCATGGTCGGGGTGGGGCGTTTTGAGGGGGACGATTTCCACCTGGCGCAGTTTTTCATGCGTGACCCGACCGAGGAACCTGCCATGCTGGAGGCGCTGCTGGATTTCCTCGCGCCCTGCCGCGCCCTGGTGACCTTCAACGGGAAAGCCTTTGACGCGCCCCTGCTCAATACGCGTTACGCGTTGCACAGCATCCCCACACCGCTGAAGGAATTTTCCCACCTGGATCTGCTGCCGCTTGCCCGGCGCCTGTGGCGGGACCGCCTGCCTTCGCGCGCGCTCAAGTATCTCGAGGAGAACATCCTGCTCGCCCCGCGCACCGTTGAGGAGGTCCCCGGGTACGAGATCCCCTGGCTGTACTTTGATTACCTGCGCACAGGGGACGCGACTCCCCTGAAAGGGGTTTTCTATCACAACGCCATGGATGTGGTCGCGATGGCTGCCCTGCTCAGTCACATTGCATCCCTTATGTCGGATCCCTTCGACGGGCGCGTGCAGCATGGACTCGATTTCATCGCGCTTGGCAGGCTGTATGAAGACCTCAAGCAGTGGGACCTGGCGGCGCGTCTCATGGAACATGGTCTCAGCCTTGAGCTGACCGAGGCGGATTTTGGAGCCGCGCTGGAAAGGCTCTCGATCCTGCAGAAACGGCGCGGGGACATTGAACAAGCCATCCGTTTGTGGGAACAGGCTGCGGAGCAGGGTCATATCTATGCACACGTGGAGCTCGCCAAGTATCATGAACATCGCCTGCGGGATTATGAGGAGGCACTGAAGTGGTCCAGGTCCGCGCTGGAATTGACGCGTACTTCCGACCTGCCCGGCTATATGAAGAAGCACTGGAAGCAGGAACTGGACCGCCGTATTGCGCGCCTGAAGGAAAAGAGCAGGGTGCGTTCCGGGAAAAAATGAAAAGCGGTTCACCTGCCGGTGGGTTTCATTCACGATGATTCCCCCAACATCACTTCCCCGTTATAATTCCACGCATGCAATCCAGGGATGATGACAAGGTTTGGAAACTGCTTCCCAGCCTGCTGACCGCCTTGCTTCTGGTCAAGGCGGGCAGTGAATTGAACCGCGTCGCCTGGGGGACGGGTGAATGGCTTGGAGAATATGCACCCAAATGGGCGATCGTTTTCTTTGGATACATCCTCATCTCTGCCGGCATCGTTGCGCTGGTCTTCATCGCCGCCTGGGCACCGCATAAACTGGATGCTCTTAAGAAAGGTCTGGTGCGCCTGCGTTCCCGCCTGGGGATCCTGCGCTGGGTTGTCGCGGTTGTCTTCCTGCTCGCACCGGTCTGGTTCTTCCAATACACTTCCTACGGCGTGGTCTTCACGGGGAATGGCATCCGCATTTTGGTCTGGATCCTGGGCATCCTGGGGCTTGCATTTTGCGCTTGGTCGGGGCGATGCCATCATCGCCTGGCGCGATCTGCTGGCAGCCTCCCTGCTTAGCGCGGTGCTCATCTGTGGAGCGATGCCTCTTGCGGATGTCACTTCCTATCCATTCTCGCTGGGCTGGTCGGAAGGAAATCGCCTGTGGGATTACTCCATCCTGTTTGGCAGTGACCGCTACATCTTCCCGGCGGACCAGGAACTGACTCCCTTCCTGGATGTCGGTCGCCAGTTGAGCGGCGGGTTGCCCTTTCTTTATCCGGGTCTGACCATTTTCCAGGAACGCCTGTGGCTGGGGCTGATGGGCATTCTGCCATACGTTCTGCTTGGGTTGTGCATTTTTTACATACCAAAAACCAAACCGAATCTGCTCTGGGTGCTGGCGGGGTTGTGGGGATTCGTTTTCCTGCGGCAGGGACCGATCCACACGCCGCTGCTCATCAGCGCGGCGGTCGTGGCGCTTTTTTGGCGGCGTCCGCTTTGGCTTTCGATCCCCTTCATCGCTGCGGCAGGGTATTTTGCCGCCGTCAGCCGGTTCACCTGGACCTTCGCCCCAGCCATGTGGGCGGGCATGCTCTGGCTGGCTGGCGCGCAGGTGCAGAACGGGCGCATCGCCGCGCGGGATTGGTGGCGCGCCATCGCGCTCGCGCTCGGCGGTTTGATCGGAGGTTATTTCCTCCCGCAGTTGACGGGCTTGATCGCCGGGACGGGCAATGCCTCCGTTACGCAGGTGGCGGAATCGGTGGGTCGCCAGCCGCTGCTGTGGTACCGCCTGCTTCCGAACAGCACTTACGATCTGGGCATCCTGATCAACCTGGTGATCGCGGTCACACCGCTGGTGCTGATCCTGCTCTTCACGGCGCGGCAGGAGATATGGTCGCTGCATGCCTGGCAGAAACTGGCTGTCCTGGGTGTGCTGGCTGCCTTCCTCGTGGTTGGACTGGTTGCCAGCACCAAGATCGGCGGCGGCGGGGATCTGCACAACATGGATATGTTCCTGATCGGTCTGCTGTTCGCCAGCGGATTGGTCTGGGAGAAAACGGACCGCACCTGGCTGACCAATGGCAGCTCACTGCCCTTCTGGATGCAGGTCGTCCTGATCGCGCTTGTGAGCCTGCCCGCCTTTGGCACCCTGCTCAGTTTGCGCCCCCTGCTTTATGCGGATGAATTTACCCGCCTTAAAACCCTGACCGATATTGAAGATCCCTACGTTGACGCGCGCGTTCTCGGCTTGCTCCCGCCGCGTGCGGAAGTGGATGAAACCCTGGCATTCATCCGGGAGATGGTGGCGCACGCAGGTGAGAGCGGCGAGGTATTGTTCATGGATCAACGCCAGCTGCTCACCTTTGGATTTGTGAAGGATGTTCCACTGGTGGCTGAATACGAAAAGAAATACCTCATGGATCAAGCCATGGGGGATACTGCCGCATCCACCTTCCCCGCCTTCCATCGCGACCTGGAGAGCCATCGTTTCTCGCTGATCATCAGCGATCCCCTGCATCTGCCGATCAAGGACAGCGATTATGGGTTTGGCGAGGAGAACAACGCCTGGGTTAAATGGGTGGCTGCGCCCATCCTCTGCTACTACGAGCCGCTCCTCACCCTGCCGGAATTCAAGATCGAACTGCTTGTCCCGCTCGAGACGGTCTCCCCTGACTGTGTTCTACCTGATTATTAGGAAGTCAGCCCGCGATCATCATTAGCGGGCTTTTTGGGTGACTTGTGGAACCTGCCTATATTCTGCTGCGCCTGATCCGCCGTTTCCAGCCCGAAGGTTTGACCCGCTTTCTTCTTCGAAGGGGTCTGATCATCCGCCCGGGTCTGGAGACGCGTGAACCCGCCTCCGCCGTGGAGCGATATTGCAGGACGCTGGAGGCGCATTCCGCTTCCCTGGATGGAAAACGCGTGCTGGTCTTTGGCTATGGGGGGAACTATGCGATCGGTGCGGAACTCCTGCGGGCGGGAGCCGCTCACGTGGTTCTGCTCGACCGTTTTGCCCCACCCGACGATCAGCGTAACCGTGAACTGGTGCGTGCCTATCCCGGGTATTTCAGCCTGCAGGGCAGCCGGGTGATCACAGCGGAGGCATTCCTCACGGTGATCCATGCTGACGTGAGGACCATCCAAACCGGTCAGAAATTCGACCTGGTGGTCAGTTCATCCGTCTACGAACATCTCGATGACGTGGACGGTCTGACCTCCGCCCTGGCAGCCCTGACCGCCCCGGACGGCATCCACATTCACTATGTGGACCTGCGCGACCATTATTTTAAACTGCCCTTTGAGATGCTCAAGTTTTCAGAAGGAACATGGAAACGCTGGCTGAATCCCACCAGCAACCTGAACCGTTTCCGCCTGCGTGATTATCAGGGTGTCTTTGGGCGATACTTCAGGGATGTGTCGATCAGCATCCTGGCGCGGGATGCGGAGGCGTTCGAGCGTGCCCGGGGGGGCATCCGTCCCGAATTCCTGACCGGGGAGGATTCCCAGGATATGGTGACATTGATCGAGGTGGTGGCTTCAAACCCAAAATGAATCCCGCCTATTAAGTGGCAAACACCTGGGTGAGGGGGGCACCCAAGTGTTTGCCGCTCAAGATAATACTATATCTCCAACTGGAATGCAAGGGACAAAAACAAAGTGTTTATTTGTGAATATTAGGAGATGCCCCGGGCGGGAATTGAACCCACATCTAAGCCTTAGGAGTGCTTTGTTCTATCCGTTGAACTACCAGGGCGCGGAAAACATTATAACGGAAATTTGGCGGAGAAATTGGGGATTTGACCTATTTCCCTTCGTTCTTGTGAGCCTGCGGCTCTTTTTTGTCTTCCAACTCGATCACGCGGCGCACCTGTGACATGCCCTCCGGCGGTGCCACGATGCCCTTCTCCTCCAGTGTATCCATCAGGCGGGAGGCACGCGTGTATCCGATCCGCAGTTTGCGCTGCAGCATGGAGACGGAGGCCTTCCCTTCCTTGTGGATGATGTCCATGGAGTCCTTCAGCAGCGGGTCTTCATCCCGGTCAGCCCCCATTTCCTCCCACAAGGGCGCCTGTTTGAGCGGGACGCCGCTGATGGAGGGCGCGTCCACCGCGCCGCCCGGCATGGTGTAGGGACTGGCTCCCACCTGTGCGCGCCAGAATTCCACCAGGCTTTGGATCTCGTGATCGGAGACGAAAACTCCCTGCAGGCGCGCCGGTGAGGGGGCATCGGGTGACTGGTAGAGCATGTCGCCCCGCCCGAGCAGGCGTTCCGCACCGGGCTGGTCGAGGATGACGCGGCTGTCGGTGTTGGACGCCACGGCGAAGGCGATGCGCGCCGGGAAGTTGGCTTTGATCAAGCCTGTCACCACGTCCACCGAGGGGCGCTGCGTGGCAAGGATCAGGTGGATGCCGGTGGCGCGTGCCAGTTGTGCCAGGCGCGTGATGGTCCGCTCGGTCTCGTCGGGCGCGATCATCATCAGGTCTGCCAGTTCATCGATGACCACCACCAGGTATGGGAATTTTTTACCGCCCTGCGCGAGCATGCGCGCGTTGTAATCGGTGATGTTGCGGGCACCGATCCGGGCGAACTCGTGATAACGCTTGTCCATTTCGCGCGTCATCCACTGCAGCGCGCCGATGACGCGCTCCATCTCCACCACCACCGGCGCCAGCAGGTGCGGCACGCCGTTGTAATTGGTGAGTTCCACGCGTTTCGGGTCCACCAGGATCAGGCGCAGGTCGTCCGGGGTGTTCTGTAACAGGAAGGAGGTCAGGATGGAGTTGACGCACACCGATTTGCCCGAGCCGGTCGTGCCGGCGATCAGCAGGTGCGGCATGGTGGTCAGGTCTGCAATGGCGGGATGCCCCGAGACGTCCCGACCGAGGGCAAAACGCAGCAGGGAGCGTCCGCGCTGGAAGACCTCGCTTTCCAGGATGTCGCGCAGTGCGACCAGCGTCATCTCCTCGTTCGGCACTTCGATCCCGACGTAACTGTGACCGGGCACGGGCGCCTGGATGCGGATGCGCGGGGCTGCCAGCGCGAGCGCAAGGTCATCCGCCAGGGAGGCGATCTTGCTGACGCGCACGCGGGTCCTGCCGTTTCGACTTTCAACGAAAAGCGGTTCCACGCCGAACTGGGTGATGGTCGGTCCGCGGCTGATCTGCACCACCTGGGCGGGCGCACTGAAGGAGGCAAGTGTCTCTTCGATCAGGCGGGCGCGCTTCTGGACAAAATCCTCGTTGATGGAGGGCGCCGCGCCCTCATCCAGGATGTCCTTGACGGCGGGCAGTTGCCAGTGGATGACGTTCTCGCCCGGGCGTGTGGTGGTGACCGTGGGGACTGCCGGGGCGACCGGTCGAATGGCAACGCTCTGTCCTTTGGGAGTGTTGAGCGGGGTGAAGTCGGGCAGCGCGGTTTCGCCCGCCTTGATGGCGGCGGGTTCGGTCTGCCTGCGGCGCGTGATCAAGCCCTTCAACCAGGCAAGGAGGGGGCAAAGAATCTGCCCAGGTCCTGGACGGAAATGTCAAAGGTCATCGTGATGGCGATGAGGAACCATGCCAGCAGGGTGACCAGCGCGCCGCCTCCACCGAGCAGATTCCACAAGGTGCGCTGGAAGAAACTTCCGATGTGCCCGCCTCCGTACCCGGCATTGGCGGCGTCCAGGGATACTTCCAGCGGCTGGGTCAGGGCGTGCAGGGCGGTTAAGATCCAGAGGAAGAGCAGGATGCTCCCGAAGGTCCGTTCGAGCGTGAGTGACGGCAGTTTTTCGATCCGGCGCAGGACCAGCCACAAGCCAAACATGATCAGCGCGATGGGGAGCAGGTAGAGTCCCCAGCCAAAGATCCTGGAAAGGAAGCCGGTAAAACCGGCGACGATGGCGCTGCGCTCGACGATGAACAGGCTGAGCAGGATCAGTGCGCCGGTGAGCGCCAGCAGGATGCCGAGCACGTCCAGTTTGCGTTCAGCGGGCAGGCGTTCCCACCACGAGGGTTCAGCATAACGCACCGGTTCCGGCTTTCCTGGAGGCAGGGCGCCGGGTGACCGTCTTGCGCTTGAAGGGCAGGATGGTCTTGGGTTTGGATCGGGAGGACTTGCCGTGGGTGATGGGCATGGGGAATTGGTTTGACCTGGAGATTCCAGATCGTTCAAAAAATTATAGCACAAATGGTCTGTTTTTCTTAGGGTACAATGCTATGGTGCGATCGGTCCAATCATGTCATCCCTGTCGCGAACACGATGACCATTACTGAATAAAAGGGAATTGTTTTGTTCGAGATCCTCTTTCTCGGCACCTCTGCCTCCGCCCCTTCCGCCAAGCGCGGGCTGTCTGCACAGATCGTCAGTCACAACGAGTACCGCTTCCTGGTGGATTGCGGTGAGGGGACGCAGCGCCAGATCTTACAGTCAGGCATTGGCTTTAAACGGCTGACGCGCGTTCTGCTCACGCACGGGCATCTTGACCATATCCTCGGGCTGGGCGGTCTGCTCAGCACCTTCCTGCGCTGGGAGGCGATCGAGGAACTGGAGATCTACGGCGGCAGGCAAACGCTCGACCGCGTCCATGACCTGATCTTACGATGTGGTCCTGCGCGGCAACCAGCCGCCCATGCCCCTGCGCATGAACGAGATCAAGCCCGGCACATTCCTGGATGCCGAGGATTTCACCGTGACCGCCTTCCCGGTCACGCATCGCGGTCCGGACTGCCTGGGCTATGTGTTCGAAGGCAAGCCGCGCCGCCCGTTCCTTTCATCAAAGGCGGATGAGTTGGGCGTCCCCTTTGGACCGGAGCGCAGTCAACTGGTCGCAGGGGAGACGCTTACCCTGCCGGATGGTCGTCGTGTCACCCCGGATGAGGTACTGGGTCCGCTGGAACGGGGCGCCAAGCTGGTGGTGGTGGGGGATGCGGGTCGCACGGATGACCTGCTGGAGGTCTGCCGGGATGCGGATATGCTGGTGATCGAATCCACCTACCTGGATGAGGAAGCCGAAATGGCGAAGCAGTTCTCGCACCTGACGGCGCGCATGGGTGCGGAACTGGCGATCAAGGCGGGAGTGAAAAAACTGGTGCTGACCCATCTCTCCCGGCGGTATCGCGAGAAGGAAGTGCTGGCTGAGGCGCAGTCCATTTTCCCCGGCGTATCCGTCGCGCGGGATTTTGATGTGTTCCAGGTGAAAAAGGAATAAGCCCGCCGGTAAACATGGGAAGAATCAGAAACCTCCTTGTGCTCAAGGAGGTTTCCATATTGGTGATCGTTTCAGCCTAGTAGGCGTCGCTGGTCATGATGAACAGCGGGGTCATCTCGAAGTCTTCAAAGTTCGGGCGCAGGCGTTCGGTATTATAGAAGCGGCTCCACATTGACCGTCTTCTTGGTGCTGGTGACGATGTCGATCGGGATGTTGTCGTAGCGTCCATTCTTAAGCACCACCATCCGTCCATGCACCTTCTTGAGCACGAGGTCGAGTGCCAGGTTGCCGTATGCCATGGGGACGATGGAATCGATCGCGTCGGGATCGCCGCAGCGGATGAGGTATCCCAGTTTCTGGTTGACCGTGTCCACGGTGCGCCCGTTGTTGTGCTTGCCCGTCAGTTCCTTGAGGCGTGCCGAGACCAGGTCGCCGATGCCGCCCAGTTTGGCATGTCCAAAGGCGTCCGTGGTCTTGTTTTCGAAGACCATTTCTCCGCCCTTGAACATGGCTCCCTCCGAGACCAGCACGACCGAATATTTGCTCGGGTTGTTCCTGCGGTCCAACATGAGCAGTTCGGCGAGTTTTTCAATGTCGAATTTATATTCAGGGATCACGCAGCGGTTGACCGCTCCAGCCATGGCGGGCAGCATGGCGGTGAAACCCGCGTAGCGCCCGAAGACCTCCAATACCAGCAAGCGTTCATGGGAGCCTGCCACGGTCCTCAGGCTGTTTGCCAGTTCGATGGTGCGGGTGACACAGGTGGAGAACCCGATGCAGTAATCGGTGCCGGGCACGTCATTATCCATCGTCTTGGGGATGGCGACCACCTTCACTCCCTCCTGGTACATGCGGACGCCGTAGCTGAGCGTGTCATCACCGCCGATCGGGATGAGGTAATCGATGCCGAGGAACTCCAGGTTCTTGAGCACTTCGGGAGTCAGATCGTTGATATCGTTATTGTACTTTTCCTGCAGAGCCGGGGGCAGACCGTCGCGTTTCACCTTGGATGGGTTGGTGCGCGAGGTGTGAAGGAACGTGCCGCCGGTACGCCCGGCTTTATTGACGATCTCCTCGCTGAGCATCTGGAAATTGTTGCTGTTGTCAGCCTTCTTGTCACGGATGACATCCGTCAAACCTGCCCAACCGCGGCGGATGCCGATGACCTGCCAACCCTCGCGCAGGGCGCGAATGGTCACGGCGCGGATTGCTGGATTGAGCCCCGGGACATCCCCCCCGCCGGTGAGAATGCCGATGGCGCCTTTTTTGCCTGTCATGCTGAACTCCTCGCTTAAATTTTCCCTATTCTACACCCGATTTATGGAGGGGAATCTGGTGTACAATGCAGGGCGACTTTTATAGGAATGAGAGTGAAACATGGATATACAACCTTCATTAACGATCGGTGTTCTGACTTCCGGCGGTGATGCGCCCGGGATGAATGCCTGTGTCCGTGCCATCGTCCGCACCGGGATGGCGAACAATGCGCGCGTGCTTGGCGTGTATAACGGTTACCAGGGTTTGATCGATGGTGAGTATCGACCGCTGGATGCGCGCGACGTGGGGGGAATCCTCCAGCGCGGCGGGACGATCCTGCAGACCCGCCGCAGCATGCGTTTCATGGAAAAGAGCGGGCAGCGGGATGCCATCCGCAAGATGAACGAGGCTGGCATGGATGCCCTGATCGTGATCGGCGGCGATGGTTCCCTGCACGGCGCCCAGGTCCTGCAGCAGGAGGGGATCCGTGTGGTTGGCATCCCCGCCAGCATTGACAACGATATCTGGGGCACCAACATGGCGATCGGTGTGGATACCGCCATGAACACCATCATGGATGCGGTGGACAAATTGCGCGATACCGCCTCGTCGCACAGCCGCGCCTTCCTGGTGGAGACCATGGGGCGCAATTGTGGTTACCTGGCGGTGATGGCTGGCATTGTCTGCGGTGCCGAGGTGGTGCTCATCCCGGAGGTCCACACCAGCGTGGAGGAGATTGCCAGCGCCATTGAAAATGCCTACACGCGCGGCAAGAACCATTCCATCATCATCGTTGCCGAGGGGTCGGGGTATCGCGCCGCCGACCTTGCCAGTTCATTGGAGGCGATGGATGTGGGCTTTCACACCCGCGTGACCGTCCTTGGTCACATCCAGCGCGGCGGTTCGCCGACCGCCTATGACCGCCTGATCGCCTCGCGCATGGGGTTCCGGGCGGTGGAGGCGCTTTTACAGGGACAGACCGGCGTGATGACCGGTCTGCAGGGTCGTGAGATCGAACTGGTCCCCATTGCGGATGTGATCGCCAACAAGCGTGCCGTGAATATGGAATACATCCAGATGGCGAAGGTCCTGGCGCGCTAGGCGGTGTGTCTTCATAATAAATCAGCGACCGGGAGGTCGCTGATTCTGTTTTTCCTGCCTGGTGGAGCCCGGGGCTAGATCCAGGTGGGTTCGTGGTATATCCCGAAGACATCCTTCATTACTTTAATGATCTCGCCCAGGGTGGCATAGGCGCGGACCGCATCCAGGATGAACGGCATGGTGTTTTCCGTTCCCTGGCAGGCGATGCGCAGCCGGTCAAGCGCCTGTCCCACCCGCCCGGCATCCCGCGTGCGCCGGAGTTCCTCCAGCCTTGCCACCTGCCGCTTGTAACCCTGCGGGTCCATTTCCAGGATGGGGACGGTGAGCGGCTTTTTCTCCGCGTATGCGTTCACGCCGACGATCTTTCTTACACCTGTGTCGATCTCGCGTTGATAGCGGTAGGCTGCATCTGAAATTTCGCTTTGGAAGAAGCCCTTTTCCAGCGCGGGGATCACTCCGCCCAATTCCTCGATGCGCCGGAAGTACTCACGCGCCTGCGCCTCGATCCGGTCGGTCTGGGCTTCCACGAAGAAACTGCCTCCCAGCGGATCGATCGTATTTGCCACCCCCGACTCCTCGGCGAGGATCTGCTGGGTGCGCAGCGCGATCGTCACCGCGTGCTCGGATGGCAGTGCCAGTGCCTCGTCCAGTGAGTTGGTATGCAGGGACTGAGTCCCGCCGAGCACTGCCGCCAGCGCCTGGATGGCGACGCGCACCACGTTGTTCTCCGGCTGTTGCGCGGTCAGGCTGACCCCCGCGGTCTGCGTGTGGAAGCGCAGCAACCACGAGCGCGGGTTCTTCGCGTGGAAGGTTTCCTTCATCTCGCGCGCCCAGATGCGGCGGGCTGCGCGGTACTTGGCGATCTCCTCGAAAAAGTCGTTGTGGGCATTAAAGAAGAAGGACAGCCGGGGTGCGAACTCATCCACGTCCATGCCGCGCGCCACGCCCCAGCGTACATATTCCATGCCGTCCGCCAGGGTGAATGCCAGTTCCTGTGCCGCCGTGGAGCCCGCCTCACGGATGTGATATCCGCTGATGGAGATGGTGTTCCATTGCGGGACGCTCCTGGCGCCGAACTCCATCGTGTCGACCACCAGCCGCATGGAGGGTTCGGGCGGGAAGATGAATTCCTTCTGGGCGATGAACTCCTTCAGGATGTCGTTCTGGATGGTGCCGCGCAGCTGGTCGGTCCGCACTCCCTGTTTTTCCGCGGCCGCGATGTACATTGCCCAGATGATCGCCGCCGGGGAGTTGATCGTCATGCTGGTGGACACCTCCCCCAGCGGGATGCTGTCCAACAGGATCTCCATGTCTTTTAATGAGGAGACCGCCACGCCGCATTTGCCGAACTCACCCAGGGCTTCGGGCTGGTCGGTGTCGTATCCCATCAGCGTCGCAAGGTCGAAGGCGATGGACAATCCCGTCTGTCCCTGTTCGAGCAGGTATTTGAACCGGGCGTTCGTCTCCTCGGCGGTGCCGAAGCCGGCGAACATCCTCATTGTCCAGAGCTTGCCCCGGTGAAGGGTGGGGTGGACTCCGCGAGTGAACGGGTAGCTGCCCGGCAGTCCCAGATCGGCAGCATAATCCATGCCGGCTATATCCAGCGGGGTGTACAGCCGGTCGATGGGTTCCGAGGAGGTCGTGATGAATTCAGCCTGCCGTTCCGGCATGGATGCCAGGGTCTTCTGCAGGCTGGTCTCCTCCCACTGTTCGAGAAGTTCTCTGAGTTCTTTCAGCTTTTGGGGATCGTACATGAAGAGTCTCCTTTGGGCGGCGGAATTATACTGTTAATGCACGAGACTGTTGATGTCCACCCCGGAGGCTTCGAGGTAGCGGGTGAACTCCACATAAAAGAGGTCCTCCACCTGGAGCATGCCCTGGATGTTGAACAATGCGTCGAAAAGGATCTTCCCGTTCTCGTTGGCAAAGATCAGGTCCAGGGCGTTCTTCAGGCGGACCTGGTATTTTGCCGGCAGCGTGGACGAGAAAAACATGCCGTCATAGGGAATGAGGGGGGGAATCTGCCAGGTGATCGTCACCTCGTCCAGGATGAATGGATATTCATCCTTCAGCGCGGGGAAATCGCGTGCGTCGATATAGGTGGCGCCGAAATCGCAGATCTCACCCTGGCGCACTGCGCGCACCACCGCGTAATGGCTTTGCAGGAAGGCGCCCTCCTGGGTGGGGATCTTGTACCAGTTGAGAATGCCTGCCGGGACAAGATACCCGGATGGGGAGTCCTGTTCCGTCCAGCAGGCTTTCTTTCCGCTGAACTGGGCAAGCGCCTGCGGTGCTTCAGCGGTGTTCATTCCATCTGATAAATCGAAGTGGGAGGTGAAGCGGTCGCTGCGCGCCACGAACTGCGCACCGTAGGAGGCGACCCCATCCTGCGTGGATGCAAAGGCTGCGTTGACGGCGCCCTCCCGGTAGGCTTTTGCGATGGCAAGGAGCGGAAGGACGGCGATGTGTGCGTTGCCGGTCCTCAAGGCTTCGATCAATTCGGTATAGGTGGTGGGCGCGACCGCCACGACCCGGTAGTCGGTCTTCTCCTCGATCAGGGTGGCGAGCGATTGACCGTTGGAGATCATGACCGGGTCGGGGAACTGGGTGGGGGGCAGCGCCAGCAGGATCGGGTTCTGCGGGGTTCCCAGCTCCGGCTTGGGGGTGGGTTCGGGAGTTTGCGTGGCAGCCGGTGTGGAGGTCGCCTCCGCTGTGGCGGTCGCAGCCGGTATGGACCCCGGCAGCGTGCAGGCTGTGAGCAGCAGGATCATCAGGCTTGCCCCGATCATCCGAAACCGGCTTGTTTGCATGGGAACAATCATAACGACATTGTCAGGTTCGGGCAAGTCTTTTGGTTTATAATGCCTCCCATGAAAAGTAATGGATGGTTTAACCTTATATTCTTAATCGTTCTGGCTGCCGGCATCTATTTTGTCGTTACCACGGTGCGGGATGCCGTCAACCAGACCGCCCAACAAGCCAACTCCGCTCTCCTGCCGCTCTCGGAAGCCAACCAGGCTATGCAGACCCAGGTTTCGCAGTTGCTGCATCCCACGCCGACCATCATCCCCGACCCGGTCACCTACATTACAGAGATACGCGCCCTGGCACGCCTGGAGACGATCCAGTACAGTGTGGAGAAGGTCATCACCGCCGAGATCGGGCAGGGTTCGTTCGACTTCCTGTTCGGTGACAAACTCCTCTTCGTGGCGCATGGTGTCGTGATCGCCGGCATTGACATGGGAAAACTGGAACCCCAGCATATGCGCTATGAGGGCGGTGTCCTGTATGTCACCCTCCCGCCTGCCGAGGTCTTTATCGCCACGCTCGACAACCAGAAGTCCTATGTTTATGACCGCGAGACCGGCATCTTCACCCAGGGTGTGAATGACCTTGAGACCCTGGCGCGTCAAACCGCCGAACAGGAAATTCTAAAAGCCGCCATGGAGGATGGCATCCTGACGCAGGCTCAGATCAACGCCGAGGCATTCCTGCTCCGTTTCTTCGCGGCTCTCGGATTTCCCAATACGATCTTTGTAAAATAATCCCTCAGTTGTAAAAACCCCTCAGCCCGGCGTCAAGTCGGGCTGTTGTTTTGTTCGTGTGTGTTCAACCATCCCATGATGATCCACGGCAGCATGGCAAAAATGCCTGCCAGCCCTGCGCCTCCCAGACCAAACCGGAGATCGCCCAGGATGGTGCCCAAGCCGGTCAACGTGTAACTGATAATGGCAAGCCGGTCTTCGCTCTTCGCCGCGGATGGATGGCTATCGGGTGTCAGGCGTGCCAGCCAGAGGAAGAGTACCAGGGTGACAAAGATGGTCAGCCACCAGCCCCAAAAATTTTGCAGGGGGACGCCGTAAAAGGGACCGCCGTCCTCCCATATCCAGTGACCTCCGCCCGACATCAAGGGATCCATGGCGATATCCCAGGCGGTCATGACCATTGCGCCGATCGCGGCAAGGGATAACCGCCAGGCGACCAGGTTCTGCATGCGCGGCAGGACACGCCGGGCGATGATGAAGGCAGGGTAGCTCATCATGATCCATGCAATCGGGATGAGCAGCGGCACCAGTCCGAAGACCTTGACCCCCAGGACGTCCGAGTAGTGGTAATTGCCATATACCCAGCCTGTTGCAACGCCAATGCTTTCGAAGGACAGGCTGACCAGGAAGGTTGTGGCGAACAGGAGCAGGGCATGTTTCCACCCCAGCCGGTTCAGGCTGTGGGTCAGCGCAAAGGTGAACGCGACCAGGGTGTTGATGGGCGTCATTATGGGGGCGATCTGGAATTCCAGGATCAATGAGAGGATGCCGTAGGCGGTCAATAGGGCATAGATCGCCAGCAGGATTCTTGATGTTTTGGACAGGTTCATGACCGGTGACCTCGTTGTTGCACTTGACTGGTCTGCACTATACAACAAGGTCGCGGGGCGGACAAGGGGGAACGGGGGCGGTTCGCCCCGGGAAAGATGACACCAGTTCAGCGGATGGGGGTTGTAATTTTTGGCGGTCCAGCCTGGTTTGATGCCTGAAGTCGTCAAATCGGTTTCTGGTATACTCGCAGGGAATTTCTTCACAGGAGGCTTGTTATGAAGCGGGCTGTCAGCATCAGTATTGGCTCTTCAAAACGCAACAAGAAGGTGGAAGTCACATTGCTGGGCGAACAGGTCAGCATCGAACGGATCGGGACCGACGGGGACATGGAGGCAGCCGCGCTAAAGTACAAGGAACTGGATGGGCAGGTGGATGCTTTTGGCGTGGGCGGCGCGGACCTGGGGGCGATCGTGGAAGGCAAGTTCTATCCGTTCCATTCGGTTCAAAAATTGGTGCGATACATACATAAAACGCCCGTGGTGGATGGCGGCGGTTTAAAGAACACCCTCGAAACCAAGGCGCCTGCCTTCCTTGAAAAACACCTCAAGGATTATCTCGATCAGCATGGACGCAGGGTCATGGTGACGGTCGGCGTCGACCGCTGGGGGCTTTCCAAATCCTTCGTGGAGGCGGGATATGAGACGGTCTTCTGCGACCTGATGTTCGCCCTGGGTGTTCCGATCCCGATCAAGAGCCTTGAAGGGGCTTCGCACCCTGGCGGCTTTGATGATCCCCATCGTGACGCGTTTCCCCTTTGAATGGTTGTATCCCACCGGCGAGAAGCAGGACATTCGCACGCCAAAATATGAGAAATACTATCAGTGGGCGTCCATCGTCGCGGGTGATTGCCATTACATCAAGAAGCACATGCCGGATGACATGCAGGGCAAGATCATCGTGACGAACACCACCACCCCCGGGGACGTGGAACTTTTTAAGAAATGCGGTGTGAAGTACCTGGTGACCACCACGCCGGTCATGGATGGACGTTCATTCGGCACGAATATGATGGAGGCTGCCCTGGTTGCCGTCTCGGGCAAGGGGCGCCCGCTGACCTGGCCTGAATATACCGAACTGCTGGATAAGCTTGGATTCGAGCCCCAGTTGCAGGAACTGAATTGATAAAGGAGAGTGACAACCATGTATGCGATAGTGACCGCAGGCGGCATCCCCAATCCTGAAGATCCGCTCTACTCATTCCTGAAAGGCGATGCCAAGGCTCTTGTGGATGTGGCTGGCAAGCCGATGATCCAATGGGTGCTGGACGCCCTCAATGAAGCCCGGCAGATCGAAGAGATCATCCTGGTCGGTCTGTCTGCCAAGAGCGGGCTGGTCAGCGCCAAGCCAATCCACTACGTCACCAACCAGGGACGCATGCTTGCCAACCTGGTGGCGGGTATCAACAAGGCACTGGCGCTCAACGGCAAAACCGAGTATGTCGCGATGGTCTCCTCCGACATCCCTGCCCTTAAAGGGGAAATGGTGGATTGGTTGATCTCCCGCTGCATGGAGACAAAGGATGACCTTTATTACGGCGTCTGCCCGCGTGAAGTGATGGAGACGCGTTTCCCCGATTCAAGGCGGACCTATACCCACCTCAAGGATATCGACCTGTGCGGTGCGGACATCAATATCACCCATGTCCGCATGGCAACCGAGCATCTGGATCTGTGGGAGAAATTGATCGGTAACCGCAAGTCCCCCATGCGCCAGGCAGCCATTGTTGGTATGGGTCTCATCTGGAAATTGATGGTCACGCACAGCCTCACGCTGGATATGGCTGTGGCGGATATCTCCAGGCGTCTCAACATCAAGGGGCGTGCCATTGTCTGGGAGCATGCCGAGCCTTGCATGGATGTGGACAAGCCGCACCAGCTGGAAATTCTGCGTGCCGATCTTGCAAAGCAGCAAGCCAGGGAGAAACGTGCCGCCAGTGCGGTCGCGAAAAAGGCTGAGATCGAAAAAACCGCCGCTCCCAAATTGGCGGCGAAGAAGACCGCGCCGAAGGTCAAGCCGGCTGCCAAAAAAGCCGCCCCGAAAGTGACAGCCAGGAAGACCACCTCAAAACCCAAACCCGCGGCGCGTAAAAAGACCAAATGACCTTGCGGTCCATCCTGGAACTTGATGCACGTCTCTCGGACCGCCTGCGCGTCGCCGAACAACCCGGCTTGCTCCGCACGCTGGCGGTCTTCTTTGCCCATTCCGGGGATTCCTGGTTCTGGGGGCTGGGACTGGTCATCCTGTGGTGGTTCGGGGATCCGTTCTGGAAGGGATGGTCGCTTTATCTGTTCGCGGGCATCGCGGTGATGGCTGTCATCGTGATGAGCATCAAATTCGTTGTCCGCAGGCGCCGTCCCGAGGGGGAGTGGGGAGGGATTTACCGGGCGACCGACCCGCATTCCTTCCCTTCAGGTCATGCGGCACGCGCCTTTTTGATCGCAGTGCTGGCATTCGGATCCGGTCCCGCATGGCTGGCTGTGGCGCTTTGCATCTGGGCGCCGCTGGTTTGCCTGGCGCGGGTTGCCATGGGGGTGCATTATGTCTCGGATGTGGTGGCGGGGGCGCTATTGGGAATTGCCGGCGGTCTGTTCTGGATGCAGGTTGCTCCGGGCGTTCTGCCGTGGCTGACGGATGTGATCAGCCGGGCGTTGTAGCCCAGGCTCTCTCGATCAAAAACCTGGCTCACAAAGGAGCCAGGTTTTTTTATTTAAGGAGATACCGGCTTACAGCAGGTTGACGATGTTCCCGGTCAGGTGCGATGCGCCCGGACTGCATAGGAACAAGACCGCCCGCGACAGGTCAGCCGGGACCGTGGTGCCGGAGTTTTGGAAACGCCCCAGCCCGCGCCCCACCGCATGCACGCGGATGCCGTAACCAAATAATTCCCGGGCAGCCTGGCGGGTCAAACCGATCAACCCGAAAAGGCTGGCAACGTACGCGGAACGGTCGAGTGCAACCGTGTCGCCCGAGATGGAGATGATATTAATGATGACCCCCCCGCCGCGGTTCCGCATCACGCGTCCAACCGACTGCATGGTCAGGAAGGCTCCCGTCAGGTTGACGTCCAGGGCGCGGTGCCAGTCCCATTCATCCATATCCAGCAGGGAGGCATGTGGTTCCACCGAGGCATGGTTGATCAGCACATCGATGCGCCCATAGTCCTCTTCCACCTGGTTGACGATCGCCTGCACAGCCACCTTCTTGGCAATGTCATCCACGTATGCCTTGGCGTTGTAGCCGCGCTGGCGCAGTTCTGCGACCAGGGAATCCACGTTCTGTGGTGAAATGTCGTTAACCGCCACGCGTGCGCCCTGGGCTGCAAAGGTTTCCGCGATCTGGCGTCCGGTCCCCCGTCCTGCGCCGGTGATGAGTACGACCTTGTCTTGAAATTCCATGAGTCCTCCCGCGTATCAACCAGACAAAAAGGAAACAATGTTCAGGGAACCACAGGCTGGCAAAGGGGAACTTCGCCGTTGCTGTTCTTCACGTTCAATTCCAGTCCAAGCCAGGGTGAGGGGTCGTAGGTGTTGTTGATTTCCAGTTCGTTCAGGAACCTGCCGTGTCCATCGTCCCGGACGATCGAAAAATGCAGGTGGATGCCGGTCGGATTGTCCGGATCGCCGGAATAATCTCCCTGGTAACCAAGCAGCGTGCCTGCCGTGACCGGGACTTCGCTGGTCCCCGGGGGAAAATCTCCTGCAATGTAGGAAATGCCGTCACGGTCTGCCATGTGTGTATAGTATAACCAGATTTGCCTTCCGGGCTGCAGCGGGTCACTGGGCACGCGCAGGATGACAGTGGATTTCCAGTCAGCCAGGCGGGTCAGAAAGCCATCGTATGCGGCGATCACCGGCGTGACGCCTGCTTCCGTCCCGCCAAAAATGTCAATGCCCTGGTGATGGTGACCGATGCGGAAGGAATCATCCCAGAGGAAGCCGACCATGCCGGTGGTGGGGAATAGGAAGGGCGCTTCTCCGCAGCGGGTGCCGGCGGTCAGCTTCCATTCCTCGTGCCCGGCAGGATCAGCAAAGAACTCCCAAACGTGGTTTGTCCGCCTGCCCCCGGGGGACATCGCCCGGTAGATCAATACGCCGGCAATGATGCCAGCCACGAGGATGGTAATAATAACGACTTGCTTGGTCATGATAATGCAGGATTATACCTTTTCATAAATATGATGTTTGGCACATTCCACCAAAGGTACTGGAATTCACCCTTGCATATACCTTGCATTTTTGTTAGGATTACACCTGTTCCAATTTCGCCACCCATTCTTTCCGGAGGAATCAAGCTATGAAACGCAAATCTTTGTCTGTGGTTCTGATTTTGTTCCTGTTGGTCACCAGCGTTGCAGTGACCGGTGCGAAGGGGGACTCAACGATCGGCGTCAACGTGCTGCTCAATACGGATATCACTGACGCCATCCTGGCAGATCTGGGTACGCACGGCAAGGTGCGGGACGTTCTCTTTGAAGTGGACGCACTGACCATGCAGATCCGCGCCAGCGAACTTGGCGTCATCCAGTCCCTGCCCTATGTGGCAGCCGCCAACCCGGATGCTGAACGCAATGGCGCCCCGGTGGATACTGTAGTCGGCAACTGATTTTATGGACGGGTTGAGCACCTGGGATCAGGATGCCATCAATGTGACCGATTTTGGCTTCAACAACCGCCAGGTCGCTTATGACGGCACGGGTGTGTATGTGGCGGTCCTGGATACCGGCTTGGTGGATTCCTGGCGGCAGTATTTCCCCCAGGAGCGTATCGCTGAGGAATATGGCATTGCCTTTGGCGGCGGCGGCGGTGAGGTGGGGAGCTGTCTCCTCCCAGCCGAACAAATGGGAGCATGACCAGAACTCGCATGGCACGCATGTCACCAGCACCATCCTTGGCTATAATAATGGAGCGGCACCCCGATCAATGGCGTAGCCCCCATGGCGACGGTCATCCCGGTCAAGGTGCTTGAACCAGAACGGTTCCGGTTGGTCTTCCGTGATCGCGCGCGGCATTGTCTATGTGGCTGATCTAAAGGCTGGTCCGCTGGCGGGTCATCCTGTGGTCATCAATATGTCCCTGGGTGGTCCGGTCCTGGATGCGATCGAAAAAGCCGCCATTGATTATGCCATCAGCAAGGGTGTCATCATCGTCGCCTCGGCAGGGAACAATGGAGAGGCTGGCATGGGTTATCCCGGTGCGTACGCCCCGGTTATCTCTGTCGCCGCCTCCGGTTGGATCGGTGAATGGACCGCAGCCAGTTGGTGGTGGAGACTGAATGTAGCCGATCCGACCAATCCGGCTGATTACTACATCACCGATTTCTCCAGCCGCGAAAAAACCGGACAGGATCTGGATGTGGCTGCCCCCGGCTCATGGGTGGTGGGTCCCTACCAGGTGAATAGCGGGCAGCTTTCCTACTATTTCCTGGGCGGCACCAGCATGGCGAGCCCGCACGTGGCAGGCATTGTCGCCCTGATGGCGCAGAAGTACCCGGCTCTCACGGCGGCAGATGCTGAAGTCATTCTGGAAGGCTTCCGCCATTTATCTTGCTCCCGGTTGTCGCACTATGTATCAGCCCGTCCGGTGTGGCGGAGAATATCTGCTGGGGCGCGGATGCCACCGGCTGCGGTCTTGCAACTGCAGATGCAGCATTGGCAGCTACTCCGTAACCTCTGTATTACTAATCTGCTGTATTCCGCCGCAGGCTTGCCTGCGGCGGATTTTCTTATATAACTTTGATCCTTCATTATCGCTGCTCTTACACTGGCGCAATAAGATTGGGGCAATTCATTTACCAGTAAAGGAGCCAAACATGACCCTCTATTACCAACCCCAACCCCACCCCCATCACCGCCACATGCCGCCGCGCCACTGGATGCACATGGCTGACGAGACCTCCGCATACCGCCTGGCTGTCAATGTGCGCGACGAGGAGGAAGCCTTTGTGCTGAGCGCCCTCGTCCCCGGTCTCAAAGCGGATGATCTGACCATCAACATCCTCGAAGATGTCGTTACCATCGAAGGCGAATTCAAGCAGGATGAGAACGAATACCTCCTGCGCGAACTGCCGGGTGGCAGCTTCCGCCGGGCTTTGCGCCTGCCCGCAGCGGTCAATTCCGACAAGGCAGAGGCGAAGATCACCGACGGTGTGCTGAACCTGCGCCTGCCCAAAGCCGAGTCCGCCCGCCCGAAGAAGATCAAGATCGCAGTCAAGTAAGCCTGACGACATCCGGAGTCACGTACTCCGGATGTTTTTTTATTAACCCGGGGGTTTTATCATCAAAATTCCTCCCCGGACTCACGGGTATAATCGGGGAAATCCCGTCATGGAGAAAAGACCGTGCGTATAAAACCGATTCTTATCCTGCTCCCACTCGTGATCCTTTCCCTGCTTCTCGGCAGTTGCGGTCCAAAGGAGACTCCCATCCCGACGGAGACCGCCACTCTCATTCCCACCATTACCCCCACCTCCACGCCTGCCTCGCCGCTGGTCGTCCTGGTCCTGCCTGCGGATATGGACCCCGGGCAGTCCAACCTTTACCAGACCACCGTCTATGAACTCGCGCAGGCTTCGGGCTACCGCTTCCAGGTGCGGAATACCCTCACCGCCGCGGACCTGGACCCCACATTGAAGATCGTGGTTGTCCTGCCGCCGGACCCCGGCATCCTCTCGCTGGCTGCTGCCGCACCACAGGCGCAATTCCTGGCTGTCAACATCCCCGGGATCGTGCCGGCGGGGAACGTCAGCGTGGTGGGCAGCCAAAACCGCCCCGACCTGGTCGGTTTCCTCTTTGGTTACATCTCTGCCATGATCACCACCGAGTACGATTATCGCATCGGCATGATCACGCCGCAGGGAGACCAGAATGCGCAGATCGCGTTATGCCGCCTTCCGGAACGGCATGATCTACTACTGCGGGCTGTGCCCCAAGACCCTGTATTACTTCGATATTTACGGCAACGCGCTCGAGTACCCCCAACTGGTCGAGATCCCCGCCGATGAAAAGGTCGAGCTCTATCCGGCTTACGGCAACCTGCTGACCGATAAAAAAGTTGCCATGGTCTATGTTTATCCCACCATCGCCACGAACGAGCTGCTCACCACCATCGGCACCAACGGCGTCATCTCCATCGGGGATGTGGCGCCCAGCCCCCGCCCCCTCTACTGGACCGCCAGCCTGCAGCCTGACATTGCCAAAGCCATCCAGGCAGCCTGGGTGGACCTCCTGGCTGGCCGCGGCGGTCTGACCTTCAACCCTCCCTTCGCGCTCTCGGATGTCGATCCTGCCATCCTGACCCCCGGAAAACAACAGTTGGTCGAGCAGGTGCTGGCAGACCTGCTCGCGGGTCGCATCAACATCGGCTTGCAGCCATAGATCTTGATACAGATCCATCACACAGACGACAGGGCAACCCAGCGGGTTGCCCTGATCATTTTCCCCAATGTCAACCTTCAACCTTAAACTTCCTTCAAGCAGGCTTTGGGAATCCAGCATTCAGTCTTGACGCTCTCGAATTGGACATGATAAACTTCCCCCGCTTTGGAATCTGAAGCAAATCTTATGAAAGGAGGCGCACGTATGATGGTGATGAAGTCCGTCCAGATCTTCATGTATTGCACCGCTGCCGGTGCTGAGCCTTGTCGTAGTGCGCCTGTTCCCCGTTAACTTACACGCAGTGATTAACGGCCGCGGCGCACTGGATGCCCGTGGTCGTTTTTTTTATGCCCTCAACGACCATGGGTCTGAGACCTGTGGTCGTTTTATTTCATCTGGAGGAACCCATGCTTGACATTCAAAGCCAGTTGTTCGAGGGACAGGACATCCGCCTGGCGCCCATCGACCATGATGCGCATCCCGCCATCGAATCCGGGTGGACCCATGACGCGGTGTTCATGCGCCTGATGGAGATGAGCCCGGTCCGCCCGCTCTCACCCGCCCTGGTGAAGAAGGAATACGAGTCCATCGAGAAGAAGATCGAGACGGACCGCAATCTCCATTACTTCGCCATCTGCGCCCGCGCCGATGATCGCCTGGTCGGCAAAGCCATTCTCCAGTGGCTGGATTGGACGAACGGTCAGGGCTGGATCCGGCTTGGCATCGGCGCAGCGGAGGACCGCCGCCGCGGCTTGGGCAGCCAGGCATTGCGCCTCCTGCTGCATTTTGCATTTGCCGAGTTGAACCTGTATCGCGTCTCCGCCCTGGTGCCGGAATACAACGAGGCTGCCGTTCATCTGCTCCGCAAGTTCGGCTTCCTGGAGGAAGTGCGCCGCCGCCAGGCTGTGGAGCGTGACGGTCGCCGCTGGGACCTGCTCACCTTTGGGCTGTTGCGCCCGGAGTGGGAGAGCCAGGTTCGTGGATGAGGAAAGGAGAAATAAATGAAGGATATCCTGAAGGGTCAACTCGTTCGCCTCGCCGCGCTGGATCCCGAAGAGGTCAGCAAGCACTTTGCGGATTGGAATCGCGATTCGGAATACAAGCGCCTGGCTGATCTTGATACACCGCGCTTGAACTCGGTCAAAGCGGTGAAGGAATGGCTGGAG
Organism: uncultured Chloroflexia bacterium; assembly: GCA_963823545.1. Lineage (GTDB taxonomy): Bacteria > Chloroflexota > Anaerolineae > Anaerolineales > Villigracilaceae > Denitrolinea. The sequence goes on along the minus strand of CAWGMC010000056.1, from coordinate 174,729 downwards.
AAGGAACTGGAAAAGATGGGTGACAGCATGTACTGGTTCAGCATCCGCACCCTGGAGGATGACCGCCTGCTGGGCGACATCAACCTGGAGGTTGTGAACTGGAACAACCGGGACGCGTTCGTGGGTATCGGCATCGGAGCGCGCGACTATTGGGGCAGGGGCTACGGCACGGATGCCATGAGCCTGGCGCTGCGCTATGCTTTCACGGAACTCAACCTGTACCGTGTCACCCTGGATGTGTTCGAATACAACCAGCGCGCCATCCGCTCGTATGAAAAGGCTGGCTTCCAACTGGAAGGTCGCCAGCGCGCTGCCATCCTGCGCGAGGGCAGGCGCTGGGATGTGCTTTACATGGGCATCCTGTGTGAAGAATGGAGAAAACAAAATGGATATGCCAACTGAGGCGGTCGTCCCGCCTTCCGTACCAAATATTCACCTGCGTCCCGCCAGGCTGGCGGATGCAGAGGCGGTGGCTGCGCTGACCCTTGCCGTCTGCAGCGCCGACGGTGACCCTGCCGTCGCCCTGTCGGCGGGTGATCTTCGCCAGTACTGGCAGGAACCCGGGTTTTACCTCGACACGGACACCTGGCTGGCGGAAACCGCGGATGGAAGGATCGTCGGTTACGAGGAACTCTATGATCGCCATGGTTTTGCCGCACTGGAAGGCGACGGCTATGTCCACCCGGATTTCCTGGGGCAGGGCATCGGCACGGCTCTTCTCAGGAACATGGAGGCGCGCGCCCGCCAGGTCATGAAACAGGCAGACCCGAAGCTGCGCGTCGCCATAAGGAATAACATGCAAGCCTCTGACAGGCGCGCCCGTGAAATGCATGAGAACGAGGGTTATGCTCCCATTCGCTATTCATGGAGGATGGAGATCCGCCTGGATGAACCGCCGGGGATCCCGGTCTTTCCGGAGGGCGTGGAGCTGCGTCCTTTCGAGCCGGAGAACCACGCGCATCTGCTTTTTGAGGCGGAGGAGGAGGCTTTTCGCGATCATTGGGGGGTTGTTCCCATGCGTTATGAGAACTGGGCAAGCCACAACCTGGGGCGGGAGGGTTTTGATCCATCCCTGTGGTTCGTGGCTTGGGATGGCGACCGGATCGCCGGCATGTCCCTCTGCCGCTACCGGGGCGGGATGGGGTGGGTCAACACGCTGGGCGTCCGCCGCCCGTGGCGCAAACGCGGGTTGGGGCTGGCTCTGCTTACCCATTCCTTCGGGGAATTCTTCCGTCGCGGCGAGAAAACTGTCGGTTTGGGCGTGGATTCAGAGAGCCAGACAGGCGCAACCCGTCTATACAAGCGCGCGGGCATGAAGGTGGCAACTGAGTTCGTCAGCTACCTCAAGGTGCTGCGCCCCGGTCAGGAAATTCCCAAAGAGGAATAGCGCCAAATGGTAGTTTGTACTATACTTGTCACATCCGAAAGGAGGTACCATGAACCTGCGTTGCACATATTGTCAAACCCCCTTCTCCGTCGGTCGCCTGGAGAAATTGGCTGCATTACAGCGCATGCATGCGGAAAACCTGAATCATTATGATGTTTTTTGCCCGCGTTGCCGCAAAGCCAACTCCGTTTCCCGCCAGCGGCTGGAGATCTTCACTCCCGGCTGGCAGGAGGGACTGAAGACCCTGGAGGCTGAGGCCGCCCAGATCGAGAAGGTCCGCACGGAACCCGGATCCATTTCCGCGGCGCCAAAACCTGTCGCAGAGCCCGTGGAAGCCTCCAGGAACCGCCATGCCTCCAGGGCGGCAAAACCGGCTGCCAAGGCTGCGCCAAAGCCCAAGCCTGCCCCGGCGAAAGCCAAACCTGCCGCCAAAAAGGCTGTTGTCAAGGCAAAACCCGCCGCGCGGTCAACGGCAAAGAAGTCTTCCGCCAAACCGGCTGCAAAGAAGACCGCCTCAAAGGCGAAACCAGCTGCAAAAAAGGCTGTAAAGAAGAAAAAATAGCCGTGTTTTTCGGCTAAACAAAACGGAATATACTTATTCCGCCGACCATACTTTCAAGGAGAATTGAATGGACATCGCTTGTTGGAATTGCAAGACCGTCACCAAGCTGGACAAGGCCGCCGTCGAAGCCGCCGTCGCCAAAATGACCGCCACCAAGTTGGGCTTCCATGATATTGTCTGCGCGAGCTGCGGAAAATCCAACCGCACTGCCCGTGATCTGTTCGATGCCGCCCTGCTGACTTATGCCGCCTCGCCCACCGCACCCACGACCAAGCGCGAAGCCACCAAGAAGACCAAGGAAGATAACGCCCGCCGCCGCGGAGGATGCGAAGGCACCAAGAAGAAGAAGTAGAGCGCGCGTAATTGCATGAGTTTTCGCGCCGTTTTCTTTGATCTGGGGGGGGTGATACAGCGCACGGAATACCAGGCACCGCGCGAGCATCTCGCCCAGCGCCTGGCAACTGAATATGAAAACCTTGTGCGGCTGGTCTTTCAAAGTGAGACCAGCCGCAAGGCTTCCCTGGGCGAGATCAGTGCCGGGGAACACTGGGCTTCGGTCGCCCGCAAATTGAACCGCCCGGAATCCGAGGCAAAAATTCTCCATGATGAGTTCTTTGCAGGCGACATCACGGACCGCAATTTGCTGGATTTCATCCGTTCGCTCCGCCCGCGCTTCAAGACCGGGTTGATCTCGAATGCCTGGGGTGACCTGCGTGAGTGGATCGTCAGCGAGAAGTTCGAGGATGCCTTCGACGGCATGGTCATTTCAGCGGAGGTGGGGGTGATGAAGCCCAAACCGGAGATCTACCTCCTGGCTTTGAAGCAGCTGGGAGTGAGTCCGGCCGAGTCGATCTTTGTCGACGACTTCATCGAGAACGTGGAGGGCGCGCGTGCGGTCGGCATGTCAGCCATCCATTTCAGGGATGTTGACCAGGCGGTCTCGCAGCTCAAGGCACTACTGAAGATCTGACGACCAGCTTGTATGGTTGTCGGGAAAGGGCACCCATGCAAGATGAACTTTTTATCCGGGACCTGGGGGATGGCTTGATCCTGCGGCATGCCTCGAAGCGTGACGCAGCCGCACTGGCGGAATTCAACTCCCGCATCCACTCTGACGACGGACCGGAAAAGCCCGACCTGCGGATCGCGGCCTGGACGTGTGACCTGCTGCTCAGACCTCACCCGACCCTTGCCGCGCGTGACTTCACCATCGTTGAAGAGGCTGCGACCGGGCGCATCGTATCCTCCCTGAACCTGATCCCCCAGACCTGGACCTATGAAGGCATTCCCTTCGGCGTGGGGCGCCCCGAGGTTGTCGGCAGCCTCCCGGGGTTCCGCGGCCGCGGATTGGTGCGGGCACAATTTGAAGAGATCCATCGCTGGTGCGAAGCCCGGGATCTGCCTGTGCAAGCCATCACGGGCATCCCATACTTCTACCGCCAGTTCGGTTACGAGATGGCACTGGACCTTTCGGGGCGCCGCTATGGATTTGAACCGTATGTGCCGGGCTTGAAAAAAGGGGAGCGCGAAATAGTTCGTATCCGCCCCGCGACCGATGCCGACCTGCGTTTCATCACGAAACTATACGCGCAGGCGCAGAAGCGTTATGCCATCGCCTGCCTGCGCGGGATGGATATGTTCGCCTGGGATCTGCATGGTCACAGCCGGCGGAGCATCGCCAGGTTTGAGATCCGCATGATCGAGGATCAGCGCGGCAGGTCCATCGGTTATTTTCAATACGGTGAGATCCAGGGGATGAAGATGAACGGGTTGGTCGTGGTGGGGTATGAACTCACCCCGGGGAGTTCCTGGCTGGAGGTTACGCCCGCCGTGGTGCGGTACCTGTGGAGGACCGGCGAAAAAGACATGCAGCGGAAGGGGAAAACGTGCAGTGCCTTCGGGTTCCAGCTTGGAACGGAGCATCCCGCCTACGAGGTCATGGAGGATGCATTGCCGAAGATCCGCACGCCCTATGCCTGGTACTTGCGCGTGCCCGACCTGCCGGGATTCCTCCAGCGCGTTGCGCCTGTCCTGGAGAACCGGCTGGCAGGTTCCGCGGCGGTCGGGTACACCGGCGAATTGAAGATAAGTTTTTACCGGGACCGGGTTGCGCATGGTGTTCAAGCGCGGTCATTTGAAAACAGTTGAAGCCTGGCAGCCGGCGCCCGGCGCGAAGGAGAGCGCGGCTTTCCCCGATCTCACCTTTTTACAGGTCCTGTTCGGGTATCGCAGCATTGACGAACTGCGTTTCTCGTTCAAGGATTGCTACATGGCGAACAACGATGCGCAGGTGGTATTAAGAGCGTTGTTCCCCAGGCGTCTCTCGGATGTGTTCCCGATCCAGTGACCGGGGGCATCAACTTGAATCCCGTTATTCTCTTACAGGTATTCCATGCTTAAAAGGTCCCGCGCACAGGGTTTATACCTGGGGCTGCAGTTCCTTGCTGGGTTTAGTGTCAGCCTGTACATTGTGGTTGCTTCGTTTTACGAAGCGACAGTGGCAAACCTCTCAGGTCTGCAGTTGGTACTGGTCGGAACGACGCTCGAAGTCACCATCCTGCTCTTTGAAGTGCCCACCGGCGTGGTCGCCGACGCGTATTCGCGCAAGCTCTCCATCGTGATCGGTTTCTTTTTGATGGGCGGTGCCTTCCTGTTCGAGGGCTTTTTCCCCGTCTATTCGATGATCCTGCTCACGCAGGTGCTTTGGGGGATTGGGTACACCTTCACCAGCGGCGCCACGGAGGCCTGGCTTTCAGATGAGATCGGCGAGGAGAATGCCAACCGGGCATTCCTGCGCGGCAATCGTTTTGAGCTGGCGGGCGCTTTGATCGGCATGCTGGCAGCCATCCCGCTTGGCAACCTGGCTGTGAACCTGCCCATTCTCTCGAGTGGGATCATGATACTGCTGACCGGTTCGCGATTGCTGCTCTTCATGCCCGAGCAGGGATTTAAACCCGCGCCTCGCGAGCAACGCAATTCCTTCCAGCACATGGCTGACATCCTGCGCAAGGGATTGGCGGTCGTGAAGTCCCGTCCCACGCTGCTCGCCATTCTCGGGATCGGCTTTATCTACGGCTTGTATTCCGAGGGGTGGGACCGCCTGTGGGTGAAGTACCTGGTGGATAACTTCAGCCTGCCGGGTATCCTTGGTTTTAACCAGGTGGCTTTCTTCGGGTTCCTGCGCGCAGGCGGCATGCTGCTTTCCATCCTGGTCACCCGGCAGGTTGAAAAACGCCTGGATGCCAACCACGCGCCCTCGATTGCGCGTGCCATGCTGTGGATCACCATCCTGCTCTCCACCGCCATCCTGGTGTTTGCCTTCTCCCCGGCATTGTGATCAGTGTGGTCGCCGTGCTCATGGTCAGCATCACCCGCAATGTGATGGGACCCTTGTACAATGCCTGGGTGAACCAGCGCCTCGACTCCGGGACGCGCTGCCACGGTCATCTCCATGTCGGGGCAGGTGGATGCCATCGGGCAGGTTGCCAGCGGTCCGGTTGCCGCGTTGATCAGCCTCACTTCCATCCGCGCCGCCATCAGCATGGCAGGGCTTCTGCTTGCCCCCGCCCTCCCGTTGATCCGGCGTGCCAACCGCCTGCATGCGGTCCCCGAGCCGGATGCCGGCGCGGACCAAACCACTGGATAATAAAAGAGGCGGTCACCAGATTGGTGACCGCCTCTGCTTTACTTCGGCTTCCACTTCATTTTCATATACACCCCGCCTTTTTCCAGTTCGTCCAGCATCTGGTTCAAGCGCTTCTGGCGTGTGGTCTCCAGTTTGGCGCGCATGATCCAGCCGATGTAATCGTTCTGCTGGTAGGGCGGGCGTGCCCGGTAGGCATCCATCAAGCCGCGGTCGTTCAAGGCAGCGCGCAGGAAGGTCGGCATTTCATAACGGGGGCGTGGGGGCATGTTATTTGATCTCCAAAGAATAAGGGTCAAATTTTGCGGAGGCCTCGATCAATTCCTTCAGGTATTCCCACGGCGCGGACTCTGTAACTGTCGATGCGGACGGAGCGTTTGGCTTTCTGTTTTCCCTCCAGCATGCGGCGCGGGTCAGGGATGAATGCCCCGTGGATGAACGCCAGGCGCACGTGGTCCTTTTCGATGCCGATCTGGCAGATGCCCGCGCTGACGATGCCCCCGCGCCCTGCATGGTAGTAGCTCAACCCGCCCCAGCGCACCACCTCCACCGCGTCCGGTGAGACCGCTGCGACCAGGTTGCGCAATTCCAGCACGATCTCCTGCAATGGAGCAGGGGTGTGCTGGAGAAAGGCTTCAACTTCGTGGAGTGGCAGCATGTTACACCATCAATGCGAGAAACTGCTCGATATCGTTGGTTGACATTTGTGCAGCTGGCGCGACGCGTCGGGAGACACCAATATACTGGTCAAAAGCATGGACGCTATCTGGAAATTCCACATGGACGCAGGGGACGCCCTGGGATCGCAGGACGTGGTGCAGGCGCCGGCTGTGTGAGGCGTCGATCACAAAATCATCGTCGCCGCTGATCAGCAGGGTGGGTGGGCAGTGCCTTCCCACATGTTCGATTGGCGAAAAGAGCTGATACACATCCGGGATTTCTTTAAGGGTGCCGCCGAACAATTTTACAAGCAGCAGCACACCGCCGGGCATGTTCGAATACCGGACTGCCGGGAATGCCCGTGAACGTGTGATGAGTTTGTCCAGTACAGTTTTATTGTGCAGGCGCGGCAGCATGTCTTCGGTGATCCGGGAACTATACTCAGGTTGGCGTGGGTTGGTTTCACCATACTCACGAAAAAATGCCGCATGTCCGTGATGCCAAATGTGGAAATAACCCCGCACACGGAGGTGTCCATCTTCAAATCCTTCGGTTGGAAAACGGGCAGGTTGGGTGTGTATGCCGCCAGCAGGGCGAGGTGCGCTCCGCCCGAGGAACCCATCAATACCACCCGGTCGGGGTCAATATCCAGGTGCGAGGCATTGGTCTTCATCCACCCGATGGCGGTTTTTACCTCCTCGAGCATCTGGTAGATGTTGGCGCCCGGCGCGAGGGAGTAGGCAACATCCAGGATCACATGTCCCTGGTTGACCAGCCTGGTAAACAATGGTCGTGTCAGGAAATCCTTGTCCACAGCCTGCCACAACCCGCCATGCAGGAAGATCACCCCGAGATGCGAATGCGGGACATTTACGGGAGGTATCCACAGGTCGGCAAGGAGAGGCGAAAGCCCGCCTATGTTGATATCTTTTTGGATGGCACCAGCCTGCCGGGCGGGTTGGATCAACTCGTACGGGCGGTTGAGCCGCTCCCACAGTTCGGGCGATATGTGTTGTTCCCAATCTATACCGAACGCCCTGTCAAACGGATTCTCCTCCCGCCGGGTTACGCGGACTGTGTGGCGGATGCCCGCCCAGGCGCCAAAAATACCAGCCAGGACCGTTGCCAAGCTGCCGGACATGATGTTGAGTAAAGCCCCCAATGCCCCCAGGATGGCAAGGATGGGCGCCCATGCCCCCGCCCATAATTTTGGAAACCACAGCACAGCCCCTGCCCGTCCTTTCGGAGACCGGATGAGGGTCATCAAACCGAAGAAGGCTGATAAATAACTGAGGAAGCGGGAGGCTTTTTTCATGCAGTGGATTATATCCCCCATAATAAATCACTGACTTTTTAATTAATCCCGGCTGCGATCAAGCCTGAGAAGATGGACAGGATGGCTGTCACTGCTCCCAGGATGGTCACGCTGACCACGGGAATGAGCACTGCCAGTATCTGACCCAACTGGAAACGGGAGATCAGCAGCCTGGTGGACCAGCGGGCAAGGATGGCACCCAGGATGATGGTGACAGCCTGGCATCCCAGCGTGACTCCCAGGGCGGTGGTTGCCTGCCCCTCGTTCATGACGCCGTTGAGCAGGACGATCTGTACGAACATCGTCAGGATGGCGACCAGGATCAGCAGGAGGATGGTCAGGACGACAGAAACGATGACAGGTTTCCTGGTGGGCATGGGTTATTCCGCCTTCCTTATCTCTTTGGAATATTCAACATAGCAACGCGTTTGTTTCATACCGACATTCTCATAAAATTGGATCGCCCGTTGATTTTCAGATTCGACCGCCAGACCTGTCTTCTTGAATCCCCGTTTATGGAATTCCAGGAAGGCATGGCGCAGCAGGGCACCGCCCAGCCCGGTCCTGCGGAAGGATTCCAGCACGCCCAGTTGGCGCACCCACCCCTGGCTGGAATCTGAATATTCATGCACAGGCACGCCCCGACCAGCTCCTTGCCCCGCATGGCAAGGAACCAGAGTTCAGGTTTGAAAATGTCCTTTCTCAGCACGGAATTCTTCCAGTCTTCAAAGGTCTGCCTGGTCCGCCCCGGTCGTTCGAACGCGGACTGGATGAGCTCGTAAATGGCGCGGTCGTCCTGCCCGGGGACCGGGTTGCGGATCGAAATGCCCTCCGGCAGCCTGGCGGGCGGAGGAGGTGTCATCGAACCCGGCTTGAAAGTTGTAGACGTATTTTGTCTTCTGAAATCCCATCTCCTCGAGCACCGTGCATGCCGGTTGGTTCGCCAGGGTCACATAGCATCTCGCCTGTACCCCGGTCTCCTGCTTTTGTTCCTTGATCTGCTGTGCGCTTCTCTCCTGGCAGCGGGACAGGAGCGCGCGGATGATCCCGCCTTCCCTGGCGGTTGGATCGACATACAGGTCATACTTGTGATCCGCCCCCCAGGGGATCACCGCGGCATACCCGATCAGGTTCCCGTCCGCCGTCAGCGCGAGCCAGGCATCCTTTTCCAGGTTGATGTTCTTCCAGTCATTGACCAGGTCCTCCATTTCCGAATCCGGTTCCCCCCATTCGTGGATGTCGCAGCGGATCATCAGGTCAAAGGTTTTTTGCAGGTCCTGCAGTTCAGGCTGGCGGAAGGTAATGTTGATTGTTCAATGTTGACACTCCTTATCTGATTATAAATGAATCTCTCTTTTTATTGCTGTTATTTATCTTCCCATCAGACTTTCATTAACTCACCTGCCTGTTCAATTGTGTTAATAGCCGGATAACCTTATACTATCCCGGGGACACAGCCTGACGATTGATGGTTGCATTGACTGCGAACCACCCGCTGTGTCCCTACGACCAACAATAATAAATTAAGGAATAAATCTCATGCATGGATCCGGCTGGTTTCAATATATGCGCTCGGGGGATGAAAAGCCCAGGGTGACGCGTGAACTGCTCTTGCGGGTGCTTTCCTACGCCCGGGGTTACTGGGGGAACATCGCCGGCATGCTCGTCACGATCCTGCTCTCCACGGGTCTTTCCCTGCTCACGCCGCTGATCTTTCGCAACATGATCGACGTGGTCATCCCCGCCAAGGACATCAATCGCCTGGTGCTGCTCGCTTTGGGGTTGCTGCTCATTCCCGCCCTGCAGGGGGTTATCAACGTCTTCCAGCGCCGCCTGAATGCCACCGTCGGTGAGGGCGTCATCTACGATCTGCGTTCGTCGCTGTTCGCGCGCCTCCAGCGCATGTCGCTGCGCTTCTTCACCAACACGCGGGTCGGCGAGTTGATGTCGCGCCTCAATAACGATGTGGTCGGTGCGCAGAATGCCATCAGCAACACCATCGTCAGTATTGCCACCAACCTGATCGAGACCATCGCCCTGCTGGCGGTCATGCTCACCCTGGAGTGGCACCTGACCATCGTCAGCGTGCTCATCATGCCGCTCTTCATCATCGCCGCCCGCCGTCTTGGCACCGTCCTGCGTGATATTGCCCGCCAGTCCATGGACATGAACGCGCAGATGAACGCCCACATGAACGAGACCCTCAACATCGGCGGTGCCCTGCTCGTCAAGCTCTTTGGACGCTCCCGCGAGGAGGTCAGGCGCTTCCGCGAACGGGCTGCCAATGTGCGTGATATTGGCATCAAGCGCGCCGTGACCGGCTCGGTCTTCTTTGTCATCTTTGGACTGGTGAGCGCGGTCGGCACCGCGCTGGTCTACGGGCTGGGCGGCTATTACGTCATCACCGACGTCTTCACCATCGGTACCATCGTTGCCTTCGGCTCCTACCTCGGTCAACTCTATGGTGCCCTGCAGGGATTGGCAGGCGCGCCGGTCGAGTTCTCCACCTCCATGGTCAGCTTTGAGCGCGTCTTCGAGGTCATCGACCTGCCGCACGACATTGCCGAGGCGGAGCATCCCCGTCAACTGGCGAATGTACGCGGCGAACTCCAGTTCGAGGATGTGAACTTCAGTTACAGCGTGGATGAGTTCAAGCTGCTCAAGAGCATCCGGCGCTACGGGCGCATGGAGGATGTCGGCGCGGTGCTGTCGCTCAAGGGGAGCGAGGCTAAAAAGGAGGACGACTCCGCGCCGGAAGCGGAGGAGGCGGAATCCACCTCCCAGGCGCGCGAGGTCGCCCTGGAGCACATCACCTTCACAGCCCAGCCCGGGCAGTTGGTCGCGCTGGTGGGTCCCTCCGGGGCGGGCAAGACCACCCTGACCTATCTCATCCCGCGCCTCTACGACCCGACCGAAGGTGTCATCCGCATCGATGGTCAGGACCTGCGCGAGCTCTCCCTCGACTTGCTCTCAACCGCCATCGGCATGGTCACGCAGGAGAGTTATCTCTTCCACGATACCATCCGCACCAACCTGGTGTATGCCAACCCGGATGCCACCCAACCCGAGATCGAGGCAGCCGCGCAGGCTGCCAACATCCACAACTTCATCATGGATCTGCCGGAGGGCTACGATACCATCGTCGGTGAGCGCGGTTACCGCCTGAGCGGCGGTGAAAAACAGCGCATCGCCCTCGCCCGGGTCATCCTCAAGGACCCGCGCATCCTCGTCCTGGACGAAGCCACCAGTCACCTGGACAGCGAATCCGAAGCCCTGATCCAGGATGCGCTCAAGCGCGTCATGGCGGGACGCACCAGCATCGTGATCGCCCACCGCCTGAGCACCATCCTCGCCGCGGACCTGATCCTGGTCATGGACCGCGGGCAGATCGTCGAGCGCGGCACCCACGACCAATTGCTCGCCACGGGCGGTCTGTACAGCCAGTTATATGAAACCCAGTTTCACGGGGAGCGTGCCTGAGCCTGCTTCCATCCCTGGAAATAATAAGAGACCAACCCTCATAAAGAGGTTGGTCTCTTTTGAACCCAACTAAAATATTTTCTACTGCTCCGGGGGTTGAGCTGCAGGCGTATTCTGCGCAGGCTGTGTCTCTCCGGTTGTTTCCGTCTCGGGCAAAATAATGTTCTTCTTGATCTGCTTGAGCTTTTCCTTCTGCTCTTTCTTGCGTTTCTTTGCCAGTTCCTTCTGACGTTTTTCGTATTGATAGTTTACTTTAGCCAATTTGGCATCCTTTCATGTTCTAGGCTGTAAGAATCTGATAACTCATTATAGCACGCCAACCTCAGACCTTCCTGCCTCTCACCACCAGCGTCGTTGCGCCGTGGAAGCCCACCTTCTCAACGCGCTGGCGCAGTTCCGCTCCGCGCGCCTGCAGGTCGGGGTGACCCTCCGCCCGCTGGATGTAGCGCTCGAAGACCGGACCCAATTCCGTCAGGATGGCGGGGTCATGTGGATCCTCGCCGAGGTCGGACAGATCATCAGTGGACAGGTCTGCCAGCCCGAGCTGGTCGATCAGCTCCAGCAGTTCCTGCCGCGTATAGGTCTCCCGGTGGAAGACCCCGTTGAGCGTGTCCACCGCGCCCCACCAGTGATGCAGCAGCACGTGCGTCATCTGCGTTTCGCCCTGGTTGTCGCGGTACATCTCGGAAACCAGCAGGTGCCCGCCCGGGCGCAGCACCCGCAGCATTTCGCGCAGCACGGGTCCGGGGTCCAGGTGATGCAGCGAGTTGGAGATGCAGACCAGGTCGAAGGAGGCATCGGGAAATTCCAGCGAGGCGGCATCCATCTTCTGAAAGTGTATTTTGGGATGCTCCTGGAAGGCTGCCGCGAACCCCGCCGCGGCGCGGTCGTTGTTGTCCACCCCGATGATCTCGTTGTAATCATTCAGCCCCTCCAGTAAAAATTGGATGAACCCCCCGCTTCCGGTCGCCACATCCAATATCCGACCGGCAGGGATGTTACCCAGGATGTCTTTTGGTCCAGGCATGCTGCCTCAATTGTGATAACGCGAGATGTACCAGACCGCGCCCAGCGCCAGCAGGTTGATGAGGATGGATGCGGCGGTGACGGTTGTAAAGCCGGAGGCGTACAGCAGGGGTGCCAGCAGGGCGCCGCTCATCCTGCCGAGGGAATGGGACGCCAGGTTGAAGGACAGGGTGGTGGCGCGCGCCGCCGGCATGACCTCGGACATCAGGGGGATCTGGCTGACGATCGTGAACTCGAAGCTGATGTAGAACAGGAACAACCCCGCCAGCGCGCCGGTCTCCGTCCTTCCGATGACCGGCAGCAGGAGCGCCGCCAGGATGTTCGCCACGATCCCCAGCCCGGTCGCGCGGGCTTTGCCGAGCCGGTCCGCCAGCAGCGCGACCAGCCCCTCCCCGCCGAGTTCCGAAAGCCCGATCACCGCCGAAGCCCCCGCCAGCGCGGCGATCTGCAGTTGGAACGAATCCTCCAGCCAGGCGCCGAACAGCAGGTTGATGACCTCGTTCGCCATGCTGGCGAACAAGCCGATGCCCAGCCCCGCCAGTACGGGCGCGGAGGTGAGGATGGCGCGCACGTTGCCAAAGACGCCGTCCGCGTGCTGCGCGGGTTTGGGCGAGTCGCGCACCGTCCAAGCCAGCAGGATGCATGCCAGCGCGATCGCCAGGCTGAGCACCGCAAAGGGCGTCGACCACGTGAAGCGGGCGATCAGGAATCCCATGGCGGGCACGCCCAGGATGAAGGAGAGCGACCAGGCGAATTCCGCAAAGGCGGTGGCGGTGCCGCGTTTTTCATAGGGCACGTGGTCCGCCACGTACGCCAGCATGGACCCGTCGAACAGGTTCTTGCCGATCAGCCCCAATGCCATTGCAAATCCAAGGCTGGGCAGACCGGGCATCAGCGCCACCAGCCCCAATGCCCCGGAGACCAGCCCCGCGCCCAGCAGCATCCCGAAGCGCCGCCCGCGCGTCTCGATGAACGGGAACAGGAAGGGGATGGCTGTCCCGATCAGGGAGCGGTTCGCCACCAGCGCCGAGACCGTCCCCAGGTCAACCCCCAGCCCGCGCGCAAAGACCGGCAGGAAGGGGTAGATCATGCGGTGCGAGGTGTTCAGCACCACGCGGATCGCGACCAGGATGGCGAGGCGCAGGCGGGACATTTAGCCGGTCTTTTTTGCCAGCAGGAACCAGCGCGTCAGGAAATAACCTGCCACCCATGCCAGCAGGTTCAGACCGATGAAGAACCCGATGATCAGGTAGTTCCCGCTGTTGAAGATGGGGGAGGGCGGCGGGTGCATGACATTCTCCGCCATTGAGAAAACGACCCGCAGCGCCACGAAGTAGGCGATGTTCGCCAGGGAGGTCAGCCATTTCAGGTTGACCAGCGCCAGACCGGTCTGCAGGAGCACGCCCACGACGGCGAAGGTCAGTGCCAGCCGGAAGCGCGGCTCGGACAGGAACAGACCGTTCCAGTTGCTTTGCATCGCCAGCATGGAGAGCGGCAGGTAGGTCACCCAGAACACGATGCCTGTGCGCCCGAGCGCCGCGCTCCAGTCGTGCAGGGCATCCCGTTTCATGACCAGTCCCGCCAGCCCCGCCAGGGCGGAGAGGGCAAAGGCGAGTTCCGCCGCGATGACCCAGGCACCGTGCAGGTACACGATGCGCACGTTGGCGCCCAGGTCCTTTTCCTCGGGTCCGAAAAGCGCCATCACCCCGATCAGGACCAGGGTTAGAAGGAATAAAAGCAGGGGGGATTTTGTTTTAAACATGGGCGGATTTTACCCTGCCTTCATGAAATCAACATAATATCTTGATGTTTCGTTTACATGCTGCGGTTATGATTGGTTCATATAAAGGTATGCATGAAAGGAGAAAAATGAGCAAAACCTGGAAATGGATCCTCGGTATCCTGGTTGGATTGGTGCTGGTGGCGGTATTGTTCTCGGTCGGGTTCATGTGGCAGACCCGTCATGCGACGGGTTGGAACATGCCCTTTGAGCGCGGCTGGGACAACCCCATGCAGCGTCAATGGAACCAGCAGGTACCCGGTCAATGGGTTCACCCGATGATGATGAACCAGCGCGGTTTCAGCCCCTTCGGCGGGTTCTTCCTGCTGGGCGGTCTGCTGAAGTGGGTGCTGTTCTTTGGGCTGATTTATGGTGCCTACTGGCTGGGACGGCGCAATGCCCGCATCGCGGTTGACCCGCAGCCTGCCGCGCCGTTGATCGAGCCTTCGAGCCCGGCAGTGGAACCCGAACCTGCCCCGGGCAAGCGCGCGAAGAAAGTCGAATAACAGCCTCTGTAAAAAGCATGGAGCGGAAGTTCATTCCGCTCCATGTTTCATTTAATGATGACCGTGAAGGTGACTTCCTGCACAGCAGGCTCGCCCTCATCGGGCGGATAGTATCCAAGGACGATCTTCGCCTCACCCGCCGCCAGGGCTTTGAAGGTCCACACATCCGACCCGCCCGAGCCAACCAGCACCGGTTCATCCGCCCGGTAATCCTTCGAGACGAACTGGAGCAGGGTCTCGTCGAGGCTGCCGATCAATTCCCAGTGGTAGCCCGTGGTGGGATTGGAATCGATGATGATCTTGAACTCGTTCCCTGCCGTGACCTCGAGGCTCTTCCCGGCTCGGTGATGACAGAGCTGGTCTCCACGGGGGGTTCGGTGGGTTTGGCGCCGCAGCCCGCCAATACGAGCACAAGGATGAGCAGGGGGAGTGATAGTCTTTTCATGGGTCGTTTCCTTTCCAGTTATCTGGCTTGATGGGATGTTCCTTAATCAGGACGCTGTGTCAGGCGGATATGTTTCCGGCAATTCACTGAGGGGCATCCCATTCAGCGCGCACCTCCGGGGTGAGATCCATTGCTCCCGCGGACCGGCGGTCATTCCTCGCCCAGGTGCTGCACCTTCCCTTCCACGAGTTGCAGCGGCAGGATGACGCACAGCAGGCTGATGCCGGTTCCGAGGATGATTCCCGCCAGGTAACCGTACACCTGCGGGATCTCCAGCGCGATGACCACTCCCAGCGGGACGACGAACAACGCCAGCGCGATCGGCAGGATCAGCATGGTGACGAACTGCCCCAGGCATCCGATCGAACCGGCGTTCATCTTGCGCGGGTCGTCCCAGTTGAAGTTTGCCCCTGCCACACCGAAGGCGGTCATGACGCCGTTCATGCCTGCCAGCGATAGTATCACCGCCAGCAGGCTGTAAAGGAAGACCCCGATGGAAACCCCTCGCAGGAGGGAGATGGCGACCAGGAAGACGCCGCCCAACGCCAGGGACGGCAGGTAGGAGCCCAGGAACTTGGCGGAGAGCAGGTCGCCCGGGCGCAGCGGGGAGGCTTTCAAGATCCAGAAACTTTTCCCTTCCTGGGAGAAACCGATGCTTGCCAGGCGAGAGAGCAGCATCCAGCCCACGAAGAGCGCCATGGCGACATTGGAATAATCCAGCAGGGTTTGCAGCCCGCCCATGAACCAGTCCGGCGCCTCGCCGCGTCCCGCCGGCGGTTCATTGCCGGAGCGGAAGATCATCAGCGTATAGATCACGCCCAGGATCAACGGGGAGATCAGTTGCGACATGTTGCGCAGGTCGCGCTTCATCATCAGGAGATCCTTGCCAATGATGGCGCGCACGGGCGCCTTCAGCAGCAGGCTGGCGCGGGAGAGCAGACCGTTCCTGCGCTCCGCGGGAGGGTGTGCGGCGCGGGCGGGTTTCTTCTTCTGTGCCACCACCTGCATGCCCGCCCAGCCGCTGTAATACCAGCGTTCCGCGGTCCCCAGGGCGAACCAGAATCCGAGCGCGCACAAGCCCAGGGTGCCCAGCACCAGGACCGTCCCCGTCAGCCAGTTGCCTTCACCGATCGCCACCAGCCCGCGCCCCGCCCAGTTCAGCGGGAACCACGGGGTATTGGCGCTCACGATCAGGCTGGTCGCCCCGCCGACCTGCTCCGGGGAGAATTCCATGCCGTCGTTCGTCGTGTTGGCGAAATTCCCCATCTGACCGCAGGTGATGGCGATCAGCGCGCCCAGGAAACCGATGATCTCCGCCGCCCGGCGTGCCGGGAAGACGCGCGCCACCAGCATCACCAGCAGCGCGGAGAAACCCGCCGCGACCAGCGCCAGCGCGATCATCACCAGGATCACCAGCGGGTAATAGAGGAAATGGTAACCGCCCGAGATGCCCAGACCGAACAGGATCGGCAGACCGAAGAAGGCGATCAGACCCAGGTTGGGCAGGACCGCCTGCATCAACTTGGTGATGAATACCGCCCGGATGGGGATCGGGAAACTGAGCAGGAAGTCCATGTCGCCGGAAAGGTACAACGCCTGCAGCAGGAC
The DNA here is from genome assembly GCA_963823545.1 of uncultured Chloroflexia bacterium. Lineage (GTDB taxonomy): Bacteria > Chloroflexota > Anaerolineae > Anaerolineales > Villigracilaceae > Denitrolinea. The sequence goes on along the minus strand of CAWGMC010000056.1, from coordinate 158,317 downwards.
GCCGAAACTGGTGACCAGGATGCCGATGAACAAGCCGCTCAGGAGCAGCACCGGCAGGGATTCCAGCAGGGGCGCGGCATCCATCCCGGTGTAACCGCTCAAGGCAGGGGAGCGCAGGAACTTCAGGAAGGTGGTGGAGAGGAAAAGGATGAAGCCCGCAATGCCCAGCACCATCAGCGCGGTGAAAATGAGCAGGATCTTGCGCCCGGTCTTGGCGCGCCGGAAATTGTTGAAACTGATGCGCATGCGCAGCGCCAGGAGTTTCCAAACCGCGGGCAGGACGCGCGCCTGGAATGTTTTCATTTAAGGATCTCCGCGATGGCGGCTTCCTCCATGCCGCCTGTCAGACCCAGGAAGATGTCCTCCAGGCTGGACTCGCCGCTCTGCCCCAGGCTGCGCAGTTCCTGCATGCTGCCGATCGCCACCAGGTTGCCCTTGTTGATGATGCCGATGCGGTCGCACATGCGCTCGGCGATCTCGAGGATGTGGGTGGAGAGCATGACCGCCGAGCCGCGCTCCGCCAGCTGGCGCAGGATGTCCTTGATCAGCCGCGCGGACTTGGGGTCCAGCCCGACCGTGGGTTCGTCGAGCACCAGCACCTTCGGGTCGTGCACCAGCGCCGAGGCGAGCGAGGCTTTTTGCTGCATGCCGTGGCTGTAGGAATCCAGCGTCTCATCCGCGGCGGCGGTCAGGTCGAACATGCGCAGCAGTTCATCGATGCGGCGCGCCACCTGGGCGCGCTCGAGGTTGTAGAGGTCGCCCACAAAGTTCAGCAGTTCGCGCCCGGTCAGTTTTGCATACAGGTTGGGGGTGTCGGGGACGTACCCGCTGGAGGCTTTTGCCTGCAGGGGTTGGGTCTGCACGTCGAAGCCGTCCACCTTCACGGAACCGGAGGTCGGCTGCAGCAGCCCGACGATGATCTTGATGGTGGTGGTCTTCCCGGCGCCGTTGGGACCCAGGAAGCCGAAGATCTCCCCGCCGTGCACATCGAAGCTCACGTTGTTGACCGCTAGCTTGTCGCCGTAGCGTTTGACCAGGTTCCGGGTCTCGATCAATGTGTTTGTCATGTGGTTTCCCTGTTATGTGATTTTCTTCATTATAGTACAGGGAGGACAACGTCCCGAAGGTTTAATCAAACAACTCTGTTGTTCAATGAAACCTTCGGGACGTTCTTGCTCAGACAACTCTGTTGTTCAACGGAACCTTCGGGAGGTTCTTTCTATTTCAATCCAATAAATACTGACTGATTCTTCCTATACTTTCCCTCTCTCCCGCTGCATCATTCACAAACCCGGCGTAATCATCGGCACTTCTAAAATGATCCTGCACGAAAACATTGTCCACCAACCTTCCTTCCCGTAAACCAATCCATTCCTGATAATTCGAATACGCCCAATCTTCAGGCTTAGCCACCAGTCCAGCCTTCACAGGATTTAAATGAATATACCTGCAGAGGATCACCAGATATTCCCATTTATCCACACGTTTGTGTTTGAACCGTCCCTCGAACAACGTTCCTGAGCGCTCCTGCTGCAAATTCAATGCCTGCACATATGTGGTGAATAATACTTGCATAAACTTGGATAGTGGGATGCCAGTCTCCTGCCTGAGCAGGAAATGATAATGATTTGGCATCAGGCAATATGCGATTAACCCCGCCCCATGTTTCCGGGAATAATCCTGCATGAGTCGCAAGAGATATTGGTAATTTTCGTCATTAAAGAAAATTCTGTTCTTCCCCGCTCCGCGATTATAGATATGATAGAACTGCCCCGGGTAAAAGTATCACCGCGAAATGGCATGGCTTAATTATAACGTCCCGGATAACGTCCCGAAGGTTTGATCAGACAACTCTGTTGCTCAATGAAACCTTCGGGACGCTCGAGATGAACAACGTCCCGAAGGTTTGATCAGACAACTCTGTCGCTCAATGAAACCTTCGGGACGTTCTTGCCAAACGACTCGGTTGTTTAACGGAACCTTCGGGACGTTCCTTGCTCGGATGCTCGTTCTGTACTCTACTTGCTCTTCCACGCATCGCCGACCGGCACGGAGTGACCGATGCCATATCCCTGAAGAGCCCTACCCCTAGCCCCTCCCCAAATGCACGATGAATGATTGGTCCCTGCCAGTGTTGCCTGTTCGTGAATTTAGGGAGGGGAAAATGCTATTGGAACTATGATCGGGGGAGCCGTCCACGAATGACACACGAATCCGCGAATTCTCTGCAGGTGAGGATGGGAACTCGAAGCAGAGCTTCGAAGACTCCAGGTCATCCCCCAATCGTCAATCGTAAATCGTAAATCCTATTCCTTCCCCTTCCATGCCTCGCTGACCGGCACGGGGTGACCGATGCCGTATCCCTGGGCGCATTCCACCCCGAGCTCGCGCAGACGGTTGATGGTCTCCAGGTCGGCGGCGTATTCCGCGATGACCTGGATGCCCAGGATGTGCGCCACCTGCGTGATGGCTTCCACCATCACCTGGTCGCCCGGGTTGGATAACAGCCCGCTCACAAAACTGCCGTCAATTTTTATCTGGTCGACCGGCAGCGACTTCAGGTAGCGGAACGAGGAGAACTCGCTCCCGAAATCGTCCAGCGCGATCTTGCCGCCCTGCTGCCTGAACCCCTGTGCGAACTTCCGCGCCTGGTCCAGGTGGTGGATGGCAGCCGTCTCGGTGATCTCGAAACAGATCTGCCCGGGCAGGATGGAGAACTCGCGCAGTTGTTCCAGCACGTACTCCAACAGACTCTCGTCGTCCAGCGAATTGCCGGAGAGGTTGATGCTGATCTGCATGCCCTCGATGTCATGCTTCGACATGCTGGAGAAGGTCTGCCGGATCACCCAGCGGTCGATGGTCGTCATCAAGCCGTAACGTTCCGCGGAGGGGATGAAAGCGCCGGGCAGGACGAGCTGCTTGTCGTCATTGAGCATGCGCAGCAGCACTTCGTAGTGATCGAATCCCGGCAGGTCCTCCGTCAAATTTGCGATCGGCTGGCAGTAGAGCAGGAATTGGTCGTTAAGGATGGCGTCCCGCATGCGCGCCACCTGGATGATCTCGCCGTGACGCTGGAGGGTTTCGCTGTCCTCGCTCTGGTAGACGTAGATCCGGTTCCGTCCCATGTCCTTGGCGGAGTAGCAGGCAATATCCGCCTGGCTGAGCAGCTGGCTGACGCTCTCCTTCTCCTTCGTGATCGGGACGACGCCGATGCTGACCCCCACCTGGAAACTGTTGCCCTCCCAGGGAAAGCTGTAACCGCGCGTCCTGGCAAGGATCTCGTTGCAGATGATGAGTGCCTGGTCGAGCTGGCAGTTTTCCACGCAGCAGCCCGAATTCGTCCCCGCCCAGGCGGGCGAACGTATCCCGCTGGCGGAACAGCCCGTTCAGCAATCCGCCGATGCGTTTCAGCAGTTCATCCCCCGCGGCATGCCCGGCGGTGTCGTTGACGATCTTGAACTGGTCGAGATCCAGGTAACACAGGATGTGGGAGAGGCCGCGCTCCTGCGTGCTTTGCAGCGCCCGTTCCAGGCGGTGTTCGAATTCGCGGCGGTTGATCAGCCCGGTCAGGCTGTCGTGCATGGCGTCATGGGCAACCTGCAGGGACAGGCGCCGCTCCTCGGTCACGTCATGGAAGACGAGCACCACTCCGCGTGACCTCCTGCCTGCGGTTGCGGATGGGGGCGGCGGTGTCAGCGATGGAGAATTCCCTGCCGTCGCGGCTGACGAGGATGGAATGGTGTGGAGAGCCCGACGATCCTGCCCTCCTTCAGGCAGCGTTCCACCGGGTTCGTGGCGGGTTTCCTGGTCCCCTCCTCGATCACCAGGAAGACATCGGTCAGGGGCAGACCGACCGCCTCCGCCATCTTCCAGCCGGTCAGGTTTTCGGCGACCGGGTTGAGGTATTCCACGATCGAATCGACGCCGGTGGTGATGACCGCGTCGCCGATCGAGTGCAGGGTCACCTCGGCGAGTTCCTTTTCCTCGAACAGAACATCCTCCGCCTGCTTGCGTTCCGTGATATCCAGCGCGGAGGTGAGTTCGTATTGGATCCCGTTGGCTTCAAAGCGTTCACTCGAGATCAGCACCGTCCCGATCTCCCCGGACCTGCGGCGGATGTGCAGTTCCATGTCCTTCAGGCTTGTTCGTTCCTCGTTCAGTTTCCGGACGATCTGGCGATCCTCCTCTGAAGCCCACAGGTTAAATTCAGAGGGGCGGTGCCCCACCACTTCCTGGCGGCGGTAACCGAAGGCATTGCAGAAAGCCTGGTTCACGTCCACGAAGACGCCGTCCTGGCTCTCGATGGTCATGATGACAGGCGAGGCGTGGAATGCCTGGTTGAACTTCATTTCCGAGAAAGCCAGCGCCTGCTCCGCCAGTTTCCGGTCCGCCAGTTCCTTCTGCAATTGCCAGTTCACGCGGAACAGGGACTCGGTCAGCAGGCGCACCATGACGGCTGTCGCGATCAAGATTATCGAAACCGCGAAAAAATCCCCGGGCACGCTGTGTTCGTAGGTATTGGGCACGTACAGACCGTACATATCCCCAAAGACCAGCCAGGCGATGCAGGCGATGCAGAACACCGTCAGCATTACCATGATCCGTTTGCGCGCCACCAGGCTGGCGACGATCAACACTGCCGGCAGCCCCAGCACCGTGATGTTGTGCGCGCCCTGCCCGCGGGTCGCCAGCAGGGTCATCAGGATCATCATGAGCATCGCCAGCAGGGCAGCCGCCGTCTCAAACTTTTTTTGACGCACCAGGCGGGTCGTGAACAGGACCGGCAGGATCGAGACCCCGGTGACCATTGCCTCAAATGTATTGCCGTTCGAAAGCAGGATGGCAACTCCCCCCAGCAGGGCAACCACTGCCACGCCCAGGAACCAGTAAAAGATGACAGCCACACGCTGTTCATCCCCGTAGATCCTGCCTAACGGGAAGGTTTTTGGTTGCTGGGTCGGGGGATTCGGTGTCATTGCCTTTCCTGATTCCTGGGCTGATTTTACCGCCTGCTCCCGTCCTGCGACTTTACAAAAGTGGCAGGGCGATTCCGGTCGACTGCCCTGCCACTTTTCATCCGTTGTTCGTGTTTTCCCCCTCCCGGTTCGTTTAATCCCTGTGTCAGCCCGTCATGTTCGTGACGACCTGGTCCACATCCTCGTTCATGCCCAGCAGGGTCACGGATTTGCGCTTGGACAGCCAGTTCGTGCCGACAAAATACAAGCCGGGGTATTGCGTCATGCCGTCCTTCTGCAGGGGAAAGCCGTCCTCATCCGTGAGCGGCAGTTTCACCAGGCTGTAGTCGCAGGTATATCCCATCGCCCAGATGATGGTGGTGATGTTCTCGGATTCGAGATCCAGCCCGGTGATGACCTCCGCCGCGTACCCATCCTGCAGCTCCGGCAGCCTCTCCTCCGGGGCGTTGATCCCCTGTGCCTGGATGTACCGGTCGATCATCCCGGTCACGTCCTTCTCGGCTTTGTCCGACCGGGCAAGGTTTTCCTTCAGGTCCGGATGGAACAGCACTTTCCCATCCTCCACACCCGCGATGTGACCGAGCAGGCACACGCCGTCGCGCGCAAATTGATGAAGGTTGAGCGAATGACCGCCGTTCTTCCCGGTCACCTGCGGGTTGCCTGCCAGCCTGGCTTTGGGCGACGGGAGCTTGTCGGGTGTCTGATCCCAGAACCCGCTATCCACGAACCAGGAAACGATATCCCTGCCGCGATAACGGCGCGGGACGCGCGGCGCAGTGCAGGTGCATAGATAGACCTTGCGCCCGTCCTGGTATAGTTCCTCCGCGATCTGCAACCCCGATTGTGCCCCGCCGATCACCAGTACCGCGCCATCCTCCAGTTGATCCGGGTTGCGGTATTTGCCCGAGTGGAGTTGTCCGATGCCTGCCGGGATGTCCCTGGCATAGGAGGGTATCTTCGGTTTCTGGAATGAGCCGGTCGCCATGACCACATTTTTGGCTTGAAAGGTCCCGCGGCTGGTCCGCACCTGGTAGCCCCCGCCATTCTCCAGCGGCGTGACCTCCAGCACGGAGGTATTAAATTGAACGGGTAGATCGAACTTCTCCACGTACTGCTCAAAATAACGGACAACCTCATCCCTGGGCATGTACCCGTCCGGGTCGGTCCCGTCGTAGTGCGCACCGGGGAGTTGGACCGTCCAGTTGGGGGTGACCAGGGTGAACGAATCCCAGCGGTCGTTGCGCCAGGCATTCCCCGCTTTCTCCGCCTGTTCAAGGACGACATGCTCGCGACCCATTTGCTTGAGGTGATAACTCGTAGCCAGTCCCGCCTGCCCGCCGCCGATAATGACGGTTTCCACTTTTTCCATTTTGCGCTCCTTTACCAATAAATGATCGTGCAAATTACCGATAAGAATTTGCAGCTGCGGAGTCATCTGTATTGTGAATGTCCGCTTGTCACCAATGATGGATGTATGGGTACGTTGTAATGGCGTTCGTTCCAGCTGTCCTGATATTTTGACCCGGTGCGGGGTCAGGTCCTTGCCGAATTTCTCCAGCATGAAGGCTTCGTAATCGGACCAGTTGCCGACGTACATCTTCGCGATGGAATCGCCTTCGAAGGCGATCAGGTGCGTGCAGATGCGGTCGAGGAACCAGCGGTCATGGCAGACCACCAGCGCCGTGCCTGCAAATTCCTCGAGGGCTTCCTCGAGGGCGCGCAGGGTGTTGACGTCCAGGTCGTTGGTGGGTTCGTCGAGCAGCAGCACGTTGGCGCCCTCGGTGAGAGTCTTGGCCAGGTGCACGCGGTTGCGCTCTCCGCCGGAGAGGATGCCGACCTTCTTCTGCTGGTCGGAACCGGCGAAGTTGAACGAGGAGCAGTAGCCGCGGGCGTTGATCTTGCGCTTGCCCAGCTCCAGCATCTCCGCGCCCTGCGAGATCTCCTCGTAGACGGTCTTCTCCGGGTCGAGCGTGCGGGATTGATCGACGTATGCCAGCTTGACGGTCTCGCCGATGCGGATGCTGCCGCTGTCGGGTTTCTCCTGCCCGGTGATCATCTTCAGCAGGGTGGTCTTGCCGGCGCCGTTGGGACCCACGATGCCCACGATGCTGCCGGGCGGGATGGAGGCGGAAAATTCGTCCAGGATCAGGCGGTCGTCAAAATACTTGGTGACCTTGTCGAACTCGAAGACGATATCCCCCAGGCGCGGACCGGGCGGGATGTAGATCTCCAGGTCTTCGCGGCGCTTCTCGCTTTCCTGCGAGAGCAGTTTTTCGTAGGCGCTGACGCGTGCCTGTCCCTTGGACTGGCGCGCCTTGGGCGACATGCGGATCCATTCCAGTTCGCGTTCGAGGGTCTTCTGGCGCTTGGATTCGGATTTCTCCTCGACCCGCACGCGCTCCTGCTTCTGTTCCAGCCACGAGGAGTAGTTGCCCTTCCAGGGGATGCCGTAGCCGCGGTCCAGTTCCAGGATCCAGCCCGCCACGTTGTCGAGGAAGTAGCGGTCGTGGGTGACGGCGATGACCGTGCCCTTGTAATCGCGCAGGTGATGCTCCAGCCATGCCACGGACTCGGCGTCCAGGTGGTTGGTGGGCTCGTCGAGCAGCAGGATGTCGGGTTCGGTCAGCAGCAGGCGGGTGAGGGCGACGCGGCGCGTTCGCCGCCGGAGAGCACCTTGACGGGCGTATCCGCGGGCGGGCAGCGCAGGGCATCCATCGCCAGTTCCAGGCGGCTGTCCAGGTTCCAGGCATCCACCTTGTCCAATTGCTCCTGCAGTTTCGCCTGCTCGGTCACCAGCGCGTCGAAGTCGGCATCCGGTTCCGCGAATTTGGCGTTGACCTCGTCGAAGCGCGCCAGCATGTCCACGATCGGTTTGACCGCCTCCTTGACGACCTGCATGACGGTCTTGGTCTCATCCAGTTTGGGTTCCTGTTCGAGCAGACCGATGGTGTAGCCCTTGGAGGCGAAGATCTCGCCGACGTAGTCATGGTCCACGCCCGCCATGATGCGCAGCAGCGTGGATTTGCCCGCGCCGTTCAGACCCAGCACGCCGATCTTGGCGCCGTAATAGAATCCGAGCGAGATGTCGCGCAGGATCTGCTTGTTGGGCGGGACGATGCGTCCCACCTTGTTCATGGAATAAATGACGAGGGTATCGGATGTCATGGCTCAGCCTGTTCTTGATAAAGGATGGGGCTATTGTACCTGTGTTGGTAGTTATGTAGTTGGGTAGTTGGGTGGTGGTGGTGTGAGACCCCCTCCGCTACGCTTCGGGGGTGCTACGCGAACACCCTCGCCGGGCAAGTTAACTGGTCGATGGCGACCACACCGGACATGTCTCCGGGGCATTATAACTCGTCATGAATTTGGACTACAATTAATAATTTTTCAGTACCCAAGGGTCTAATTGTGGAAAGCCAAATCCCCCATGGCATGTTCATTATCCCTGGTTGTTGCTCTTTTGGTTGCTTGTGTGATGCTCCCTGGAGCTTCCAGTCAATTCCAACTTTGAACGCAACAATTACTGACGACTCATCGTTTACTCCAAGTCGGCGGGAAAGACTGGCTACCTTGCTGCTTCGATTCGCATGGCGGATATTCATGACACGGATTCTTCCGGCGATTGCCTTCAAATAAACCCGAACAAATATCCCGGCCAGGTCCATTTTCCGGTATCTTCGCGGAAGACTCAAGCAGTGAGGCGGTACACCTTGTTGGGCACACCACTTGAATGTTTTCCCGGCTCTGGTTCCGTAAGCTCACCCGTACGAATATGAAAATATTTACATTGATTTTGACAGACAAGAAGTAGTGATGTGGATTTATTTTGACAGTTAGAGGTGATTCGCTTATTAACCTGATCAAGCAATTTGGATGTCCACACATGATTTGGACTAGCTATCATCTGCAGGAGAGCAGTGGACATCCTCCTGGATATCCTGAATGGTTTTGAGATGTATCTATGGCATACCTCTCCTCCTTCGATACCAGGTTGTACTCTCGCATTTTCCATCCACTTCGTTGAGAAGCCTGGTATGCGAGCGGTTCCACCGCACAATCCGTAAGCGTAGGTTCATCACCTTGAGGAAATAATCCAAAGGTCATCCGAAAAACGATGCTGCAGATACCCACCGCGAGGCGGCTGTCCCCCGGTCAGATAAAATCATTCCCTGTATCCGTCTGGTTGATCGCCGCGAATCGCGTTCACTGCAAGGGATATCGTCCTCAAGGTGGAAGGCTGAGGCATCGTTAACCACGGAGCAGCTCGGGATGTTTTTCGGGGATCCACTGCACAAGAAAATCGAACCCACGTTTGCGGCTCTTTGAGCGGATTCCCCTGCGCCAGCGGGACCAGTTCTCCACGATTCTCTTATAACCGAGCATGCGGATGATCTCATCGTATGGGGCGTATTCCAGCAGGCGGCGGGCTGCCCAATCCTGGTTCAGCCGTCCCTGTGTCCGCTGCCCATTGAGAATTTCCAGGAATTGCTCCCGGTCGAGTTCGTAATCCCAGAGATAAGGTGTGCGCCTGGTGGATTGCATGGTTTGATTATACGTTAATTCCCGGGCAGACAGGCAAGAGTTGGGTAGCCGGGTAGTTGGGTCGTCGGGCGGGGGCAGGGGAGGGCTCATCAGGTTCCTTTTCCGTCACTCGTTCCTCCTTTCAGCATGGGTCTCAGATCGGCATCCGTGTTATGCACCACCCGGTTGCGTCCATCCATCAGGCGGGAGGCGATCCAATCGCTCTGCAGGGCGGGGTCGGTATTCATGGCGATCAGCGTGCCGTTCTTCCCGTCCAGCCCGTGCCTGTGCCGCTTGTCGATCAGGTGGGTCAACTGCTCCTGCATCCAGTCGGTCGGGCGCACCTTGTCCATTTCATCCAGCGCCAGTACCCGCACCCGCTCGAACCGCCCCAGCCTGTTATAGGCGCTCTCCGAGACGACCTCCCGCCGTGCATTGAACGCATCGCGGATGTGTGAGAACAGGTCAAAGGCTGTGATGTAGATGGACATTACCCCGCGCTCGATCAGTTCGTTCACGACCGCCTGCAGGCACATCGTCTTTCCATTCCCGACCCCGCCCCAGAGGGTGAGGATGCCCACTGGATCCTCGACGAACGAACGGCAGGCTTTCAACATGGCGGCGGTTCCTGCGCGTCCGGCTGGTTGCAACCTTTGACAGGCGCAGCTCGCGCTCCTTTTCGCTGAGCCCGGAAAGTTTCGCCATCTCCTGCGCGCTCTCCCCGGTTCTGCAGGGACAGGGGTAAGCCCTGCCGAATTCAGGGTGCCCCACCGGAAGGTCGTAGCTTATGTAGCCGATCCCATTACAGATTGGACAATCGGTTGATTTCGGCGATGGTGGCAAGTTCGGCTTCGGAATATTCAGGGATCTTATAGCGTGGTTGATCTTCTCCATTTTGGTCCTCTCCTGGGGTTGAACGAACGTGCAAATATCTGCTGCGACCGGCTGGGCGGGTATCCGTTCGCCTCCCAGCCGATCAGCACCTGGTCAATGTATTTCGGGGACCGGCGCGCCTTTCGCCTGCCACGTCGATCGCCTGCCGGATGCGCTCAAGCGTGTGTTTCTCCAGCCATGTGTTGATCAGCCGGGTGGTATCCATCGCAAGCGGACCGCACAGCTCTTCCAAGGCGGATAAAACTTTTTGAAAATCGCTTTGCGCGATATATATATCCTCTTGTTGTTAATCTTGTTATTCTTGTTGTGCAAATTCCCTTCTTGCGCGTCGAGACAGTTTCAGGGTTTTCGTCGGACAGTTCCAAGGATTCATCGGACAGTTTTATTTCAGGTGTCCGGTCTGTTCGGACAGTTGTATTTCGAGTGTCCGGTTCGGTCGGACAGTTTTCTTCCGGCTGTCCGGTCTGCTCGGACAGTTTTGTTTCAGGTGTCCGGTCTGGTCGGACAGTTGTGTTTCGGGTGTCCGGTTTAGTCGGACAGTTTTTTCCGGCTGTCCGGTCTCTCGGACGGTTTGTGTTTCAGGTGTCCGGTCTGGTCGGACAGTTCCAATGGAGAGATACTGGACAGGTTTGATAGATAGTCCTGGCCCCTTCCCGGCGTTCCACCGTCAATAACCCGAGTTTTTCCAGTTTTTCGATCGCCTTTTGACGGTATCCTTTTCATCCCCGTGTTTTCTGCGATATTTCGAAGCCGGGATATGCTCTCCCATTGGCAAAGCTGACCGACAGCCCGATGTAAAGGAACACCTTGAGGGCATATCCATCCAGGGTCGCCAGTTCCTTTTTGAAACCGGTTGAAAATTTCACCCAGACAGGTTCATCGAGGATGTTATCCTCCCCTTGCCCTCTCATTGGTCACCCTCCTCATCCACATGATCGGCAAACGCAAACAGGACCAGCGTGGCAGTGCTGGCTTTTGTGACAGTTCCCGTCGCGTCCTTCAGATCCCTGAATTTGGTCGCGAAGATTGCGGACATCAGTTTTATGCTCATGGCTTCCTCTTTTCCTCGTTTTCCCCAATATGCGCTGCCCGTCCAACAGGGAATAAACCCCTGCCGTGATGAGGGTTCACGGGTCGGCGCAGCCTTAATTTAGCACATATGTTCTAAAGAGTCAAGGGTGTTTTTTATCGAATCGGATGTAAAATCCACCGGGTGAAGTGGATGCGAAACGCGGAGACCTGCCTGGTCATATAACCGGCGGGGTGAAGTACCTTCATCTCAGCGATGACGACGTGCGATCGCCTACGGAGTGCATTGTATGAACAGGGATGATTACGGAAGACAGCTACATGATCATTACCTCGACTCATTTTCTTCTTATTGGCATTGTAATAATAGTATTTATTGTAATCATTGGAATTCCCGGTTCAAAAATAATGAAAGCAATCTCTGACTACATCGAAGACAGCATGTATAAAGAGCTATCATCGCTCTTCGTTTTTAGTATGGCGATACCCCTTTTATTCATCGGGGTTATTCTAACCACCAGTCTTCGCCGAAATATACAAAAACCAAATTGGATACTCATTATTATCACAAGTACCATCCTGTTTTTCGGCATTAAGCTATTTCTTGCCGGCTTATTAAATCTGATATTAAGTTAAGGATGATGAGGAAGAAGCAGAATGAAAAATTCTGTTACCTCCGGTAAGTTTTTGCTAATTTGTGGAACCATTCTTGCGGTATTGTCGTGCGGCGTGTTTTCCGAAGAAGAAGTTGTTGCCATGCATGAAGCGTGGTATTTATTCAACCCTGTATCGGTGATACATTTCAATCACTTAACAAAAAGAAGTTGGTTATTACAGCTATCGATCCTTCAAGCAAGTCGTTTTATGATATCGAACCGTCTAATTGGGAGTAAGATCCACGGTCAACTTGTCTCTCTGTTGATTTCCTCACTAATGCATGAAACCAGGTATTCTGAAGATGTTGAATACATGGCTTATTATTGATATGACTTTTATTACAGGGTGCACTGATGTTTTAATCGTATTCTATCACGCACAATTTATTTATTACAAGATGGATTTGTTTAATGGGCAGAAATCCTGCATTGTTCACTTGATAACGATTGATCCGGCTTATCACGTTGGAAGTATTATCGAAAAAGTATTCTATCCCGTGAATAAGTATCGGCCGGTAATAGATTTAGATAAGCTCAAAATTTCTGCAGAAGATGCACTTCGAATTGCGGAGACCAATGGAGGGTATGAAATGCGTTCTGCAATTGACAATGCGTGTTATATATCACTGGCTTCTGTTACAGAAAATACGAATGGCTGCGTTTGGAAAGTCGATTACATTGCGTATCAAGATCCGAATGAGAAGAATATAACAATCTACATTAATCCGTATACCGGGGAGATTAAATAACGCAGCCTATGGTAAGGGTCTCTCTCGACAAGGGTCTGCCGCACCCACAGCAAAATTGACCGCAGGTTCTCCATAGCCCTACCCGATTGACCTCATCCCCGTCCTCTTCCCTAAAGTGCGTTCCCAATAAATCCAATCCTGTTCATTTTATCTTCTGTATTTCTCTCCTATAGTGTTAGGTTCTCTTATTTGTGGTGGTGTAAATTGAAGAATTGTGTGGAATGGATTCCGAAGAAGAGAAATGAATTTCGAAGAAAATTCTGGTTCATACCTCAGAATATTACATTTAGTTTCTATGATGACAACCCCTCAATTGAAGTTTTGTTGAATAAACTGGCGCGAATGTTTTTTGTGATATTAGGAGTTCTTGCTATAATTGTAAGCATACCTCGGTCCATTTGTACCAGGGGATTAGTGAATCTAATAACTTGACAAGCTGGATGCCCTACCCCTTCGTCCCCTCCCCGGAGGATCCCTGCCAAAGAACGGCAGGGACAAGCAAGCACATCCGCAAGTTCAACCGCTTCGAGCTCGAGTACCTCAGATCGATCGGCTAAGGTTTATATGCCGCGACGATGAACCGGAGGACATCGGCAGCAGTTACTTGAAGTCCCAACCACATAAAGGCGTGCATTTTTGAGCACGGCGGATGAGTAATAATCGTTGCCTCCACCCCAGTCGGTGGTTACGATCCCATCCGCGACTGAACGTGATATCCCGATATCCAGCAGCGGTGTAACGCACAATTAATCCACTGCCACCGGTGCCGCCGACCGCCACGATCTTCCCAGCCTGTATTACAACTTCTTGTCAACCAGGGGGAAGGCAATCCCAGATCTGACAGCAGTCTGCCATCCCCGCTGAAGGCGGGATCCAACGCACCCGTGGCGGTATACTGCACGATGGCGATAAAGCCATCCGATTTCCCAACCACAACCACCTTCCCACCGGAGATCGCCAGGTCAAATCCGTAATCATTCGTGCCCAGGTTCGTCTTCACCCTCCCATCCCCGCTGAAGGTGGTGTCCAGTGTGCCATTCGAGTTGAGGCGCGCGGTGATGATATCAGAGAGTGCTGTAATCAGATGTCTGGCTATAACCCGTAACATATATTTTTCCGGAATAAAGGGCGACTCCGGTGAGGTATCCTCCGCCCCGAAATTGATGGGGAGAATTCCATCACCGCTGAATGTAGTGTCAAGGCTGCCATTCGAAAGGTAGCGGTACACGGTCGCGTTATAACTGATTCCATCGTGCGAGTACCCGATCACCAGGATCTTGTTGCCTTGCATGATAAGGTCGGTGCCGCCGTTATCCCCTGAGCCAAAGTCTGTGATCACTTTCCCGTCCCCACTCAAACTTGGATCCAGTGTGCCATTCGGGTTGAGCCGCGCAAAAGCCACATCGCAAAGTGAATAGTCGCTGTTACAAGTCTGCCCACCGACCACGATCCTGCCATCCGCTTGAATGGCAACCCCCGTGGCTTGATCCATCACCCCAATGTTGACCACCTGCCGCCCATCCCCGCTGAAGGTGGTGTCCAGGCTGCCGTTCGGGTTGTAGCGGGCGATCGCAAAATCCCGTCCGGTGGCTGTCACCTTATCGCCAACGGCAACGACCTTGCCATCTGCCTGGACAGCAATATCAGTTCCACCATGTTCTGTACCGCCAAAGCACTGGATGATCCTTCCATCCCCGCTGAAGGTGGTGTCCAGGTCGCCCGAGGCTGCCCATGCGACCGTATAGATCATCAGAGCCAGGCAGACCGCGACCAATGTGGACCTGTGGATTGGTGAAGCAATTTTTTTCATTTTCTCCTCCGTTTGGGGGTTGACGACAAAATCATTATCGCGCTGGATGGGATCGTTTACAAGAACCATTTGTCATGGAGACACCCTGCACCAATAACGTCCCGAAGGTTTTGAGAGGCACGCGTCGCTGACGCAAACCTTCGGGAGGCTGGTCTCCATGGCCCTACCCCTTATACCCCTCCCCAAATGGCGAACTTCGCCATTTAGGGAGGGGCATTTTCAATTGTGTTTATGCAATTGGAGGAGTTTGAGAGGGGACATGAACACCCGCGAGTTTTTTCGCTTTCAAAGGGAACCAGCGGCGCAGGTCTTTGCGCTTGATAATTGCAGCCGTTCCCACGATCGATCCGCCGAAGATCAGGAACAGGAAGGGCAGGGCTGCGAATATTGCATCTGTCAGGATGCCGTATTCCAGGAAAAGAGCATCCAGGCTGTCCATCAGGGATGCCTGCCATGTGAATAGTGCCAGCACACCAACCAGACCGAGCAGGAAGCTGCCGGGCGAAGCCAGCCTGCCGTGCCGTTCTGTGAGAGCCCGCACCATCATATAGATCAGCCCCCCGGAAAGAAGTACAGAGAGGGCCTCGAGCAGGATCAACCCCAGCGCGCGCAGGGTCTCGCGTTCGACGATCATGCCAAAGTTGGAGTGTCCAATTTCCAGCAGGTAGGACAGGAAGGAACCCAGGTCCAGCATGCCCATGATGATCAGGAAATCCACCAGGGCGGAGACGATGGCGGGCATGGCAGCCTGTCCGCTGCCGGTGGGGCGCACCCCCAGGGCTGCCAGCATCCTGGCGGGCTGGGGCAGAAGCTCGGCGATGGCATCCAGGTTGCGGACCCCCCGGCGGAAGTCGATCCACTGCAGTTTCGAGAGCTTCTCCGAAACCTTTACCTTCTGGACGAGGATGGGGATCACCACCTTATGCTCGGGGTCGGCGAGGGTGTCCATTTTATAGCGGGAGACCAGCACCAGCACCTCCTGCGCCGACGCAGGATCCCCGACCGGGGTGTGACCGTACTTCACCAGTTCCGCGGAAAGTTCGTCGGGCGACCAGTCCATCCTCGAAGGCATGATCGATGTGGAACCGGACCGGCTGCGGGTGGGGGATCTCCGGGTCGTAGATGTTCGCGAATTTTGAGAGGGTCGCCTCGGGCTTGCCCCAACGCTGCATGCTGGACGAACGCAGGATCAGCGTGAGCAGGATCGAGGTGAATGGGACGAAGAATATCCACAGGTATTGGATCATCAGAGCCGAGATTGTATAACGAGAAGTAGCGGGTACTGTCGAATTCGGCATCCATGTTCACCAGCCCGAGTTCGGACATCAGCAGGAAGCCGAAAAAAATAGCCAATGGCAGAGCCCAGAGGGCAGTCTGGACCTTGGGCAGGTTGAAATTCCTTTTCAAGATGCGAGCCGGCAGGGGCACCAGGACCCAGGGGATCAGGAAGGTCCAGAAGGCGAACAGGGAGTAAAGCGCAGTGAAGACACTCAGGGCTGCAGCCAGCCAGACGGTCAGCGGTGCCTTGAAGCCGGATTGGGGCGGAGGCTTTGCCGGCGTGAGCGGAGATTCGATGCAGTGGACCAGGCGCCGCAATGCAGCCCCGTAACTGCCCCGAAAATCCACCCATTCCAGGGATGACAGTTCCGGCGGAAGCGGGACAGCCTGGAAGATCAGGAGGATCACGCGCCTGCCGCCTTCGAGAAAATGACGCCATTCCAGTTCCACGGCGCGCGAGGCGATGGATTCCGGCGAGACCACCAACAGGAGCAGATCCGTTCCATCCAACCCCTTGTGGATCTGCTCCAGCCAGTGACGACCGGGGATCAGGCTGCGGTAATCCAGCCAGACCCCGAATCCCTGCAACTCCAGGCGATGGGCAAGATCGTCCACAAATCCCATGCACTGGCGCGAATAACTGATGAAGGTGTAAGGCTTCACGGAGTTTTCCCTTGGCGAAAGGTTGTGCGAATTATAAGCCTGCTGTCCGCACTGCATCAGGGGATTCCACCAATAACGTCCCGAAGGTTTTGAGAGGCACGCGTCGCTGATGCAAACCTTCGGGAGGCTGAACTGGTTGAACACTGAAAACTGAACACTGAACACTGAAACACTGAACACTGGACACTACTCCCCGTCCGATTCATGGACTGGTCATTAATGCGGTATGGTACATGCCCTGTAAATTGGATTGCGATTTGCCTCCTGTCCAGTTAATATGAGACGGATAATCTTCGCGGGCATGCGCATGCCCGGGTGGGATTATCGCCATTCCAGCGGACTGAGCAGGAGCAGCATGCAAAATTGGCACAGAAGCATCAAGCAGTCCATTCCCTTCAACACCAGCGGGGAGATCGGGTTCGAATTCAGTTTTGCCTTCCAGCCCATCGTGGATGTCCGCAACCGCGAGATCATCTCCTTTGAGGCGCTGGTGCGCGGACCCCACGGCGAACCCTCCGCCTCGGTCTTCGCCCAGGTGCCCAACCAGTGTTTCATGCGTTTCGATGATGTCTGCCGGCAGAAAGCCATCTATCTCGCCAGCCGCCTGAAGATCCCCAACCAGTTGAATCTCAACCTGCACACCTCGAGCATCTACGAGGTGGACCGGAGCATCACCGCCACCTTCAAGGCTTCCAGGCAAAGCGGGATCCCCGTGGAAAGGATCGTCTTCGAGGTGCTGGAAACAGCCAATCTCACCGATCACCGCAACCTGATTAAATACCTGCGCGTCATCCAGGATTTCGGCTTCCAAACCGCCATCGACGATTTTGGCGCGGGTTACTCCGGTCTTAAGCTGCTGGTGAAATACCAGCCAAATTACATCAAGCTCGACCGCGATATCATCAGCGATATCCACCTTGACCCGATCAAGCAGAATATTTTTGCAGGCATCCAGCAGATCTGCAAGCCGCTCCGCATCGAGATCATCGCGGAGGGGGTCGAAACTGCGGAGGAGTATCACTGGCTGAACGAGGCGGGGGTGAGCATCTTCCAGGGTTATTACTTTGCGCGCCCGGCTTTTGAAGCCCTGCCGGATGTCGCCAACCGGGTCTTCTGTTCCTGATCTGGGGATCGTATGCAACCAAAAAGCCCGTTGAATCTTCAACGGGCTTTTCATATCCGGGCGGGTTGGAGCTCAATAGGAAAGAACGAGGATGATCCCAAAGACCATGATGCCGACGATCAGGTATCTCACGACCCCCAGGGAGTTGTGGATGCGGTCGGCTTTTGCATCGCGGATATACGTTACTTTCATGAACTCAAATGTCAATTCGTTCAGGATGTCCTGCTCGCTGCAATCACTGAGCTGGTCGACATAATCATCCAGGGATGGGGTGATCTTTCCGGTGGTCTTGTCCTTTCCAAGAAAGAACAAGCCCTTTGGTTTGTAGTCCCCGATCTGAACGTGCTTCTGGGGATTTTTGGTCGGATTCAATACCCGGATCGTATAGAGGATGTGAGCGACAAGCACCAGCACGTAAAGCGTGCAATACAACAGGAGTATCAATGCCCCCATGAACGGCATGCCTAGAACGCTTGCCTTGATGGCGTTGAATTGCTCGCTGTCGAAAAGGAGCCCAACCACCACGAACAACAGGGTGGATTCAATGCTGACCAGGACCCCCGCTTTCGTGTCCAGGAACCGGTTTGTCAGTTCCACCTGCTCGATGGCTTCGAATAGAAATTTAGCCTTCAGGTCGAAAGTGTGTACCTTGCCTGCGTCCCCGGGATCCTCTTTTTTCATTGACGTCCTCCGCATGGTTTTCACGTGCTATTTTACTTGAATTGATAAGTTGTGGTGTTTGAATTACCGCCTGGCGGCGGACTTCATTGTCCAAATTGGATGACATCAGGTAAGATTAGGACTGAAGATCCCTTTACCATGCGACCCCCGGGAGAACACATGAAAACAAAAGAAGAGATCGTAAACAACTGGCTGCCGCGCTACACCGATACCCCTCTCAAGGAATTTGGCAAATATATCCTGCTGGTCAACTTTGAAGATTACCTGCACATGTTCTCAGCGTGGTACAACGTCCCCATCCGCGGGATATGAGAAGCCCATGCCCAACGTCACCGCCGAGGGCATCACCTTGATCAACTTCGGGATGGGGAGTCCCAATGCCGCCACGGTGATGGATCTGCTGAGTGCGGTCAAACCCCAGGCCTGCCTGCTGCTCGGCAAATGCGGCGGGCTCAAGAGGAAGAACAATCTCGGCGACCTGATCCTGCCGATCGCGGCGATCCGCGGCGAAGGGACGTCAACCGATTATTTCCCGCCTGAAGTCCCGGCCCTGCCGGCCTTCAACCTGCAGAAAGCCGTCTCGACCACCATCCGCAACTACGACCGGGACTATTGGACCGGCACGGTGTACACAACCAACCGCCGCGTCTGGGAACACGACGAGAAATTCAAAGCCTACCTGCGCCTGATCCGTGTCATGGCGATCGACATGGAAACGGCGACCTTGTTCATCACCGGCTTCCATAACAAGATCCCCACGGGCGCACTATTGCTGGTCTCTGACCAGCCGATGATCCGCAGCGGCATCAAAACCGCAAGGAGTGACAAAAAAGTGACGCAGAAGTATCTGGAAATGCACCTGCGCATTGGCATCGACTCGCTCAAGGAGTTGATCAATAACGGGGAGACGGTCAAACATTTGCGGTTCTGATCCATCGCGTGGTCAGGCATGTTTGGTCATTGAACTTGATATGGACAGGACACTCCATCCGGCGCGGACGGGATGGCACCATTTCTTTAAAGGAAAAACAGCATGCAACCAACCATCTTGATCATCCTGGTCGGGCTTGTGGGAGGCGTGGCGGTCGGACTGCAAAGTCCAATGGCGAGCATGATCAGCCAGCGCCTCGGCACGTGGGAGAGCATCTTCATCGTCCATATCGGGGGCGCACTGCTCGCATTGATTCCCCTGCTGTATTTTGGCGGCGGGAAGCTGCGCGAGTGGCGCAGCCGTCCCATGGTATGCATTGCTGGCAGGCGTCTTTGGTCTGGTGGTGATCGCCGCCATCAGCTACATGATCCCCCGCATCGGTGTGGCAGGTTCCATCATCACCGTGGTGGCGGGGCAGCTCCTGGTCGGGACCATCCTCGACCACTTCGGCTGGCTGGGCGCGGTCGAACGTCCGCTGGATGCGCCTCGTTTACTGGGATTGGGCATCCTGTTCCTGGGTGTCTGGCTTACGGTCAGGTGATGCCGCAAGCGCACCTCCAGTCTCACTTCAATGACCCCGGAGAGCTTATAATTGCCCCATGGGCACGCTCTTCCTGGTCGCCACACCCATCGGGAATCTTGAAGATATGTCGCCGCGCGCGCTGCGCGTCCTGCGCGAGGTCAAGCTGATCGCCGCCGAGGATACGCGTCACAGCGGCATCCTGCTCAAGCATTTTGACATCCATACCCCCATGCATCAGTTATTTTGAACATAACAAGCTGACCAGGCTGGAGGCGATCCTTGCCGCCCTGGCGCTCGGGGATGTCGCCTTGATCTCGGACGCCGGGACGCCGGCGGTCAACGATCCCGGTTACGAGTTGGTGCGCGCCGCCCTGGCTGCGGGTTATGAGGTTCGACCCGTTCCCGGACCATCCTCTCCCATCGCGGCGCTGAGCGTCTCCGGTCTGCCGACGGATGCCTTCCTTTATCTTGGCTATCTTCCGCACAAACCAGCGGAGCGCCGCAAACTTGTAGCGCAAATTGCCAATTTGCGCTCACACGCTCATCTTCCTCGAATCCCCGCACCGCCTGCTCGAGTCGCTGGAGGATCTGCTGGAACTGCTCGGCGACCGTCCCGTCTGCGTGGCGCGTGAGATGACCAAGCTCTTCGAGGAGTTCTGGCGCGGTCAGCTCGGCGGTGCGCTGGCATATTTCCGGACCCAACCGGCACGCGGCGAGTTCACGCTGGTGGTGGGCGGGAACATGGAAGGGGCTGGCGGGCGCTGGACGGAGGAGGCCATGCTGGCAGCCGTTCGGAAGGAATTGAAGGACGGCAGGTCCGCCAGGGAGATATCCAGCGACCTTGCGGAGCTGGGAGGCTGGAGCAGGCGGGAAGTCTACGCGCTGGTCAATCAAAACAAATATTGTCTGGAACCGGGGCGGATGTGAGACTGGTAATTAAAGGAGAGAAGCATGGCAGAGACGAAGGAATCCACGAAATCGGAAGAAAAGAAGAAAGAGGAAAAAAAGGTCCCCCAGGACAACCTGGTTGAGACCCGGCACACGCTCGTCATCGACGGGAAACCCATTAAATACACCGTCACCGCGGGCACCCTGGTGCTGAAGGAGGAGACCGCTGACCGCGAGAAGGAGTCGGAAGGCGAGAAGCCGCGCGCCCAGATCTTCTTCATCGCCTATACCCTGGACGGGGTGCGGGACCGCTCCAAGCGTCCCGTCACGTTCTCGTTCAACGGCGGTCCGGGTTCCTCCTCGGTCTGGCTGCACATGGGTCTGCTGGGTCCGCGCCGCGTGGTGCAGGAATTCGATGGGGCACTGCCGCGCCCGCCCTTCCGTCTCGCGGACAACGAGTTCTCGCTGCTGCCTGAGACCGACCTGGTCTTCATTGACCCGGTCAGCACGGGCTACAGCCGCGCCGTGGAGGGGGAGAAGCCCGTTGAGTATCACGGCTTCAAGAAGGACATCGAATCCGTCGGCGATTTCATCCGCCTGTACACCACGCGCTACAAGCGCTGGCTCTCCCCCAAGTTCCTGGCGGGCGAATCCTATGGCACGACGCGTGCCGCCGGGCTTTCGGGTTACCTGTTCGACCGCCACGGCATGATGTTGAACGGCATCATGCTCATCTCCTCCATCCTGGATTTCGCCACGGCTGATTTCACCGATGGCAACGACCTGCCGTACATGCTCTACCTGCCCGGTTATGCCGCGGCAGCCTGGTATCACAACGCGCTCAAGATCAAGCACCTGCCCCTGCAGGAATTGCTGAGGGAGGTGGAGCAGTTCGCGCTGGGTGACTATGCCGCCGCCCTGCTCAAGGGCGACAGGCTGACCCCCGAGGAGCGCATGGTCATCGCCGAGAAGCTGGCGCGTTTCACGGGCTTGCCGCGCGCCTTCATCGAGCGCTCGAACCTGCGCATCAAGGACCAGCATTTCTTCAAGGAGCTCCTGCGCGAGCGCGGGCTGACCGTGGGTCGCCTCGACAGCCGCCTGACCGGCATCGACCGCAGCGGCGTCACCGAGACGCCGGAGTACGATCCGCTCCTGACGGATGTCATGGGTCCCTATGCCGCCGGCTTTTATGATTACGTGCGGGCGGAGCTCAAGTTCGAGGCGGACATTCCCTACGAGATCCTGAGCGCCAAGGTTCACCCCTGGTCCTTCAAGGAGTTCGAGGGACAGCCCATCTACGTGGCGGAGACGCTCCGCAAGGCGATGACCGTCAACCCGCACCTCAAGGTCTTCGTTGCCAATGGTTATTATGACCTCGGCACGCCCTACTTCGCCACCGAGTACACCTTCAACCATCTGGGCTTGAACCCCGCCCTGCGCGACAACATCCGCATGGCATATTACGAGGCGGGGCACATGATGTACATCCACCTGCCCTCGCTGGAGGCGCTCAGGTCCGACCTGGCGGATTTCATCCAGGACGCCATGCCGTAAATAATTAGAACCCCGGTTTCTTCAAGAAACCGGGGTTCTTGTGCTCTCTTTTTACAGGTAAAATCAGTCCACTTTCCAATTAACGGTAAAACATGCCAAAGACTTCCTCCTCCCCCGACTGGGCTCGCGTTGCCCACCTGCTGCTGACCTCGCGCCGCCTCGATGAATTCGAGGAGCGTGAGCTTGCCCCCGCCAACAAGGTCCAATATCAATTTTCCGCCAAGGGGCATGAACTTTCCCAGATATTGCTTGCCCTGCAGTTGACCCACCCGCATGACGCCGCCACGGTCTATTACCGTTCGCGCCCGTTCATGCTCGCCTCCGGGCTGACCTTGCGCGAGGCGCTCGCGGCTGGCATGGCGAAGACCGGTTCCTCCTCCGAGGGGCGCGAGGTGGGCGTGATGTTCTCCCGCCCGCCCGGTCAGGGCGGCGTGACCGTCTTCCCCACCTCCGGCAATGTGGGCGCACAATACACCCCTGCCGCGGGCTGGGCGCAAGCCATTCAATACCACCAGTCCGCGCTCCAGGACAAGGAATGGAACCGGGCGATCGCGCTGGCGCATGGCGGCGAGGGTTCCGTCGCAGCCAATGGATTTTGGGCTGCCCTCAACATCGCCTCCACCCGCAAGATCCCCATGCTCTTCTATATCGAAGACAACGCCTTTGCCATCTCCGTCCGTTCGCACATGCAAACCCCCGGCGCGGACCTGTCCGCCAACCTGCGCGGCTTCAAGCATCTGTGCATCCTCGACGGCGACGGCTCCGACCCGAACGAGGCACCGCAAAAGGTCGCCGAGGCGGTCGCCAATGTGCGTGCCGGCAAGGGTCCCTGCCTGCTCCACCTGCGCGTGCCGCGCCTGATGGGGCATACCTTCATCGATGACCAGGCGTACAAGACCGAGACCGAGAAGCAGGGCGAACAGAAGCGCGACCCGCTGGCGCGCCTGAAGAAATTCCTGCCCGACCTGGACTGGGAGGCGCTGGAAGAGCAGGTGCAGGCGGAGATCCGCGCCGCCTATGAAGAGGCTTCCGCCCTGCCCGATCCCGAGCCTGCCTCTGCCACCCTGCACCTGTTCGCACCCCAACCCGACTCCATCCCTGTGAGCATCTCCCCGCCCTCCCATGGAAGGCACGCGCCTCAACCTGATCGACGCCGTCCGCCGCACGCTGGAAGTCGAGATGACCCGCGACCCGCGCCTGGTCGTCTTTGGCGAGGACGTGGGTGCCAAGGGCGGCGTGCATGGCGCCACCGCCCACATGCAGGAAAAGTTCGGCGACCAGCGCGTCTTCGACACCTCCCTTTCGGAGGACGGCATCATCGGGACCGCGGTCGGGATGTCGCTTGCCGGTCTGCGTCCCGTCCCGGAGATCCAGTTCCGAAAATATGCCGACCCTGCCACGGAGCAGATCAACGATACCGGCACCCTGCGCTGGCGCACCGCGGGCAAGTTCTCTGCGCCCATGCTGGTGCGCATCCCGGTCGGCTTTGGAAAGAAGATCGGCGACCCCTGGCATTCCGTCACCGGCGAGGCGATCTTTGCCCACACGCTTGGCTGGCGGCTTGCCTTCCCCTCCAACGCCGCGGACGCGGTCGGGCTCTTGCGCACTGCCCTGCGGGGCGAGGACCCTGTCATCTTCTTTGAGCATCGCGCCCTGCTGGATACCGCCGTTGCGCGTCGTCCATATCCCGGTGATGATTACCTCCTGCCCTTCGGTCAGGCTGCCCTGCTCGCGGAGGGGGACCGTCTCACGCTCGTTACCTGGGGCGCCATGACGCACCGGGCATTCGAAGCCGCCCAGGGTTTTCCCGGGCGCATCGACCTGCTCGACCTGCGCACCATCGTCCCCTGGGATGCCGCCCGCGTCCTGGAGTCCGTCCGCAAGACGGGCAGGTGCCTCATCGTCCACGAGGATGCCCTCACCGGCGGGTTCGGGGCGGAGATCGCGGCGGTCATCGCGGAGCAGGCTTTCACCGACCTGGATGCCCCGCCCGCAAGATTAGCCGTCCCGGACGTGCCGATACCGTATAATATGTCCCTGATGAACGCGGTGGTGCCGCAGGTTTCCGACATTGCCGAAAAAATCCAATTCATGCTGGCTTATTAAGGAGTGACATGCAAAACAAGGATGAGAAAGACCTGATGTTCCATAATGAGAATGCAGTTCTGCAGATCGCCCGCTGGGCGAAGATCGTTTCCTGGGCAATGGTTGTGATCTACCTGCTGCGCTTCATTTCCGACATGATCTCGGTCATCGGCGGCGGTCAGTACGGCTTTCCGACCGCCTTCATGGACCAGATCCTGTACGTGGTGAGCCTGCTCTCGACCCTGTTCTTTGGAGCCTTCTACTTCCTCGTGCTGCAGGGCGTCGCCCAGGGACTGCTCCTGGGGCTGGATGCGAACCTTGCCTACGAACTGGAAGAAGAAGAAGAGGAAGTGTAAGTCGTGAACCTGGACGACCTGGAGCGCATGCGGCAGCTGGACACGCTGAACATGCTGGGGGAGATCGATGACCTGCCCGACCAGTTGGCGCGCGCCTACCAGATCGGTCTGCATGCCGGGTTTCGAAAGGATTCCTGGCATGTGGAACAGGTCGTATTATCCGGCATAGGCGGTTCTGCCATCGGCGCGGACCTGCTTTCCGCCTACGTGGCGGATGCCTGTCCCGTTCCTGTCATCGTTCACCGGGATTACGGTCTGCCCGCCTTCGCGCACGGCGAGAAGACGCTGGTCATCTGTTCCTCGCATTCGGGTGACACCGAGGAGACCCTCGACTCGTTCGAAGCCGCGCGCAGGCAGGGCTGTCATGTGCTGGCGATCTGTACGGGAGGGGAACTTGCCCTGCGCGCCCAAAAGGACAAGGTTCCCATCATCATGTTCGAACATGCAGGTCAGCCGCGCGCCGCGGTCGGTTATTCATTCGGCATCCTGCTGGCGGTCTTTGTCCGTCTTGGTCTGATCCCCGACCAGGCGGATGAATCTGCATGGTGCGGTCGCTGCCATGCAGGCGATGCGCACGCTCCCTGGGACCGGGTGTGCCCGCCGCTGAAAATCCCGCCAAGCGTTATGCCGGGCAGTTGATCGGTCGCCTGGTCACGGTCTTTGGCGCCGGGCTGCTTGCCCCTGTCGCCAGGCGCATCAAGGGACAGGTCAATGAGCTTGCCAAGGCGGTCGCCAGCTTTGAGGTCATCCCCGAAGCGGACCATAACGCCCTCGCCGGCACCCTGCATCCCGTGGAAGTGCTTGAGCCGCGCACTCATGAATCTTTTCCTGCGCGCGCCCTCCGACCACCCGCGCAACCGCCTCCGCATGGACCTGACCAAACAGTTTTACATGCTCGAAGGGCTTGAACACCGATTTCCTGGATGCGCGCGGGGAACATCCCCTCGCCCATATGTGGACCTTGATCCTCTTCGGCGATTACATGGCGTATTATCTTGCCATCGCCTACGGCGTCGATCCCACGCCCGTGGAGGCGCTGGGCAGGTTCAAGGCTGCCCTGAAGGAAAAGAAGTAGCGCCCGGGAACGCGGAGGATTCGGCCTCCGCGTTCCAGCCCTCCTCCTGATGAAAAAAGTTCTGCGCCTCGCCCCGCGCGATTGGATCGGATCTGCCCTCGTGCTGGCGGGGTTTGTCCTTCGCCTGCGGCAATACCTCGCCAACCGTTCGCTCTGGCTGGACGAGGCCATGCTGGCGAACAACATCCTCTCGCGCTCCTTTGCCGGTCTCACGCAGCAGTTATCGAACGACCAGGGCGCGCCCATCGGGTTCCTCTTCCTTCAAAAGACGATCACGCTGCTGCTGGGCGATTCGGAATACGCGCTCCGCCTCCTTCCGTTCCTGGCGGGCTGTCTCTCCCTGTGTCTGATGTTCCTTCTGGTGCGCAAGGTCGCCTCCCCATTCGCCGGCAGTCTTGCCCTCGCCCTCTTTGCTGTTTCCCCCGCCCTCATTTATTATTCCTCGGAGGTCAAGCAATATTCCTCCGACGTCGCCATTGCGCTGGCGCTCGTCCTGCTCTTCCTTAAATATGAACGCACGCGAGATCAAAGCCGGGGGATGCCCTCCTGCTTTCACTGGCGGGCGTCCTGGCGGTCTGGTTCTCCCATCCAGCCTTGTTCATTTTGGGCGGTCTGGGTCTCGCGCTCTTCATCCCCGCGCTGCGTTCAAAGGATACCCGCAGGCTCATCACCCTGCTGGTGGTTGCCCTGGCATGGGGTCTCAGCCTCGCCGCTCTCTATTTCATCAACCTGCGCCAGCTTGCCTCGCACCAATTCTTCCTCGATTTCTGGCGCGAGGGCTTCCTGCCGCACGATTCTTCCGCCATCCGCTGGCTTGCCTGGTGTCTCCAGATCCCCGTTCATTGACCTGCTCGGCTTGCGCCTGCTCTATCCCATCCTCGCGCTTTTATTTCTGATCGGGTCGTTCGTCCTCACGCGCCGGCTCCCGCGCTTTGGTCTTTTCATCCTGCTCATCTTCCTGCTCGCCCTGTTCGCCTCCTTCCTGGAGCTCTACCCGTTTGCCGGTCGGATGATCCTGTTCCTCACCCCGCTTTAACTCTCATCCTCGCGCAGGCGGTGGATGGCATCGCCTCGTCCTTCCTGCAGCCTCGCTGGCTTTCCCCCGCCTTGTTCCTGCTCATGTCGGGGTTCCTGCTCTTTGCCCCCGTCCGCACCGCCGTGGAAAACTTCGCAGAGCCGAAGATGCAGGAACACATCCGCCCGACGATGGAGAACCTGCGCGACGCCCTCCAGCCCGGCGACCTCATCTATGTCTATCACTGGGCGGAACATGCCGTCCGCTTTTATGCGCCCAAATACGAACTGCCCCTGTCCGGTTTCATCTTCGGCGCGGACCATCACGACCAGCCCGAACTTTACCATGCCGAACTGGATGCCCTGCGCGGTCATCGAGCGCGTCTGGTTCCTCTTCTCGCACGTTTACGAGCAGGGTGATTTCAACGAACGCGATTACATTTTGAATTATCTGGATTCGATCGGGGAATTGTCGCGCGAATTCCGCGTGCCGGGCACATCCGTCTATCTGTACTTGTACGACCTGGGGGATTCCCCCTGAAAATAGGGGAGGCGTTTAATTTAAGGTTTCAAACACGCCGGGATGGAATCCACCGCGCCGTCGGGGAATTCGGTCGTCCCGTTCTCATCGTAGATCTTCACGAATTGAACCGTGGGGAATTGTTTTAGATTGAGCATCAGCAGGTCCGCGATCGTGAAATCCTTGCGCTCGGGTGCGCAGGTGCCGGTCAGGTACACCCGCACGGTATCGCCGCTGAATTCCACTCTCGTGTAACCCGTGAAACCGTTGTAGATGGCGCGCCAGCCATAGCTGTAATATTCGGTCGAGCCGGGCCCTTGAAGTATTGGTTCAATACATCCGCGCCCATGAAGGGGGAGGTCAGCACCCAGCGCACGCCGTTGACCGTGAAGGTCTGGATGTTGTTGTCGAAGCGGTACTTGTCCACAAAGAACACCTTGATCAGCGTCCACTGCGGCGTGGCGGTGGGTCGCCGTGTATCGGTCGGGCGCGGCGTGGAGGATGCGGTGGGCGTATTGGTGGGCGGCACCGGGACGGTCGCCGTGGGCGTTGGGATGAGAGCCGGGTCCAGGCAGGCGGGCTCGGAATCTCCCGGTCCACCCGGGTTCTTCGTCTGCCCGAACTGGTCGTAGATCTTGACCGCCTGGATGTTCGGGTCCTGCTTCAGCGTCAGGCTGATCTGGTCGGCGATCGTGAATTCCTTGCCGCTGGGCGCGCAGGTGCCGGTCAGGTACACGTGCGCGGTATCTCCGATCACTTCCACCTTGCTGTAACCCGTGAATCCGTCGTAGATGGCGCGCCAGCCGTAGGTGTAATACTCCGTCGCGCCGGGACCTTTGAAGAACTGGTACAGCAGGTCTGCAATGTAGCTTGAGGATTTGACCCAGCGTACGCCGTAGACCTCGATCGGCAGGATGTTCCGGTCATAGCGGTATTTGTTCGCGAAATAGACCCTGGCGGTCGTCCATTGCGGAGCGGAGGTCGCGGTCGGTGTGCGCGTGGGTCCTCCGGTCACCGTGGGCGTGGGCGTTCGGGAGGGGGTGAGTGTGGCGGTCGGCGTGCGCGTAGGTGTGGTCGAGGTGGTTGCCGTGGGCGAGGGGGTGAAGCCCGGGTCCAGGCAGACCGGTTCGGAATCTCCCGATTCAGTCCGGTTCCTGGTCTGCCCGAACTGGTCGTAGATCTTGACCGCCTTGATGTTCGTGACCTGCTTCAGTGTGAGCTGATCTGGTCGGCGATCGTGAAGTCCTTGCCGCTGGGTACGCAGGCGCCGGTCAGGTACACGTGCGCGGTATCGCCGATCACTTCCACCTTGCTGTAGCCTGTAAATCCATCATAGATGGCGCGCCAGCCGTAGGAGTAATACTCCGTCGCGCCGGGACCCTTGAAGAACTCTTTCAATAGATCCTCGGTAAGGGAGGAGCTCCTCACCCAGCGCACACCGTAAACTTCGATGGGCAGGATGTTCCGGTCATAGCGGTACTTGTTCGCGAAATAGACCCTCAGCAGCGTCCATTCCGGCGTGGCGGTCGCGGTGGGCGTGCGTGTGGCGGTCCTCGTCGCCGTGGGGGTGCGCGTGAGGGTGGGGGTGAGTGTGATCGTGGGCGTGCGCGTGGATCGTGGGCGTCGCGTGTGATCGTGGGCGTGCGCGTGACCGTGGGCGTGGGTGTGAATGTCGGTGTACGGGTGGCGGTCGGTGTGCGCGTGGCGGTCGGTGTGCGGCTTGCCGTGGGAGTCTTGGTGATGGTCGGGGAGGAAGTGTAGGTGGATGTGATGATCGGAGGCGGGGTGAGCGTGGCGTCCGTCACATAGACGAAGCGCACCGAGTCCGCTGCCACCTCCAGCCCGGAGACCACGCCCGAGGGGTCCTGCGTCTGGTTGCCCAGGCTGATGTATTCGTTCCCATCGCCGATGAAATCATACTTTCCGACGTACACCCAGCCGTCGGTCACATAAAAACTGTTCGGGAATACCACCTGGTTGATGACGACCCGGTCCGTCTCGCCCGAGTGCAGGATGTTATATAGCGCGCCCTCGGTGGTGCCGTGGACGGCGGGGATGCGGATGTAGACGGAATACAGCCCCGGGGTGGTGCCGGCGGGGAAGTACCACGCCGCGTAGCAGTTCGCCGCAGTGGTGCGCGCCGTGATATAGCGCAGGCTGCTGTTCGTTGCCGAGCCTGCCGTCGCGGTCTTCCAGCATCCCGCCGGCGATTCGGCCAAAGCCTGTCCCGCTGTCATCCACCACGATGCCTGTGCCTGCCGCGGGCGGATATCCCAGCGCGGGACCGCTGGGCAGGATCTTTGCCCCGGTAATAGACGAGGGATGGGTACTGCATCCAGAGCGAGGCTGCCTGTCCATACCCGAGCGGGTCTGTGCCCGAGCCGGTCCAGCCGTAGGGGTCCAGGGAACGCCCGGCGCTGTCCTTGACGACGAAGTGCACGTGCGGTCCCGTCGAGTTGCCGGTGTTTCCGCTGATGCCGAGCACTTCCCCGCGCGAGAGATTGACACAGCCCGGGCTGGTGCAGGATTGCACTGCCACCGCGCTCATGTGCCCGTAGGTGGTGTAATACCCGTTGGGATGGTGCAGTTTCACGTAGATGCCGACGTTGGCTTTGTGGTTCTGCGGGTCATACCAGCCTGCATAAATCACCTGGTCGGCGTTCGCCGCGGCATACAGCGGGCGGTAACTGATGCCGTAATCGATCCCGTCATGCCCGTTATAGGAGACCCAGTCCCCCAGGCTGTAGCTCCAGTAGATGCCGTAACCATAGTCGCAAACGTTGGGTTCCGGAGGGGGGATCCGGCGGGCGCCGGTTTTGGGCATGTCTTCTGTGCCTTGTGACCGCTGAACGTGGTGATGATGTTGTCGGTGGGGTGTAATTGGGGGAGGTGTGATCGAAGATGGAGGTTGCCGAGGAGGTTCCGGGATAGGGTGGATAGAGGAACGCTTCCACCGCGGCGGCAGGCGCCGGTAAGGCATCCGCGGAGACCCTGCCGGAAACGACTCCAGCCGCGCCGGCAGCCACCCCGCACAGAAAGAGGCTGATGAAGATGAAACGGGTGGTCGTGCGGTTCAGTGCTTTCATCCCTTCACGGCAGTGTTACGGGACCAGTGTGGCTTGTGATTCCATGACCGAGGTCAGCGTTGCGAATACCACCTCTGCATCCGCGAGGCAGGCGTCGATGGCGTCCACAAAGTTGACCTGGAAACTGGTGAAGATCGTCCGGTCGGCGGTTTGCGCCTGGTACACAACAAATTGTCGTACACCCAGCTGGAGCACCACGTTGATCTCATAGGACAACGCGCCGATCTCGCGGGTTTCATGGTCCACCTGGGTGCCGGGCGGCATCCCTCGCACTCCGCCCGCCGCGATGATGCAGTACTCGATGCCCCGGTGACCGAGGGCGGGCTGCCCGTAGGAATCCTGCGTCAATCCCCAGGTCTCCGGGTCATATCTCACACGGAAATAATAGCCGGGCTGGGAATCCGCCAGGTAGGTGGGCAGTCCGTCCCAAAAGCTGAATGCGGGTTCCACCGCCAGCATGGTGGGCAGTACCAGCGGAGGCAGGAGCGTTTCCGTGGGAGGGATGGCGATGGTGGGGAGAGGGGTCGGGCTGGGTGGCAGCGCGGTTTGAGTGGCTGCCAGGGTGGGTGTATTGGATGGGAGCGGGCTGGGGGTCGCCAGCACCACCTCCGGCGCCTGGGTTGCCAGCATGGCAGGACCGCAGGCGGTGAATGTGAATATTAATAAACAGGAGATTGCGGTCAGCAGGAGCGTTCGTTTCATGGGTGACTCACTTGCAGGATCCAGGCTGGGCAGCAGGTCGCGCCGGAGTTTTCAAGAGGCTTGACCTCGCCCGAGTCCAGATCCGCGATCCACAGGTTGATTGTATCATTTAAGGTGACGACGGAAAACGCAAGAAAGTTGCCCGTCTGCCGACCATTGGGGCGCCTCGATCAGCATCTCATTAAAGCGGGTGACCTGGTCAATTTGTCCAGTGGCAATATTGACCAGGTGGATGTTGCTGATCAGCGCGCCTGCACTTTGGTCCGCCGCGGAGTCTGCCGGGTTCTCGCGCACTACGAAGGCGATGCGGGTCGAATTGGGGCTCCAGGCTGCCGCGTACCCGTGACCTGCATCCGCGGATGCCAGCCTGCGGGGGTCGCTGCCGTCCGCCTCCATCACCCACAGTTCACCCACCGGAAACGGGGTCTGTGTGTCGGGCATCCTGATGAAGGCGATCTGCTTCCCGTCCGGCGACCAGCGCGCGAAGGTGATGACGGCATTCTGCTCCGCATGGATCCGCCGGGCTCGCTTTCCGTTCGAATTGGCAGCCCAAAGTTCCGAACCCAGCCCCAGCCCGCGCGTGAATGCATAGATGAGCGTTCCCCCGTCGGGTGAGAAGTCCATGTCGTATGTTTGTACCGGCAGGTCGAATTCCCGTGCAGTCCCCATTGGATGACACGCGCATCAAGCGCGCGTTCCCGAGCGCGTCCACCCGCAGGTAAATATTCCCTTCAAAGTCCCATGCCAGGAAGTGACTGTCCACACCGGTAAAGGGTGTCCTTGATTCTCCCGTGTTCGTGTCCACGATCTGCACCGCGGGTCCGTTGATGCACTCCAGTTCCAGTGCGATCAGCGGCTGGTTCGGCGCGGGGTGTGTTGCGGTCACGGGGCAGGGCAGATGGATGGGCAGTTCCCGCTGGAATGTGAGATCGGGGGAATACTCCATCAGCGCTGAGCGTGGAAAATTAAAGACGAACAGGTTGGATTCCGTGGAGCGAGGCAGGGGGGTGGGGGATGCCGTGCAGGCTGTCAGCAGCAGGCTGGCAATAAATAAAAGCGCTGCTGGATGTGTGGAAGGCAGGCGGCTCATGCGGAAATTATAGCCGAGAGGCGCGTTATAATCCGCCTCATCCCTTTCCCTGTGGAGCATCATGCATATCCTTGCAACCAATGACGATGGTGTGAATGCGCCGGGTCTGCTTGCGCTGGCGCAGGAAATGAGAAAGCTCGGCAAGGTGACCGTCTTCGCGCCCGACCGCAACTGGTCCGCCTCCGGGCACGTCAAGACCATGGACCGTCCCTTGCGCGTCCGCGAGGTGATCCTCGCGGATGGGTCGCCTGCCTTCTCCTCCGACGGCGCGCCCTCGGATTGCGTCGCGCTGCCTTTGCTCGGTTATCTCACCGAGAAGGTGGACCTGGTGGTCTCCGGCATCAATCCCAATGCCAACCTGGGACATGATGTCACCTACTCCGGCACGGTCACCGCCGCCATGGAAGCCATGATCGATGGTCTCCCGGCGCTGGCGGTCTCGCTGGATTCGCCCGAGAACCACAAGGGCAGGCTGGATTTCAGCACGGCTGCCTCGGTCGCGCGGCGTGTGGCGGAGCAGGTCATTGCGCAGGGTCTGCCGGAGGGGGTCCTGCTGAACGTCAATGTCCCGTATTTAAAGTTATCCGAACTGAAGGGCTTCATGGTGACACGCCAGGGATTGCGCCTTTATCGCGATGAACTCGACCGCCGTTTCGATCCCCGCGGCCGACCCTATTTCTGGATCGGCGGGCAACCCCCCACCGGCGTGGACGAGCCCGGCACCGACTTCGGCGCGCTGCGCGCCGGTTATGTCTCCATCACACCCCTGCAGCTCGACCTGACCGCCCGCCAGGCGATGGAACAATTGGAGCAGTGGAAGTTTTAATTAGGAGAACAGTATGCGTACCCGATCCCTGTTTTTATCCTCTCTCATTCTTATCCTTGTTCTTTTCCTGTCCGCCTGCGGTGGGACAGCTCCGACCGTCACCATTGATCAGGTGCAGACGGTCGCCGCGCTCACCTTCCAGGCGATGACCTCCCAACCAGCCGACACATCGCTCCCTCCGACCCTGGAACCGACCCTCGCATCCGGATCAACCGCAGCGGTGATGGATACCTCCGTACCCGCGCTCACGCCCACCCCCACACCCGTACAGGTTCAACCGAGAGGCAGCTTCATCCCCTATCCCGCCGATTCCTGCGAAGCCCTGCGCGCCGGGTTTGAGAATACGCTCGGCGCGCCGGTGGTGATCGAGAGCGTCCCCTTCACCGACCGGGTCACTGGCGGAACCGGGACTGCCTGCCGCGTGCATGCCACCGGCACCGGCTGCCACCTACACCATGGCGGGCGGACCCTTCACCACCTTGTTGGATCAACTGGGTACATTCGGCTGGACCGAGGACGGCATTAACTACGGCGCGGCAGGTCCGACCGGCATGGCGACCGGTTTTCGCAAAGGCGGCGCCCTGGGTCTCTCTGACTGTCGGATGGCGTCCCTCCGAGGATGCCAACTGCCCCGAGGATCAGCCCATCAGCGCCTGCCCCCTGACCCCGCAGCAGAAACTTTACGACATCACCTTCGATGTCGCGGATATGGTCGTCTACAACCCGCCCACGGACGAACAGTGTGCCTCCGCCCAGGCAGCGATCCAGCCGGTCATCCCCATTCCCTTGAAGATGGAGATCGTGGACTTCACCGATTTTGAGCTCAACCGCGGCACTGCCTGCCAGGTGCGCGCGGATGGGAATGGCATCACCTTCAGCGGCGTCGGTGAGACCGTCCGGGCGATCGATGCCGTCCTCGTCCCGCTGGGCTGGACCCTGGTCAACGGCGCGGATGGTCCCGCCGGCTCCGGGAGCGAGTACACCCTCGGTGACCTGGTGGCGCTCGTCTTCGTCAAGTGGGTCCCCGCCCCGGATGCCAACTGTCCCCAGGATCAACCCATCAACGCCTGCCCCCTGACCCCGGGACAGATGCTGTACACCGTCACGGTCACCTTTGGACAGAAATAAGGAAGCATAAACGAACACCCCCGAAGCCGAAACTTCGGGGGTGTTTTGACTCAGTGGTATACTAATTCCGGGCAAGGAGAGTCCCATGACCAAATATCAATTTACTGTTGTCATTGAACCCGACGAGCGTGGTTTTCATGCGTACGTTCCCGTATTGCCTGGTTGTCATTCGTTTGGCGAAACAGTGGAGGAGGCGCAGGCGAATATTCATGAAGCCATGGAATTACATGTGGAAAGCATGATCGAAGATGGACGAACTCCGTGCCAATGCAACAGGATCCCATTTTTATTACTCAAATTTCGATCCCGGCGTGTCATGAGTGAAAATTTCCCGTGTCACCTGTGACGAACTTGCCCACAGGTGGAAAAAGGCGGGCTTTGTAGAGAATACGACAAAAGGGCAGTCACCTGACCTTGTGACGTGGATATAAAGCCTTACCGTGCCGGTCCATCACGGGCGCGAAGTGATGATCGGCACATTATGAGGTCCTGCGTGACGCGGATATTTCGGCAGAGGATTTCCTGCTTTGCTCAAAAAATAAGCTGTGAGACCGGCAACTTTGGGGGAACTCACCACATGTCTCAAAAGCGAAGATAATTGATGCCGCGTTCTTTCGTAACGGCGGGATTGAAATCCCTGCTCAGTTCGTGAAAGTCCTTCGAACTCCCAGCCCGGAGGGCTTGCATGCCGACTAGGCGAGACTTCAATCCCCCGGCCGTTCTATCCGCCAGTCTTGCTTCTTCTTTTCTTCGTGCCCGTCATCATCGCCTTTATCTTTTTATCCCGCTCTTGCTTTGCTTCGGCGGGATTGCAAATCCCTCCTCAGATCGTGAAAGTCCTTTGGACTCACCAGCCGCAGGGCTTGCATGACCATGTGGCGGAAGATTTTACCCCCTGCCGTTGCTATCCGCCAGTCTTCTTCTATTTTTCGTGCTGTCATCATCGCCTTTATCTTTTTATCCGCGCTTTCTTGACTTCGCGGGATTGAAATCCCTCCTCAGTTGTGAAAGTCCTTCGGACTCCCAGCCCGCAGGGCTTGCATGCCATGAGGTGGGATTTTAATCCCCCCGCCGTTCTATCCGCCAATCTTCTTCTTTTTTTCTTCGTGCCCGTCATCATCGCCTTTATCTTTTTATCCGCTCTCTGCTTCGGCGGGATTGAAATCCCTCCTCAGATCGTGAAAGTCCTTCGGACTCCCAGCCCGCAGGGCTTGCATGCCATGAGGCGGGGATTTTAATCCCCCGCCGTCATCTATCCGCCCGCCTTCTTTTTCACAACCTTCTTTGCACTGGCATTTTCTATCGCGCTCTTTTTCCCGGTAGTCTTACTACTGCCGGTTTCTTCTTTGTCAGCTGGTTTCTTGGTTGTGCTCTTTTTCGAGGTCTTCTTCAGGACCGGCTTTTTGAGCAGGTTTTTTCGCGGCGGTTTTCTTGGATGCCTTTGTGGAGTCTTCTTTCACCGCGGGCGTTTTCTTCTTGCAGCCGTCTTCTTGTTCACAGCTTTTTGACAGGTTTCTTCACAGCAGCTTTCTTTACCACTGTCTTCTTCACAACTGCGCGCTTCCGGGCAGGAACTTTCTTCTTTTCCTCTGCCTTCTCTTCTTCTCCTCCACCACCTCTTCCTTGGCACCAAACCTCTCATCAAACATCGCCTGCATGGATTGCACGCCCGCGCCGTTCAGCGAGTGATTGATCTCCGCCCACTGACCTCCATCCACGAAGCGGAAATCCAGGAAGGTGTGGCACTTGTACGCGCCCAACTCCACATACATCCCCTTCTCCGCCAATTCCCGGCACGAGCGGATGTATTCCATGCCCGTGATCCCATCCCGGAAGATGACGTAGCCATCGCCCGGCAAGCCCAATCCCTCCGCCAGAGATTTCTGGCGCAGTCCGCCGTTCTCCAGATACGCGGCGGAGATTCTGATCCAGCCGCGCGTATCGGCGAAGCGGTTGTGATAGATGACCAGTCCGCGTTCATCCCCGATTTGGAGTCGCGAATATTCGAGTAGGCGAAGACGTTCTCGTCCACGCTGCCATCGGAGTGAACAGGTCATAGAGGAAGAAATTCTCCACATCGGCGAACACGTATCGGCGGTG
Organism: uncultured Chloroflexia bacterium; assembly: GCA_963823545.1. Lineage (GTDB taxonomy): Bacteria > Chloroflexota > Anaerolineae > Anaerolineales > Villigracilaceae > Denitrolinea. The sequence continues at coordinate 122,059 of CAWGMC010000056.1, read as the reverse complement.
AAGGAGCGGGAAGATGTTCCACTCGTGGTAACCGACGAAAGCCCTCGTCGGGTGTCTCGTCCCACTTGGCTCGCGGTACTCCATCCCATATTTTTCGCGGAAGCCCTCCACCTGTCCGTGACCGAACATCGGCAGACCGGGCAGCGTGGACAGCACGGTCGCACACGCCGAAATATTTGTCCGCCGTTGCCGAACTGCTCGATGGCCGTCTTCTCGTCCGGGTTGCTCATGAAGTTGACGTAACGCTTGAGGATCTGCGGGTCGAACTCCAGCGTGTTCTTGATCGCCATGCGGTACTTGGCGTTGTCCTCGTCCCGCAGCATGTGCATGAACGCCGAGTTGTAGACGCGGTGCATGCCCAGCGTGCGGACGAAGTAGCCTTCCATCAGCCAGAACGCTTCGGCCAGCAGCAGCGTATCGGGCACTTCCGCCGCGACGCGGTCCACCACCTCGCGCCAGAACTCCTCGGGCATCGCCGCGTCGAACTCCGCGCGCGTCATGCCATGCTCCGCCCGCGAGGGGATCGCGCCGCCCGCGCCCGGTTCGGGGAACCACAGGCGCTGGATGTGCTTCTTCGCCAGCGTCATCGCCGCGTCGAAGCGGATGATCGGGAAGTTGCGCGCCACGTGCAGGATGGTCTGAATGACCGCCTCGCGCACTTCGGCTTTCAGAGTAATTCGAGCTGCGCGGTGTCGTTCCACGGGAAGGAGGTGCCGTCGTTGCCGTGATAGATGTAGCGTACATCGCCCGTGGTGCGGTCGAAGCGCTTGAACACGACCGCGGCATCGGTCTGGTCGTAGTAATGATCTTCGAGGATAGATGCCCACGCTCGGGATCATCCGATCAGGTTCTCGCGAGTTGAACGTGTAGGATGGATACGGCGAGACTGGTCGAGCGACAGGAACCAGTCCGGGTGTTCGATCACCCACTTCGAGTCGATGCCCATGTGGTTCGGCACCATGTCCGCCGAGAGGCGGATGCCGCGCTGCCAGGCGCGCCAGCGCAGGTTCTCCAGCGCGCCCCAGCCGCCCAGGTCATCGGCAATATCGTAATGATTAGAGCGAATACGCCGAAGCGACCGCGTCCTGCTGTCGCCCATGCGCTGCTTGATCTTCTGGCTGGCGCGGCTGCGCTCCCACAGACCGATCAGCCACAGACCCGTGAAGCCGCGGCCGCGCGAGGATATCCAGTTCCTCATCGGGAATCTGGTCCAGGTGTCGTGATCTCAGCGCTGGTATTTCTTCGAGAGCTGGTCCAGCCAGACGTAGGAGTTCTTGGCGATCAGCACCAGCCGCGGCATCCATTCCTTGTCCGGGCTGTAGCGTTCATATTCGGGGTATCCCGCGTAGGTTGGCACCTCGGCGGAGGATTTGAACTCCACCGGTCCGCGGTGGCGGATGGCGTCCTCGCGCACGAAGTCCATGCCCCTCAGCAGGCGCTGCACGAATTCATCGCCGAGCACGCTTCCCCAGCGTTTAATAATGTAGTCCAGTTGACCTTCCAGGGAATATGGCGATGCCTGCGCGGGCGCGCGCAGGATGTCGATCAACGTTTTCGCCCCTGTTCTGGGTCTCTGCCAGTTGGCTGAAGTACTCTCCCAGCCCCTGGATCATCTTCTCATAGGCGGTCTTTTCCAGCGGCTTGTCGTCGAACAGTTCGGTCATCGGCTCCGCCGCCGGGTTGTTGTTGTGCAGGTTGACGAGCAGCAGTTCCTCGATGGAATTGACCCTCGGTCTCTTCTCGCGTTGGGGAGGGAGGCGCGGCTGCCAGGTACTCCTCCGCCTTGACCTTGCCCTCATAGACCGGCTTGGTCGGGAACTCCGAGACGAACGTCACCTGCGTCTCCCTCACGCTCGGCGCGCCCAGCTTGCTGTCCAGGAAGGACGAGGCAAAGGTCATCTGTGTGGGCGTGGAATGCCGTTCGATCAGGATGCGCAGCGCCTCGTCGATCAACCCCAGCGCGTACAGGTCCCCCGGTGAGACCTTCATCTGCGAGGCAACGGTCTTCGCGGAGGTCAGGTCGGGGAAATGTAAACTATCCAGTGTGAAACGGTCGCGGGCATGGCGGGAGAGGTGTCTGTTCTGCATGCGCCAATAATACCCCATCTGTTGTTCAATATGCAGCAGTCGCTGCTGCTGCGGCGGCAGAATCCATGTGCATCATCACCGTCAGGTACCACCCCAGTAATGTCATCCATGGCGTTTCCGGTATGTCTTTTGCGAGGGGATGGATCTCTACCGCTGAAGACATGTGCAGCATTCCCCCAATTTTGCTGTAACTGATCAACGCCTCACCCGTCTCTGTCGTAAACTCATACCGGGTCGCCCAAAAGTTGGTATTGGCTGGATATTTCCGTCCGTCGGGTAATTCCAGCGTTCCCCCTCCGCTCCAGGTGTTGTTTCTGAAAACTGCCAGGTCGGTCTCTGTTCCACTTGCGCGGATCGTCACTCTGGTTTGCCAGAAACCGACCCGTTTAAAGGTCCAGCTTCCATCGGCGCTCGTGGCGGTCGCAAAGGAGCCAAAGGAGCTTCGAAAACGCAAAGCTGCAACCACCAGATCCCCGCTATGCAATTCATATTCCATCTTCAAAGCATGCGGCTGGATCCATTTCAACTCGTGTCCAACTAATTCAACCAGCTTTGTCATGGTCGATCTCCTTGAAAAATGCTTCCAAAACGGAGCTGCCTTTCCGCACAACCCCCTTCCCGCGATCCCCGTCCATCGCTTCGCGTGGATTTGCAATCCACGCCAGCTGGTAAAACGAAAACCAGGTCTCTTCAAGAAACCCGGTTTCTCATTTCATTTCTTTTTCGGCAGCACCCAGCCGAGCAGGGCATATGCCAGCCCCAATATCAATAAACCAAACTTGATGGTCGCGCACATGGCGGCGAGATTCGCCCAGCCCTCCTGGAGATTCCCCAGCATCAACTGCCAGAGCGAGTAATTCTCCACCGCGTCAAAGAGCGCCGCGGCGAGCGCGCCCCATCCCAGCCAGGCACCGGCTTTTTCGAACGCGCCCGGGTGCCGCCCCGCTGCCAGCAGGATGCCGAGCGACAGCGCCAGTGCATAGAATGGCATGAAGAGATAATCCAGCCCCAGCCCGAACCCCGCGAACAATTGGGCGCGCGCATCCCATGAGTTGATGATTTTCGTCGCGGTCTCGAGATTCCCCGCCAGTTCAAATGAGACGATGCCGTTCGGCGCGGCGGGATGTCCGCAGCGGGGTGTCCAGCACGCGGAAGACGCCAAAGATCACCAGGGTCACTACCAGTGACAGGATGAACAGCGGCTTGCGCCTGTTGGAGGGGAGCTTAGCAAAAGGATGGTCCATCGTTTCTCTTTTGAGGCGCGTCCGGCGTCAGGGGACCTACTTCCACTCCAGGGGGTGGGAGCTGGTGGGGATCTCCTTGATCTCGCCCGTCACCACGAACACCGTCCGTTCGCAGATGTTGGTGACGCGGTCGGCAAAGCGTTCCAGGTTGTGTGCCGCCCAGAGCAGGTAATTGGCGCGCTCGATGGTCTTCGGGTCGGCGATCACGTAGGTCATCAGCTCGCGGTAGATCTGGTCGTAGAGCGCGTCCACCTCGTCGTCCTCGGCGGGGATCGCCTGTGCCGTCTTCACGTCCTCGGTCATGAACGCGGTCATCGCCCGGTGGAACATGCCCACCGCGATGGTTGCCATGCGCGGCAGGTCGATCAAGGGTTTGAGCAGGGGCGCGTCGCCCATGCGGATGTTGATGGTGGCGATGCCCTTGGCGTAATCGCCCATGCGCTCCATCTCCGAGGCAACGTCCAGCAGGGATGCCAGCAGGCGCAGGTCGCGCGCCATCGGCTGCTGGGTGGCGATCAGGATCATGCATTCCTTCTCGATGGCAAAGCGTTTCTCGTTGATCTTGCGGTCCTGGTCATAGATCTTCCTGGATGCGATGAGGTCGCGGTTCTTCAGCGCGTCCATCGCGTCCAGCACAGCCTGCTCCACCATGCTCCCCAGCACGAGGACCTCATCCTTGACCTGCTGCAGTTCGTTTTCGAATGTTTTTCGGATCATGCTCACCTCGGATTTTTCCAATTTTACACCTGATGGGCGCATCGGGAGGGGCGGGTGGGCTTTGGAGGAAACGAATGGGAACGAAGCGGAGCATTAAAAGCAGCATCCCGCCTGGAGATGGGAGGCGGGATGTGCTCAAAAGGAGGGGAGAGATGAGATGAACTATCTACGCGTGTTCGCGTTGATGCACATAGGCGCGGCGCTTCTGGCGGACGTCCACACCGAAGACGACGATCATGGAGAGCAGGGTGAAGGTGAGAAAAATTGTCATGGGTGTTCTTTCTGTTGACGTCCATCATACTCCAAAAGCGAGGGGAACCACTTAAGAAACAGTTTGCATCCGGCGAACATTTTTGTAAGGCGCTGGAATGGTCCGCGGACCCCGCCGATTCATCGGCGGCGGATACGGCAGGAGGGATCACCGCGGGATTGGAACCGCCACCGGGATAAATCCCGGGGCTAAAAACGGCGCCCAATCAATTGGGCTTGCATTCTCCCCTCCCCCGCGCAGCGCCTGAAAGGGTGAAAGGGCGGAAGGATCTTTGTTATTCAGAATGGGGAAGGGCTGTGGGTGGGGCTTTTTTATCAACACTTTTTAAATTTAAGCGCACCGGTATTCCGGTTTACCGGACGTACCGGTTGGTATGATTGGGGGTTTCATTGAAGTAGATACTATTTATTTCCATCCAACCCATCGCCAGGGTTTAATGGAAAGGTGAGTGAGGAGCAATATAATGATTTCCGGGCGCGGAGCCCTGGAGAAATTATAAAGGAGGTGATCTGATGGCTTTTCCAAGTGGGACTGTGACGTTTCTATTTACGGACATTGAGGGCAGTACCAAGCTTGCGCAGGAACATCCTGAGCATGGGGACTATTTGCAAAAGCGTCATGATGATATTTTGCAGACTGTAATTACCGGGTGCAACGGTTACGTTTTCCAAATCATCGGCGATGCATTTTGCGCGGCATTTCCCACAGCCGGAGACGCCCTTCGAGCCGCCGTAAGATCCCCAGGTTGATCTCAATAATGAAAAATGGGACGATGCGGTTGTTAGGGTGCGTATGGGAATTCACACTGGCAGGGCAGACATACTGGAGAACGGGGATTATCAGGGATATATCACGCTCAGCCGGGTAAATCGTCTCATGTCCGTTGGTCATGGCGGTCAAGTGTTGATCTCACTCGCCACAGAAGAGCTGACCCGTGGACGATTACCTGATGCTGTTTCTTTGCGCGACCCTGGGAGAGAAACGCCTCAAGGATTTGATCCGTCCTGAACATATTCATCAACTCGTCATTCCCAACCTGCCTGCCGATTTTCCACCACTCAAAACTTTGGACGTCTTTCAAAACAACCTGCCTGTGCAAACGACCAGTTTCATTGGCCGCGGAACAAGGAATGGCGGAACTCGAACAGAAGTTGAACGATCATCTTGCCACTCTCACTGGCTCTGGCGGCACAGGGAAAACGCGGCTATCCTTGCAGGTCGCGGCCCATGTACGGATTACTTCCCCTATGGCGTCTGGTTTCTGGAACTGGCGCCGGTCATCGATCCCGCCTCTGATTCCACAGAACCTTGCCAATCTGCTCGGACTGCGCGAGCGCAGGCGAAACAAGGCAATCCATCAGCGAACTGGTTTGCGGCTATCTCCACGATCGAAAAGCATCCTGGTTTTTGACTTTTGCGAACATCTCTATCCGAATCCGTGAAGCTTTACCGTCGCTCTTGCGCTCCTGCAAGGATGTGAGGACCCGTGAAGACTCGCGAAGCGCTGGGAATATCAGGGGAAGTAACCTCGCATGTGCCGTCGTTATCCCTGCCCGACCAAAACATTTACCCTCCCTCGAGCAGTTATCCCAATTTGAAGCGGTCCGACTATTCATCGAGCGGGCGTCACTCGTCCAGCCGCATTTTACAGTAACGAAGGACAACGCGACCGCTATTGCCCAAATCTGCACTCGTTTGGATGGGATTCCCCTGGCGATCGAGTTAGCCGCGGCGCGTGCCAACGTACTGACAGTGGTAGACCAGATCTCCAAACGCCTTGACGACCGCTTTCGCCTTCTAACCGGCGGAGCGGGACCGCCCTGCCGCTGCCAGCAGACCTTGCGTGCCCTGATCGATCGGAGTTACCCTGCTCTTGAGGAGGACGCTCCCGTTCAGGCGCCTGGCGGTCTTCGCGGGGGGTTGGACGCTTGACGCTGCCGAGGCAGTTTGCAGTGGGAATGGCATCCAACCAGATCGTGTCCTGGATCTGTTATCCCAACTGGTCAACAAGTCGCTCGTATTGATGACGGAAGAGAATGGCGAGTTGCGTTATCACAGGCTGGAGACCATCCGTCAATACTGGCTGCGAAAAGCTGTTTGAAACCGAGGAAGCCGCACATATCCGTGACAGGCACCTGGATTACTTTATTCAATTTGCGGATCGGGGGGATAAAGAGTTGCTCGGTCCTGATGATTTGATTTGGATCGAAAAGATGGAGATTGAAAACGACAACTTTCGCACTGCGCTCAGTTGGTCACTTGAATCACCGGACATTGATCCGCAAAAAGCTTTGCAATTAAACGGCTGTTGCAGAATTTTTGGGATACGCGTGGCTATAGAAGTGAGGGGTATCAGTGGTTGAGCGACGCCCTGAAGAGAGCGCCCGCTGCGCCGACCAGCCAGTATTGCAGAGCCCTGATCGGTGCCGGGTTGCTTTGCGTTCGCCTCAGCCGCGATAAGAATGCCGTCATATACCTGGAAAACGCTCTTAACCTGGCTCGCCAGCTCAATATCCCGCCTTTGATCATTAGAAGTCTTCTTGATTTAACGCAGGCTTTGGAAGATCATATGCAGGCTCGTAAACATTTGGAGGAAGCCATGGCTTTGGTGCTGCGCAACGTGGGATCAGGCTTATCTGGCAGAAGGCATTGAGCATGTGGGCATTTGGATTTTCGGATAACGCACCTGAGACAACCCACTATATCAAGGAGGCGCATGAGATCGCTGAAAAATTGGGCAATGCCCGCCTGCGCGGCATGGTTTCTTTGGGTTTATGGCGGAAACGAAATGCATAAAGCCAACTACGATTTAGGGATTTCCCTGATTCAGGAAGCCTTGCGTTTGGGCCGTCTGCTAAAAGACAAACACCGGACTGCTCACTGTCTCATGTGCTTGGCAGGCTTGCCACTCAGCAAACGAACTATGACGCCGCGCTTCGATACGCAGAGGAAAGCCTGCAAATCCTACGCGACCCGAAGTGACCGCACCTGTTCCGGTCAATCCCTGGTGTGGCTTGGTTGGAATGCCTATCTGGGCGGCGACGCAGGTTGGGCGATTGAATACATCGAGGAAAGTCTATTCATCTTTCGTGATATCGGATCCCCGTATGTGTATGTGCCCCTTGTTTTTCTTGGGCTGGTTGTTACATCCCGGGGGGATATCCAAAAAGTAAAAATCCTGTTACTCGAAGCCCTGGAATCATTGAAGAAAACGCCGGATTGGACCTACATGGGGGTATATTGCCTGGAAGCAGTATGCGCCATCCCCGGCGTACCACCCGATCACGCCGCGGGAATTTTGGGAAAGGCGGAAGCCATCCGTGAGAGGGAATTGTTTGTCATTCCGATCTCCGAACGACCTCTGGTCGAGCCGATCTTTGAAAGCTTGCGCTCGCAACTTGGAAAAGAATTTTTTGATCGCGCAGGTAACCGGAGCAGCATTGTCTCTCGAACAGGTTATTGATGATGCAATTGAAGTCCTGCAAAGCATGGAGTGACCAATGAGCACATTACCTGCCGGCACCGTCACTTTTCGCCTTGCTATATTGTTTCTATTACAGACGATATCGAATGCAGATGAATTCGCTCGGCGAGGGTGTCCTCACCCCTCCGAGTTTATAAATGAAGATGTTCCTCCCCCGCCCCCTGGCGGGGATTTTTATTCGCCGTCGTGTCCTCATTCGTGGACGCTCTTCCCCTTGACGTCCTAGAACATTTGTGCTAAACTAAGCTCGTCTCTCCCGACGTGTCCCCGGGCTCCTGCCCTGACTGTCGGGTTTTGTTTTTTCAGCGACCCGTATGAGGTATTGCCATGTCCTTCGACTTTCGAACATTCACCAATATCCGTTCTTTGGGTTTCCTTTGTGCCCCTCCGCGCGGCTCGCGATCCGCGTCCCCATCCCCCAATCGTAAACCGTAAATCGTCAATCGTAAATTGCACATCGCCTCTCCTCACCCCGCAGCACCCCGGAAGCATGATTGTCGAAAATGGGCTAAAAACCTATTCGTACCGCGGTTCGAATGCCTTTTTTTACGAAGGAAAATATTCGAACCGCGGTTCCAATCCCCGTTTTACGAGAGAAAACCTATTCGAACCTCTTTTCCCCGCGGACTCTGCTCGCGGCAGGTTTTTAGCCCCTTAGCCGAGGCGGCTTCATGCCGCCGTCGGCTACATCAGCTAGAGTCGCTGATGCCTACCATCGCCTTTCGACCCTCTTCCATTAACCATTCTCCATAACCATCCTCCCTTCAATCAATCGTAAATCGTCAATCGTAAATCGTAAATCCCTTCCCTCCCCTCCGAACGCGCCTCAGCCTCCTCTTCAATCTCCCCCAGCTCCGGATCGCCTCCTGCTTCTCCTCTTCCTCCAGCGGGTGTTCGCTGAACAGCAGGCGCGTATACATGCCCGTCAGCAGGCACAGCTCGGCGCGGGTGCCTTTAACCAGACGCAGATTCTTCTCATCACCACCACGCCCTCCACCGCGCCCGCAAGTGCCAGCGCGAATTCGTCCGGTGTGCGCGACCCATCCGCGGGAATGCCGAAGGCGCGCCCGCGCCGGTACAGGGACCGGAAGATGGAACCCAGTGCCCGGTCAACCGGCAGGAGCGAGAGGTACCAGCGCTCGAGCGGCAGCAGGGGCAGCAGGAGCAGGATGGCGAGCAGCGCGGAGAGTTTGAGGATCAGGCGCCCCAGCGCGGTGCGCTCGAGGTGCAGGCTGAGCGGCGCTTCCCTGCCCGGGGGCGGCAGGTCCTGCGCCTGTTCGCTCTCGGGCAGCTCTCCCGGGCGGACCGGGCGCGGCAGGTTGGGGGTCGGCTCGAACTCCACCCAGCCGAAACCGGGGAAGTAGATCTCCGCCCAGGCGTGGGCATTGAAGGCGCGCACCACGAAGTATCCGCCGGAGGGGTCGTAGGTGCCCTCGGAGTATCCGAGCACCAGGCGGGCGGGCAGACCCGAGGCGCGCGCCATCACCACCATGGCGCTGGCGAAGTAATCGCAGTAACCGCTCTTCAGGTCGAACAGGAAGTAATCCACCGCGTCGCGCCCGGAGGGCGGGGCGGGGGCATCCAGCGAATAGGTGAACTGGCGCAGGTATGCCTCCAGCAGGGCGGCGCGGTCGTAGGGAGTGGGCTCGCCGGCGGTCAGGTCCAGCGCCAGGTCGAGCACGCGCGTGGGGGATGGATTCGGGCAGGGCGAGGTAGCGGCGGATGGAGGCTGGGTAATCTGTCCCGGCGGCGCGCAGGTCGTCCGCGCCCGGGTGCTGCCGGCGCGAGAGGGCGGTGTAGGCGCTCTCGAGGCTGAGCACGGAGACGATCTCGCCGGAATCGCGCCGCAGCATGGCGGAGGGCTGGTCGAGGCTGAGCAGTTCCCCGGCGGAGATGACGGTCCGGTCACCGGGGCGCAGGCTGACCACGTGCTGGGTGACGAGGCTGAAATTTTCGGGCAGGCTGGCGATGTCCACCTCCGGGCGGAAGGGACGACCCGGGGGCACCTCGTCCACGCGGACGGTGCCCGGCGACCAGCCGCGACCGTTGTATTCATCGTAGGTGCTGGCGCGCCAATAATAATGAAGGCTGTCGCGGGAATACAGGCTGGCATTCTCGTTGACGGCGGCGGGCGGTAGCCCTCCACGCTGATCAGGAACGCCAGGCTTTTATCCACCTCGGGGGCGGCGGCGATCATGTGGGAACCGGTGGCGCTGGCGCTGTAAACGGGGGTGGGTTCGGGGGGCAGGGGCGTGCTGCTGATGGGCGTCTGCTGGATGCCGAACGATTCCGCCAGGTTCCCATCCGCGGGCGGGTGGATGAGCGTGTCGAGGGCGTGCGCGAGCTGGCGGACGGGGACGACCGGCAGCAGGCTGCCGGCGAGCATCATGCTCACCGCCAGCAGTGCCACCAGCAGGACCAGCCTGGTCTCGATGCCCGCCGATTCCATCCGGAGCGCGGACCAGCGTGCGCGCGACGAACCGAAACTGGTGCAAGCCTGGAGCGCCAGGATGCCCCCGGCGGTGAATACCAGCGAGCTGACCCCGGGCGTGGAACCGGTGAAGAAGACGTTGTATGCCAGCAGGATCGTGATGGGAAGCAGACCGGTCAGGGCTGCGGCGCGCTTGCGTGTCCACCACAGCGCCCAGAACACGAGCAGCCAGGTGAGCATGCCCCAGACCAGCGGGATGACCAGCGGGTCGGCGGCGGGCGTGCCCGCGCTGCAGTCCGCGCCACCAGCCCGCGAGCCGCGTGACGAGGCTGGTGAATGTTTCGGCGATGCCCTGCCAGGCGGCTGTTGATATTGGATGGGGCTGTTGGTGTTCGCCGCAGCAGTCCCAGGATGGCGCCGCCGATGCGCCCGGCAGTGAGCGGCAGCACGAGCGCGCCGAGCGCGGCACCCGTCAGCGCGTACGCCCAACCGTTCAGGCGCGCCCGGCTCAATGCCCAGGCAGCGCTCAGCGCCGCGGCGGTCAGCAGGAACATGAAACCGGGGTCGAGCCAGGTCACCAGCGCGGCAAGACCCAGCCCGGCGGACTCGAGCGTGAAGAAAAGCAGGAAGAGCTGGAGCAGTTCCAAGCCGCCGTAGCGCTTCAGCAGGCCGTCGATCAGGCGGGCGATCCAGTCCACGATCATCCCAGGCGCCTCCATGCTGAACGGGAGGGGCGGCGGACCGCCACGACCTTGCCGGGCGCGACCACCTCCCATTCCCATTTGCCCTGTTTGCCGGGCTGGGCTTCGGGACGGTCGAACAGTTCGGGGGGGATCACGTTGTGGGCGATGCTGCGGTCGGCGAGCAGACGGCTCACGCCCCGGATGGAATCATGCGAACCGAAGGAGGCGGGATCGAGCAGCAGCACGGTCGGGACGACGCCGTTATCCACCAGTTGGATGAGCGGCGCGACCCAGGCGGGCTCCACGCAGGGGGTGATGACGATCAGGCTGGAGCCGCGCCGGATGGAATGGTTCGCCTGCGCCAGCAGGGTCGTCAGCGGGACCTCGCCGGGGTGGACGAGCGCCAGGGCGCGCAGGATGTCCATCAACTGGACGGAGGAGCGCTGGGGCGGAAGCCAGGTGAGTTCCTGCCCGTGGGTGACCAGCCCCACCTTTTTGCCCTGGTGGATGCCCAGGTCCGCCAGCGAGGCAGCCAGGATGACGCCGTGCTCCTCGGTGGAACGGGAGCCGCTGCCGAACTGGGCATGCTTCTCCAGGTCGAGCACGATCCACCAGTCGGCGGAGGGCATGTGATCGAACTGGCGCACGAACAGCTTGCCGCGCCGGGCGGAGGTCCCCCAGTGGATGGCGCGCACGGGGTCGCCGTGCACGTACTCGCGCACGGTCTCGACGCTGACGGTGGTCTCGAGCGCGGTGCGGCGCAGGAGCTTGCCCTCCCCGGCGAGCCTGCCTGCCGCGATCTGGATGGCGGGCAGGGGCAGGACGGGAGGCAGCACCAGCAGGACGGCGGAATCGGGCTGGTGGATCTCTGCGCTGAACAAGCCGAAGGGGTCGCCGGAGCGCAGGCTGGTGGGACCGAGGCTGAACAAGCCGCGCCGGGTGCAGATGCCCTCCGTGCGCCAGCCCAGGATCTCGCTGCCCCGGACGCTGGTCACGTGCCCGGTCTGGTAACCGGGGATGTTGGAATGGTCCTGCACTTCCAGCCAGGCTGCCGGCAGGCGACCATCGTTGTAGAGGGTGTAGCGTTCCTGCAGGGTGTCGCCCACCTGCGCCCAGCCGTAGCGCATCTCTCTTCGGATGGAGAGGCGGCGGGCGAGCAGCAGGGTCCAGAGCAGAGCCAGCAGCCATGTCCCGCCGAGCATGATCAGCAGGGTGGTCCAGGCGCGCGCCGGGAAGAACAACTGCAAGGCGAGCAGCAGGCATGCACACCACCAGCCAGGTCCACGACTGGACGCGAATTCTTGCGCGGGGAGCGCGCTCGCGCGGCAATTCGGTCGAGGCTGGGAGGGACTCTTGCTTGAGCATGCGGACCTGGGAATATTATACAGAGATTGGGAGGCGGGCAGGGGTCGAAGCCAAAAGTTGGAGGAAATGCGGCACCGGCTCCATGCTATACTCGCCGGAATTATGAACGTGCTGCGCGCATTGAAGAACCGTTCCTTTGCACTGCTGTGGGCAGGTCAGACCACCTCACGCCTGGGGGACAGCCTGCACCGCATCGCGCTGGCATGGTGGGTGCTGGAGAAGACCGGCTCGGCGACCGCCATGGGAACCGTGATGGTGCTGTCGCAGATCCCCATGCTCATCTTCCTGCTGATCGGCGGTATCGTGGTGGACCGCTTCCCGCGCCTGCGCATCATGTTCCTCTCGGACCTGCTGAGCGGGGCGGTGGTGGCCTTCATCGCGGTCTTCGCCTGGCAGGACCTGCTGGAGATCTGGCATATCTACCTCGCCAGCCTGGTGTTCGGTTTTGTCCAGGCGTTCTTCGGACCCGCCTACCAGTCCGTCATCCCGCAGATCACCCCGCCGGACGAACTGGTCAGCGCCAATTCGCTCAACGGTCTCAGCCAGCGCGTGATGGGCGTGATCGGTCCCATGCTGGGCGCGGCGCTGGTGGCGGCGGGCGGCACCCCGCTGGCGTTCGCGCTGGACGCGCTGTCGTTCTTCGTCTCCGCTTTATGCGTGTTCCCCATCCTGCGGGCGGGCTTGCACGAACCGCCGAGGAAAGTGGAAGTCTCCGGGACGGCGGGCGAACCCTCATCCTTAAAACAGACGATCCGGCGGGGCTTGCTGGACCTGCGCGAAGGTTGGGATGCCATCATCAGCGTGCCCTGGATCTGGGTCACCATCGTGGTCTTCGGGTTCCTGAACATCATGGAGGGCAGCCCGCGTGCGGTGGCGATGCCGTTCCTGATCAAGGACGACCTGGGCGCGGATGTGGGTCTGCTGGGGGTCTTCGGCTCGGCGTTCTCGCTGGGATACGTGATCTGCGCGCTGGTGCTGGGGCAGTTCAAGCGCCTGCGCCACCGGGGATTGCTGGGTTACGGCGCGGTGCTGGTCAACGGCTGCATGCTGCTGCTGTTCGGCTTCGAGGCGCCCATCCCCGTGCTGGTCGGTGCGATGTTCGTTTATGGGTTCTGTTTCAACGTGTTCGGATTGGTCTGGACGAACACCCTGCAGGAGATGGTGCCGAACGACAAGCTGGGGCGGGTGGTGGCGTTCGACTCGCTGGGTTCGTGGGTGCTGCTGCCGGTGGGATTCGCGCTGGCAGGCTGGGGCACCGACCTGTTCGGCGCGCCGGCGGTCTTCCTGGTCGGCGGGGCGGGCACCATCCTGATGATCCTGCTCGGCTTGCTGCACCCGGCGGTCAGGGGCTTGGACTAGGGAATCAGTGTTCAGTGGTCAGTATGCTATACTCGCTCCAATCCCGGCTGAGCATCATTAAAGGTTCATCATGAAACTTGGCATCGTTACCGACTCGGTCTCCGACCTGCCGGCTGACCTGATCCAACAGCACGGCATCGAGGTCATTCCCACCATCCTGATCATCGAAGGGCAGCAATACGCGGACGGGGCGGGCATCAGCCGCGACGACTTCTACGCGCGCCTGCCCGGCATGCAGATCTTTCCGACGACCGCCGCGCCCTCCATCGGTGATTTCAGCACGCGTTATCAAAAACTTTTCGATGCCGGCTGTGAGCATGTCCTTTCCATCCATGCCGCTGCAAAGTTGACCGCCATCTGCGACATCGCTCAACAGGCGGCGCAGGACTTCGGGAGCGCGTCAGCGTGGTGGACAGCGGCTCGGTCTCACTGGGGCAGGGGTTCCAGGTGCTGGCGGCGGCGGAAGCGGCTGAGGCGGGTGAAAACCTGGAGGCTGCGCTGAGGGTCGTGGCGGATGTCCGCAGGCGGGTACGCGTGGCGGCGGCGCTGGATACGATGGACTTCCTGCGGCGCAGCGGGCGCATCCCGGCGGTCATCACCCGCCTGGGCGGCGCGCTCTCGATCAAGCCCATCGTGGAACTGATCGACGGGCAGATCAAGCCGCTGGCCGCGGCACGGACGACCAGCCAGGCGAACCAGCGCCTGGCAGCCTACCTGGAGGCGGGCATGCCCCTGGAACGGCTGGCGATCCTGCACACCGGCGCGGAGGACAGGGCGCGCAAGTTCCTGGATGAACTGATGGAGAGATCCCGCCGCGAACTGCCGCGCGACATCCTGATGGTGAACGTGACGACGGTCCTCGGCGCGCACGTGGGACCGAACGGGCTGGGGGTGGCGGCGGTGAGCGCCAAATGAACGGAAAGGAAGGGGCTTGTTGTATAATTACGGGCATGATCCAACTGGAAATCCCCGGGCGCGGCGAATTGCGGATCGAACACCTCGTGACCGACGTGAACGGCACGCTCGCACTGGACGGCGTCCTGCCGGAGGGGCTGGTCAGGCGCATCGAGGATGTCAGGCAAAAACTGCAGGTGCATCTGCTGACCGCCGACACGCACGGCAGGCAGGCGGTCATCGACCAGCAGTTGAGCCTTTCGGCGGTGCGGATCAAGGGCGGGAATGAAGCAGTGCAAAAGGCGGAGTACGTGAAAAAACTGGGCGCGAACTCGGTCATCGCCATGGGGCAGGGGGCGAACGACGCCCTGATGCTCAAAGCCGCGGCTCTCGGCATCTGCGTCATGTCGCAGGAGGGCGTGGCGGTGGAGACGCTGACGGGCGCGGACCTGCTGGTGCCGGATATCTTTGCCGCGCTGGACCTGCTGGATAAGCCCCTGCGGCTGATCGCCAGCCTGCGGAAGTGACCATGAGCGAAACAGAAGCCTCCCCGCAACCCAATCCCCCTCCGCCCATCCCGCTGGATGCGCGTGCCCGCAGGCGGCGCGCCCGGCGCATGCTCTACCCCTCCGACGCGGAAGGGCAGGTGGCGTTGCTGGCGGACCTGGCACGGCGTTCCTATCCATCCTTTGAACTTTTCATCTTTGCGATCGTGAGCGGCGCCATCCTGGCGGCAGGTTACCTGCTGGATTCGGAGGCGGTGCTCTTCTTCGGCGTGCTGGTGGCGCCCCTGCTGACCTCCTGGGTGGGGATGTGCATCTCTGCCATCACCGGTTCCCTGCGTTTCTTCCTGCAGACCTTCGCGGCGCTGCTGGTGAGCGCCATCATCGTGTTCCTGATCGGGCTGGCGGCGGGCTTCGCGAACACGCCCTTTGAGCCGCGCACCCTGAACGGGGTGCACATTCACAGCCGCCTGTGGGCGCCCGAACTGGTGGTGCTGGCGATCGGCGCGGTGCTGCTGGTGCTCACCTTCGTGCGCACGGAAAGCAAGCCCTACCTGCCGAGCGTGGTGCTGGCGTACGCCTTCTACCTGCCGATCAGCGCGGCGGGCTTCGGGCTCAGCTCCGGGGTGGAGGGCGTGTTCCCGCAGGCGTTGTACGTGGCACTGGTGCACTTCGCCTGGACATCCTTCCTCGGCATCCTGACACTGGCATTCATGCGCTTCCGCCCGCGCTCCTTCGGCGGGTTCGCCTTCAGCCTGGTCCTGATCCTTGCGATCCTGGCAGGGCTGCTGGGGTGGACCGGACTGGGGAAGGTTGCGCTGAACCTGGCGAACGGGAAGAACCCCGCCGTTCGCGCCTGTTCCGACGAGCTCCCCGCTGCCGGACGCGGTTGCGAGCCTCACCTTCACGCCCGTGAAAAGTCCCAGCCCGAGCGCCACGCCAAAGAGTCATCACGGCGACCGCGACGCGGACGCTGACGAAGGAATCCGGGGCGAGCGCGACCAGTGAGAATACCTCCGTACCCAGCGTGACGGTGATGCCGACGCCCATCTTTGCCAGGGTCGATTCCCCGGAGGGCGGCGGGGCACGCGTGCGCAAGACCCCCGGCGGCGATTACCTGCTGACCTTGAGCAACGGGTACATCGTGGAAGTGCTGGGCGAGACCCAGGAAGTGAGCGGCGTGATGTGGGTCAAGATCGCGGTCGAGCGCGACGGCGAACGACAGGAGGGCTGGATCATCCAGTCCCTGCTGGAGACCGCCACCCCGGTGCCGTACTGGATCGCGACCGAAACCCCGACCGGCACGCTCACCCCCCAACCCTGATCATCATCCCTTGATGCACCTGTTCAGTTTCCATGAACAGGAATCATTCCGCCTTTTATTAAATACGGCGATAACGATCAAACGACTGGAGAAACACCAATATGCCCATTCACTTTGGCACCGACGGCTGGCGTGCCGTCATCTCAGACACCTTCACCTTCGACAACCTGCGCATGGTGGCGCAGGCCATCGCGGATGCGGTGGCGTCCGAGCATTGGGCGAAGCCCAGGAACGGCGACCAGGCAAAGGGTCCGGAAAGGATCGTGGTGGGGTTCGACACGCGCTTCCTCTCGGACCGCTTCGCGGGGGAAGTGGCGCGCGTGCTGGCGGCCAACGGGTTCACGGTGCTACCTGGCGCAATCCGATTCGCCCACGCCCGCCATCTCGTACGCGGTCAAGAACCTGGGGGCGGTCGGCGGGGTGATGATCACCGCCTCGCACAACGCGCCGCGCTACAACGGCGTCAAGCTGAAGGGTGCGTTCGGCGGGTCGGCGCTGCCCGAGCAGTGCCGGCGCGTGGAAGTGTACATCAACGACAACGAACAGCAGGCGCGCGGCCCGAACCTGATGGATTTCAACAAGGCGCGCGAGATGGGGCTGATCCAGAAGTTCAACCCGCTGCCGGCGTACTACGATCACCTGCGGACGCTGATCAACAGCGACATCATCGCCGACAACCCGCAGCGCATCGTGGTGGATTCGATGTACGGCTCGGGGCGGGGCGTGATCAAGGGCTTCCTGCAGGGGACGGGCTGCGAGGTGGCGGAGGTGCGCGACGAGATGAACCCGGGCTTTGGCGGAGTCCACCCGGAACCGATCGCGAAGAACCTGGGCGCGCTGGCATCCGCCATCAGTTCGGGGATGGGGAACTTCGGCTTGTGCACGGACGGGGACGCGGACCGCATCGGCGCGATGGACGAGCGCGGCAACTTCGTGGACCCGCACAAGATCTTTGCACTATCGCTGAAGTACCTGGTGGAGAAGCGCGGCATGGGCGGGGCGGTGGTGCGGACGGTCTCCACGACGCGCATGATCGACCGCCTGGCGAAGAAGTACGGCCTGAAGGTCTACGAGACCCCGGTCGGGTTCAACCACATCGCGGATTACATGATGAGCGAGGACGTGCTGATCGGCGGCGAGGAGTCGGGCGGCATCTCGTTCAAGGGGCACATCCCCGAGGGCGACGGTCCGATCATGGGTCTGCTGCTGGTGGAGATCGTGGCGGCGATGGACAAGCCGCTGCACGTGCTGGTGGATGACCTGCTGAAGGAGGTGGGCCCCGCGTTCTACGAGCGCACCGACCTGCGCCTGAGCCGACCCGGTGGCAAAGGCGGAGATGACGAAATTCCTGACCGAGCAGGCTCCGGCGGAGATCGGCGGCGAGAAGGTGGCGGAGATCAGCCAGCGGGACGGGGTGAAGTACATCATGGCGGACGATTCGTGGCTGCTGATCCGCCCTCGGGGACGGAACCGGTGCTGCGCGTCTACGCCGAGGGGCGGACGCAGGAGATGGTGAAGGCGCTGCTGGAGTATGGGGAGAAGGTGGCGGAGAGGGTGGTGTGAGTGGGGAGGATGAGTGAGATGGAAATGTTGCATAAATGCCGTTGCTCTGGAACCTGACCAGATCATGGCGACAAGGATGCTGTAACATGAAACGTGGGGTGGATTACATTGGGGTCGGGGTCGGCGCCATCATCGTGGACCCGGAAGGACGCCTGTTCCTGGCGCGCAGAGGTCCGCTGGCAAAAAACGAACGCGGGTTATGGGAATTCCCCGGGGGATCGGTTGAATTTGGTGAACACCTGGCGGAAGCCCTGCAGAGGGAAATGCGTGAAGAATACGGACTGGACATCGCAACAGGCGAACTGTTGGATGTGGTGGATCACATTCTCCCCGAAGAAGGACAGCATTGGGTGTCGCCGGCGTTCATCTGCCAGATCAAGGCAGGCACTCCTGTCATCCTTGAACCGGGGAAGTGCGACGAGATCGGATGGTTCGCCGTCGAGGAAGTCCCGGAAGAGTTAACCCAGGTTACACGGTTGAACCTGGAGCATTACCGGCAGCGTCTCAACCGGGGAAAGGCTTCTGAGGAGGATAAATAATAGCACGGGGGATCTGATCCATGAATGGTAGTTGAGCGTGAGGGAAATGTTGATGAGCGGGGATAAATCCCCTGCTCAGTACATGAAAGCCCTGCGGGCTAACGAGATAGTCGGCTTCAGCCGACTTCCATGCGATGAGGCGGGGAATTCATTCCCCGGCTGGCAGGAAACGGAGACAAAAAATGACCTATTGGCGGCTCCATTACCATATCATTTGGGCGACATTTGAACGCCATCCGAACTTACACTTGCGCGAGAAAAGATATTCTATGGTGTGTTGTATCAAAAGGCGGAAGAGCTTGGAGTAAAAGTGCATGCTGCCGGGAATGTGGATGACCATGTGCATATTGTTGTTTCCATCCCTCCAAAATTATCAGTGGCAGATTGTGTCCGGCATTTTAAGGGGGCGAGTGCATATGCCATCAACCACATGGAGAGGAGCGATGGACAATTTCAATGGCAGGAAGGTTATGGAGCATTGTCATTGGGAGAGAGGTCACTGCCTGTGTTATGGAATATGCCAGCAAGCAAAAGGAACATCACGGAAATCGGGATACGATCAATATTTATGAGAGGATGGAGGATGAGTGAGCGGGGATAAATCCCCTGCTCAGTTCGTGGAAGCCCTGCGGGCTGATGAAGCGAGTCAGAGCTTCAGCCGACTTCCATGCGATGAGGCGGGGAATTCATTCCCCAGCCAGTATGCGTGCTAAGCAGATGAGGTAGATGTCAGTAACGGGGTAAAATAATGTCCCTGGAAGTGGATGAAATCCTTTATGAAAACCATAACACCCAAACTTCATATATACGGACCTATTTATAAGATCAACGAAATCCTCGCTTTGATTACTTTTGACTTCCTCGAGAAAAGATAATCTATGGCGGGTTGTATCTAACGGCGGAAGAGCTTGGCGTATGAGTGCATGCCGACTTCCATGTGGATGAGCATGCGGATATTATTGTTCACATCCCTCCAGAATTTTCCGTGGCAGCTCGTGTCCGGCATTTTTAACGGGGCAAGTACTTGTACCATCAACCACATAGAGGGCATCCATGCACGATATCAATGGCAGGGAAGTTATGTAGCATTGTCATTCCGCGAGAAATCATTGCCTGCTGTTATGGAATATGCCAGCAAGCAAAAAGAACATCACAGAAATCTAGATACAATCAATATTTATGAGAGGATGGAGGATGAGTGAGCGGGGATAAATCCCCTGCTCAGACTACGTGAAAGCCCTGCGGGCTGATCGAGGTAGAGTTCGGCTTCAGCCGACTTCCATGCGATGAGGTGGGGAATTCATTCCCCAGCCGGTCTGCGGGCTAAGCAGATGAGGAGATGTCAGTAACGGGGTAAAATAATGTCCCTGGAAGTGGATGAAATCCTTTATGAAAACCATAACGCCCAAACTTCATATATATGGACCTATTTATAAGATCAGCGAAATCCTTGCATTTGATTTTGGTTATTTTAATTGTTGGCGATGGGCTGTTTTTTTTGTACGTTTTCATTAATTCTCTTATTGCTGGTAATAAATATTGACATTAATGTCAGTGTTGATTGTGTTTGCCATTTCCTTGCATATGTAATCTGGACGACCCATGATATTTTTATTTATTGCATACCTGTTTCCAGATATAGAAATACAAAATGATGGTATTGAAAATTCGTTTTCTTTTGAAAAAGTATCTTATTAAGTGGGATGAGATAATAGAAATTAAACCTCTCAGACCTTTTGGGTTATTTACCAATAAGAATGCAAAAGTCATTATCGTTAAAAACAACCTGACTTTCTTCCACCGGTTGTATGGTCTTCTTTACGCGGGTAGGTACACACCTGCAATCCTGGTACATCGAAAAATCAGTGAATATGACCTGTTGATAGATAGTATTTCAACGCAAGCGAAAAACATGTCTGTGGAAACTGTGTCAAACTAATGTCCAAGCGTATATTTATTTCAGCCGATCACGGCATGGCGATCATCTACTTCCTGCAGAGCGATGTGGTATCCACGCTGCTGGAGGCGGGGGTGGAGATCGTGATGCTGACCGACGATGAGACCCGGGAGCAGATCGCAAAACGGTTCGGGCGGGCGGGGCTGACCTTCGAGGGGCTGAGGCTGAACCAGGCGAACGAATACGCCAAGACCATCAGCCCGAGATGGCAGTGGGTGCTGGCATACCTGCGGCGCGTGGGAGGCTCGAGGCGCATCAACACCGCGGCGATGGACAGCCATATCTGGGAGGTGTGGGCGGAGAACGGGTGGAAGTTCCGCCTGGGGATCTGGCTGCCGACCGCGCTGATGATATTGCTGCTGCGGAATTTTGCCTTTGCCCGGAAAGCACTGGTGAGGATGCAGAACCGCTTCACGCCGGAACCGGGAATCTACACCGACCTGTTCGAAAAATACAAACCCGACATGCTGATCGCCTCGACGCCGGGCTGGAGGCTGGACCGCTATCTTTTGCGGGAGTTGGCGCGGCGCGGGATCCCGAACATGACGGTCATCGTGGGCTGGGATAACTCTTCCTCGTACAACGTCTCCGGGGCGGATGTGCAATGGGCGACGTGCTGGTCGGAATTACAGAAAGAGGAGATGGTGCTGGGCTCGGACTGGAGACCGGAGCGTGTGCACGTGGGCGGCATCCCATCCTATGACGGGTATTTCCGCAAACAGTGGCTGATGCCGCGCGCTGAGTATTTCAAGCTGCACGGGCTCGACCCCAACCGCAAGTTGATCTCGTACGCCAGCAGTTTCGTGCATTTCGCGCCGAATTACCCGAACATCGAGGCGCTGGCAAAGCTGGTCTCGGCGGATGCGCTCCCGGAACCATGCCAGCTGCTGGTCCGCCTGCACCCGAGCCATTTCCAGGACAAGCCGAAGATATTCGCGCAGGAACGCCAGCGTGTGTTCGACCTGGAGAAGAAGCACCCGCATGTGCACGTGGTGCAGCCGGTGGCACTGGGCGGATCGCTGGGTTACTACGGCGGCGAGGACATGGACGAGAAGTCCTCGATGATGGCATATTCGGACGTGGTGGTGACGGTCTACTCCACCATGCTGGTGGAAACGGCGGTGCACGATACGCCGATGGTGGCGGCGACGATCGACGCGCCCAATGGCTGGAACCACCCGAGGAAATTCTCGCTCTCCCTGAAAAAGATCGGCGACTGGCCGACGCACAAGCGCTTCCGCGAGGCAAAGGCGGGGCGCGTGGCAAGGAACGAGGACGAGCTGAGGCAGGCGATCAGCGCGTACCTGGAGAATCCCTCGCTGGATGCGGCTGAGCGCCGGAAGTTCATCGAGGATGAGATCACGTTCACGGACGGGACATCGGGAAAGAGAACTGCGGAGTTCATCCTGAAGGTGCTGGAAGAGGCTGGAGGCGGGTAAACGCGGACAGTCTCTTGTGGTAAAAATGAAGAAACCCATGACCCTCTTCTATTTCTCCATCACGCTCGCCATCTTCTCCAGCGCGCTGTATCACTTCGTGGCAAAGAGCACGCCCGCCAGCGTCAACTTCAGCGTCTCGCTGCTGGTGACCTACGCGGTCTCGCTTTGGGGTCGTGCTGCTGACGCTGATCTTCGTGCCGATGCCGAACGGGCTGGCATACGAACTGAAGCAGCTCAACTGGGCGAGCATCGGGCTGGCGATCGCGATCGTGGGCATCGAATTCGGCTTCCTGCTGACCTACCGGGCGGGCTGGCACCTGGGGATCGCGGCGGTGCTGGTGAACGTGGTGGCGTCGCTGATCCTGGTGCCGGTGGCGATCCTGGTGTTCAAGGATAAGCTGAACTGGGTGAATATCGTGGGGATCTTCGTCTGTTTCGCGGGTCTTTTAATGTTAAATTGGAAGAGATAGGACTGTGAGATGAAAGCAGTAAGCAGTACGAGATGAAAGATAATATTGTTGGCATCATTGAAATCATTGGAGAATATCGATAAATGGAATTATTTGACCGGGTTAAAAAGTCCGCCAGCATCCTGATCAAGGGCGACCCCAGAAGGAAAAAGCGGAATCCCATCCCATGCCATCACGCCCGAGGAAGTGGCGGAGGTCAGGCAGTTCTTCCCACGCGAGAAGTTCTTCATCTTCGGGCATGCCCGCTCGGGGACGACCCTGCTGATGCGCCTGGCGCGGCTGCACCCGGAGGTGCACTGCGACTACCAGGCTCACTTCTTCACGCGGCAGCCGCTGTTGAAATCGCTGGTGAACACGCCGGAGGCGGAGGAGTGGCTGGCGCGCAAATCCAACCGCTGGAACCAGGGGCGCGACCTCTCCCCGCTGGTGCTGCGGGCGGCGGCGGACCTCATCCTGGAGCGCGAGGCGGCACGCGTGGGGAAAATGATCGTGGGGGACAAGAGCCCCTCGTCCACGATCCACGGGCAGTCGGTGCGCGACCTGCAGGCGGTCTATCCCGACGCGAAACTGATCTACATTGTGCGGGACGGGCGGGATGTGCTGATCTCCGAACGGTTCCGCAACTTCGTGGAAGAATCCAAATTCCTGAAGGCGGAGGACAGGCGCATCATTGAGGACCTGCGGAAGGACCAGGCAGCCTTCACGAACGGGACGCGCTCGATCTTCACGGAGGCGTTCATCCGGCGTGTGGCAAAAGGCTGGGCGACCAACCTGCAAGAGATCGAGACGGAAGCGCGCAGGTTGTTCGGAGACCGTTACATCGGGGTGCGCTATGAGGACCTGCTGAGCCAGCCGTTCGAGGAGATGAGCAAGCTGTGGAAGTTCCTGGGCGTGAAGAAGGTGAACAGGTCGCTGGAGAAGGACATCCAGGCGGAGATGAGTTCCAACCCGGACGAGGAGTGGCAGGCGCAGCGCAATGGAGACATCGCCTCGTTCCTGCCGAAGGGGCAGGCGGGGAACTGGATGAGGTTGTTCACCGCGCAGGATAAGGCGATATTCAAGGAAGCTGCGGGTGAGATGCTGGTGCGTTGGAAGTATGAGAAGGATCTGAATTGGTAATGGGCGGGGACACAGCGTGTTGTGAGATGAGTTCTGGTGATTGATCGTCCGTGCTGTGCCCCTGCGATGTGATAATGGGTAAGGGCACAGCGGGTTGATGGATGGATACGGTGATCGATCGATTTGCTGTGCCCCTACGGGATGAGGTGAATTATGAGATTTTTAATAGCCGGGTTGGGATCGATCGGGAGGAGACACTTTCGCAATCTAATTGCCCTGGGGGAAAAAGATATTGTCCTCCTGCGGACGCGCAAGGGCACGCTGCCGGAGGATGAACTGGCGGGATACCCGGTGGAGACGGACATCCATGAGGCGCTGAGGAAGCACAAGCCGGAGGCGGTGATCGTTGCCAATCCCACGTCCCTTCATTTGGATATCGCCATCCCGGCGGCGGAGGCGGGCTGCCATATCCTGCTGGAAAAACCGGTCTCCGATTCGCTTGACCGGCTGGACCTGCTGAAGAAAGCCGCGCAGAAAAGCGGCAGCAGGATCCTGGTCGGTTTCCAGTTCCGTTACCACCCGACGCTGAACAAGGCACGCGAGTTGATCCAGTCCGGGGCGCTGGGCAGGGTGCTGACCGCGCATGCGCACTGGGGGGAGTATCTCCCGCAGTGGCACCCGTGGGAGGATTACCGCAAAAGTTACGCGGCACGCGCGGACCTGGGGGGCGGGGTGGTCGTCACGCTGACGCACCCGCTGGATTACCTGCGCTACCTGCTGGGGGAGGTCCAGTCGCTGCAGTCGTTCAGCGGGCACATCTCCAGGCTGGAGCTGGATGTGGAGGACGCGGCGGAGATCGGGCTGAAATTCGCCAGCGGGGCGGTGGGGGGAGTGCATCTCAATTATTTCCAGAGACCACCCGTCCACCGGTTGGAGATCGTGGGGGAGAGAGGCACGCTGCGCTGGGACAACTCGGATGGAGTTTTGCACTGGTTCAGGATGCCGGCGGAATTCGGGACGTATAGCGACAATCCGCCCGCGCCTGTCGTCGAGACGTTCGCGCCGCCGGAGGGATTTGAACGGAACCAGTTGTTCATCGACCAGGCGCGTCATTTCATTGAGGTCGTGCGGGGGAAGGCTGAACCGAGATGCACGCTGGAGGATGGCGTGCAGGCGTTGAGGCTGGCGGTGGAGGCGAGGGGGAGTAATCAGTGATCAGTTGGCGGTGATCGCAGGGGAAAACAGGTTGGGCAGGGGGATGTGGAACCACCGGATGGGAAGGACGGAAGAAAAGTAAAAATCAAAATTCATTGACTGAATTTTGAAGTATAATTTGCGGGCATTTGAAAATCTTGTAGGGGCATAGCGAGTTCAACCGAAAGACAAAATCGTTCGGGATTCGCTATGCCCCTACCAAAACTAATCACGGAGTAACAATGGCAAAAGCAAAACTGATCCCCCCCTATGGCGGAAAACTGGTGAACCTGGTCGTTGAAGGCAAGGAACGCGAGGAGCTGCTGGCACGCACCTCCAACCTGCCTTCCATCAAGATCACCATGCGCAACCTGTGCGACCTGGAGCTGCTCGCCACGGGCGGATTCTCCCCGCTGACCATCCTTCATGGGCAAAGCCGATTACGAGCGCGTGCTGCACGAAATGCGGCTGGCGGACGGGACGCTCTGGCCGCTCCCGATCACCCTGACGGCTGACCCGAAGGAACTGCCGACGGTCGGCGAGTGACCTCGTGCTGCGCAACGCGAACAACGATGTGATCGCCGATCATGACCCTGAACGAGGTCTACCACTGGGACGCCGATACCGAGGCCACCCTGGCGTACGGCTCCACCGACTCGAAGCACCCGATGGTCTCCGAGATGGGCAGCTGGAACAAGGTGTGCATCAGCGGACCGATGAAGGTCGTGAACATGCCCAAGTATTACGATTTTGTCGAACCTGCGCCGGACGCCCGCCCAGGTGCGCGCGATGCTGGAGGAGATGGGGCATGACAACGTGGTGGCGTTCCAGACGCGCAACCCGCTGCACCGCATCCACGAGGAACTGACCAAGCGCGCCGCGGCAAAGGTGAAAGGCTCGCTGATGATCCATCCGGTGGTGGGCATGACCAAGCCCGGCGATGTGGACCATTACACCCGCGTGCGCACCTACAAGGCGCTGGTGGACAACTATTACGACAAGAACAGCACCCTGCTCAGCCTGCTGCCGCTGGCCATGCGCATGGCAGGTCCAAAAGAGGCGCTGCTGCATGCCATCATCCGCCGCAACCACGGCGCGAACCATTTCATCGTGGGGCGCGACCACGCCGGTCCGGGCAACGATTCCACGGGCAAGCCGTTCTACGGTCCGTACGATGCGCAGGAAGTGATGACCAAGTATGAAGCGGAACTGGGCGTGAAGATGGTGCCGTTCGAAATGCTGGTCTACCTGCCCGATGAAGACCGCTACGTGGAAGAGAAGGATGTGCCCGAAGGGCGCGAAAACGCTCAACATCTCCGGCACGCAGGTGCGCGATGATTATCTGGCCAAGGGCAAACTGCTGCCCGACTGGTTCACCCGCCCGGAGACCGCCGAGATCCTGCGCGAGATGTACCCGCCCCGCCACAAGCAGGGCTTCTGCATCTGGTTCACCGGACTGAGCGGCTCGGGCAAGTCCGCGACGGCGCAGGTGCTGACCTCCCTGCTGCTGGAGCGCGGGCGCGAGATCGCCATCCTGGACGGCGACGTGGTGCGCACGCACCTGTCCAAGGGACTGGGATTCAGCAAGGAAGACCGCGATACCAACATCCTGCGCATCGGCTTCGTGGCGGGTGAGATCGTCCACGCCGGGCGGCACCGTGATCTGCGCGGCGATCAGCCCGTACCGCGCCACACGCGCCGAGGCCCGCAAGATGGTGGGTGAGAACTTCGTCGAAGTGTTCATGGATACCCCGGTGGAAGTCTGCGAACAGCGCGATGTGAAGGGCCTGTATGCCAAGGCGCGCCAGGCAATGGCGGACGGCAAACCGATGGGCTTCACCGGCGTGGACGACCCGTACGAGCCGCCGATCGAACCCGAGATCAGCCTCCAGGGTTACGGGGCAACCCCCGAAGACAACGCGCGCAAGATCGTCGCGTACCTGGAAAAGCAGGGTTACGTGCTGCCGCAGAATTAGGGATCTGATGGAGGGGCGGACAACAGTGTCCGCCCCTCTGCATCTCATGAAGCGCTTAGTCCTCCTCCTGACCCTCGGCTTGATCGCCGCTGCAGGCGCGTACCTGACCTGGGTGGCGACGCCGGAGGGCGCGGGACTTTCGGACGACTCCATTGCATATATCGCGGGGGCGCGCAGCCTGCTGGCGGGGGATGGATACCGCGAAGCGTGGCTCGAAAGCAACCAACCGGTCACACATTTTCCGCCCGTCTTTTCGGGAACCCTGGCACTGGCAGGGCTCCTGGGGGTCAACCCCATCAACGCGGCGTGGTTGATCAACGTGCTGCTGTTCGGGGTCAACGCGGCTTTGCTGGGCATCCTGGGCTGGAGGATGACGAAAAGCGCCGCGGCGGGGATCATCCTGGCGCTGTTGTTCGTGGTCAACGACTCGCTGCTGCGTGTGCACGTCATGGCGATGAGCGAACCGCTGTTCCTGTTCTTCAGCCTGCTGGCGTTCCTGTGTTTCGATATTTATTTTAAGAAGGAAAAGCCCGCCTGGCTGGTGCTGACGGGGCTGCTCACATCCCTGGCATACCTGACCAGGTATTCGGGACTGGCGCTGATCGCGACGTTCGCCATCTCCCTGGTCCTGCTGGAAGAGACATGGAAGAAACGGGTCACGAGCGTGCTGGTCTTCCTGGCAGGGGTGATGCCGCTGCTGCTGGCGTGGAGCATCCGCAACAGGCTGGTGGCGGGGAACGCCACCAACCGCACGCTGATATGGCATCCCGTCACGGGCGGGACGCTCGAGCAGGGACTGCGGACCTTCTCCGAGTTCCTCGTCCCGATCGAAGAGTGGCGGCGGGAGCTGTTCAAGACGCCGGAGATCTTTGTTGCGATCATCATCCTTATTTTGCTGGTCATCCTGGCGTGGATCCTGGTCAGGGGGCTGCGGAGATTCTTCAAACCCTCCACGCAGATGCCCGAGGTGATCGGTTTCACGAACGGGCTGTACATTTTCGGATACATGGCGGCGGTGCTGTTCTCCATCAGTTTCTTCGATGCAAGCACGCCGTTGAAGGTGAGGATCCTGGCGCCTGTCTACCTGCCATTGCTGCTGCTGCTGGCGGGCGCGGGCGCGTGGCTGTGGAAGCAGCGACCGCAGGCGTGGCGCGTGGTCGTCATCGGCTTGATGCTGGTGATCTTCGGCGCGGCGGTCACAGGTCAGGCGCGAACGGTGGAGGAACTATCGAAGGGCGGACAGGGTTACGCCTCGTTCAAATGGTACGATTCAAAGGTCATGGACTACCTTCAAGACCCTGCCTGGGGACATTGCCATCTACACCAACGAACCGGGCGCAGTGTATTTATATACAGGGCGCGGGGGCAGGGTGCTGCCCGAAAGAGTGGACCCGGTAACGGGGCTGGCGTGGGATAATTTCGAGGCAGGCGTTGCGATCATCCGGCAGGATGTGCTCTCGGGCAGGGCGGTGCTGGTGGTGTTCGATACGGACGGGGATGACCCGCTGGCGGATTATGAATTGATGACCGAGGGACTGTACCCTGTATTAAAATCGGGAGGCGATGTGATCTATTACGCGCCGCCTCCGCAGGAGTTGAAATGACCATCCAGGAAAAATTCGATCTGACCGACCGGGTCGCAGTCGTGACGGGGGGCGTTGGGCTGCTGGGCAGGGAGTTCTGCTGGACGCTGGCAGAAGCGGGCGCGGCGGTGGCAGTGGTGGACCTGAACGGGGAGGCGACGAACAAGGTTGCAGAGGAACTGACGCATGACGGTTACCGGGCGATGGGGATCGCGACCGACATCACCAAGCCGGAATCGGTGCAGGCGATGGTGAAGGCGGTGCTTGCGAACTTTGGACGGCTGGACGTGCTGGTGAACTCGGCGGCGCTGGACCCGAAATTCGACCCGGATGCGGCGGCAAAGGGGATCGCACCGGGGGCATTCGAGGATTATCCGCTGGAGCAGTGGAATGCTGCGCTGAACGTGAACCTGACGGGCATGTTCCTGGTGACACAGGCTTGTGTCAAACCGATGATCGAACAGGGCAAGAAGGGCAGCATCATCAACATCTGCTCGACCTATGGATTGAACGGTCCCGACCAGCGCATCTACATCAAGGATGGCGAGCGTGTGGCGTTCAAGCCGGTCTATTACACAATGACCAAGGCGGGCGTGCTGGGCTTCACCAAATACCTGGCGGCTTATTATGCGGGAACGGAGATACGCGTGAACGCGCTGACGCCGGGCGGCGTGTATAACAACCATGAGGAATATTTTGTTAAGAATTATTCCGCCAAGACCATCCTGGGACGCATGGCGCGCAAGGATGAGATGAACGGCGCGCTGCTGTTCCTGGCATCCGAGGCCTCCTCCTACATGACGGGTAATAACGTGGTCGTGGATGGCGGATGGACGGCGTGGTAAATACAGTGATCAGTGATCAGTGATCGATGGTGAGCATCGTTGAGATGGATGAGGAACGATAAAATCAAAGAAGTGATGAAGGCAGATGACTGAAATATTGGCAATCATCCCGGCGAGGGGAGGCTCGAAAGGCATCCCGCGCAAGAACATCCGACCGTTCAGCGGGTACCCGCTGATCGCATGGAGCATCGCGGCGGCGAAGCAATCGAAGCTGGTGACGCGCGTCATCGTCAGCACGGACGACGAGGAGATCGCGGAGGTGGCGCGCGAGTTTGGGGCGGAAACGCCCTTCCTGCGTCCGGCGGAGTTCGCACAGGACAACACGACCGACCTGCCGGTGTTCCAGCATGCGCTGAAGTGGCTGGAAGAGAAACGAAGGTTACCAGCCGGATGCCGTTGTGCAACTGCGACCGACCTCGCCCATCCGACCGGTGGGACTGGTGGACCAGGCGATCGAGGTGCTGCTGGTGCACGCGGATGCGGACAGCGTGCGCGGTGTGGTGCCGGCGGGACAGAACCCGCACAAGATGTGGCGGCTGCCGGGCGGCGAACGATCCCCGATGAAAAACCTGCTGAAGGTGGACGGGATCGAGGAGCCTTACAACGCGCCGCGGCAGAGCCTGCCGCCGGTCTACTGGCAGACCGGTCACATCGACGCGATCCGGACCGTGACCATCCTGAACGGGTCGATGAGCGGGAAGAACATCTACCCGCTGGTGATCGATCCGCGCTACACGGTGGACATCGACAACCTGCAGGATTGGGAGCGCTACGAACACCTGGTGGCGACCGGGAAACTGGACATGGTCTGGGCGGGACGGGTGCGGCGACCGATGCCGGCGACGGTCAAGCTGATCGTGTCGGACTTTGACGGCGTCATCACGGACAACCGCGTCTGGACGGACGAGAACGGGAAGGAGACGGTGGTCGCCATCCCGGTCGGATTCGATGCACATCCGCAGCCTGCGCGAACGGGGAGTGCAGGTGATGGTGCTGTCATCGGAACCCAACCCGGTGGTGGCGGCGAGAGCCGAAAAGATGGGCGTGGAGTCGATCCAGGGGATCGACATCCGCGGGAAGGGCGAGGCGCTGAAAAAACTGCTGGCTGAAAAGCAGGTGGACGCGGCGGATGTGATATATATTGGCAACGATTTGAACGACCTGCCGTGCTTTGAGATCGCGGGCTGGGCGGTGGCAGTGGCGGACGCGTACCCGGAAGTGCTGCGGGCGGCGGACCATGTGCTGACCAAGCCGGGCGGGCACGGCGCGGTGAGGGAAGTGTGCGAGATGGTATTGAGGAATATGTAACGGTGGTTTCGGCACGCCGTCGCAATGACGAGAATATTTTCAGGAGAGAAAATGGGACGCGAAATTAAACTGGGTAAGAAGATGGTCGGTGACGGGCACCCCGCCTTTGTGATCGCCGAGATCGGCATCAATCACAACGGCGACCTGGATATCACCAAGCAGATGATCGACGCGGCGGTGCACGCGGGCGCGGACGCGGTCAAGTTCCAGAAGCGCACGCCGGAGGTATCGACGCCGGAGGCGCAGAAGACACAGATGCGCGAGACGCCCTGGGGTTACATCACCTACCTGGATTACCGTTACAAGGTGGAGTTCAACGAGGCGCAGTACGGCGAGATCGACCGCCACTGCAGGGAGAAGGGGATCGCGTGGATGGTATCCGTGTGGGATGAACCGGCGGTGGACTTCATGGAGAAGTTCGACACGCCGGCATACAAGATCCCCTCGGCGTCGCTGACGGACCACAAGCTGTTGAAGCACGCGCGCAAGACCGGGAAACCGATCATCATCTCGACGGGCATGTCCACCATGGCGCAGATCCACAAGGGCGTCAAGGCGGTGGGCGAGGAGAACCTGGTGATCATGCACTGCACCAGCACGTATCCCTGCGAACCGGAGGAACTGAACCTGAAGGTGATCGAAACACTGCGCAGCGAATTCCCGCGCAACCCGATCGGGTATTCGGGGCATGAAGTGGGGCTGGTGCCCTCGGCGGTGGCGATCTCGCTGGGCGCCTGCATGGTGGAGCGCCACCTGACGCTGGACCGCGCCATGTGGGGCAGCGACCAGGCGGCATCCGTGGAACCGGGCGGCTTTGAACGGCTGGTGAAGTACATCCGCGTGACCGAGGCCGCGCTGGGCGACGGCGTGAAGAAGGTCTACGATTCGGAAAAGACCTCGCTGAAGAAACTGCGCCGGGTCACCGACGAAGAGTAGGAAGACGGGAAAACGACGGGTCACCTCCACGGTCATGGGAATCATCCAACCGCTCCGCCGAAATCTGCGCCCTGCAGGCAAGACCCTGCAGGCGATGGCGCGCTGGAAGAGGATATCCTTCAATGATGCGCCGCCCATCTTCGGGAACGCCAAGCCGAAGAGCGGGTCGCACCTGCTGTTACAGGTGCTGAACGGGTTCACGAGGATCATGCCATACCGGTACGTGGAGGCACAACCGGTCCGCACGATCGACAGGCATGGGAAACGCAGGACGAAGGAGCAGGTCGCGGCGGAGTTGAAGGCGATCCCCGGCGGGGTGATCGGGTGGGGATACGTGGATGCGACCGCGGAGAACGTCGAATTCCTGACCTCCAGGGGACGGGTCAATTATTTCATTTACCGCGACCCGCGCGACCTGCTGGTGTCGCAGGTGTTCTATGCGACCGACATGTACGAGGAACACGGGATGCATGAACACTATGCCTCCCTGCCGGACTTCGGGGAACGGCTGAAGGTGGCGATCACCGGCATTGACCGGGACGGGCTGTACATGGTGAGCGTGAAGCAGAGATACGAGGGAGTCTTCCAGTGGCTGGCGACGAAGGGCGTGCTGTGCATCCGCTTTGAGGACCTGGTGGACCAGCGCGATGCGACGCTGAACGCCATGCTGGATGAAGTGGAGAAGACGGGCTACCAGATCCCCACTCCACGCGCGCAGGCGTTGGATGTCCTGAGCGAGGCGATCCAACCGAAGAAGAGTCACACCTTCCGCTCAGGGAAAACGGGCGGGTGGAAGCAGCATTTCAGCGATGAACACAAGAGATTGTTCAAGGATGTGGCGGGAGACCTGCTGGTGAGACTGGGTTATGAACGGACGAATGACTGGTGACAGTCTCGCACCTGCCCCGCGGATAACATGAACTTCCAGGAATTTTTCACACAACGCATCAAACGGGGATCCGTCCGCCGGCTTAATAATATGAAGGTGGCGTCGATGGCGCGCGAGCTGGCACGGCGCGAACCGGAAGCGAAGGGACAACCCATCGTCTTCTTTAAAGCCTCGACGGGGATCGACGACCTTTCATGGAACTCGGGATTCCACCTGCTGACGACATGGGCACTGCGCTTGAAGGGAATCCCGGTGGCGTATTTCGCCTGCAAGGCAGGCATGAGCAAGTGCGTGCTCGGCACCCGGCGCGACAGACCGGAACAAAAGCCGCCGTGCAGATCCTGCGTGTACCAGTCCAGGACGCTGTATACCGGGGTGGAGGAGAACAGGCAGGCGGGCACCACCGTGAAGTGGTTCGAGTTCGAACGGGATGCGAAACTCGCGGCAGAGATCTCCCAACTGTCGCTGCAGGACCTGATCAATTATGCATACCAGGGCATCCCGCTGGGGGCGCTGTGCCTGCCGGGTCTGCGCTGGATCCTGCGCATCCATCACCTGGCGGATGATGAACCGACGCGCTATCTCCTGCGGGAGTACATCCTCTCGGCATGGAACGTGGCACGGGACTTCACCAGGTTCCTGGATGAGACCAACCCGAGGGCGGTGGTGGTGTTCAACGGGCAGTTCTTCCCGGAGGCGACGGCGGCATATATCGCACGCCAGCGCGGGATACGCGTGATCACGCACGAGGTGGGACTGCTGCAGGAGTCGGCGTTCTTCACGGACGGGGAGGCGACGATCTACCCGATCCACATCCCGGATGAGTTCGAGATGAACGAGGCGCAAAACGCCAGGCTGGATGCCTACCTGGCGAAACGGTTCCAGGGCGACTTCACGATGGCGGGCATCAAGTTCTGGGCGGACATGCAGGGGCTGGATGAGGGGTTCCTGGAAAAGGCGGCGGGGTTCAAGCAGATCGTGCCGATCTTTACCAACGTCATCTTTGACACCAGCCAGCCGCACGCCAACACGGTGTTCGAGGACATGTTCCACTGGATGGACATGGCGCTGGAGGTGATCCGCAGGCACCCGGAGACGCTGTTCGTGATCCGCGCGCACCCGGACGAGACGCGCTTGAGAAAATCGAGCCGCGAGACGGTGGAGGAATGGGCGGTCAGCCGCGGGGTGGCGAAGGACGCGAACGTCATCTTCGTGGGACCGCGCGAACCGCTGAGTTCGTACGAGCTGATCCAACGCTCAAAGTTCGTGATGGTGTACAACTCGACCATCGGGCTGGAGGCCTCCATCCTGGGGGCGGCGGTGCTGTGCGCAGGCAAGGCGCGCTATACACAGTATCCGACGGTGTTCTTCCCGCAGACGGTGGAGGATGTAAGAAAGCAGATGGAGGAGTTCCTGGCGGTCGGGAGCATCACGGTCCCGGCGGAGTTCCAACGCAACGCGCGCAGGTTCCTGTATTACCAGATCTTCAAGAGTTCCCTGCCGTTCGGGGATTTCCTCGAGCCCTCGGTGCGGACGACGCAGACGCGCCTGAAGTCCTTTGAGCTGGAGGAGTTGACCGGGTCGAAGTCGGTGAAGGTGATCCTGGAGGGATTGCTGGAGGGCGGGGATTTCCTGCTGGAGGAGGAGTACAGGAGTTGTGTTGGAAACAAACTGAGGAAAATTCGTTGTTGATCGGCTTTTTGCATACAGAGTATTCCCCTCAATCTTAAGAGGAAAAACATATGGATGATTCTAATATTTCGTTTGGAAAGAAACACTCAACTCTGTGGAACATTTCCATGTGGGCAAGTGGATTGGCGCCTGTTGTGCTTTTTATATTTATTCTAGCAAGTTTAGGAGAAATATTTGATTACAACCGGATAGCCGGCACTCAATATCAAACAAATCTAATCGGATTGATAACTCAGAAACCCATATATATCCTTGATATTCTCCTTCAAATGTTAAGAGTGTCTCTCTCAAGGAGTTATTTATTACCTGGCATTGAAAGGTATTGCCCTTGGGCTCGATATGATTGTTGAAACGGATCTTAACTATAGAGAAAACAAGGTTGAGGATGGTGCGGAATGAGCAAGGAACTACGAGAACAAATCCGTAATAATCTAAACCTAAAAGATACATACGAATTATTGGATATATGGAAAACGAACAATCGGGTTGAGTGGTCAGATACAACCTTTGAAGTGTTGGGGGAAATATTACGAGACAGGATGAGAGAGGTACCCCCACAAGAGGAACCCATTCTTGATAGATGAAGAAACTATTCAAAATACCCCCAAACCTGAAGAATGGGTGACAAAATTACTGGATGATGAAAACCAACCAAACCTCTATGATCCTCTTGAAGTCATAACGCTTAGAGGCAACATAAAAATATTGATCATTGGTGTGGTTGTGGTTTATGTATTACTAAGCCTTTTGAATTTCCAGTTCGTCCGGATGCTTTTTGAGGGCAAAATATTATCTCCGGCTGAGATAATACAATCTGTTCCCAATATGCTGTTTACCATCCTAAGTTCGGGACTAAAAATCGCCTTAATTTATTTTCCACTTAAAGCCCTGGTTGCCATCTTGAGAATTCTAATGGAAATGGAATACAACAGTCGAAAAAGTCGTCGGACGGGGGGATAAATCCCCCGCCTAAGCACGGCGATTCATCGCCGTGCTATTTTTGCAGCGCCCCATGAATGGGGCTTTTTCATTTATTGAGGGATCTCCCTCACCCTGCCCCTCACCTGAGGAGAGAGGGGATTGGGAATCCAGAAGGAAATTAACTGAACATAAGACCAATTTAAAGCGTTAATAAGCCGTGATATGGTTATCGTACCCATGAGACGAAAATACCTGCCCATTTGGGTGATGCTGCTGGTCATCCTGGCGTGCAATTTCCCGGGCGCGTCGCTGCCGGTCTTCGGTCCGACAAGGACGCCCACGCCGACGGTCACGCCCTCCCCGACACCCACGCCGACGCCCATCCCCTATCCGCCTGTCCTCAACCAGCCGGTGACGGCGGGACTTGAGGTGCGCAACCTGGTCTATTGCACGAACGATGTGCCTGTCAAGATGGACCTGTATTTTCCACAGGTGGTCGTGGATGCCGCGCCGGCGCTGCTCTACGTGCACGGCGGGGGATGGGTCATCGGGGACAGGGAAACCGCGCTGGGGCTGGAGGACGTGCCCGCGCTGACCGCGGCGGGGTACCTGGTGGCGAACGTGGATTACCGCCGCTCGGTGAAATATCCCTTCCCGGCGATGGTGGTGGATGTGAAGTGCGCGGTGCGATTCTGCGCGCGCACGCGGCGGAACTGCACATCGACCCGGAGCGCATCGGGGCGTGGGGATCGAGCGTGGGCGGACATATCGTCTCGCTGGTGGGTTTGGCGGATCCCAGCGCGGGTTGGGATGTCGGCGAATACCTGGAACAATCGAGCCGCCTCCAGGCAGTGGTGGATATGTTCGGTCCCACCGACCTGACCGACCCGGACTACCAGAGGAAGTTCGAGCAGAAGGGCTACCTGCTGTTCGATGTGATGGATCCGAGCCTGGAACTGCTGGCGTGGGCGAGCCCGGTGACCTACGTCTCGGCGGATGACCCGCCCTTCCTGATCATCCACGGGGATTCGGACAAGGTGGTGATGGTGAAACAATCCAAACGGCTGCATGAGCTCCTGCTCGCATTCGGAGTCCCGGCGGAACTGCTGATCGTGCAACACGCAAACCATAACTTTGTGCCGATGGGGGATGTGATGGATCCCACGCGGGAGGGGATCACGCACCGGATGCTGGAGTTCTTTAACCGGGTGTTTGGGAGGGAGTGAAAGGGGGCGGTTTGGACTGGGGCGGCTGAAGCAGGGGATATCACATCGTTTCTGCAATAAGTTCCGGGGGATAGTCATATATAATTAAGGAAACCTTGCGGGAGAATCCCATGGCAGAGACCACAAGCGAGAGGCATTTTTTGACATTATTCGAGCATGCCCCCATCGCGCTGCTGGAGCAGGATTTCAGCGCGATCAGGAAGCAATTTAACGAGCTCCGCAGGCGGGGAGTGCAGGACTTGAACAAGCATCTCGATGAACGCCCGGAGGAGGTGTTCCGGTGCATCGGGATGATGAAGACCGTGGACGTCAACCAGCAGACGCTCTCCATGTTCGGCGTGCAAACCAAGGAAGAGATGTTCGCCAACCTGGACAAGTTCTTCCGCGATGAGATGAGCATCCATTTCCGCGATGAACTGCTGGCGCTCTGGAATGGAAGGTCGACCTGGTCGGGGGAGGGCATCAATTACAGGCTGACCGGCGAGCCGATCGACATCCTGCTCTCCTGGCGCATCCTGCCGGGGTCGGAGGAGACCTGGAAACAGGTGCTGCTGAGCATGGAGGACATCAGCGCGCGCAAACAGGCTGAGCGCCAACTGGTGAACAGCGAAAACCGCCTGCGCGGCATGTTCGAGAATTCCCCCGTATCCCTGTGGGAGGAGGATTACAGCCAGATCAAAAATTACTTTGACCAGCTGCGCGCCCGGGGCGTGACCGACCTGGTCGATCACCTGGGCAATCACCCGGAGGAGGTGGAGGATTGCATCCGGATGATCCGCGTGCTGGATGTGAACCAGAGGACGCTGGAACTGTTCGGGGCGGCATCCAAGCAGGATTTCATTGCAAACCTGGCGAAGGTGTTTCGCGGTGAAATGCGCGCCCACTTCCGCGGGGAACTGGTGGAATTATGGAACGGGAAACTCGTGCATGAAACGGAGGGCGTCCACTACACCCTGGCAGGAGAGCCGCTCTACGTCCACGTGCACTTGTCGGTATTCCCGGGCTATGAAAACACCTTCGAGCGCGTGCTGGTGGCGATCGAGGATATCACGGCACGGCACAAGGCGGAGGAATACCTGCGCTACCTGGGCGCGCACGATGAGATGACGAAACTTTACAACCGCGCCTACTTCCAGGAGGAGATGAACCGGCTGGGCAGGGGGCGCCAGTTCCCGGTCAGCATCATCATCGCCGACCTGGACGGGTTGAAGGGCGTCAATGACAACCTGGGTCACCAGGCAGGCGACGACCTGATCCGGCGCGCGGCGGAGGTGCTGCAAGCCGGTTTCCGGCAGGAGGATGTCATCGCGCGCATCGGCGGGGATGAGTTCGCGGTGATCCTGCCGAAGACGGGCACGCCAGCCGCGGAGGAATTGATCAGGCACCTGCGCAAATTGATCGAACTGAACAACAAGTATTACCGCAGCCCCCTGCTGAGCATATCCATAGGCATTTCAACCGGGGAGAAGGGCAGCGACCTGCAGGAGATCATGCGGGTTGCGGATGACGAGATGTACCGCAACAAGCGCATCCGCAAGAGTTGCCAGGTCCCAACCAACCAGTGAGCGGGACCTCAGTAAACAAGATCAAGGAGTTCCGGCAATGGGAAAAAGAGATGCATTCACAAAAATCCTGGCGATCGCGGGGACGGTGCTGGTCTGGCTGCCGGTAGCGGCGCCGTTCTTCTTTTCGATCATTGCATTTGCCCAGGGGCGGGTATTCCGTTTTGATTACCTGATGCCTGCTGAACTCTTCCCGGCGGTTCTGCTGGGCGCAGGATTGCTGTTGTGGGCGGCATTCCGGGCGACGGTCGCAAAAGAAGCTGATCGGGTGGGGATTGGGTAATTGCCGTGGTGGCGCTGGTTGCAGGGCAGGTGCTGGCGGTGGTCTCGGGGCTGGCATCCGGCGAGAGGGAACCAACCGGATTTTGGTGGGTGGTGGTACTGGCGTCGATCGGGCTGTATACGCTGGCGGTGATCGCGATCGGGGTGGGCGGGGTGCGGTTGTGCCGCGAGTTGTTCAAGACGACCTGATCCGGAGGAATGGCGGGGGGATGAATCGCCCGCCTAAGTACATGAAAGTCAGCTAAAGCCGGGGTGGACAGTGGAAACACAGTTAACGGGGGAAGGTGATAATGAGATCATGAAACGGGCTGTGGTAAGGGTACTTATTCCCTGCTCGTCCATGCCCTGAATGAAAGGTATAATTTTGAACATGGACCTAAAGACCCAACTTAACGAATCATTGAAAGAAGCGATGAAAGCGGGCGACGTGCTGCGCCGGACCACGCTGCGGATGGTGATGGCTGCCATCAAACAGGTGGAAGTGGACAAGCGCATCAGCCTGGACGACGCGGCGGTGATGGGCATCCTGCAGAAGGAGATCAAGAACCGGCGCGAGGCGATCGAGGAAGCCAAAAAGGCGGAACGAGCCGACCTGGTGACGGAGAACGAAGCCGAGATCGCCGTGCTGGAAGCCTTCCTGCCGAAAGCCATGAGCGCGGACGAATTGCGTGCCCTGGTGCAGGCTGCGATCGCGGAGGTGGGAGCAAGCTCCGCGAGCGACATGGGCAAGGTGATGAAAGCTGTCATGCCCAAGGCGGCAGGACGGGCGCCCGGGGATGCCGTGAGCGCGATGGTGCGGGAGTTGCTCAAGTAACGTGGAACTATCTGACACGCCGCGGTCGAACGCGCGTCTCAAGACCTTCCGCATCATCCTGCTGGCGGTTCTGGTCACGGGGACCTTCGGCGCATTGCAACTGCCGGATGTGCTGCAACCAGCCGCCTCACCGCTGAACGTGGGGGATGTCTCCCCGCGCGACTATGAAGCCCCGCGGGATGCCTCCTATGAAAGCGCAGTACTGACGGAGCAGCGGCGGCTGGCGGCGGAGGAGGCGGTGTCAACCGTCTATACCCCGCCCGACCCCGCCATATCCCGGCTGCAGATGGAACGCCTGCGGGTGGCGCTGG
Organism: uncultured Chloroflexia bacterium; assembly: GCA_963823545.1. Classification (GTDB taxonomy): domain Bacteria; phylum Chloroflexota; class Anaerolineae; order Anaerolineales; family Villigracilaceae; genus Denitrolinea. The sequence continues at coordinate 83,130 of CAWGMC010000056.1, read as the reverse complement.
ATTACATCACGCTGACGCGCACGGATGCCAATGCGACCGAGGAACAGAAGCGGGCGGATCTGGCATCCCTGACCGACCTGACCCTCTCTGCTGGAAACGATCACGCTCCTGCTCGGTCTGACCGAGACGCGCTGGGAGACCCTGCGCAACGAGGCGCTGACCGTGCTCGAACGCGTGCAGCGCGGAGTCATCCGCGAGGCGGACGTGGAAACCGTCCAGCGGGGCGTGCCCTCACTGGTCAGTTTTTCGCTGAGCGAGGAAGAGGCGGACCTGGTCAGCAACCTGGTGAAACCGTTCGTGTCCGCGAACAGCCTGCGGAGCCCGGAATTGACCGAGGCGGCGCGCCAGGCGGCGCGTGATGCAGTGACACCGGTGGTCACCTCATACAAAGCGGGGGAGACGATCGTGCGCGCAGGGGAACTCGTGAGCGAGGAGCAGGTGGAGGCGCTGCAGACACTGGGACTGATCCGTTCCGGTTCGCAACCGCTTGACCTGCTCGGCAAGGCGGCGCTGACCGCCATCATGGCGACCTTCACGATCCTGTATCTGATCCGCCGCAAACGGCTGGGATTTTTATATGACTCACGCAGCCTGCTGGTGATGGCTGTCTTGTACCTGCTCTTCCTGACCGGGGCGCGGCTGGCGATTCCCGACAACGTGCTGATCCCCTACCTGATCCCCCTGCCGGCGGCGGGCATGCTGCTGGCATCCCTGTTCGGGATGGAAGCGGGCATTTTCATTTCGATCGTGATCTCCGTCCTGGCGGCATTCGGTTTCAACACCGACCTGCTGCCGTATTACCTGTTCTCCTCGTTGTGCGGTGTGCTGGCGCTGGGACCGGCGCGCAGGTTCTGGGCTTACCTGTGGGCGGGACTGGCGGTGACCGGCGCGGGGTTCGCCATGCTGGCGGCATTCCGCATCTCCACGGGGGACCTGGACTGGCTGGGGATCGCGCAACTGCTGCTGGCGGCAATGGGCAACGGATTCCTGTCGGCGGCGCTGGCACTGCTGGGACAATATTTCCTGGCGCAGTCGCTGGGACTGGCGACCGCGCTGCACCTGCTGGAGATCTCACGACCTGACCATCCGCTGCTGCAGTATTTCCTGCGCAATGCACCCGGCACGTACCAGCACAGCCTGCAGGTCGCCAACCTGGCGGAGCAGGCGGCGGAGGCGATCGGCGGGGACCAACTGCTGGCGCGGGTGGGGGCGTTATTCCACGATGTGGGCAAGTCGAAGAACCCGGCTTTCTTCATCGAGAACCAGGCACCGGGGAATATGAACACGCACCAGGACATCGACCCGGAGGAGGCCGCGACCACCATCATCCACCACGTGACGGATGGGGTGGAACTGGCGCGCAAATACCGCCTGCCGCGGCGCCTGCAGGATTTCATGCTGGAACACCACGGGACCATGGTGACCCGCTACCAGTACAACCAGGCGCTTGAAAAAGCGAACGGCGATGCGGCAAAAATTGAGATCGGGAAATTCCGCTACCCGGGACCTCGCCCGCGCTCGCGCGAAACGGCGATCCTGATGCTGGCGGACGGGGCGGAGGCACGCGCCCGCGCGCAGAATCCGCAGACGGACGAGGAGATGCGGAACTTGGTGCGGGGCGTGATCGACCATGTACAAAAGGAAGGGCAGCTCGACCATACGGCGCTGACCCTGCGCGACCTGAATACCATCCTGGAGTCCTTTGTGACCACCCTGCGCGGCACCTATCACCCGCGCATCCAGTATCCCGCAGCAGAGTTACCGCGGGCGGCGGAACCCATCGCCACCATCCCGCGCAAGTAACCCCGCGGCGGGGCAACCCCCGGAAAAATACCATGATCATCCTTGAAACCACCCTGAGCATTCCCTTCGACCTGTCCAAGATCGAAGAGGCTGCCAACGCGGCACTCGAGCACGAGGCCGCGGACGGCGACCTGACGCTGGTATTCACGACCGATGAGCAGCTGCACCAACTGAACCGGGAATACCTGGGCGTGGATGCGCCGACGGACGTACTCTCCTTCCCGGCAGCGGAGACAGACCCGGAAACGGGACACATCTACCTGGGCGATATCCTCATTTCCGTCCCCCGGACCGAGATCCAGGCTCGCGGTGCGGGTCATCCCGTGGCGGATGAGGCGCGCCTGCTGGTCATACATGGCGTGCTGCACCTGCTGGGTCATGACCACGCCAAGCCGAAGGAAAAGGCAAAGATGTGGAAGGCGCAGGCGGAGATCCTGGAGAAGCTGGGGCTGGGACACGTGAAGGTGAATGAAAAGTAGGTTGTGAATATTTTATGAGATCGTTCTTCCTGTCCCGCATCCAATCGGTTAAATATGCCCTGCACGGCTGGTGGCATGTTGTGCAGACTCAGCGGAACGCCTGGATCCATGCGCTCATCGCCATGACTGTCATCATCATGGGCTTATGGCTGAAGCTGCCAGCGCGTGACTGGGCGGTGTTGATCCTGACGATTGCGATGGTATTCACTGCAGAGTTCATCAATACCGCCATTGAAGCCGTGGTGGACCTGGCAACACATGAAGAGCACCCGCTTGCCAAAGTGAGCAAGGATGTGGGCGCGGCGGCTGTGCTGATCGCGGCGCTGGCGGCGGTGCTGGTGGGATTGCTGATCCTCGGTCCGCCGTTGTGGGCGAAGATCACGGTGTTGATGGGATCCTGAAGGAGGACGGATGAACTCGGAATTCAGATTTGGAACGGTTGGTTCGCCGATCGGGACGCCCAAGAAACCGGGCGGGCAGTGTGGGCGCGATCGAGTTCAGCCAGTCCATCGGGCTGGATGCGCTCGAACTTGGCTGGGTGCAGTCGGTGCGCGTGACCGAGGCAACCTGCGCGGCGATCAAATCGACGGGGGAGGAACAGGGAGTGGCGTTGAGCGTCCACGCGCCGTACTTCATCAACCTGAACGCGGACAAAGAGGAATGGCCAAAGTCGCGCAAGCGCTTGATGGACGCGGCGCATTATGGCAACCTGGCGGGGGCAACGGATATCATCTTTCATCCCGGTTCTATTTTGCGAATGACCCGGTTGAGGTCTTGAAGGTCGCCATCCCGCGGCTGCAGGGCTGCGTGGACGAACTGCGCAGGAAGGGCAACCCGGTCACCCTGCGACCGGAGACGATGGGAAAATCCGCCATGCTGGGCTCGTTCGAGGATGCGCTCGAGATGAGCGGCATCGCAGGCGTGCAGCCCTGCCTGGACTTTGCCCACCTGCACGCCCGCCCCGGCGATGGGACGATGAACACATACGATGAGTGGTCACGCCTCCTGGAGAGTATACGCAGACGTTCTGGGCGAGAAGGCACTGGCGAAACTGCACATCCATCTTTCGGGGATCGAGTATGGACCGAAGGGCGAAAGAATCACCTGCCGCTGGCCGAGGCAGACCTGAAACTGAAGGCCTGTTCAAGGCGTTGAAGAAGTTCGGCTGCGGGGGGCGCATCCTGTGCGAAAGCCCCATCATGGAAGAGGACGCGCTGAAGATGAAGAAGGCCTGGATGAAAGTTAGGTAGTTGGGTAGATTGGCAATTGGATGGAGAAAGCCCCTGACGTCGCGAGACGATCAGGGGCTTTGTGATTGATTGCAGTCATCCAGGATTTCAATGCTGGGGCTTGTTGCGGCTGGTCGATGTTCGAGGTAGTCTGCCACGTACAAGACACGATGCCAGGCAAAAGCCTTCTCCCGCTGATCGGGGGAAGGCTTACTTTTCATTTTATCCAGGTCATGCAGGGAGTCCACCAGTTTATCGGCGGCATGCTCCTCCAGCCACTGCTTGAGCTTCGCGAGGAATTCCAGTTCCTCCGGGGAGCCGATCTCCAGTTGAGTATCGTTCCAGGATAGCCGCCGTGGTTCGCCGATGAACGGCGTGGGCAGGAGATATTCCCCTGCTCTGGGATCATCCGTTATTTTCAGGATGGTCGTCCCGCCGTCGCGCAGAATGTCAATATGGGTAATTTTCATTTTTTTTCCCGTTTTTAGAGTTCACGGATTGCCATTAGGCATTTCTGTAACAACCAGGGGTAGTGGTAAGGGAGTTATTTTCAGGTATGCCACCAAGTCCTGTGCAGATTTAAGCGTAAATTCGCCCTGGATTTCTCCACTTCCGCTTGTAATAGCAGAACTAATCATCGGAGAATAAATCACGATTTTATCTAAAAGGATACCCAGATAACTGCCAATATTGTTCGAAGTATATTCGAAGAATATTTTTGCACCCTGTTCGGTCAACGTAAAATTAACACCATACTCCCCCATATTATTCTTGGACACTATTGCTGACTCTATTTCTTCATTTGTCATGATGGTATGGAACACTATTCCATCAGGCTCAGGGAGAAATGGGTGCCTGAAATCTGATACAACCCGAGTCCCCTGCGGAAGTGGGTATTTACCAAAATCTGTGAACTCGAGCAGTCCAATAGCAGTTAATCGTTTTCCCAACACCTCAATGTCTATTTTTTTATAAGCGGGGATTTCTCCAATGATTTGATTATTGCCAGTAACAACGAATGTGACGGATCCACATCCCATGTACTCACAACGGTCTGTTAGAACCTGGGCAGCTTTTTTTAGATCAGTTGGGTCGACGGCGGATATCCTGGAATAATCTGGCTCAAATACAATTGACTTGTAAGTAAAGTATGGGTGGGCATAATTGGTAATAATGGTCCATCCAATAACCATACCTACACAGATAATTATGACAACTCCCCCTAGGATGATCATTGGTAAGATATCCTTATTTTGTCTGGGTAACGGGTTTATTTCTTGTTGGAAACCATTTTTTGATGCCAATGTGCTGTCTTCTTTTGCCATGTTTCCTCTGAAGAAAAAAAGAGACAGTCAAATGATTGTTGACTGTCTCTTGATTGGGATCTCTTATGGTCCCCACTTCATTTCACGACCGAAGGGAGCAAGCACCACGCGCGGGCGCCCGTCCAGATAGACGATCTCGAGCTGACCGCCCTGGTAGGTCTGTTCGTTCTGGGCGATGGCAACAATGACAAAGGTCGCGTCGGGTGACCAGAGGGCTTCGTTCATCTCCTTGAAACTGTCGGGGAGGATGACAGTGCGCCCGCTGACCCCATCCGCGGCGGAGCGGACGAGCTGGAGCGGGGCGTCCATGAAGAACTCCTCACCGGCGGGAGTGTTGGCGAAGAAGAAATACAACTGACCATCCGGACCGGGGAAGGGGGCATCGGCAAAGTTGAAGGTGCCGTTCCCGACCTCACCGGGAAGGAGGGTCGTGACCTGCCCGCTGGAGGCATCGATGCGCCACAAGCCGGAATTGAACATGCCCATGGACGGGCTGGCGGCGAAGAACTGCGAACCATCCTGGGACCACTGCTCCTCGCCGCAGCAGATCAGGGCGCCCTCGGCACCGCTGAGACGGACCAGGGAATTGCCGGCAGGGTAATAGACGGCAGCAGAGGCGCCTTCATAGTAACCGAGCGTGATGAGCAGTTTGGTCCCGTCGGGGGAGTAACGGTCAGGCCAGTAAAGTTCATCGGGGAAGGTCATCCCGTTGCCGATGTCCCGGGTCTGGTTCTCGAGGACACGGTTGGAGACGCCCGTGGCAACCGCGTAGAGGTTCAGCCCGCCGAAGCCATAGGCGATGGTCTCACCATTGGGGGACCAGACGGCAGATTGAATGTCATTGATGAAGGGATCGTTCACATCCTGTGCGCCACCGTCGAGCAGGAGGGCGCGCCCGGAACCATCCGCATTGATGAGCAGCATCTGGTTGTTGGAGATGTAGACGATGCGCCCGTCGTTCTGATTGACATCATAAAATTCGACATCGGCAGGTTCGGCAGTGACCTGCGTGAGCGTTTTACCGTCCGTTTCGAGACGGAAGATCTGCATGTGCGCGGCGGCGTCCGCATTGAGGAAGTGCAGGGAACGCGGCAGGAGACCGGGGATCTGGGTGGAGGTGGGAGGTGTGGTAACTGCCTCGGGGATGCCCGTGAGCGCCTGCATCGTCTGGGAGACGATGGCATTTACATCCGGGGTGGAAGGTGAGGCGCTGGGCTGGAGGGCACAGGCGAGGATGGCGGCAGAGAGGATAACAACCGCGCTGAGAATACGTGGACGTTTCATTCAATACTCCTAAAATTTGTTTCATTCGCTCCACGGGGATTAACAATAAAGTGGAGCGTTTTTCGAAAATGACCCGATCAACCTGATGATATCGTGTTACTACCGGGGCGGGGAGACCTTCCCTGCTATGACCGGGCGGGAAACCCCGCCCCTACTTCCCGCCATGACGGTCAGATCTGTTCGTAACGCTCGACGGGAACGACGAAGAGAGTGGCGCGTTTTTCGTCGGGCTTTGCCTCACCGAGGTTTTTACGCAGAACGTTGATGGCGGCATCCACGTCGCCATCCTCCACACCGATCAGGAGGGTGGCAACCCCGCTGCGCAGGAATCCGCCGGTGGAGGCGATGCGCGTGACGCGGAAATTCTCACTGGTGAGCGCCTGGGTGACAGGATCTGCGTCGGGGTCCCTAACGATGACAATGATCATTTTCATGGCTAAATCTCCTCAAAGCGTTCGACCGGCAAAGCCAGCACGGTGGCGCCGCCGACCGTCACGGGGACGGGCGCGGGCAGGGGCAGGGGGGTGCCTTCCATTGGAAGGGTGAGATACTCCACGCGCTGGCGGCAGACCTGGCGCAGCACCTCGAGCACCTGTTCCTCCTTCGAGGGGGGCAAGCCCACCAGGACGGTGGCGTTGCGCCTTCCGAGAAAGCCGCCGGCACTGGATAGAAAGACGACCGGAGAGCCAAAAGGTTCCAGGGCGCGGGTGGCGGCATCCAGGTCCTGTTCCTGCACCACGGCGAGCATCAATAGATGGATGGAAGTGTTTGACATTTTCATCTCCCTGTCTTGTAAAGACCATAAGCCTTTAATACCGGCAACACAAGCAGCATGCCCGTGTCAGGCTGGTCCAGATCGCCCATCACACGCTGTGTAGCCGCGACAATTTTATCAATCATCGTCTCTTCTTTAATGGTTGCAAAGACCGTGCGGCTGAACTTTTCCGCCACCTCATAAAAATCATCCAGGGAGGGGATCAATGGAATATCATCGCGCAACCCCAATTTTTCAAGAAATTGTCCCATGCCCACACTGTAGGTGATGGTTGCGCCGTTCACGCCTTCCTTGTCCCATGCTTCCATCAGTTCTTCCAACAGGTCAGGGTTATGCAAGAACAGGATGATCAAATACATCAGGACACCTCCGACTCTTTTATGTCAGATGATTCTTGAACAGGCTCTGCTTCAGGCAGCATTTTCTCCGACCTCCGAACCCTTCTGTGAAAACAAGGAGCGCAGGATCGGCGGCGTGATCAACGTGGTAACCAGGATCATGACAACGATCGCGGAAAACTCCTCCGCGTTCACCAGGGTTGCCTCCACGCCCACGCTGGCCACGATCAGTCCCACTTCTCCGCGCGAGATCATCCCCGCGCCGAGTTGAATCAATTCGCGTTTCGTAAGTCCGCCCAAACTCGCACCCCAGCCTGAACCTAGCCATTTGCCGGCAATTGCCGCCAGGATGATCACAACTGTAAAAAGCAGGGCTTGTAACCGGAACTCGCGCAGATCGATGGATAAGCCAATATTGATGAAGAAGATCGGCACGAACAACCCATAGGCAAGCGCATGCATGCCTGATTCGATCCTCTCTTTTTCGGGGGTGCGCGCCAGCATCAAGCCCGCCAGAAATGCGCCTGTGATCGCCGCCATGCCGCCGAAATATTCCGCGGCAATTCCATAAGCCAGCAGGATGACGAGTGAAATGGCAAGCAAACCCTGGGAGACGGGAAGCCTGGAAAAACGGCGGATGATCCACGGCAAAGCCCATAAGCCGAACAGCACCGAAAGAACAAGGAACAGGACCATCTGGACGATGATCAACAAAATGTCGTAACTGCTTCCGCCTCCGCTCTGCAGGGCAAGAAACACGGAAAGGATAAGAATGATCAAAATATCATCAAACACCGCCGCGCCCAGCAGGCTTAATCCGACGCGGCTGCGCAATACCTTGAGCTCGATCAGGGTCTGGGCTGAGATGCTGACGCTGGTGGCACCAAGCGTCAGCCCAAGAAAGATGGCGGCAGGTTGATCCAAACCGAAAAGCAAGCCCGCACCCCATCCCAACAGCACAGGGAAGACCACACCCAGCAACCCGGCAAACGCCGCCACGCGCAAATTCTGCTTCATCTCCCCGAGATGCAACTCCAGACCCGCGAGAAACATGAGCAACAACACGCCCAGTTCGCCGAGCTGGGCGATGGTCTCCGTGAGTTCATGCCCGATGAAAGGGAGATCGAGCAGGTTGATGAGGGAGGGACCGAGCAAAATGCCGACCAATAATTCCCCCAATACCGATGGCTGTCCAAGGCGAATACTAATATATCCCGCCAGCTTTGCTGAGAGCAGGATGATGGTAAGCAGGAAGGCAAGTTGGAGGAAGTGGCTCATGGCATAAATAGTATAACTTAATTAGCCGCCCTGCCCGGAAAATATTCCTTCATTTTAATCATCCGCCTGCCAGTTCGAGCGGAGAATGAAGGCAACTCCCCGGACATGGACCGCGTACCATAACCCGGGCATGCGGACATTCCTGCACCTATAACCAACGGAAAATAATGGCATACAGGATGGTCGCAATGACACAGGTCAACAGCATCACGGGCAGACCGCGTTTGTTCCAGATCTTGGATGTGATGGGCGCGCGTGTCTTCTCTGAGAGGGTGGTCACGATGATGTTGGCAGTCGTGCCGATGATGGTGCCGTTCCCGCCGAAGCCCGCGCCAAAGACCAGCGCCCACCACAAGGGGGTGATGTCCATGCCGGATTCGCCCAGCCCCTTGATGACCGGAATGAGGGCGATGGTAATGGGGACATTATCCACCACAGCGGAGATGACGGCAACCACCCAGATGAGCCCCACCCCGAACAGGACCGGGTTGATATCCGAGGCATTCTCCAGTGCATTAACAACAGATTGAAGCACACCGGCATGCTCCAGCCCGCCGACCATGATGAACAGCGCACCGAAGAAGATGAGCACGCTCCATTCGATGCGTTTGAAGACCTCCTGGATATCCGGCTGAACCCAGACCAGGGCGAGGGCGGCGGCGCTCAGTGCGACCAGCGATGGGCTGACATGCAGTGTGTTATGGAGGAAGAAAAAGAGAATGGCAATACCCAGGATGATGAGGATGCGGCGCGCCACCCCGGGCTCATCCAGGGACTCGGCAGGGTTAAGCTGCATGATGGCTTTGACACTGCGTGGTCGTTTGGACAGCTCCTTCCTGAACAGATACTTCAACAGCAAAAGCGCGCCCGCCCATGCCACCAGGACGACAGGCATGGAATAGACCAGGAAGTCGTTGAACGACAAGCCCGGCGGCTGAACCGATCAGGACGTTGGGCGGGTCGCCGACCAGGGTGGCGACACCACCTGTATTTGATAGCAGAGCTTCAGAGACGAGGAAGGGCAGCGGGCTGATGCCCATGATCTCGCAGATGAGGATGGTCACCGGGGCGATCAGAACAACCGTGGTCACATTGTCCAGGAACATGGAGAGGACGGTGGTGATGCTTCCCAGCAGGATGAAGAGCCGTACCGGTTTTCCTTTTGAAGCCCGGGCGGCAAGCACTGCCAGGTACTGGAAAAAACCCGTCGGTTCCAGCATGGCAACCAGGATCATCATGCCAAGCAGGAGACCGAGGGTGTTGAAGTCGATCGCTTCCAGGGCAGCTTCCTCGTTGTAAAAACCGAGAATCCGACCCAGTGACCACCATCAAGGCTGCGCCCGCGATGGCTGTGATGGAGCGATGAAGTTTCTCGGTAAAAATTATGACCAGGCTGCCGAAGAAGATGATAATGGAGAGGATGGCGGGTGCGGCGGTCATTTATCCGCCTTTGGCCAGATCGAAAGTATGGCAACCCCAATGTCCACACGCGAAGTGATGCCGACCAGTTTGCCATCCCTGGAAACAACGGGCATATCATGTAGATTGTGCTGGAGCATGAGTGCGTAGGCGCGCAGCAGACCGCAATCCTCATCCACGGTAAAAGCGGGCTTCATCAGGGATTTGACGGACTTGTTCAGGGTCCTGGCGGAAGGGCGTGTATCCTCCACCGCGCCGAAGTCATGGACAAAATCCACATCCGCCACAAAATTTACGAAATCGGGCATCTCCAGGGTGAGCATGTCGCGCATCCCGATCACGCCGATGGGCTTGTCGTCGTTGTCCACCACAGGCAGGAGACCCACACGTTTTTTAACAAATATTTCAGCAGCATCGCGAATGGAAACCGTCTCGTGGACGGAAACAACGTTGCGCTTCATGCAGGAGGATATTTTCATACGGACTCCGGGGATTATTTGGATTTTCTGCCGAAGAAAGTATCTTTCAGGTGGGGGGATCCGGTTTGAGGAAACACCCCGCGTTCCGCAGAGCGCAATTCCTCCACCGTGAAGAAGGCTTGCGGGTTTGTCTCATGGATGATCCCCGCAACTTCAGACAGGTTCCTTCTCATGAGGACAGTATAAACGAGTTTCACGGGTCCGAGCGAGCCCTGTGCACTGACACTGGTCACGCCATACCCCTTCGCGTAAAGTTTTTCTGTCAGGTCTTTGATGTTCCCGGGAATGATGGCGCGCACGATCAGCAGACCGAGGGCAAGTTTATCCTCGATATACATGCCGAGGTAATTGCCCGCCGCGAAACCGCCTGCATATGCCAGGTAGGCGACCAGATTGTGGGCGCCCCGGGTGATCTCGGCGATGACGGTGACCCAGATGAAGACTTCCACGAATCCCAGCAGGGGTGCCAGGTGTTTGCGCCCGCGGGAGGTGAAGATGATGCGCAGTGTTCCGAGCGAGACATCCACCACGCGGGCAAGGAACACCAGGGAGGGAAGTATGACCCATGTGTACCAGTCGAATGCATCCAGCATGACAACCTCAGGCAACCGGAGCGCCCTTTGTGCGCCCCATCCAGGACAAGTCATCGAACTCGCCAAAGTGTTCCCGGAAGATGCGGTAATAGAGGAGTTCCTCCTTTGTGTTCAGGGACTCCCCATGGGGCAGCACCCGCTCGCGTTCGAAATCCGCGTTGCTGATCCTGCCTTCGGCAAGGCGCGCCAGCAGGTCCTCGATCCCCGCGCCCTGCCAGAATTTTGACTTGGGTCGCATTGTCACGGAGGCGGGCAGGGCATCCATGACTGCCTGGCGAAGGATCCATTTATCGATGCCATCGCGACGTTTAAGGCTGGCGGGAGATCTTCAGCGCATATTCCACCACGACCGGATCCAGGAATGGGACGTGAGCGACGGTTCCGAAGGCGGATGAGCAGCGATCCACGCGCTGCAAAGCGGTGTTGTGCAGGCGGTTGGTGATGTCCACCAGTTCGGCTGGAAGACCGGAAGGGGGGATGGACGCCAGGTACTCGTAACCGGCGAACAATTCGTCCCCGCCCTCCCCTGAAAGCACAGCCGGTACAAAATCCGAGGCGGTCTTGGCAACCAGGTAGTTCATCACACTGGAGCGGACAAGCAGGGCATCGAAGGACTCGAGGGCACGAATGACATCCGGCAGAACGGAGAATATTTCGTCCATCTGGATGAGGCGTTCATGGTGTTCTGAATGAATGAGCTCCGCCACGATGCGGGCAAACCCGAGATCCGGTGCGCCCGGCAAACCGGCAGCGAAGGTGTGCAGTTTGGAGACGTGCGGACGCGCAAGCGCGGCAAGGACGCTTGAGTCGAGCCCGCCCGACAACCATGAGCCGACCTCTCCCTTCCCGATCCGTTTGGCTACGGCAATTTCGAGCCGTTCCCGCAGACCAGCGATGATCGCGTCCGGTGTATCTTCCATGGGATCCTGGACCGTGACCTCTGAATCCATGACAAGATGCTGACCGTCAAAGGTATGACCGGGGGGCATCTCATGAATGCGGCGCGTGGCTGGCAGCAACCCCTTGACCTCGGATGCAAAGCAGAAGGCGCCATCCGGGGTCCAACCATAGTAAAGAGGGCGCACGCCCAGCGTATCGCGTTTCAATACAAAACCTGCAGCAACTGCCTCTGCCTGCGCAAAATGCTCAGGGCTGGCGCGGTCCGTAACGAGACCGTTCGATATCAGGTCAAGCCTGTCGGATTCCTGCAGCCTCGATCCCAGCGCGCCAAAGGTCGTTCCCTCACCATGGCGCAATTCACGCCAATCGCGGCCGCGATGGGCGAGTGCATCCAGCATACGATCCACCAGTCCGGGTTGGTCTGACCGGTTAATTCCAGCAATACCTGACATAAAAAACTCCATTCCTGGCTTTATCCCCGGGGAACAGGGAATCAGCCCTCAATGACACCTTCCTGTACGAAACGGGTCAATTCACTGACGCTCCACTGCTCGAGACCGAGTTTTTCCACGGTGCGGCCGCGCCGCCAGTAATCGGTGCGGTGGATGATGCTGCCAAGTTTAATGATGCTTTCCATGGCGAGCACAGAGACGCCATAACGCTTGCCCAGGGAAGCGATGGGCACGAGGCTCATCGGTACATCCTCGAAGATGTAACGATGATTCAGCGTGGGAGGAGCCTTGATGCCATAGTACCCGGGCTGGTTGTGGATGGCCTCATGCAGGTCCTCTCCATCGGTGTCGTAGGCAAGTTTCAACCATTCCAGGGATGTGCGGGCGCGTATGCCCAACGAAGATGCCACGGTGACGCGTTCACGGTCGAGCACCTCGAGTACGCGCGCCACCGAAGGGGTGACGCCGTCAATATAGAACTGGTAATCGCCGTGGGTGGCTTCGATCCAGCCGGCGTTGAGCAGGGTCAGGGCGGGGTGGAAGATGGCGCCCATGTTGTTGAGACCGGTATTGAGCACATTCACCCCATCGATGAACTGGGGATAAGCCTCGTTGATAACCTCCAACACTCCCGGAGTACGGACGGCGGGCAGGGCGGCAAGCGGGACGGCCTCCTTGATGCGGAAGATGCGGGCTTGCGCGGGACCATCGGAACGGGAGGCATAGATGAAGGTTTCCGCCTCGGCGACGGTGATATCGGCTTTGCAGCCATTATCGCGGACGACCTTGAGGAACTCCAGCGCGCCGCAGGTGCGACCAGGGTGCAGGATGATGATCTGCCCATCCTTGAGATGCGGCGCGGCAGCGGCGGCGATATCGGCATGGGCGGAGGAGGGCAGGACGACCTGGATGACCTCGGCATGTTTGATCGCCTCGCCCATATCAGAGGTGACCTTTGCGAGTTTTGCCAAAACCGTGCGGACCGCCCTCCTCGTTGCTGTCCAATTCAATGCCGCCGCGCTTTTTGATGATCTCCACGTGTGATGGCGTGCGGTTGAAAAGCGTCACCGGGAACCCCATCAGGGCAAGATGCGCAGCCATGGCTTTGCCGCCATGCCCGGCTCCAATTACAGTCTGTTTCCTTGTCATGTCAACCTCCTTTGGCGTTCAATTTTGAAATCCGCCGGTCTTCCGAAAGCGGATTTCCGTTTTCATCCAGGGATACGGAAGCGCCATTCACGATCCCTGTTCTTACCTGACCGCGGCCGAACTTGTTGTTGACCAGGTGCGGGGCATCCAGGATCCCGGATGTGACCGCGCGGGTGAGAGTCTCTGCATCGGTGAACGGGTCAGCCACGCCCGGCGCGGCGCAGGAACGAAGGGCGTCCAGCAGGACGGCTGTCTCGGCGGCAAGTTCTGCGCGCCGCTGTGCAATGGCGGGATCGGCGGTCATGTCGGGCGCGCCCATCGCATTCTGGATGGCGCGGCGGGCGATCCGGCTGGCTTCGATGACATCCTGCGCAGTGGCGGCATGATGCGCCTCGGTGTGCCCGACGATGTGGTAGATGTGCGGTTTGAGCGCCATCTGCAAATAGGTGGCTGCGGCGAGATGCCCGCGGGCTGCATCGGGGTCGAGGGGATGTGATAACAAGCCGATGCGGGTCTGTTTCCAGATGCGGAAATCCGGTCGCTGGAGGGGAGTGATCAGGTCGATAACCGTCAGCATCTTGGCGAGGTCCATGGCATCGCTGAGCCCGGGCGGGCTGTTGAACATGAGCTGGGCGATGTAATCCCTGACGCCGAAGGCGCGGGCGTTGTATGCGGAAAGGAAGGCTGAGACGACAAAGACCGCGTCGGATGAGTCGCGCATGCCCCAATGATGCGGCTCGTTCAATTCGACCGGGATGTTGTGTTCACCGTACCACTGCATCACCTTCTGGTGTTCCCGGATCGAGCCTTCGAGATCCCAGGGACCGCGCCCATCCATCTGGTTGAACCAGAAGAGCGGGATGGCGCACCAGGCGATGTGGATGGTCTCCACGTACATCTCGGCAAGCTTGATGAAGTCATCGGTGCCGGAATAGGTGCGGAGCAGCGGGAAATTGCCATGACGACTGGCATCGAAAAGGGCGCGGTAATCGTCCCTCGGAACGTACGGGGACACCGCCTGCGCCGGTTCGACGCGGGTCCTGGCGTTCGGGGTGAAAAAAATTCTCCTGGGCATCCTGGTCGATGCCGAGGGAGATCACGTCGAGAGCCTGGGCCTCGGCGATCTGCTGGATGCCTGCAATGGTATCCTGCATGGTCGGCAAGCCGAAGTGATGCCTCAGGATCGGATAGGGCGACTTCCAATGGATGCGCTCAATTGTGGACTGCGGAAATTCATCCTTGCTTTCCCCCGGGACGACCTGCTGTTTCATATAGGCGAGGACGGATTCAACCGGCTCACTGCCATCAAAGACGCGTTCAAAGAAATGCAACGCCTTCGCCCGCTCAGCGACCGGCGGCGTGCCTCCAAAAGCAAAGCGGACTCCGTTCGAATACAACTCATCCGCGGCTTCGGCGAATTCACCCAAAAGGCGTTCGCCGGTCTCCGGTGTCAGGCGGTAGGATACGCCGACCAGATCTGCCTTTTCCCGGCGCGCAGCGATCAAAACATCATCGATCGCAACTGCAGGTCCAAGGAACACTGTCCGCCATCCAGCCGCCTCCGCAATGCGGAGGAAGTTCATGACACCTGCCACGTGTACGCATTCCCCCAATGCGGCTGCGACGACAGTTCTCCTGGTGTCCTTCATTAGACCACCTCCTTTTAAGGCATCTTGTTCAAATCCAGTTCAGCTCCTGTTCAAGATGTTGAGACAATCACTTTCCGTGGCTGGCACAAGCACAAAATCAGATACATCCAGCATATATGGGTGGAAAATTGTAACATGTAAAAAGCGACTCCCAACGGGAATCGCTTACGAATAAGAAACACCAATTTATTATTATGCCGAGACGATACAGGGTGCCTGGTCAGTGACGGTCACCGACTTGCCGCTGGCAAAGCGGATCTCGGTGGATTCCATGCCGCGCGTGACCGTGAGCCCGCGATAGCGCAGGGTGACCGACCAGGGGAAGGGGTTCCTGCCCTCCAGCCTGACCTTTGCGGGGGAGAGGATGGTCACCCCCAGTGTTTGCAGGAAGAGACCCAGGGGTGCAAGACCGGTGAGAGCGTTGCGTTCCCCGATGCCGGCGCCCGTCTCCGCGTGATAGCGTTTAAAGAAGGAGTGTTTCTCCTTCAGGTTCTTAATGACGGCGCCCATCAGACGCGCGGTCAGGCGGGCAGCCTCCGCCTGGAACCCGTAGGCAAGCAGCCCCTCGCCGATGAGCTGGTTCCAGGGGAGATGAACACTCGAACGGATGGGATCCGTTTCCCCGGGCGAACGCGGTGGACAGGCAGGAATACCAAAGGGTTTATCAAATCGTGAGCGATCCAGCAACGCATTGCGGACAAGCTGCTGCGCGCCCGGCGCCTCCGGCAAGCCTGCCCACAACGGGAGGAAGAGGGTATGGTCCTGCGAGGTCAGGTCAACGCTGCGAATGATGACACGGTCGCCGGGGTCCAGCCCGATGACATCCACCCGACCCAGGCGGGCATAGATCCTGCGGCTGGTGGCGACAAAGCCGCCATTCCGCCAGGCGAACTGCGCGGAAGCGATGGTCTCGTCCGTGGGCTTGGTGACGTATTCCGCCAGGCGAATCTCGGGGCGCTTGCCGTTGGGATTTTCAGATTGAACTTCGATCAACAGGCGGACCGGTTGTTTGAGGGTCTTCTTGGGCTTGAAGGTCCTGCCGCTACTGTCCTCGGCAATGATCGATCCCGGCAGGCAGAGATGGGTGGCGAGGTCGCGGTATTGATACAGCGCGGAAGGTTCATCCCAGGCAGCAGCAACCGCGGCATCCAGGATGGCGGTCTGCTGCTTGATGAGGTCGGCGTCACTGGTGCGCCCGAGGATCTTCCGCCATCAGGATGAGACAACCCGCCTCGCGTGCCAGCATGGCATAGAGGACAGGATCGGCAACGGTGGAAATATCCACACCCAGGGAGCCGGGATGCCAGACATCGAAGAGAGGGTTGTCTTCGAAACCGGTCTGGATGGAGTGATCCCATTCAGGCAGACCATCATGGTCGCGGTCATGCGCCGGGGAGAACCAATTCCAAAAGAAGGCAAGCAGGTGCGGGAAGGATTCGGCGAGGAAGTGCTCATCGCGGGTGGATTGATGGATCTGCCAGGCAAGCGAGGCAAGCAGAGGGGTGGCGGGCATCCTGGCGCGCTGCCCGGCGAGACCGGGACGCAGGTCAATGGAACCATCCTCCTTCTGCACAGCCAGGAAGTTCTTTAATAATCCACGCGCCAGGTCGGGTGCACCGGGCAGGAGACCGGCAAGGTAATACGCCTCGAGCGGGACTGCCTCCCGCCCAGGCAAGGGAATAGTCACTGCCGTCCCCCCTGCGGGAATAACCGTGGTCGGGTGCGCGCGCAAGGACAAAGGATGGGTGGGGAAGATGTTCGCCGGGAGGGAACATCAACCTGAGGGCGGTCTTCTGGGTGAATTCGAAGGCGGCGTCCCAGTCCGGGTCGCCGGTGTGGATCTCCACGACCTGGGATTCGGCAGTGACCTGCATGCGCGCCTTCTCCGCATCCCAGGAACGGGCAACGGTCTGCCGGGCGAGATCAAAGGAACGCCCGCCCTCGGGGAGCGAGGCTAAAGCCCAGGAGACATGCGCGTGATGCTGAGGGCGGGATCTCGAGTTCAACGGTCAGCGCTGGGAAAGGGAGTGGTGGTGGAGGTGGGACTGCCGGTCATGAAAAGCAGGGGGGCAAGCCCGGAAGTTGACCCTGCAAGGACATTGACCATCTGATATTGGGACGGGCGGAAAGCCTGCCCATCCAGCGGGGCAAGGACGGCACACAGGTCGAGGTGTATTTTTCGGGAGGCGGAGGTGTGATTGAAAAAGGTGAAACGCCCGGCGATGACCTGCGAACCCGCCGCGCGAAAGTCGGCGGTGACATCCAGGTCCTTGAGCGGGGAGAAATCCAGTTCCAGGAAATTTGGCTGAAAAGCGCGCAGGCGGGGAGGGCGGGAAAATTCGGCGGGGTCGGTGACGGTGAGACGGTCCTCGCTGAAGCGCGGGAAGAGGCGCATCGACCGGGCGCGCAAGCCGAAGGTGGTGCGGAGCATCAGGGCGGGCGGTTCCGCGGTGAGCAGGTCCAGGTCCCAGGTCTGGTCATCGGCGTAATTCACATCCCCGAAGCGAAAATCGGCTGAGAGAGACAGGCAGAGGGGATCCCCGCGGGAGAGTTTCCAGTCGCGCATGGATGTATTGTACGGGCAGATGGGGGAGAGGTCAAAGGGTATAATTTTGGTGGTCAAACAAACAGGTGCAAGATTGGCGATGAGATTGCCACGCTGCGTTTTGCAATGACGGATCAGAAACAAGGATGAGAATGCAAGGATTATATTTCGATGAATTTTCGGTTGGTCAAAAAAACATCAGTGCGGCGCACACGGTGACGGAAGACGATATCCTGTCCTTTGCCGAATTGACGGGAGACCACAACCGGATCCATACGGACGAGGAATTCGCCAAAGGCACACCCTACGGGCAGCGTATTGCACACGGATTGCTGGGACTGTCCACGGCGATCGGGTTGTTGATGCAGACAGGCATGCTCGAAGGCAGCGTGATCGCGTTCCGTGAGATCGTTGAATGGAAATTCGTCAAACCGGTTTTCATCGGTGACAGCCTCCACGCGGATGTGGAAGTCATACAGTTGAAGAAGATGCCACGCATCGGCGGCGGACTGGTGACGATCGCGATGGATGTGAAAAACCAAAGAGAGGAGACGCCCATGCGCGGAACTCTATCCGTTCTGGTGGCGTCTAAACCTGGGTAAGGAAAACGCACGGCAGATCATTGACGGCTTGTCATGAAATTCATTGCTGTGCTCCTACTGGAATTAATATGACCGAAAACGAACGTGACCGAATCCGGAAATTATTGAACATCCGAAGAGGATACGCGGGACGACATCACCCCGCATCACAAGGAGGGAAGGCACCGCGCGTGTATGAAGGTCCGCTGGCACGACCGGAGCTGGACGCGAACAACATGCCCCTGCCGCGGCGCGTGCACGAGGTGGACATGGGCGGGACACGCGTCAGCCCGGCGGCATACCAGGCGCCCTCGCAGCCGCGCGGGTACACGACCACGCAAAAAAAGACTTCCATCACCCAGCCGCCGCCCGCCAGCCCGCGGCGCACGTGGAGTTGCCTGGTCTACGGACTGATCGGTCTGTTCTTCCTGGGCGTGCTGGGGGCATTGATCGCGGTATCGATCGCGGTGTTCAGCTATTACTCGATCGCGCGGACACTGCCGGACGTGGACTGACCTGCGCTCGAAGGCCTCCCAATTCGAGACGACACGCATCCTCGACCGGAACGGAGTGGTGCTCTACGAGATCCTGGACCCGAACGCGGGGCGCCGGACCTATGTATCGATGAATGATATTTCCCCATACCTGGTGGCGGCGACGATCGCCACCGAGGATAAGGATTTCTACAGCCATCCCGGTTTTGATATCGGAGCGATCGCGCGGGCGTTGTGGGAGAACTACAGCACCAGCGGGCAGGGCGGCGGCGCGTCCACCATCACCCAGCAACTGGCGCGGGCGCTGCTGCTCTCACCGGAGGAACGCGTCCAGCGCACCGTGACGCGCAAGGCACGTGAGATCGTGCTGGCGGCGGAGATCACGCGCCGTTATTCGAAGGATGAGATCCTGGAACTCTACCTGAACGAGATCTATTACGGCAACCTGGCGTATGGGATCGAAGCCGCGGCCGAGACCTATTTCCACACGACCGCCGATCAACTCACGCTGGCACAGGCCTCCTTCCTGGCAGGTCTGCCCCAATCCCCATCGATCTATGACATTTACACGAACCCGGAGGGCACGCTGGCACGCCACCAGCAGGTGCTGGTGCTGATGTACGTGCTGAGCGGGGAACAAAATTGCATCGAGGTGAGCAACAGCGAGGAGCGCATCTGCGTGGACGCCACCGCGGCAACCGTCGCGGCGGACGAGATCCGCAATTACAACTTCCCTCCGCTGGAATTCAACATGCGCTACCCGCACTGGGTGAACTACGTGCGCAGCCTGCTGGAAAACAAATACGACGCGCAGACCATCTATCGCTCGGGATTCACGGTGTACACCACGCTCGACCCGCAGATGCAGGATGAAGCCCAGCGCATCCTGTCGGACCAGATCGCAACACTGACGGACAAGAACGCGCGCAACGGCGCACTGGTGGCGATCAAGCCCGCCACGGGCGAGATCCTGGCGATGGTGGGCTCGGCGGATTTTTACAACGATGAGATCGCCGGGCAGATCAACATGGCGGTCAGCCAGACGCGCCAGCCGGGGTCATCCATCAAGCCGATCGCGTACGTGGCGGCATTTGAGAAGGGCTGGACGCCCGCGACATTGATCTGGGATGTGCCGAGCGAATTCCCTCCCTCGGGGTTGTCGACCGACCTGCGCGATCCATACATCCCAACCAATTACGACGGCAAGGTCCATGGACCGGTGACCGTGCGCGTTGCGCTGGCGAATTCCTTTAATATCCCGGCGGTGAAGACGCTGAATTTCATCGGCGTGTATGACGACCCGGCTACGCCGGAAAAGGACGGCATGATCGCGATGGCGGAACGGCTGGGCATCACCTCGCTGACCGCCGAGGATTACGGGCTGGCATTGACGCTGGGCGGGGGCGAGGTGAGCCTGCTGGAGATGACCTCCGCCTACGCGGTGTTCGCGAACAACGGGCAGAGGCAGCCGCCGGTCGCGATCCTTAAGATCACGGATTTCAGCGGCAATATCATCGACGAGTACAAACCCATTCAGGGCGAACAGGTCATCCGCGCGGAACACGCCTTCCTGATCTCCTCGATCCTCTCGGATAATGAGGCGCGCTCGTGGATGTTCGGAACGAACTCCGTGCTGAACCTGCCCTTCCCTGCAGCAGCCAAGACCGGGACTTCCGGGACGGCGCGCGGGGACGCGGCGGAACTGGTATTCGACAACTGGACGCTGGGATACACGCCCGACCTGGTGACCGGCGTGTGGATCGGGAATGCGGACTACAGCCCGATGGTCAACACCAGCGGCTCGTCGGGCGCGGCACCGATCTGGTCGCAGTTCATGCAGTATGCCGCGCCGATCATGAGCGAGGGGAACATGAAGTCATTCACCCCGCCGGGGGGCATCGTGAGCACGGTGATCTGTGCCATCTCGGGGACGGAACCTTCGCAATGGTGCCGCGGCGGACAGAAGATGGAATATTTTGCATCCGGTCAACCCCCGCTGCCGGCAAGCAAGGACCTGTTCCGCAAGGTGAAGATCGACACCTGGTCGGGACTGGAGGCCTCGGCTGCCTGCGGGGAGGATTTCGTCGAGGAAGTGATGGCGATCCGCGTGGATGATCCCTGGGCGCGCAAGTGGCTGGCAGGCGAGCAGGGGAAGGCATGGCTGGAAGCACACGACCTGCCGCGCAAGGCGACGTATGCCCCGGAGCGCGAATGCACCGCGGACGATCCGCACCCGATCCTGGAATTCAGCAACCTCCGGGATGAACAGGTGATCACGGAGACCGAGGTGAGGATCCGCGGGACGGCTGATGCAAAGGGTGGTTTCAAGGAATGGGCGCTGGACTACGGTCACAGCGCGGATCCCGGGAACTGGTTCCAGGTCATTTCGAGCCGGGAGGCAGTGCGCGATGGGCTGCTAGCCACGATGGACCTGACGGGTGTGCAGAACGGCGTGATCTACCTGCGCCTGCGGATCGAGGGACCCAACGGTGCCTACGCGGAGAAGGTCATCAGGCTGGTGGTGCGGCTGCCCGTCCCGCCGACGGAGATCCCGCCGACAGACCAGCCCACCGCAATACCCCCGACGGCGATCCCGCCAACCGCGACGAACATTCCGCCAACGGAGATCCCGACCGGGACGCCGACCTCGACCCCCATCCCGCCGACGGAAACTTCGGTCCCATCCCCCACACCAACGGAAACCGAAACTCCAACCCCATGATCGCCTTGATGCCCGGGAGAACAAATGCGTTTTGAAGACCTGAACTGGATGGATGTGGAGAAATACCTGCAGGGGGATGACCGGCTGATGCTGGTGCTGGGCGCGTGCGAGCAGCATGCAACCCTCAGCCTGTTGACGGACATCAAGATCCCGCTGGCGCTGGCTGATTCCGCATCCACCCAAACCGGGGTGCTGGTCGCGCCGCCGCTGAACTTTGGCTTCTCCCAATATTTCCGGGAGTATCCGGGCACCTTGAGCCTGCGCGTGCCGACCCTGATCGCGGCGGTGGAGGATATCGTCCGCTCGGCGCATCACAGCGGTTTCCGGCGGGTGTTGATCCTGAACGGTCACGGCGGGAATACGCCGGTCAATGACCACCTGAACGATGTCATCAACGACCTGCCGGGCATGCAGATCCGCTGGTACCAGTGGTGGGACTCGCACAGCGTGGAAACGGTGGCGATGAAGCACAACCTGAAACCCGCGCATGCCAACTGGCTGGAGGCGTTCCCGTTCACGCTGGTCGGCGAGGTGCCGGAGGGGGAGAAGGTTCCGCCGAGGGTGCCGAGTTCCATCATGGATGCGGCGACCGCCCGCCAGGTGTACGGTGACGGCTCGTTCGGAGGGCGATACCGGGTGGAGGATGGCATCATGCGGGAGGTGTTGGAAGCGGCGCTGGAGGACATCCTGCTGTTGCTGCGTTTCGAATAACCCCCTCTTGCGGAAAATTCCACCATTTCGGTATAATCCGCCTGTTGGATGAGAATAAAACCGAGCTAATACAGCAAGCGCTTGAGATAAAAATAGTCTCGAAGCGCTTGCATTTGTTTGTCTCCGGGATGCCCATCAGGGGCGCGATGGTGACAAAGCCCGGACACCTGGACTCTTTACTCCCATAGGAGAGAAACAGTGGAAACCAAGGGACTGACCGCACTCCGTATCAGTCTTGCCTCACCCGATACGATCCTGTCATGGTCGTACGGGGAGGTGCTCAAACCCGAAACCATCAACTACCGCCGGCTGCGCCCCGAGAAGGATGGACTGTTCTGCGAGGCCATTTTTGGCCCGACCCGTGACTGGCAATGCTATTGCGGCAAGTACAAGAACCCCCGTTATAAAGGCATCATCTGCGATAAATGCGGCGTGGAAGTGACGCGCGCGGCGGTCCGCCGCGAGCGCATGGGGCATATCACGCTGGCGACCCCTGTCGCGCACATCTGGTACACGCGCCGCATCCCCTCCTACCTGGGGATGCTGCTGGACATCTCCCGCCGCAACCTGGACCGTGTGCTGTATTTTGCGCAATACATCGTCACCTACGTGGATGAGGACGCCCGGCAGAAGGCGCT
The DNA here is from genome assembly GCA_963823545.1 of uncultured Chloroflexia bacterium. Taxonomy (GTDB): domain Bacteria; phylum Chloroflexota; class Anaerolineae; order Anaerolineales; family Villigracilaceae; genus Denitrolinea. The sequence goes on along the minus strand of CAWGMC010000056.1, from coordinate 60,287 downwards.
CAAGCGCCTCGAGGACGAGATCTCCGTCTCGGACCGCGAGCAGGCTGCCGGCGTCAATGCCAAGATCGCCGAGATCAAGACCAACCGCGACCATGCCATCTCCGAACTGACACAGCGCAGGAATGCGACTGGAGCAGAACTACGATGAACAGGTGGCGGAACGGCTTGACCCGGTCATCAAGGAAGGTCAGAAACTCGAAAAGACCCTGCAGGACCAGACCGGGCAAACCCGCCAGGAAGGCCATCATGTTCGACGCGACGGGTGAGACGCTGGTCGCGGCAGGAACGGTCATCGCGGCCAAACATATCAGCCAGGTGCAGAAGATCGTCAAGCAGAAACTCGAATCGGTCGAGAACGAACTGAAGGATGAAAAACAGCCGCGAGCTCGAAACGCTCAAGATGGAAGTCGGCCCGCCTGAAGGCGGAAGCGGAACAGGAAATGGACAGCCTGCGTAACGAGTTGGAGGATCAATCCACGGTCTCGCAGGGACAGAACATCGCGCATGCGCGATGAACTGCTGGAACTGCGCCCGTTCACCTTCCTGAGCGAAATCCGCTACCGCGAACTCAGCCAGCGCTGGGGACAGGTCTTCCGCGCCGACATGGGCGCCGAGGCTTTCTATGACATCCTCAAACGCCTGGACCTGGACAAACTGTCCGAGGAACTCTGGCATGAAGTGCGCACCACCAAATCCAAGCAGAAGCGCAAGAAGGCCACCACCCGCCTGAAGGTGGTGGAAGCCTTCCGCCGCTCAGGCAACCGCCCCGAGTGGATGATCCTGACCGTTCTGCCGGTGATCCCGCCCGACCTGCGCCCGATGGTGCAGCTGGACGGCGGACGTTTCGCCACCTCCGACCTGAACGACCTGTACCGCCGCGTGATCAACCGCAACAACCGCCTCAAGCGCCTGCTGGAACTGGGCGCGCCGGATGTCATCATCCGCAACGAGAAGCGCATGCTGCAGGAAGCAGTCGACAGCCTGATCGACAATTCCCAGCGCGGCAAGGCGCTTTCAGCCGCCGCGGCCGCCGCGAACTCAAGTCGCTGAGCGACATGCTCAAAGGCAAGAAGGGGCGCTTCCGCCGCAACCTGCTCGGCAAGCGTGTGGACTACTCCGGCCGCTCCGTGATCGTGGTCGGTCCGCAACTTGAAACTCTACCAGTGCGGTCTGCCGAAGACGCATGGCGCTGGAACTATACCGCCCGTTCGTCATTGCACGACTGGTGCAACACAACTACGCCGCCAACGTCAAAGGCGCACGCCGCCTGATCGAGCGCAACCGTCCCGAGGTCTGGGAAGCGCTCGAAAGCGTCATCGGCGAACGACCGGTGCTGCTGAACCGTGCGCCGACGCTGCACCGCCTGGGCATCCAGGCATTCGAGCCGATCCTGATCGAAGGCTCGGCGATCCAACTGCACCCGCTCGTCACCACCGCCTTCAACGCGGACTTTGACGGCGACCAGATGGCTGTGCATGTGCCGCTTTCCCAGAAGGCGGTGCAGGAAGCGCGCGACGCTGATGCTCGCCTCCAAGAACCTGCTCAAACCCGCCGACGGCGAGCCGATCATCAGCCCGTCGAAGGACATGGTGCTGGGCGTGTACTACCTGACGATGACGCAGAAAGCCGAGCATCACGGGTGACGGGCGCGCCTTTGCCGATATCGATGAAGTGGAACTTGCCTACGCAGCTGGACCAGGTGGATGTCCACACCGAGATCAAGCTGCGCGTCGAGACCTGGTATGACGACAACGGCAACCGCCTGCCTGCAACCGGAAACCCGCATCATCGAAACAACGGTCGGCCGCGTGCTCTTCAACCGCATCCTGCCTGAGGAAGTGCAGTTCGTCAACGAAAAGCTGGAAAAAGGCGGCGTGAAGGACCTGATCGCCGAAGTGTATGAACTCTGCGGACAGGAAATGACCACCGATGTGGCCGACAGCGATCAAGAACATCGGCTTTGAATATGCCATGCGGTCCGGCATCACGCTGGCGGTGGCTGACATCTCCATCCCGCCGGAACGCAAGGCGATCATCGACGATGCGCTCGAAGCAGGTGGAAATTGTCCAACGCGACTTCCGCCGCGGTCTGCTGACCGAACAGGAAAAGAACGAGCGCGAGATCGAGATCTGGCAGGCGACCACCGACCGCGTGGCCGAAGCCGTCAAGAAGCACATGGACCCGGACGGCAACCTGTCCACCATGGCGACCTCCGGCGCGACCAAAGGTGGTTTCTCCACCATTTCGCAGCTGGCAGGTATGCGCGGTCTGATGGCTGACCCGTCCGGGCGCATCATCCCGCTGCCGATCCGCTCCAACTTCCGCGAAGGCCTGACCGCCCTGGAATACTTCATCTCCACGCACGGCGCGCGCAAAGGTCTGGCGGATACCGCCCTGCGTACCGCGGATGCCGGTTACCTGACCCGCCGCCTGGTGGACATTGCCCAGGACATCATCATCAACGAACATGACTGCGGCACCAAGGACGGCATCCTGCATCCGCAAGACGGATGATGTTGCCGGTGCAACCCCTGAGCAGCCGTCTTTACAGCCGCCTGCTGGCGGAACGACGTGATCGACCCGAAGACCGGCGAAGTGATCGGCGAACACAACGACATCATCAACCATGAACTGGCACGCAAGATCGCGGCTGCCGGTATTGAGGAAGTCAAAGTCCGCTCGGCGATGACCTGCGAACTGACGCACGGCATCTGCTCCAAGTGCTACGGGCTTGACCTGGGCCGCGGCACCATGGTGGAGCTGGGCTCCGCAGTCGGCATCGTGGCGGCCCAATCCATCGGCGAGCCTGGCACGCAGCTGACCCTGCGCACCTTCCACACCGGTGGTGTGGCTGCCGGCGGCGCGGACATCACGACCGGTCTGCCGCGCGTGGAGGAACTCTTCGAAGCCCGCAAGATGCCGAAGGGCGAAGCCGTCGTGGCGGAGATCAGCGGCACGGTGCGCATCATCCAGTCGGATAAATATGCCGACATGCGGCTGGTCAGCATCGAACACAGCGAACTGGTCAGCGATGACCTACGACATCCCCGAGGAATGGAAGTTCGCCGTCAAGGACGAGGCGGAGGTCAAGGCAGGCGAGGTGCTGGCGAACCTGGACGATGCGACCATCGCCGCCCAGCATGGCGGACGCGTGCGCGTGGAGAAGAAGGACCGCCAGGTGGTCGTCTCCTACGATCAGCGCGAAGAGACGGAAGTACGAGATCCCGACCACCTCCCGCCTGCTGGTCAAGGACGGCGACAAGTCGAAGCCGGCCAGCCGCTGACCGAAGGCTCGCTCAACCCGCACCGCATCCTGCGCATCCAGGGCCGCGAAGCCTGCCAGATGTACCTGATGACCGAAGTCCAGAAGGTGTACCGCTCACAGGGCCAGAACATCCACGACAAGCACTTCGAAGTCATCATCCGCAAGATGATGAGCAAGGTGCAGGTGACCCGCCCGGGCGATACCAAGTACCTGCCCGGCGACGCCGGTCGACCGGCTGGAGATCCGCAGCGCGTCAACGAAGCAGCTGCTGGCGGAAGGCAAGCAGCCCGCCAAGTTCTCCGAAGTTCTGCTGGGCGTGACCAAGGCTTCGCTCAGCACCGACTCGTTCCTCTCAGCCTCCTCCTTCCAGCACACGATCAAGGTGCTGGCGGGCGCGGCGATCGCCTCCACGACCGATCCGCTCTACGGCCTGAAGGAGAACGTGATCATCGGCAAGCTCATCCCGGCAGGGACGGGCTTTATCCAGGGACGCTTCAAGAAAGACGAAGGTGAAACCGGTTCCTCGCAGTGGACGGAGATCCCCGACAGCGCCACCGCAAGTTAGCCAATTCGAATTCCATGGATGCCCCGCAAGGGGCATCTTTTTTTTACTTGCATTTTCCGGGCGGCTGAGTATACTGAGGTCGACTCGCCGATCACCCCAGGAGGAAGAATGAAATCCACTTCCCGCCGCATGCTGGGCGCCAGCATCCTGATACTGGCGATCCTGGCATGCAGCCTGCCGGTTTCCATTTCGCCCACACAGGACCCGGGTGCAGCCTACACTTCCGCCGCGCTGACCGTCGCCGCGGCGGTGAACCAGACGATGGCGGTCACCCAGGATCTGCAGCCCCCAGGCACGCTGACCTTCACCCCGGTGGTGCTGGACACCCTGGCGCCGATCGCCACGCTGACCGCCACGCTCTCTCCCACCGCGTCTTTTACCGCTACCACCTCCGTCCCGATGATCAGCGTGAGCGTGGACACCAACTGCAGGGTCGGTCCGGGGAAGGCGTATGATTATGTGGGCGGTTTGTTCATCGGACAGACCGCGCAAGTGTACGGGAAGAACCCGGGCGGGGATTATTACTACATCCGCCTGCCGGACGATCCCAACATCTACTGCTGGGTGACCGGGCAGTACGCCACGCTGACCGGCAACACCTCCGTGCTGCCGGTGTTCACCCCGCCTCCCACTCCCACACCCGTGCCGAACTTCGAATTTGCATTCGACGGGCTGGACAGCTGTGTTGGATGGTGGGTGAACCTGAGGATCAAGAACACCGGCTCGACCTCCTTCAAGTCCTTCTCGCTGACGGTAAAGGACCTGGATACGAGCGTCACGCTCAGCACCTCGGGGAACGGTTTCACGGAATTGGGCGGATGCCTGACCTCGAGCACCACCGTGAGCCTTGAACCGGACAAGGTCACCACCCAGAGCGCACCGGCATTTACTTACAATCCGAACAGCCACAGGATACGTGCCACGCTCACTCTTTGCTCACTGCCGGGCATGGGCGGGCAATGCGTGACCAAGACCATCAACTTCAGACCATGACCGCACGCGGGGTCCGGGCATGATCACCGGGACCCCCGCATCACTGACAGCATGCCACCCAGACCACAAAAACCAGAAGGGCAACCGACCCGCGGGAAGACCGCCTCCAACCGGCTGCGGCGCGTGGATAACTTCATCCTGTTTTATGAGCCGTCGCTCCTGACGCGCAGCGACGGTGCTTTCGCGGGCTCGTGGTTCGTGGACCTGGGGTATGGATCTGATGCGCGCACCACCCTTGAGAGCGCGCAGCGTTTCCGGCGGGTCAACCCGGACCTGCGCATCCTGGGCGTGGAGATCGACAAGCAGCGCGTCGAGGCGGCACTCCCATATGCGGACGGGAAGACGGACTTCCGCCTGGGCGGATTCAACCTGCCGATGAAGGCAGGCGAGCATGTGCGGCTGATCCGCGCCTTCAATGTCCTGCGGCAATATGAGGAGAAGGACTTTGCCCCGGCTTATGAACGCCTGGCGGAATACACCCTGCCGGGCGGGTTGATGATCGAGGGGACGTCCATGCCGTTCGGGCAGATATGGGCTGCGAATGCAGCCCGGAAAATGACGAATGGATCCTGGAGCATGGAAGCGCTGGTCTTCAGCACCAACTTCCGCCCGGGATTTGAAGTGGAGGAATTCCAGACCATCCTGCCGAAGAATTACATCCACCACGTGGTCAAAGGCGAGCCGATATACGATTTTTTCGAGGCGTGGAAACGTTCGGCGGCGGAGACCTCGCATGCGAAGGTCTATGGTTTGAAACAGTGGTTCGCTGCGACGGCAGAGGCATTAGCCGCCAGGGGATTCAAGATCGATCTGAAAAAGAAATGGCTGGGGAAGGGGTATTTAATATGGGAGCAGGGTGAAGTAGGGAGCAGTGAATGGGGAAGGGAATGGGTGGTCGGCAGGTCGGGAGATCGGGAGGAGAGATGCGCGGGTGGTGAAAGGTGAACGGGAAATGGGGGAGGAAATGCGGGATAAACATGCCGCGCACTTGACGCCTTTTATCTTTGCCCGTAAGATAACCCCCGCGCTGGAAAAATTTTTCACCACGGAATCCATGGAAGTCACAGGGATGGATCAGATCCCTGCATTCCCTGTGGTGGGGTAAAAGGAAACATATATGGAACTCGGTCTTGTCCGCAAAATAGATATCGACCACGAGATGCAGCAGTCGTACCTGGATTACGCCATGTCTGTGATCGTGGCGCGCGCCCTGCCGGATGCACGCGATGGAATGAAACCCGTGCAGCGGCGCATCCTGTATGCCATGTATGACATGGGCATCCGGGCTGACACGCCCTATAAGAAATCCGCCCGCATCGTGGGCGAGGTGCTCGGCAAGTATCACCCGCACGGCGACTCGTCGGTGTACGAAGCCATGGCGCGCCTGGCGCAGGACTTTTCCATGCGCACCATGCTGGTGGACGGGCAGGGCAACTTCGGCTCGGTGGATGGCGACCCGCCGGCGGCCATGCGCTACACCGAGGCGCGTCTCGCGCCACCCGCGATCGACATCCTGGCGGACATCAACAAGAACACGGTGGACTTTGTCGGTAACTTTGACGACACTTTGCAGGAACCGCTGGTCCTGCCTGCCGCCATCCCGAACCTGCTGGTGAACGGGGCGACCGGCATCGCGGTGGGCATGGCGACCTCCATCCCGCCGCACAACCTGGGCGAGATCGTGGACGCGCTGCGTGTACATGCTGGAGCGCTGGGACAAACTGGACGACATCGACGTGGAACAATTGATGGAGTTCGTCCAGGGACCCGATTTCCCGACCGGCGGGATCATCGTGGAGGAGAAGGGCGACGAGGGGATCGAGTCGGCATACGGCTCGGGGCGCGGGCGGATCACGGTGCAGGCAAAGGCGCACATCGAGGAGATGGAGCGCAGCAAGAACCGCATCATCGTGACCGAACTGCCATACATGGTGAACAAGTCCAGCCTGATCGAGCGCATCGCGGAGCTGGCGCGCGACGGTCACCTGGAGGGGTTGTCGGACCTGCGCGATGAATCCGACCGGCAGGGCATGCGCATCGTGCTGGAGATGACGAAGAACGCCGAACCCGAATTGGTGCTGCGCGAACTCTACAAGCGCACGCCGATGCAGACCACCTTCAGCATCAACCTGCTGGCACTGGTGGACGGCGAGCCGCGCACCCTGACGCTCAAACAGGCGCTGCGGGTCTATCTCGACCACCGCGTGACGGTCATCAAGAGGCGGGCGGAATTCGACCTTGAAAGAGCCGAGGCGCGGCAGCACATCCTGGAAGGATACCTGGTGGCGCTGAAGAACCTGGACGAGATCATCCACCTGATCCGCAACGCGGCGGACGTGGAGACGGCGCGCACCAAGTTGATGAAACGCTACAAGCTGACGGAACTGCAGGCGAACGCGATCCTGGACATGCAGCTGCGCCGCCTGGCGGCGCTGGAGCGCAGGAAGATCGAAACGGAATACAAGGAAGTCAGCGCGCTGATCAACGACCTGAAGAAATTGCTGAAATCCGCCAAACTGATGCGCGCGGTGGTGGCGGAGGATCTGCTGCGCGTGAAAGAGGCATATGCAGACCGGCGCCGGACCCAGATCGTGAACCTTAAGAAGGGCAAGGCGGCGAAACTGTTGACGGCGTCCGACCTGATCCCCGAGCAGATCACCTGGGTGGGCGTGACGGCGGACGGCATGATCGCGCGCACGCACGACGACAAACAGCCGAAACACTCGGGGCACGACGCGCCGCGCTGGCTGGTGAAAGCCTCCACCTCGGACACGCTGTACCTGGCGGCGGAAAACGGCAAGACCGCCGCGGTGGCATTGCACGTCATCCCCGAGGCGGAAAAGTTGAGCGACGGCGCGCCCTATTACAAGGTCTCGCCGCTGGAGGAGGGGGATGCGCTGGCGGCGATGTTCGTGCTGCCGGCGCGCAAATCGGACCTGCCTGCGGAGACCTGCGTCCTGACGGTCACGCGGCTCGGCATGCTGAAGAAGAGCCTGGTCACGGAACTGCCCGGTCCATCGGCTCAGGCGTTCACGCTGGTACGCGTCAACGAAGGCGACCGGCTTGGCTGGGTGGGATTGACGGACGGTAAAAAGGAGATCCTGCTGGTCAGCTCCGGCAGCCTGGCGATCCGGTTCAGCGAAGAGGATGTGCGCCCGATGGGTCTGGTGGCGGCGGGGGTGAACGGCATCAAGCTGGATGAGGAGGCTGAGGTGGTCGGCGCGGAGGTGCTGCCCACGGAAGGGGAGATCTTCATCCTGGCATCGGACGGGAAGGCAAAACGCGTGGAGGAGAAGGACTTCCCGGCTCAGGGACGCTACGGCAAGGGTGTGCGCGTCTGGGTGCTGCCGAACAAGGTGACCATCACCGGCGCAGTGAGCGGAAAGCCGAATCACATGGCGACCATCCTGCTCGCTAGGGGCGCGCCCAAATCCACGCGGCTGGACGCGGCCAGGATCAGGAAGCGCGCCTCCGCCAAGGGAGAGGCGGTGGTCGAAATGAAGAAGGATGAGATCATCACCGGGGTCTCGGTTGCCTGGACTTTGGAGAGGTTCGTGAAACTGTCGAAGGAAGAGGCGAAGAAAGAGGAGCGAGCGGAGAAGAAGGAAGAAAGAGTAAAGAAGAAAGAGGCAGGAAAGAAGCCCGCGAAAAGAATGAAAAAGAAACCGGTGGCGAAGAAGGGGAAACCCGCAAAGAAAAAGAAGAATGTAAAAAGAATAATCCCGCGAACATGTCGCGGGATTATTCTGTTTAATGCGTGGCGGGGACATCACCCTTTCTCTGTTCTCAAGCGTGCGGGGATAAGATATAGTAAGTCGACCCATTGAAAACGCTTATTCGGCTTCGAACATAACAATCTTCTAATTCTGGCCGCAATAAGAAAAATAGTTCCTTCGCGATTCTTTCATCAGCTACGTCAAGAGCAAAACGAATCTTCTTTTTGAATATATCCTTCTTTTGACACTGAACCTTTTAAGAGGCAAAAACTACAACTGTATTCAGAGTTTCGAGATAGCCTTTACGAATTTCGAAATCCCAATCTTGACCAGACATAGAGTTTTTTTCTTCAAGCCAAACAGACAAAACCGTCAGTGATTAAGCTGCGATATATCTCTCGCACCTTGGATTTATCACCCTTTGAATGACAGAGAAATACTTTTAGTTTACGGTTTCTACTCATGATTTACATTTTATCAGAACTAACTCACGAAAGTATTGTTTTGTTTCGAAGTTTAGTAATTAAACCCTCTCCGTCCAGAATGGATGACCATATTTCTCGCGGACCAGTTCACCGGTCCGCGAGTTCCCTTTTGTTACAGATTTCATAAAGAACAAAAATTGGGGCTTGCATTTTTAAGAATTGGTCATATAATGAACAAGACTAATTTAGTCTTAATAATCCAATATATAACAAGGGTCTCTTAAGTACTCTTCCTGTCCGAAAAAGGTTGGGAGATTATGTCGATCGGTCTGCGAGCAATAACCATCCAGGATGAAGGATTTCTTTTTACTGTGTATGCCAGCACACGGGCGGATGAGCTCGCGCTGGTGGACTGGAGCGCGGAGCAAAAGGCAAGCCTTCCTGCGCATGCAGTTCGAAGCGCAGGCGCGCTTCTACCGGGAGAGTTACCGCGATGCGAAATTCCAGGTGATCCTGCTCGATGACAAACCGGTGGGACGATTTTATATCCAGCGAGGGCAAGACCGGCATCCATGTCATTGATATCGCCATACTACCCCAGTATCGCGGGCAGGGAGTTGGCTCGCACCTGTTGAATCAAATCCTTGAGCAGGCAGGATCAGAAAACCTGCCCGTGACGATCCACGTTGAGCGAATGAACCCAGCCATGCACCTGTATGAGAGGCTGGGTTTTTACGTTCTTGAGGAGCAGGGCATCCATTACCTGATGGAATGGAGACCGCTTGTGAGGGAGGCAGGTGGACATGCTGGATAAATTAACGAGTTCGGATTTCACACCACACCTGCATGAGGTTTTCCATGTGCAGTTGGAGGAGGGTGAACCGGTTGAACTGGAGCTGCTCCAGGTGATGGATGGCGACAGGGAGCACGGTCCTGGTGGGAGAACGTCGTTCTCGTTGATCTTCCGTGGACCGCTGAGCCGGCAATACCTGGTGCAGCACATCCACCACCTTGAACACGAAAAGATGGGCGCGCTGGATCTGTTCCTGGTGCCCATCGGGTTCGAAGAGGGATGCATGCAATACGAAGCCATTTTTAATTAGGCAGCTGGCAATAAGATTTATTTGAAAAGGAGACAGGAATGGCAACACCTTTTTTGGCAGAGATCAGGATCATGTCGTTCAATTTCCCGCCGAAGGGCTGGGCGCAATGCAACGGGCAATTACTGCCGATCAACCAGAACCAGGCACTCTTCTCGCTGCTGGGCACCACCTACGGCGGGAACGGGCAGACCACCTTCGCCCTGCCGGACCTGCGCAGTCGTGTCCCGGTCCACGCCGGGCGGCGCCGTCATCCTGGGTGAGCGGGCAGGCGAGGAGAATCACACGCTGATCCAATCTGAAATGCCGGCGCACAATCACCCGGCGTCCGGGGTCAGCGAGAATGGAAATACGCCGATCCCCACAGGGGCGTTGCTGGCAGCAGAAACGACCGCCATGTATTCCCCGGCATCCAACCTGGTGGCGTTGAACGCCGCGACGCTGAGTCCGGTCGGGGGATCCCAGGCGCACACCAACGTGCAGCCGTTCCTGACGCTGAATTTTTGCATTGCCCTGCAGGGCATCTTCCCTTCGCGGAACTGAAAGGAGACCGGGATGTCAACTCCATATGTAGGCGAGATCAGAATGTTCGGCGGGAACTTCGCCCCGGCAAGGCTGGGCTTTTTGCGATGGAAGCCTTTTACCCATCTCTGAAAATGATGTGCTTTTCACCCTGATCGGCACGACCTATGGCGGCGACGGGCAGAACACCTTCGCCCTGCCGGACCTGCGCGGGCGCCTGCCGGTCCACATGGGAACCGGGGCCGGGCTCTCGACCCGGATCATCGGCGAGACCGGCGGCACGGAAACCGTGACGCTGACAATGACCCAGATCCCCGCGCACACCCATGCGTTGCTGGGCTCATCCAGCCTGGCAAGCGAGTTGAGCCCGGCAGGCACGCTGATCGCTTCGCCGACCAACATCGACCTGTACCGACCCGGTTCGGCACCTGTTTCGGCACTGGCATCCAACGCGCATCAGCCCGGTTGGCGGTTCGCAACCGCACGACAACACCCAGCCGTTCCTGTGCATTTCATTCATCATTTCCCTGTTCGGGGTCTTCCCGTCCCAGAATTAAGGAGTTCCAACATGGCAGACCAATTTGTTGCTGAGATCCGAATCTTTGCTGGTAACTTCGCCCCGACAGGCTGGGCTTTTTGCAACGGGCAGTTAATACCGATTTCGCAGAACACGGCGTTGTTCTCCCTGCTGGGCACGATATATGGCGGGGATGGTAAGAGCACTTTTGCACTGCCGAACCTGCAGGGACGCGCCCCCATGTTCTGGGGACAGGGTCCCGGCTTGTCCATGCGTGATCAAGGAGAGCAAGGCGGCTCCCCGACAGTCACATTGCTGCAAAGCGAGATACCGGCACATACGCACAGCCTGCTGGCGACAACCAGCCTGGCATCCGGGCGCGACCCCACGAACAATCCGCTGGCACGCTCGCGCAACGGGATGGCATATCAAAGCAATGTGAACACCGGGGTGGTCCAGATGGCACCCGAGGCGGTGAGCGTTGCAGGCGCCTCCGTGCCACACAACAACATGCAGCCCTACCTGGGCTTGACTTTCATCATTGCCCTGCAGGGCATCTTCCCGCCGCGCAACTAACAAGGAGATGAGGATGATCAAAAATAAATTTACCAGGCGCCTCAGCCGGTTGTTTTCCGTCACGCTGAGGGTCCTGCCGGTGCTGGCGATATTGCTGGGCGCCTCCCAAATGAATTTCGGCTTTGCGCCCGGCACTGGCTCTGGTGCCGTTCAGTGCCTCCATGTCCGACAGCCTGTTCATAGATGTGAACGGCAATACGAAAGCCAACGCGGGCGACACGCTGAAATATACGGTCACCCTGGCGAACAATTCGGGCGCGGACAAGACCAACGTCGCCTACAGCAACACCATCGACAGCCATACCACGCTGGTGCCCGGATCGGTGGAGACCACCCCGATCGCGCGCAATGACAGCGGGTACAGCACGGTCGGCAATGTCCAGTTGACGGTACCGGTCGGGAGCAGCGTGTTGAACAACGACAGCGACCCGGACGGTTCCGGCGGACTGACCGTCAGCTCGTTCAGCCCGACCAGCGCCAACAGCGGTCAGGTGGTCGTTGCCGCGAATGGCAGCTTCACCTACAACCCGGCACCGGGCTTTTCCGGGACCGACACCTTCACTTATACGGTGAACGACGGCGAGGGCAACACCGACCCGGCAACGGTCAGCATCACGGTCGGGCAGGTGGTCTGGTTCATCAACAACTCCGCGGGCGGACCGGGAGACGGGCGCTTCACCTCGCCATTCAGCAGCATCGCCAACTTTAATTCCCTGGCTGCGGACGACCCCGGCGACTATATTTTCCTTTACCAGGGCGCGGGTCCCTATTCCGGGACGCTCACCCTGCTGAACAACCAGCAATTGATCGGGCAGGGCGTGGGACTTGTCATTGCGCCCAACCTGTCCATCAGTGCAGGCACGCGCCCAACGACCGCCAACATCGCGCTGGCATCGGGAAACACCGTGCGCGGGTTGAACGTCAGCACCGGCAGCGGCACCGGCATCAGCGGGGCGAGCGTTGGTACGTTGACCATCAACACTATTTCGGTCACGAACAGCGGCGGCGCGGCGGTCAGCCTTGCCTCCGGCACGCTGGCGGTGACATTTGACAGCATTTCATCCAACGGCGGGACGAACGGCATTTTCCTGAGCCAGGTGAGCGGAAACTTTACCGGCAATGGCGGCACGCTCCAGAACGCCACCGGTCACGGCATCCAGGTCAGCAACACCAGCTCCGGACCGCTGAATTTCACATTGACGAACAGCACGGTCACCAACAACGGGATCAACGGCATCAACTTCGATGTCCCGCCCGCCGGGAGCGGTTCCTTCGGCACGATCACCATCACCGGAAACACGATCACGAACAATACCAGCACCGGATTGCGCGCCAACATCCAGGGCACGGGCTCCATCGGCAAGATCAATATTGGCAGTAACACATTCACCGGCAATTCGGTCAAGCAGGATTTTGGCGTGGACCTGGCAGTCAACGAGACCGCCAGCATTGATTTTGACATCCATCACAATGCCACGATGACCGGTGACCGCACGCAGATCAACATCGCCGCCAATGACCCAGTCCATAACAACGGCGTCGGACCGACGATGGAAGGCTACATCCGCAACAACACGCTCACGCTGAACCCCGCGGATGTGGGGATCGCGGTCTGGGTGGTTTCGGACGGCGACGGCAACATCACCGTGGACATCAACAACAACACCATTACCGGTTTTGGCGATAGCGGCATAGATGTTGAGTCGCGTGCCGGGACGGGCGATGTACATGCCCGCATCGCGAACAATACCGCCTTCACCACGGCGGCATTCCCGCTGGCAGGGTTGTTCGCACGCAGCGGAAATGGCACGCCTGGCGAGACCAGCCTGTTATGCATTAACGTGACCAGCAATAACATGAACGCTGGCGCGGGTGCCGTTGGGGACTATTACCTGGATCGCTTTACCCCGGCGACCACCGTCTTCCAGATCCAGGGATTGAGTCGGGACCACACCCGCCGCTGCTGAAATCCCATATGATCAGCACGGATTCTGCGCCTCCGGCTACTGCACTCGCCGAGGCTGGAACGTATACAGCAGCCACTTGCTCCACGGTCAGTTTCGCCGCGGTTTCGAACGGGAGCCAACTGGCAGCGGGAGTGAAGGGAAGAACAACAACCTCTGTCAGCGCCAGCTCCCAGCCGGGTGAGATCCTTGCCATGCTGAAGGACAGCGCAGCGCGCTGGACGAACAACCTGGTCTCCAGCCTGGGTGTGTCCACGGCTTATGCAGCGGGCGAGACGGTCAACCTGAGCCTGGGTACGCTCAACGATGGACAGGCGGTGACGATCACCTACCGCGCTGTCATTGAAAACCCACTCGTCCCGTTATCCACCTCCCAGATCAGCAACCAGGGCACGGTGACAGGGGACGGCGGAACTCAGCATACTGACGGATGACCCGGATGCGGGAGGCGCGACCGATCCGACCATCACGCTGCTGGCAGACGAGATCCCGCCAACTACGACCATTGACACCAACCCGCCCAATCCGGGCAGCGACAATACGCCGACCTTCACATTCAGCGGCACGGACAACGTCACGCCTCCGGGCAGCCTGACCTTTGAGTGCCAGATCGATGGCGGCGGGTTCAGTGCCTGCACCAGCCCGCACACCACCGCGGTATTGAGCGAGGGCAGTCACACCTTCATGGTGGCGGCAAAGGATGCAGCCCTCAATGTGGATGCCTCCCCGGCGAGTTACACCTGGGTGGTGGACAGCACGGCTCCCACCACCAGCATTGACAGCCAGCCAGCCAACCCGGATACGGATGTCACACCGACCTTCACGTTCAGCGGGGGTGATGGCACCGGCAGCGGCGTGGCCTCCTTCATGTGTCAAACGGATGGCGGCGGGTATGCCGCGTGCACCAGCCCGCTGACCCTGCCTGTACTGACAGACGGCTCGCACACCTTCCAGGTCTATGCGGTTGACAACGCAGGCAACGAAGACGCCTCGCCTGCCAGCTACACATGGACGATCGACGGCAGTGCGCCGGATACGACCATCACTGCCAACCCGTCCAACCCGACCAACAACACGACCGGCAGCTTCAGCTTCACCGGGAACGACGGCAGCGGTGTGGGCGGCGTCACCTTTGAATGCAGCCTCGACAGTCCAACCTTCAGCGCCTGCACCAGCCCGGCGAGCTACCCTGGCTTGAGCAGTGCCAGCCATACTTTCCAGGTGCGCGCCACGGATTCCCTGGGCAATGTGGATGCCACCCCGGCGTCCTTCACCTGGAGCGTGGACACGGTCGATCCGGGGGTGGTGGTCAGCTCGATCATCACCAGCCCGACCAACACCTCGCCCATATCGATCACCATCACCTTCAATGAAGCTGTCACCGGGTTCACACCCACGACCGCCTCGGGCGATATTGTCATCGGCGGGGTTGGCGGAACCGACAGCAACCCATCGGGAAGCGGCACGACCTACAGCTTCGACCTGACCCCGAGCGGGCAGGGAGCGGTGACCGTCCAGGTCCCGGGCAGCAGCGCCCAGGATGCAGCCTCCAACCTGAACACAGCCTCGAACCTGTTCAGCATCACCTACGATTCGGTCAGCCCCACCGTCACGATCGAACAGGCGGCAGGTCAGGGTGACCCGACCAGCAACAGCCCGATCAACTTCACGGTGATCTTCAGTGAGGACGTGACGGACTTTGACGATGCAGCCGATGTGACCCTGGGCGGAGGAGCCGGGGCGACGACCGCGGTGATAACAGGCGGTCCAGCCACATACAACGTGGCGGTCAGCGGCATGACCTCGGGCGGCACGGTGACCGCAGACATCCCGGCGAACAGCGCGGTGGATGCGGCAGGCAACCTGAATGGCGCCTCCTCGAGCATCGATAATACGGTCATGTACATACCCGACCCCACGCCTCCTGAAACCAGCATCGACAGCCACCCGGCGAATCCGACCAGCAGCACGTCTGCCGCGTTCACCTTCTCCGGCACCGATAATCTCACGCCTGCGGGTTCGCTGACATTCGAATGCCAGCTGGACGGCGCCGGGTTCAACGCCTGTGCCAGCCCCAAAAATTACTCCGGGCTGAGCCTGGGCAGCCACACATTCGAGGTGCAGGCGATCGACGGAGCGGGCAACGTGGACGCCACCCCCGCCTCCTTCACCTGGAACGTGGTCACCGGTCCGAGCCTGACGGTGCTGAACGGCGTATGTTCCGCACCCACGGTCACGACCGGCAAGCTCAACGTCAAACTCGTCGACGCGGAAGGCGACCCGCTCACGCTGACCTTCGTATCCAGTTCGAACACAAGCCTGGTGCCGAACGCTAACGTGCACATCAACGGTCTGGGCGAGATCCGCACGATCGTCATCAGCGGGGCGGCGGGTGTGAGCGGTGTCTCGGTGGTCAGGTTCGACCTGAGCGACGGCACCACCACCACGCCGGTCGTCGTCACCTTCAAGGTGGGCACGAACGGCAACAACACCATCAACGGCACCGCCGGCATCGACATGCTCTTCGGTCTGAACGGCAACGATGTGCTGAACGGCGGCGCGGGCGGTGACCTCCTGTGCGGCGGCAACGGCAACGACACCCTGAAAGGCGGCGCCGGGAACGACACCCTGGACGGCGGGGCGGACAATGACACCCTGAACGGCGGCGCCGGGAATGACATCCTGCGCGGCATGAACGGCACCGACAGCCTGACCGGCGGAACCGGAGCTGATCGTTTCAGCGGCGGGCTGGGACTCGACGTCCTGGTCGACTACAACCCAGCCGAGGGCGATACCAAGGACTGGACCTCGCCGTAGGCATTGGCGAACATCCAACGAGGGGAGCGCGGTTTTGACCCCGCGCTCCCACTGGAATCGAAACTGGAGAGAAAATGAATTGTCGAGATTTCCTGAAACTGGGCGGAGCAGCCTCCGCCATGCTGGTCCTGCCCATCGGTTTGATCGCGAAGGGGATGGACTCCCTTGCCACGGCTGAATTGAATGGAACGATCTATCGCGGCACCTCCGACGGGAAGGTGTTGCGCTCCAGCGATGAAGGCAAGAGCTGGAGCCTGGTCACGGATTTTGGCGCGGGTTTCAACGTCTTCAACCTGAGCGCAGTGCAGCAGGACCGCATTTATGCACGCCTTGGATATGCAGG
This sequence comes from uncultured Chloroflexia bacterium, assembly GCA_963823545.1. Lineage (GTDB taxonomy): Bacteria > Chloroflexota > Anaerolineae > Anaerolineales > Villigracilaceae > Denitrolinea. Next base: position 43,483 of record CAWGMC010000056.1, on the reverse strand, counting down.
AAAAAGCTTTGGGCTGGTGTATTCGCCCGCAGACCGGACCTGGCGAACCGCATAGGTCAGACCCTGCCCGTCCAGGACGGGTGAGCATATTTCTCGCGGACCAGTTCAACGGTCCGCGAGTTTTCTTTTTCCGAGAGGTCCTGCGCGCTGAAAGTTGATGCCCAGCGCGGTCTCGAAGGCGGTCACGAAAGCCTGGGCGGCGGAATCCCAATCCACGGGGTGACCGAGGGCGGTCTCAGCGGTGGTGGCATGCGCGAGCAGGCGGGTACCCGCCTCGGCGCGGGTGGATTCGTCCGGGAAACGCAGCGCCTGGGTGATGCGCGTCAGGTCGCCGGTGAGGGGGAGGGAACCGTGCTGGAGCACGCCCTGTTTGCGGCGGGCTTGCGCGGAGCCGATCAGTTTTTTGCCGCCGACGGTGATCTCGTAGGTGGACGGCACTTCAAAGCAGACCGGGTTGCTTTTGCCGCTTTCGTCCGCCTTGCCCTCCTTCATCTCCACGCTGAGTTCCAGGGCGCGGACGGCGGCAAGCAAGCCGCGGGCGATGCGGCTGTAGGACTCGAGCACCGAGCCGGTCAGAAGCGGATGTTCCGCGGGACCGATGACAGAGTAGGTCAACTCGTCGGTGTGCAGGATGGCACGCCCGCCGGTGATGCGGCGGACGACCTCCCAACCGCGGGCGCGCAGGCGCTCCAGGTCCACATCCCCGTAAGCCTGGGCGATACCCAGGGAGAGGCAGGGGGGTGCCCAGGCGTACAGGCGCAGGGTGGGGAGCGATTCGCCAAGCTCGATGGATTCGAGGATGGCTTCGTCCACAGCCATGTTCCATGCGCCGGGGGCGGGAGGGGTGTAAAGAAGACGCCAGGTGGATGGATCAGTTGTCATGTCCCATAAGGTTAGTGTTCCAGGTTATCGAGATCTTTCAGCACTGCAGCTTCCGCCTGGGGGGATAAGTCTTCCAGCGGCGGGCGGACGGACCAGCGCGGGAATCCATGCAGACGGTGGACGAGGGTTTTCAGCGTGGGCGGGAAGGGGGGATACTTTTCGAGGATATGACGCTGAGCGGTGACGCGGTTCTGGGCGGCGGAGGTGTCCATGCCGGATGTGAAGGCGTCATAGACGGCGCGCAGATCGGGGGAGATGAGGTTGGCGGGTGCAGTGATGCAGCCAGCGGCGTGGTTCTCCAAGGCGAGCGTGAAGTCAGAATCAGTACCGCTGAAGACCGCGAGATCAGCCCCAAATCTTTGCCCGAGGGCTCGAGGGAAGTCAGGGTCGTGGGAGGAATCCTTGATACCCGCAAACTGGATGGGGAAGGCGTCTTTCAGCCGGGCAAGGAGATCGAGCGAGAAGCCGATGCCTGCCACGCCGGGGAAGTGATAGCCGAGGAGACAGCCGTCCGATGGAACGGCTTTGTGGATCAACTCACTGAACCAGCGGAAGAGTCCTTCATCGGTGGCTTTGCGGTAGTAGTAGGGCGGCAGGACGACGGCGCCGTCATATCCCAGGTCGAAGGCGGTGCGGGTCAGGTCGATGGTCTCGGTGAGGCTGGGGGTGCCGGTGCCTGCGAGCAGGCGGAAGCCGGGAAATTCTTTTCGAACCTGCAGTGCGCTTTGCCAGACCGCGGTACGCTCGGCTGGAGAGAAGGAGGGACCTTCGCCCGTGGTGCCGAAGATCAGCGCGCCATGACAGCCCCGGGCAGCGAGAAATGCAAGGTAGGGCGCCAGAGCCTCAAGGTCAGGGGACAGATCGGGGTGAAGAGGAGTCAAGGCGGCGGCGTAAACTCCATGCAATGGATGCGGGGTCATGGTTCCACGTCCTCGAGGAACTCCCGGGCGGCTTTGCGGGGCGGCTTGAGGGGCTGACCCTCCTGCTCCATGAGTTCGTGCTGGCGTTCGAGCACCCACAGGTAGAGGTCGGCTTCGGTCTTGCCGGGGAATTCCTCCAAAATCTTGCTGGAACGGATGACCTTGACGATGGGCATGTAGACGCTGTCGTACCAGTGGGCGACCGCCTCCTCTTCGGGGATATCCCGCTGGAAGTCGATGCCCATGAAGTAGCGATGGACGGCGATGTGTTCGAGCAGGAGGTCGAAACCATCCGGGATGGTGAGCTTGATATTCGCCTTCGGGCGGATGCGGTCGAGGTGGGTGCGCTCGAGGAAGTTCACCTTTTCGCCGAGGATCTCGAGGTCCTCGGGTTTGAGGTCGGGGGTGATGTTGATGCGGGTGGCGCACTCGCGCACCTCGGCGTCGATGAACTCCTGTCCCTGCTCGCGGGCGACGGAGACGCGGTGGTGACCGTCCACCACGAAGTAGACCTCCCCGACCTTGTAAAGCACGACGGGAGGCAGGCTGATCTCGCTGTAGTAGGCGCGGTCGACGCGCTGCCAGCGCCCGGCGGTCTCGTCCTGGGTGGGGAGGAAGGCGCGGTCAAACTGGTGGTAGCGGTTGAGGCTGCCGGCAATTTTGTCAATGCGAATGGTCTGCACACCGCGATAGACGGGACCACCGATGTGGAGTTTTTCGCGGACCTCGTCGTAGGAGAGCAGGTGCGATGGCTGACCTGAGACCACCGACCAGATGCGGTTGAGGAAGGCTTTTCTGCGGGCGCGGTTGTAATCCGCGCGGGCACGGGAGGCATGTTCAGCGGACATGGTCGATCTCGATCACCTGGTAGGGGAAAACGTTAATGATCTGTGTGGGTCCGAGCATGGTGTTGGAGGAAACCAGGTTGCGGCGCTGGAAGTGGACATGCCCGTGCAGGTGATAACGGGGTTTTGTCCTGGCAATGAAGCGGTTGATGGCTTGCAGACCGCGATGCGCCCGGGTGTCCTCATCGTGGATGCCGAAGGGAGGCGAGTGGGTGATGAGTATATCAAGATTCCGCCCGCGGATGGCATGCTTCCAGAAGAGCGAGAAGGCGAGACTGCGGGCGCGGCGGGACATTTCCGCCTCGGTGTACTGGTTGATGCCGTCCGGATGGTAGCGGGGACTGCCGCCCAGACCGGCGACCGTCAGACCGCAGATGCGGGTGACGCGCCCGTCCAGGTTCTCACAGCCTTCGGCAAGGGAGGCGGAGAGACGGGAATCATGGACGGGGTCATGGTTGCCGGGCACATAGCAGAGCGGGACATTCAGCATGGTGACGAGGTATTCAAGGTAGGAGTAGGGCAGGTCGCCGCAGGAGAGGATCAGCTCCACATCCGAGAAGTGTCCGCTGGATGCCAGGGTGTAGAGCCGTTCAACGATCTCGTCGGTTACTGCCAGGATCTTCATTGTGTCCATTGTGCCTTGGAATAAGCATCCCGCGCAAGGGGGGGAGGGGGGAGGGATTCATGGTTAATGGATGAATGGATTTAATGGTGAATGGTGAATAGTGAATGGTGAATGGGACGCGGAGTTAAGTGTACAGATGGACACGGAGGATGGAGAAGAAAGAGGAAAGAGGAAAGAGGGAAAGAGGGAGGAGCTGAGATTGCGGACTTGGCGAGGTGGATGAATAGGGGCTCTGAAAAGCGCTGCCGCGAGCGAGTGCCGCGGCGGGGAAAAGAGGTTCGAATAGGTTTTCTCTCGTAAAACGGGCATTCGAACCGAGGTTTGAAGAATTTTCCCTTCGTAAAAAAAGCATTCGAAACGCGGTTCGAATAGGGTTTTAAGCCATTTTTCATGGGGGAGATTAATGCCAGATGAGAAAGCTTAATTTGAAGACAGATTTAAAAAAAATACGCGGAACAAATCCCTTTCGGTTGGAGGAACTCCAGAGGCAGTAGTTTTAAAAGGTGATGACGGTTCGTATGAGGAGGCGGGATCCTGGAAATGGCTGGTTGGGTAGTGCCGGGAGATTGCTTCGGGAGTACCCTCGCAATGACACCTCGAAACATTAGAAACATGATATCGCCTCGATTTTTTAAAATAAATCCAAACGAATGGCTCCTGGCTGGGGGTGATCAGGGACGGGGTTTGGGACTGGTTATTTTTGTGGTCTATGAGTAATTCGTGTGCATTTGTAAATTTAAATCCAAACGAATGCCCTTTTTCGGGGTGATTTAAGGCGGGATACCGAGTAGTAGTTGAAGTTACAGGTTCCATGAAGCAGTGTCCTGAGAAGATTTAAGAGTCCCGACTTCCTTGAGCCGACATCGATGAGGCGGGTATCAACATGTTCTTATCTGCATATGTCGAACCTGTCAAGCGTCGAGAAGCTGAGGATGATTTGTGCGAGGAGGACCGGCGGGGGAATGCAAAGAACGGGCACATGTGAATTCCCGCCTCAGGGCATGGAAGTCGGCTTAGCCGACAGACGCCATCTTCGAGGAATGGAATGGCGGGGTTGCTGCTGAAGTCCTCGCCGAGCGGGGAGTTGGGGATTATAGAATCGAGGAAGGACAAAACATGACATGTCTCCGGCGCGCCATGAGGAACGTGACTTGCCCCTGACTTGGGATTAATGATGACAAGGCATCTTATAAGACATGTCATGTTTCAACGCTACACCCTCGCCGAGCAAGAGAGTGTCACCCATCTGCATGACAGATTCGTCATAAACACAGGTATTTGATCGGTTAGTATTCAATCTCTTCTTTTGCTGAGAGTATGGATATCTTTTAGAGAGTAACCAACAAAACAATAAAATGCAAATAGAAAACAATAGTTGTATATTCAGCACGTGAACAAAAATATGCAGGGTAGACAGTCGACTACCAGAATATAATACCGTTAAGCAATCCAGAGAATTCCAAGGAACTAAATCAATACTCCACCAGTAGAAATGTACCCTTTCGGAAAGTTTGACGCTCCGTTCGGTGAGCTTCACATAGAAATCGATCGTAAACGCCCAAAAAGGCGAGACGAATTAATATCATTCAACAAATGGAGTTCTTCCATGTCAGTGAAGCCCTGCCGAAAAAAGCCACCCAGCCAAAACAATCCCCCTATCACAATACAATTCTTTCCACATAATATGCACCTTTTTTTGCGACAACTTACTAATTCGCAAAACGAGTTTATCAAGGGCAAACTGGAAGAATTCCTTTGCGTTTATCCCTCTAGTGACAAAACAAGTTTCCACTAAATTGCGAACTTCATCCTCAGTCTATTTGCGATACGGTGCAGGGGTAGGGCTACGGTGACACCGCTCGCCTGAGCGAAGGTTGAGGGCATTGTTAAACCCGGGAACGCCCATAGACACCATCATACTACAGCCATGAAAGTCACTTCGCGACTGATTGACAATTCCGCTACGCTCCTGGGCTGCTTCCGCTCACACCCTCGCCGAGCGAGCCGAGGCGCGCCCTTGTCAGACAACCATCCGTAAGCTAAAATCCTAGCCCTAACCAAAGGAAGAAGATAAACAATGGCGAAACAACGCATTTTACTCGTAGATGACCATGAAGTGGTGCGGCTGGGATTGAAATCCCTGCTGGAACGTCACCCGCAGTTCGATATCGTGGGCGAGGCAAGCAATGCCCGCGAGGCACTGGAACAGGTCAATAACCTGGAACCGGACGTGGTGGTGATGGACATCCGCCTGCCGGGGACCTCGGGGATCGAAGCCTGCGAGGAGATCATCAACCGTCACCCGGGCACCAAGGTCATCATGCTGACCTCCTATGCGGAGGATGAAATGCTCTTCTCCGCCATCCGCGCGGGTGCCTCGGGGTACATCCTCAAGCAGATCGGCAGCGACGACCTGGTCAAGGCACTGGAGGCGGTGGGACGCGGCGAAGCCCTGCTGGACTCGGCTGTGACCCAGCGCGTGTTCCAGGAAGTGCGGCGGGCGGTGAAGGAGGAGGAAGCCTCCGCCTTCGCCCACCTGAGCCAGCAGGAGAAACACGTGCTGCTGCTGGTCTCGGAGGGCAAGACCAACCGGGAGATCGCCAAGAACCTGTTCCTGGGCGAAGGCACGGTGCGCAATTATGTCAGCAGCATCCTGTCGAAGCTGGGCGTGAACAACCGGGCAGAGGCGGCAGCCTACGCAGTGGAACACAACCTGCGGGAATACATCAGCACGTAAGACAGGAGCCTGCGCAGGACGCAGGCTTTTCTTTGCGCCATGATCGGACAGCCCATTCTCACCGATAAAGTCGTCAGCCTGCGGCGTTTTCACCCGCGGGACGTGGACGCGCTCCACATGGCGGTGGATGAGTCGCTGAACGATCTGATCCCGTGGATGACGTGGGCGCACCCCGGCTACGGGCGCGAGGATGTGGCGGAGTACATCCACGTGGTGGGGGAGACCTGGGACACGGGCAGGTACTATGCGCTCGCCATCACCGACGCGCTGGACGGGAGCATGCTGGGCGCGGCGAGCCTCAGCCACATCCACCCGGTGTATCATTTCTGCAACCTGGGTTACTGGATACGCAGTTCGCGGCGCGGGAACGGGCTGGCAGCCCGGGCGGCGCGCCTGGCGGCGAAGTTCGCGTTGGAGAACCTGGGGCTGATCCGCGTGGAGGTGGTGATCGCGGCGGGCAACGCGGCAAGCCTGCGGGTGGCGGAAAAGAGCGGCGCGACCAGGGAGGGAGTCCTGCGCGACCGAATCACCGTCCGCGAGCAGGTGCTGGACGGGGTCATGTTCTCGTTCACCCGGAAAGACTTTACGCTGCCACCGTTATAATGGGGATGTTGCAGATCCCGCACAGGCTGCGGACAATAAACCTTCCATGAAAATACTCCTGGTCAATCAGGCTTTCGTCTCCTTTGACGAGCCGGGCTTTACCCGCCATTTTGAGATGGCAAAATTCCTGCGCGAGCGCGGGCATGAGATGGTCATCGTGGCGAGCGACGTGAACTACCAGACGGGCGGGCGCATCGTGGAACACCGCGGGTTCGTGGCGGAACAGGAGATCGAGGGGGTGCGCGTCCTGCGGGCATTCATGCTGCCGTCGCTGCACCGCAATTATTTCTGGCGCATCGTCTCGTTCGTGGGATTCATGTTCAGCGCGGTGATCGGCTTCGTTCAAGGTGCGGGATGCGGACCTGGTGATGGGCACCTCGCCGCCGATCTTCCAGGCTTTTGCGGCGTGGATGGCGGCATTCCTGCTGCGCAAGCCGTTCCTGTTCGAGGTGCGCGACCTGTGGCCTCAATTCGCGATCGATATGAAGGTCATCAAGACACCCGCTGGTGATCCGCCTGGCGTACGCGGTGGAAAAATTCCTGTACCAGCGCGCCAGGCACATCCTGGTGAACTCGCCCGCCTACAAGCCGTATATCACCGGGCGGGGCGTGCCGGCGGAGAAGATCAGCTTCATCCCCTACGGGACGGACATCACGATGTTCACGCCCGAGGTGGACGGCTCGCAGGTGCGCGGCGAGTATGGGCTGGATGACCCGAAACAATTCGTGGTGCTCTACGCGGGCGCGATGGGACAGGCGAACGACATCTACACCATCCTGCGCGCGGCGGAGCGTTTGCGCGGGGAGGCGAAGGTCCACTTCCTCCTTTTTGGGGACGGAAAAGAAGGCGCCAACCTGCGGGCGGAGGCGGAGCGCATGGGTCTGACCAATGTCACCTTTGCAGGGGCGGCACCCAAGACCAGGATGCCGGCGGTGGTGGCGGCGTCGGACGTGTGCCTGGCGATCCTGCAGGACATCCCGGGATTCCGCATGACCTACCCGAACAAGGTCTTTGACCACATGGCGGCGGGACGCGCCACCGTGCTGTGCATCGACGGCGTCATCCGCGAGGTGATCGAAGCCAGCGGCGGCGGGGTGTTCGTGCCGCCCGCGGACGATGAACGGCTGGCGGAGGTGATCCGCGAACTGGCGGGGGATCCCGCCCGCGTGCGCAAGATGGGCGAACAGGCGCGCGAATACCTGGTGAAGAACTTTGACCGCCGCGATAAACTGGCGGACACGCTGGAGCTTTTCCAGCGCCTGGTCTCCTGATGGAACCGGCATGAATCTCTCAACCTTATTCATCTTCAGCCTGGTGACGGTCAGCGCATATTTCGCCGTGAGAATGATCCGCCGCGAGGCGATCCGGCGTCACATCCTGGACCATCCGAACGAGCGCAGTTCCCATTCCGTGCCCACCCCGCGCGGCGGCGGACTGGCGATCGTCGGGCTGGTGGTCGGATTCGTGGTCGGGTACATCGTCCTGCATGGGTTTGACCGGCAGGCGCTCGCCTACCTGGCAGGGGGCATCCTGGTCGCCTGGCTGGGATGGCGGGACGATGTGCAGCATCTCTCCGCACGGGTGCGCTTTGGGGTGCAGTCGCTGGCAGTGGTGATCGCCATGCTCGGGCTGGGATGTTTCCATTCGGTCACCATCCCCCTGCTCGGAGAATGGCAGCTGGGCTGGGTGGGGATCCCGGTCACCTTCCTGTGGATCCTGGGACTGATCAACGCCTTTAATTTCATGGATGGTCTGGATGGTTTCGCGGGCAGCGTGGCGCTGGTCGCAGGCTTGGGCTGGATGCTGCTCTCAAGCTCCGGCGGCGGATTGGAGAACCCGCTGGCATTCCGGATCGCACTGGTGATCGCGGCGGGCAGCCTGGGGTTCCTGGGACACAACTGGCACCCGGCGCGCATCTTCATGGGGGATGTGTGCAGCACCTTCCTGGGATTCAGTTTTGCGGTCCTGCCGTTGATGTCCGCGGACAAAGGCGGAGACCCGCTGATGTTCGGCACCGCCATCCTGTGGACCTTCATCATGGACGCGGGCATAACCTTCCTGCGCAGGCTGGCGAAACGCGAGGATGTCTTTGCCGCGCACCGCACGCACCTTTACCAGCGCCTGGTCATCAGCGGGATGCGACCGGGAGCGGTCAGCGTGCTGTTCGGTCTCCTGACCCTGGTGGGCGCGGGGCTGACGCTGGCGTGGGCGCGCGGACTGCATTCCGTTGGACCTTTTATCATCCTGGGTCTGCCACTCCTGTGGGTCCTCCTTTCCATCTACACGGCGCGGAGGGAACGTGCTGGATAAGCTGCGCGGGCTTTATTCACTTTACCGGCGCTTTGGGCTGGGCTGGACCTCTTCCGCATTGGTTATGCCCTGCGGATGAGGCTGGGAATCCTGCGCTGGCAGATGCCCGCTTATGAATGGGATGAGCGCCCGCTATCTTATTGGTTGAAACCCGAGGTGCCTTCTGAAGCGGAGGCATACAAGGCATGGAGGGACGGACACTCGCCGAAGTTCCTCGCTGGATGGGATGCCCCCTCTGCCGAAGGAGCATGGATGGAATCCGCAGATGGCGGTGGACGAGGCGGAACGCATCCTGGCGGGGGAACTGCTGTATTTTGAACGCACCCCTTACCAGGTCGGCTACCCTCCCGACTGGCATCTCGACCCGCGCACACAGGTGCGCGTGGAGGCGCGGAAGCACTGGTCGCAGATCCCCGATTACGGAACCTACGACATCAAGTTCATCTGGGAGGCGAGCCGCTTCAACCAGGTCTACGCGCTGGTGCGCGCCTATTCATTTAAGAAGGACGAACGCTATCCGGAAGCATTTTGGACCCTGGTCGAGGATTGGGCAGAGAAGAATCCTCCGCAGCGGGGACCGAACTGGAAATGCGGGCAGGAAACCTCCCTGCGCATGCTGGCGATGTGTTTTGGTTTGTACGCGTTCAGGAACTCACCTGCCACGACGGCGGAACGCATCGCCCGGCTGGCACAGATCATCGCTGCGCAGGCGGAACGGGTTTACAGCAACATTGATTATGCCGTCTCGACGCGCGGCAACCACGCGGTCAGCGAGGCATTTGGGATCTGGCTGGCGGGGACGCTCTTCCCTGAACTGAAACACTCCGAGAAGTATCGTTCTGAGGGTCGGCGTCTGCTGGAACGCGAAGCGGAGATTCACATCTTCCGGGATGGCACGTACTCGATGTATTCGCTCAACTATCACCGTTTCATCCTGCACGTATATTTCCTGGCGATGCGAATCGGGGAGTTGAACGGGGAGCGTTTTTCGAAAAAACTTTATGAGGCGGTGGCGGGGTCGCTGAATTTCCTTTACCAACTGGTCGAACCTGCGAGCGGGGAGATGCCCATGTATGGATCGAACGACGGCGCGCTGGTCTGCCCGCTCGACTCCTGCGATTTCACGGATCTCCGCCCGACACTGCAGATGGGTTGGTATTTACTGCATGGCAGGCGTCTCTTTGAGGCGGGCGCGTGGGACGAGTCCCTGTTCTGGTTATGCGGTGAGCAAGCCCTGCATTCCGGAAAAGATGCACAGCCGCCGCAGGTGAATCAAAATTATCCGGAGGGCGGCATCCATATCCTGCGCGGCGGGGAAAGCAAGGCGGTCATGCGCTGCACGGATTTCCGCGAGCGACCCTCGCATGCCGACCAACTGCACGTGGACTTGTGGCAGCGCGGGCGGAACATCGCGGTGGATGCGGGGACCTATCTGTATAACGGGCAGGATCCCTGGCAGAACGGGCTGGCGCACACGGATGTCCACAACACGGTCACGGTGGATGAGGCGGACCAGATGACCTGGATCAGCCGCTTCACCTGGGGTGCGTGGGCGCGCGGGCAGGTGCTGTTCAGCAGTGAACGCGGCTGGCAGGGGATGCACGACGGGTATGCGCGGCTGGGGGTGGGGCATGTGCGCAGCGTCCTTGCCCTGGAGGGGGATCGCTGGCTGGTGGTCGATCATCTTAATAGCGAGCGGGTCCATCATTATGCGCTGCACTGGCTCATCAATGATGCTCCTTATGCCGTTGCTCCCGAACAAAACCGAATCACATTGGAACTCGAAGCACAGAAAATCCAACTGCGCATGGGATCGCTGGAGGGGCAGGGAAGTCTTTCGGTCGTGCGCGGGGATACCCAGGGCAGGCGCGGCTGGCGCTCGCGCTATTATGGTCACAAGGAACCCGCCATCTCGGTGCGCTATGAGACGGACCGGGCAGATCGCCTGTTTCTGGACGTTCCTCGGATTCGACCAGGATGCGATCAGCATGACGAATCAAAATTTGAACCTGCAGTTCGGTCAGCATTCCATCGACCTGGCGCTGGCGGAATTATCCACGCCCGGCGGGTTAAGGAATTTGCTTTCAAAACCGGGTTGACAGTCTTGCCAAAAGGGGATAAAAATGCTCCAGTTTCAAATCGCCCTTCATTTTTGTATCGATAATTGAATTGAATTCGCCATTTTGAGGAGAAGAGTATGCCTGACAACAAGTGTTGTGTCTGCGGCGAGCCGGGTGTGCATACGCTCGGCGGACGGTGGTTTTGCGAGCGCCACCACCAGACAGCCACGCATGAACGGCGCGGCGCCTGGCGCTCGATCCTGGGCATGGTCCTTGCCCTGGTCATTTTCGTCGGGTTGATCTACGCGCTGGATGCGGTCATCCAGCCGGTCTTCACGCCCGTGACCTTGATGCTGGTGGGCGTCCTGCTGGCGCTCGTCCCGGCACTGATCTGGCTGATCGTTTTTTACCAGCAGGACCGGCTGGAGCCCGAGCCGAAAGGTTACGTGCTGGGGGTGTTCATCCTGGGAGCGCTGCTGGCAGCGGCGGTGGGCGTGCCGCTGGTGGAGAAGTTCTTCCGTGTCTCCGACTGGCTGCGGGGTGACGCACTAACCACCATCCTGGGCGGCATCCTGGTGGTGGGCTTTACACAGGAATTTCTCAAATACGCGGCGGTGCGTTACAGCATGTACAACTCGGCGGAGTTCGATGAACCCACCGACGGCGTGATCTATGCCACGGCGGCAGGGCTGGGTTATGCCACCGTGCTGAATGTCCAGTTCGTCATCCAGAACAACGGGGTGGACCTGGGCGCGGGCATCATCCACATGGCAGTGGTGGCGCTGGCGCAGGCAGGCTTTGCAGGCATCACCGGTTATTTCCTGGGACGCGCAAAGTTCGAGAGCGAACCGTTGTGGTGGATGCCCGTGGGCATCACGCTCGCGGCGGTCGTGAACGGGCTGTTCAACTGGGTGCGCGGTGAGATCACCCGCGGGAGTGTCAGCCTTGAAGGCGGCGCGGCGAACCCGTGGTCCGGGCTGGTCCTGGCGGCGGTCGTGGCGTTGTTCTGTCTCGGCGCGGTCAGCTTGTTGATCCGCCGCAACATTCGATCCGCCGTGATGGCGAAGTAGGAGGCAGGCATGACCACTTCCAAACTTTCCCTGGGGGACCGCTATTCCGACATGGCGGTCATCCTTCTGACGCTCGTCGCACTGCTGGCGGGCTGGCTCTACATGGGCAGCGTGCAAAGCCGCGCCCTGCCCTTCGAGGCGGAAGGCATCCAGTTTTCCGTCCCGGCAGGCTGGATCCAATCCGAGCCGGGCGGCGACGTCCTGGTGCAGGTGCGTGAGCGCGCCCTCGAGCGGGTTCCAAACCTCCTATACCGTATCCCAGCAGCCATTATCTGCTGATGGCGGATTGAACGACGTGGTCAGCCTGCTCACCATCCAATATGGGCAGGACCTGGCAGCCTTCCGCGTGCTCAACCAGCAGGCAGTGACCGTGGACGGGCGCGAGGCGTACCAGGTCGAATATGCGTACGTGGAGTCCGACCCGAACGTGGCGCGGGCAGACCTGCCGGTGGTGGTGCGCGGCTTGGATACGATCTTTATTGACGGTGAGAAGGCGATCATCGCCAGCTACCGCGCCTCCGAGGCGGGGTACGAAGGCGGGCTGGCAGCCTTTTACCGGTTCCTTCATTCGATAAAATTCCAGGAGCAGCCATGAACACGCGTAAATTAAATCGCATCTGGCTGGCGGCGCTGGCTCTGATGCTGGCATCGGTGGCATGCCTGGGCGACGGGGGAACACCCACGGTGACCCCTCCCAACAATAACAACTCCCGGGACCGGAAAGGAGAACCTGATCGCCTCCACGGTGCAGATCTACGGGCTATTTTAACAGGAACGGGAGTCTTACCCCGGGATACGTGGGCTCGGGAACGGTGATCTCCCCGGACGGGATGATCCTGACGAACGCACATGTGGCTGACCCGGCTTCGATCGGGGATGTCGAATCCCACCCGGACGCGCTGGCGATCGGGCTGGTGACCTCCGAGGATAAACCGGCGGTCTTCTCCTACCTGGCGCAGGTGGTGGCGATCGACGGTTACCTCGACCTGGCAGTGATCCGCATCTCGTCCGCGCTGGACGGCAGCTCGATCGATACGTCCAACCTGAACCTTTCGTATGTCCCGGTGGGCAACTCGGACCAGGTGCATGTGGGTGACCACGTGAACATCTACGGGTTCCCTGCCATCGGCGGAGAGACGATCACCTATACCGACGGCAATATTTCAGGCTTCACGTCCGAGGACAAGGTGGGGGACCGTGCCTGGATCAAGACGGATGCCGCCATCTCGGGCGGCAACTCCGGCGGGCTGGCGGCGAGCGATGCCGGTTACATCATCGGCGTCCCGACCCAGGTCTCCTCGGGAGCGGGCGGTGACATCACCGACTGCCGCGTCATCCAGGATACGAACGGGGACGGCGTGCTGAATAACCAGGATACCTGCGTCCCGGTTGGCGGCTTCATCAATGGACTGCGCCCCGTCAACCTGGCGCGCGCCCTGATCACGGCTGCACAGTCCGGTCTGGCATACAACAGCCCCTACGGGGTGATCGCGGGTACCGCCCCGGGCAGCGGTGGGGAGACCTTCGGCGCGATCTCCTGGTATGAAGCGAACGCGAACTGCGACAAGGGCAACATGGTCTCGTCCTTCCCCTCCGGCATCTCAGGCATGACCGCCGTCTTCCCCTTCAGCGGCATGACGGATGGACAGGTGTGGGGCTCGAACTGGACTGCGAACGGTGAGGCGATCTACCAGAGCAGCGATGCCTGGGATTCGGGAGCCAGCGGCAACTACTCATTCTGCCTGTATAACAGCACCAAGCCCATCCCGGATGGAAACTACAATGTCCAGTTCTTCGTGGGGGAGGACATCCGCGTGCTGACCCAGGCGAGTGTCATGGTGGGCACGGGTTCAGCCCCCATCCCCAACCCGCCGACCACGGGCGGCATCACGCTCTTCGGCACGGTGACCGATTCAAGCTCCGGCAACCCTGTCTCCGGGGCGTACGTGTTCGTGCTTGTCTCGGGTGTGAACTATGACTCGTGGGCGGCGGCGAATTACCCCGACAACCAGATCCTGATGGTGACCAAGACGGATGCGAACGGGAATTACCGCATGCCGTCCACCTTCCCGCGCAACCAGACCTTCACGATCGTCATCAGCGCCAAGGGTTTCTACGACAAATATGGCGACAACCTGGTCTGGACCGACACGGATGCTTCAGAGTACCGGATCGATGCCCAGTTGAACAAGTAATAGTTGGGAGTTACGGAAGAGCCACGCCTGCTTCGCCATGCAGTTCGCAATGACAAGACTTGGGAGTCTTCAAAGCCGGCAGGCTTTGGACTCCTTTCTATTCGAGCACAAAATTATCGATCAGGCGGGTCTTGCCGATGAAGACAGCCATGGAGAGCAGGCTTTTGCCGGTCACCGTCTCCAACTCCTGCAGGAAGTCATAATCCGCGACGGAGACATACTGCATCCGCGCCAGCGGCTCGGAGGCGATGACCTCCTGCATGATCCTGCGCAAGGCGCCGGCATCCCGTTCACCCTGCGCATAGGCAGAACGGGCGGCGGTCAGGGAGCGATGCAGCACGGTCGCCGCCTTGCGCTCCTCGGGGTTGAGATAGGTGTTGCGGCTGGACTTTGCCAGCCCGTCCGCCTCCCGCACGGTGGGGCAGACCACGATCTCGATGGGGAAGTTCAGATCGCGCGTCATGCGGCGGATGACAGCCGCCTGCTGGGCATCCTTCTGACCGAAGTAAGCCTTGTCCGGCTGGACCGCGTTGAAGAGCTTGGTGACGATGGTGGTGACGCCGCGGAAGTGACCGGGGCGGCTGGCGCCTTCCAGGGGGACGGTCAGCCCCTCCACCTCCACCCAGGTGGAGAAGCCGGCCGGATACATCTCCTCGGCGGTGGGTGTCCAGACCAGCTCCACGCCAGCCTGCTCGAGCAGAGCCAGGTCGTGCTTTAGGTCGCGCGGGTAACTGGCAAGGTCCTCCTTCGGACCGAACTGGGTGGGATTGACGAAGATGCTGGCGGCAGCGTGAGCGCACTCCTCCCGGGCGCGGCGGGCAAGGGAAATATGCCCTTCGTGCAGGTAGCCCATGGTGGGGACCAGAGCCAAGCGTCCCATCCAACAAGCGGCGGGCATCCCGGAGTTCTTCCAGGCTGGTGGCGATCATCATGGTCTCTTTCATCTCGTCTCCTTGTGATAAAAAGTACAATTAGAAGGGATTCCCTGTTGACTTGTAGAAAATGTGTGCTAAACTTTAGGTACATTCAGAGCAAAAGGAGTAAAAAATGGCTTACGCACATACCAATTCCAAAGGTACCACCTATTATCTGCATTCCAACGGCAGGATGTTCTACTTCTCCAAGGAGGTCAAAGCGAGCGCCCTGGACGCACTTCCCGCCGGATACCAGGTGGTTGAGATGAAGACGGGCATGCTCGTCCTCAAGAAGATCCAGCCTGCCGGAACAGAACCGAAGCCGTAGTGCAGGTGAAAGTATAATCCTCTTCGCAGGAGTTCCACAGTTATAACCAGGATGGAGACCGCAAGGTCTCCATTATTCCATTCCAACGAAAGGATGAGACCATGCCCGCTCTAAACCGTGTACAGCTGATCGGTTACCTGGGTCGAGACCCGGAAAGCAAGTTCACTCCCTCCGGCAAGAAAGTCTGCCATTTCAGCATGGCTGTCACCCAACGCGGAAGATCCAGCGGTGAGATCAAGGAATACACCGACTGGTTCAACATCGAAGCATGGGAACGACTGGGTGAGGTCGCCCAGCAGTACCTGAAGAAGGGCAGCCTGGTGTACGTGGAAGGACGTTTGAAGACGGACAAGTACGAGGACAAGGGTGAGACCAAGTATTTTACGAAGGTAGTGGCGCTCACCTTCCAATTCCTTGACCGGAAACCCGCCGAGGAGCCTGACACCGTGGAAGAGGATGCCGCGGGCTACGAAGCGTAGCCCGAAGGCGCAAACGAACAATGAAGCCCCTGGAGTCGTGAGACTTCCAGGGGCTTTTCTCTTGTTCATGCCTGGCGGGTCGACCTGACCCGCATCACCCGGCGGTCCCTGCCGCCGAAGCGGTACTTGTACTCCTCGTTGCCGCGCATGAAATCGAATTCGGAGCGGTGGTTCTCGCAAGCCCACTGCAGGGTGTGGGAGAGCAGGACCCAGCCGGGGGAGAGTTCAATAAAATCGCGGTTGACCCCGGAGTTGTAGCCCCACAGGCGGTTGTCATAATCGAAGTTGAAGGCGCCGGCGGCTTTTTTGCCTCCCACTTCCAGGAAAGCCAGCCAGAGCCATCCGCCGCGCAGCGCGGTGTGCGCGGTGGCGAGCATCTGGCGGCGCATCGGTTCGGTCAGGAACTTCTGCTTGGCGGGGTCCTGGGTCATCAGGGCAAAGAAGCCCTCCATCTCGGAGTCGAGACTGGCTTCATCACTGACAAGGTACCAGCGCACCGGCACTTCGTGCGCGGCGGCGCGCCGCATCTTACGGCGAATCTCGTGGCGCTGCTTCTTGTCAATGCCCTCCAGGTAGACATCGAAATCCTCCGGCAGGGGGATGTAGGGGGCGGGTTGGTAGACCTCGCTGGAGAAGCTCCAACCGCGGGCGGTCGTTTCCGCCTCCAGCAGGGGCAGGCTGGGGGAGGACTCAGGCAGGTTGTACCAGTCGAGGGTGCGCCAGTTCCCGGGAATGCCCGATGGGAGGAAGTCCAACAAGCCGTGGATAAAGCCCGGCAGGTCGGCGGGACGGGTGATCAGGTCCAGGTAGTCGGAGATCTCGATCGAGCCAAGCAGGAGCAGGGCGGGCTGCCCGTCGCGGTTGAGGGCGTGGAAGAGGGGGGCAACGCCGACCAGCCTGCCTGCATCGTGTGCCGTGACCACCGCCAGGTCTGCCTGTGCCCACTCGCCGCCGCCCAGCGTGCTCCACCAGTCCCGCAGGTAATCGAAACGCAGGAAGGGCGCATCCGTGATGCCATCCGGGAGCAGCGCGTCCCATTCGCCTGCCAGGGGTTGGAGGCTTTCAAAGGTTGTATGAAGGGTGAATTCCATAGGACTCGATAAATTTTACCAGTATATGCGGGCAGGCTGCCCTGCCTCATTTTGAGCAGTGACACGTCATGGATAAAACTAGCAGATCCATCCCCCTGTTTTCATGGTTTTTCGCTCCCCGGGCGGCATAACAGGGCAATCGGTGTCCGGTTGTGATTATTTACTGGGTATAATGATGGCAGACTTCCCTTTGTTTTTGACCCTGGTGGAAAAACGTGCCCATTGACCTGAACATTCTCAGTCTTAGCCGCCTGAACGGAAAAGAACAAGACAGCCTGCCCGGGTTGATGGCATTTGCCCCGCCGCGCAGGGCTGCGCGCGGGCGTGCGCGCGAGAGCCTGCTGGTCTCTCTCTTATTGAGCGGCAACATGCCCTTTACCGCGGAGGAATATGAGAACCTGGTCACGCATGCCGCGGCAGCCTACCACGGCACAACCGGCGCCCTGACCGCAGCCCTGCGCGCCGCCGCCGGGTCGATCAACGATGCCCTGCTCGAGCGCAACCTGTCAGCCTCCGGGCGCGGTCAGTATGTCATCGGCTCGCTTACGCTGGCTTCGCTGCGCGAATCCCAGGTCATCATGCTGCAATGCGGACCCACCCACGTGCTTTCGCTGAACGGCGGCAGGAGCGTGCACCTGCATGACCCGGCGCTCTCGGGGAAAGGTCTCGGCATCAGCCAGAGCATCAGTCATTTCTATTCGCAGATAACGCTCCAACCCGGAGACCGCCTGCTGTTCTGCCCGAAACTCCCGCCCGCCTGGGAGAACGCGCTTGCCTCGGACCGCGGCTTGCCCACGATCGAATCCACGCGCAAGCGGATGCTCTCGCTGGTGGAGGGCGATATCAATGGCGCGCTGGTCCAGGTGACGGAGGGGACCGGCAGGATCAACCTGGTGGATGGAACGCCGCCCGCTCCTCAACCCATACCTTCCGTGCAAGTCCCGGTGGTCCTCCCGCCGGTACCTGTCATCGAAGAGGCTGCTCCCGTGGAACCGGTCGGGATGCCGCGCGAAGAACAACCTTCCGCCTATGCCATTCCGCCTCAACCGGAGCCTGCCAGCGAAGAGATGGTGGAACAGCTTGCAGTGGCTGCCATGACGCGACAGTTCCCGCCATCCATCCCACGTGCCCTGCCGCCGGAACCCGTCCAGGAACCGGTTGTCGCGGCGGAGGAGGATGAGGAACCGGTCGAGTTCGAACAGGTGGATATCACCACCCAGCCGGTCCGTTCACCGGAGGAGATCGCCCGGCGCCGCGCAGAAAGGCAACGCAAGGCGGCGCGCCTGGCGGTGAACGGGCTCCAGACCTGGCGGAATCTCACAACGCGGGGGTGGGGGCGCATCCGGAAATTCCTGCCCAACCTGGTGCCCGGCGGTGAAACGGACATCTCCCTGCCGTTGCCTGCCATGGCTTTCATTTCCATCCTCATCCCGCTGCTGGTGGTGACGATCGCCGTGGTGGTTTACATGCGCTTTGGGCGCAGTTCACAATATGAGACCTATATCGCCCAGGCACAGGTGTTCCGCGAGCAGGCACTGGGTGAAAGCGACCCGGTGCGCCAGCGTGAGGCATGGAGCAATGTGCTCCAGCGCGCGGTGCAGGCGGAAACCTACAACATCACCAGCGATACGATCGCCATCCGGCAGGAGGCGCAGGGGCGCCTGGATGGACTGCTGGGCGTCACACGCCTGGATTACAGCCCCATCTTTGGCACCGGCATCAACGCCGAGATCAGCCGCATGGCTGCCAGTGACAGCGACCTGTTCATGCTGGATGCGATCCAGGGAAGCATCCTGAGGGCGGTCATCGGGCGCAGTTACGAGCTGGATGTCAGCTTTGACTGCAAGCCGGGCGTCAACGGCAACAACACGGTCGGGTCCCTGGTGGACCTGCTGGTGCTCCCCAAGGTGAACACGCTCAATTCCTCCGTGATGGGCGTGGATGCGATGGGCAACCTGTTGTATTGCGCGCCCGGAAAGATGTCCACGGCGATCGCACTGACGCCGCCCAACACCAACTGGGGACGCGTGACCGCCATGGCGCTCGACAATGGAAAACTGTACGTGCTGGATGCGCCCTCGCGGGCGGTCTGGATCTATACGGAGACGGAAGGCATATTCAAGGACTCTCCGTTGATCTTCTTCGGCGTCCAGATCCCGGACATCCAGGATGCGATCGACATCGCGGTCAACGGGGATGAGCTTTATCTCCTGCACGCGGACGGCAGGATCACCTACTGCATGTACAGCCGCATCGACGGTGTGCCGACGCGCTGCGATTCCCCGGTGACGCTCGTGAACCGCCTCCCGGCTTATGGCGAAACAAATGTGTTCGCCCAGGCGCATTTCACGCAGATGATGCTGGCGGAACTGCCCGAATCCACCGTGATCCTGCTGGATGCCGAGGGACAGTCGATGTACCGCCTGAGCTCGCGCGGGTTCGAACTGCAGGGCATCCTGGGCGCTGCGATCGGAGACCTGCCGGCGGGTTCCCTCGGCGCAATGACCGCCGGTCCGAACCATATCCTGTACGTGGTGCTCGACAACCAGGTCTATGTGGCGAACTACGTGCCCTAAAGCAGGGCTTGCTCCCCCTCCATAATATGGGGAGCCAGTGGAGAACTTCCATGTCCAATTCCTCCGGAAACTTTCTTTCTTCGATCCTCGATCTGATCCTGTCCCTGTTCGGGAAAAAGCAGCCGCCTGTGCCGCCACCGGTGCAGCCCTCCATGCCTCCCGACAGCGCGGACGAACCTGCCTCCATCACCACCAGCAAGGTGCTGCTGGTCATCTACGACCCGACCATGGAGGATGGGCAGAAACTCTCGAAAAAGATGAACTGGCACAGCGCGGATGACCTGGTCGCCGGTTACACCTCCGACCTGCTGGAGTACAGCCATGGAATGGCGCGCTACCAGATCGTCCAGCGCGTGACGGTGGATGAGTTCCCGGTCAAGACGGACGGCTATCGCTATACCCCGCAAGCCTACCTGGATGTGTTGAATGGCGCAGCCCAGCCGCACCTGCCCCAGGACGTGGATTACAGCGCCATCCTGACCCGCTTCGATATCCTCTCGAAGGTCGCGGGCGGGCTGATCGATGAAGTCTGGGTCTTTGCATTTCCCTATGCGGGTTTTTATGAATCGATCATGGGGGGCGCGGGCGCCTTCTGGTGCAACGCGCCGCCGATGAAGAACACCTCCCAGTGCGCGCGCCGTTTTGTGCTGATGGGATTCAGTTACGAGCGGGGGATCGGTGAGATGCTCGAATCCTTCGGTCACCGGGCGGAGTCGATCCTGACCAAGACCTTTGCAAAGCTCACGGGGGACGCCAACCTGTGGGCGCGCTTCAGCCGCTATGACAAGATCTCAGCGGGCAAGGCTGCCTGCGGCAACATCCATTACGCACCCAACAGCCGGCAGGATTATGACTGGAACAATCCCACGCCTGTTTCCAGCGAGTGTTACGACTGGCAGTTGAACTTCCCGAATTTCCTGGGGGACGTCCGCACGGTCACCTCGGCGGAGTGGGGCAGCGGAGACATCCGCCGCCACCACCAGTGGTGGCTGAAACACATCCCGCATGTGGCGGGACGCAGGAACGGGATCCACAACAACTGGTGGCAATATATTGTGGATCCGAACAAGGTGAAATTGTAAAAACATGCGCCGCGGAGAAGCCGCGGCGCTTTTTATTACCTAGTTGCGCACGATCAGGCTGCAGCAGGTCACCCCGCCCTCCGCCTTTGCCAGTTCGTCCGCCTCCACCGGGAGGATGGGCAAACCTGCCGCTTCAAGCTGCCTGCGCGTCCCTGTGAATGCGGAGGGGTGGATGAGCGTCCCCTCCAGCATCAGTACATTCGCCGCGAACGGCTCGGAGGGATCGATCTCGATGAACTTGAAGCCCTCGAACCAGGTCCTGTCCACCCACTCGGGGTTGATCAGCAGGGTGTCATTCGCAACCTGTGTGACCGCGGATTTCAAATGCAGGCAGCCGGTGACGGGAACGCCGCGGACCTCGTAGCCATAATGGATGAAGCATGCCCTGCAATTGCTCGAGCGCGGCGCTGTTCGAGCGCAGGGTCTGCCCCACGAATATTCTCTTTCCAAGCACCAGGACATCGCCGCCATCCAGCGTGGCAGGAGGGGTGATCCACGCCAGCTTGCGGTATTTCTCCAGGGTGCGCGCCATCGACTCCACCTCGGGTTTGCGGGAGTCTGCGCCGGGATTGGTCATCACGGCGAGCTCGTCCAGCACGATCGCGGTGTCCTCCACGAAGACCGAATCCGGCAGGTCGGGTTCCTCCGGCAGGGAGATGACCTGCAGTCCCAGGGCGCGCAGCGCGGAGCGATACGCCTCATGCTGGGTGCGGGCGCGTTCCACGTCAATGGGCGTGCGCGCCAGGTGCGTGAGTTCGCACTTGATGATGGAACGGCTGACCTCGCGGGTGATGGCGATGGACATCCTAGCCTCCGGTTTTTAAGGGCTTCCAGACCTGGTACAACCCCAGCTTTCCCCCATCTCCATCCGAATAAAACGATTCCAGAATTTCAAATCCACATTCCATTGCCAGCGCCGAAAGCTCCTCTTCGCTGAATTGATGCACATACCGCAAACCCTCTCCGCCGCGGCGCCAGTCGAGCAGGTGATCGCCTGCATCCACATCCGAATCCGTCAGAGCCGATCCTCTCCCAGGGCTGGAGGCGGGCGCGCAGTTTTGCGCTGTTCAGGAACTGCCAGTTGGAATGAATGAAGCGCCCGTTGGGATCAAGCAGGGTATGGACCGTCTTTAATATGTCCACCCGCAAGGATTTCGATGGGATGTGGTGGAGGGTGGCGAATGCAGTGACCAGTGACCAGATGTTCAGTCCGGTCAGTGAGTGAAGGCTGGTCGAAAGATGCGCCAGGTCAGCCTCGATGAATTTTGCGGGGAAACCGGCGGGCAGGGAGGCGGCATCCCGCAGGAGAGGCGGGCTGAAATCCACGCCGAGATATGGACCGCGGTGTCTGCGCTTCCCCAGCCCGCGCGCCAGTTCGCCGTTCCCGCACCCGAGATCCAGGATCGGATTCATCGCCGGTCAGGGTTTCAAGCAGGCGCGTGACGCCCGGCTGAAGCCTCCGGCGCGTGGCGGAAAACTCGGCGCCGAAGCGGTCGTAAAAGTCACGGTTGAGCGCCAGCAGTCGTTCCGCGGTGGATGGATCCATGCCGCGATTATAATGGGTATAATGCCTGCCTATGATTTTTACAGATGAAATACCGGTGCTGAACAAAAAGCTCGAGAACAAATCCCCCCGGGAGATCCTGGAATGGACGGTCGCGGAATTTGGCGATGACCTCGCCATGAGCTCGTCATTCCAGACCCAATCGATGCCGTTATTGCACATGGTAACGCGTATCAAGCCTGACCTGCGTATTTTCTTTCTCGAGACCGGCTATCATTTTTGGGAGACGCTGATCTTCTGTGCGCGGGTGGCTTCAGACTGGAACCTGAATGTGATCGACCTGCACCGTGACTCGCGCTGGGATGTGTTTGTCCGCCAAAATCTGCGCAGCCTGCCGCTGGATGACCCAAACCTGTGTTGTTACATCAACAAGGTCCAGCCCATGCAGAAGGCGGTCATCGGGTTGAAAGCCTGGATGACCGGCATCCGCCGGGACCAGACG
The DNA here is from genome assembly GCA_963823545.1 of uncultured Chloroflexia bacterium. Taxonomy (GTDB): domain Bacteria; phylum Chloroflexota; class Anaerolineae; order Anaerolineales; family Villigracilaceae; genus Denitrolinea. Next base: position 20,759 of record CAWGMC010000056.1, on the reverse strand, counting down.
GCTGAACGTGCCCACGCGCAGATCCTGGAACTGGAGAATGACGGGTTGATCAAGGTCAACCCATTGCTCAACTGGACAAAGGCGGATGTGAATCGCTATATTGAGGAACACCACCTGCCGGGTCATCCGTTGTTGGAAAAAGGCTATCGTTCGATCGGGTGCGCGCCCTGTACGGTGGCGGTCGGCGCCTCCGACCCGGAGCGTGCGGGTCGCTGGGTTGGGCGCGGCAAGACCGAATGCGGACTGCATACCGACTTGTTCCGGCAAAAGGAATGGGTGGTCAAATAGCCATGTCCCGAAAAGAAGCATGGCTTGCCGCCAATACCCTGACCCCTGAAAGGATCGCCCTTGCGCGCCGCGTGGTGGAGGAAGTCCGCGGCGGCCGCGACCTGGGCGCCAGCCTGCGCGCGCACTCCCTGCCCAAAGGCGGCGTGCTGGGAAAATCGTTCCTCGTAGCCGCCTACCATGAAATGGTGGCGGACGGGACTCTCGAAGCGGACACAGCCCTGTTCGACAAGCTCCGCATGAAACCGGTGCGCACGCTCTCGGGCGTGACCACGGTCACCGTGCTGACCAAGCCCTATCCCTGCCCCGGGAAGTGCATCTTCTGCCCGACCGATGTGCGCATGCCGAAGAGTTACCTGCCGGATGAACCGGGCGCGATGCGCGGCGTGGAGTTCAACTTTGACCCGTACGCCCAGGTGCGATCGCGCCTGACCCAGCTGGAGAACCTGGGGCATCCCACCGACAAGATCGAACTGCTCATCCTGGGCGGGACGTGGAGCTCCTACCGCAGGGATTACCAGGAATGGTTCGTGGCGCGCTGTTTTGATGCGCTCAACGGGACGGACGGCCGCCGGGCTTTCCCCGGAAGAATGGCAGGGCGGGAACCTGGATGCGATGCATGCCCTCAATGAATCCGCTCCTCATCGCAACGTGGGACTGGTGATCGAGACACGCCCGGACGAGATCACGCCGGATGAACTGCGCTGGCTCCGTCACCTGGGGGTGACGAAGGTGCAGTTGGGGGCGCAGAGCCTGGACGATCACATCCTGGAGATCAACAAGCGCGGGCATGACGTGGCAGCCACGCACCGCGCCGTCTCCCTGCTGCGCGCCGCGGGATTCAAGATCGTCCTGCACTGGATGCCCAACCTGCTGGGCGCGACGCTGGAATCGGACCGGGCGGATTTTGCGAAACTGTGGACGGGCTTGTGCCCCGATGAATTGAAGATCTATCCCAACCAGCTGCTTGCCAATGCGGAATTATATGAATACTGGCAGAGGGGCGAGTTCCATCCCTACAGCACCCCCGAACTGATCGACCTGATCGTGCGACATCAAGCCGACCATCCCGCGCTACTGCCGCGTCAACCGCGTCATCCGCGACATCCCGTCCACGCACGTGGTGGAGGGGAACCGGCGCACCTCCCTGCGCCAGGACATCCATATTGAAATGAAAAAGCGCGGCGTGCATTGCGAGTGCGTGCGCTGCCGCGAGGTGCGCGCCAGGTCGATCGCGCCCGGATCCCTGCGGCTGGATGACCTGGTCTACCAGGCGGATTCTGCGGAGGAGCATTTCATCTCGTTCGTGACCGCCGATGACAGGATCGCGGGCTTCATCCGTCTTTCGCTTCCCAATGAAAATTCCCCGGCAACCGGGCTGGCTGACCTCGAAGGCGCGGCGCTCATCCGCGAGGTGCATGTGTACGGGCAGTCGCTCCCGGTCGGCGCGGACCGTGAGGGCGCAGCGCAGCACGTGGGGCTGGGAACGCGCCTGCTGGCGGAGGCGGACCGGGTTGCGCTTGCGCGGGGATTTCGCCGGATGGCAGTCATCTCCGCGGTGGGTACGCGCGGCTATTACCTCGAGCGTGGATTCGAACGTGGAGCCCACTACCTGGTGAAATCCCTGCAGGCGGGGATCCCCGCTTGAAATTATGAATATTTACCTTGATCTCTTCCTGACCTTCATCAAGGTCAACCTGCTCAGCACCTCCGGACCTGCATCGGTGGGATTGCTTTACAGCGAGGCGGTCGGGAGACTGGTGACGGATGGGCAGTTCGTGCAGGCGGTCGGGTTTTCGTCCGTCCTGCCCGGCTCGGATGCCTTGCAGCTGGCGATGTACATTGGTTACGCCGTGGCGGGCATCCCGGGCGGGCTGGTGGCGCTGCTGGGATCCATCCTGCCGCCCACGCTGTTGATCCTGGGGGTGGTGATGCTGCTGCACCGCATCCGCCGCGAGGCATGGGTGGCAGGCTTTGTCGAAGGCTTGACCCCCGCCATATCCAGTGGTGATCCTGTTCGCAGCCTGGAATATCTTCCAGAAGGGCGGTGAGACCGGTTGGCAGGGCTGGCTGATCGGCATTGCCAGCCTGGTGGCAATGGTGTTGAAGGCGCCAGCCCGCATCGTTGTCCTGGCGGCGGCATTGCTGGGGGTGTTCCTGTTCGCATGACCCAGCCCTCGAAATTTTCCGTCTGGTGGAAGTTGCTGTGGATGTTCCTGAAGGTGAACCTGCTTTCGCCCTCGGGACCTGCCTCCATTGGGCTCCTTTACGAGGAGGCGGTCGGAACGATCATGAGCGAGGAACGCTTCGTTGAGGCGGTGGGCTTTTCAAATGTCCTGCCGGGCAGCGAGGCGTTAAAACTCGCCATGTTCGTGGGATATGCGGCAGGCGGCATCCCCGGCGTATTGACAGCACTGCTTGGCGCGGTCCTCCCGCCCACAGTGATGATGCTTTTGGTGGCATTTGTGCTCCAGTATTTCCAGCATGAGGACTGGCTGAAAGGATTCGTGGGAGGCATGAGCCCCGCGGTGGCAGCCCTGATGGCAATGGTGGCATGGGAACTGTCACGCGCCACGCGCGCCAGGCGCATCACGCCCCGCTTCCTGTTGATCGCGGCGTTGAGCGCGGTGGCGTTGCTGCTCCACATTCCCTCCCCGGTGGTCCTTATCGGCGCCGGGGTGCTGGGTGTCATCCTCTACAGGTAGGTGGATATGACCATTGAGATTCTGATCTTTTCCAATGGACGACCGACGACATTCCCCGCCATTGAATATGGTGCCTGGCTGGGAGGCGCATTGCAATTGCCTGTGCGCCTGGTCGGTCTGGATGAAGATCCCTCACCATCGGAGATCGATGAAGATGTTCATCCGCTCGAGTCCGTTTTTTCGAATGCGGCGGACATTTTTGCAAAAGCCGGGGTGGTATGCCAGCTTGAAGTCCGGAACGGGCATGCCGAGGAGGTCATTCCAGACCGCGTGCGCGGGCTGGACGTGATGGTCGTGTTGGGACCGCTGGGACGTCCGCCCTTGAGGCGGATGCTGTCGGGTCGTTCCTTCCGTCACATCATGGAACAGGTCCGGGTGCCCATCCTGTATGTGCCGCAGGCGCGCCTGCCGTTGAAGCGGATGCTGATCTGCCAGGGAGGGCTGGGCTATGAGCTGACCGCTGAGAACCTTGCCATGCAGATCGCCGGAAAGGCGAAGGCGGAGGTGGTCCTGTTGACGGTCGTCCCGCCCATCGATTTCAATTACCCGTCCACGCGTGAGGTGGGGGAGCACTGGCAGAACCTGGCTGGAGACCGATACACCCTCCGGGCGCAGCCTGCGCCTGGGACTGGATATTGCCCGCACGCAGGGCTTGCAGGCACTGGTGAAGGTCCGCAATGGAAATGTGCTGGAGGAGATCCTGGCGGAGATCCGAGATGGAAGCTATGACCTGGTGTGCATGGGATCGATATACAGCAGCCATGCCCTGCGGCAGTACTACACCCCCAATATCACTGCGGAGATCGCGGAGAGCGATACGGTGCCGGTGTTGACCGCGCGTCTCACGGTACCGGAGCAGTCCCCGGGCTGAGGCATGGGATCTTTGAGGGGAGCATCACATCCCGGGTGTGTATTTCTTTTCCCACTCGGCAGTGGCGGCACGGATGATCGCCTGGACTTCGGGGTCTGTCACTTCATCCACGCCCGCGAACTTTTGCAAGCCGACCCAGACGATGGCGCCGCCTTCCGGTGATTGCATCAACCGGATGCCGCGTCCCGCCAGTGGAGAGCCAGCCAGGCGGGCTTGCAGGATTTCATCGATCTGTTCCACGATGCTTAAGCTTGCCACCGGTTTTTCCTCCTTGACCACGACTGCGGCAGGGACGACGGGAGCAGGGGCGTTGACCTGTGCAGGAGCGGTTGGGGCGGGGCTGGGAGCGGGAGCTGCCGGGCGCGGCGCGGGGGTTGGGGGGCTGGAAGCCGGCGTGCTTTTTCCCTCGATCCACGGGCGCATGACGTTCAACAGACCCAGCAGGCGCTTGCGATTCGATTCGGAGATGGGAGTCGTGTCCACTGCCTGTCCATCCAGGTCCAACGCCGGGCGTTCTGCGGGATCCAGCCACAGGCGCATCAGGGTTTTCCCGGGCAGGGCGGGCGGAGCGGAGGCCGTGGTGCGCGCCATCAGGATGGCGCGTTCCGCCTCGCCTCTTGCCTGCTGGGCGGCGAGCTGTGCCTTCTCCTCCGCCTGCTTGATCCTCTTGTCTGCGCGCAGCTTGGAATCAAAAAATCCGATCGCCCAGCCTGCGATCAGGGCAACCAATCCAACCACGATTCGAATGATTCCTTCGGGGATTCCTTCAGACATGCTCACCTCTTCTTCTGGCACCTGGGGCAGATGTGCGTGCCGCGCTGCCCCACCACCAGCCTCTTGATCCTGGTTCCGCAGACCGGGCAGGCTTGTCCTTCCCGATCATACACCCGGAAATAGTTCTGGAATTCGCCGCCGCGATAGACCCAGTCGATGGATGCGCCGTTGCGGCGGATGCCCTCTTCCAGCACCGCGCGGATCGCCTCGTGCAGGCGCACCGCCGCCTGCCGGTTGACCGAATCCGACACGGCCAGCGGGTGCAGGCGCGCCCGGTGCAGGGCTTCATCCGTGTAAATGTTGCCCAGTCCCGCCAGGAATGTCTGGTCGAGCAGCAGCGGCTTCAACTGGCGGTGGCGGCGGTGCAGGTTCTCATGCAGCCAGCCGCGGCGTGAAATCCTGGGAAAGGGGTTCCGGTCCCAGCTTGCCGGTCACCGACCCGGGTTCGGCAGTCAGCCAGACGCGCCCGAACTTGCGCGTGTCGTTGAACACCAGCACGCCTCCATTGGACAGGAACAGCCGCAGCCGGTCGTGTTTTTCAGGCTGAATCGTTCCCTGCTTTTATATACAGATCCCCGCTCATGCGCAGGTGAATGAACAGGTTGAAATTTGAAAGTTGAAGGTCCAGGAACTTTGCCCGGCGGGAGACGTTCAGGATCTCCTGCCCCCGGATGCTGTTCCTTGAACTTCCGCGGGCTGGGGACGCCAGCGTGCGCGCCCAGCGCAGGTCCGCTTCCAGGATCGTCTGTCCAACCAGCGCAGGTCTCAGCGTTCGGGCAATGGTTTCCACTTCGGGAAGTTCAGGCATAAAACGTTTCTAAAGCGGATCCTGCTTGGGTCATTATTCGTTGAACATCTCTCCCACGCTGCGCCCTTCATGGGCGCGGCGGATCACCTCACCCAGCATGGGCGCCACGGAAAGGACGGTGATCCTGCCTTCGAGGAGTTTCATTTTCTGCGGGGAGATCGGGACGGTGTCGGTGGTGATGATGTGCTTGATGGGCAGGGCTGCCAGTCGTTGCGGACCATCGTCCGACAGGATGGGATGGATGAACGACAGGTACACATCCCGCGCGCCGTTCTCCTTGACCAGGTCCACTGCCTGCGCGATGGAGCCGCCGGTATCCACCTCGTCGTCCACGATGATCACGTCGCGGTCCTTCACATCCCCGATCAGGGTCAGGGCCTCGGCGTTGGCATCGTTGCCGGTGCGGCGTTTTTCGATGAAGGCGATCGGCGTGTCCAGGTCAGCCGCGTAGTTGCGTCCCTTCTTGGCAAAGCCCAGGTCCACCGCCACCACCACGGGGTCCATGCAGTTTTGAGCGCAGGTTCTTTTTGATGTGGTCGGTGATCATGTGCGAGGCGGTCAGCACATCGCCGGGGATGGAGAAGAATCCCTGGATCTGCCCGGCATGCGGGTCGAGCGTCATGTAGCGGTCCGCGCCCGCCACCTCGATCATGTCCGCCACCAGCCGGGCTGTGATCGGGACGCGCGGCTGGTCCTTCTTATCCGAGCGCCCGTAACAAAGATACGGGCACCACGGCCGTGATGCGCGCCGCCGAATCCAGCCGCAGGGTCTGGATCATGATCAGCAGTTCCATCAGGTTGCGGTGCACCGGCGAGGCGGTGGTCTGGATGACATACACATCCTGCCCGCGCACGCTGCTGTGCAGCTTGATGAACAGGTTTTCGTTCGGGAACTCGATGATGTCCCTTCCGCTCAGGGGGATCTTCAGGTATTGAGAGATCTTTTCGCCCAGTTCGGGAGAACCCGTCCCGACATAGAGTTTGACTCCTCCGTACACGCGTAACTCATGGCTGCGTGATAGCATGTTTATCGATTCTCCTTCCGGTGCGCTTCCCATTCGCTTCGCAGAACGCTCATCACATCGATGTTTCCCAATTTGCCGTGCTTGTAAACCGCCTCCCGCAGCGTGCCCTCATGGACGAATCCCGCCTTCTCGTAGGCGCGCCTGGCGCGCGGGTTGTCGGCATACACGCGTTAATGAGATCCGGTTCAGGTTCAATGTCTCGAAACCGTGGCGCAGGAGCAGGGAGACCGTTTCGGTGCCGAGTCCCTGGTTCCAGACCGACTTATCGCCGATCATGATGCCGATCTCGGCGGAATGTGCCACGCTGTCGATGTTGAAAAACGTGCAGTTGCCGATCAGGCGCCAGCCGTCGCCCGCCCGCATTTCGATGGCAAGCGGTTTCTCCTCCGGGGCGCGGTTGGATGCCCGTTCGAACCAGCGTCTCCTCATCGTTCATGGACAGCGGCAGGTACAGCGCCAGCCCCAGCGTCACCTCGGGATCGTTGACCCATTCATGAAATTTCTTCACGTCCTCGTGCTCGACCGCCCGCAGGCGGATGCGTTCCCCGTAGATGATGCTCATTGCGTGCCTCCCGTTCACCAGCATGCTGTACCGCCTCCCAGGGGGAGAGACTGCGTTCATGGACCTTGTCAAGCGCCGCCTTGAATTGTTCATCCGGCACCTGTGCGTGGAATCGCTCCAGCAGGGCTTCGAGCAGCAGTGCATCCAGCTCGGACTCGAGGCGGGCGCGCTCGCGCACAGCCCAGTCACCGCTGGCGCGCAGATGCTCTGCATGCGCGTCGATGTGCGCGCCGAGTTCCGGGATGCCCGTGCCGTCGGTTGCCACCGTCCTCTGGATGGGCGGGATCCAGCCATTGGTCTCCGCTGTTCTGCGATCCGGCCCGTCCACGGACATTTCCTGCCCGTGATGGAGGAAGACATGCCGCGTCGGGTGCGCCAGTTCGAGCATGGATTTGAGCGCCCTGTCGGTGTTTTCCACGCCCGGGCGGTCCGCCTTGTTGACCACCAGGATATCCGCGATCTCGAGGATGCCCGCCTTGATCGCCTGGATGTCATCGCCCATCCCGGGCGCTTCCACGACGAGGGTGGTGTGCGCCAGGCGGGCGATGTCCACCTCGCTTTGCCCCGCGCCGACCGTCTCGATCATCACGATCTCATATCCGGCCGCGTCGAAGACCTGCGACATCGCCGCGGTGGATTGCGCCAGCCCGCCCAGCGAACCGCGCGTAGGCCATCGAACGGATGAACACGCCCGTGTCGCCGGAGAGGTCGCGCATGCGGACGCGGTCGCCCAGCACCGCGCCGCCCGTGAACGGGCTGGAGGGGTCCACCGCCACGATGGCCACCCGCCTGCCCTGTTTGCGGTAATGAAGCGCCAGCTGGTTGACCAGCGAGGATTTTCCCGTGCCCGGCGCGCCGGTCACGCCGATCAGGTGCGCCTTGCCGGTATGCGGGAACAGTTCCGCCAGCGCGGCACGCCCGGCGCTGGTGTCGTTCTCCACCTGGGTCAGCAGGCGCGCCAGGGCCAGGCGGTCACCTGTCAGGACGGATTTGGTATAGTTCATGGATCGATCAGCATGCAGACTGCAGTGACTATTTCTTCACCGACTCGCGGACCTCGCGGATGATGTCCTCCGTCGATGCGCCCGGGCCATAGATCCCGCTCACGCCCATCTTCTTTAAGTGCGGCATATCCTCGTCCGGGATGATGCCCCCGAGGAAGACCCGCACATGCTCCTGCCCGTTGGCCTTGAGCAGTTCCAGCACGCGCGGAGCCAGCGCCATGTGCGCGCCCGAGAGGATCGAAAGCCCCACCACGTCCACATCCTCCTGCAGGGCGGCCTCCGCGATCATCTCGGGGGTCTGGCGCAGGCCGGTGTAGATCACTTCCATGCCCGCATCGCGCAGGGCGCGCGCCACCACCTTTGCGCCGCGGTCGTGCCCATCCAGACCGGGTTTGGCGACCAGTACGCGGATTCTTTCGTTCAGTCATTATGCCTCCGGAAATACGTTTCGCGGGGAATTATACTATACAGAAAAAATGACCTTTCAGAGCTGGAATCTGCAGCACGCGCATGAAAAAGATCGCCGCCTCTCCGCCCGGCAACGAGATTGTAATAATGCATCATTTTTGACCAGTCGTTCCTTAAAAGAATTGTGCTATACTTTTGCCATGCAAACGCCAAGACCACTCTGGTCGGAATGGGCGAAGCTACTCCGTCGCCTGAAGCTTGATTCCATCACCGCCTGGATGCTGGAAGCGGGTGCTCCTGTCACCCTGCTCTCCGCCCAGGCGCTTTTTATTGCCCGCCCATTGCTGGGACCGGGCAGCCAGGCGTTCGCACATTTGCTGGAAGAGGATGATGAGGTGCGCGCCTTTGCCGCGTACCTCCGCGCGGGGAGGCTGCATGACAACCTATCTCGGGCTGGGACTGATCCTGCTTGCCACCATCCTGCTGCTGGCATTCACCTTCATTAAAGAAAGGTGCGTCCTGCTTTCCGCGAGATCGCGGCGCTGGTACACCTGCGCAAGGCTGCCGGGCTGGCGGTGGAGGAGGGCACGCGCCTGCACGTCTCGCTCGGACGCGGCGGGCTGGTGACGCCACGCGGCGCGGACTCCCTGTCCGCGCTGGCACTGCTCAGGCATGTCGGCGGGCAGAACTCCATCAGTGACCGCCCGCCGGTTTCCACCTCCGGCGATCCGCTGCTGTCGATCCTTTCACAGGACACCTTGAAAAGCGCCTACCGTTCCGCGGGGGTGGAGGAATTCTATGAATCCACCAATGGACGCCTGGCAGGCATGACGCCGTTCTCCTATGCGGCGGGTGCCATGTCGGTCAACCGCCAGGAACAGGTTTCCACGCAAGTGTTGATCGGTGATTTTGGTCCCGAGGTCGGCTTGCTGACCGAATCGACCGAGCGCGAGAATGCCGCGCTGATCGGTGCTGCCAGCGACCCGGCAGCCCAGTCCATCCTGTTCGCATCCACGACCGAACCGCTGGTGGGGGAGGAGATGTTCGCCATGCCTGCCTACCTCGGCGATGATCCCGCCCAGCGTGCCAGCCTCCAGGTCCAGGATATCCTGCGCTGGGTGATCGTCGCTGCGCTGCTGGCGGCTTCGCTTTTGAAACTGGCGGGATTGATATGAAGATCCACGCCTCTTTCCGCGGCGATCGCGATCGCAGTCGGCTTGATCATCCTGCTCGGCACATTCCTGCCGGTTCCCCTGCTTGCCACCGTGCGCTTTGAACTCCTGCAATGGGCGATGATCCTGCTGGGCGTGGCGGCGCTGGTCGGGATCGGGAATTTGTTCAGCGTTCATTTCAAGAAATTCGCCGGCGCGAGAAGGGATCGGTCAACAGCCTCACCCTGCTGGTGGCGATGCTTGCGGTCCTGTTGATCGGCGTCTTGACGGGTCCTTCGCACCCATGGATGCAGGCTGCCGTCGAGGCGGTCATCATCCCCGTCGAAGCCTCGCTGATGGCACTGCTGGCGGTCACGCTCCTGTATGCTTCCATCCGCCTGCTGCGCCGCCGCGTCGACATGATGTCCATTATCTTTTTGGGAACCGCGGCGCTCATGCTGCTCGGTTCCGTTTTCCTTCCTCGTATCGGGGCGATCCCCTTCCTGAGTGACTGGATCCGTCCCTGGTTGATGTATGGTCCTGCAGCCGGCGGCGCGCGCGGGTTGATCATCGGTGTGGCACTCGGCGCCCTGGTCACCGGGCTGCGCGCCCTCTTTGCATTCGACCGTCCTTACGGGGGGAAATAATGCCGCAGATCCTTTGTAAACATTGTGGAACGCCCAATGCTCCCGAGCGGATGGTCTGCATATTCTGCCACCAGCCGCTGCACGTGGTGGATGATGAGGAGGGTGAAAGCATCCGCCCGGGCGATGTGCCCACCAAGAAAAGCACCGGTGAACTCGAACCGATCCTGCCGGAATGGCTGCGCGATGCGCGCGAGAATGCCCGCCGTGCTGAGAATGAAAAGACCGCCGAGGAAGCCGCCTCCATGGGTATGGAACCCCCCAAGGGGGAGGGACTGCCGGATCTCCTGGCTGGTTTGGAATCCGTCTCCCGCGACGACCAGGATTATGACGTTCCCGACTGGCTGAACAAAGCCAGCTCAGCTCCCAAGCCCGGCAAGGATGAGGCAAAGTTCCCGCGCCGGCAGGAGCTCAACTGGGGTGATGATGATGAACTGGGCGGGATGGCAACCCCTCCCATCGCCTCTGCGCCGGAGAGCGGCGATGCCATGCTCCCCTGGATGCGCGACCTGGAGCAGGAGCACCCGCCGAGGGGAAGGATGTTCAGCCTTCCAGCTCGCAGGAACTGCCTGCTGTTTCCCCGTTCGCCAGCGGCACGTTCAAACCACCCGCCACGGGTGAATTGACCGACTGGCTGGATAAAGCCAGTTCGGAGTTCCAGGCTGGACCTGCCCCGGTCGAGTCGGGCTCCGATGATTCCCTGGGCGAATGGCTCTCGAACCTGCCGCCCGTCGAATCTCCGTCCGAAACGCTTGAAATCCGGCGGGACCACCCAGGAGGAAGTTGACCTGCCCGACTGGATGAAACCCGTTTCTGAGCCGGAACCCCGCAAACAGGAACCGGCTGGCGAAGCCCCCCTGCCGGATTGGATGGCTTCCTTCCGCGAGAAGGTTGCCTCGGCGGAACAGCAACCCACTCCTGAACAACCCGCTCCTGAACAGCCCGCTCCCGAACTGCCCTCCGCGCCGGCGTTCAGCGATGATTCCCTGACCAGCGAACAGACCAGCGATCTCTTCTCCGGGGAGATGCCGGACTGGCTGTCGAACATTGCTCCGGCTGCACCGGCTGAACCGGTCGCGCCGGTTATGCGGAAGACCGAATCCGCTCCTGTCCCCGGGGAAACCCCGCAGGAACTGATCTCCCCGGCGGAGCTGCCCTCCTGGGTGCAAGCCATGCGCCCGGTGGAGACCGTCCTGCCGGATGCTGAAGCGGTCTTCCCGCTGGTGGATGGACCGGTCGAAAAGGAAGGACCGCTGGCGGGCTTGCAGGGCGTCCTGCCGCTGGCGGGTGAACTCTTCCAGCCCGGCAGATCGAAAGCCCAGGCTCTGCTCCTGCAGGTCAGCGATGCCCAGCAGGCGGATGCCTCCCTCCTTGAAAAAATGCTCGCCTCCGAAACGGAAGCCGAACCCCTGCGCGGCGGCGGGATGCTTGCCTCACAGCGCGTCCTGCGCTGGGTGCTCTCAGCCCTGTTGGTCGGTCTGATCTCCATCTTCCTGCTGACCCGCATGCAGTCCGCGCCCATGCCCGCCTCCCTGCCTGATGAAGCCTGGCAGGTCCTGCCGGTCATGGATGCACTCCCGGCAGACGCGCCGGTGTTGATGATCTTTGATTATGAGCCTGCCCTGGCTGGTGAACTGGAGATCGCGGCTGCCCCGTTCGTGGACCACCTGCTTGGTCTGCGCCACCCGCGCCTGACCCTCCTTTCCACTTCCCCCACCGGCGGGGCGCTGGCGGAACGCTTCCTTAAAAATACCCAGTCGCAGCATGATTACCAGCAGGACCGGGATTACATCAATCTCGGTTATCTGCCCGGCGGGACGATCGGGATTTTATCCTTTGCCGAAAACCCGCGCCTTGCCCTGCCTCTGCCTGCCTGGGATCAGCCGCCTGCGCAGGCTGTTAAACAATTATCCGATTATGCCGCCATCCTCCTGCTGACGGATTCAGCCGGGACCGCGCGTGCCTGGGTGGAACAGACCACGAACCGCCGCCAGGGCGTCCCCATGCTGGTGGTGTCCAGTGCCCAAGCCGCGCCCATGATCCAGCCCTACCTGCTCTCCGGGCAGGTCAATGGTCTGGTGAGCGGAGTGCTGGGAGGCGCCGCCTTCGAGGGGACCGATCAATCGGGTGCTTACGTCCGCGGGATCTGGGACGCGTTCAACTATGCCACCCTGCTCGCCGCCGTGCTGATGGTCCTGGGCGGACTGTGGAATCTGATCGCCGGTGCGCGTGCCCGCCGCCGTGCCCTGGATGAGGTCTAACATGACGTCCGACCTTGTAGTTGGTGTCGCCGGTTTCCTGCTGACCATCATGGTCCTGAGTTATCTCGTCGGGGATAATGTCTTATTCCGTTTTGCCATTCATGTTTTTGTGGGTGTCTCGGCGGGTTATATCGCCGTCATCGCCCTGTACCGGGTCATCCTGCCTCTGCTGGTCAAGCCGCTCACCAGCGCAAGCACACCGCTCCTGGAACGTGGGTTGTCGCTCATCCCCCTGCTCCTGGCGGCACTCCTCTTGATGAAGATCTCGCCCCGCCTCAGTTGGCTGGGCGGACCGGCGGTTGCCTACCTGGTGGGCGCAGGCGCGGCGGTGGCGGTCAGCGGCGCGGTGCTGGGCACCCTCATTCCGCAGGTGTCCGCGGCTGCCGTACCCTTTGATTGGATGGCTCTGAGCCAGGAAGGTTTCAATCCTCTTCAATCCATCTTCAATGGCGTTGTGATGCTGGTTGGCACCATCGCCACCCTCGCATATTTCCATTTTGGTGCGCGCCGCCAGGAGGATGGCTCTGTCAGGCGCAGCCGCTGGATCGATATCGTTGCCTGGGTGGGCAGGCTCTTCATTGCGCTCACCCTGGGCGTGCTCTTCGCGGGGGTCTATTCCGCCGCACTCTCCGCCCTCGTGGAACGCATCCGGATCCTGTTCGCCTTCTTTGGTCTCTGAAGCCTATGACAACCTCACTGGTGGAAGGTAATTCCCTGCTGGCTGTGGATGTTGGTGCGACGACCACCCGCGCCGTGCTGTTCGACGTGGTGGAGGGCATCTATCGTTTTATCGCCGCGGGGCAGGCTCCCAGCACTGCCGGGGCGCCGTTCAGGGATGTCGGTATGGGAGTGCGGGATGCCATTGAAAGCATCCAGACCATCACGGGCAGGACCTTCCTCGACAAGGATCGCCGTCTTGTCATGCCGACCCGTCCGGATGGGGTGGGAACGGACTCGTTCGCAGCCACGCTTTCCGCCGGTCCCGCCATCCGCACTGTCATCGTCGGCTTGCTCTCCGATGTCTCGCTGGAATCCGCCCGCCGTCTTGCAGAATCAACCTACAGCCAGATCGTGGAGCGCATCGACCTGGTCGACCGGCGCCCCTCCGAGGAGCAGATCGACTCCATCCTGCGCTCGCGCCCGGACCTGGTCGTGTTCACCGGCGGGACGGACGACGGTGCCTCCCGTTCCGTTCAAAAGATGCTCGACACGGTCGGGCTTGCCAGTTACCTGATGCCCTCCGAAAAACGCCCGGCGATCCTGTTCGCGGGCAATCACAGCCTCGCCGCGGAATGTGAAAGACCTGCTCGGGGGCTTGACGTCCTCCCTGCACATTACTCCCAACGTGCGCCCCTCGCTGGAGGTTGAGGATCTCGATCCCGCCATGAACGAACTGGCGCTGATGTTCTCCGCCATCCGCAAATCGCAGCTGCGCGGCGTGGATGAGTTGGAGACCTGGTCGAGCGGTCATCTCCTGCCCACCTCCTACGCGGCGGGACGCATGATCCGCTTCCTCAGCTCAGGCGCGAGCGGGGGCGTGCTTGGCGTGGACCTGGGTGCCTCCTCCGCCACGGTTGCGGCGGGCATGAACGGGGAGCTCAGCCTGCACACCTACCCGCAGTATGGGCTGGGTGAAAATCTTCCGGCTCTCCTGCAAACCCTGGACATTGGAAATTTTGAGCGCTGGCTTTCCCTGGAGATCGACCAGGAGGTCCTGCGCGATGCCATTTATCATCGATCGCTGAAACCCTCCATCCTGCCCGCCACTCCCGGTGAGCGTGTCATCCTGCAGGCGCTCGCCCGTCAAATGCTTGGCATGGCGGTGCGCAGCGCGCGCAAGGATTTCCCCTCCACCGCGCGGGTCATTCGTACGGAACTGCTGCCCTTCTTTGAATTGATCCTCGCCGGCGGCGCAACCCTCACGGAAAATCCCACGCCCGGGCAGAACATGCTGCTCCTCCTGGATGCCCTCCAGCCCGTGGGTGTCACCCGCATCCTGCTCGACCGCAGCGGCTTGCTTCCCCTGCTGGGTGCCGCCGCCGGGCAGAACAACATCCTGCCGGTGCAGGTCATCGAATCGGGCGCTTTTTATGACCTCGGTTGGACGGTTTCCGTCATCAGCAACACCCCCTACGGCACGCCGGTATTGAAAGCCAGCCTGCAGACCTCGGATGGACACAAGGCGGTCGCCGAACTGAAACACGGTGCCCTCGAAGTCCTGCCGTTGAATATCGGGCAGGTGGGAAATCTCACCCTGCAGCCCCTGCACCGTGCCAACATCGGGTTTGGACCCGGGCGCGGCAAGACCGTCCAGGTCAGCGGTGGTGCGCTGGGAGTGGTCATGGATGCGCGCGGGCGCCCGCTGCAATTGCCTTCCGACGCGGCGCGCCGCCATGAGCTCTTTGCCAAGTGGCTTTCAACGCTGGGAGACTAGACGATGCTTGCACCTGTCATACATATCCTCCCGTTGACCACCATCCTGCGCGAACGTCTCCTGCCCCTGCCCGGGACGGTTAATGTCCGGCTCGACCAGCGTGTCTCCGCCAGTGATGTTGTCGCCGAGGCGCATTGGGGGCGCGAGCATCTGTTGGTGGATGTGGCGCGCAAACTGGGGATCTCCCCGGAAGAGGCGGACCGCCTGATCCAGTGCAGGGTGAACGATGAACTGGCTGCCAATTCGCTCATCGCCAGCCGCGGCAAATTGATGCGCCGCGAGGTGCGTGCCCCGCGTGATGGGCGCGTGGTCCTGGTGGGCGGCGGGCGTGTCCTGCTGGAGGTCGGCAAGGTCAACCTGGAGTTGCGCGCCGGTCTGCCGGGACAGGTCGTCAGGATCATCCCCGAACGCGGCGTTGCCATCCAGACCACGGGAGCCCTCATCCAGGGCGTCTGGGGCAACGGGCGCATCGAGACCGGCATGCTGGTCAGCCTGATGGAAAAGCCGGATTCGGTCATCGAGGCTGGTCGGCTGGATGTCAGCCTGCGCGGCTCGGTCATCCTGGCTGGCATGCTGCGTGATGCAGATCCCCTGCGTGCCGCCGCCGAACTGCCCGTGCGCGGGCTCATCCTCTCCGGCATGCTGCCTTCCCTGGTTCCCCTGGCTCAACAAATGCGCTATCCCGTCCTGGTCATGGATGGTCTTGGTACCCACCCGATGAACTCGGCTGCCTTCCGCCTGCTGACCACCAATGCCAAACGCGAGGTCACGGTCAATGCCGAGGCGGTCGACCGTTACAGTGGCAACCGCCCCGAGGTCATCATCCCCCTGCCCGTCACGGTGGAGCCCGCTCCGCCGAACGACATTGAAACATTTTCAGTTAATCAACAGGTGATCATGCGCGCCGCTCCCCATTATGGGGTCGCCGGTTCCATCCTGTCACCTGCATCCCGGGCTGACGGTCCTGCCCAGCGGGTTGCGCGCCCGTGCAGCGGATGTGCACCTCGAGACCGGTCAGGACCTCCTGGTGCCCCTCGAAAATATGGAAGTTGTCGGATAATTGTGCTATTATTAGGATACACTGAACGTATGTTCAAGAGGAGAGTGACCCATGTACGAAGGCGATGATCTGAACACACTGGATGATGCCACACCCCCGGAAGAGAAAGGCAACAAGACCTTTCTCATCGTGGCTGCTGTCATCGGGGGGATCGTGCTCCTGTCGCTTGCCTGCCTGGCTGTCTACGGACTGTACTACATCCCCCGGCAGACCGCCCAGCGCGATGCCCAGCAAGCCACGCTGGTCGCGCAGAATCTGCAGGTGGATGTGGGGCTGACCGAGAAGGCTGTTTCGGAGGCGCTTTCGCAGGTGGCGGCTGCCTCCCCCACGCTGGAACCGACCGTGACGCCTGTCTTCCAGGCTGCCACTGCCACCCTTGCCCCCACCTCCGATCCGCAGACCGCCACGGTTGCCGCGGCGTTGACCCAGGCTGCGCAAGCCCAGCTGACCGTCACAGGCATGCCCACCTCCACCGCCCTGCCCAATACCGGCTTCCTGGATGAGGTCGGCGCACCGGGGCTGGTCGTCATGGCGGTTGCGCTGGTGATCGTCATCCTGCTTGCCCGCCGCCTGCGCACCTCCCCGGCGAAATAGCCTCGTTTCCTTAAATGATCTGGGACAGCAGTCGCACTGCTGTCCCTTTTTTTTCTTCGGGGGCGACCTACTGGTATTGTGTGTTCTCCACTTCCTGGTTGTAGATCTTCCAGATGCCATCCTCCAGCCGCAGGATCATGGTCCCGGTCACGATGTTGTCCCGGAAGGCCGGTCCCCTGATCCTCGTGGTGGAGAGCGAGAAATGCACCCGCGCCTCTTTGGAAGTTAAGCCCGTCACCTGCAGGTCGTAGAACCAGAAGCTCAGGTCATATTGGGAGAAGACATCCTGCAGTGCCTTTTCGGTCTGCCGGTACATCGGGCTTTTCGAGTGGATGGTTGCCATATACGCGCCGATGTCCTCATTGTTCGCCGCGCTGTGCATTCAGGTAGATCACATTAAAGAGTTCCTGGTCGATTGGGCGTCGGCTGCGCGGAACTGGCAAATAATCCGTCCCCCTGGGAGAGACCCACTCCCAGCACCACCAGGCACAGCACCACGATCAACCCCGCTGCCAGACCCAGCATCCATTTCCCCGTGTTGGATTTGACAGCCGGGGACGTGCTTGTTCGCGGGGCGCCGGCTGGAGGCGGGACTGCCTGTGGAGCGACCCGGACGGGCGGAGAGGCTGGTTGGGGCGCGGCTTCCTGTACGGCGGGCTTTTCTGCAGGTGCAGGCGGGGAGGCTGGCGCCGCCGCCGGGGGTCTCCCTTGCAGTTCAGCCAGTTTCCGTTTGGCGTAGGCGTGATTCGGATCCAGTTCCAGCACGCGCTGCCAGCAGTGGATCGCATCCGACCGCCGATCCACCACGTGCGCTGCCAGCAGCCAGCCGTCCAGGTGCCTGGGGTTCTGTCTCAACAGCTCCATCAGCAGGCTTCTGGCGGTGGCAAAATCCTTGTTCCGCGCCGCCGCGAGTGCCTGGTCGAATAAGGTCTGGTCTTCGGTCATCGGCATCTCCTCTGTTGCTTGCCTCCGGGATTATATAGCCTGGTGTCGGGTGGGTAAAATTTGCAAGGAAGGTGTGACGAACTGCCGTCAAGGGCTGTTGCTCTTTTTTCGTCTCCCGGGCAGACCCAGGTAGCGTGGCGTCCGCGCGCAGTATTCACGGTATGCCTCGCCGAATGTCCGTTCGAGGTGCTCCTCCTCGCCGCGCACCATCAGGTGCGAGAGCAGCAGCCATAATGCCGCCCACACCGCGCCCGACCAGGAGAGCCACAACAGGGAGTATCCGGCGATGAAGAGGAATGCCCCCACCAGTTGCGGGTTGCGGCTGAAGTGATACAAGCCGCTGGTGCTCAGGCTGCCCACCTCCTGCCCGAATGAGCGCCGACCGAGGAATGGCATGGAGAACAGGACGAACAACAATCCCGCCCCCATCAGGATCAGCGCCGGCAGGAACAGCGCTCCAGCCGTGTCCACCTGCGACAGCCTCGAGTTCAGGAAGGCATAGGAGGCGAGCGCGTAAACGAAGAAGTAGGCGACCTGCAGGATGGCAACCGGTCGGGAAAGTTTGCCGAGCCTGGTGTAGTCCAGGCGCACGCGCCAGAAGACGAAGTAAGCCCCCGCCAGCAGGACGGCAAGCAGCAGCAGGCTGATGGTTGGATTCAATGTGATTCCCATTGTCGCGCCTCCTTTGGCTCGTCAACGGACTCATGCGCAGAGTGGATTTATTTCTTCTCCACCACCCAGAAATGGGACAAGCCCAGCCCGCGCAGGGGGGTCCTCTCCAGCCATTGCAGCAGGGAGCGCAGGAACCTTCCGAATGCACCGAAGCGGGCGATGATGTTGTCGTACGCGCCGAAGATCACCGTGCGTTCGATATACCGCACAGGCAAGCCCTCGAAGAGTTTCTCCAGGTCGCGGCTTGGAATAGACGCGCACATGCGGAGCCAGTTTATTTCTCCAACTGCGCGGCAGGTAATTCACCAGCGGGATGTTGCCGAATTTGTATTTTCCCCGCCAGTAGATGCCGTGCGTCTCGAAGGGATAGCCGCGGTTCGGGCAGAACAGGGCGATCCTGCCGCCCGGTTTCAGGGCACGCAGCATCTCCTGCACAGCCGCGCGGTCATCCTGCACATGCTCCAGCACCTCGTGGCTCAGGATCAGGTCGAATAGCGAAGAGGGCAGGGGGATGGCTTCTCCCGCCGTGTTGACGATATGCGCTGACCGCCTGCGCGCTTCCACAGCCCGCTCGCGGTCATACTCCAGCCCGATCACCGTCCCGCCCAGGGCTGATAGTTTTTCCACGTACATGCCCACGCCGCACCCATCCTCCAGGATCAAGCCGCGGATGCGTTCGCCCGCCGCGTGCCGAATCATCTCCAGGCGGCGTTCCTGTCCCGCCCGCCAGACGTAGGAGGGTTCGCCGCGCAGCGCAGCCTTATCGAGGTCCCGTTCGGTCATGGGCTGTATTATATCTTGCGAGGCGGCAATGTTGTCGAGTGGTCGGAGTGGTTTGAGTAGTCTCAATGGACGAATGGATCATGGGGTGATTGAAAGTTGAGAGGTAGAGAATTTGAATGGTGAAGTAGGGTTCCAGGTTTCGATGTTCAGTGTTCCAAGTTCGGAGGATGAAGGATGATTGAAAGTCAAATGTCGAAAGTCGATGGGAGAGCAGAGTTGACTTTGGTTTGCCTGTCTGGAAGGGGCTTAAAAACCTGCCGCGAGGAGTTGGAGGTTCAATTCGAGGTTCAATTATGTCCAGACAATCATTTTTGATGGGAAAACGGTAATTTTTTGACAAAAATCGAGGAGTTTTGAGGAGAGCCAAGAAGGGGGATGAAAAATTCAATGATCTATTTGAACCTCTTATCAATTCCATTTTCCCTTTAGGCTGTGCGTGGTTTTTAGGCAAAATTACACATTTTTTGAGGGCGTTTTTTGGGAGATGTCTGGACGAGTGGAATCGTGGGGAATAGTGAATAGTTGAATGATTGAATGGTCGAGGGAGAAATCCAAATCAGTTTAAACACAAAGGACACGAAGGGGCACAAAGCAAAAGCAGAGGATGGAGAATTATGAGAAACATGATATCGCCTCGTTTTTATTAAATAAATCCAAACGAATGGATCCTGGCTGGGGGTGATCAGGGGCGGGGTTTGTGACTGGTTATTTTTGTGGTCCATGAGTAATTCGTGTACATTTGTAAATTTAAATCCAAACGAATGCCCTTTTTCGGGGTGATTAAAGGCGGAATCCGAGTAGTAGTTGAAGGTTAGAGGTTCCATGCGGTAGTGTCCCGTCAGTGACTCACGTCACTGACATTGCCGACGGTGACTTGAGGTCACCTCGGCTGATAAATAGTCCCGACTTCCTTAGGGGCGTCGGGACAGAGCTATTTTAGTACAAATGTTCTAAGTTGTCAATGGTGTTTTTGGGGATCGAATGGAGAAGCTGCCGGGTGAAGTGTATGCGTAGTGTGTCAGCGACTTATGTCGCTGACATGGACGATGGTGGCTGGAAGCCACCTCGTCCGAAGACCTGCGGTCAAATAGCGGCGGGGTTGCAGGCAGGCTCCAACGACCATGTCGTTGGAGTGGGCGACGGCAGCTTGAGGCTGCCTCGCCCAAACACCCTCGCCGAGCGAGAAGGTGCCTCGCACAAACACCTCGCTGGTAGTGAGGTAATGAAGGGTCATTCATCACATCATTTGACTTGTGGTTTTATCGAATTTTCACAAATTATAAAACCTTCGCTGTCATAAGCGCCAACAATTAAATACTGTGTTTTTGAAGAAAGAAAAACCCACTGAGATAATTGAATTTCTAGATTGTCCACGGCAACAAAATCAGTATCATTTAAATCAATCAGCCCACATACAAATGGATAGCGGCGAGCGCCTTTAAAAGCCCTCTTCACCCTATCAAGTTTTTCATGGGACTGTAGCAAAAAATAGATCTCGCTAGCATGATGGATAACATAGGGGGGAAAGGGTTTACGCTTTATAGATTTCGGATTCCAGAGCGTCTCAAATATTGAAATTTTGTTTTCACCACCAAGAAACGAAGCAACAAATTGAGAAATCAGATTTCTGGTTTCGTCATAAATGCGAATCCCTGTCGTTAGGTAGATACTCTTTTGAAAATCAATTGACCTGTCTTTAAATTCCTCAGGCAGAAATGTGTACATTTTCCCCATGTTTATTATTCTCAATACACTACGTGCATAGGTATCTCT